>NZ_VBWF01000010.1:0-1223194 GCF_009910445.1 Pseudomonas sp. 9.1(2019) | reverse complement strand
CCCAAGCAATTTGCGTTCTTGGTGACAAGAACAGACAAGTTGCGGTGTGTGAAGACGATACAAACCGAAAGTTTGCATAACACACAAATCTATTACATACCCATTCGCTGGAACGTTGACCGCAAGGTAAACGCGCTGGCTACCGAATTTCTTGACGACCATAGAGCATTGGAACCACCTGATCCCATCCCGAACTCAGAAGTGAAACGATGCATCGCCGATGGTAGTGTGGGGTTTCCCCATGTGAGAGTAGGTCATCGTCAAGATTAAATTCCAAACCCCCTGTCTGCTCACGCAGACAGGGGGTTTGTTTTTGTGCCGAGAAAAGCCTGTTTCGACAGTGCTACAGGGATTTTGCCCGGGTCAGTGCAGTCCGCCAAATTTCAAATATAAAAAAACCACCAATAAAGGTGGTTTTTTTATGCGAACTTTTTAGTCACCGTAATAAATACAGCCACTGGTGCAGGTTTCATGGATTCGAATCGCTGACAGTTCAGGAAGCAAAGGTTTCAGCTGTTGCCAGATCCATTTGGCTAATACTTCACTGGTCGGGTTTTCCAGACCGGGAATATCATTCAAATAGTTATGATCAAGTTGCTCATAAAGCGGCTTGAAAATAGCCTTGATTTCCGAGAAATCGCGAATCCAGCCTGTTGCGGGGTCAATGTCACCGCTCAAGTGAATTGCAACCTTGAACGAGTGGCCATGTAAACGACCGCATTTATGCCCTTGCGGAACGAAAGGCAGGCGGTGCGCAGATTCGAAGGTAAACTCTTTGAAAATTTCCACAGTGTTTATAGCTCTTGAAAAGGTGGCTATCGCCTGGGCGATGAATGCAGGCCGCCAGTTTAACAGTTAACTCGACATGAGCGAGTATAGCGCTCTGCCACCTATCCAGCGGAGTGAGCAATTCAGCTTCAGTTAAGCCTGCAACGCTATGGTTTACGCATTTGTAGCGGGAAAACACACATACACCGGAGAGGCCGTTGAGGCTAGCGATGAGAGTACATGTGCGAGTGGGCACGGTTGTAGCGTTGATGCTTGGTGCGTTTTGTTCTTTGACCCTGGCGCGGGACTTGGGGCAGGACGAAGCATTACGTTTACGTGAGCAAGGTGAAATACTGCCTCTGGAGCAGCTCCTGCAAAGCGCTCTCCAGCGCCATCCAGGGGCAAAGCTGCTGGAGGTAGAGCTGGAAGAGGATGACGGCATTTATATTTATGAGGTCGAATTGTTAACGCCGAGTGGCGTCGTGCGAGAGATCAAGCTCAATGCCAGTAATGGCCAATTGCTCAAAGATAAGGTCGATGATTAATGCGTTTGTTGCTGGTTGAAGATCACGTTCCTTTGGCCGATGAACTGATGGCCTCCTTGACTCGCCAGGGTTATGCGGTCGACTGGCTGGCCGACGGTCGTGATGCTTTGCATCAGGGGCAGAGCGAGCCATATGACCTGATCATTCTCGATCTGGGTCTACCTGGGCTACCAGGTCTGGATGTGCTTAAACAATGGCGTGCCACAGGGCTGACAACACCGGTACTGATTTTGACCGCCCGCAGTTCCTGGTCGGAGCGCATTGATGGCCTGAAGGCCGGTGCCGATGATTATGTAACCAAGCCTTTTCATCCAGAAGAGCTGCAACTGCGGGTGCAGGCGTTATTACGGCGATCCCATGGCCAGTCGAATCAACCGCTATTGAAATCCGCGGGACTGCAACTCGATGAGTCGCGCCAATGTGTCATCAATGAGGGGGCTGAAATACAGCTCACCGCCGCCGAGTTTCGTCTTTTGCGTTACTTCATGCTGCATCCTCAACAGATTCTGTCCAAAAGCCACCTGGCTGAGCACCTCTATGATGGCGAGACCGAGCGCGACTCCAATGTGCTGGAGGTTCATGTGAACCATCTGCGTCGAAAACTGGGCCGTACAGTGATCGAAACTCGTCGCGGGCAGGGCTACATCTTTGGTACCGGCATCCAGTGAAGTCCATTCAGCGGCGTTTGAGCCTGGGTCTGATCAGTGTCCTGTTGATTGCCGGTCTGGTGGTCGGTCAGGTCAGTCTCTGGCTATTTGAAAATGGTCTTCAGCGCTATCTGGAGTCGGGGCTACAGAACGAGAGCGAGAACCTGTTGCTTGCCTTGAGCCGCGGCCCCCAGGGTTTGCAGCTGGATGAGCGCAGATTATCCCCGGCTTACCATCGACCTTTCTCCGGGCATTACTTCAGTATCCAGTTTGGTGACATCCATTGGCGCTCGCGCTCACTCTGGGACGCTCAATTGCCGCGACCCAGTCATCCGGGCCTGGACAGCAAGTTGCAAGAGGGGCCCGAAGGGCAGATGTTGCTGGTCTTGCGCAGTGACTATCAGCGTTTTGGCCACGCGGTTTCCATCAGTGTGGCCCAGGATTACACACCCATACGCGAAAGCTTCATGCAGGTTCAGCGCATAGGGTTGGCCATTGGCGTGTTCGCCCTGATCGTTATTTTGCTGTTGCAACGGCTCACGGTTAATCGGGCTTTGCGTCCACTTGAAACGGCCCGCAAGCAGATCGCACAGTTACAGGCCGGACAACGTTCAAAACTCGACGCCCAGGTGCCCCTTGAGCTTGAGCCTTTAGTCACTCAGATAAACCACCTGTTGGCCCACACTGAAGACAATCTGAAGCGTTCACGTAATGCCTTGGGCAACCTGGGACACGCGTTAAAAACTCCGTTGGCAGTATTAATCAGCCTGGCCAAGGACAGCCGGCTGGATGCTTATCCCCAGATACAGAAAACCCTGCGCGATCAGTTAGAGCAGATGCAGCAACGTATGAGTCGGGAGCTTAATCGTGCCCGTCTGGCAGGCGATGCCTTGCCGGGCGCTCAATTCGATGTCGACGCCGAAATGCCGGGGTTGATGGCGACCCTTGGCATGATTCACGGCGGGCATTTGGAGTTAAGGCTAAACACCAGTCCAGGACTGCACATGCCTTGGGACCGTGAAGACATGCTCGAATTGCTCGGCAATCTATTGGACAACGCCTGCAAATGGGCGGATTCGCAAGTAGAACTGAATATCCGCCAGACCGCGGGCGGGTATGAGATTGAAGTCCAGGACGATGGGCCGGGCATACCCGAGACAGAGCGCGACCAGGTTATCAGCCGTGGAACACGGCTGGACGAGCAAACCAGTGGCCATGGATTGGGCCTGGGCATTGTGCGAGATATCGTGGATGTCTGGGGTGGGGAAATGCAGCTTGAAACGGGGGCGCTGGGCGGCTTGTCGGTGATGATCAGGCTACCCGCCCGCAGGAGCTGAAAATGACGGCGGCCCCGGGGCCGCCGTCAATCATGCCACTTCAGGTCAGACGCGGAACTGATCCATCAACTTTTGCTGCTGGTTGGCCAGTGAGTTCAGCGACTGGCTGACCCGTGCCGACTCATTGGCCTGTCCGGACAATGATTCCGTGACATCGCGGATAGTGGCCACATTGCTGTTGATCTCTTCAGCCACTGCACTCTGCTCTTCGGCGGCACTGGCAATCTGCAAGTTCATGTCGGTAATCACGCTCACGGCATCACCGATTTGCTGCAATGCCGTTACTGCCTGACCGACCTGCTCGACACTGCCCTGGGCCTGGCGATGGCTGTTGCCCATGGACGTCACTACATCCTTGGTGCCGATTTGCAGTTGTTCAATCACCTGTCGGGTTTCTTCCACCGACTCCTGGGTTCGTCGCGCCAAATTGCGCACTTCGTCAGCCACCACGGCAAAACCGCGCCCGGCTTCGCCTGCTCGGGCCGCCTCGATCGCAGCATTGAGGGCGAGTAAATTAGTCTGCTCGGCAATCGCGCGAATCACTTCCAGTACAGAACCGATTTTTTCGCTATTGGCCGCCAACCCTTCGACCTGGGTCATGGCTACGCTCATGTCGGCAGCCAGGTGGTCGATGCTGGACGTTGTACGGTCAATGATGGTCAGCCCTTGGCGTGTCGCCTGGTCGGCATCGCGCGCTGCCTGAGCAGCCTGCGCGGCACTGCGTGCGACATCTTGCGCCGTAGCGCTCATTTCATGGGAGGCAGTGGCAGCCTGATCGACCTGGCGGTACTGCTGTTCCATGCCGGCACTGGTCTGGGTGGCAATGGCCGCCGATTGATCGGCCGTATTGCGGGCATCCTGAACCGAGTGTTTCACCTCGGCGATGATCGGCTGCAGCTTGTCGAGGAAGCGGTTGAACCAGCCTGCCAACTGGCCCAGTTCGTCCTGCTTGTCGTAGGCCAGGCGTCGGGTCAGATCGCCTTCGCCGCTGGCAATGTCCTCAAGCATGCGCGCTACCCCCAGAATCGGTCGCGTCACACTGCGGGCCATCAGCCATACCAGCAGCAGGCCGATGATTGCTGCCAGAGAGCCCAGGCACAGCTCAATCAGGGTGCCTGCCTTATTGCGCTCGTCCAGTTCTGCTTGCAGCGCCTGGGCCGGCCCGACCAGTACCTTTTCCGGCACATCGAGTAACACCCCCCACGGCTTGCTGCCCGGGATCGGCAGGAACGGGGTCAGGATTTTCAACCGCTGGTGACCATGAATGCTCTGGGGCTGACCGCCGCTGGCCATCAGTTGACTCAACCGGGCACCATCGTCAGCGTCAATCTGATCCAGACGTTGGCCAAGCTTGCTCGCGTCGCTGCTAAAACCGGCCAATATGCCTGCCGAGCTGACAATGCTGACGCTGGTCTGCCCGTCGTAAAGCTTCTGGCTGGCAAGCTGGCTCATGGTTTGCAGGCTGTTGAGGTTGATATCAACCGAGAGCGAGGCGATGACCTTGCCCTTGACCATCAGCGGAAAAACGATGCTGGTCAATAAAACGTTTTGCCCATCGATCGCGTAAAAGTAAGGTTCGATAATGCACGGCTGGAGCGTCGTACGCGGGCAGGTAAACCATGAATTATTCGCCTGGCCGCTGGGCCCGGTACTGGTATCGGTCATGTCGGTTTCAGGCAGTGCCATCGACGTCAGCTTGCCCGGCGTCGGTTGCGACCAGTAAAGGGCAAAACGGCCCTTGTCGTTGCTGCCCAGCTCTGATTGATGGTCGAACAGCTGGTCCTTGCCGTCCAGCGCATTGGCTTCAAACACCAGGGACAAGCCAAGCAAGTCGGGATTGGCCTGCAGGGCCGCTTTCACCTGTCGGGTCAGATCTTCACGCAGATCGAAAGCATCCAGAAAGCGCTTTTCCGATTGCTCACGTAAAAACAGGACTTGTCGTGCAAACCCGTTGCCGTATTGATAGGCATCCATAAATTGGCGACTGATGGCCAACGCCTGAGCTTCGCCCTGGGCCTCAATACGGGCCTGTGCGGACTCATTGAGCATCTGCGTGCTTGAGGCCTCCACCAGATCGGCCGTGTAATCCATGCGGTAGAGGGAAAGTCCCACCAGAAGAGCGACGATACCCAGCAGGCAGAGTCCGGCGAGGAGGGTGATTTTCCATTGGATGGAAAGCTGTCTGAGCGACATGGAGACATCCTGAATAGAGGCTTTGTCTGTTAGCGGCCAGCCGATAGTTTTCTTTATGGGGAAATCTGTATTTAGAGGTTACGTTTTCAAATTTTAAAAAGATTAAACCCTGTCAGAATTAAGGGTATCCCCGTTCAGGCGATGATCCCCGCAGGCCTTTGGCGTGTGCTTTGACAAGGCGTCAATGCTGCTGCAAAGTGTGCGCCCCCAAATAAGCACTCCCTTTCAGACCGGCGACTGGAACAGCAGCCTTTTGCCCGAAATTTTCCGCTTTACGGTGTTTTATCGTAGTGCGCGCTAAGAGGTTGTAATGATGAATGCAGTAATTGCCGCGGTCGGCATCATGTTGGTGCTCAGTCTGTCCCGTGTGCATGTGGTGATCGCCCTGATCACGGGTGCCGTCGTCGGCGGCCTTGTGGGCGGGCTGGGCATCGAAGCAACGCTCGATGCGTTCAACAGCGGCTTGGGTGGCGGCGCGCAGGTCGCCTTGTCCTATGCAATGCTGGGTGCCTTCGCGGTGGCGATCGCCAAGTCCGGCCTGGCCCATGCACTGGCCGACAAGGCCCTGATCATGGTCAATAGACAACAGGCTGTCGGCGGCAATCGCCTCAAGTGGCTACTGATCGGTTTGTTGCTGGTGGTCGCAATCTCTTCGCAGAACATCCTGCCGATTCATATCGCCTTCATTCCCTTGCTGGTTCCGCCCCTGTTGTACGTGCTCACCAAGTTGAAAATTGACCGGCGCCTGATCGCCTGTGTCATGACCTTTGGCTTGATTACGCCATACATATTTTTACCGGTGGGCTTCGGCAACATCTTTCTCAACCAGATTTTGCTCGCCAACGTCAGCAAGAGCGGGGTGGATGTCAGCCAGGTCAATGTCACCCACGCAATGGCGATCCCGGCGCTAGGCATGTTGTTCGGGTTGTTGGTGGCTGTATTCATCAGTTACCGCAAAAAGCGTGAATATGATTTGGCCAAGATTGAGCAGGTCGAGCAAGTGGCTATCAGCTACAACCCGCGAACCCTGCTGGTGGCCGGAGTTGCCATCGCTGCCGCGTTTATCATTCAGCTGTGGCTGGGCTCCATGATCATCGGAGCACTGGCAGGCTTTCTGATTTTCTCGGCGTCAGGGATTGTGCGCTGGCGTGAGACCGATGACCTGTTCACCGAAGGCATGAAAATGATGGCCATGATTGGCTTCATCCTGATTGCCGCATCGGGTTTTGCCGAGGTGATGAAAGCCACCGGCGAAGTGAAATCCCTGGTTGAGGCGTCTGCAGGCATGATCAACCACAGTAAGGGTGTCGGGGCATTGCTGATGTTGCTGGTCGGGTTGCTGGTGACCATGGGCATTGGCTCGTCGTTTTCGACAGTACCGATTCTGGCGGCGATTTTTGTGCCGTTGTGTGTGCAACTGGGTTTCAGTCCGATGGCCATCGTTTGCATCGTCGGTACCGCCGGAGCCCTGGGTGATGCCGGTTCGCCGGCTTCGGACTCAACCCTGGGTCCGACTTCCGGTTTGAACGTGGACGGCCAGCATCACCATATCTGGGATACCGTGGTGCCCACCTTCCTGCATTACAACCTGCCATTGCTGGCGTTTGGCTGGGTTGCAGCAATGGTGTTGTAAGGGCACGGCGGCTGTTCAGGGCAGTTCGATACGACCGCTTTCTCCGGCAACGGTCGGCCAGTCTCCGGCAGCCCAGCGCGCTCGGGCCTGCTCGATAAGCACTGGATCACTGGCAACAAAATTCCAGTTCATGCGCCGGGGGCCATCCAGCGGCGCGCCACCTATCAACACCGCGTGGCAGTCGCTGTCGGCGCACAAGGTCAGTTCCTCTGCGGCGGGCAACAGCACCAGGCTGCGTGGCTCAATGGCCTGGCCTTGTAGCTGCGCTTGCCCTTCCAGCACATACAGCGCGCGCTCCTGGTGTTCTGCCGGGATAAGCAGCGTGGTGGCTGTTTGCATATGTATTTCGGCATACAGGGTCGGTGACAGCACGGGCACCGGTGAGGCCAGACAGAACCCGGTACCTGCCAGCATGCGAATCCTTACCCCGAGGCTATCGCTGACTGGCAAGCTCTCCGCCAGGTGATGGCTGTAGTGCCCCGGACCTTGCTCCCGGGTTTTGGGGGATGCCAGCCACACTTGCAGGCCATGCAGGGTTGATCCCCGGGCGAGCAGCGGGGCAGGCGTGCGTTCGATGTGGGCAATGGCTGCGCCGGCTGTCATCCAGCTGACTTCACCGGGGCCTACCTGCTGGTCAGAGCCCAGGCTGTCCTTGTGCTGCAGCTGTCCTTCGAACAGATAGGTCAGGGTAGACAGACCAATGTGCGGATGCTGCCTGATATCCATCCCGTGGCCGGGCGGATAGTCGGTACGCAGCATGTGATCGAAGAACACGAAAGGGCCGACACTGCGACATTTCGCTGACGGCAGGGGGCGCAGGATGGGTTGCCCTTCGACATCCTCGGCGCGGGGGCGAATCACGGTCAGTTCATGCATGGTGCGGTCCCGGCAATGGAGAAGCGTTGAGCATAACCCAACGCTGTCATGTGCCCCCGTACTCCCGAGACGTTACTGGCTGAAAGCACCTTCAGACAAGTGAGTCTCGATGGTGACGTCTGCAGTGGTCATCAGCTTGTGGATCGGGCACTTGTCGGCCACCCGGTGCAGCTCCTGGCGCTGGGCGTCGGTGAGTACGCCCTTGAGCGTCAGTTTGACGTGCAGTGCGTATTTGCCGAGCTGCTCTTCACTGGCGTCGTGTTTGATCTCGACCGTGACGCCAGTCAGCGGAATATCTTTCTTTTGCGCATAGAGCTTGAGCGTCAGCGCCTTGCAGGCACCGAGGGCGGCATCGAAATAATCATGGGGCGAGGGCGCTGAACTTTCGCCGCCCATTGCTTTGGGCAAATCGGTGAACACTTCGTGATCGTCGATTTTAATGCTGTGACGAAAGCCTTCGTGGGACTCGGTATTAACGGTAACAGTCATGGCAAACCTCAGATTGGCAGTGATAAAGGTCCTGATCTTTATAGAACATGCCGGGCGTTATGCGTTCACTTTGATCACAGGCTGAACCCTTGAACAGGCTGGCGGGTCTATTGGAGTCAACAGAGAGGAGATTCAGGTTGCGAATAAGACACTACGTTGTGGCCTGGGCCCTTGCGACGACCAGCATGTGGGTGCAGGCCCGCGACTATGCCTACAGCGATGCACATTTACATTACGTCGATTTCTTCCAGGAAACCGCCGGAATGGACGCATTGCTTCAGGAAATGGCCAGCAATCGAATCGACCACGTGATGATTTCCGGAATCCCCGTGGCCAAAAAATGGCATGAAGACGAACCCAAGCGCCCGCGTTACTACGCTGGCGATGACGCTGATGCCTATTGGTATAGCGCGACCGATGTGTGGGTGGCTGCAGCCGTCAACAAGCTGACAGCAGCACAGCGTGAGCACTTTCATCCGTTCCTGTCCGGTTTTAATCCCAATGACAAAAATTCTGCCGAGCACATTCAGCGCATGCTCGACCTCAACCCCGGTTTGTGGCAAGGCATTGGCGAGGTTTTCACCCGCCATGACGACCTGACGGCGCTCATCTCCGGGGACACACCGCGGGCCAATAACGAGGCCATGTCCAAGGTCTACAAATTGGCAGGGGAGCAGGATCTGCCAGTTCTGTTGCACTCCAACATCACTTCGAAACGGGAAAGGAACCCGCTGTATCTGGCCGAAATTGAAGAGCCGCTGGCGCAGTTCCCGGATACCCGGTTTATCTGGGCCCATGCAGGCAGCAGCGTCGAAATCCATAGGCACCAGACCCGGATGCCCTTTCTGTTACCCGAACTGACACGACTTCTGGCCCAGCATCGCAATCTCTACGTGGACCTGTCCTGGAGCATGCTCACGCCGTATCTGCTGGATGAGCAGGGCAAGGCCAGGCCTGAGTGGGTCGCGCTTGTAGAACGCTTCCCGGAGCGTTTTATGCTGGGATCCGATGTGGTGGGGCGTTTCGACAAAGTGGGGCAAGAGTTACGCAGTTTTGATCCGTTTCTGGATGCCTTGCCTGAAAGCGTTGCGCGCAAGGTGGCCAGGGATAATTTCCTGTCGGTGTTGCCGAAAAAGCGCTAGGGACTGCTGGCGTTTGCTTGTAAGTCAGTGTCGCCGGAGCAACTTTCGCCAGATTATTCCGGACAAAAAAATGCCCCGAACCGGTCGGGGCATTTTTCATTTCGCGAGCGGAAGGCTTATTTGCCAGTCCAGCGCTTCAGAACCAGAGTGGCGTTAGTGCCACCGAAGCCGAAGCTGTTGCTCATCACGTTGTTCAGCGTGACGTCTTCGCGGGTCTTGGTCAGGATCGGCATGTCGGCGACAACCGGGTCCAGCTCTTCGATGTTGGCAGAGCCGGCAATGAAGTTGCCTTCCATCATCAGCAGGCAGTAGATCGCTTCGTGAACGCCTGCGGCGCCCAGGGAGTGACCCGACAGGCTTTTGGTGGAGCTGATGGCTGGAGCCTTGTCGCCGAACACCGCACGAACACCTTCCATTTCCTTGGCGTCGCCTACCGGAGTAGAGGTGCCATGGGTGTTGAGGTAGTCGATTGGGCCGTCAACGGTAGCCATTGCCATCTGCATGCAGCGGATGGCGCCTTCGCCGCTTGGGGCAACCATGTCATAGCCGTCGGAGGTCGCGCCGTAGCCGACGATTTCGGCGTAGATCTTGGCGCCACGGGCCAGGGCGTGTTCCAGCTCTTCAACCACAACCATGCCGCCGCCGCCTGCAATGACAAAACCGTCACGGTTCTTGTCGTAGGCGCGAGATGCTTTCTCTGGCGTGTCGTTGTATTGAGTGGACAAGGCGCCCATGGCGTCGAACAGGAACGACTGGCTCCAATGTTCTTCTTCACCGCCGCCAGCAAATACGATGTCCTGCTTGCCCAGCTGGATCTGCTCTACTGCGGTACCGATGCAGTGGGCACTGGTGGCGCAGGCAGAGGAGATCGAGTAGTTCACGCCCTTGATCTTGAACGGGGTCGCCAGGCAGGCGGAAACGGTGCTGCCCATGGTCCGCGTAACGCGGTAAGGACCTACACGCTTGACGCCTTTTTCGCGCAGGATGTCCAGCGCTTCCATCTGGTTCAAGGTCGACGCGCCGCCGGAGCCGGCGATCAGGCCGGTACGCGGGTTGGAGACTTGCTCCTCGGTCAGACCGGAATCGGTGATGGCGTCTTTCATGGCCAGGTAGGCGTAAGCCGCCGCGTGGCCGACGAAGCGATAGATCTTGCGATCGATCAGCTCTTCAAGAGGCAGGTCGATGGAGCCGGAAACCTGGCTACGCAGACCCATTTCGGCATATTCCGGGTTGAATCGGATGCCAGGGCGACTTGCACGCAGGTTAGCGGAGACGGTCTCTTTGTCATTGCCCAAGCACGAAACGATGCCCAGACCAGTGATAACGACGCGGCGCATGCGGATAACCCTTAGAAGTTTTCAGTGGAAGTAAAAACGCCGACCCGAAGGCCTTCGGCGGTGTAAATCTCGCGACCGTCGACGCTGACGGAACCATCGGCAATTGCCAGGTTCAGCTTGCCGCGAAGGACACGTTTGATCTGAATGTTGTAAGTGATCTTCTTGGCGGTCGGCAATACCTGACCGAAGAACTTCACTTCGCCCGAACCCAGGGCACGGCCGCGGCCCGGCAAGCCTTGCCAGCCCAGGAAAAAGCCAACCAGCTGCCACATGGCGTCGAGGCCCAGGCAGCCCGGCATCACCGGATCACCTTCGAAGTGACAGGCAAAGAACCACAGGTCAGGGGTGATATCCAGCTCGGCGACCAATTCACCTTTGCCGTACTTGCCACCCTCTTCGCTGATATGGGTGATGCGATCCACCATCAGCATGTTCGGGGCGGGCAGTTGCGCGTTACCTGGGCCGAATAGCTCGCCGCGGCTACAGCGCAGCAAATCTTCCCGAGTAAAGGCGTTTTGTTTGGTCATGCGAGCTCCTCAATAATCCCATGCGGCAGGGTGGGGCAAATCTTCCCGACCAACCGGAACGTTCGCGTTCCAGTTCGCCAGCCTACACATAGACTATTGCGTTGTAGTGAAAGTCACAGCGCAAAGGGCAAGAATGTACACTTGTGCACTGAAAATTTAAATCAGGCCGGTTCAGGGGCCCATTCGGGTGTCTAAGACTGCCGCACTTTTGCCTTTAACGCCAGTCGCAGGTGGTTCTACAAGCCCTGTTCAGGTTTCGTCGGGCCGGGATGTTGCCGCGGCCAGAGTGCTTTGGTCACTGCGCAGGGGCTGCGGACAGCGCCGTCCCCGGGAAACCGGAACAGCCCCTGATTACAGGTTACTGCACCCATCGCTGCAGAATTTGCTCCAGGTCAGTGCGTTTGAATGGTTTGGCGAGGTAATCGTTCATTCCCGCTTGCAGACAATTTTCCCTGTCCCCCTGCAGGGCGTTGGCTGTCAGGGCAATGATGGGCACCGTGGTGCAGCCTGATAACTGGCGGATTTGCCGGGTAGCTTCATAGCCGTCAATGATCGGTAGCCGGCAGTCCATCAAAATGGCCGCATAGTTCTCGGTGTTGGCATGGTGAATCGCCTGTGCACCGTCACTGACTACGCTCACCTCATACCCCAGGTTCCTCAACACGGCCTCAATGACCGTCTGATTGACCCGGTTATCTTCCACCAGCAGGATTTTACGGCCCTTGGTGCGCATCGGTTCAGTCGCCAACTCCGGTTGGTGCTGCTGGGGAACGGGATGGTGCAGTTCCAGCGGGATCTCCAGGGTAAATACCGAGCCGAGGGATTCTTCGCTCTTGGCATGCAGCGTGCCGCCCATGCGTTCAGCCAGCGTGCGGGCAATGGGCAACCCCAGTCCGGTGCCGCCATAACGACGTGAAATCGAGCTGTCGGCTTGCTGGAAGGCATTAAACATCGAGTCCAGCTTGTCGCTGCTGATCCCGATACCGCTGTCGCGTACGGTGCAGGTGAACCAGATAAGTTCATGGTCCAGGGGCTGCCAGAGCGGCTCGATGCTGACTTGTCCATACTCGGTAAACTTCAAGGCGTTGCCAATCAAATTGACCAGAATCTGCCGGATGCGGGTCGGATCGCCGAGTACGTGCAAGTCCTGCAAGCCATCAGGGATCGACAGCTGCAACAGCAACCCGCGCTGTCCGGCATTGTGCTGAAAAGCCTGGGCGCAGTTGCTGACCAGTTCGGCCAGATTGAAGGGGATGCGTTCGAGGTCAAGAATCGAGCGCTCAATTCTCGAGAAATCGAGGATGTCGTTGATCACCTTGAGCAAGTGCTCGGTAGACTCCGAGGCCAGAGCCGCATACTCGATCTGCTCCGGCGTCATCTCAGTGGTTTCCAGTAATTGCAGCATCCCCAGTACGCCATTCATCGGGGTGCGTAGCTCGTGGCTCATCATCGCCAGGAAATCTGTTTTTGCGCGGTTGGCCCGTTCAGCCTCTTCACGTGTCTGAATCAGTTGCGCGATGGTTGCTTCCTGCTCGCGACTGGCTTTTTCAAGGCCGTCGGCAAGGTTATTGATATGCCGGGCCAGACTGCCCAGTTCGCTGTCGTCGACCACAGGCAAATGCATTTTGTAATCGCCTTGCTGAATGGCTTTGACGGCATTGCTCATATCGATGATGGGTTTGGACAGGTTGGTTGCAAGGCGACGGGCCAGCAGGTAGGTAAAACCCAGTGCAAACAGCGCCAGGATCAATGCCTTGAGCAGGATTTCTTGTTGGCGCTTGTCGAATGCCTCATTGGAAATGCCGACCAGTACCCGGCCCGGATAGCCTTCCCTCGGCAGCGTTGCCTGGAGGTCGCGGGTGACCAGGTAATCACCGGAGCCGTTTCGCTGCATGCGAACCGGTGCCTGGAATATCTCGGCATGTGATTCCCGGTCCGCACCGGAAGCCGGTTGCTCGGCATGAAACAGCATGTTGTTGGCAGGGTCCTGCACTTGTACAAATTGCACATGTGGCGTGTTCAGCGAGGCCTTTGCCTGGCTGTTCAGCATCTCGGTATTGCCGGATAAAATCCCGTACTCCGAGGCGGGCGCCAGCTGGTTGGCAATCAACTGGCCGGTGTGATTCAGCTCCTGGCGCAAGTCCTGGATGCGAATAAAGGTAAAAAGACTGATTAACAGCAACGTCAGGAGCAACGCTGGGCCCAGGCTCATCATTTGCGTGCGGGTATGTATGTTCCAGCGACTGCGAACGCTCATGGGGGCGGTGCTCCATCAGTCTTGCCCGTGGTACTGGAGGTATAGCCCATGTGTACTGCCATCCCTGACTTGAGGTCGCCATTCTTGTGCGCAGCAATTTTGCCTTGGAGTGTGAACCGCAAGGCGGCATGGTAACTGAGCTGTTTCGCTTTTCCAGTCGCCGCCGACTCTTTTCCGTGCAATCAATCGTTCAAGGTCTCGCCTTGAGGGATGTGCTCCGTATAATGCCGGTATTGCCACTGCTATATAGATGACGGGATTGCATATGACTGAACAGCACGCTATTGCGGTCTTGGGAGGCGGGAGTTTTGGCACCGCCGTGGCCAACTTGCTGGCAGAAAACGGTCATCCAGTGCGCCAGTGGATGCGGGATCCGGAGCAAGCCGAGGCGATTCGCCTGAATCGCGAGAACCCTCGCTACCTTAAGGGCATCAAGATTCACCCCCTGGTTGAACCGGTCACCGACCTGCAGGCAACGCTTGAAGCCTGTGAACTGTGCTTTGTGGCATTGCCCTCCAGCGCCTTGCGCAATGTGTTGGCAGAGCATGCCGAACGCCTGAGCGGCAAAATGCTGGTCAGCCTGACCAAAGGCATTGAAGCTCACAGTTTCAAGCTGATGAGCGAGATTCTTGAGGAAATCGCTCCGCAAGCCAGAATCGGCGTGCTGTCCGGCCCCAATCTGGCCCGTGAAGTTGCCGAACATGCATTGACGGCCACAGTGGTCGCCAGTGCCGACGAAGAGCTCTGCGCTCGGGTACAAGCGGCTTTGCACGGCCGCACATTTCGGGTCTATGCCAGTGCTGACCGGTTCGGCGTGGAGTTGGGCGGGGCGTTGAAAAACGTGTACGCAATCATTGCCGGCATGGCCGTGGCACTGGAAATGGGTGAAAACACCAAGAGCATGCTGATTACCCGTGCCCTGGCAGAAATGACCCGTTTTGCAGTCAGTCAGGGCGCCAACCCCATGACTTTTCTCGGACTGGCCGGGGTAGGTGATTTGATCGTCACTTGCTCATCGCCCAAAAGCCGCAACTATCAGGTCGGGTTTGCCCTGGGCCAGGGTTTGAGTCTGGAAGAGGCCGTTACCCGCCTGGGCGAAGTGGCAGAAGGCGTGAATACGCTCAAGGTGCTCAAGGTCAAGGCCCAGGAGTTGAATGTTTATATGCCATTGGTCGCAGGCTTGCATGCAATCCTGTTTGAGGGCCGCACCCTCAATCAGGTAATTGAGCTGCTGATGCGCGCCGAGCCCAAAACCGATGTCGACTTTATCTCCACCAGTGGTTTCAACTGAGCCCGACAGGAGCAGCATATGAACGATACAAAAAATGCACCCAAGTACGAGTCCATTGTGTTGCGCGTGTTCTGGATGCTGGTCTTTCTTCTGGTCTGGCAGGTCGCGCAACTGGTGCTTGGCGGGCTGGTGCTGGTGCAACTGATTTACCGTCTGGTTTACGGTGCACCTAACGCCGGGCTGATGAACTTTGGCGATAGCCTGAGCCTTTACCTCGCACAAATCGGGCGCTTCGGCAGCTTTCACACCGAGCAAAAGCCCTGGCCGTTTGCCGATTGGCCCGCCCCGCGTGCGCCAGAAGGCGAGGCTCCGTACGTGGCGCCCACTGGCGGCGCAGAGACCAAGCCATGAAAATCTGGATCTTGCGCCATGGTGAGGCCCAGCCCCACGCAAGACGTGATGCCGAGCGCGAACTGACCGTAAAAGGGCGTGAACAGGTTTTGCACAGTGCTGCCCGGTTGCTTGATCAGCCACTGGACAGCATTTTGGCAAGCCCGTACGTTCGGGCTCAGCAAACCGCTGAGCTGGTACGCAATGCCCTGGGTTTCGCCCCGGAACTCATCAGCGTGCCGTGGCTGACTCCCGATAGCGATCCACGGCAGGCCCTGAGCCAGCTTCCCGATAGCGGCAATGTGCTGCTGGTTACCCATCAGCCTTTTGTGGGTGACCTGATCAGCCTGTTAATGCATGGCCATATGCGCCAGCCGCAGCCAATGCACACGGCCAGCCTGGCGGAACTTGAGGGTGAGTGGCCGCTGGCGGGCAGCATGACGTTGTGCAACCTGTGGCATCCCTGAGTACAAAACAAAAAACCTGCATGGGGCTGCGCTGTGGCAAGCCGGCCAGCCATGCTCTCTGACCCAAGGAATGAACCATGATCTCGTGGACCACCACGCCGGACCTTGCAAAGCTCAACTCTCTGCGCAAAAACACTATTTGCGACGTGCTGGACATTACGTTCGACGCCTTCGACGATGAGTCGATCACGGCCAGCATGGCGGTGGATCACCGTACCCATCAACCTTTCGGCTTGTTGCATGGTGGCGCCTCGGTAGTGCTGGCCGAGACGGTGGGGTCAATGGCCAGTTTCTTGTGTGTCGACACCTCAAAGTTTTATTGCGTCGGTCTTGAGGTCAACGCCAACCACTTGCGTGGTGTACGCAGCGGGCGTGTGACTGCGGTGGCTCGCCCGGTTCATATGGGCCGTACCACCCATGTGTGGGATATCCGCCTGACGGACGACAGCGGCAAGTTCAGCTGCATCTCCCGCCTGACCATCGCGGTAGTGCCCTTGGGTGAAGCGCCGCCCGTGCGCTGATCAAATGCTCAGATAATGGCCGTAGTGGCGTCACTCATGGCGCATACGGTCATTGATATGAGTATTTTTCCTGCAGACAATAAGCTGGACTCTCTACTTATGGACGCCTTGTATGTCTAGGCAGATTTTTTTCGCCCATGCCAACGGCTTCCCTTCTGCTACCTATGGCAAGTTGTTCGATGCTCTGACCCCGGACTTCAACGTGGCATGCCTGCCACAGCACGGGCATGACCCGCGTTTTCCGGTGGATGACAACTGGCACAACCTGGTCGATGAGCTGATCTTCCACCTGCAGCAGCAAGCCGGACCGGTACTGGGCGTTGGCCACTCTTTGGGCGGGATGTTGCACCTGCATGCGGCAATCCGTTGTCCGCATTTATACAAAGGCGTGGTCATGCTTGATTCGCCGGTGCTGACGCTTACCGACCGGTGGGTGATTCGCGCCGCCAAGCGTTTTGGCTTGATTGATCGCCTGACTCCGGCTGGACGTACTTTGGGGCGGCGTGAAGAGTTCGCCGATCGCGAGACCGCCCGTGCCTACTTTGCGGGCAAGTCGCTGTTTCGCAGTTTTGATCCTGACTGTTTCGAAGCGTACCTGGAGCACGGTTTGCAGGCCGTCGACGATCGCTTGCGCCTGAGCTTCGACCCGGCGACCGAGATTAATATTTACCGGGGCGTCCCCCACACCAGCCCCGGGCGCGCCTTTCAGTTGCAAGTGCCGCTGACGGTCGTGCGCGGGCGCGACAGCCGGGTAGTCATGAGCCATCATGCCAAGGCCGTGGCGCGCATGCCCAACGGTGAGTCACTGAGCGTACCGGGCGGGCACATGTTCCCGCTGGAGCAGCCGCAAGACACCGCTGTATTGCTCAAACAGATTTTTTCCCGCTGGGAGCCCGGGGCTGTTGCAGTTTCGTAGTGTCCGGGTCATGGCCGCAACGGCGTCTCATCGCCCCTTAACCTCAAGTCTTTGAAGAGCATGTCCCATGAGTCCTGTGGTTGAAGAAGTACGCCTGAGCCTGCCGCATATTGAACTGGCTGCGCACATGTCTGGCCCGCCAGACGGTCTGCCGGTAATTGCCCTGCACGGCTGGCTGGACAACGCCAACAGCTTCGCCCGGCTGGCGCCAAAACTGCCGGGCTTGCGCATCGCGGCACTGGACTTTGCCGGCCATGGTCATTCAGATCACCGCCCGCGCGGGGCGGGCTATAGCTTGGCCGATTACGCCTTTGATGTGCTGTGCGTGGCCGAGCAGCTGGGTTGGGAACGGTTCGCCCTGTTGGGGCACTCGTTGGGGGCGATAGTTTCGGTGGTGATTGCGGGTTCGTTTCCCGAGCGCGTCACGCACCTGGCCTTGATTGACGGGATCATGTTGCGCAACGGCCCGGTAGAGGGTACGGCTGAGCGCATGGGCCAGGCCCTGCAAGCGCAGCTTGATCTGCAGCACAAGCGCAAGTCGGTGCATCCGACACTCGAGCGAGCCATTGAGGCGCGGATGAAGGGCATGGTGGCGGTTAGCCGCGAGGCGGCAGAACTACTCGCTCAGCGCGGTCTGATGCCCGTCCCCGGTGGTTATAGCTGGCGTAGCGACAGTCGCCTGACCTTGCCGTCGCCATTGCGTCTGACCGATGAACAGGCCATGTCCTTCATCCGGCGGGTGAATTGTCCTGGGACCCTGGTGGTGGCAGAACAGGGCATGCTGGCCAGTCATGCCGGGCTGCTGGATCAACTACCTTTCAACCTGGAACGGTTACCCGGTGGCCATCATTTGCACCTGAATGACGAGTCGGGGGCAGTCCTTGTTGCAGACTGTTTCAATCGGTTCTTCTCCGTTCCTTGACTTGCGGCGGTCAACTGCCGAGGCTTGGCGGGATGAAAGGGAGACAACCATGATAGATCTCTACACCGCTGCGACCCCGAAAGGCCATCCGGTCTCTATCGTGAGGATGCTGAACCACACCCTGCGTCTGTGCGAAGTACGCCGATGAAGCTACCCAATCGTTTGTTCCTGGCTGTGGGCCTGAGCTGCCTGAGCCCGCTACTGTGGGCTGCCGATGTGCCCGGCAGTCATGATTTGCAAGATGTGCCAAGGCTGGCAGATGCGCAAATTGTCGATTACACCGTGCAACCTGATATCGAGCGCATCTATCCGCTGGGTTCGATCCGGAAAATCAGTGGCCGTCTCCGATTTGAAGGCCAGGTCAATGCCCGCGGGCAGACGACCGCCATCACCTATGAGCTGCCCGCTGAACACTCGGCCAATGAAGCCTTCACTGCTGCCCGTGAAGCCTTGCAGGCCAAGGGCGCCGAGTTGCTGTTCTGGTGTCAGGCGCGCGATTGTGGTGAAAGCAGCCTTTGGGCCAATGAAGTATTTGGCAACTCCAAGCTGGTAGGCTCCGACGAGCAACAGTCCTATCTGTTGCTGCGCCGTGCGGCTCCGGATCAGAACCAGCTTGTGGCGCTGTACAGCATCAATCGCGGGTCGCGCAAAGCCTACCTGCATGTCGAGCAGCTTGAATCGAGTGCCGATCTGGGCGAGTTGTTGCCCACTTCGGCCACCTTGCAGCGCCAGCTCAAAAGCACCGGCAGGCTGGATTTGCCCACCCTCACCGGTGAGCCCGATGCACCGTGGCTTACGTTGATATCCCGGGCATTGAATCTCGATACTACCTCCCGGGTCAGTCTGACCGGAAACCAGGCCGCGGCCTGGCGTGATGCCCTGATCAAGAGCGGGGTGCGGGCGGCGCGCATTGAGCTTGGCGACAGCCAGACCCAGGGGCTGCATGTGGAATTACTGCGTTAACAATTTGTAAGCGGCGGTTACACTCCAGGTAATCGCCGTCCCTCTTTTCATCTCAATTCTCTGCGGAACACACATGCTCAATAACGATCGCCTGCTGGTGCAGATTCTGCTTCTGGTGTTGTTCGGTGCCAGTCTGTGGGTGATGGCTCCTTTCTGGTCGGCCTTGTTCTGGGGCGCGGTGCTGGCGTTTGCCAGCTGGCCCCTGATGCGCCTGCTGACACGGGCGCTCAAGGGCCGTGAGTCGCTGGCTGCGGGCATCCTGACCCTGGGCTGGATGCTGCTGGTGGCAGTGCCGCTGGTATGGCTGGGGTTCAACCTGGCAGACCATGTGCGCGACGCTACCACCTTGATCAAGGATGTTCAGCTCGAAGGCTTGCCGGAGGCCCCGACCTGGCTCGCCGGCATTCCGCTGGTCGGCGAACGCCTGGTGGGGCTCTGGAACACCATCGATGAGCAGGGCGCAGCCATGCTCATGGCGGTAAAACCGTATCTGGGGCAGGTGGGTAACTGGCTATTGGCCCGCAGCGCGCAGATTGGCGGCGGCATCCTGGAACTGACATTGAGCATTGTGTTCGTGTTCTTTTTCTATCGTGACGGCCCGCGCCTGGCGAGCTTCGTGCATCGTCTGCTGGAACGACTGATCGGCGACCGTGCCGACTACTACCAGGAATTGGTGGCGGGCACGGTTCAGCGTGTAGTCAACGGTGTGATTGGCACCGCGGCCGCTCAGGCGCTGCTGGCGCTCATAGGCTTTTTGATCGCCGGGGTTCCGGGTGCGCTGGTGCTGGGCCTGGCAACCTTTCTGCTCAGTCTGATTCCCATGGGGCCACCGCTGATCTGGATCCCGGCCACCGCCTGGCTGGCCTGGAAGGGTGACTACGGGATGGCGATTTTCCTCGGGATCTGGGGCACGCTGGTTATCAGTGGTGTCGATAACGTACTCAAGCCGTACCTGATCAGCCGGGGCGGCAACCTGCCGCTGGTGATCGTCCTGCTCGGGGTGTTTGGCGGGTTGATAGCATTCGGCTTTATCGGTCTGTTTATCGGTCCTACCTTGCTGGCTATCGCCTACAGCCTGCTGCTGGACTGGAGTGCCAGCCAGCAGAACAAGGGCAAGGTCTGACTTAGCCGAACTTTGGCCCGGAGCGGGTGTTATTGCCCTTGGCCAAACGGTCGTAAAGCACCACATTGACCGTGGCTGCAAGGTTCATGCAGCCAGTGGTCGGGATGTAAATAACGTCTTCGCACCACTCCAGCACGTCTTTACCCAGCGACCCGTCTTCCGGGCCGAAAATATAGATCGCCCGGTCCGGGTGGGTGTACTCCGGCAAGGAGCGGGCGCCCTCTACCATTTCGACAGCGACGGGAATGCAGCCCAGCGGGATGATTTTTTTCAGGTCGTCGATACCGATCAGGGGGATGTCCTGATGGATTTTCTTGGTGTCGGTGACGAAGTCGCGGGCGCGTTCATAGCGTTTTCCGGTGTAGAACACCGACGCCACGTTGTAGCAACCAGCCGCACGCATCACCGAGCCGACGTTTTCCGGTGATTTGGGGTTATACAAACCAATGCAGCTGTACCGTTTGTTTGCCACGTGCCGTTGCCCTTCAGAAAAAAGACGCGAGTATACCGGCATTGTCTGTGGATCGGGGGGCACGTGGTCTGTTGCGGGAGCCGGCTTGCCAGTGCTGCAAGCCCTCGGTTTTGACTGTCATCCCGGGGCGCAGCCATCGCTGGCAAGCCAGCTCCCGCACAGGCACTACTCGTCTTTTTTCATCAGCCCGGCCAGCGCGGCAAACGGGTTGTGGGTCGCCTTGGCGATTTTCGGGCTGCTGGTGGAGCTTTCCGAAAAGTACTGTTGATCGGTGTAACGCGAGTGTTCGTTGTCGTGGCAGTACAGGCACAACAGCTCCCAGTTGGAACCGTCTTGCGGGTTGTTGTCGTGGTTGTGATCGCGGTGGTGGACAGTCAGTTCGCTCAGGCGCTTGCCGGCAAACTCACGGGCGCAGCGGCCACACACGTGGGGATACATTTTCAGGGCTTTGTCGCGATAGCCCATCTCGCGGTCACGCTGGGCATCGGCCAGGATGCGATCCAGCTTGGCAGTGTGGGACGGTGGGTTGGCCGAACTCATGGGTTCACCTTTTAGGACGAATGACGGTTATGTCGTGAAGTTTAGCTGTTGATCAGCCTTTGATTTTTTCAGCAATCCAGATCGTGTGCCGGGTGCCCTTGTTGCCATGGGCGAACACCTGGACTTCTTCGGCTTTGAAGCCGGCTTTGCGCAGCTTGTCCGAGAACTGTTTGTCAGCACTGGCCGACCATACCGCCAGCACGCCTTTTGGCCGCAGGGCCTTGGCGCAGGCACTCAAGCCACCCGCCGAGTACAGCCAGCTGTTGGCTTTTTGGGTCAGGCCTTCGGGGCCGTTGTCGACGTCGAGCATGATCGCATCAAAGCCGTTGGGCTCGGCTTGCAGCACCTTGGCCACGTCTTCCATGCGGATAACGGTGCGCGGGTCCTGCAGCGGGTTGCCCGATTTCTCGCCCAGGGGGCCGCGGTTCCATTCCACGACGCCAGGCACCAGCTCGGCCACCACCACTTCGGCGGTCTTGCCCAAATGCTTGAGGGCCGAGGCCAGGGTGAAACCCATGCCCAGGCCACCGATCAACACCCGCGATTGCGGGCGCCCGGCGACTTTACGGCAAGGGATTTCGGCCAGTGCATCTTCGGAGCCGTGCATGCGGGTGTTCATCAACTGGCCGCCGTCACCGCCCTGAATTTTGATCACGAAGTCTTCGCCGTACTCGAACAGGCACAAGGCACCGCCGTTTTCAGGGATCGGGGTGGTGTCGAGCAGAACAAAACGTTTCATGGAAGTCTCATAGAAGGGGACAAAAACAACTGGTTACGAGTAGCCTGAAGGCAGACAAGCCGGTCTGGCAACGGAGTGATTGATGAAACGCACTATTCTAACGGTCATTGTGTGGAGTGCGCTCTCGATAAGTGCGGCCCATGCAGTTGAACCGACCATCGTTCCGAGTGCGCCAGTGACGCCTGCACCGGGTTCACCGGGTACCGCTACGCCAACGCCCTATCCGCAAATCACGCCACGTGCCGTGCCCAAGCCTGTCAGTGGGAGTGGCAGCCTGATTGCACTGCCTCCGATCGAGCTGCCGCAGCCGCCGCCCAAAGACCAGCCGCTGCCGGGGCTGGAGCCTAAAGACCCGAAATCCAAAGCCCCGGCCGACTGATCACAGATTGCCTGTGAGCACTGGCAAACCAGCGCTCACTGTGTCTGTTAAATCCCCAGCACCTTGAACACAAACGCGTACTCCAGTGCCACGTCGCGCAGGCCTTGATAGCGCCCGCTCATGCCGCCATGGCCGGCATCCAGCTCGGTCTTGAGCAGCAGCAGATTGTCGTCGGTCCTGGTGGCGCGCAGCTTGGCCACCCATTTGGCCGCTTCCCAGTACTGCACACGGCTGTCGTTGTAGCCGGCAATCACCAGCATCGCCGGGTAGGCCTGCGGTGCGACGTTTTCATAGGGCGCATAGGCCTTGATACGGGCATACACCTCGGGGTCCTGCGGGTTTCCCCATTCGTCGTACTCAGTGACAGTCAACGGCAGTTCAGGGTCGAGCATGGTGTTGAGAACATCGACAAACGGGACTTCGGCAATGGCTGCCTTGAACAGTTCCGGTCGCTGGTTGAGCACTGCGCCAATCAGCAGGCCGCCAGCGCTGCCGCCGCTGATCACCAACTGGTCCGAGCGGGTCAGGCCTTTGTCGATCAGGTGTTCGGCACAGGCGATAAAGTCGCTGAAGGTGTTGTGCTTGTATTCCTGTTTGCCGGCGCGATACCAGGCTTCGCCCAGTTCCCCGCCGCCGCGCACGTGGGCAATGGCAAAAGCGACCCCGCGCTCGAGCAAACTCAGGCGGGCATGGGAAAACCATGGGTCGAGACTTTCGCCATAGGCGCCATAGCCATATAGATAAAGCGGCACAGGTTTGCCCAGCGCATTACGTTTGACCACCAGGCTGATCGGCACTTGCGTACCGTCCGGTGCCGTGGCCCACAAGCGCTGGCTTACATAGTCATCGGCATTGAACGGTCCCAGAACCGGGGTTTCCTTGAGAACGCTTTGCTCGCCGGTGGCCAGGGTGAGCTGGCGCACTTGTGCCGGGCGATTCAGTGACTCATAGCGCAGGCGCATATGCTGACTGTCAAATTCCAGGCTGTCTTGCACATACAGGCTGTAGGCCGCGTCCGGTAATTGCACGCGATAGGCCGGCAAGCCATCGGGACGGACTTCGATGATCGGCAGACCGCCTTCGCGCAGGCTCAGGCACAAGGCATGGGCGTTCAGGCTCAAGCCTTCCAGCATCACACTGTCGTCATGGGCGATCAGCAATTGCCATTCGTTGCGCGTTGGTACATCGCCAAACGCGTAATACAGGGCAAAGTTGATCCCGTCCTGGTTGGTACGCACAAACCAGGCCCATTGCCCTTGGTACAGCCCATGGTCAACGCTGTAGTCGTGGCCTTCGACCCGGGGTGCCAGGCAGTTGAAAGCCCGTTGCGGATGATCGGCATCCAGCACCCAGCTTTCGCTGGTGGTTTTGCTGTTAAGCAGCAGGATCAGCTGGCGCTCGGAGCTCGAACGATAGCAATGCAGGAAAAAACGCCCGTCCGGCTCATGAAACACTTCATGCGCAGCGGTTTCGCCCAAGGTATGGCGCCACAGTTTGTGCGGACGATGGGTCTCGTCCAGTTCTGCGAAAAACAGGGTCTGGCTGTCGTTGGCCCAGGTCATGCTGCCATCGCAGTCAGTGAACGGCAGCTCGCTGACTGCGCCGCTGCTCAGCTCCTTGACGAACAGACGGTAGGTTTCTTCGCCGCTGGTATCCAGGCTGTAGGCCAGACGCTGTTGATCGGGGCTGATGCTGAAGGCGCCCAGGGAAATAAAGCCGCCATCGGCGAGGGCGTTCGGGTCCAGCAGTAACTGTTCGGCGTTTTCGTCAACCTGCTGGCTGCCGTCAGCCGGGCGCGGGCAGCGGTAGTGGCGGGCGTACTCGTCGCCGGCGATGGTGCGCGTGTAATACAGATACGGACCCCAGGGGGAGGGGAGTGACAGATCAGTCTCGCGAATCCGGCCCTTGATCTCTTGAAACAGTGCCTCACGCAGTTGCGCCTGGTCGGCCAGCTGCGCTTCCTGATAGGCGTTTTCGGCTTTCAGGTAGTCTAAAACCTCTTCGCTGTCGCGATTTTGTAACCACGAATAGGGGTCTGAGCCCTGGACCTTATGTGCGACAGGGGCGCTGTTTGCGTAGGCTGATTCGGTCATTGAGCGTTCTCTGAAACCTGCATGAAAAGAAGTGACGCTGACGGCGGTGCAGCCGCATTGCCTAAAAGCCGTTATCATAGCGCCTCATTGCCTGCCGACCATGGATACCATGACCGAGAACGACTATCTGATCGCCTGGGGCCTTTATGCCTTTGCCGCTTTGGGCTGCCTGCTCGTATGGTGGCGCCTGACCCGCTTTATGTGGCGCTGGTTGCGTGAGCCTTTACGCGTGTTAATGGCGGTGTTGCTGTTGAGCCCGACCATTATCGACCCGGTAAAAGAAAAATTTGCTCCTGCAGTGGCCATCACTGCCCTGGACCTTGCGTTCAAGGTGGGCAATAACGCCTGGCGCGCGGTGTCGGACCTGTTGATGTACGCCATCTTTGCACTGTGCCTGTATGCGGTTTTTGTGCTGATTCGCTGGCCCATTGAGCGTGCCCGCAAGGCGCGTCAGGCGCAAGCCGCCGCCAACCAGCAGGCGCACCACAGCGACCCTGAAGACGACCAGCCTTTCGGCCCTGCTGGCGATGACCGTTTTGTCCGCCCGGCAGCACCCCGTGCTGCGGGCCCGTCGCGGGTTGAGCCGCGGTTGTAATCCTTTTCCGTTGAGCTTGAATGCGAGAGTGCGAGCGTGTGTGAATTATTGGGCATGAGCGCCAACGTCCCGACCGATATTGTGTTCAGCTTTACCGGCCTGATGCAGCGTGGCGGGCGTACCGGCCCGCATCGCGATGGCTGGGGCATTGCCTTCTATGAAGGCCGTGGCCTGCGCCTGTTTCAGGACCCGGCTGCCAGCTGCGACTCCGAGGTCGCGTTGCTAGTGCAGCGCTACCCGATCAAAAGCGAAGTGGTCATTGGCCATATCCGTCAGGCCAACGTCGGCAAAGTCTGCCTGTCCAATACCCACCCGTTTGTCCGTGAACTCTGGGGCCGTAACTGGTGCTTCGCGCACAACGGCCAGCTGGCCGACTTCTCCCCGAGTACCAGCTTTTACCGTCCGATCGGTGATACCGACAGTGAAGCCGCGTTCTGCGATGTGCTGAACCGGGTTCGCCAGGCCTTCCCCGAACCGGTCGACGTCGAAACTATCCTGCCGGTGCTGGTCGCCGCTTGCGCCGAATTTCGCAGCAAAGGGGTGTTCAACTGCCTGCTCAGCGACGGTGACTGGCTGTTCTGCTACTGCTCGACCAAGCTGGCACAGATCACGCGTCGTGCGCCCTTTGGCCCGGCACGTTTGAAAGATGTCGACGTGATTGTGGATTTTCAGTCAGAAACAACCCCGAACGATGTAGTCACCGTGATTGCCACCGAACCGCTGACAGAAAACGAAACCTGGACGCGTTACGAACCGGGTCAATGGAGCTTGTGGCGACGCGGTGAATGCGTCAGCCAGGGCACAACCGAATAAGGATGCGCCTGCATGTTTCTGAGCTATCTGCGGTTGGTGTTGTTTACGTTGGGCCTGTTGATCGGCGTGCAAGTGCCGGGGTTTATCAATGATTACGCCAACCGCGTCGAAGCTCACCTGATCGAAGCGCAAACCGGGCTGGCGGGTTTCCAGAACACCGCCAACCAGTTTTTCAAAGGCGATCTGCAAGCGCTGGTTGCGCATTACCGGGCCAGTGACGACCCGGTATTTCGCAGCGATGCCAACAGCCTGGGCACATTGCTCAGCCGCCAGCGTCTGCTCGACGATCAGTTCCAGGCCATGCAGGGGCCGTGGTACATGCGTGCACTGCAAGTGGCCTACGCGGCCGATCCGGCAATTCGTCAGGAAACCATCGACACCTACAGCTATCAGGTGCTGCTGTCACCGACCGCTATCGGCTGGGCGATGGCCGGGGCCCTGTTGTTTTCCTTCATCATCGAAGGCTTCCTGCGCCTGGTGGACTGGGTCGTTCTGGGCGGTAAACGCCAGCGCGAGCGAATTGCCCGCCGAGCACGCAACAGCTAATCCTGACCTGCGCCTGCAGAACAGCGGTTGGCCCGGCAAAAATTTAAGCAATCAACTTTTTCTTATCCCTGAGTCCGGCTTTTATTAGTTGGACGAACGGCGTGCTGCTGTCCAAAAATGCCTGCACCTAAACTATAAAAAGACCACAGGAGCATCGCCGTGAGCCGCCTGTTATTGAATTGCGATATTGGTGAGAGTTTTGGCAGCTGGACCATGGGCCTGGATGCCGAGGTCATGCCGTTTATTGATTGCGCCAACATTGCCTGCGGTTTTCACGCAGGCGACCCGGGCATCATGCGCAAAACCGTAGGTCTGGCGTTGGCCCATGATGTGAAAATCGGCGCCCACCCCGCGTATCAAGACCTCGCCGGCTTTGGTCGACGCTCCATGGCCTACTCGGCGCAAGAGCTGCAAGACCTGCTGCACTATCAGATCGGCGCTCTGGACGGCATCTGCCGCGCCCAGGGCACGCGAGTCAGCTACGTCAAACCCCACGGCGCCATGTACAACGACATGATGGCCAGCCCCGCACAGTTGCGGGCGGTGGTGCAGGCCGTGGCCGCTTACGACCCGGGCTTGCCGCTGATGCTGATGGCCACCCGCGATAACAGCGCGGCGCAAGCCATCGGTGATGAGTTCGGCGTGACTCTGTGGTTCGAGGCCTTTGCCGACCGCGCTTACGACAGTGCCGGGCGCCTGGTTTCACGGCAACTGCCGGGGGCGGTGCATCACGACGCCGAGATTATCGTGCAACAGGCCCTGACCATTGCGGCTGGCCAGCCTCTGGTGGCCAATGACGGCAGTGCCTTGCACCTGCACGCCAACACGCTGTGCGTGCATGGCGACAACGCCGGCTCGGTCGCCGCCGTGCAACGGATTCGCCAGGCCCTGAGCCAGCAGGCGCAGGGATGAAGCCGCGCATTGAAGTGGTGGCCATCGACTGCCTGATGCTGCGTCTGTTCGATGAAATTGCAGAAACCAACATGCCGTGGATGCTGGCTGCCAGCGAGCGCCTGCGCATTTGCTTCGCCGAGTATCTGACCGATCTGGTGCCGTCCTACACCACCTTGATGGTGCACTACGACGGCCTGGCACTGACGCCGGCCCAGGCCCGGGAGCGAATCGCCCAGGCCTTGACTGACCTGCGCCCGGAAACCCAAAACCTTGGCCAATGTCACGTACTGCCAGTGTGGTACGACCTGAGTGTGGGGCCGGAACTCGCCTTGCTGGCCAAGCGCACCGGCTGGTCGGTGAGCGAAGTCATCCGTCGTCACAGTGAGCATCAATATCAGGTCTTCGCCCTGGGCTTTGCCCCGGGTTTTGCCTTTATGGGGCTGGTCGAAGAAGCCCTGGCCGCACCGCGCCTGGACACCCCGCGCAAACGTGTCGCCACCGGCAGCGTGGGGATTGCCGAGCGCCAGACCGCGGCCTATCCCGCGCAGTCGCCCGGCGGCTGGAACCTTATCGGCCGTACCCCGAGCGCATTGTTTGATCGCGAGCGCGAGGGTTACAGCCTCATGCAGCCAGGCGACAGGGTGCAATTCGCCCCTGTCAGCCGTGCTGAGTTTATCCGTCTAGGCGGTGATGACACGCCCCAGGAGGCCTTGGCATGAGCCGTTTACTGATTCAGGCCAGTAATCCGTTTTGCCTGCTGCAGGACGCCGGTCGTTTCGGCGTACGGCACCTGGGCGTGACCCAGGGCGGGGCTGCGGACTGGATGTCCATGGCCTGGGCCAACTGGCTGCTGGGCAACTCACCAGACGCTGCGGTCATCGAAATCACCCTCGGCGGCTTATCTGTTATCGCCCGGGACGATTGCACGCTGGCTCTGGCCGGCGCAGATCTGGCAGCAGCGGTAGACGGACAAGCCTTGAAGCCCTGGCGCAGTTTCTCTCTGAGAAAAGGCCAGACCCTGACCTTCACTCAGCCGATGAGCGGTGCCCGCACCTATCTGGCCGCACCGGCTGGCTTTAGCGCCCCTCAAGTGCTGGGCAGTTGCTCTACCGTGGTACGTGAGCAGCTCGGCGGCCCCGATGGCTTTGGCCGGGCGCTGGCGGCAGGCGATGAGCTGAGTTATGGCGGGGCTGCGCAGCCGTTGCGTGAACTGCCGTCCCAGTACCTGCCCGAGTTCAGTCCCAAGCCGTTGCTGGATGTGGTGCTGGGTGCCCAAATGGGTGCTTTCAGCGGTCAAAGCACCTTTGACGCCTTCAATAATCCATGGACCCTCGACAGTCGCGCCGACCGCATGGGCATCCGCCTGCTGGGGCCGGCACTGGTCTATCAGGGCGCGCCGATGATTTCCGAAGGTATCCCGCAGGGGGCGATTCAGGTCCCGCCGGATGGCCAGCCGATTGTATTGCTCAATGACCGTCAGACCATTGGCGGCTACCCGCGTCTCGGCGCCTTGACCCCGCTGGCGCTGGCACGTCTGGCCCAGTGTTTGCCGGGGGAAGTGGTGTACATGCGTCCGACCACCCAGGATGCGGCGCAGCGCCAGCAGGTGGCGTTCATGCAGCGGTTTGCCGAATAACAACCAAGCCTGCAGGAGCGAGGGTGTTCGCTCCTGCAGGGGGCATCATTACTTGGCCAGAAACCGCATCCCTTGTTCCAGACCGTCCGGCGTCAAGGGGTACATCCGGTCTTCGATAAGGTCGCGTACGATCCCGGTCGAAGCGGTGTAGTTCCACGTGTCTTTCGGGTAAGGATTAATCCAGATCAGCTTTTTGTATTTCTCCATGAAGCGTTGCATCCACTTGTAACCCGGATCTTCATTCCAGTGTTCGACACTGCCCCCCGCGTGGGTGATTTCATAGGGGCCCATGGCCGCGTCACCAATAAAGATCACCTTGTAGTCGGCGCCGTATTTGTTCAGCAGATCCTGGGTGGAAATACGTTCGACCTGACGACGCTGGTTGTTCTTCCATACCGACTCATAAATGAAATTATGGAAGTAGAAGTACTCCAGATGCTTGAACTCGGTTTTACAGGCCGAGAACAACTCCTCGCAGATCTTCACGTGTGAATCCATCGAGCCGCCAATATCAAACAGCAACAGCAGTTTGATGTTGTTGCGCCGTTCAGGGCGCATCTGAATGTTCAGCAGGCCGGCATCGCGGGCGGTGTGGTCGATGGTGCCATCGATATCCAGCTCTTCTGCCGCACCCTGGCGGGCAAACTTGCGCAGGCGCCGCAGAGCCACCTTGATATTGCGCGTGCCCAGTTCGACCTGATCGTCGAGGTTCTTGTACTCGCGCTGCTCCCAGACCTTGGCGGCCTTGCCCTGGCGCGCGCCGGCGTCGCCCACCCGGATGCCTTCAGGGTGATAGCCCCCAGAGCCGAACGGGCTGGTGCCACCGGTGCCGATCCATTTGTTGCCACCGGCATGGCGTTCCTTTTGCTCTTCAAGACGCTGTTTGAACGCTTCAATCAGCTTGTCCAGGCCCCCCAGCGATTGCAACTGCGCCCGGTCTTCGTCGCTCAGCGAGCGCTCGAATTCCTTGCGCAACCAGTCTTCGGGAATCAGGGCCTCAAGGTGCTCGTTGAGGTTCTGCAGGCCATTGAAGTAGGCGCCGAATGCGCGATCGAACTTGTCGAAATGACGCTCGTCCTTGACCAGGATGGTGCGCGCCAAATAATAAAATTCGTCCATGTCGGCGAAGGTCACGTGGTGCTTCAGCGCGTTGATCAAGTCCAGCAACTCGCGCACAGAAACCGGCACCTTGGCCGCCCGCATTTCATTGAACAGATTAAGCAGCATGCTTATCGCCTTCTGGAAAAATCAGCGATTAGCGCGACGGCTCATGAACGCCAGACGCTCCAGCAATTGCACGTCCTGTTCGTTCTTCACCAGAGCGCCGGCCAGTGGCGGGATGGCTTTGGTCGGATCGCGTTCGCGCAGCACGGCCTCGCCAATATTGTCGGCCATCAGCAGTTTCAGCCAGTCCACCAGCTCGGAGGTAGAAGGCTTTTTCTTCAGGCCGGGCACTTTGCGTACGTCGAAAAACACGTCCAGCGCTTCACTGACCAGTTCTTTCTTGATGTCGGGGAAGTGTACGTCGACGATCTTTTGCAGGGTGCTGCGGTCCGGGAAGCTGATGTAGTGGAAGAAGCAACGGCGCAGGAAGGCATCCGGCAGTTCTTTTTCGTTGTTGGAGGTAATGATGATGATCGGGCGCACTTTGGCCTTGATGGTTTCGTCGGTCTCGTAAACGTAGAACTCCATCTTGTCGAGTTCTTGCAGCAGGTCGTTCGGGAACTCGATGTCGGCCTTGTCGATTTCGTCGATCAGCAAAATGACCCGCTCTTCAGCTTCGAAGGCTTCCCACAACTTGCCCTTTTTCAGGTAATTGCGCACATCGTGGACTTTATCGACCCCCAGCTGCGAATCACGCAGACGGCTGACCGCGTCGTACTCGTACAGGCCCTGATGGGCCTTGGTGGTGGACTTGATGTGCCAGGTGATCAGCTTGCAACCGAAGGATTCGGCCAGTTGCTCGGCGAGCATGGTCTTGCCGGTGCCGGGTTCACCTTTGACCAGCAGCGGGCGCTCCAGGGTGATGGCCGCGTTGACCGCCAGTTTCAGGTCATCGGTGGCCACGTAGGCGCGGGTGCCTTCAAACTTCATCTGCAATTCCTCAAACCAGGACCCGGGCCCTGCAAGGGGCAGGGCGGGAGAACAAAAAAGTATGTCCGACTATAACGCGACGCCCGTCCGAGGTGAACGCAGACGCGCCATTCAGTCTCTGAATGGCGCGTCACGCCATGACTGGACGCCCGGGAACACGAGGCCTACCCTTGAGGCCTTCCCAAAAGGTGAATAAGGACCCCGCCATGAGCCGCATTTTTGTAGATAACGCGCACTCCATCGGTAACACGCCTCTGGTACAAATCAACAGTATTGCGCCCCGTGGCGTGACTATTCTGGCCAAGATCGAGGGCCGTAACCCGGGCTATTCGGTGAAGTGCCGGATCGGCGCCAATATGATCTGGGACGCCGAAAGCCGTGGTGTGCTCAAACCCGGCATGACCATCATTGAACCGACGTCGGGCAATACCGGTATCGGTCTGGCCTTTGTCGCGGCTGCCCGCGGTTACAAATTGATGCTGACCATGCCGTCCTCCATGAGTATCGAGCGGCGCAAGGTGCTCAAGGCGCTGGGCGCCGAACTGGTACTGACCGAGCCGACCAAGGGCATGAAAGGGGCCATCGACAAGGCTGCGCAGATCTGCAACAGCGATCCTGAGCAGTACTTCATGCCCCAGCAGTTCGAAAACCCGGCCAACCCGGCAATCCATGAGAAAACCACCGGGCCGGAAATCTGGAACGATACTGACGGCGGCATTGACGTGCTGGTGGCTGGAGTGGGAACCGGTGGCACCATCACCGGAATTTCCCGCTATATCAAACACACCCAGGGCAAGCCGATTCTGTCGGTTGCGGTAGAACCCATCACCTCGCCGGTCATCACCCAGGCGCTGGCCGGTGAAGAGATCAAACCGTCGCCCCACAAGATCCAGGGCATCGGTGCCGGTTTTGTACCGAAAAACCTCGATTTGTCGATTCTCGATAAAGTCGAACTGGTCAGTGATGACGAATCCAAGGCCATGGCCCTGCGTCTGATGCACGAAGAAGGCATCTTGTGCGGGATCTCATGCGGCGCGGCAATGGCTGTGGCAGTACGTTTGGCTGAAACCCCGGAAATGCAGGGCAAGACTATCGTTGTGATCCTCCCCGACTCGGGTGAGCGCTACCTGTCGAGCTACCTGTTCAGCGATATGTTCAGCGAGCAGGAATTACAGCAGTAAGCCCGTTTCCCAGGGTGCAGGCTTGCCAGCGATTCAGGCATCGTGGTGCTGTCGCAGGCAAGCCGGCCCCCGCCAGGCGGATGCAACTGACCCAAATCAAGCGCTCAGAGCTGCGACTTATGCACTATTGACTCGTTATTACGTCTTCCTTAACGCTGAATGTTGGATCAGGCGGGTTTTGCCCGGGGCCGGGAGTGTTTATCATGGCCGGCTGCCACGTTGCATGACAGACCGGGGCAGGTTGCCTATTTTCGAGGAGTTGTTGCATGACCTTATCCTTCGCCATCAAGGCAGGGTTGATACTGCTGTTTGTCGGCAGCATCCTTTACGTGCATTTGCGCGGCAAGGCGCGCCTGCCGGTGTTGCGCCAGTTCGTCAACCACTCCGCGTTCTTTGCGCCCTATAACGCCTTGATGTATCTGTTCTCCGGCGTCCCGTCCCGGCCCTACCTGGACCGCAGCAAGTTTCCCGAGCTGGATGTTCTTAAAGACAACTGGCAAGTGATTCGCGAAGAAGCCATGCACCTGTTCGATGAGGGCTATATCCGCGCCGCCGAAAAGAACAACGATGCCGGTTTTGGATCGTTCTTCAAAAAAGGCTGGAAGCGTTTTTACCTCAAGTGGTACGACAAAGCGCTGCCATCAGCCGAACTGCTGTGCCCCAAGACCGTCGAGCTGGTGAACAGCATCCCCAACGTCAAAGGCGCAATGTTTGCCCTGTTGCCGGGGGGCAGCCACCTCAACCCGCACCGTGACCCGTTCGCAGGTTCGTTGCGTTATCACCTGGGCCTGTCGACACCCAACTCGGATGCTTGCCGGATTTTCGTTGATGGCGAAGAGTATTCCTGGCGCGACGGCGAGGACGTGATGTTCGACGAGACCTACGTGCACTGGGTCAAGAATGAAACCGACATCACCCGCGTCATCCTCTTTTGTGACATCGAACGGCCGCTCACCAGCCCCCTGATGACGCGCATCAACCGCTGGGTCAGCGCTCAGCTGGGCAAAGCCACCGCTCCACAGAACACCGATGACGAGCGCGTAGGCGGCATCAACAAGGCCTATGCCTGGAGCAAGACGTTCAGCGACCGTTTCAGTGGTGTGGTCAAACAATGGAAGCGCCGTAACCCCAAACTTTACCGCGTGGCCCGTCCAATATTGGCCGTGATCGTGCTGCTGTTGTTGTGGCGCTGGTTGTTCGGTTAAAGCATTGCAATTTGTATCGGGCGCTGGTTATAGTCAGCGCTCGATGAGCCCAAGCGCTCCGCATCTTCTCTCCAAAAAAGATCAGCCCATGCCGGTTTGCCTCTCCCACAGCGTTGTCGTTTCAGCAGTCTCTGCTGGCGTGGTGCCGTGCGCAAACCAGCAGCCTGCGCAGATCAGTCACTATCCCCCTCCTGTCAGCCGCACTGTGGCGTCGCCACCAGGTGTTGTTGTCGCGGGCTGAACTGATCTTTCAGCTGCCCGTACCCGCCTGAAAAACCTCTGAACTTCAGCTTTGGCTGAGTTGGCTTTTTTGCCTGATGACAGGTGTTACCCATGTTTTCGATTTCTAAAGAGTCCGCGCTGGCGGCTGTTTCCACGAGCCTGTTCGTTCTGCTGTGGAGCAGTGGCGCCATCTTCTCCAAGTGGGGGCTGGCCCATGCATCGCCCTTTGCCTTTTTGTTGATCCGTTTTGCCATCGCCTTGCTGGCGCTGGCGCTGATAATCCCGTTGATGAAGTTTCAACTGCCCCGTGGCGTCAAGGGGATCAGCTATGCACTGGCCACCGGTGTAGTGCTGTTGGGCGCCTATCAGATTTTTTACCTGCTGGCGCTGGATCTGAAAGTAACCCCGGGGGTGATGGCCACCGTGATGGGGGTGCAACCGATCCTGACCGCCGTGATCATGGAGCGGCGGCATTCCTTCAGTCGGTCTCTGGGGTTGCTGCTGGGGCTGGGCGGTTTGATCCTGGTGGTCTACCAGGGCATCGGTCTGGCAGGTTTGTCCTGGACCGGCATGCTGTATGCCTTGCTGGCACTGGCCAGCATGACGGCGGGCACCTTGATGCAAAAGCGCATTACCCAAAACCCGCTGGGTACGCTGCCGCTGCAATACCTTGCAGGGTTGCTGGTATGTGCGGTGTTTGTACCGTTCCAGCCATTTCACTTCGAACACAGTGCCGGGTTTGTGGTGCCGGTGTTGTGGATGGGGCTGGTGGTTTCAGTACTGGCGACCTTGCTGCTGTACCGGATGATCGCCAAAGGCAATCTGGTCAACGTCACCAGCCTGTTTTATCTGGTGCCGGCGGTGACCGCGGTGATGGACTATCTGATTTTCGGCAATAAACTGGCGGCTTTGAGCTTGCTGGGCATGGCGCTGATCATCATCGGGCTGGTGTTCGTGTTCCGTAAAACGGCCTGACACCCTGAACTGCAGGAGCGAGCTGTACTTGTCCCACGATACAGCTCGCTCCTGCAGATCCCCGGACTCACGGGTTTACAGCTTTTGCCACTGCAGCAGGCTTGAGCACCAGCCATACCGCTACAGCGATCAGCAACCCGCCGTAGATATGTGCCATTGACAGCGGCTCATCCAGAAACAACGCGCCCCACAGCACGCCAAATGGCGGAATCATAAAGGTCACGGTCATGGATTTGACCGGACCAATGCTGGTCAGTAGGCGGAAGTACAGAATGTAGGCAAACGCCGTACAGACCAGTCCAAGGCCCAAAAGGGAAAGCCACACGCTTGCTCCGCCCCAACTGGCCGGCGGCTGGTTGATGGCGCTCAGGGCAAACAGTGGCAACAGAAACAGCGTGGCCCCGAGCATGCTGCCCAGTGCCGAAAGACGGGGGTCAAGCCCGCCTTGCTGATCCAGCCAGCGGCGCGCCAGGAAACCGGCAAAGCCATAACAGGTGGTGGCCAGCAGACAGGCGAGGGCGCCCATCAGCAGATCCATATCAAATGCCACTGGCCCGGCACGCGTCAGGATGCCGACTCCGAACAAGCCTAAAAACACACCGGCCATTTTGGTCGCAGTGAGTTTTTCGCTAAAGAACAACCCGCCAATCAGCACGCCCATCAGCGGTGTGGTCGCGTTGAATATTGATGAATAACCAGCAGGCAATACCTGGGCCGCCACCGAATACAACGTGGCCGGAATGCCCGAGTTGATTACCCCCAGGATCAAAATCACCTTGAGCTTTCCGCCGAAATTCCAGCTCACGCGCATCAGCGCCAGAATCACCACCAGGCCGGTAGCGGCTATGGATACTCGAAAAAACGCGGTAGGAATGGTCCCGATCACCGGCGCAATAATCCGCATAAACAGAAAGCTGGCGCCCCAAATGCCTGCCAGTGACAGCATCCGTGCAATATCGACAAGTCTCACGGTGATTCCTTACAAGGTTTGAGCCGGGCAGTTTAGGGGATACAGCGCGCAAGGCAATGGCTGCCCGGGCGCAATATCCCTGTGCACGGACAACGCTCGAGGCCGGGGGGGCTGGCTACTGGTGACTGCCGGCAAGACCTGGTTTATCCGGGGGCTGGTGGCCCTGGCTGTTCTGGTACTGGCGGTGGCGGTGGCGGGAAAACCTCAGGCCACCGGCCGGCAGCTGCCCGCCTCCGAGTAACGGCGCCTTTGGCATGGATGCCATATCCAGCTGTAGATCCCGTTCACGGGGTGGGGCCAAATCTGCGACAATCCGCCCCCTGCATTTACGAAGACTTTTGCGCGCCTGATGACTGACGAATCGCCTGCTATCGACCAACTGTTGAAAAACCTTGATCAAGCCATGATTGCCGACCGCCATAAACTGCGTCGGCAATTGCATGAGCTGCGCAAAAAGCCTGACGACGTGGCCAAATTGGCCGCGTGGGCCGAGCGGGTGCAGGCATCGTGCGCGCAGGTGAAAGCGCGGGCGGCCAGTGTGCCGCTGATTCGTTATGACGAGAACCTGCCGATCGCCGCCAAGCGCGATGAGATCAAGGCCGCGTTGCTCAAGCATCAGGTGCTGATTCTGGCCGGTGAAACCGGCTCGGGTAAAACCACCCAGTTGCCGAAAATCTGTCTGGAAATCGGTCGCGGTCAACACGGTTTGATCGGCCATACCCAACCCCGTCGAATTGCGGCGCGCAGCGTAGCCAGCCGGGTGGCCGAAGAACTGGCCACGCCGTTGGGCGCGCTGGTGGGGTACCAGGTGCGGTTTGAGGATCAAAGCGATTCCAACACCCTGGTCAAACTGATGACTGACGGTATCCTGCTGGCCGAAACCCAGCACGACCGTTATCTGGAACGCTACGACACGATCATCGTCGACGAAGCCCACGAACGCAGCCTGAACATCGATTTTTTGCTGGGCTACCTGAAAATCCTGCTGCCGCGTCGTCCGGACCTGAAAGTTATCATCACTTCGGCCACCATCGATCTGGAGCGCTTCTCCAGGCACTTCAACGATGCGCCGATTGTCGAGGTGTCGGGCCGTACCTTCCCGGTCGAGACCTGGTATCGACCGCTGACCTCGGAGCAGGATGAAGAGGGCAACAGTGTCGAGGAAGATTTGAGCGTCGACCAGGCGATCATTGCCACCCTTGATGAAATTGCCGCCTTTGAGCGCAGTGAACGCAAAAGCCCCGGCGACGTGCTGGTGTTCTTGCCCGGTGAGCGGGAAATTCGCGACGCAGCCGAGATGCTGCGCAAGGCGCAACTCAAGCACACCGAAATTCTGCCTCTGTATGCGCGATTGTCACCTGCCGAGCAGCAGCGCATTTTCCAGTCGCACCCGGGGCGCCGCGTGGTGCTGGCAACCAACGTGGCTGAAACCTCGCTGACGGTGCCGGGCATTCGCTATGTGATCGACAGCGGCACCGCCCGTATCAGCCGCTATAGCTATCGGGCCAAGGTTCAGCGCCTGCCCATCGAAGCGATTTCCCAGGCCAGCGCCAATCAGCGTAAAGGCCGTTGCGGTCGGGTTGAGCCGGGTATCTGTGTGCGTTTGTACGCCGAAGAAGACTTCAACGGGCGCCCGGAATTTACTGATCCGGAAATTCTGCGCACCAACCTTGCCGCCGTCATCTTGCAGATGTTGCACCTGCGTCTGGGCGAGATTACTGCGTTCCCGTTTATCGAACCGCCGGATGGCAAGGCCATCACTGACGGTTTCAACCTGTTGCAAGAACTGTCGGCAGTGAACCGCGAGAACCAGCTCACGCCGCTGGGGCGTCAACTGGCGCGCTTGCCGGTGGACCCGCGCATGGGTCGCATGCTGCTGGAAGCAGCCAGGCTCGGCAGTTTGCAGGAAGTGTTGATTGTTGCCAGTGCGATGTCGGTACAGGACCCCCGTGAGCGTCCGCCCGAGCGCCAGCAAGCGGCGGATCAGGCCCACGCCCAATGGAAAGACGTTGACTCCGATTTCGCCGGGCTGATCAATGTCTGGCGCGGCTTTGAAGAGCAGCGCCAGGCCTTGACCGCCAGTCCGTTGCGCAGCTGGTGTCGCAAGAACTTCCTCAATTACCTGCGGCTGCGCGAATGGCGCGATTCACACCGCCAATTGAGTCTGATCTGCCGCGACATGCAGTTGACGGTCAATAAAGAACCGGCCGACTACCCCAAGCTGCACAAGGCGGTGTTGTCCGGCTTGCTCAGCCAGATCGGGCAAAAGACTGAAGAGGGGGATTACCTCGGCGCACGTCAGCGCCGGTTCTGGATTCATCCTTCTTCCGGCCTGGGTAAAAAACGCCCGCAATGGCTGATGACCGCCGAACTGGTGGAGACCACCAAGCTCTATGCGCGAATGGTGGCCAAGATCGAGCCGGACTGGATCGAGCCGCTGGCCGGGCACCTGATCAAAAAGAACTACTTTGAGCCGCACTGGGAGAAGAAGCGCGGACAAGTGGTGGCCTTTGAGCAGATCACCTTGTTCGGCCTGATCGTGGTCGGTCGGCGTGCCGTGCATTACGGGCCGATTGACCCTGTGATGTCCCGCGAGCTGTTTATCCGCGAAGGTCTGGTGCGGGGCGAAATCCAGTCGCGGGCCAAGTGCCTGACGGCCAATGCCCAACTGCTGGAGCAACTTGACGAGCTGGAGGCCAAGGCCCGGCGCCGCGATATCCTGGCCGACGAAGAAACCCTGTACGGGTTCTACGACGCGCGACTGCCTGCTGAAATTCATCAGACCGCCACCTTCGACAGCTGGTATCGCATCAACAGCCAGAAAGATCCGCAGCTGTTGATCATGCGTGAAGAAGACGTGCTGGCCCGTGAAGCCACTGAAATCACCGCCCAGCATTTCCCGGACACCCTGCATCTGGGGGATTTGACCCTGGAGCTGAGTTATCACTTCGAGCCCAACCATCCCCGTGACGGGGTGACGCTCAAAGTACCTGCGCCGTTGCTTTCGGTGTTGCCGCCCGAGCGTCTGGAATGGCTGGTGCCGGGCATGATCGAGGCCAAGTGCATTGCTCTGGTGCGCTGCCTGCCCAAGGCACTACGGAAAAACTTTGTGCCGGTGCCGGACTTCGTCAAGGCCGCCTTGCAGCGTATGGCCTACGGCGAAGGGTCGTTGCCCCAGGCACTGGGTCGCGAGCTGTTGCGCATGACCGGGGCGCGGGTGAGTGACGAAGCCTGGGCCGAAGCTGCGCAGCAGGTGGAAAACCACCTGAAAATGAATCTCGAAATTGTTGATGGCGAGGGCAAGTTTCTCGGCGAAGGCCGCGATCTGGCCGAGCTGACAGCACGCTTTGCCCAGGCCAGTCAGGCCGCGTTGGCGGTGCCGCAAACAGCGAAAAACCAGCAGCCGGTAGAGGCCAAGGTGTTTGCCCCGGTGGCTGAAAAAACCCAGCAGAAGATAGCCGGGTTGTCGATGACGGTTTATCCGGCATTGGTAGAAGAGGGCAACAGCGTCAAGGAAGGACGTTTCTCGACCCCGGCCGAGGCTGAGTATCAGCATCGTCGGGCGCTCCAGCGGTTGTTGATGCAGCAACTGGCCGAGCCGGCCAAATTCTTGCGCGCCAAGCTGCCGGGGCTGACCGAACTGGGCCTGTTGTACCGCGAGCTGGGCAGGGTCGAGAGTCTGGTGGAAGACATTCTGCTGGCCAGCCTCGACAGCTGCATCCTTGAAGGCGAAGCTGTGCTGCCGCGCGATGGTGCGGGCCTGGCTGCACTTGCCGAGCGCAAGCGCGGGGCCTGGACCGAGCACGCCGAAAAGCTGGCCAGGCTGACGCTGGATATTCTCAAGCTGTGGCACGGGCTGCAAAAGCGCTTCAAGGGCAAGATCGATCTGGCTCAAGCGGTTGCCCTGAATGACATCAAGCAGCAGCTCGGCAATCTGGTGTATCCGGGTTTTGTCCGGGAAACCCCGGCAGTCTGGCTCAAGGAACTGCCGCGCTACCTCAAGGCCATTGAAATGCGCCTGGAGAAACTCCCCGGCCAGGTCCAGAAAGACCGGGTCTGGAGTGGCGAGCTGAGCGGTTTGTGGGCGCAGTACCAGGCCCGGGCCACCAAGCATGCCCAGGAAGGCAAGCGCGACCCGCAGCTGGAGCTGTATCGCTGGTGGCTGGAGGAATATCGCGTGTCGCTGTTCGGCCAGCAGTTGGGGACCAAAGTGCCGATTTCGGACAAACGCCTGAGCAAACAATGGAGCCAGGTGGACGCCTGAATACCCTGCAGGAGCGAGCGTGCTCGCGAGCTGTCTGGCGGCTTGAAAGCTCGCTCCTGCACAGATGGACGATCGTGAAGTAACGCCAAATGTTGGCGTTTATGGCAAACTTCGCTGCTATCACTGCCTGAAATGAATTCAATATCTTCTGTTTGAACAGAATAAGAGGAACGACCGTGCATAACGTCGTCATTAGCGGCACCGGCCTGTACACCCCGGCCAACAGCATCTCCAACGAAGAGCTGGTGCAGTCTTTCAATGCCTATGTGCAGCAGTTCAATGCGGATAACAGCGCCGCCATCGAGGCCGGAGAAATCGAGCCTCTGGCCGAGTCCAGTGCCGCCTTTATCGAAAAGGCCTCAGGCATCAAAAGCCGTTTTGTGATGGACAAGGACGGCATCCTTGACCCGCAGCGCATGCGTCCACGGTTGCCTGTACGCTCCAACGATGAAATGTCGGTGCTCTGTGAAATGGCCGTTGGAGCCGCGAAGCAGGCGCTTGAGCGAGCGGGCAAAACCGCTGCCGACATCGACGGGGTCATCGTTGCCTGCTCCAACCTGCAGCGCCCGTACCCGGCCATTGCCATTGAAGTGCAACAGGCGCTGGGCATTCAAGGTTTTGGCTTTGACATGAACGTGGCCTGTTCTTCGGCGACCTTCGGCATTCAGACCGCCAGCAACAGCGTCCAGCTGGGGCAGGCCCGCGCGGTGCTGTTGATCAGCCCCGAAGTGTGCACCGGCCATCTGAACTTCCGTGACCGCGACAGTCACTTCATCTTTGGTGATGCGGCGACTGCGGTGTTGGTCGAGCGTGCCGATCTGGCCACTTCCCGGCATCAGTTCGATATCGTCGGCAGCAAACTGCTGACCACCTTCTCCAACAACATCCGCAACAACTTCGGTTTCCTCAATCGTGCTTCTGACGAATCGCCAGACAGTCCCGACAAGCTGTTCGTCCAGGAAGGCCGCAAGGTATTCCGCGATGTGTGCCCGATGGTGGCCGAGCTGATTGCCCAGCATCTGCAAGAGAACCAGCTCGACGTGGCCGATGTGAAGCGCTTCTGGCTGCACCAGGCCAACCTGAGCATGAACCACCTGATCGTCAAACGTCTGCTGGGTCGCGAAGCCTCGGTCGAAGAAGCACCGGTGATTCTCGACACCTACGCCAATACCAGTTCGGCAGGCTCGGTAATCGCCTTTCACAAGTATCAGGACGATCTGCCAGGCGGTTCGCTGGCGGTGCTCAGTTCGTTCGGTGCGGGCTATTCGATTGGCAGCATAATTCTGCGTAAACGCTGATCCCGGATCCTGCAGGAGCGAGCTTGCTCGCGAGCTTTTAAAGCGCTCGCGAGCAAGCTGGCTCCTGCAGATTCACAACAGACGAGGTATCAATGGCTGCTGACGACACTGAGTTGCTCAAACGTCTGCTGGCCGGTGAACAGCAGGCCTTTCGGGAGCTGGTCAGCACCTATCAGGGGGCCATGCGTGCCGTGGCTTATGCCATTGTGGGCAATCGTCATGCCGACGAAGCGGTTCAGGATGCCTGGCTGGCGGTGGTACGCAATCTTGTCAGCTTTGAATCCCGTTCAAGCCTTAAAACCTGGCTGCTGACCATCACCGCCAACGCAGCCAAAAACCGCTACAAGCAAAATCGTCGGGAAGTGCTGCTCGACGATTTACCTTCGCCCCACGGTACGATCGACGATGATCGGTTCTCTTCTGACGGGCACTGGCTGCTGGCGCCCCTGGCCTGGCATCAGGACACCCCCGAAGCCCTGCTCACAGAGCATGAGTTGCGCGAATGCCTGGAGCAAACGCTGCTCAGTCTGCCGCAGTTGCAAAGCAGTGTGCTGGTACTGCGCGATCGTCAGGGGCTTGAGCTGGAGGAGATTTGTAATCTTTTGCAGATATCGCTCTCCAATGCCAGGGTGCTGGTGCATCGTGCCCGACTTAAAGTCTTCGCCACCGTGGAGCATTTCGAGGAAACCGGGGAATGTTGACCTGCAAACAATATGTTGCCCGATCGAGCGACTACCTGGATGGTCAGCTGACATTTCGTCAGCGCCTGCAGATGCGCCATCATGTGCTGTTTTGCCCCAATTGCAGGCGTTTTACCCGGCAAATGCGGTTGATGGGAGCCGCGCTTAAAACATTGCCGGAACCACCACCGGTCGATCTTGAGATGACGGTCAAGCGGATGATGCGCGAGCAGTCAGGCGGGCAATAAAGCGTTGGGCGCAGGCATCGTCGACGGATAAGAGGGGATCGACGCGACCTGCGCTCAACAGATTGCTCTTAGAACTTGGCTTCTACGTCCAGTTGCAGCGTGTTGGCATTGGCATCCTTCTGCGTGGAGGTTGCGTAGTCAGCCTTGGTCAGGAAGTACGTCACGCCCAGACCAAAGTTCTTGTCGATCTCGTAGCCCAGTTTGATCTTGTGCCCCCGTGAACCGGTAGTGCCGTTGGCAAAGTCAGAGTCAGTGAATGCCCCCACCACCGCGTTACGCTGAATATCGCGGTAGTTGTAGTCCAGGCTGAAGGCGTTCAGCTTGCTTTTGAAACCCACCAGCCAGGCATTGTCCTGATCGCTGTCGGTGGCTGCGTTATGTACGTATTGACCGTACAGCGACAGCGGCACTGGCAGGTTGGCGATATCGACCTGGCCGAAGCCTTCGTACAGGCGGAACTCGTCAGTGCTGTTGCCGTTGACTGCCAGCGCACATGGCGTGGTCTTGGTGCCGGTAGTAGGGCAGGCGCTGTCCTTGTCATTGTTGTAACTGTAAACACTGCCGCCCAAGGTCACTTTCAGGCTGTCGGTGGGTGCGAAACGGGCGCCCAGCTGACCGGCATACAGGCTCAAGTCGTTGCGAAACTGCACGCCTTCGCCGTCGACATTGTCTTTGAGGGTGTAGTAGCCGGCGCTACCGAACATCTCGACGCCGCTGTTACCCAGGTTGTGCTTGTAAGTGGCGGCCAGACCTTCCGGGTTGATATCGCTATCCCAGATCACGTCGCCCATGCTGACCCACGGCTGGGGCATTTTGCCGCCAATCAGGTGCAGGTCCTTGACGGCTGTCGGGTGATAATCGATGTAGGCCTGATCGAGCCACAGTTGTTTCTTGTCGAAGTAGTTGTCCAGATCCTGGTTGGTGGAGCGGGCATCGTCGCCTCCGCCGGTGGCGATACGGATACCGGTATTCACTTGCGGGTTGATTTCGGTGTAGGCGCCCAGACGAGCACGAATTCGTTGGCGATCCTTGTTTTTACCATCGGACTCACCATCGATCTTGACCGTTTCCTGGCGAACCCTGACGTCGCCCTTGAATTCGGTCTTGGCCGCCCAGGCCACTTTTTGTTCGAAGGCGCTGAGGTCCGATTTTTTCACCTGATTGGCGGCTGCTTCTTGTTGGGCCTGTTTTTCGCTGGTGAGTTCGGTTTGCAGCTCGGCATATTGGGCCGGTGAAATGGAGCCGTTGGCTTTAAGCATTTCGAGCAGTTTGGCATCGACTCCGGCACTGGCCGGGACGCTCATGGCCAGTACCAGTCCGCCACACAGTCCCGCCGCAACCCGTGTAGATACAAGACGCATATGAAACTCCCAGTGTTGAGATGGCCCTGGCCATCTCAGGAAAAATCGGCCCTTGATGGGCTCGCGTTAATGAGGCTTGAGCCTGTTGCAAACAAACCGCTCATAACCCTGCGTTCTAAGAAGCGGCGCCAGTATCGCGGCTGGACATGACAGAAAAGTGGCAAAGTGATATCGAATCTGTGACAGCGGTTTCGCCAGCCAACAGCTCCCACCGGGCATCAGGTGCTACCATCGCCGCTCTACGTCGCACTCCGGGGACAACCAATGCCGTTACACCGCCTGGACAGCCTGTCCGCCATCTCGGCCCACGAATGGGATGCATTGGTGCCAGTGGCGCAACCGTTCCTGCGCCATGCTTTTCTGAGTGCACTGGAAGACAGTGCCAGCCTGGGCCCCCATTCCGGCTGGCAGCCCGAGCACCTGCTGCATTATGAAAATGGTCAGTTGCTGGCAGCGCTTCCCAGTTATCGCAAATGGCACTCCTACGGCGAATACGTGTTCGATCATGAATGGGCCAATGCCTGCGAGCGGGCGGGTATCGAGTACTACCCCAAGCTGCTGACGGCGGTGCCGTTCAGCCCGGTCAGCGGCCCGCGATTGCTGGCGGCCAGTAGCGCCGACGGGCTTGAACTGCTGGCTGCTTTGCCCGGTTACCTGGAGATAGAAGGGCTCTCCAGCGCCCATATCAATTTCACCGATGCGCTGGCCGATACGGCCTTGTCACAGCAGCCCGGCTGGCTGCAGCGGCTGGGCTGCCAGTTTCATTGGCAAAATCGCGGGTACCGTGACTTTCAGGACTTTCTCGATGGTTTGAGCTCGCGCAAACGCAAGCAAATGCGCAAGGAGCGCGAGCAAGTGGCGGGGCAGGGATTCGAGTTTGAATGGCTCGAAGGACAGCATGTGAGCGAGGCGCAATGGGATTTCGTGTATGCCTGCTACGCCAACACCTACGCAGTGCGTCGACAAACCCCGTATCTGACCCGTGAATTTTTCAGCCTGTTGGCCGAGCGCATGCCCGAGTCCATTCGTGTGGTGCTGGCCAGACAGGGCTCAAGCCCGGTGGCAATGGCCTTCAGCCTGGTGGGCGGCGACAGCCTGTATGGTCGCTACTGGGGGTGCCTGGGCGAGTTCGACCGATTGCACTTCGAGACCTGTTTCTATCAGGGCATGGACTACGCCATCGCAGGCGGTATCCAGCGCTTTGACGCCGGTGCCCAGGGTGAGCACAAGCTGATACGCGGCTTTGAGCCGGTCATCACTCACTCCTGGCATTACTTGCGCCATCAGGGATTGAAAGCGGCAGTGAGTGATTTTCTGGCGCGTGAGCGAGTGGGGGTGCTGGCGTATGCCGAAGAGGCGAGGTCGGCTCTGCCTTACCGGCTGGCCTGATCCTCGCCGGGATGATCAACATCGCCGTCTTCAGCATTCCGCACACCCGCCCCGAGATTATTGAAATACACCAGGGCGCCAAGGATTGGCAAACGCCCTGAAAAACCCCAGAGCCCTTAAAAACCGGGCGCTGGCGCTGTGTATCAGTGGCGTTGCAGAGCTGCTTTTTTTAACTCAGTCCAGACCGACAAAACCGCCTGTCTGGTGCTGCCACAGGCGCGCATACAAACCGCCATGGGCGAGCAGTTCGGCATGGGTTCCGGACTCTGCAATATGGCCTTTTTCCAGGACCACCAGGCGGTCCATGCGGGCGATGGTGGACAGCCGGTGAGCGATGGCAATCACGGTTTTGCCTTGCATCAGGGTTTCGAGGCTTTCCTGAATGGCTGCTTCAACTTCGGAGTCCAGCGCCGAGGTGGCTTCGTCCATGATCAGGATTGGCGCGTTCTTGAGCAGTACCCGGGCAATGGCGATGCGCTGGCGCTGGCCCCCCGAGAGCTTGACCCCGCGCTCGCCCACGTGGGCGTCGAAGCCGCTACGGCCCTGGGCATCTGACAGGTTCGGGATGAACTCGTCGGCGCGGGCCTTGCGTACGGCCTCCCAGAGCTCTTCATCGGTGGCATCCGGTTTGCCGTACAGCAGATTGTCGCGGATCGAACGATGCAGCAGCGAGGTGTCCTGGGTAATCATGCCGATTTGTTCGCGCAGGCTTTCCTGGGTCACTTGGGCGATATTCTGACCGTCGATCAGGATTTTTCCGCCTTGCAAGTCGTACAGGCGCAACAGCAGGTTGACCAGCGTTGACTTGCCCGCGCCGGAAGGACCGATCAAGCCGATTTTCTCGCCGGGTTTGATCACCAGATTGAGGTCGCTGATGATGCCGCTGCGTTTGCCGTAGTGGAAGTCCACGTGCTCAAAGCGCACTTCGCCGCGCTCTACATTCAGGCGCGGAGCCTGTTCGCGATCAGTCACGGCCACAGGCTGGGCAATGGTCTGCAAGCCGTCCTGGACCATACCGATGTTTTCAAAGATGCCGTTGACTACCCACATGATCCAGCCGGACATGTTGACGATACGAATCACCAGGCCTGTGGCCAGGGCAATGGCCCCCACGCTGATCAGCGACTGGCTCCACAGCCACAATGCCAGACCGCTGGTGGTGACGATCAACAGGCCGTTGAGGGTGGTGATGGTGACATCCATGCTGGTCACTACGCGGCTCGCCAGCTGGGTTTTTTCGGTCTGCTCGATGATTGCTTCGCGGGCGTATTGCTGCTCGAAGTTGGTATGGGCAAAGAGTTTGAGGGTGGTGATATTGGTATAGCCGTCAACGATACGGCCCATCAGTTTGGAGCGGGCATCGGAGGACACCACCGAGCGTTCTTTGACCCGGGGCACGAAGTAGTACAGGGCGCCGATATAGCAGGCGATCCAGGTCAGCAGCGGGATCATCAGACGCCAGTCAGCCTCGGCAAACAGCACCAGCGAGCTGATGGCATAGATCAATACATGCCACAGGGCATCGACCGCCTGCACCGCCGAGTCACGCAGCGAGTTGCCGGTTTGCATGATGCGCTGGGCGATCCGGCCGGCGAAGTCGTTTTGAAAGAAGTTGAGGCTTTGCTTGAGCACGTAGCTGTGGTTTTGCCAGCGGATCATGCTGGTCATGCTCGGGCTCAGGGTCTGGTGCACCAGCAGGTCATGCAGGCCGAAGAAAATCGGGCGGATGATCAGTGCGACGACTGCCATCCAGATCAGTTCGTTGCTGTGGATCTTGAAGAAGTCGGTGTTGGGTGTGCCCTGGGTCAGGTCAATCAGTGTGCTCAGGTAGCTGAACAGTGAGACCTCGATCAAGGCGGCAATCAGCCCGACCACCAGCAGGGCGGCAAAGATCGGCCACACCTGACGCAGGTAGTAGTAATAAAACGCCCAGACGGTACTGGGTGGAGCAGGCGTGGGTGCTTCGCGGAAAATATCGATCAGCTTTTCAAAATAGCGATAAAGCATTGGCACTGACGCCCGCAGTGCGGGCTCTCCTTTAGTGGTATGACCCCGCACCCTCCTGCAGGAGCGAGCCTCCAGAAATTGACCCGAAAGCTCGCTCTTGCTGGTTCAGTGTTCGGTCAAAGTCCTTGTGTGAACCATTGCCTCAGTCAACGCGCTTGGCGGACTTGATCAATACGGGATCGATCGGGACATTCTGCATGCCTTGCTTGGTGGTGGTCTGCGAGTTGACGATCTGGTCAACCACGTCCATGCCATTCACCACCTTGGCGAATACCGCATAACCGGCGTCACGGCCCGGATCCAGAAACGCGTTGTCAGCCACGTTGATAAAGAACTGGCTGGTGGCGGAGTTCGGGTTGGACGTACGGGCCATCGACAGGGTGCCGCGCACGTTGTGCAGGCCGTTGCTGGCTTCGTTCCTGATCGGGTCGCGGGTCGGCTTTTGGGTCATTTGTTCGGTAAAGCCGCCGCCTTGCACCATAAAGCCAGGAATCACACGGTGGAAAATGGTGTTGTTGTAGAAGCCGCTGTCGACGTACTCCAGAAAGTTTTTGCTGCTGATCGGAGCCTTGACCGGGTCCAGTTCAATTTCGATCTGGCCGAAACTGGTGTCCAGCACAACATGGGGCGCTTTGGTCGGTGCGGTGGTGGCCGCCATCAGGTTGGCAGCGAACAGCAGGGCACCGGCGGCGAGGGCGATTTTTTTCAGCATGGGTTCAGGATCCTGGACAGTGAGAGCAACTGCGCGAGGTAACTCACGCGCGATGGAATAGGGTGATGAAGGCGCCAGTGAGTTCAGACTGGCCGCCGACCTTGGACAGGATATTCGCGATCATTGTTCCTGCCCACCGTTGTCATGCCCGAGCAAGCTTGATCAGCCTTGCAGAGGGGCAGCAAAAGGCGCGTCCAGGGGCGCGGTATCGAAGGTGCGCAATAGTTCGACAAGTATTTGTGTGGCCGGGCCCAGGGGTTTGTCTTTGTTGGAGTACAGGAAGAACAGCGGGTGACGGCTGCCGCCCTGATCCAGAGGCAACTGTTTGAGCACGCCTTCCTTGAGCTCGCGTTCAATCATGTGTCGCGGCAACCAGGCAAATCCCAGGCCGCTGCCCACAAAGGCTGCAGCGGTGGCCAGGCTGCCGACGGTCCAGCGCTGTTCCGCTCCCAGCCAGCCCATGTCGCGCGGTTGCTGGCGTCCCGAGTCGCGGATCACCACCTGCAGCTGGCTTTCGAGATCCTGGAAATGCAGCTCGCGCTGCAGGCGATGCAGCGGGTGATCAGGGTGAGCTACGGCAACAAACTCCACGGCACTGAGCTCGGCGCCCAGATAGCCGGGGATGTTGAAGCTGCTGATGGCCAGGTCAGCCACGCCTTCCAGCAACACTTCTTCAACGCCCGACAGCACTTCTTCGCGCAAGCGCACACGGCAACCGCGGCTTTGCGGCATGAACGCGGTCAGGGCGCGTACCAGCCGTGCATTGGGGTAGGCCGCATCGACCACTAGCCGCACTTCGGCTTCCCAGCCTTGCTCCATGTGGTGGGCCAGGTCTTCGAGCTGGCTGGCCTGTTTGACCAGTTGCCGGGAACGGCGCAGTAATACGCCACCGGCTTCGGTGAGTACTGCCTTGCGCCCGTCGATCCGTAACAACGGCACGCCGAGTTGATCCTGCATGCGGGCTACGGTGTAGCTGACCGATGATTGCGAGCGATGCAGAACTTCGGCGGCTTGAGCGAAGCCGCCGTGGTCGACCACCGCTTGCAGGGTGCGCCATTGATCAAGGGTTACACGGGGCGCCTTCACGATGAATTCCTTTGCCGGAGTCTGTGTTATTGCGATCTGCAGCAATGGCTACAGGTTTTCGCTATATAAACAGGATTATAGATAGGTTGTAGCAATTTTTTGCGCTTTTTCATCGAACCTATGCACTCTAATCTTACCTCCATCGCCTTACAGCATTTACCGATGGAGTCTAGCCAGCATGTCACGAGTTCTGATCATTGAAAGCAGTGCCCGTCAGCAGGATTCATTTTCCCGCCAGCTGACCCGGCAGTTCATCAGTCAATGGCAATCGCTCCACCCTGATGATCAGATCACCGTTCGCGACCTGGCGTTGAACCCGGTACCGCACCTGGACGCTGACCTGCTGGGTGGCTGGATGAAGCCCGAAGAACAACGTTCTGCAGCCGAGAAAGCCTCTCTGCAGCGCTCCAACGAGCTCACCGATGAGCTGCTGGCGGCTGATGTGCTGTTGATGGCGGCGCCGATGTACAACTTTGCGATTCCCAGCACTCTCAAAGCCTGGCTTGACCATGTTCTGCGGGCCGGCACCACCTTCAAATACACAGACACCGGGCCCCAGGGGCTGCTGACCGACAAGAAAGCCTACGTGCTGACGGCGCGTGGCGGGATCTATGCCGGCAGCCCGGCGGACCATCAGGAACCCTACCTGCGTCAGGTGATGGCATTTATCGGCATTCATGACCTGACCTTTATCCATGCCGAAGGGATGAACCTGGGCGGTGATTTTCAGGAAAAAGGTTTGAACCAGGCCAAGGCCCGGGTTTCTGAAGTCGCATAGGCTGTTAATCGACAGATAATCGGCGGCTGGCTAAATCGTTTCATTGCTCCTTCAAGCATGCGGTTCGCGCATCGAACCTCCCTTTGCACTTCTCTCCTGAGTGCTCACACCCGGTCAGCTTTAACGCTGGACCGGGTTTTTTTTGACAGGCATTTCGCCAGCGGCGCAAAACCGCTAATGTCGCGCCCTGCGAAACAAGCCGGCGGCCGTATCTGCTGTCAGGCAATCACGACATTCCGGGCGAGACATTCATGGGTTATCTGTTAATTGTGACGCTGATTCAGGCGTTTTCCTTCAGCTTGATCGGTGAGTATCTGGCTGGACACGTCGACAGCTACTTTGCAGTACTGGTGCGCGTGGTACTGGCCGGGCTGGTGTTTATTCCGCTGACCCGCTGGCGCCAGGTGGAACCCGGTTTCATGCGCGGCATGCTGCTGATCGGCGCCTTGCAGTTCGGCATTACCTACGTCTGTCTGTACCTGAGCTTTCGCGTGCTCACGGTGCCCGAAGTCCTGTTGTTCACCATCCTCACGCCGTTGCACGTGACCCTGATCGAAGATGCCCTTAACCGGCGCTTCAACCCATGGGCACTGGTGGCGGCGCTGGTGGCTGTATCGGGGGCGGCCGTGATTCGCTTTGACAGCATCAGCGGGGACTTCTTTAAAGGCTTCCTGTTGTTACAACTGGCCAACTTCACCTATGCCGCCGGTCAGGTGCTGTACAGGCGTCTGGTGGCGCGTTATCCGAGCGAGCTGCCGCATTACCGGCGTTTCGGCTTCTTTTACCTCGGCGCTTTGGCGGTGGTATTGCCGGCCTTCCTGGCATTCGGCAAAGCCGACTTTTTACCCGACGCGCCTTTGCAATGGGCCGTGCTGGTGTTCCTGGGGCTGGTCTCCACGGCCCTGGGCATGTACTGGTGGAACAAGGGGGCCTGTCAGGTCACCGGTGGCACCCTGGCGGTGATGAACAACTTGCATGTGCCGGTGGGTTTATTGCTCAACCTGCTGATCTGGAACCAGCACGAGCCTCTGGGCCGGCTGTTGCTGGGGGGGCTGGTGATTCTGTTTGCCGTCTGGCTTAGCCGGCTAGACCGCAGGGCTGCGACGGTCTAAGGTTTTCGGCAACCCATCCACCTAATGGAGACCAGAGATGACAGTCAGGGTGTTGATCTTGCCGGGCCTGTTCAATTCAGGGGCAGAGCATTGGCAATCGCAGTGGGAGCAGCGTTACAGCGGGCTGCACCGGGTTAAACAGCAGGACTGGGAAACCCCGACCTGCACGGATTGGGTGCAGCGCCTGCAAGAGAAAGTCGCAGGCAGCCAGCGCCCTGTAGTCCTGGTGGGCCATAGCCTGGCCTGTACGCTGATTGCGCGCTGGGCACAGCAGCACCCGCAAGCGGCGGAACGTGTGCGCGGCGCGTTACTGGTAGCGCCCAGCGATACCGAAGCCGACAGTTACCCGCCGGGCACCTCGGGTTTTACCCCCATGCCGCTCAATCGCCTGCCTTTCCCCTCGATTACCGTTGCCAGCACGGACGACCCCTATGTCTCCAGCGCCCGGGCAAGTGCCTTCAGCGATGCCTGGGGCAGCGAACTGGTGTGGTTGCAAAAAGCGGGGCATATCAATGGTGATACCGGTTACGGTATATGGCCGCAAGGTATCGGGCTCTTATTCAAACTCACCGGCGATCCGCAATTTAAATCCCAATGATGTTACAAGCCGCATTAACCCTCCTGATCCAAGACATGAGGGTGTGCGGCTTTAATCAATGAATCGCACCAGGGGTTAGCCGCGCCAAAGCTCTGTTGCAGCCAGTCAGCAGGCACATACACATGATCAAAACAAATAAGGCTCGGTACTTTCTCGTGTAATGATGCAAAGCTGACTTCTTTTTCCGAACCTCCCATGGCCGCAGCCATAAATAGAGTGCCGTCCGCTGTCAGTGCTAATGAACGCTTCCAGACGGGTAAGTGACGTGTTCTTTTGCAGGTGGGTTTTATCCAGCGTATAGGGCGGGCCACGGAATATATCTCCATGTTATGGGGCGGGTGCTGTATTGGACGGCTGTGGCAATGAGCAGGGGGTGTTGCAGGGGGCGATCATTTATCAGCGTCCGGGTCTGTGGCTGGGCGAGTAGCGGCGGGCTGAAAATGTCTCTGGCACGTGGCTGTGCAAAACAGGCACAGGCTCTGGCAGTGCCGGAGCAACCGGTGTAAGTGCGGGCGTGTCATTCGATAAGCTCATGGGGCTGACTTAAGGGAGGCACGGTAGCGCAGGGGGGGAAGGGGGGCTTGTGCGCAGTCTTAATTAACCTTACGCAACCATAATGCGGGTCGATTTCCAGTCAGAAAACACAATGGTTCAATCGAGGGCTACTGAAGTTTGACGGGTTTGGTGCCGGCCGCTTTGAGCGCGGGAAATGCCGGGTTTTTTGCAATTAACAATAGTGTGGTCGTCGGTGTGTACCCGGTTGTGCGTTTGTCTCTATCTTGTTCCTCCCACCTTGGCGGGTAAACGCTCTACCTCAAAGGACTGGCAAAACACCCGCAGACCTGGCCCGGGTGTTTTGCGGCCGACACTTGCATGGCATCTACCGGGGTACATGGCATACGCCGGTCAGAAAATTGTTAATGTTGTAGTAGTACTCGTTATCGGAAAAATAATTGAACGTCATCAGGCCGCCATGCATTCCCCTGGACATGAAGGGTGTGTTCTTGCCAGCCGTGTCGTTATCGAAAGTCACCACATTGGTGGTTTCAAAGAGGAATCTCGAGGTGTCGAGTTTTTTAGTCGAAACTTCAAATTTCCGGTTGTAAATGTAGGTGATGTCATCCGGGCTTTTGATTTTGTAGTACACATAGATGGCATCTTCCTTGGGCGAAATGGTGATATCGCCTGCGCCGGACCATCTGCCAGTGCTGTACTCCACGTTGTTGAAATAAACAGAGGCGTAACACGGCGCTCTGGGAATGTCCTTGTAAATAATCCAGGCATGGCGCGCACTCAGGCAGCCAAAAACCAGCAGGGACAACAGGCCTGCACCGACTAGGGTTTTTTGCCAACGTTCTGGTAATTGGTGCATATGGCCTCTCCTTTACTTTCAGGCTTTTCGCAACTGATCACCAACTGTGACAATGGCTTTCTGATGTAATAACTGGTGCCTGAAAACAGCAGGCCGGGGTCAAAAGGTTTCATGTGTTCTGCAATGTCATCTCTGGATATTGTCTCGCTGGACTCGACATACAGCGTATGGCCGTTCTCGCTCCAGATGGCTTTCCAGCCTTCAAGTTCCGGAGGGCCGCTGAGCACTAGCCAGGCATAAACCACTGGCATCAACAGCCCGCCAAGCACGACGGCATAGCCCGCAATGATTCTGAAGAAGTTACGGGGTTGTGGAACGGGTGCCGGGATCACAAGAGTCTGAGCGTTTGAGGGCTCGGGCGCCTTCAGTAAAGTCTGTGCGCTTGATTGCGTGGGGTGTTGAACGGGGGTGTTTTCAGTAACGGGTTCGATCTGCACACTGTCGTCATGGGATTCACGTTGACTGCTCAGGGTGACAGAGCACAGCAGAAGCACCCCTCTTCTGGGCAGGGTTTTTATGGCGTGGCGGGGCAATCCGATGGCCGAGAAGTGCGTCCGTAATGTATGCAGGGTCTTGTAATAACTGCCATCCGAGACCACGAGACCGCGCTCGCCCCACACCCGGCTGATAAGTAATTCCTTGTCTGATATGCCATCTATCAGTGCGAGCAAAAAGTCGCTTTCGTTACTGCCTAACTGTACGGTTTTTTCGTCCCTGGTGAGTTGCATCAACTCTGGATCATACAAGCAAGCAGGCTCCATCCCGCGTTGCGCTGATTCAGCGTCTGTTTGTTTCACCTGTTTTGTTCCTTGTGTCACTTAAGCCTGGCCGCGTGCACCTGGATTATGCCGGTTTAGCGTTGTGCACTTGAAGACGTCAGTGTTAATGACCGAGACACTATTCATTCTTTTTCAGGGAAGCGCGACTCCTGGAGCCGCGCCGGTTGATCAGGCTTCTTTGGTCAGGGCGGGCATCAGCCCGTTGCGCAGATCATTGCCGCTCGGTTGCTGATAGATGCTCAGGCCGAATTCGGGCATGACTGACAACAGATAGTCAAAGATATCGCCCTGGATTTGTTCATAGTCGCTCCACACCGTCGTGCGGGTAAAGCAGTACACCTCCAGCGGTACGCCCTGGGCCGTGGGCTGCAACTGACGCACCATGCAGGTCATGTTTGGCTGGATTTCGGGATGGCTTTTGAGATAAGCCAGCGCATAGGCGCGGAAGGTCCCGATATTGGTCATGCGTCGACGATTGGCTGACAGAGCGGCCACATTGCCCTGTGCTTCGTTCCAGCTTTTGAGTTCGGCCTGCTTGCGATGCAGGTAGTCGCTCAGCAGGCGTACCTGCTCCAGACGTTGTTCCTGTTCGTCAGTCAGAAAACCGATATTGCCGGCATCGATAAACAGACTTCGCTTGATTCGGCGTCCGCCGGACTGCTGCATGCCGCGCCAGTTCTTGAACGACTCGGACATCAGGCGCCAGGTTGGAATCGAGACGATGGTCTTGTCGAAGTTCTGCACTTTGACGGTGTGCAGGGTGATGTCGATCACGTCGCCATCGGCGCCGACCTGGGGCATTTCGATCCAGTCACCGACCCGCAGCAAGTCGTTGCTGGTCAATTGCACACTGGCCACGAAAGACAACAGGGTGTCCTTGTAGACCAGCAAGATGACCGCAGACATCGCGCCCAGGCCCGAAAGCAGCAGCATCGGCGAACGGTCGATCAGGGTTGCGACAATGATGATGGCGGAAAACACATACAGCAGCATTTTAGTCAGCTGGATGTAGCCCTTGATCGGGCGGGTCTTGGCGTAGTTGGTACGCGAATAGATATCGAGCAGGGCATCCAGCAGCGCGCTGATGACACGGGTCAGCACAAAGATGGTGATGGCCAGCGCCAGGTTGCCGAGGAAGTGGCGACCGGTTTCGCTCATCTCCGGTATCAGGTTGCGGCCGAACTGCACCATCAGCGAGGGCGTCAGTTGCGCCACGCGGTGGAACACCTTGTGCTGGCGCAGGTCGCTGATCCAGTGCAGGGCAGGCTGGCGGCCAAGGATCTTGGTGATGCGCAGAATAATGATGCGTGCAACGTGCCCGGCCAGCAGGGCGATACTAACCAGCACGATCAGGCCGAGGATGGTCGATACCCAGGGATGTTGGTCCAGGTTGGCGTAAAGATCCTGAATTTGGGTCCAGAGTGTTTGAGTTTCCATAAGTTAAAGCGTTACCCCAAGAAGAAATATCCCTGGGATTAGAGCACTTCAGAGCGATTTAAGGGCTCTCGTTGGACTAAAGACCCTAAAAAATCATTTGTTTCATGCCGTTTGTACAAAGAAACTCGGCCTTGGCGCTCGAAACGGTTAATCTATGCCGCTGATTTTTTGTATTTCTTCGAGGTAGCACCCGTGTTTTCCGATTTCGCCCTGCACGAACGCCTGCTTAAAGCTGTGGCCGAGCTTAAATTTGTCGAGCCTACGCCTGTGCAAGCAGCGGCTATCCCGCTCGCGCTCGAAGGGCGTGACCTGCGGGTTACAGCTCAAACCGGGAGTGGCAAAACCGCTGCTTTCGTTCTGCCGATCCTTAATCGCCTGATTGGTCCAGCGAAAATCCGCGTGAGCATCAAAGCGCTGATTTTGCTGCCGACCCGCGAGCTGGCACAGCAAACGCTGAAAGAAGTTGAGCGCTTTTCCCAGTTCACGTTCATCAAGTCCGGTCTGATAACCGGTGGTGAAGACTTCAAGGTGCAGGCTGCCATGCTGCGCAAGGTGCCGGACATCCTGATCGGTACTCCGGGTCGCCTGCTCGAGCAATTGAATGCCGGCAACCTCGACTTGAAAGAAGTTGAAGTGCTGGTACTCGACGAAGCCGACCGCATGCTCGACATGGGCTTCTCCGAAGACGTTCAGCGTCTGGTGGATGAGTGCCCGAACCGTCAGCAAACCATGCTGTTCTCGGCCACCACCGGTGGTTCCGGTCTGCGCGAGATGATTGGCAAGGTTCTGAACAATGCCGAGCATTTGCAGCTCAACCAGGTCAGCCAGCTGAACGCCACTACGCGTCAGCAAGTCATTACCGCTGATCACAACCAGCACAAAGAACAAATCGTTAACTGGCTGCTGGCCAACGAGACTTACCAAAAAGCCATTATCTTCACCAATACCCGTGCCATGGCTGACCGTATCTACGGTCGCCTGGTGGCTCAGGATTACAAGGCGTTCGTCTTGCACGGTGAGAAAGACCAGAAGGATCGCAAGCTGGCGATCGATCGCCTGAAGCAGGGCGGGGTCAAGATTCTGGTGGCCACCGATGTGGCGGCCCGTGGTCTGGACGTTGACGGCCTGGACATGGTGATCAACTTCGACATGCCACGTAGCGGCGACGAATACGTCCACCGTATTGGCCGTACCGGCCGTGCGGGCAATGATGGTCTGGCGATCTCGCTGATCTGCCACGGCGACTGGAACCTGATGTCCAGCGTTGAGCGTTACCTGAAGCAAAGCTTCGAGCGCCGCACCATCAAGGAAGTCAAAGGCACCTACGGCGGACCGAAAAACGTCAAGGCCTCGGGCAAAGCCGTTGGCGTGAAGAAGAAAAAGACCGACGCCAAGGGCGTCAAGAAGAAGACCGGAGCCAAGGCGCCGACCAAGCGTAAAATCGCTAACCGCCCCAAGACCGACGCCCTGTCGCTGGTCAGCAAGGACGGTATGGCACCGCTCAAGCGTCGCAAGCCAGAAGCCCCGGCCGCTGAATAAAGCCCAGGCGTAACCTCAAAAAAACCCGGCCCAGGCCGGGTTTTTTTGTGCTGGCAGGTGCAAGGTTTGCTCGCGATGGCATCTTTATGCTGTTTCGTCAGTGCCCGGTCACCGGTCGGCCATAAAGCTGAACGTCCACTCGCTGCGCCGGTCACTACAGATGAGGGCTCATTTCATCGAACCGTACGGAGCGAAAAGCTGATGACTACCTACAACTGGCCACTGATCGAACGTCTGCTGCATGAAGTGCAAAATAGCGCCGGTGAAAATTTTGCGCCGCGTGCCTATGCCGAACAGCTCGCGGCTGCTCAAGCTGCCGCCGGGCAACCGATTGGCAATCTGGATGATCTGAAGATGCAAGCTGCCGATTATGAAGCCTTGCTGCTAAAGCGCGGCTTTATCGAAACGCGTCCGGAAGATGAGGGTGGCAATGGCGAGAACTTCATCCTGACCCCGCGAGGCGCCAGCCTGCTAAGCCTGATCGACAGCAGTATCCCGGGCAACAGCCATCCGCTGCAGGTACTGGACGAGCAAGAAGATGCGCTGGATCCGGACACCTTTGATGGCGTGGCAGCCAAGGTTCAAATTGCTTGATTCGGCGTTGTGCCAGCCAGTATCAGTAAAATGTCCGTTCGGCCTTGAACGTCAGCAACCCGTCGCACTGGCTGTTTTGCCCGGAGTATGCCGAGCATTCGCCGCCATCGAGACTTGAGTCGCTATAGATCAGGTTCAGGTCGATGCCCATCCAGGGGCGCGAGAACTTCACTGACCAGTCATTGAAGGCGTGGATACTGCTGCCATCGGCAATGGATACCGGTGTACCCAGTTGGTGGGTGGTGTATTTCAAGCTGATGCCGATGCCAAAAGGCTGGTTGACGCCGAGGTCGGCAAACAGGGTGCTGTCCTTGCGGTCCGGATCGTTACTGAATGCTGCGCCAAAACGGGTGCCCAGAATCGTGAGGCCGGCAAAAATCTGCTGGCTGTCGAGCTCGTTGAGTTTGGGGTAGCTGTAGTGAATCATCCCCAACTCGTAGCTCAGGGTCTGGTCGAAAGGATGTTTGTAGCCCAGGTAGGAATCAACTTCGAGGTTGCTGCCAGGCTTGATGCCCATGGTCGGTGCCCATTGCCCTGCATACCAGCCGCTGTCATGGCTCAGGTCCAGGCCGCCATGGAAGGTCGAGCCGGAGCTGGTGGGCTTGACCAGGCCCTGGGCCATGGTGCGACTTGGCTGGGTGGCCAGCTTGAGGTCAAAGTCGCCCAGCTCCCGGGAAAATACCTGTGCATTGGCCATGGTGCTGACCAGTAATGTGCCGGCCAGCAGTAACGCCTGTGTCAGCATGGTTCACTCCCTGATGGCTGGAAGGCTTGATCTAGAGGCTTTAGAGGATACGGATGAATGCCGGCGATTGATTGCCGTTCGTCTATTTTTGCTGGGGGTTCTGGATCAGGCGGCTGCAGCGGGGGTTGCTTCGATAGTCCTAGCGCTTTGGAAGGCAAAGCGCCTGAGGACCAGATGACGCGAGGGGTATTACTTTTTGCCGAGCGTGATTTGCTTGGACGGGCCAAAAGTCTGGCCGCTGACGCCTTTGTTGATTTGCTGAATCTCGCCGCCGGATTTCAAGAATGCTTCAATTTGCGCATTGATTGAATCACTGGTTTCAACAGCGGGAGCTGGCTTTGCTTTGCTGGCGGATGCTTTTACACGCATGGCGGCTATTGACCTGTAGAAAATAACTTGGCCAGCGATAGTACCTGAAATGCTTGACAATTGCTTGTTAAATATCTTCCTAAAATAATAAGCGGTGGTATTGATCAATCTGATTGAAGCTCTAATAGTTCCCTAACTCGCTGTTTTAATTCACTACATCAGGGTTTTAGAAACTGAGCGGGGCGCAGGGCGCGCGCGGGGCAGCCGCCTACAGGCTGACGAGTGGCACCCCCGCAGAGGAAAAAAACCCTGATAAATCATGCCTGTCACAGATTTTTTGCCTGCCGGGCCGCGGCGCTCCAATTCGCACACCTAAACTCGGGTAGAATGCCGCCCACGTAATGAGGGTATTGAACATGGCTTTAATCGGTCGCTACAACAGTTTGCAAGTGGTTAAACACACCAACTTTGGTTTGTATCTGGACGGCGGGGCGGACGGCGAAATCCTGTTGCCCAACCGTTATATTCCCAAAGATATTCCAAGTGAAGACGAAGACTGGCTCAACGTCTTTGTTTATTTGGACAGTGCTGACAAGTTAATTGCCACCACGGAAAAACCAAAAGTTCAGGTTGGCGAGTTTGCCAGTCTTAAAGTGGTTGAAGTTAACAGCATCGGTGTTTTCCTCGATTGGGGTCTGCCGAAAGATTTGCTGTTGCCGTATTCCGAAGAAAAACGCCAGATGACCGCTGGCGAATACGTCGTGGTACACGTCTACCTCGACAAGCACACGCGCCGTATCACTGCCACTGCGCGTCTGGACCGCTACCTGGACAAAACCCCGCCGAACTATCAGGTGGGGCAGGAAGTTGATCTGTTGGTGGCCGAAGCCACGGACATGGGCTTCAAAGCCGTGATCAACAACAAGCACTGGGGCTTGATCCACAAGAACGAAATCTTCAAGTTCATGCGGGCCGGCAAGCAAGAAAAAGGCTACATCAAGGAAATTCGGGCTGACGGCAAGATCAGCCTGAGCCTGCAGCCGGTCGGGCAAGAAGCTGCCAGCAGCCTTAACTCGAAGATCCTCAGCAAGTTGCGCGATAACAACGGTGTGTTGCCGGTCAGCGACAAGAGTGCACCGGAAGCGATCAGCAACCTGTTTGGCGTCAGCAAGGGCAACTTCAAAAAAGCCATTGGCGCGTTGTACAAGGAAGGCAAAATTGCGATTCACCCGGACCGCATCGAACTGATCTGATCCAGCACAAGGGGCCGCGACATGAGGAGAGTTGTATGGGCGTATGCCGGTGCGTTATTGGCTTTTCTGGTGCTCGACGGCCTTTGGCTGGGCGTGCTCATGAGCTCTACCTATAAGGAGCTTTTGGGCCCGCTGATGCTGGCGCAGCCGAAGTGGGGGCCTGCTGTTGCGTTCTACCTGCTGTACGTGGCGGGCCTGGTGTTCTTTGTCGTGCTGCCGGCCCTGGGCCGGGGCAGTGCGCTCAGGGCCGCGCTGAGCGGTGCCTTCTTCGGCCTGGTGGCTTATGGCACCTATGACATGAGCAACTGGGCGACCCTGCAGGGCTGGTCTGCGCAACTGGCCTTGATGGACATGGCATGGGGCGGGTTACTGACCTGTCTTGCTTCGCTGTCGGGTTATTGGGTGGCCCGCAAGCTGGCGACCTGAGCCTGGTCGGTAAAACCTGAGCAATGAGTTTTTTGATCTTTCCCGGGCGTGGTTTTTTCAGGTGGTGCTATGAGTGTTACGCGGCGAGCAACGGATGCTTTCGCACTGCAAGTCATGTTGGGCCTGTGCCTTATCTGGGGTGTACAACAGGTCGTGATCAAAACGGCAGCACCTGACATCGCGCCCGTGATGCAGGCCGCGGCACGTTCTGGCATTGCGGCGCTGCTGGTGGGCCTGCTGATCTGCTGGAAGGGCGGCTGGGACCAGGTTCCATCCACCTGGCGCGGCGGACTATTGGCGGGCAGCCTGTTCGGGCTCGAGTTCTTCTTTATTGCCGAAGGCCTGCAACTGACCAGCGCCGCACATATGTCGGTGTTTCTCTATACCGCGCCCATCTTCACTGCGCTGGGAATTAACTGGTTATTGCCAAGCGAGCGTTTGCGGCCGCTGCAGTGGCTGGGTATTTTCCTCGCGTTTCTGGGCATCGCTTTTTCCTTTGCCGGCGGGATTTCATTTGCCGACATGGATCGCAACATGTTGCTGGGCGACGCCTACGGCATTTTGGCGGGCATGGCCTGGGGCGCGACCACGGTAGTGGTGCGTGGCTCCCGGTTATCCGAGGCGCCGGTCACGCTGACCCTGTTCTACCAGCTGATTGTCGGCTTTGTGGGGCTGCTGGTGATTGCCGCCGCCAGCGGACAGATCAGCCATGTCAGCCTTACCGGCGTGGCGGTGGCCAGCGTTCTGTTCCAGGGGCTGGTGGTGTCGTTCTTCAGCTACCTGGTGTGGTTCTGGCTGCTCAAGCGCTACATGGCCTCCAATCTGGCTGTGTTCTCGTTTATGACGCCCTTGTTCGGAGTCACGTTCGGGGTGCTGATTCTGGGCGAGCCCTTGAGCTTCAACTTCGTGGTGGGCGCAGTGCTGGTGCTGCTCGGCATCACCTTTGTCAGCGCGGAGCAGTGGATGCGTCGCAGGCTGCGGGCACTGCTGGGACACTGACCGAGCGCCAGGCCAGCATTGCGGCCAGCATCAGTCCGCTGGCAGCGATGAGTAGCGCGGGGTGCAGGGTTCCACTGAAGTGGCTGCTGAGCGCGGCCAGCAATGGCCCGGCTAGTTGTCCCACGGCAAAGCAGGCCGTCAGCAAGGCTGCATTACGCTGCGTTGCGTGAGGGGCGAGCTCCCTGGAGCGTTGCATGACCAGCGGCATGCAGGCTAAAAATGGCGTCCCGCACAGGATTACCCCCAGCGCCAGGCCGGTACTGCTCGGCAGCAGGCACGCCAGCACCCCCAGTGCTTGTATCCCTAGCCCGCCCATCAACCAATAGCCCGTGGTACCGGGTGTGGGGCGGCGCAAACTGATCAGCACGACACCAATGGCTGCGCACAATCCAAAGGCGGGCCAGAACAAGTCTGCTTGCCATTGCCCGTGAAATTGGGCGCTGGCCATCTGTGACAGGAATGTCGCCGGGATGATATAGCCCAGGCCATACAGCCCATAAATCGCTCCCAGGCGGCCAATCCCGGGCTGGCGGGTGTCTGGCTGCGAGATGTGCGTTGCAGCCGGCAGGGTGGCCGGTTGCGGCAGTATCGGCAGGATCGCCAGCACCATGATCAGTGCCGCAGCTGCGTAAATCAGCCAGAGCGTGGCCGAATTTTGTCCCCAAAGATTTGCAACCAGAGCCAGCAAGCCTGTGAGCAGGACACCCACCCCGGGGCCAGCAAAGACCAGTGCCCCCAGGCGTGGGCGTTTGGCGGTCACGGCCAGGTGCTGGCTGAGGGATGTGATCATCACCATGACCCAGGCGCTGGCAATCCCTGTGCCGAAGCGCAACAGCAGATGCGGCCAGAAGCCCTGGGCCAGGACTGAAATCAGGGTCAGCACTACGCACAGCCATAGCCCGGCATGCAGGCGGCCCTGCACCTGGTCCGGACGTTTGGCGCGGATGGCGTCCAGTGCCCCGAGCAAATACCCCAGATAGTTGGCGGCCGCGATCAGGCCGGCGCCGGTCAGGTCAATCTGGCCCTCGCTGATCAGGTGCGGCAGTTGTGGGGTCAGGGAAAAGCGGCCAATACCCATGGCCATGATGAGCGCGATAAAGCTGGCGAGCAGGCGAATGAAGGGCGACATGCAGCTGATTCCTCAAGAGAAGGCATTGACCGTCAGGCTAGAGGAGATTGACTTTCCTTAAAAATGAATAATAGTGACCTACTTGTTCTGTTTTGGAGAATGGCGTGGAGTTCAGTCAATTACGGATTTTTCAGGCCGTGGCCGAAGAAGGTTCCATCACCCGTGCGGCTGAGCGTCTGCACCGTGTGCCCTCCAATCTGTCGACGCGACTCAAGCAACTGGAAGAGCAGATGGGGGTCGAATTGTTTATGCGCGAGCGCCAGCGCCTGCAGTTGTCTCCGGCGGGCAAGGTGCTGCTCGATTACGCTGCGCGCCTGTTTGCCCTGCACGATGAAGCGTTGAGTGCGGTACAGGGCGGGGTGCCCTGCGGCAAATTTACCCTGGGGACGATGTACAGCACGGCGGCAACTCATTTGCCGCGCATGCTGGCGCATTATCACCGTACCTACCCGGCAGTGAACCTGCACGTGCAGTCGGCTCCCAGTGGCGAATTGCTGGAAGGGTTATTGACCGGGCGTCTGGATGCCGCGCTGGTGGACGGCCCGCTGGAGCTGGCCGGGCTGGACGGTATCGAATTTTGCGATGAGAGTCTGGTGTTGATCAGCGATCTGGATCATCCGCCTGTTACCCGGGCCCGGGATGTACAGGGGCGCGAAGTCTTTACCTTTCGCCAGGGCTGTTCGTATCGGGCCCGGCTTGAGGCCTGGTACGCAAGCGACCGTGCGGCCATGGGGCGGGTGATGGAAATCGAATCCTATCAGGGGATGTTGGCGTGCGTAGTGGCGGGCTCGGGTGTGGCCTTGATGCCGGCATCGATGCTGGCCAGCTTGCCGGGGCATGAAAATGTCGGCGTACACCCCTTGAAACAACCTTTTGCCAGTACCACAACATGGTTGATGTGGCGAAAAGGCATGACCGGCGCCAACCTGAATGCGTGGATAGCGCTGCAACAGGCACAGAAGCCGCCGAGCGATGTTATTTCGACGAAGTTAAAGGCGTCGGCTTAAATCAGAAATGTGCTCGATTAGCCTAAAGTTCATGGGTCTTAAGCAAGCATCTTGTAGGAGTTAGGACTATTATCTGTATGAAGCGACAACAGAATTCCAGTCGCCAGAGTGACCCCAAGGGGGATATATGAAAGACAAACTGCAAACATGGCTTCATGACGTCGGTGTTGCGCTGGGTCTGATCGAGCCGCCACTGCAACCCGTACCGATCCCTGTCGAGGATCCGCGTCGCCGGCCACAGCGTCGTCGCTAAGGCTGCGATTACGCGTTTGCGCAGGCGTTCATGCGTTGTACTGATCCTTGGCTGCAAGGCGGCCAGGGTGCTGTTGCGAAAAAAGGGGTACGACCCGCGTACCCCCTTCAATAAAACCTCAATCAGATAGCGCTGGCCAATGTGGCAGGGCGTCTATCCAGCAGGCTTACCAGCACAAAGCTGACCAGGGCTACAGCCAGACTGTAGTAAATCGGCGTGTTGGCTTCCAGACCATCCTTGAACATAAACACCAGTGCGGTGACAAAACCCAGGCTCATGCTGGAGATTGCCCCGGCAGTGGTGGCGCGTTTCCAGAAAATTGCCCCGATCAATGGCACCAGCATGCCGCCAACCAGCAGGTTGTAGGCAAGGGTCAGGGCGCTGATCACATCGTTTACCACCAGGGCGATGGCCAGCACCGCAAACCCGGTCAAGAGAGTGAACAGACGATTGATGTTGAGGCTCGATTGCTTGCCACCGCGCAGCTTGGGCAGCAGGTCCTCGGTCAGTACGGTCGAGGCGGCCAGCAGGCCCGCGCTGGCGGTCGACATCATGGCCGCCAGTGCCGCTGCAATCACCAGTCCGCGAATGCCGTCCGGCAGCGAAACCTTAACGATGGCCGCGAAAGCGTTGTTGACGTTGTCCAGGTCCGGGATCAGTACATGGGCGGCCATGCCGATCAGGGCGCAAGTCAGGCCGTAAAGGATGCAATAGAAGCCCGCGAACGTACCGGCATACTTGGCCACCTTGGCGGTTTTGGCGGTAAAAACCCGTTGCCAGATGTCCTGGCCGATCAGGATGCCGAAAAAGTAAATCATGAAGTAAGTGATGATTGTGTCCCAGCCGATGCTGGTAAAGCTGAAGTTCGAGGCGGGCAATTTGCTCACCAGTTCATCCCAGCCGCCGACACGGTACAGGCAGATCGGTAGCAGGACGAACATCAGGCCGACGGTCTTGATCACAAATTGCACGATATCGGTCAGGGTCAACGACCACATGCCGCCAATGGTGGAGTACACCACCACCACGCCACCGCCCAGCAGCACTGAAATCCAGAACGGCAGGTCGAACAGCACTTCAAGAACGGTGCCTATGGCCAGAATCGAGGTCACACCAATCATGAGCGCGTAGGCCAGCATGATCACTGCGCTGGCCTGGCGGGCCATGGGGTTGTAACGCTTTTCCAGCACCTGGGTCACGGTGAAGATTTTCAGCTTGAGCAGCGGCTTGGCCAGGAACAGGTTGAGCGCGATGATCCCGCAGCCCAGTGCGGCGCACAGCCAGAAACCGGAAATGCCGTGTACATAGCCCAGGCGCACGGTGCCGACGGTGGAGGCACCGCCGAGTACGGTTGCAGCCATGGTGCCCATATACAGGGTCGGGCCAAGGTTACGGCCGGCCACCAGGTAATCTTCGTGGGTTTTTGCCTTGCGCATGCCGTAGTAACCCAGCACCAGCATTGCTGCTGCGTAGATCAGGACGACCAGTAGATCTAAAGCCATGATGGCGAGTCTCCAATTATTTTTTTTATGGGGCGGTCAGGCGGTTTGAGGTAATGCGGTGTTAACGGCTGCGGTCTTGGGCTTGCTGCGTGGGTCGAGGGGGCCGAACACTGAAGCCGGCTCCGGGAACAGGCTGAGCAGGGCCAGATACACCAGCGACGCAAGTCCCAGGGTGACCGGCAGGCTGATATCAATGCCTTCGGCCAGATTGCCCAGCGGTCCCACGAACTGGCCCGGCAGGTTGACGAAGCACAAGCCCACCAGCGCACTGGGAATCCAGGCACCCAGACCGCGCCAGTTCCAGCCGCGGGTGAACCAGTAGCGGCCGCCGCTTTCGCCACGGGTGAACACTTGCAAGTCGTCCGGGCAATAGAAACCGCGACGTTTGATCAGGCCAATGATCATGATCACCATCCACGGGGTGGTACAGGTGATGATGAGGACGGCGAAGGTCGAGACGCTTTGCACCAGATTTGCCGCGAAACGTCCGATAAAGATGAAGGCGATAGACATGACCCCTATCAGCAATGTCGCTTTTACCCGTGACAACACGCGTGGGAACACGCTGGACAGGTCCAGGCCGGTGCCATACAGCGAAGTAGTCCCGGTGGACATGCCGCCGATCAGCGCAATCAGGCACACCGGCAGGAAAAACCAGCTCGGGGAAACGGCCAGCAGGCCGCCGACATAGTTGTTGGCAGCGATATAGTCCGGTGCTTTGCTCGCCACTATGGTTGCAGTGGCCAGGCCGAACAGAAACGGGATCAGGGTTGCAATCTGAGCGGCAATCACCGCCAGCATGATCCGGCGTTTGGGGGTGGCGCGGGGGATGTAGCGTGACCAGTCGCCGAGGAATGCGCCAAAGGAAATCGGATTGCTCATTGCCACCAGCGCAGCGCCGATAAAGGCCGCCCAGAACCCGGTCTGACCGAGTGCGACGCTGCCGGCGAACTGGCTGTCGAATGCCGGGGCAAAAGCGAAGACCCCCAGCAGGAACAACAGGCTGGCGGCCCACACTGCAATGCGGTTGACCCACAACATGAAGCGGAAGCCGTAGATGCAAACCGTCAGCACCAGAATCGCGAACACGCCGTAGGCCAGGCCCAGGCTGAGGTCGGTTTCCGGAACCCCGATCATGCGCTTGGCGCCGCCGATCAACGCATCGCCGGAGCTCCAGACTGACAATGAGAAGAAGGCGATGGCGGTCAGCAGCGACAGGAACGAGCCGACAATCCGCCCGTGCACACCGAAATGCGCACCGGAAGACACGGCGTTGCTGGTGCCATTGAGCGGGCCGAACAAGCCCATGGGCGCCAGAATCAGCGAGCCCAGCAACACGCCGAGCACAATCGCCCAGGCCCCGGCCTGAAACGACAAGCCGAACAGTACGGGAAAACTGCCCAGTACGGCGGTGGCAAAGGTGTTGGCGCCGCCGAAGATCAGGCGAAACAAATCGCCGGGTCTGGCGCTGCGTTCATGGTCCGGAATCTGCTCGACGCCGTGGGTTTCTATTTGACGCACATTATTTTGCTTGTTTTTATTATTCATGATCAGCTCCGGTCACATTGGCTAAGGGGGCGGCAGCCCTTCCGGCATAGCGGATAAATGTTCGTGACAGGCCAGCCACAGGCCTTGTTGTTCTTGTGTGCGGGATCCTTGCCTCTTGAAGACAATGGTCTCGCGTTCCTGGCTAAAAAATTGCTCCCCTTGCATGCGCAGCTCGGTGGCCACGTCATGTACAAAGACCGCCACGTCACCTTGCAGGCTGACAAAGGCATTGCTCGAGATGCAAGAAAGCACCTCGAATCCTTCCTCCAGGCGCCAGCTGTCCCACAACGCCTGATAGGCATCGCGACTCAGAAGTGGTTGGGCCAGGGTATAAAAAACGAAGCTGGCATCGGCGCTGAACGCGCCGAAATAGGCTTCGCGATCATTGCGCGCAAAAGCCGAAACCAGGTCGGCTGCGGCACGCAAAACCTCATCGCGTTGGCTCATGGTCAACCCTCAGCGGTGCACGACGCCGGGCATTACGCAGAGCATTTCGTAGAGCAGGTTAGCCCCCAGCAATGAGGTGTTACCGGTTGTATCGTAAGGCGGCGAGACTTCTACCAGATCTCCGCCCACCAGGTCGAGACCCTGGCAACCACGAATGATCTCCATCGCCTGAATGGTGGTCAGGCCGCCGATTTCCGGGGTGCCGGTGCCGGGTGCCCAGGCAGGATCGATACCGTCGATGTCAAAGCTCAGGTACACCGGACCGTTGCCGACTTTTTCGCGGACTTCGGCCATTAGTGGTGCCAGGGATTTGTGCCAGCACTCTTCGGCCTGTACTACACGAAAGCCCTGGGTGCGGCACCAGTTGAAGTCTTCTGCGGTGTAACCCTGGGCGCGCAGACCGATCTGCACCACGCGGTCACAGTCCAGCAGGCCTTCTTCCACAGCGCGGCGGAAGGTGGTGCCGTGGGCGATTTTCTCGCCGAACATGTGGTCGTTAACATCGGCGTGGGCATCGATGTGGACCAGTCCGACCTTGCCGTGCTTTTTATGAATCGCCCGCAGAATGGGCAGGGTGATGGTGTGATCTCCGCCCATGGTCAGCGGGATGACGTCGTGTTCAAGAATCTCGTCGTAGGCTTCTTCGATGATGCGCACCGAATCCAGCAGATTGAAGGTGTTGATTGCCACGTCACCGATATCGGCCACCGATAGCGAGTCGAACGGTGCGGCGCCGGTGGCCATGTTGTAAGGGCGGATCATCACCGATTCGGCGCGGATTTCGCGAGGTCCGAAACGGGTGCCCGGGCGCAGCGAGGTACCGATGTCCAGGGGGACGCCGATAAATGCGACGTCCAGGCCTTTAGCCGATTGCAGGTGGGGCAGGCGCAACATGGTGGCTATGCCGCCAAAGCGCGGCATGTCGTTGCCGCCCAATGGTTGATGAAGAATTTTGTCCACGGCAGAGGCCTCGTTGTTTGTTATGGGTATGGCGAGGGATTCTGCGAAAGGAGGCAGGCGGGAAGAATCCCTATGGGCAAATACTTAGTTTATGTTTTTCTAAACTAATGCCGGGGCTCGGGGTAGAATTTGCTTCGTCAAACATGGGGGGCTGATGTGGGAGCCGGCTTGCCGGCGATGCAGACAACCGGTTTTTAGAGGTGTGAGGTAATGCTGTCGCCGGCAAGCCGGTAGTTGCAGGTTGAGTGCGATTTTTGTTCCGCCTAATCATGTGAGTTTTTCATGGCCAACGCTTTACCTGATCTAAAACTATTGCGAATCTTTACCAGCGTGGTCAGACACCAGGGGTTTGCCAATGCCCAGCAGGCACTCAACCTGTCTACCTCGGCCATCAGTACCTACATGAGCCAGCTCGAATCCAATCTGGGGCTGGTGCTGTGTCATCGCGGTCGCGGCGGGTTCAGCCTCACCAGCAAGGGCGAGTTGTTCCATCAGGAAACATTGCGCCTGCTGGGTGAGCTGGAGGGGTTTGAGCAATATGCCGCAGCGCTCAAGGGTGAGTTGCGCGGCACCCTGAATCTGGGGGTGATCGACTCCACGGTCAGCGATAAAGCGCTGCCTTTTGCCCAGGCCATTGGCGACTACAGCCAGGAGCACCCGGCGGTGCACCTGCACCTGTCAGTGATGAGCCCGTATGAATTACAGCTCGGGGTACAGGACAACCGCCTGGATCTGGCCATCGGGGCGTTCTCGACGCGCATGAGCGGTCTGGTCTATCAGCCGTTGTATCGCGAGCAGCACTGGCTGTATTGCAGCACGCGGCATCCTTTGTTCGCTGAGCGACGTATTCCTGAGCCGGTCATTACTCAGCAACGCATGGTCGGTCGCGGTTACTGGAGTCAGGCCGAGTTGGCGCGCCACGGCTTCAAGCACAGCGCGGCGACAGTCGACAGCATGGAAGCGCAGCTGATTCTGGTGTTGTCGGGCGCCTATATCGGCTATTTGCCGGAACACTACGCCGAGCCCTGGGTGGAGAAGGGGGATTTGCGTGTGTTGTTGCCGGCGACCTTTGGTTATCAGGCTCCGTTTTCGATGATCGTGCGCCGTGGTCGCAGCCGCGAGCCGTTGATTCAAACATTCCGCGACCTGCTCAAAGCGCAGCTTAATCAACCCTGAACGAGATTTTATTGTCATGTCCCGAGCCCAATGCCCTCGCTGCTTGCGCCCGCAAACCCATTGCCTGTGCGCCCTGATCCCGCAGCTGGACAGCCGTACCCGGGTGCTGCTGTTACAGCATCCGAGCGAGGTCGGCCATGCGCTCAATACGGCGCGCTTGGCGGATCTTGGTCTGCTTAACGCTGAGCTGCGGGTAGGGGAGGTCTTTGAGGATCTGGCCACTTTGCTCAATCCTCCGGGATATCAGGCGCGGTTGTTGTTCCCGGGAGAGGATGCGCAACTGATCGGCACTGCCAGGCCGTCTGATGCAAGCCTGCCATGGCTGCTGGTGGTGCCGGACGGTACGTGGCGCAAGGCGCGCAAGCTGCTGCATCTGAACCCGTTGCTGGCGCAACTGCCCAGGGTCACGCTGCCTGAAGGCGCGGTATCGCGCTACCGATTGCGCAAGGCTCCCGGGCCGGGGGCGTTGTCGACCCTGGAAGCGATAGTGCAGGCGCTGGAGATCCTGGAGGCGCCGACCTCGTTTGCGCCTTTATTGCGCCCGTTTGAAGCGCTGATCGAGGGCCAGATCGAGGCGATGGGCGCGGACACCTATCAGCGTAACCACGGCGATAAAACCGTATAAAAAACCCTAGGCGCGATCTGTTCTGTCAAAACGGCAATAGCTCGCGAGCAAGCTCGCTCCTACAGGTGTTGGATGTGTCTCAGGGTTTTTCGAGGGTTTTCTGGCGCAGGATGTAAATGCTCACCAGCACGGCACTGGTCAGCATAAAGCCCCGGGCCCAGGGTAAAGGCACCAGATAGCAGGACAAGCCAATACTCAGCCACATCAGGCCAATGGCGTAGACCTTGCCCTTGAGCGGGATGCCGTTGCCATCAAGATAGTCGCGGATCCATGGCCCGAGCCGTGGGTGCTCGACCAGCCATTGATAAAAGCGCGGCGAACTGCGGGCAAAACAGGCAGCAGCCAACAGCAGGAAGGGGGTGGTGGGTAATACCGGCAGGAAGATACCGATAACCCCCAGCGCTACGCTCAGCCAGCCGATGGCAAACAGTGCGTAGCGCAGCAACCGCGAACGGTTGCCGACAGGGGGCTGAATCACTGAATCAGTGGTGGCGAGGCTTGAGGATCGCCGGTTTTTCGTCTGGTGCATTGCACAGCAGGTACAAAGCAGTCAGCGCTTCGGGAATCTGCACGATCATGTCGTCCATCAGGTTGGCATCCTGGGCGATGTCTGCAAACTCCGGCTGATCATCGAACAGGCCGGAACCCACCATGATTGGCAGCAGCATTTCGCTGACTTCTTCTTCGGCGGTTTCGAACCAGGCCGCTTCACGGGTAAACACGCCTTCCATAAAACCGATGCACCAGCCGCGCAGGTCGGAATCATCAGGCTCGTCGCCCAGATCCAGATCGCAAGGCAGTTCGAATTCTTCGTCGGAAGCCAGCTGGCGCGCGATGTGGGCCTTGAGTTGAATCAGGGTGGCTTCGATCTCGGCACGCTGGGCGTCGTCTTTGTAGTGCGGCGCTTCTTCAGAGAAGATGGCGTCAATCCATTCGCGCTCAGGTACTGCTTCGGAGCAGATGGAAAGGGCTGTCAGAAAACCGTGGGTGGCCACGTAGTCCAGCGCCTCGTCATGCAGCTCGTCGGCGTCGAGGAAGACTTGCAGGCGGGTTAGTTGCTCAGCGAAGGACATTGAAGGACTACCTAGAAAATAAACAATAACGAATTCTAGGCTTTCTTGAGCGTACAGGCCAGTCGCAGGGCACATTTGGCCTCACTTCCCGGTGATCGGTAGTGCAATCACAGCGCCCTGCGGGGGGGAGTGCTCGGGTATACTGCCGCGTTTTGTGATGCCCTGCAGTGAATGCAGCGGATCCCGCGCCCTGCGCCCGAGCTGTCGAATCAGCTTGAGGCCGCGCCGGATGCCGCTTGTGCAGGGGTGTTTCGGCGATTTCTGGAGTTTTTATGCTCGAACAGGCTCAACGCGTACTCAAGGACATCTTCGGCTACGACAGTTTCCGTGGCCGTCAGGGTGACATTATTGAGCGCGTGGCCAGTGGTGGCGACGCTTTGGTGCTGATGCCTACCGGCGGTGGCAAATCCTTGTGTTTCCAGGTTCCGGCGCTCCTGCGCGATGGCCTGGCGGTGGTGGTGTCGCCATTGATCGCATTGATGGACGATCAGGTGGCAACCCTTGAAGAGCTCGGGGTGGCGGCAGCGGCCTTGAACTCGACGCTGAATGCCGAGCAACAGCGTGACCTGGCGAACCGGATCAAGCGCGGTGAAATAAAAATGCTCTACCTGGCACCTGAACGCCTGGTACAGCCGCGCATGATGGCGTTTTTGCAGAGCCTGGACATCGCCCTGTTTGCCATCGACGAAGCGCATTGCGTGTCCCAGTGGGGCCACGACTTCCGTCCCGAATACCTGCAGCTGGGCCAGCTGGCCGAAGTGTTTCCCAATGTGCCGCGGATTGCCCTGACTGCCACGGCGGACAAGCGCACCCGCGAAGAAATCGTTACCCGTCTGCACTTGCAGAACGCCGAGCGGTTTTTGTCGAGTTTCGACCGCCCCAACATTTTTTACCGCATCGTGCCTAAAGAGCAGCCGCGCAAGCAGTTGCTGGCCTTCCTTTCCGAACGCCGCAGCGATGCGGGCATCGTCTATTGCCTGTCGCGCAAAAAAGTCGATGAAGTGGCGCAGTTCCTGTGTGATCAGGGTTTCCCGGCACTGCCGTATCACGCCGGCCTGCCCAGCGAGACGCGTGCAGCCAACCAGAAGCGCTTTCTCAATGAGGAGGGGCTGATCATGGTGGCGACCATTGCGTTCGGTATGGGGATCGACAAATCCAACGTGCGCTTTGTCGCGCATCTGGATTTGCCCAAGTCCCTTGAGGCGTATTACCAGGAAACCGGCCGGGCCGGGCGCGATGGCTTGCCCGCCGACGCCTGGATGGCCTACGGCCTGCAAGACGTGGTGATGCTCAAGCAAATGCTGCAAAACTCCGAGGGAGATGAGCGGCACAAGCGTCTGGAGCATCACAAGCTCGATGCCATGTTGTCTTTGTGTGAAGAAACCCGCTGCCGCCGGCAGACCTTGCTCGCCTATTTCGACGAAGACATGCCGCAACCCTGCGGGCACTGCGACAACTGTGTGGATGGCGTGCAAACCTGGGATGCCACCGAGCCTGCGCGCCAGGCGCTGTCGGCGATTTATCGCACGGGTCAGCGCTATGGCACAGGTCATTTGATCGATGTGTTGCTGGGCCGCGAAAACGAAAAAATCCGCAGCATGGGTCATCAGCATTTGTCGGTATTCGGTGTGGGCAAAGCCCGTGCTGAAGGCGAGTGGCGCACACTGTTCCGTCAATTGGTGGCCCGTGGTCTGGCCGATATTGATATCGAAGGCTACGGCGGTTTGCGATTAAGCGACAGCTGCCGGCCGTTGTTGCGCGGCGAAGTGACTTTGGAACTGCGCCGCGAGCTCAAGCCGCAAACCACGGTCAAGAGTAGTTCCGCCAGCCCGGCCAGCCAACTGGTGCGTGGCGAAGAGCGCGAGCAGTGGGAGGCCCTGCGGGCCTTGCGGCGCAAACTGGCCGAAGAGCACGGGGTGCCGCCTTACGTCATCTTCCCCGACTCGACCCTGCTGGAAATGTTGCGCAGCCAGCCCACCTCGTTGTCCGAGATGGCTGCAGTCAGCGGCGTAGGTGCACGCAAGCTGGAGCGCTACGGCGAGGCCTTCCTCGAGGTTCTGGGCGGGCAGGCCGAAACCCCGAAAGTGGTGGCCGACATCCGTCACGAGCTGATCAGCCTGGCCCGCGCCGGCATGACGCCATTGCAGATTTCCGGGCAGCTGCAATGTTCTGAAAAGAACGTTTATACGATGCTGGCTGAAGCAATCGGCCGTCAGGAATTGTCCCTTGAGCAGGCTTTGGACTTGCCCGAGGAGCTGATGGGCGAAGTGCAGGACGCGTTCCTGGATGGTGAGGGCGAGCTGCCAAGTGTGGCCAGCATTGCCGAGCAGTTCAAAGGCCGGGTACCTGAAGGCGTGCTGTATTGCGTGCGTGCGGCACTGCAGGCCGAGTTCGAAATGTAGTGCTGGTTATTGATATGTAACGAATTGATTGACTTATAGGTCTTGCCTATGTGCAAGCTCCATGCTTAGCTGGCTAACAATTAGGTTCACTCTTTTTCAGTCTAACCATTGAGTTTTTTATGCCTTTAACCGATCAACACCGCTTTGGCATGCAGTTGGCCCAAATGTCCCGTGGCTGGCGTGCCGAGCTGGATCGTCGTCTTGCTGGTCTTGGTTTGTCGCAAGCACGTTGGCTGGTGCTGTTGCACCTGGCGCGTTTTGAAAATGTGCCTACCCAGCGCGAACTGGCCCAGAGTGTCGGGGTTGAAGGGCCGACCCTGGCCCGCTTGCTTGACAGTCTTGAAGCTCAGGGGCTGGTGCAGCGTCATGCTGTGGCCGAAGACCGGCGCGCCAAGAAAATTGTATTGAGCGATACCGCCCGGCCATTGATCGCCCAGATCGAAGCCATTGCCACTGCGTTGCGCCAGGAACTGTTTGTGGGCGTAGACGAAGAAGAGCAGCGCATCTGCATGCGCGTTCACCAGCGCATCCTGGATAACCTCGAAAAACACTGATCAAAACCCTGCAGGAGCGAGCTTGCTCGCGAGCTCTAGAGGCTCGCGAGCAAGCTCGCTCCTGCAGGGTTAGTACTCCTTAGAATGTCTGGCCCAGATTCAGGTACAGCGCTGTTTGATCATCATCGTTAAAGCCATAGCTGAAGTTGAGCGGGCCCAGGGGTGTGTCGAAGCCGATGAAAATGCTCGCGGCATTGATGTAGCCGCTGTCGAATTCATTGTCGTTGTTCCAGGCCCGCCCGCGCTCCAGTGACGCGCCGGCATACAGCGGGAAATCAAACGGCAAGTACGAACGTGGAGTGAGGCGGCGGTAGTAAACCGCGCGCATCAAACTGACGTTTTGCCCGGAAATCGCATCTTCCCTGAAGCCCGACAACTGTCGTGCACCACCCAGCAAGAAGCTCGATGTCACCACGTTGGCCTTGTCCAGCGTGCGCCCGTAGCGCCCGCCCAGAATCCAGGTGTTCGGCCCGTAACTCAACGCCTTGTCCAGATGAAACTCCCACTGGCGATAACGCTCATCAGAGCCAATCCCCGGCTCAAATTGGCGCACGCTCAGGCTGATGTCCTCACCCTCATGGGGGAAGTACACGTTATCCAGCGAATCGAACGAGTATTTCAGGTCATAAAAGCCTTCATTGAAGCTGGTGCTCGGCAAGTCGCGTTCGCCAATTCGCACATTGGCTTCGCCCCAGGCCTCGCCAACGCCAAGGCGGATTTCACCGCTGTTGCCGATCTGACGACCAAAATTCAAGCCAAAACCATAGCGTTCCAGGCGGTATTCGGCGATTGGATCGTTATCGAGGATCGACTCCACGTTCTGCGAATGGGCGTTGATATAGGGCGCAACAAAATACCGCGAGCCGGCATCCAGTGGCTGATAGAACTCGCTGTACAACTCTTGCTGATCGCCGATTTGTACCCGCGTCAGCCACTCGGCACCCAGCCGGTTGATGCCGTTGACCCGATAGCTGGCACCGATGTTGAACGCGCTGTCGCCGCGCATATCGTCTGAAAGGTTGAGCCCCAGCCGCAGGTAGTCAGTGCCGCTGCGCTTGCCCCGGGCGCTGATCACCAGGGTGCGGTCCTGACCTTTGTGCACCACGCGGTATTGCACCTGTTCGAAATAGTCCAGCCCGTACAGCGTGCCCATATCCCGATGCAGACGGCCCAGGTCCAGCGGTTCACCCACCGGCTGGCGAATGTAATAGCGGATCACCGAGTCGTCTATTTTCGAATCATTCTCGATCTTGACCGCGGTGATTACCGGGGTGCGCTCCTCAGGTGAGCGGGCGGCATCGAGTTGCTTGTCCCCGGGCTGGCGCAGGCTGATCAGGCGTTTTTCGAGGGCCTGGGTGGCGCGATAGCCAGCGTTGATAATGTCTTGCGAACGACCAAAATCGGTGACCCCAAAACTGGCCAGCGCAGGCTGGATCAGTATGTCTTCCGGCTTCAGGGACGCAAGCTGCACCTCGGAGTTGCTGCGGGTCATCAATGTGATGGACTGGTTGAGGATGTCGAACACGGTGTTGAGCTGTTTGCGCCCGCGCAACGGTGTGCCGATATCCACCACAATGACCAGGTCCACCCCCATTTCGCGGGCTACGTCCACCGGGATGTTGTCGACCATGCCGCCGTCGACCAGCAGTTGACCGTTGATTTCTACGGGGGCAAACACCGCCGGAATCGACATGCTGGCGCGGATCACCTGAGGCAAGTGGCCTTTACGAAATACCACTTTCTCGCCATTGACGATGTCGGTAGCCACAGCCCGGAAGGGGATCGGCAGTTTGTCGAAATCACGGATGTCGCTGCTGTGGGCCAGCAGGCTTTCGAGCAGCAGCGACAGGTTTTGCCCCTGAATCACTCCCAATGGCAGCCCAAGGCTGCCATCGTCGCGAAAGCTGAGTTTCTGTTTGACCAGGAAGTCGCGGTCATCCTGCTTGCGCCTGAACGGGATGTCTGCCCGGGCCGGAGCATCGGACAGGGCTTCTTGCCAGTCGATCCCCAGTGCGAGCTTTTCCAGTTCGTCGATCTTGTAGCCCGAGGCATACAGGCCGCCGATCACTGCGCCCATGCTGGTGCCGGCGATGGCATCGACGTGAATGCCCTGTTCTTCAAGTGCCTTGAGCACGCCGACGTGGGCCAGGCCACGGGCCGCGCCACCGGAAAGCACCAGGCCGATCTTGGGATGTGGATTTTCGGCGGCAAACAGTACCAGCGGGGATAAACACAAAAGCAGGCAAATCAGCAGGCGGCGCATCATGAATCTCTGGGCAAGCGACAAAGGTGGCTATTATAGCGGCGCCTTTCACTTCAGGAGCCCGAGAAACATGGCAGTCAGCAAACCGGAAATTGTTATCACCTATTGCACGCAGTGTCAGTGGTTACTCCGTGCGGCATGGCTGGCCCAGGAGTTGCTCAGCACATTTTCCGATGACCTGGCGCAGGTGGCGTTGCAGCCGGGCACCGGCGGGGTGTTTCGTATTACCTGCGATGGCGTGCAGATCTGGGAGCGCAAGGCGGATGGCGGCTTTCCCGAAGCTAAAGTGCTCAAGCAACGGGTGCGCGACCAAATTGATCCGCAACGTGATCTGGGGCACAACGACCGGGTTCAGTGAGGGTTGGTCGCCAATACGGGCTTGCCCGGTGCAGGTCCGCTGGCCATGCGGCTCGACACGACAATCGCGACGATGATCAGCACCCCGCCCAGCAGCATGGGCAAGGTCGGCGTCTCGTGAAACAACAGCCAGGCCAGGGTGATGCCGTACACCGGCTCCAGGGCGAAGACTACGGCGGCGGTGCGGGCTTTGATCACCGCCAGGCTGGCGACAAACAAACTATGGGCCACGCCCGTGCAGAACACCCCCAACAGGCCGATCCACAGCCAGTCCAATGGCCGCACTTGACCCAGGCCAGGCGCGGCGAAGGGTAGCAGGCACAGGGCAACCACGGCGTTCTGCCACATCGCCGCCTGCACCGCAGGCAGCCGTCCCGAGCAGGCCCGGTTATTGAGGGACAGCAACGAAAACAGCAGGCCCGAGGCAATCGCCCAGAGCAAGCCTTCGGTGGCCTGGCTGGCCAGATCAAAGGTCGGGGTGACCAGGATCAGCCCGACGCTGACCAGTATCACCAGGATGATTTCGTTGAGCCGGATCCGTTCGCGAAAAATCAGCCCTTCAAGGATCACGGTAAACGCCGGAAAGCTGGCAAAGCCCAGGGTTGCAATGGCCACCCCGGCAATCTTTACCGAGATGAAAAAACTCACCCAGTGCCCGGCCAGCAGCAAGCCGCTGAGCAGCAGACCGCGCACGTCGCGCAATGTCGGCTTGCACCACACCGTGTGTCTGGCCAGCCCGGCAAAGCAGGCGAGGGCAAGCACTGCAAAACCTGCCCGGCCGAACACGATAATCGAGGCCGATGCGGCGGCCAGTTTGCCGAACACGCCGGTCAGGCCGAACATCAATGCGCCAATATGCAGGGCGCCCAGGGCAGTACGCGGAGTCATTGCAGTCCTTGAATCAATACGGGCAAGGCCTGCAGTCTAAGGTGCGGGGGGCAGGCCCGTCTGTCGCCAGACTCGCGTCAGTTGTCGCCAGACTCGCGCCGCAGCGCCGAAGGCGAGGCCCCGAACTCGCGGAGCATGGCGGCAGCAAAGGCGCTTTGCGAGGTATAGCCGACGCGGCAAGCGACTTCCCCTATGGGCAGCCTGCTACGGCGCAGCAGGCTTAGGGCACTGTGCAGGCGGCGTTGGCGAATGTAATCCATCGGCGTTTGCCCGCATTCACTGATAAAGCGGCTGTGCAGGCGCGTGCTGGATAACCCTGCGATACGTGCCAGATCAGCCACCTGCAGCGGGTAGGCGGCGTTTTGGTCGATGTAGGCATCCAGAGCTGCCAGGGGCAGGCGTTTGGGGGGCGGCGAGTCAGGGGCGAGCGTGTTTAAACTGGCCAGCAACAGGATTGCCCCCTGACGGGAGATCAGCGGGTCGCTGACCGCACTGCTGGCCAGCCAGTTGACCAATTGATGCTGCATGGGGTCCAGAGACAGCTGTGCGGCGCTGTCGAGCAACCGGCGGCTGGCGTCGGCGTGCTGGCCCAGCGATTGGCCTAGCCAGTCTTCTTCGCCGGGTACATCGAGTACCAGGCATTGGCTGCCTTGTTCGCTTTCGCAGGTGTGATGGGCGCCTGCCGGAACCACCATCAGATGTTGCCGATGCAGTCTGCTGGCGCGGCCATCCACCTCGAAATCGAGCTTGCCTGAGAGGCTGATCACCACCTGCGGGTGCTCATGGCTATGGGCGATCACCTCTTGGCGGTAATTACGCAGTGACAGGATCTGGCCCATGGTGATCTGGTCTCTGTAAGTGGTCTGCAGGAGCGAGCCTTTATCAGAACAGCTCGCTCCTGCAGGGTATGCCGATTCATCTTTTAGTGCCGCCAGAACGCCGGGATGCACAGTACAAACACGGTAATGATCTCCAGGCGCCCGAGCAACATGCCCAGTGACAGGATCCACTTGGCCGCGTCCGGCAGGCTGGCGAAGTTGCCGGAAGGCCCGATGGTTTCGCCCAGCCCGGGGCCTACACCGGACACTGTGCTGGCAGCGCCGGTGAGGGCGGTCATCCAGTCCAGCCCCAACAACGACAGGGCCAGGGCAATCACGCAAATGGTGATGGCAAAGAAGAACGAAAAGGTCAGGATCGAGCGCACGATTTCTTCGTCGAGGCGGTGGCCATTGTACTTCTGCTTGATCACTGCCCGCGGGTGAATCAGTTGGTTGAGGTTGGCCTTGAGCAGAATGTAGGCAACCTGAAAGCGGAAAATCTTGATCCCGCCTGCGGTGGAGCCCGAGCAGCCACCAATAAAACCGAGGTAGAAAAACAGCATCAGCGAGAAATTGCCCCACAAGCTGTAGTCGCCCAGTGCAAAGCCTGTCGTCGTCACCACTGAAGTTACGTTCAGCGCCACATGGCGAAAGGCGTCCCCCCACGGCATGTTGGTGGTCCACCAGAGCCAGGCGCTGAGCACCAGCCAGGTGACCAGCAACAGGCCGAGCAAGCCTTGTACCTGCTGATCCTTGATCAGCGCCTTGCGATGGCCGCGCAGGGTGGCGACGTACAGGGTAAAGGGCAGGCTGCCCATGATCATGACTACGATAGCGACCCAGTGCACCGCAGGCTGTGACCACTTGGCCAGGGACTTGTCCGAGGTTGAAAAGCCGCCGGTGGAAATTGCCGACATGGCATGGTTGATCGCATCAAACACGCTCATTCCGGCCCACCAGAAGGCCAGGCTGCCAAGAATGGTGATGCCGACATAAGTGGCCACAATCAGGCGGGCCACCATATGCGAGCGTGGCATGACTTTTTCGGAACGGTCTGACGACTCGGTCTGGAACAGGCGCATGCCGCCGATTCGCAACAGCGGTAAAATCGCTACCGCCATGCCGATAAAGCCGATGCCGCCGAGCCAGTGCAGCATCGAGCGCCACATCAATATGCCGGGCGACATGGTGTCCAGACCGCTGAGTACCGTTGAGCCGGTAGCGGTGATGCCGGACATGCTTTCGAAAAACGAGTCGGTGTAGCTGATGTGCTGTGTCAGCAAAAACGGCAGGGCGGCAAATACACACACCACTACCCAGCTGGAGACGGTCAGCAGATACATGTCCCGGGGGCGCAGGTGTACTTGCTCGGGGCGTCCGGGAATGACCAGTGCCAATCCGGCCAGAAAGGTGATCAGGCTGGCCCACAGAAAGGACGGCAGATCGCCCATGTGGTCAAAAATCACCAGTGTCAGCATAGGTACGGCCATGCTGATCGCGAGCGTAATCAGGAAGATGCCGATAATGAAACCGATGATGCGTAAGGTCGGCAACGCCATGAAGTCAGCTCGGGATGAAAGAGGGGCGCCATTCTACCTGTGGGGCGGGGTATGTAAACCGCCAGCCCTTGGCTAGATACCGTTAGAATAGCCGCACATTTTCTTCAGGAGGTGGCCAATGGAGGCTCTCGACGCTTTGCTCAACCGTGTTTCTGCCCCGCGCCTGCTCGATCCGGCGCCAACGGCTGAGCAACGTGAAGTACTGTTTGCGGCTGCTTTGCGTGCGCCGGACCACGGCCAGTTGCGCCCTTACCGGTTTTTGACGGTGGAAGGCGATGCGCGGCATCAGCTGGGTGAAATCCTCGCCGGAGCCGTACAGGCCCAGGGCGGTGAGGTGACGCCGGCAGCATTGGACAAAGCCCGGGCCATGCCGTTGCGCGCGCCATTGGTGGTTGTGGTGGTGGCCCGCCTGCAGGACCACTTCAAAGTGCCCAGGGCCGAGCAGTTGATCACCGCAGGTTGCGCGGCTCACGCCATTGAACTGGCAGCCTACGCCCAGGGCATTGGTGCGGTATGGCGCACGGGCGAGCTGTCATATGCACCGCAAGTGGCCAAAGGGCTGGGGCTGACAGAGGGCGAGCAGGTGGTTGCGTTTCTGTACCTGGGAACTGCGCAGAATGAACTGCGTGCCGCGCCGAAGGTGGATACGGCTGAGTTTGTGCAGCAGTGGTCGGCGTGAATTCCTTGCAGGAGTGAGCTTGTCTCGCGCTGCAGGCACTTCGGTTTTTCTGAGACACCAAGGTGATGCAATCGCGAGCAAGCACGCTTCAAGGGTTTATTGATTCGCGGGTCTAAAGAGTGCCGTTCGGCTCCAGTGGCAACTCCAGCGTGGCAACAAATCCTCCGTCCGGATGATTGTTCAGCACCAGTCTGCCGCCATGGCGTTCTGCCGCGCGACGGGCTATGGCCAGACCCAGGCCATGTCCGGCCGCCGTCTGGCCGGGCGCACGGAAGAACGGCTCGCCCAATTGCGCCAGATATTCCCCGGGCACTCCGGGCCCGTAATCCCGCACGCTGATGCTGATGAGCTCGCCTTCACGGCAGGCCTTTAATTCAATCGGGCGTCCGGGCGGGCTGAAACGTTGCGCATTGCGCAGCAGATTATCCACCGCGCGCTCTATCATTGTCGGCCACCCGCCAAGGCTCAAGCCAGGTTCTGCCGTGAGTTGTACCGATTGCTCGGGAGCCGCCAGCGAGGCATCTTTTTGTACCGCCTGGAGCAGCCCGTTGAGCTCGATGGGCTCGGCACTGGCCTGGTCGGCATCAACCCGTGCCAGGGCCAGAATTTCGCTGATCAATGACTCCAGGCGGTCGCACTCGCGGGTCAGGCGCGGCCAGAGTTTCTCGCGCTCTTCGGGCCCGGCGCGTTCTGCCAGTGCCAGGGCGATACGCAGCCGGGCCAGTGGCGAGCGCAGTTCATGGGACACATCACGCAGCAATTGGCGCTGGCTGCCAATCAGGCTTTGCAGGCGTGCGCCCATGCGGTTGAAGTCGGTGGCCAGCACCCCGAACTCATCGCGCCGTGAAGCCAGTCGCGCCAGGCTGTTTTGCTGGTAGGTGGTTTGGCCCAGGTCATGTACAGCTACGCGCAGGCGACTCAGCGGGCGGGTGATCGACAGGGTGACCAGCAAGCTGAACAGGGTCAGCACCACCAGTGCAATTCCCAGCGCGCTGAGCGGCCAGATCAGGCTTTGGCGATGCCAGGCATCCAGCTCCGGGTGCGGGATGCGATAAATCAGCAAATAGGTTTCAGCGGTTTTCGGGCTGGTGTACTCGACGGTCAGGCGGCGCCACGGCAGTTGTTCTTCACCGGGATGCTGGCGTGCCTCCCATGCGGCAGCCCGACGTGGAAACGTACCGCGTACCACAGGGTCGCCACTTTCGTTAAGGACCTGTACGTCAATGTGATAACGGCGTTTACGCTTCTCGAGGAATTCTTGCGCGGCATCGGCGCCCTGGGTTTCGTAGCGTTCAGTCCACTGCTGCGCCAGATTGGCGATACCGGGATGCCGGCTGAGGATCCAGGCGTCCTGATTGAGCATGTGCCCCAGCAGGAGCGACAGCCCTGCGACCAGGGCAATCGCCAGCCAGAAGCTGGCGAGAATGCGCCAAAACAGTGATCGCACGGTAATTCCTCGCAGTTAATTGATCAGAACGCGTAAAGCCCAACGGCCAGGGGTCGTTGGGCTTGAGGGTTGCGCGAATTATTGCGCTTTTGGAGCCTGTTGTGCTTTCCACTCTTTGAACTGTTTCCACTCTGCCTGACGCTCGGCACGTTTCTTTTGCATCTCGTCGAAGGTCTTCTGCTGATCAGGCTTGAGCACGGCCCGGATCTCGCTTTGGGTTTTGTCCTGCTTGGCCTTGATCTCGTCTTTCAAGGCTTGCTGGTCGGCAGCCGGCAGTTTTTCCAGATATTTTTCGACCAGTTGCTTGCGATCATGCATTTGCTGGCCCATCAATTTGCCGATTTGCTGGCGCTGTTCGCGGCTCAGGTCCAGTTGGCTGTAAGGGGCGTCGCCGCGACCGTGCTCACCGCCGTGTCGTGGACCCATTGGGCCGTCACCACCAGGCATGGCCATTGCGACGGTTGGCAGGGCAGCAGCAAACATCAAAGCAATTAGAGTCTTACGCATGGTGTGTCTCCTTCATGACAGTTCCGGTGAATCCGGATGTGCTCAGTGTAGGGAGATCAAGGTCAACCGCTGTCAGGCGAGGGTAAAGCTTGGGTAAAGAGGGTATTGCTGCGGATTTACATAACAGGCTTATGTGGGAGCCGGCTCCCACAGAGAAACGTGGTGCTTCAGGCGCTATAGAAGTAACCCCGGCTGCGCAATGCGACGATGCGCGGGCGGCCATCGGGGTGGGGGCCAATCTTTCTGCGCAGGTTACTGACATGCATGTCCAGGCTGCGGTCGTACAGGGTCAATTTGCGGCCCAGGGCGATCTGTGCCAGCTCCTGCTTGTCCAGCGGCTCTCCCGGCTGGCGCAGCAAGGCCTCGAGCAAACGGCTTTCGGAAACGGTCAGGGTGATGTCGTGCTGGTCGATAGTGGCCACGCCGCGCATCGGGCTAAAGCACAGGTCTCCCAGTTCTATCTGGCTGGATACCGCGGTCGGGTGGCTGCGGCGCAATACAGCCCGCAGACGGGCGGTCAGTTCGCGGGGGTCGCAGGGTTTGGCCAGATAGTCATCGGCGCCCAGTTCGAGCCCGAGAATACGGTCCAGGGGTTCGCCGCGTGCTGACAGCATCAGCACCGGCAATTCGGGGTGATCCTGGCGTAGTTGCTTGAGCAGTTCCAGACCGCTGCCGTCAGGCAGCATCACATCCAGCACCACGGCATCGGGGCTGGATTCGCTCAACGCCTTGCGGGCACTCTGACCGTCGTGGCAAGCGCGTACCTGAAAGCCTTCCTGGCTCAACCAGCTGCTCAGAAGCTCGCACAGCTCCTGGTCATCATCTATCAGTAACAGGTCGCTCATGGCTTACTCGATTTAGCCAGTGCCGACGGGGTACAGGTCGGTCACTGGCAAAGATACTGCAATCACACTGTGCCGTAGGGGTTACGGCAGTACTTGCTTGAACGGCTTGACGATCACATTGGCATATACGCCGGCTGCGACGTAAGGATCCGCGTCGGCCCAGGCCTGGGCAGCGCTCAGGGAGTCGAACTGGGCCACGACCAGGCTGCCGCTGAAGCCGGCTGCGCCAGGGTCATTGTTGTCGATGGCCGGGTGCGGACCTGCCAGCACGATGCGGCCTGCATCCTTGAGTTGATTCAGGCGTTCAAGGTGGGCCGGGCGTGCAGCCAGGCGGGCATCGAGCGAGTTGGCGACGTCGGTAGCAATAATTGCGTAGAGCATGTCAGTCCTCGGTTTTTGAGTTGGTCGGTGCAGGTTCGGTGTCATGCAGGTGACGCGACAGATAAACACCCTGGGCTATCAGGAACAGCACGGTCATGCCCAGGCTGCCGAACACCTTGAAGTCGACCCAGATGCTTTGATAGGTGAAGGCAACGAACAGGTTGGCAGCGCCACAGAACAGGAAGAATACGATCCAGGCCAGGTTCAGGCGGGTCCACACCGCATCGGGAAGGGTCAGTGCATGGCCCATGATGCGTTTGATCAACAGTTTGTCGCCGATAAAGTGGCTACCGGCAAATGCCAGTGCAAACAGCCAGTTTACGACTGGCGCTTTCCACTTGAGGAAGGTTTCGCTGTGGAAAGCCAGGGTGAGGCTACCGAACACCAGGCAGGCAATCAGGGTCAGCCATTGGCTCTTTTCGAGCTTGCGCTGCTTGATGAATAAAATGCCGTAAACCACCAGTGAACTGATGATCAGCATTGCCGTAGCGCTGTAGATACCGCCCACAGACAAGCTGTGCCCGGCGATTTCGACGATGCGAGGTTCGATTTTATAGACGATGAAAAACAGTAACAGCGGGATGAAGTCGATGAATTGTTTCACAGTGGCAGCCAGAAGCAGGATGTGGCGGCATAATAACAAACATCAATGACAGCGAAAGCGTCAGCTAGAGGTTATTAAATTCCCGTGGAAATTGACTTGCATTGCCATAGCACAGCTTCTGATGGCGCCCTGGCGCCGGCGGTACTGGTTGCGCGTGCGTTCGAGAAAGGTGTGCGAGTCCTGGCCCTGACCGATCACGATACACTTGAAGGCCTCGACGAAGCCCGCGAAGCGGCGCTGGCGTTGAACATGACGTTGATCAATGGCGTTGAATTGTCGTGCACCTGGGGTGGAGCGACGATTCATGTGCTGGGCTACGGCTTCGATGTCAATGCTCCGGCGCTGGTTGAGGCCATAGCCAGGCTCCACGATGGGCGCTGGCTTCGGGCGCAGGAGATCAGCCGCAAGCTTGAGCTCAAAGGCATGCCCGGAGCGCTTGAAGGTGCGCGAGCCATACAGCAGACCCTGGGCGACAGCGGCAATGCTCCGGCCCGCCCGCACTTTGCCGATTTCCTGGTTCAGGCCGGCTTCGTCAAGGATCGCGCCGAGGCGTTTCGCAAATGGCTGGGGGCCGGCAAGCTGGGTGACGTCAAACTGCACTGGCCGACCCTTGAAGACACGGTCGCCACCTTGCGCGCGGCCGGGGCCTGGGTCAGCCTGGCGCATCCTTCGCATTACGATTTCACCCGCAGCAAGCGCCGCCGGCTGATTGGCGACTATATTCAAGCCGGGGGTCACGCGATTGAAGTGGTCAACGGGCATCAGCCGGCCGAGCAGGTCGGCAGCCTGGCGATCCTGGCGCGTGAGTTCGGTCTGCTGGTCAGTGCCGGCAGTGATTTTCATGGCCCTGGAGGTTGGTCCGAGATCGGCGAATATCGCCCGATCCCCGAAGATTTGCCGCCACTTTGGCGTCGATTCAAATATGACCAGCCCGCTGCCAACGTCTGAACAGGGAAACTCTGTGAGCCAATTTTTCCAGATTCATCCGGAAAACCCGCAACCGCGGCTGATCAAACAGGCCGTCGAGATTATCAAAAAGGGCGGGGTGGTGATTTATCCCACCGATTCATCCTATGCCCTGGGCTGTCAGATGGGCGACAAGCACGCCATCGAGCGCATCAAGCGCCTGCGTAATCTGGACGACAAACACAACTTCACCCTGATGTGCTGCGATCTGTCGCAACTGGGTTTGTTTGCCAAGGTTGAAACCGGTGTGTTTCGGCTGCTCAAGGCCCATACACCGGGGCCCTACACCTTTATTCTGAACGCCACCCGTGACGTTCCGCGGCTGCTGCTGCACCCCAAGCGCCGGACTATTGGCGTGCGGGTGCCCAGTCATCCGATTGCCCTGGCGCTGCTTGAGGAGCTGCGGGAGCCGCTAATGAGCGTGACCCTGATCCTGCCGGGTGAAAAAGAGCCGATGGAAGATCCTTACGAAATTCGCGATGCCCTGGAGAAGCAGGTTGACCTGATCATCGATGGCGGATTCGGCGGCAATAAAGCCTCGACCGTGATCAGCCTGATCGACCTCGAACCTGAAGTGGTGCGCGTGGGTTGCGGCGATCCGACGCCGTTTATGGTCGAGGCCTGATGTCTGACGTCGAAACCATAGAAGGCGTTGATGCCCAGGCCGGTGCCCAGCAGGAATTGCCGTTTGCCATGGTATATGGCCAGGCCGTCATCGAAATGCCGCTGGACCTGTACATTCCGCCGGATGCCCTGGAGGTGTTTCTCGACGCCTTTGAAGGCCCTCTCGACTTGCTGCTGTACCTGATCCGCAAGCAGAACATCAACATTCTCGATATCCCGGTGGCGGAAATTACCCGCCAGTACATGGGCTATGTCGAGCTGATGAAAACCGTGCGCCTGGAGCTGGCTGCCGAATACCTGGTCATGGCTGCCATGCTGGCCGAGATCAAGTCGCGCATGCTCCTGCCGCGCTCGGCCGAGATCGAGGAGGACGAGGGCGATCCCCGGGCCGAATTGATCCGTCGTTTGCAGCAGTACGAGCGGTTCAAGGCGGCGGCTGAGGGGCTGGATGGGTTGAGCCGGGTAGGGCGCGATGTGATTGTGCCCAAGCTCGATGCGCCCGAAGCCCGGGCGCGCAAGCTGGTGCCCGATGTAGCGCTGGAAGAGTTGCTGATGTCGATGGCCGAAGTCTTGCGCCGTACTGACATGTTTGAAAATCACCAGGTCAGCCGCGAAGCCCTGTCGACCCGGGAGCGGATGAGCGATGTGCTGGAACGCCTCAAAGGCGGCGGCTTTGTACCGTTTGTCGAACTCTTCACCGCCGAAGAGGGCCGTCTGGGTGTGGTTGTAACCTTTATGGCCATTCTTGAACTGGTCAAAGAGTCACTGGTCGAGTTGGTACAGAATGAACCCTTTGCGGCAATCCATGTGCGGGCGAGAGCCGAATAAAGAGCTGAAACCATGAATTTGACTGAACCCCGCGAGCTGGCGCCCTTGCTCGAGGCCTTTTTGTTGGCCTCGGGAAAGCCGCAAAGCCTTGAGCGGTTGTTTGAACTGTTTGAAGAGGGTGAGCGGCCCGAGCCGCCCGTGTTCAAAAAAGCCCTGGAATTGTTACGCAAGTCCTGCGACGGACGGGCTTTCGAACTCAAGGAAGTAGCGTCGGGCTACCGCCTGCAGATACGCGAGAAGTTTTCACCCTGGGTCGGGCGCCTGTGGGAAGAGCGTCCGCAGCGCTATTCGCGGGCCATGCTCGAAACCATGGCGCTGATTGCCTATCGTCAGCCGATCACCCGCGGCGAAATCGAAGATGTGCGTGGCGTGGCGGTTAACAGCCATATCGTCAAAACCTTGCTTGAGCGTGAATGGATCCGTGTAGTGGGCTACCGGGACGTGCCGGGTAAACCTGCCATGTTCGCCACCACCAAAGGCTTTCTCGATCACTTTAACCTGCGCAACCTCGACGACTTGCCGCCCCTGGCCGAGTTGCGCGAGCTGGAACCGGACCCGATCCTCGACTTCGATGACGCCCCGGTGCCGGCCCACCTGCAGGCCCTGGCCGATGAAAGTGCCGAGCCCGAAGAGCCCAAGGATGAGACCAGCTTCCGTACCTTGCTGGTGGAACTGGACACCATGGAGGAGGGTCTTAAAACCGACTTTGATGACCTGCTTCGCGATGGCGCTCCTGTCGAAGAAGCCCTGGTTGCAGTTGAAGTGCTTGAATCAAGTCCGGAGCCGGAGCCGGAGCCGGAGCCGGAGCCGGAGCCAAGACTTAGCGCCGCCGAGTTGGCGCGTGAACGGTTGCGCGCTGCCGTGGCGGCACTGGAAGCGCGGTCAACCCTGAGCGAGGAAGAGCTCGAGGCCCGGGCCTTGGCCGAAGCCATCGAACAAGAACGCCGCGAACAGGAAGACTGACGCCCCCTTTGCAGGAGCGAGCTTGCCTCGCGATCTTTCGAGCTTTTAAAAGATCGCGAGGCAAGCTCGCTCTTGCAGGGCCAATCCCGAGGACTTTGCATGAGTTCAACCAAAGACCCCTGCATCGATATTTGTAAGTTCAACGACGATATCTGTATCGGCTGCGGTCGCACCAAGCGTGAAATCAGGGCCTGGAAGAAGCTCGACAAGGAAGACAAGCGCATCGTGCTGGCCGAGTCGGCCTTGCGATTGCTGGCCCTGGACGCCACCGGTCGGCGGAAAAAGAAGTAAGTCTTGCAGTTCATGACTAGGCTTTGATGCGTTATGCGCCACATCAGCGTATGATTCGCGACCCTCAAACGCTCGCTCGAGCTGAGAGACCCCATTTTCAACACCTCAGCTATTGCCTGAGTTGACACACCGGGAGGTGCCCAGATGAGTGATCTAGACCCTAAAGACAGCCAGGAAATTGGCCCAGCAGGCGAAAAACTGCAAAAAGTTCTCGCCCGTATTGGCGTGGGTTCGCGTCGCGACGTAGAGAGTTGGATCAGCCAGGGCCGGATCAAGGTCAATGGCAAGGATGCAACCCTGGGTCTGCGCGTAGACCTGCATGACGCCATTTCCATTGATGGCAAAGTGATCAAGCGTGAAGAGGCAGCCGAATCGGTTCGCCGCGTGATCATGTACAACAAACCCGACGGCGAAATCTGCACCCGTGACGACCCTGAAGGCCGTCCGACCGTGTTTGACAAACTGCCGCGTCCAAAAGAAGGCCGCTGGATCAACATCGGTCGACTGGACATCAACACCACCGGCTTGCTGATGTTCACCACCGACGGTGAGCTGGCTAACCGCCTGATGCACCCTTCCTACGAGATGGACCGTGAATACGCGGTACGTGTACGTGGCGAAGTGGATGACGAGATGATCGAGCGCCTCAAGGCTGGCGTTGTGCTGGAAGACGGCCCGGCGCGTTTCACCGACATTAAGCAGGCTCCGGGCGGCGAAGGCTTCAACCATTGGTACCACTGCGTAGTGATGGAAGGTCGTAACCGTGAAGTGCGTCGTCTGTGGGAATCCCAGGGTCTGGTGGTCAGCCGCCTGAAGCGCGTGCGTTTCGGTCCGGTGTTCCTCAACTCCGACCTGCCGATGGGTCGCTGGCGCGAAATGAGCCAGTTCGAGGTTGATATCCTCAGTGCTGAAGTCGGCCTCACGCCGGTTGCCATGCCGCAGATGAACGCCAAGAGCAAAGACAAGCTTGAGCGTATGCAGCGTAAATCGTCGCGCCCTGTGGCCCGTACCGATCGCGTTGCCCGTACCCTGCGTCCGGCCGAAGGTGCGCCACTGGCTCCGCGTCCAGCACGCCAGCCGCACATCGAAGGCGAGCGCCCGGCGCGTCCGGCCCGTGATGAAGCAGCCCGTCCGGCCCGTAAGCCGGCCGGTCGTACCGATCGTGTACCTGCGGGTCGCGGCGCGCCGGTTGCAGAGCGTCCGAGCGAAGTGAACAAGCGTTCGCCCAAGCCAACCCGTTCGGGCCCCAAGCTGGTCGACGATGCACCGTCGGGCAAGCGCCGTGGCGCACCGGCAGGTTCGGGTCAGCGCCCGGGCTTCGGTCGCCGCAAGCCGCAATAAGCGTTAATCTGTAACGCGGTACAAAAAACGCCAATCCTTCGGGGTTGGCGTTTTTTTATGCCTGCAATTAACCGCGGATGCAGCAGCAGCGAGCTTGTCTCGCAATCTTTTGATTTTTTCAATCGCGAGGCAGGATGCTCCTGCAGATAATGGTTTTAAAATGGAAAGATTTCGTTACGGGTCGTAAAGTGAATGCTACGAAATCAATGGCTTATGGGCGAATTACTTCTGAAAATGGCTTGGTGTAACGAAAATTTTCCGTAAAAAGCACCGTTCGCCGCATTTCCGGCAAAAAACCGGCTTGTTTAGTGTTGCCAACAGCGGTGTGATGGGATCTTGCCTACGTGCGGGTGTACAATGCGCCGCGTTTTAACTGTGACCCAATTGCGTACCCGCGCATTTTGCGCCACATCGACGATATGCCGATGGGCCAAAACTTCGAGGCTAACCCGCCTTGTTAACTCCGCAATGCCACAAGCGTTGCGGGTTCGATTCCGTCACAGATAAAAACAAACAGGTGACGCATGACTCGTGAAACAACCTTGGATTCCTGGCGTCTGCGCTGGGGTTTGATTTGTGTTGTAGACCTTTCGATCACTGCCTCTGGTGCTCAAGTTACAACGCACTGAATCACATCAAACCTTGTGTGGGACCCTTTCAATGAGTGGACAAACCTCGCATTCGGGCGAGCTTAAACGCGGCCTGAAAAATCGTCATATCCAGCTGATTGCCCTTGGTGGCGCGATTGGTACCGGCCTGTTTCTCGGTTCTGCCGGGGTACTGAAATCGGCCGGCCCGTCAATGATTCTGGGTTATGCGATCTGCGGCTTTATTGCCTTTATGATCATGCGCCAGCTGGGCGAAATGATCGTCGAAGAACCGGTAGCCGGCTCTTTCAGCCACTTTGCCCATAAATACTGGGGCGGCTTTGCCGGCTTCATGTCGGGCTGGAACTGCTGGGTGCTGTATATCCTGGTGGGCATGTCGGAGCTGACAGCTGTCGGTAAATACGTGCACTACTGGTGGCCCGAGATCCCGACCTGGGCTTCGGCAGCAGCCTTCTTTGTCCTGATCAACGCGATCAACCTGACCAACGTCAAAGTATTTGGCGAGGCCGAGTTCTGGTTCGCAATCATCAAGGTGGTGGCCATTGTCGGCATGATCGCCCTGGGCAGCTATTTGCTGGTCAGCGGCAGCGGTGGCCCCCAGGCATCGGTGAACAACCTGTGGGAGCACGGCGGGTTCTTCCCCCATGGCATCACCGGTCTGGTAATGGCCATGGCCTTTATCATGTTCTCCTTCGGCGGCCTGGAAATGCTCGGCTTTACCGCAGCAGAAGCCGACAAGCCGCGTACCGTAATCCCCAAGGCGATCAATCAGGTGATCTACCGCATCCTGATTTTCTACATCGGTGCTCTGGTGGTTCTGTTGTCCCTGACCCCGTGGGATTCGTTGCTGGAAACCCTGAATGCCGGTGGCGACAGCTACAGCAGCAGCCCGTTCGTGCAGGTGTTCTCGATGCTGGGCAGCAACACCGCTGCACACATCCTCAACTTCGTGGTCCTGACCGCTGCATTGTCGGTGTACAACAGCGGCACCTACTGCAACAGCCGGATGTTGCTGGGTATGGCGCAGCAGGGTGATGCACCTAAAGTGCTGTCAAAAATCGACAAGCGCGGCGTGCCGGTCAACTCGATTCTGGCTTCGGCAGCGGTGACGGTAATTGCGGTTCTGCTCAACTACCTGATGCCCCACGATGCGCTGGAACTGCTGATGTCGCTGGTAGTGGCCACGCTGGTGATCAACTGGGCGATGATCAGCTTCTCGCACTTCAAGTTCCGCCAGCACATGGACAATACCGCGCAAACGCCGCTGTTCAAGGCGCTGTGGTATCCATACGGCAACTACATCTGCCTGGCATTCGTGGCGTTCATTCTGGTGATCATGTTGCTGATCCCCGGCATTCGCGTATCGGTATATGCGATTCCGGTGTGGGTAGCCTTCATGTGGCTGTGTTACCTGATCAAGAACAAGCGCGCGCTGCAGGCATCGGCAGCAGCTTGCAGCCCGGCTGCCAAGTAAGCTGAGCGATAAACCCAAACCCGGCCATTGCGCCGGGTTTTTGGTTTGTGGGGTATCCTGCAAGCCCTGAAGACGGACCCATTTTTGATGCTGGTGATTTCCAACAACGTTCATATTCCCGATAACGAGATCGAGCTGACAGCCATTCGTGCTCAAGGCGCAGGCGGGCAGAACGTCAATAAAGTCTCAAGCGCGATGCACTTGCGCTTCGACATAGCCAACTCGTCCTTGCCGCCGTTTTATAAAGAACGGCTGCTGGCGCTGCGTGACAGCCGCATTACCAGCGATGGCGTGCTGATCCTCAAGGCACAGCAATATCGCACTCAGGAGCAGAACCGGGCGGATGCCCTGGAGCGCTTGGCAGAATTGATCATCAGCGCCACCAAGGTCGAGAAAAAACGCCGCCCGACCAAGCCGACCTTAGGCTCGAAAAAGCGGCGGCTGGAGTCCAAGACCAAGCGTGGCAGCATCAAGGCCGGGCGGGGCAAGGTGGATTTCTGAACCCGTCACTTCTATCTCGTGAGCTGCTGCAACCTTTACGCAGGCCTTAAGCGCTTGGCCTGACGGTACAAGTAAACACTCAGTAACAGCCCGCCAAACGCCGCCATTGCCGCGAACAGAAAGATCGAGGCAAAGCCAAAGCCTGCTGCTACAGCGCCGACCAGTGGCCCGGTAATGCCCAGTGACAGGTCAATAAACAGTGAGTAAGCACCCACCGCCGCCCCGCGGCTGGAGGCTGGCACCAGATTCACGGCTTCAACCCCCAGTGCCGGGAATACCAGCGAGAAGCCGAAACCGCTGAGTGCCGCGCCGGCCAGTGCCAGCTCGGGGCTGGGTGCCAGCCACAGCAGCAATAGGCCCAGGGTTTCGACGCTCAAGCAGGCAATTGCCACCCGAAAGCCGCCGATACGGTTGATCAGGTTGCCGAACAGCAGTCGGGCGCCGATAAAGCTGGCCCCGAACAGACTCAGGCACAGTACGGCGTTGTCCCACTGGTTGGTGGCGTAGTACAGGGTGATAAAGGTGGCGATGGTGCCGAATCCTATCGAACCCAGCGCCAGGCCTGCGCCGTGGGGCAGTACCCGGCCCAGGACATGCAGGAACGGCAGGCGCACGCCGCTGACAATGGGCGCGGCGCGTTTCGGCCAGGCCAGCAGCAGGCCAACTATGGCCAGGGCAATAATGCTCGCGCCCATGCTCCACATACCCCAATGGCTGACCATCAGCACGCCCAGCGGTGCACCTATGGCAATGGCGCCATAACTGGCGATGCCATTCCAGGAAATCACCTTGGCCGTGTTTTGTGCGCCGACCCGGCCAATGCCCCAGCCGATGGCCCCTGAGCCGACCAGGCTTTCAGCACTGCCCAGCACCAGCCGGCCGATCAGCAGGCAGGTCAGGCTCAGGGCCGGCATGGCCGCCGTCCACGTGGACGCCAGCATCAATACACCGCTCAGGCCGCAGCCGGCCAGGCCATACATGACGGCGCGTTTACTGCCGCGATTATCGATGATGCGGCTGGCATAAGGACGGCTCAGCAGCGTGGCCAGATATTGCACGCTGATCACCAGTCCGGCGATGACTGTGCCGTAGCCCAGGTGGTTGTGTACGTATCCGGGCAATACAGCCAGCGGAATGCCGATATTCATATAGCCGATAAAGGTAAACAGAACGATGGAAACCACTTGTAGCGTGATCGCCATTGGACGCTGTGTTTCAGGCATGGGGTAGGGGTCCTGCGGGGTGCGGTTGGGTGCAGATTGATTATAGCGGCGCAACCAGTTGTGTCGCGATCAGGGCGGCCAGGGCGTTTTCCTTGGTGCCAAAACGTTTGAGCAAGGTGGCTTGCTTCTCTGGTGTGAGGCGCTCCCAAAGGACGATCATTTTCTCGGCGGTGCCGATCAAAACGCTGGCTTGGGTTTCGCTGAAGGTATCGGTCACGCTGTAATCCTGGGAGGGGGGTGAAGCGATTGTGTCAGGCGCTGTGAAAAAACCAATGCTTTTTCACACCGCCTGATGAAGCCGTCAGTCTTCGCTGTCGGCCATGAGGCTTTCAGGGGCCTCTTCCAGTGCGGGGTTTTCGCCACTGGTGTGTTCCGGGATTGGCTGCTGAGCTTCTTGCAGGCTTGGGAAGGGGAGGTTTGGGATTTCGTGCATCGTCGCGCTCCTCGCAAGGTGTGTTTTAAGTAGCTTGCTAAGGATACAGGAGGGAGTGTGACAATTTGTCTTTTTCTTGGGTCTGGCGGGGATTATGTCGAACTTTTCATGTTTTCGTTGTCGCAACCAGAGCCTGCAGGAGCGAGCTTGCTCCTGCAGGTTGTGGTGGGACTAGCGGGTACACACCTGCGCGATGGCCTTGGCCAGCAGGCTCAGGCGTGTGCCATCGACCCCGGCCATATTGGCCCGCCCGGAGCCGACCATGTACACGCTGTGCTTTTCACGCAGCAACTGCACTTGCCCGGCAGTCAGGCCGGTGTAAGAGAACATCCCGCGTTGCTGGTTGATATGGGCAAAGTGCTCGGCCAGCCCGAACGGTGTCAACGCCTCAACCAGCCCGCTGCGCAACTGCGCGATACGGCTGCGCATGGCCTCAACTTCCCCGGCCCACTCTTGTTTGAGCTGGGAATCACCGAGAATGGTCGCGACTACGGCCGCGCCATGATCCGGCGGGTTGGACCAAAGATTACGCGCCAGGTAAGCCAGCTGGCTGCGGATGTCAGTCAGCTTTTCGGCGTCGTTGGCGCATACGATCAAGGCACCCACCCGTTCGCGATACAGGCCGAAGTTCTTCGAGCAGGAGCTGGTGATCAGCACTTCCGGCAGCTCCCGGGCGAACAGGCGGGTGGACCATGCATCCTCTTCCAGTCCGTCGCCGAAGCCCTGATAGGCAAAGTCGATCAGTGGCAGCAGTTCGCGGCGGCGCACGACCTCCAGCACTTGCAGCCAGTCAGCCCGGGACAGGTCAAAACCGGTCGGGTTGTGGCAGCAGGCGTGCAGCAGCACCACGTCGCCCTTGGGCGCCTGCTCAAGAGCGGCAAGCATGGCGCCAACATCGAGTGTGTTGTCACTGCCCACATAGGGGTAGTGGCTGATTTTCAGGCCCGCGGCGGCGAAGATGGTTTCGTGAATCGGCCAGGTCGGATCGCTCAGCCAGATTCCGCGGCCCGGCAGGCACTGCGCGATAAAGTCTGCGCTCAGGCGCAGGGCACCGGTGCCACCCGGGGTCTGGGTTGCACCGGCACGGCTGGCTGCCAGCAAGGAGGAGTCGGCACCCAGCACCAGCTCACTGATCAATTGGCCAAAACGGCTGTCACCGTGGCCGCCGATATAGGTTTTGGTCTGCTGCTGATCCACCAGGCGCTGTTCCGCCTTCTTCACCGACTGCAAGATCGGCGTCAGGCCATTGGCGTCTTTATAGACCCCCACACCCAGGTCGAACTTGTTCGGGTTGGGGTCCTGGTTGTAAGCGTCCATCAACCCGAGAATCGGGTCGCCAGGGACCCGTCCAATGGCTGCGAAGTGCATTACTTGCGACCCTCAGCGGTTTTCGCCACTTCGTCGGTGCGTGCGGCCATGATGAAGTCGTTGCGGTGCAGGCCTTTGATCGAGTGGCTCCACCAGGTCACGGTCACTTTGCCCCACTCGGTGAGCAGGCCCGGGTGATGGCCTTCAGCTTCGGAGATTTCGCCGACGGCATTGGTAAAGGCCAGGGCGAACTTGAAGTTTTTGAACAGGAAAACCTTTTCCAGTTGCATGACGCCGTCGCGAACTTCGATGTTCCAGTCCGGGATCTGTTTGATCAGGATCGGCAACTCGTCATCGCTGACCTGTGGAGCATCGGCGCGGCAGGCTTCGCAGTGGGCTTGGTTCAGTGTGTTCATGGTGTATTCCTGAAGTCAGTTGTTCTTCTTGTGGAAAAAAATGTTCAAAAAGACCGGTCAAGCCGCTTTCGGCTTGGGCGCGAACTTGGGCGCGTGCAGGCCCATGGTCATGCCTTTTTCGACCATGCCCATGATGTCCTCGTGGGCCAGATCAAACAGCCGCTTCAAGTCCGGTAGGACAAAATACAGCGGCTGCAGAATGTCGATGCGATACGGCGTGCGCATGGCTTCCAGCGGGTCGAAGGCCTGATGTTCAGGCTCTGCCGACAGGCTGTAAACCGTTTCTTTGGGTGACGAGAGAATCCCGCCGCCGTAAATGCGCTTGCCTTGCGGGGTGTCGACCAGCCCGAACTCGATGGTCATCCAGTACAGGCGGGCCAGATACACGCGCTGCTCCTTGGATGCCTGCAGGCCGAGTTTGCCGTAGGTGTGGGTGAATTCGGCGAACCAGGGGTTGGTCAGCAGCGGGCAGTGACCAAAAATCTCGTGGAAAATATCGGGTTCTTGCAGGTAATCCAGCTCTTCCGGGGTGCGAATAAAGGTCGCTACCGGGAATTGCTTGTTGGCGAGCAATTCAAAGAAGGTCTGGAACGGAATCAGCGCGGGAACGCGGGCAACTTGCCAGCCAGTGGTGGCGCCCAATACCTGATTGATTTCGCTTAATTGCGGGATGCGATCGTGGGGCAGGCCGAGTTTTTCGATGCCTTCCATGTATTCGGGGCAGGCGCGGCCTTCCAGCAGTTTCAGCTGGCGGGTAATCAAGGTATTCCACACCCCGTGTTCTTCGGGTGTGTAGTCGATAAAGCCGTTGGCATCCGGCTCGCGGGCGACGTATTTCGTTTGCTTCATGGGGCTCTCCGCAATGAAATCGTTTTTATTATTCGGGTTGTTGCGATGCCTTAGTGATACCCCAATTGAGTGCGTCATGCCCCTAGCCTTGAGCCAGTATTACTGGGATGATGCGGCTTATTCGTAAAGTTTTCGTTACGCTTGTATGGTTGGGCCGTCACTCTTGAGTGTGTGACGGCTAAACTGTCAAATAATCGTGACGCTGAAATGCCCGATTTTCAAATTTCTGCACCTGTGGCAGCCGGGTTATCGGCTCCCACCCTTGTTTATTGTCCCAGCCACGCTATTTTTCCCGAGCCTGCCCCATGCGTATCAAAGTCCACTGCCAAAACCGGATTGGCATCCTTCGCGACATTCTTAACCTGCTGGTTGCCTACGGCATTAACGTCAAGCGCGGGGAGGTCGGTGGCGATCAGGGCAACGCGATCTATTTGTACTGTCCGAACTTGATCAATCTGCAGTTCCAGGCCCTGCGTCCGAAGTTTGAGACCATTGCCGGGGTCTTCGGGGTCAAGCGGGTGGGTTTGATGCCCAGCGAGCGCCGGCACATGGAACTCAACGCCTTGCTCGGGGCCCTGGAGTTTCCGGTGCTGTCCATCGACATGGGGGGCTGCATTGTGGCGGCCAACCGTGCCGCCGCGCAGTTGCTCGGGGTCCGGGTGGATGAAGTCCCGGGGATTGCCCTGTCGCGCTATGCCGAAGACTTTGACTTGCCCGAACTGGTACGCGCCAACAAGTCGCGGATCAACGGCCTGCGGGTCAAGATCAAGGGCGACGTGTTTCTGGCCGACATCGCCCCGTTGCAACTGGAGCACGATGAAAGCGAGGCCATGGCCGGGGCGGTTCTGACCCTGCATCGCGCGGACCGCGTGGGCGAGCAGATCTACAACGTGCGCAAACAGGAACTGCGTGGCTTCGACAGCATCTTCCAAAGCTCGAAAGTCATGGCTGCGGTAGTCCGCGAGGCCCGGCGCATGGCACCCCTCGACGCTCCTCTATTAATAGAAGGTGAAACCGGCACCGGCAAGGAGTTGCTGGCCCGTGCCTGTCACCTGGCCAGCCCGCGGGGACAGTCGCCGCTGATGGCACTCAACTGTGCCGGTCTGCCCGAATCGATGGCCGAAACCGAATTGTTCGGTTACGGCCCCGGGGCCTTCGAGGGCGCGCGGGCGGAAGGCAAGCTCGGTCTGCTGGAACTGACCTCGGGCGGTACGTTGTTTCTCGATGGCGTAGGGGAAATGAGCCCGCGCCTGCAGGTCAAATTACTGCGTTTCTTGCAGGATGGCTGCTTTCGGCGTGTCGGCAGTGATGAAGAGGTGTACCTCGATGTGCGGGTGATGTGCGCCACCCAGGTCGACTTGTCCGAGCTGTGTGCCCGGGGCGAGTTCCGCCAGGACCTTTATCACCGGCTCAATGTGTTGTCGCTGCATATCCCCCCGTTGCGTGATTGCCTGGACGGTCTGGAGCCTTTGGTCGAGCATTTCCTGGATCAGGCCAGCCGGCAAATCGGTTGCCCGTTGCCGCGCCTGGCACCTGCGGCCATGGCGCGGTTGAGCCACTACCACTGGCCGGGTAACGTCCGGCAGCTAGAAAACGTGCTGTTTCAGGCGGTTTCGTTGTGCGATGGCGGCATGGTCAAGGCCGAGCATATCCGCCTGCCGGACTACGGCGTGCGCCAGCCGTTGGGGGAGTTTTCCCTGGAAGGCGGGCTGGAACAGATTGTCGGACGTTTCGAGAAGTCAGTGCTGGAGCAGCTGTATTCCGAGTATCCAAGCAGCAGGTTGCTGGGCAAGCGCCTGGGGGTTTCCCACACCACCATCGCCAACAAGCTGCGTGAGCACGACATTATCAAGCCGGCCTAGGCCCAATCGCCGGCAAGCCGGCTGCCGCAGGGTGAGTGTGTATTTCACTCGCCCTGCAGGCGCGAGCTCTTGATTGCCGCGTCCGATGGCACAGGCCATGCCTTGCCGCTACCGGCACAATAGCGCCGTTTTTACGTCTTCAACCTGTGCTTGCATCTCCCCCCGACCCGTCTTCAGGCCCCGCAGCGCGGCCATTGGCACCGTCAAAAAAAAGTTGGTGCGCAAATTGCTAGATGCTCTGCAGTACAGCGGTGGGCGGCAAGCGTCCGTCAGACAGAGGAAAGACTGTGGACAAGTACCTTTATGTGGCAATGACCGGCGCCAGCCAGAACGCACTGGCGCAAAAGGCTCATGCCAACAATCTGGCGAACATCTCGACCAACGGCTTTCAGCGAGACCTGGAACAGGCCCGCTCGATGCCGGTGTTCGGTGACAGCTTTCCAGCACGTGCCTTTGCCTTGACCGAGCGCCCGGCCACTGACTTCACCCCCGGGGCCATGATTGAAACCGGGCGCGATCTGGATGTGGCCGTGGCCGGTGATGGCTGGATGGCCGTGCAGTCTCCCGACGGCAGTGAAGCCTATGTGCGTACCGCGAGCATGAATGTGGATGCCCTGGGCATTCTGCGTGCTGGCAATGGTATGCCGGTGATGGGCAACGGCGGGCCGATTGCCGTGCCGCCCGAGCAAAAAATCGAAGTCGGTGAAGACGGCACCATCTCCATCCGCGCCATGGGCGAAGGCCCGCGGGTGATGGCGCAAGTGGACCGCATCAAGCTGGTTCAGCCGGACCTGAAAACCATGAGCAAGGGGCTGGACGGCATGATCCACACCAACGACGGCCAGCCGGCCCAGGCCGACGCCAACGTGCGCGTGGTCTCGGGGTTTCTGGAGGCGAGCAACGTCAATGCCGTCGACGAGATGACCTCGGTGCTGGCGCTGTCCAAGCAGTTCGAACTGCATATCAAAATGATGAACACCGCCAAAGAAGACGACCAGGCCATGACTCGCGTCCTGGCGATGAGCTAACTCGGCCTATTACTTAAACGTGTCGCCCTGACCGGCGCGCGAGGAGAGCACCATGCTTCCGGCACTGTGGGTTGCAAAAACAGGTTTGGCTGCACAAGACACCAACCTGACCACCATTTCCAACAACCTGGCCAACGTCTCGACCACCGGTTTCAAGCGTGATCGTGCCGAGTTTCAGGACTTGCTGTACCAGATCAAACGCCAGCCCGGCGCCCAGTCGACCCAGGACAGCGAACTGCCGTCGGGCCTGCAGGTCGGCACCGGGGTGCGCATTGTCGGCACGCAAAAGAACTTCTCGGCCGGCAGCTTGCAAACCACCGACCAGCCGCTGGACATGGCGATCAATGGCCGCGGCTTTTTCCAGATCATGCAGCCGGACGGCACCACGGCCTACAGCCGCGACGGTACCTTTCACCTGGATTCCAACGGCCAGATCGTCACCGCCAGCGGTTTTGCCCTGGAACCGGCAATTGTGGTGCCGGCCGATGCCCAGACTTTTACGGTCGGGCAGGATGGCACCGTGTCAGTAACGATTGCCGGCAACCCGGCCGCACAAGTGATAGGTAACGTGCAGACCGCCGACTTCATCAACCCGGCCGGTTTGCAGTCCCAGGGCGGCAACCTGTTCCTGGAAACCGCGTCCAGCGGCGCACCGCAGATCGGTACCCCGGGCCTCAACGGTTTTGGCACCACGATGCAAAGCACCCTGGAAACCTCGAACGTCAGCACCGTGGAAGAAATGGTCAACATGATCACCACCCAGCGCGCTTACGAGATGAACTCCAAAGTGATTTCCACCGCCGACCAGATGCTGTCGTTTGTCACGCAAAATCTGTAAGTACGCAGGAGCCGTCATGAAACCTTTTTGTTCTGTTCTGGCCTTGGCCGGCGTCACCTTTCTGGCGGGTTGCGTCAGCCCGCCACCACGGCCCAACGACCCCTATTACGCACCTGTCCTGCCGCGTACACCGCTGCCGGCAGCGGCCAATAACGGCTCGATTTACCAGGCTGGCTTTGAACAGAACCTGTACAGCGACCGCAAGGCGTTTCGCATTGGTGACATCATCACCATCACCCTGAACGAAAAAACTCAGGCGAGCAAAAACGCAAACTCGGCGATCGGTAAAAACAGCAATACCAGCATCGGCTTGACCTCGTTGTTTGGCGGCGGCCTGACCACCAACAACCCGCTGGGCGGTGGCGATCTGAGCCTCGATGCCGGCTACAGCGGCAGCCGCGCGTCCAAGGGTGACAGCAAGGCCGGGCAGGGCAACAGCCTCACCGGTTCGATCACCGTGACCGTGGCCGATGTATTGCCCAACGGCATCATCGCGGTACGTGGCGAGAAGTGGATGACGCTGAACACCGGTGACGAACTGGTACGGATTGCCGGCCTGGTCCGCGCCGATGACATCAGCACCGATAACACCGTGTCCTCGACCCGGGTGGCTGATGCGCGCATTACCTACTCGGGCACCGGCTCGTTTGCCGATGCCAGTCAGCCGGGCTGGTTTGACCGCTTCTTCCTTAGCCCGCTGTTTCCTTTCTAATAAAGAGTCCATTTAGTGATGACCGCCCATCTCAAGCACTTGCTGGCAGCCGTACTGCTGATGTCGACCGCCCTGGGCGTTCACGCCGAGCGGTTGAAGGACATCGCCAGCATTTCTGGCGTGCGCTCCAACCAATTGATTGGTTATGGCCTGGTGGTCGGACTTAACGGTACGGGCGACCAGACCACACAAACCCCGTTCACCCTGCAGACGTTCAACAATATGCTCTCGCAGTTCGGGATCAAGGTGCCGCCTGGCTCGGGTAACGTGCAGCTGAAAAACGTCGCCGCGGTGTCCATCAGTGCCGATTTACCGGCGTTCGCCAAGCCGGGGCAGGTGATCGATATCACCGTTTCCTCCATCGGCAACTCCAAAAGCCTGCGCGGCGGCACGCTGTTGCTCACACCGCTCAAGGGTATCGATGGCAATGTCTATGCGGTCGCCCAGGGCAATCTGGTGGTGGGCGGTTTTGATGCCGAAGGTCGCGACGGTTCGAAAATCACCGTCAACGTGCCTTCGGCCGGGCGCATTCCTGGCGGAGCTTCGGTAGAGCGTGCGGTGCCGAGCGGTTTCAACCAGGGCAACAGCCTGACCCTGAACCTCAACCGTTCGGACTTCACCACGGCCAAGCGCGTGGTCGACAAGATCAACGACTTGCTCGGCCCCGGTGTCGCCCAGGCGATTGATGGCGGCTCGGTGCGTGTCACTGCGCCACTGGACCCGAGCCAGCGGGTCGACTACCTGTCGATCCTGGAAAACCTCGAAGTCGACCCGGGGCAGGCAGTGGCCAAAGTCATCATCAACTCGCGCACCGGCACCATAGTGATCGGCCAGAACGTCAAGGTTTCGCCTGCGGCCGTGACCCACGGCAGCCTGACCGTCACCATCACCGAAGACCCGATCGTCAGCCAGCCGGGCCCGTTGTCCAACGGCCAGACCGCTGTCGTGCCGCGTTCGCGGCTCAATGCACAGCAGGAAGCCAAGCCGATGTTCAAATTTGGCCCGGGCACCACGCTGGACGAAATTGTCCGGGCGGTGAATCAGGTTGGCGCGGCGCCAGGGGACTTGATGGCGATTCTCGAAGCGTTGAAACAGGCCGGCGCCCTGCAAGCCGACCTGATAGTGATCTGAGGCCGTCATCATGGATATGCGTAAGAGCGGTGCGGTCAGTGGCAGCGATTCGGGCGCCTTTACCGACCTCAATCGTCTGAACAAGCTGAAGGTCGGCGACCGCGAAAGCGACAGCAACATGCGCAAGGTGGCGCAGGAATTCGAGTCGCTGTTCCTCAACGAGATGCTCAAGTCCATGCGCTCGGCGAACGAAGTGCTGGGCAAGGACAACCCGCTCAACACCCCGGCGGCCAAGCAGTATCAGGAGATGTACGACCAGCAACTGTCGGTGACCTTGTCCCGTCAGGGCGGCGGTATCGGTCTGGCCGATGTGCTGATGCGCCAGATGTCGAAGAACAAGTCCGCAGTGCCGGGGGAGGCCGCAACGGTTGCCTTGAACCCTGAGGTGAAAACACCTGCCCCGGTCGCCCCTGCGATCGACAGCCCGTTTGTGCGCTCCAGCGGCCAGCGTCCGCTGTGGGCTTCGCGGGTGGCCACCAGCGCCGTGGAAAGCGGCCATAAAAACGATGTGGCGATGCTCAATCAGCGCCGTCTGGCCTTGCCGAGCAAGCTGACCGATCGCTTGCTGGCCGGGATCGTGCCTTCGGCCGATGCGGCCCGCTCAACCCTCAATACCGGTACGGTGCCCGGGCGCACCAACCCGTCGCTGGATGCGGTGATCAAAGGCAGCCGTCACCCCATGCTCAGCGCCGGCGGTGTGCAAGGGCGGATGCAGATTTACGGGCGTGCCGTGGCGCAACCGCCATTGGCTCCGGCCAAACAGGCATTCGAGTCGCCGGACGCCTTTGTGGCCACCATGTTGCCGATGGCGCAGCAGGCCGCCGACCGTATCGGTGTCGATCCGCTGTATCTGGTGGCGCAAGCGGCACTGGAAACCGGCTGGGGCAAGTCGGTGATGCGCCAGCAGGACGGCAGCAGCAGTCACAACCTGTTCGGCATCAAGGCCACTGGCAGTTGGCAGGGGCCGCAGGCTCGGGCAATTACCAGCGAGTTCAAGGGCGGGCAGATGGTCAAGGAGACGGCGGACTTCCGTTCCTACGACTCCTATCAGGACAGCTTCCACGATTTGGTCACGCTGTTGCAGAGCAACAATCGTTATAAAGAAGTGCTGAACGCAGCCGATAAACCAGAGCAGTTTGTTCGCGAGTTGCAGAAGGCCGGTTATGCAACCGACCCTGAGTACGCGAGCAAGATTTCGCAGATTGCCAAGCAAATGAAGACCTACCAGAGCTACGTCTCGACGGGTTCTTTCACGCATTTATAAGGTTTGAACCATGGCGAGTTTGATCAACATCGGGATGTCGGGGCTGAACGCCAGCCAGGGGGCTTTGGCCACGGTCGGCAATAACATTGCCAACGCCAACACCTCGGGCTACTCGCGCCAGCAGATCGTGCAGGGCAGTGCCGGCTCGCAGCAAGTGGGCGGGGTGTTTATCGGCACCGGCACCACCCTGGCTGACGTACGCCGGGTGTACAACTCCTACCTCGATGCGCAGTTGCAAACCACCACTTCATTGAACGGCGATGCCCAGGCTTACCTCGACCAGATAGGTTCGGTGGACAAGCTGCTGTCAGATAAAAGTACCGGTGTCTCGGCCGTACTCAACAGCTTCTTCTCGTCCTTGCAAACGGCGGCCGGCGCCCCCGGCGACGCGTCCGCCCGCCAGTTGCTGCTGACCAATGCACAAGCCTTGAGCAACCGCTTCAACTCGATCTCGACCCAGCTCAACCAGCAAAACGAAGGCATCAACAGCCAGCTGGACACCCTGACCTCGATGGTCAACCAGCACACGGCCACCATTGCCTCGCTGAACAAGCAGATCGCCCAGGCCACCACCGCCGGCAATACGCCGAACAACTTGCTGGATGCCCGCAACGAGGCCGTGCGTACCCTGAATGAACTGGTCGGAGTAACGGTCCAGGAACACGACAACGTCTATGACGTGACCCTGGGGACGGGGCAGGCGCTGGTGCAGGGCAATACCTCCAATACCCTGTCGGCGGTGCCGGGCAAGGTCGATAAAAGCCAGTTCAGCATTCAGATCAACTACGCGCAGTCCAGCTCCGACGTGACCTCGGTCATCTCCGGCGGCAAGATCGGCGGCCTGTTGCGCTATCGCGATGACGTGCTGGCACCGGCCATGAACGATCTGGGGCGCACTGCGATTGTGGTCGCCGACGCGATCAACAAGCAGTTGGGGCAGGGCCTGGATGCCAATGGCGAGTTTGGCTCGTCGATGTTCAACAGCATCAACAGCGCGCAGGCTATCAGCCAGCGCAGCCTTGCCGCGACCGGTAACAGCCCGGGTTCGGGCAACCTGAACGTCAGCATCACCGACAGTGGCGCATTGACTGCCTACGACTATCAGGTGACGTTCACCAGCGACAAGGACTACACGGTCAGACGCTCGGACGGCACCAGCATGGGGGCCTTCAATCTGGATCAAAAGCCTGCTGCGGTCATCGACGGCTTCACCATGGACCTTAACGGTGGTGCGTTGAGCAAAGGTGATCAATTCAAGGTCAGCCCGACCCGCAACGGCGCCAGCAACATCGGCGTACAGATGAGCGATGCCAGTAAATTGGCGTTCGCCGGCCCTTTGGTGGCAGGCAAGGGCGGCTCCAACAGCGGTACGGGGGCCTTGAGCACGCCGAGCCTGTCCTCGGCGCTGGATATTTACGCGGGTGCCGACCTCGGCCTGGCGCAGTCGCAGATTGAAGGCGCAATGCCGGTACGGATTGCTTTTGACGAAGCTGCAAACGGCGCCCAGGGCTACCGCGTGCTGAACGAAAAAGGCGAGGAAATCGGTAAAGGCACCATAGTGCCGGGCCAGGACAACAAGGTCACGATCAACCTGCCGGTGCTGGACGCTGCGGGCTTGCCGGTCACAAACGCCGACGGCACGCCGAAAACCATTGGCTTTGACACCACCATCAGCGGGTCGCCGGCCAAGGGCGACAGCTTCGACATCAAGTTCAACAAAGACGGCAAGGCGGACAACACCAACGCCAACCTGTTGCTGGGCCTGCAAACCAAAGCCACGGTCGGCGTCGGCAAGGACGGCACCGGCGGCGTCAGCATGGGTTCTTCCTACAGCCAGTTGGTGGCGAAAGTCGGTGGCCAGGCCAGTCAGGCCGCCGTCGACGGCACGGCCAACACCGCCGCGCTGGCGTATGCCACGCAGACCCGCAGCTCGGTGTCCCAGGTCAACCTGGATGAAGAGGCCTCCAACCTGGTCAAGTTTCAGCAGTACTACACCGCATCGTCGCAGATCATTAAAGCGGCGCAAGAAACCTTCAGCACGCTGATCAACAGTCTTTAAGGGAGTCCTCGACGATGCGTATCTCTACTTCCCAGTTTTTTGAGTCGACCAGTGCCACCTACCAGAACAACTTCTCGTCGGTGATCAAGACCCAGAGCCAGATCGACTCCGGCGTGCGCATTCAGACCGCTGGCGATGATCCGGTGGGTTCCGCGCGCCTGCTGCAATTGCAGCAGCAAAAAGACATGTTGGGTCAGTACACCACCAACATGAACGGTATCAAGGCGTCGCTGGGCAGTCAGGAAACCATCCTCGACAGCATCAACACCGCCCTGCAAAAGGCCAGTGAGCTGGCTCTGGGGGCTGGCAGCGGGAAAAGCGATGCCGATCGCGCGACGATTGCCAGCGAACTGGGGAGTATCGAAGACCAGGTGTTCAGCCTGCTCAACAGCAAGGATGCCGCGGGCAACTATATGTTCTCGGGCTCCAAGACCGATACGCCGCCCTATACCCGCAACAACGATGGCACTTACAGCTATCAGGGCGACGATACCCAGCTCAATCTCAAGGTCTCGGACACCCTGAGCCTGGCCGGCAGCGACACGGCCAAAAGCTTTATGGAAAACTCGGTCAATACCGGGCGTACACAGGTCACTGCACTGCCGGTGGTAGACGCAACCGGTGCGGTTATCCCGGACAATGGCAAGGTTTCGCTGTCCGCCGGTTTGATCACCTCAAGCCCGGTGTTCAATAAAGGCTTTGCCGAGGGTCAGCCCTACACCCTGGAATTCACCAGCAGCACCCAGTACAAGCTGACTGACGCCCAGGGCAAGGACGTGACATCTGAAGTGCCAGGCAATGGTGTCTTCGATTCCACCAAGGAGGGTGCTCACAGCATCAGCCTGCGCGGCGCATCGTTCGACATCAACCTGAATCTCAAGGACATCCCGGCAGCCGATCAGGATGCGGCGGTGGCGGGGCACTCTTTCACCCTCGAGGCCAAACCCGACACCTTCAACACCTCCCGTACCCCGAGCAATACCTCGACGGCACAGATCACCGGTACTGGCGTGGCGGATGCCAAGGCCTACAGCGACAGCTTTCCGGGCAATGGTGCGGTGATCAAATTCACCAGTGACACCGAATACGAAATCTACGCCCAGCCAGTGACTGCCAGCAGCAAGTCGATTGCCACCGGCAGCATGACCGGCGACACGCTCAGCGCCATGGGGGTTACCTTCGATTTCACCGGCGCGCGCGCGGCTGGCGACCAGTTTGTGGTCAACAGCAACAACCACCAGAGTCAAAGTGCGCTGGACACCATCAGCCAGCTGCGTAAAGCATTGGTGATCCCCAGCGACAAAGATCCGGCGGCCCAGCAGATCCAGAAAGACGCCATCAACTCGGCCATAGGCAATCTGAAAAACGCCAGTGCCGGGGTCGACAGTGCCCGGGGTTCGATTGGTGCGCGCTTGAAGGCGGTGGATATCCAGACCGACGAAAACATCAGCATGGGCCTGGCCAACGATTCCACCACTGCCGCCATTGGCAACACAGACATGGCCGGTGCTTCGATCGACCTGGCATTCCAGAAAGCCATGCTTGAAGCCTCGCAACTGGCCTTCGTCAAGATCTCCCAGCTGAGCCTGTTCAATCAGCTGTAATGCAGAATTTGCAACATACCTGTGGGAGCTGGCTTGCCAGCGATACCGGCAAAACCCGGCCTGTCTGAAGGGGCAGGGTGATGCTATCGCCGGCAAGACGACTCCCACTTGATCCTCGGTTTACCCGAAACGTTTTGTAAAAAACCGCACCAAATCGAGTGACCTATGAGTCATAACGCGCATCTTCACTGTATCGTGTGAAACGTACGGGCGGGTGCCGGGCCTTTTTCAGGCTGTTTTGTCTATTTTCATGCACCCATATTCGCCGCTTTTTGCGCGACTAAGCCCTTTTATTGTCAGCGCCCCTTGATTGTTCGAGCGGGTGATCTCCAGCTATTAGTATTGGGAAGCCACAATGATTGGCATTAAAAGCATCGCCAGTTACGTGCCTGCAAACGGTGTAGACAACTATGCCCAGGGCGCGAAGTTCTCCAAGGACGAAGACTTCATTCTGGGCAAGATTGGCTCGGCGTTTCTGCCGCGCAAAGATGCTGACCAGGAAACCTCGGACCTGTGTGTCGAGGCCGTCAACGCACTGTTTGCCAACAATCCGCAGCTCAAGCGCGAATCCATCGACGCGCTGATCGTCGTGACCCAAAACGGTGACGCAGAAGGTTTGCCCCACACCGCTGCCATCGTCCAGGACAAACTGGGCCTGCCGACCCACGTGGCCGCCTTTGATATTTCCCTGGGGTGCTCGGGCTATGTCTACGGCATCTACGCGATGAAAGGCTTCATGGAAGCCACGGGCCTGAAAAACGGCCTGCTGATCACCGCCGACCCGTATTCGAAAATCGTCGACCCCGAAGACCGCAACACCACCATGCTCTTCGGCGACGCCGCTACCGCTACCTGGATGGGCGAAGACGCACCCTGGCAGCTGGGCAAGGCCAAGTTCGGCACCGACGGTTCGGGTGCCCCGCACTTGAAAGTCAGCGACGGCGTGTTCTTTATGAATGGCCGCCAGGTATTCAACTTCGCGTTGCTTAAAGTGCCTGCACACTTGCACGAGTTGATGGACGAGTCGCAACTGACCTCCCAGGACATCGACGCCTTCTGCATCCACCAGGGCAGCGCGGCGATCGTTGATGCGGTTGCTCGGCGCTTCGAAGGCGAGCCGGAGAAGTTCATCAAGGACATGGTCGAGACCGGCAACACCGTGTCCTCGAGCATTCCGTTGCTGCTGGAAAAGCACGTGATGGACACCCCTGACTGGAAGCGCGTGGCCCTGAGCGGCTTCGGCGTAGGCCTGTCATGGGGCTCGGCGATCATCTATCGCCCTTGAGCTGAGGCTTGAACCACAAAACGCCCATGGCCAGAAGCCATGGGCGTTTTGCGTTGTGGCGTCCCCACTGTGGGAGCTGGCAAGCCAGCTCCCACAGGCAAACAGATCAGCTCCGGGTCTGTGTAACCCCTTGAAACACAAGGGCTGGCCCCCTGCCAGTAAAAAAAATTAAAAAACCCCTCAAGCAACCTGCATTCACGACGATAACTATTACGAAGGTTCTCTAGGCCACACCCGGCGGTTGCCAGGGCCGGAAGCCGCAGTATTCATCCAATGAGGATTTCGTCATGGCTTTATCAGTAAACACTAACGTCACGTCCCAGACCGTTCAGAAGAACCTGAACAAAGCCGGCGACTCGTTGAGCACCTCGATGACCCGTCTGTCTTCCGGCCTGAAAATCAACAGCGCCAAAGATGACGCTGCCGGCATGCAGATCGCCAACCGTCTGACCTCCCAGGTCAAAGGCATGACTGTCGCCATCGCCAACGCCAACAACGGCTCGTCGATTGCCCAGACAGCTGAAGGCGCGATGCAAGAATCGACCAACATTCTGCAACGTCTGCGTGAACTGGCCCTGCAGTCCGCGAACGGTGATAAAAGCGCTGATGACCGTGCATCCCTGCAGCAAGAATTCACCGCCAAAGTCGGTGAGCTGACCCGTATTTCGTCGACCACCACCTTCGGTGGCCGCAACCTGCTGGACGGTTCGTTCCAGAACCAGTCCTTCCAGGTCGGTGCCGATGCCAACCAGACCATCTCGTTCGGCATGACCGATATCAGTGCTACCGGTTTGAAAGGTTCTTTCGGTGAGGCGAATGCTACTGGCGGGATCACGCAACTGGCTGCCAAGGTTACTGGTGGCGCGATTGATCTGAGCGCTACAACAACCCCGAATACACTTGCCACTGCTGCGGCCTATGCTGCGCCTGCTGCCACCGAAGTTCTTACCTTTGGCGGCGCTGGTACTGGCACCGTAACCCTTACTGCTGCTGAAGATTCCGCAGCGAAGGCTGCCGATAAAATCAACCTGTCGTCAGGTACCACGGGCGTTACTGCAAAAGATAATGCGGGCAAGCTGGAACTGAGCTCCACTGCATCCTTCACAGTTGCCAGTAGCGTTGCTGCGGATGGCGGTAACTTCAAAACTGCTGCTGCTACTTCGACTGCTGGTACACCTGTTACCGGGTTGGCCAAAGACGCTGATATCAACGTTAACGGTACGAAAATTTCTCTGACTGCCGGCATGAAGCTTGAGGGCGCTGGCGGAGTCATTGAGGCAATCAACGCGCAGACGACTGCCGCCGGTAAAACGGGTGTTACGGCAAGCGCTCAGGATGGTCGTTTGGTGTTGACCTCCCAGGACGGCAAGGCTGTGAGCCTGACCGACCAGGCAGATACGCCTGAAGGTAAAGGTGCTTTGGCGCAGTTGGGTCTGGCCGCAGGCAAGACCGAGGCTAAGCTGACAGCTGATACTTCAGTCACCATGAACGGCGTTGAAGTGAAGTTCAAAAAAGGCGACTCGATGGACTCCATCGTTTCTTCGATCAACAGTGCAAGCACCGGCGTAACCGCCAGCAAAAATGCTGATAACACGCTGAAGCTGTTCTCCACCAAGGACATCACTGTTGGTGACGGTAGCGCCGGTACTGGCTTGGACTCCCTGGGTCTGACTGCGAAAACCACAAGTTCCAACACTGTTGAAACCAGCGTAGCCAGCCTGAGCATTTTGTCCGCCGAAGGCGCTCAACAATCGATCCAGGCCCTGACTGGCGCAATCCAGCAGATCGATACTCAGCGTTCCGAGCTGGGTGCCGTGCAAAACCGTTTCGACAGCACTGTGTCCAACCTGCAAAGCATCTCCGAGAACTCGACTGCTGCCCGTGGTCGCGTTCAGGACACCGACTTCGCATCCGAAGCCGCAGAGCTGACCAAGCAACAAACCCTGCAACAGGCCGCTACCGCGATCCTGTCCCAGGCGAACCAGCTGCCGTCCGCTGTGATGAAACTGCTTCAGTAATTTCAGCCCTCGGTTGACAACGGAAGGGCGCGTTTACGTGCCCTTTCGTTTTTTTCAGTTTTGAGGTGATGGCATGGACATGAGCATCAAGCTGAACACCGCTTACCCGAGCCCTGCAGCGGTGCCGAACCCCGCGCCGGCACCGGTCGCAACCACTCAGGCAGGAGCGGTTTCTGCCCCGGTGACAGGCAAGCCGCCTGAGCGTGCGGAGCTGGAAAAGGCTGTTAGTGACATACAAGCATTCGCACAGTCGAACCAGCGCAAGCTGGACTTTTCGATTGATGACACCACCGGCGTGATGGTGGTCAAGGTGATTGCCTCCGACAGCGGAGAGGTGATTCGCCAGTTACCTTCAGAGATGGCCCTCAAGCTGGCGCAAAACCTGGCTGATCCCCACAGCCTGCTTTTTCAGGGCAAAGCCTGAAGGTGGCATGAATTGTGATGCTGTCTGCTTCCTCGGCCTTGCTCGTCAAAAAAGCGTAAGCCCATAAAGCGGCAGCCCGGATAAGGAGAATACAGATGGCAAGTTCTACGATTACGGGTGTTGGTTCGGGTTTCGATACCATCGGTATTGTTAAAGCGTTGGTGGATGCTGAAAAAGCGCCCAAGCAAACCCAGATTACTGCGCAACAAAAAGACACCACGATTCAGTTGTCCGCTGTGGGCACGGTAAAAGGCGCGCTTGAAACCTATCGCGCAGCCATTGCCAAACTCAATAGTGTCTCCAGCTTCAACGGCCTGGCGGCTACCTCGTCAGACGAAAAAATTTCCAAGGTCACCATTGATGACAAGGCCTCCAGCGGTACCTACGCACTGGATGTGACCAAGCTGGCGACCGCCTCGAAAGTTACCAGCAAGGTATTTGAGGGGGGGACCTCGTCAGTGGTCAACTCGGGTACCGAGCCCACGACCCTTACCATTTCGCAGTCCGGCAATGATTACAATGTATCGGTCCCGGCTGGCGCTACCCTGCAGCAAACCCGTGAAGCGATTAACACCCAGCTGCAATCCAAGGGCATCAGTGCCAACGTTTTGACCGATGCCAATGGGTCGCGCCTTGTCATCGGTTCGCAAACCACGGGCAAGGGCACCGACATCACCATCAGTGGTGACTCAGAGTTGTCGACCGGCTATGACGCCGGTAAAGCTCCAGAGAATGCCATTTACACCATTGATGGCATCGCCATGGAGTCCTCGAGCAACAAGATCACTTCGGCCATCAGCGGCGTGACGCTGGAGTTGATTGATACCAAGGCGTCGACCATTACCGTGGCCTCCAATACGGCAACCCTGAAAACCTCGGTTCAGTCCTTTGTCAGTGCTTACAACGCGCTGCTGACCAGTATCAACACGCAAACCAAAGTCACCGCCACCGGTGATGCCGCAACCACCACCTCGGGCGCCCTTACCGGTGATGCCTCGATGCGGCAACTGGTTAACGGTATTCGTAACGAGCTTCTGCAGAACAGCAGTTCGTCGAGCATGGGCAGTCTGTCCCAGATGGGTATCAGTACCGATCAGAAAACCGGGCTTCTGACCCTGGATGACAAGAAGTGGGATGCCGCAGTGGCAACCCCCAACGGTGCGCTGGAAATCAGCAAGGTGTTTACCGGTGACACCGGTCTGGTTGCGCGTATGACCAAGGCCACAGACAGCTATGTCGGTACCACCGGGCTGCTGGCGAGTCGAGTCACTGACTTGAATACCAAGCTGACGGATCTGACAACGCAGCAGGCGGATCTGGATCGACGGATGGAGAGCATGAAGACTTCCCTGACGTCCAAGTACACCGCAATGGACACCCTTATCGCCCAGATCAACGCCAGCAGCTCCAGCATCATGACCACTCTGAACTCGCTGAATAACCCTAAATCCAGCTGATTTCCCGCAGCCGGATCACTAAAGTTTTAGCCGTGACAGTCGACATAAAGATCAAGTCCTGGCCATTTTTGCCTGTCACCGTAATGAGGTAGCAACATGAACCCGATGCGCGCCCTTCGTCAGTATCAGAAGGTCAATTCCCACGCCCAGATCTCTGAGGCCAGCCCCCACCGCCTGATTCAAATGCTGATGGAAGGCGGTCTGGATCGCATGGCCCAGGCCAAGGGCGCGATGAGCCGTGGTGATATCCCGCAGAAGGTGGTGTTGATCACCAAGGCTATCGACATCATCACTGGTTTGCGCCAGGGCATGGATGAATCAAAGGCTGAAGACAAGGTCGCCTTCCAGCGCCAGGACAGCCTGTACGAGTACATGACCATCCGTTTGACCCAGGCCAATGCGCAGAACGATCCCGAAATCATCGACGAAGTGGCCCGCCTGCTGATCACGGTCAAAAGTGGTTGGGACGAGATTGCACCACAATAAAATTGAAGGCCCGAGGAGTGCGTCATGAGCCAACTGCAACGAATTCAAGAAACCCGTGAAGCACTGATCGATGCCCTGGCTGAACGCAACTGGGATGCCATCGGCCAGCTGGATTCAGCCTGCCGGGTGTGTGTCGAGAGTGTGCTGGATGAGGCGCCTGTGGATGAGGCGGTGTTGCGCGAGAATCTGGAAGGGTTGCTGGTGGTCTATCGCATGCTGCTGGAGGCGGCCACCGACGAGCGCCAACTGCTGGTCGAGCAAATGTCACAGATCAATCAAGCAAAAAGCGCATCAAAGGTTTACCATCTGTTCCGTTAAGGCATAAGGAATATGTGGTTAATTGACACATGCGCGCCATAAATTTGACTATGTATGTCTTTTGACTTAACTAGTGCTGTATTCTTTTTCAGTCGTCTTAGATATCCAACAGGTTGGGGCGACTAAATATGCCCTACGTTTCGGGGCATTGAGTTGACTAGGGAAGTTGCTATTGCATGTGGCGTGAAACCAAAATTCTGCTGATCGATGACGATAGCGTCCGCCGCCGCGATTTAGCGGTGATTCTGAATTTTCTGGGTGAAGAAAATTTGGCCAGCTCCAGCCTTGAGTGGGAGCAGGCTGTCAGCTGTTTGTCGTCCAGTCGCGAAGTGCTCTGCGTGCTGGTAGGTACTGTCAGCATCGCTGGCGGTGTTTCCAGCCTGCTTAAGACACTGGCCGGGTGGGATGAGTTCCTGCCGATCATGCTTTTAGGTGAAATTTCTGCGGTCGACCTGCCGGAAGACCAGCGCCGCCGCGTTTTATCCAGCCTCGAAATGCCCCCCAGCTACAGCAAACTCCTCGATTCCCTGCACCGTGCCCAGGTCTATCGCGAGATGTATGACCAGGCCCGCGAGCGCGGCCGTCATCGCGAACCCAACTTGTTCCGCAGCCTGGTGGGCACCAGCCGGGCGATTCAGCATGTGCGGCAAATGATGCAGCAAGTGGCCGATACCGACGCCAGCGTGTTGATCCTCGGCGAGTCCGGAACCGGCAAGGAAGTGGTCGCACGCAATCTGCATTACCACTCCAAACGCCGCGATGCGCCATTTGTGCCGGTTAACTGCGGGGCGATTCCCGCAGAGTTGCTTGAAAGCGAGTTGTTCGGCCATGAGAAGGGCGCCTTCACCGGCGCAATCACCAGCCGCGCCGGGCGTTTTGAACTGGCCAATGGCGGCACGCTGTTCCTCGATGAAATCGGCGATATGCCGTTGCCGATGCAGGTCAAACTGCTACGCGTCCTGCAGGAAAGAACCTTTGAGCGTGTGGGCAGCAACAAGACCCAAAGCGCTGATGTGCGGATCATCGCCGCCACCCATAAAAACCTCGAAAGCATGATTGAAGTCGGCGCTTTTCGCGAAGACCTGTACTACCGCCTCAACGTCTTCCCGATCGAAATGGCGCCCCTGCGCGAGCGGGTCGAAGATATCCCGTTGCTGATGAACGAGCTGATTTCGCGCATGGAGCACGAAAAACGCGGCTCCATCCGCTTCAACTCCGGCGCCATCATGTCGCTCTGCCGTCATGCATGGCCGGGCAATGTCCGCGAGCTGGCCAATATGGTTGAGCGCATGGCGATCATGCATCCGTACGGGGTGATTGGCGTCGCCGAACTGCCGAAGAAATTTCGCTACGTGGACGACGAAGACGAGAACCTGGTCGACACCCTGTTCAGCGACATGGAAGAGCGGGTGGCGATCAACAACAGCACCCAGGACTTCAGCGCCACGGCGATGCTGCCCCCTGAAGGCCTGGACCTCAAGGACTACCTCGGTGGTCTGGAGCAAGGGTTGATCCAGCAAGCGCTGGATGACGCCAATGGCATTGTCGCCCGCGCCGCCGAGCGCCTGCGCATTCGCCGTACCACCCTGGTCGAGAAAATGCGCAAATACGGCATGAGCCGTCGCGACGGGGAAGAGCCGGCGGAGGATTGACGCCTGCTACTGCTTTTGACTCTGTAGCAGCGAGTCAGCTCGCGAGCCTGTTGCTCCAGGATGCCCGGAAGCCGCCATCACCCGCGGGCTTGCGCCGGTACAGTTTCAAGCCGCTTCTTTAGGCACGGGTATTGCACCGCTTGGGTCAACGAACCGTTTTATGACGGTCAGCCAAGCGAGAACGCCCCATGCCGCACATAGCCCAACAGTCCTCTGGCCCTGATCTCGCAGGGCAAGCCATGTCGCTGGGGGCTACGCCGTCTACTCCGGCGCAACTGGAGCACGCGTTCTCGCTGTTCAATCAAATGTCGACCCAGTTGACCGATTCCTACAGTCTGCTCGAAGCCCGGGTCACCGAGCTTAAAGGCGAACTGGCATTTGTCAGCGCCCAACGCATGGCGGAACTTGCGGAGAAAGAACGGCTGGCCAACCGCCTGCAAAACCTCCTCGATCTATTACCGGGCGGGGTCATCGTGATTGATGACCGCGGCCTTGTGCGCGAGGCTAATCCTGCGGCCAGCGAGCTGCTTGGCTTGCCCCTGGAGGGCGAGCTGTGGCGCCACGTGATCGCCCGCTGCTTTGCCCCCCGTGAAGATGACGGGCACGAGGTATCGCTCAAAGACGGGCGGCGCCTGTCGATTGCCACCCGATCGCTGGATGCAGAGCCCGGGCAACTGGTATTGCTCAACGACCTGACAGAAACCCGGCGCCTGCAAGATCAACTCGCCCGCCATGAGCGTTTGTCTTCGTTGGGGCGCATGGTCGCTTCGCTCGCCCATCAGATCCGCACGCCGCTGTCGGCGGCACTGATCTACGCCAGCCATCTGACTGAACAGGTGCTTCCCGTCGAAACCCAGCAGCGCTTTGCCGGGCGTCTCAAGGAACGTCTGCATGAGCTGGAGCACCAGGTGCGCGACATGCTGGTGTTTGCCCGTGGCGAGCTGCCGCTGACCGATAAAGTTGCCCCCAAGGCCTTGATGCAGGCCCTGCAAGCCGCAGCCCAGACCCATGTTCAGGGCGTGTCGATGCGCTGGCAGTGCGACGCTTATGGCGGTCTTGTGTTGTGTAACCGCGACACCCTGGTCGGTGCATTGCTCAACCTGATCGAAAATGCCCTGCAAGCCGGTACACCTCAGGTGCGGCTCAAGGTTCATCTGTACGCCCGTGACAACACCTTGCGCCTGTGCGTCAGTGACAGCGGCAGCGGCATCGAGCCCAAGGTGCTGGAGCGTCTGGGCGAGCCGTTTTTCACCACCAGGGCCACCGGTACCGGGCTGGGCCTGGCGGTGGTCAATGCAGTGGCCCGGGCCCATCAGGGTCAGCTGCTTTTACACTCGCGGCCGGGGCGCGGCACTTGTGCCTTGCTCAGCTTGCCGCTGATTCCAGGCGAGGCGCAGGAAAACTGATGGCGATGGCAATCAAGGTTTTACTGGTCGAAGACGATCGCGCTCTGCGTGAAGCCCTGGCGGACACCCTGTTGCTGGCCGGGCACGGTTTTCGCGCGGTGGCATCGGCCGAAGAAGCGCTGGAGGCAGTTGCTGGCGAGTCATTCAGCCTGGTGATCAGCGACGTCAATATGCCTGGTATGGACGGGCACCAATTGCTTGGCCGGTTGCGTGTCAGCCAGCCGCAATTGCCGGTGTTGCTGATGACCGCCCATGGCGCCGTCGAGCGCGCCGTGGATGCCATGCGCCAGGGTGCGGCGGACTATCTGGTGAAGCCGTTTGAGCCCCGGGCGCTGCTGGATCTGGTCGCCCGGCATGCGCTGGGTAGCCTTGGGGCGGCAGACAGTCAGGGACCGGTGGCGGTTGAGCCGGCCAGCCTGCAATTGCTCGATCTGGCGGCGCGAGTGGCCCGCAGCGACTCCACGGTGCTGATCTCGGGCGAGTCGGGCACCGGCAAAGAAGTGCTCGCGCGCTACATCCACCAGCATTCGCACCGCAGCAGTCAGCCGTTTGTGGCAATCAACTGCGCGGCAATCCCCGACAACATGCTCGAAGCCACCTTGTTCGGCCATGAAAAAGGCTCGTTCACCGGGGCCATTGCGGCGCAGGCGGGCAAGTTCGAACAGGCGGACGGCGGCACCTTGCTGCTCGACGAAATCAGCGAAATGCCCCTGGGGTTGCAGGCCAAATTGTTGCGGGTGCTGCAAGAGCGCGAAGTCGAGCGGGTCGGCGGGCGCAAGCCGATTGCGCTGGATATACGCGTAGTCGCCACCACCAACCGTGATCTGGCGGGGGAGGTGGCGGCGGGGCGTTTTCGCGAGGACCTGTACTACCGGCTTTCGGTCTTTCCTCTGGCCTGGCGCCCGTTACGCGAGCGCACCGCGGATATCCTGCCGTTGGCCGAGCGCTTGTTGGCCAAGTACATCAGCAAAATGAAGCACACCGCGGTGCGCTTTTCGCCCCAGGCCAGAGCCTGTCTGACCACCTATGCGTGGCCGGGCAATGTACGGGAGCTGGACAACGCGATTCAGCGGGCGCTGATCCTGCAGCAGGGCGGTTTGATTGAAGCGCCGGACTTCTGCCTGGCAGGTCCGGTGGCATGCGCGCCATTGCCGGTTTTGGTCGAATCCTTGCCGCTTGATACGGCCGAGTCGTCGGGAGCGCTGGGTGATGATCTGCGTCGCCGCGAGTTCGAGATGATCATCGAGACCTTGCGCGCCGAGCGCGGCCGTCGCAAAGAGGCCGCCGAGCGCCTGGGCATCAGCCCGCGCACATTGCGCTACAAGCTGGCGCAAATGCGCGATGCCGGGATGGATGTCGAGGCCTGCCTGTTTGCCGCGACGTAACCGGGGCCGTGGCTGTAGCCGCTGACGAGGCTGCAATGGCGTTGTGCTGGCTTCGCGGCCGCTGCGCATCCTGTCGCAGCCTGGTACCTCTTCAGCGACAACGGGGGTTTCTGCCTGCGACGATTGGTAACGTTAATTCTTCGAAAACGACAAAGAGCTGGCACCCTTGTTGCTACACCCCAGGATGCGTTGTGAAAGTGTCAAAAAATTGCGGGTCGTCGGAGGCAGTCGTCCATGAGCCAAGGTATTGAATTTAATCGATTGATGTTGGACATGCGGGCCATGCAAATGGACGCCATGGCCCAACCGAAATCGGCTGTGCAGGCCGTTCCCGAAGCGGGTGCCAGCAGCTTCTCCGACATGCTCGGCAATGCGATCAACAAGGTCAGTGAGACGCAGCAGGCGTCGAGTCAGTTGTCGAACGCGTTCGAAATCGGCAAAACCGGCGTTGATCTGACTGACGTGATGATTGCGTCGCAAAAAGCCAGCGTCTCCTTTCAGGCATTGACCCAAGTGCGTAACAAGCTGGTTCAGGCGTACCAAGACATCATGCAGATGCCGGTTTAAGGACGATATTAAGTCATGGCTGATGCACTCCCGGATAACGTTCCGGCCAATCCAGGCCCGGCCGGCGGCAAAGCGCCGCTGTTCGGGTTGTCTTTTCTGGACAACCTGGCCGAAATGACCATGTTGCGTCAGGTCGGCCTTATGGTCGGTCTGGCTGCGAGCGTGGCGATTGGCTTTGCCGTGGTGCTGTGGTCGCAACAACCCGATTACCGGCCGCTGTACGGCAGCCTGGCCGGTATGGATGCCAAGCAGGTCATGGAAACCCTGGCCGCCGCCGACATTGCCTACACCGTTGAGCCCAACTCTGGCGCCTTGCTGGTCAAGGCCGATGACGTCTCCCGTGCCCGGCTAAAACTTGCCGCCGCCGGCGTCACGCCTACCGACAGCAATATCGGCTTTGAAATCCTGGATAAAGACCAGGGCCTGGGCACTAGCCAGTTCATGGAAGCCACCCGCTATCGCCGTGGCCTGGAAGGCGAACTGGCGCGCACCATTTCCAGCCTCAACAACGTCAAGGGCGCCCGGGTGCACCTGGCGATCCCCAAGAGCTCGGTGTTCGTGCGCGATGAGCGCAAGCCCAGCGCCTCGGTGCTGGTCGAGCTGTACGGCGGCCGTTCGCTGGAGCCGGGCCAGGTGCAGGCGATCATCAATCTGGTGGCCACCAGCGTTCCGGAGCTGAACAAGTCGCAGATCACGGTTGTCGACCAGAAAGGCAACCTGTTGTCCGATCAGGCGCAAAACTCCGAGCTGACCATGGCCGGCAAGCAGTTCGACTACAGCCGACGCATGGAAAGCATGCTGACCCAGCGGGTGCACAACATCCTGCAGCCGGTGCTGGGCAATGACCGCTACAAGGCGGAAGTGTCTGCCGATGTTGATTTCAGCGCAGTCGAGTCCACCTCCGAGCAGTTCAACCCGGATCAGCCGGCCCTGCGCAGCGAGCAATCCACCAGCGAGCAGCGCACCGCCAGCAATGGCCCGCAGGGCGTTCCCGGGGCACTGAGCAATCAGCCCCCGAGCCCGGCGTCGGCGCCGCAACAAACCGCCCAGGGCGGTGCAGCAGGCGCGGGCATGATTCAGCCCGGCCAACCGCTGCTGGATGCCAATGGTCAACAAATCATGGACCCGGCGACCGGCCAGCCGATGTTGGCCCCGTACCCGGCAGACAAGCGCTCGCAATCGACCCGCAACTTTGAACTGGACCGCTCCATCAGCCACACCAAGCAGCAGCAGGGTCGGGTCAATCGCCTGTCCGTGGCGGTGGTGATCGACGACAAGGTCAACATCAACCCGGCCAACGGTGAAGTTACCCAGGTGCCATGGACCAGCGATCAACTGGCACGTTTTACCCGGCTGGTGCAGGACGCGGTGGGTTTTGATGCCAGTCGTGGCGACAGTGTCAGCGTGATCAACGTGCCGTTCTCCACCGAACGCGCGGAAGTGGTTGCCGATATTCCGTTCTATTCCCAGCCCTGGTTCTGGGATGTGCTCAAGCAAGTGCTGGGTGTGCTGTTCATTCTGGTGCTGGTGTTCGGGGTGTTGCGTCCGGTGCTGAACAACATCACCGGCCATGGCCGCAACAAGCAGGTGGCGGGTATTGGCAGTGATGCCGAGATGGGCAGCCTGGATGGCGAACTGGCCAACGATCGCGTCAGCCTTGGGGGCCCGCAAAGCATCATGCTGCCGAGCCCGAGCGAAGGCTATGACGCGCAGTTGAACGCCATCAAGAGTCTGGTGGCTGAAGACCCGGGCCGTGTGGCTCAGGTGGTAAAAGAGTGGATCAACGCTGATGAGTGATAACCGAGCTGCTGCCAACGCCAAGCTGACCCGGGTCGACAAGGCAGCCATTTTGCTGCTGTCCCTCGGCGAGTCTGATGCGGCCCAGGTACTGCGCCATATGGGGCCCAAAGAAGTCCAGCGGGTGGGTGTGGCGATGGCGCAAATGCGCAACGTGCACCGCGAGCAGGTTGAACAGGTGATGAGCGAGTTCGTCGAGATCGTCGGTGACCAGACCAGCCTGGGGGTCGGCTCCGACAGTTACATTCGCAAAATGCTCACCTCGGCCCTGGGCGAAGACAAAGCCAACGGCCTGATCGATCGCATCCTGCTGGGTGGCAACACCAGCGGCCTCGACAGCCTGAAGTGGATGGAACCCCGTGCCGTGGCGGACGTGATCCGTTTTGAACACCCGCAGATTCAGGCCATTGTGGTGGCCTATCTCGACCCCGATCAGGCGGGCGAAGTGCTCGGCCACTTTGATCAAAAGGCGCGGCTGGACATCATCCTGCGCGTTTCCTCGCTCAACACCGTGCAGCCGGCGGCACTTAAAGAGCTGAACCAGATCCTCGAAAAGCAGTTCTCCGGCAACTCCAACGCTGCGCGCACCTCTTTGGGTGGCATCAAGCGGGCGGCCGACATCATGAACTTCCTCGACAGCTCGATGGAATCTCAACTGATGGACTCGATTCGCGACATCGACGAAGACCTGTCCGGGCAGATCGAAGACCTCATGTTTGTCTTCAACAACCTGGCGGATGTCGACGACCGTGGCATTCAGGCGCTGCTGCGCGAAGTGTCCTCGGACGTGTTGGTACTGGCCCTCAAGGGCTCCGACGAGAACGTGCAGGAAAAAATCTTCAAGAACATGTCCAAGCGGGCCGCCGAATTGCTGCGCGACGACCTGGAAGCCAAAGGCCCGGTACGGGTCAGCGATGTCGAAACCGCACAGAAAGAAATCCTCACCATCGCCCGCCGAATGGCCGAAGCCGGAGAAATCGTTCTCGGCGGGAAGGGCGGCGAAGAGATGATCTAAGTGAGCAATGGTGAGTCGCCCGGAGATGTGATTCGCGCCAAGGATGTGGGGGCCTTCGACGTATGGGGCCTGCCCAGCTTTGACCCGTGGCGCGAGCCGCTCGAGGTTGAGCCAGAGGTGGTCGAGGAGCCGCCGGTCGAGATGCAGGAGGTGCCGCTGGATGAAGTCCAGCCGCTGACCCTTGAGGAGCTCGAAAGCATCCGCCAGGAAGCCTACAACGAAGGCTTTGCCACGGGTGAAAAGGAAGGCTTTCACAGCACTCAGCTCAAGGTGCGCCAGGAAGCCGAGGTCGCTCTGGCGGCCAGGGTGGCCAGCCTTGAACGCTTGATGAGCAGCCTGATGGCGCCGCTGGCCGAGCAGGACCAGCAGCTGGAAAAAGCCATGGTCGGCCTGGTCGAGCACATGACCCGCCAAGTGATCCAGCGCGAACTTAAAACCGATTCCAGGCAGATCGAACAGGTATTGCGCGAGGGCCTGAAGCTGTTGCCCATGGGTGCCGATAACATTCGCCTGTTTATCAATCCCCAAGACTTCGATCAGATCAAGGCCTTGCGCGAGCGTCACGACGAACGCTGGAAAATCGTCGAAGACGACAGCCTGCAAGCGGGCGGCTGCCGTATCGAAACCGAACACAGCCGTATCGATGCCAGTATCGAAACCCGGATCAAACAGGCAATGAGTCAGCTGTTCGATCAGCTTCACGAGCAGGCATTGCACCCGGCGCCGCCGGACATCGACGTCGATCTGGACCAGCCCGATGCACCTTAAGCGCACCAGCTTCGCCAGGCGCCTGGGCGCTTATGCCCCGGTGGTCGCATTGCCCGCGCAGCCGGTAGTCGAAGGCCGCCTGTTGCGCATGGTCGGCCTGACCCTGGAAGCCGAAGGCCTGCGCGCGGCCATGGGCAGTCGCTGTCTGGTGATCAACGATGACAGTTTTCACCCGGTGCAAGTCGAAGCCGAGGTGATGGGGTTTTCGGGCAGCAAGATTTTTTTGATGCCCGTTGGCAGTGTCGCCGGAATCGCCCCGGGTGCCCGGGTGGTGCCCCTGGCCGATAACGGTCGCTTGCCAATGGGCATGAGCATGCTCGGTCGTGTACTCGATGGTGCGGGGCGGCCGCTGGACGGCAAGGGCGGGATGAAGGCCGAAGACTGGGTGCCGATGGATGGCCCGGCCATCAACCCGCTCAAGCGTGATCCCATCAGCGTGCCGCTGGACGTGGGCATTCGCAGCATCAACGGTTTATTGACGGTCGGCCGTGGTCAGCGTCTGGGCCTGTTTGCCGGTACCGGCGTGGGCAAGAGTGTGCTGCTGGGCATGATGACCCGCTTTACCGAGGCCGACATCATCGTGGTCGGGCTGATCGGCGAACGGGGTCGCGAGGTGAAGGAATTCATCGAGCACATCCTCGGCGAGGAGGGCCTCAAGCGTTCAGTGGTGGTGGCATCCCCGGCTGACGATGCGCCGCTGATGCGTCTGCGCGCGGCCATGTACTGCACGCGTATTGCCGAATACTTTCGTGACAAGGGCAAGAACGTGTTGCTGTTGATGGACTCGCTCACCCGATTTGCCCAGGCCCAGCGTGAAATTGCCCTGGCCATTGGCGAGCCTCCGGCCACCAAGGGCTATCCGCCTTCGGTATTTGCCAAATTGCCCAAGCTGGTGGAGCGGGCCGGTAACGCCGAAGCCGGGGGCGGCTCGATCACTGCGTTTTACACCGTGCTGTCCGAAGGCGATGACCAGCAGGACCCCATCGCTGACTCGGCGCGGGGCGTGCTTGACGGGCACATTGTGCTGTCCCGGCGTCTGGCCGAAGAGGGTCATTACCCGGCGATCGACATAGAAGCGTCCATCAGCCGGGTGATGCCGTCAGTGGTTACCCCGGAACACATGCGTCGTGCCCAGCAGTTCAAGCAGTTGTGGTCGCGCTTCCAGCAGGCCCGGGACTTGATCAGCGTGGGGGCATACGTGCCCGGCGGCGATCGCGAAACCGATACCGCGATTGCCTTGCAGCCAGCGATGGTGGCGTACCTGCGCCAGGGGCTGAACGACAATATCAGCCTGGGTGAAAGTGCTGGTCATCTGGGGACAATCTTCGCTCCGGCCGCGGGCGGTTAATCGACCATGGCCAGTGATGGAAGGGCAGCGCGTCTGGCGCCGGTGGTGGACATGGCCGAAAAAACCGAGAAGGCCGCAGCGCAGCGGCTGGGGCATTTCCAGGGCCAGGTCAATCTGGCCAACAGCAAACTCGGCGACCTGGAAAACTTCCGCGGGGAATACCAGTCGCAATGGATTGAGCGCGGCAGCCAGGGCGTCACCGGGCAATGGTTGCGCAACTATCAATACTTCCTCAACCAGCTTGAAACCGCCGTCGGGCAGCAGCGCCAAAGCCTGGTCTGGCATGAGAACAACCTCAACAAGGCCCGCGAAACCTGGCAACAGGCCTATGCCCGGGTGGAAGGGCTGCGCAAACTGGTCCAGCGTTACGCCGAAGAAGCCCGCCAGCTGGAAGACAAGCGCGAGCAAAAACTGATGGACGAGCTGTCCCAGCGTTTACCGCGTAACAATCCTTACTGAAATCCCCCCTCTCCTGTAGGAGAGAGCAGGCTCGCGAGCAGGCTCGCTCCTACAGAGTTTGTGCGGCGTCACTCCCTGGGTTTCAGAGCGTCTATAGTTTGCGGGTCAACCCGAAACCCGACACGGGAGCTCCCCCATGGCAGTGACGTCTGAAATCTCCGCAGATGGCCGCAAGCTGACGATCGCGATCAAAGGCCGGTTCGACTTTGCCAAGCATCAGCAATTTCGTGAGGCTTACGAAAAGCTCGACTCTGATACCGAATGCGTGGTGGATCTGAAGGAAGCGACCTACGTCGACAGTTCGGCACTGGGCATGCTGTTGTTGCTGCGCGACCATGCCGGCGGCGACAACGCAGAAATCAGGGTGATCAACAGCAACCCGGATGTACTCAAGATTTTCAATATTTCCAACTTCGACAAACTGTTCGATATCACGTGAACACCTCCCTGACCGTGTTGATTGCCGAGGACAGCAGCGCTGACCGCCTGCTGTTGTCGAGCATTGTGCAGCTTCAGGGGCATAACGTGCTGCTGGCAGCCAATGGTGCTGAAGCCGTAGCGCTGTTTGCCCGGGAGCGTCCACAGCTGGTGTTGATGGATGCTGTGATGCCAGTGATGGACGGATTCGAGGCCGCGCGCCAGATCAAAGCATTGGCGGGCGAGGTGCTGGTACCGATCATTTTTCTCACGTCCCTGAATCAGGCCGATGCCCTGGCCCGCAGTCTCGAGGTCGGCGGCGACGACGTGCTGAGCAAGCCTTACAACCCCATGCTGCTGGCGGCGAAAATCACCGTGATGGACCGGATGCGGCGTCTGCAGGAAACCGTGCTGCAACAGCGCGACCAGATCGCCCGGCATAACGATTACTTGCTTAACGAGCAGCGGGTGGCCAAGGCCGTGTTTGACCGGGTGGCACACGCGGGCTGTCTGAGCGCGCCGAATATCAGTTACCTGCAATCGCCCTATGCCTTGTTCAATGGTGATTTATTGCTGGCGGCCTACACCCCGACCGGAGATACCCATCTTCTTTTGGCCGACTTTACCGGGCACGGCCTGCCGGCTGCGATTGGTGCCATGCCTTTGGCAGAAGTGTTTTACAGCATGACGGCCAAAGGCTACGGGCTGGCCGAAATGCTCCGGGAAATGAACGCCAAGCTCCAGGGCATCCTGCCCGTCGACATGTTTTGCTGCGCCACGGTGCTGTGCATCAGTGCCCAGCGGCGCAGTGTCGAAGTCTGGAACGGCGGCATGCCCGATGGCTATCTGCAAGCCCGGGCCACGGGGCAGCGCAGGGCATTGACCTCGCAGCACCTGCCGTTGGGCGTATTGCGTGCCGAAGCCTTCGATCACTCCACCCGTGTATGGCCAATGCTGCCCGGTGACCAGCTGTTTTTACTGACCGATGGTGTGATCGACACCAGCGGCCCGGATGAGCAGCTGTTCGGAGTTGAGCGCTTGCAGCAGGTACTGGATGCCAATCGCCAGCCGCACATGCTGATTGCCGAGGTCGAACAGGCCCTGCACGATTTCCAGGGCCATTCCCGTGATGATGTGAGTATGGTGCAGATCACGTCACAGTTGCCGCAGCCTCTGGATGTGCCGGTCATGCCTTATTCCGACAGTGACCAGTGCAGCCCGCTGGACTGGTCGGCCAGCTTTGAATTCCGCGGGGCCACGCTGCAACGGTTCAATCCGCTGCCCTATCTGTTGCAATTGCTGATGGAGGTTCACGGCTTGCGGGCCCGGGGTGCAGTGATTCATGCGGTACTGTCCGAGCTTTACAGCAATGCCCTGGAGCACGGCGTTCTGGGCCTTGATTCACGGCTCAAGCGAGATGCCCGGGGGTTTGCCCGCTATTACCAGTTGCGTAATGAACGTCTGGCAGCGCTGCGAAGCGGGTTTGTGCGGGTGCGGGTGCAGGTCGAACCTGTGCCACGGGGCGGGCGCTTATTGCTGCAGGTAGACGACAGTGGTGAGGGTTTTGATGTTGCAACAGTGCTGTCCAGACCGCTGGACCTGAACCGTCTGTCGGGGCGTGGGGTGAGTTTGGTACGCCAACTGTGCCCTGCAGCGCAATGGTCCGCCGATGGTCGCAGTGCGACCGTAGAGTTTTCATGGGAGGCTCTGGCATAATCCGATCATTCTTGATCAAGGAGTGAACAAGTGTCCGACATTCATATGGATCCAAAGGTAGTCAGTGCGTTGCGGGACGTAATGGAAGGCGGGTTTGAGGATTTGCTCGACACCTTTCTTTCTGATTCCGAAGAGCGCCTGGATCAACTGCGCAGCACACACGAAGCCCACGACCTGAGTCTGGTCGCCCACAGCTTCAAAGGCAGCAGCAGCAACATGGGTGCCATTCGTTTGGCGCATCTGTGCGGCCTGCTTGAAGAGCGCGCGCAAAAGAAGCCGCTGGCCGGCATCAAGGAACTGGTCGTCAAAATCGACGATGAATACCAGATGGTGCGTCGTCTTTATCGTGCCGAGCGCCAGCGTTTCAACCCGTCGAACTTTGTCTCCGGCTGATTCGGCCAAAGCTGGCCCGAACCTTGCTCTGACTCATCCACCTGTACCTACGCCAGCCGTACAGTGGAGACCTGTTAATGCCCCTTGCCGCCAATCCCTTTCTTCAGACCTCCGGTACTGCTGCGTCCAAAACGCCTGCGGTCAAAACTCCCCTGTCTGGCACCGAGCCCGCTAAATCCGGAGCTGAACCCTTTTCCAGGGTGTATGCGAAAGCGTCTGAAACCAAGCCCTTGAGTCATGTGCGGGAACCCTCTGCGGGAGCGCTCGCCAGGCGTAATCAGGGCAGCGACCAGGCGTCTGAAAGACCGCCGGCGGTTGCCGATAGCGGCAAGACCTTGCCTGCTGGCAAGACCAAAGACACCGGCAGCGCAAATCAGCAAGATGCCGCTGACGGGGTACGCGACGAGGCAACTGTGCCGGTGCCGGTGCAGGCAGTGGTAGCGCCGCCTGCGGCTGAAGCTGCAGTGCCGGTAGAGCCGGCGCAGCCCGAGGTGCAAGCCGCGCAACTGGCCGCTGCGGCGCAAGCACAGCTGCAGCCGCCACCGGTGGAGGATGACAGTTTCGATCCTGAGGCCGACCCCCTGGACGATATGCCTGCGGTGCGCCTGGCCATGGAGCAGGGCGGGCATGTCTCGGCCGGTAGCCAGACGCCGGGGAAAAATGCGGCACTGGAGAATTCCCCGGCCACTGTTCAGGGGCAAACCGCTGCGGTTGCCATGCTGATCGACCCGAAAGCCGACGGTTCAGCGTCCGGCGAGGGGGGGGAGGAAGTATTCAAGGGGCTGCTCGATGATGGCCTCAAAGACCTGAAGAGCGCGTCCAGCGATACCCGGGTGGATGACTTCGCCAGTCGCCTGGCTGCACTCACCCAGGCGGCGGTACCCAAAACCGCCAATGCATTGCCGGTCAACCAGCCTTTGGCCATGCATCAGAGCGGCTGGACCGAAGAGGTGGTCAATCGTGTGATGTACCTGTCCAGCGCCAACCTGAAATCGGCAGATATCCAGTTGCAGCCGGCGGAGTTGGGGCGGCTGGATATCCGGGTCAACATCGCCCCCGACCAGAGCGCGCAGGTCAACTTCGTCAGTGCCCACGCCGGGGTGCGCGAGGCGCTGGACAACCAGATGCACCGCTTGCGTGAAATGTTCGCCCAGCAGGGCATGGGGCAGGTCGACGTCAACGTGTCGGACCAGTCGCGCAACTGGCAGGGGCAGGGCCAGGAGCAGCAGGCGCAGAACCCCTCAGGTGGTCACCGGCTTGAAGGTGCCGGCGAAGATGAGCCGGCAATCGCGACCACCGGCAGCGTAGCGCCGAGCGTGGTTATCGGCTCCAGCGCGGTGGATTACTACGCCTGAGCCACAGCCTCGCTCCCCCTCTAGGCGCGAGCTTGCTCGCGGGGTTTTTCAATGTGCAGGCGAGCAGGCTCACGCCTGCACAGGTGTGCTCTTACAGTGTTCTGCCACATCCCGACACTTCTGGCATAACACTTGCTCTGCCTACCCAAGCATCTGTGAAAACCGAAAAGCGACGGATTATTGGCATGGCGACGAGCGACGTAGTGAAGGACCCTGCCGAGAAAGGCAAATTGAAGCTGATCATCCTGGTCGCAGTGGCAGTGTTGCTGGCGATCGGCCTGTCTGTGGGTGCCACCTGGTATTTCCTGAGCGGCCCCAAGAGCGAGTCCGCACCTGTGGTTGACGCAAACATCAAGCTCCCGGCGATTTATGAACCCATGGCGCCGGCCTTCGTGGTCAATTTCAACGCCAATGGCCGCCAGCGCTATATGCAAGTGAGCATGACCTTGCAGGCGCGCGACCAGAATGACCTTAACGCCCTCAAGGTGCATATGCCAGTGATCCGCAACAATCTGGTGATGCTGTTCTCCGGGCAAACCTTCGATGACCTGGCGACGCCGGTGGGGCAGGAAATACTTCGTCAGAAAGCTACTGCCAGCGTTCAGGAAGTGGCGCAAAAAGAACTCGGAAAAGTGGTTGTCGATCAGGTGCTCTTTACTAACTTTGTATTGCAGTAGGATCACGACATGGCCGTGCAAGACCTGCTGTCCCAGGATGAAATCGACGCGCTGTTGCATGGTGTCGATGATGGCCTGGTACAGGCCGAAGCAGCTGCCGAACCCGGCAGTGTCAAAAGTTACGACCTGACCAGTCAGGACCGGATTGTCCGGGGCCGCATGCCGACCCTGGAAATGATCAACGAGCGTTTCGCCCGTTACACCCGCATCAGCATGTTCAACATGCTGCGCCGCTCTGCGGACGTCGCGGTGGGCGGGGTACAGGTCATGAAATTCGGTGAATACGTGCACTCGCTGTACGTGCCCACCAGTCTCAACCTGGTCAAGATCAAGCCGTTGCGCGGCACTGCGCTGTTTATCCTCGATGCCAAGCTGGTGTTCAAGCTGGTGGACAACTTCTTCGGCGGTGACGGCCGTCACGCCAAGATCGAAGGCCGTGAATTCACCCCCACCGAACTGCGGGTGGTGCGCATGGTGCTGGAGCAGGCCTTCATCGATTTGAAGGAGGCCTGGCAGGCGATCATGGAAGTCAATTTCGAGTACATCAACTCGGAAGTGAACCCGGCAATGGCCAATATCGTCGGCCCCAGCGAAGCGATCGTGGTGTCAACCTTTCACATCGAGCTCGATGGCGGTGGCGGAGACCTGCACGTCACCATGCCGTACTCGATGATCGAGCCGGTACGCGAGATGCTCGATGCCGGTTTTCAGTCCGACCTCGACGATCAGGACGAACGCTGGAGCAAGGCTTTGCGCGAGGACGTGCTGGATGTCAGCGTGCCACTGAGCGCCACCGTGGCCCGCCGGCAATTGCGTCTGCGGGACATTTTGCACATGCAGCCGGGTGATGTGATTCCCGTCGAACTACAAGACGAACTGGTGATGCGCGCCAACGGCGTGCCTGCGTTCAAGGTCAAACTGGGCTCGCACAAAGGCAATCTGGCCTTGCAAGTGATCGAGCCCATCGGACGGCGCTAGGCGTCGGTCCACCCCAAATTGCTGTGTTAATGATTGACTGCTCGCCGAGGACTCCCCGATGGCTACCGAACACGATACAAGTGCTGCAGACCAGGCCCTGGCTGATGAATGGGCTGCGGCCCTGGAAGAAACCGGCGACGTCGGGCAGGCGGATATCGACGCCTTGCTGGCGGCCGATGCAGCCACCAAGCCGGCCTCCAGCCGCTTGCCGATGGAAGAGTTCGGCAGCGTGCCGCGCAATAACGAACCAGTCACCCTGGATGGTCCCAACCTGGATGTGATTCTGGATATTCCGGTTTCCATCTCCATGGAAGTGGGCAGCACCGACATCAACATCCGCAACCTGTTGCAACTTAATCAGGGTTCGGTCATCGAGCTTGATCGTCTGGCCGGCGAGCCGCTGGACGTGCTGGTCAACGGCACCCTGATTGCCCATGGTGAAGTGGTGGTGGTCAACGAAAAGTTCGGCATCCGCCTGACTGACGTGATCAGTCCAAGCGAACGCATCAAGAAGCTGCGTTAAGTGAAGCGGCTTCTCGGCGGTTTACTGGCTTTACCCCTGAGCGTGCTGGCGGCCGAGCCGCTGGCCAGCGCCACCCCTGTTGCTGCACCTGTGATCGGCAGTGGCATCGGCGGGCAGCTGACACAGCTGGTGCTGGGTTTGTTGCTGGTGCTGGGGCTGATCTTTGCCCTGGCCTGGCTACTGCGCCGGGTACAGCAAACCGGGTCGCGACAGGGGCAGGTGATTGAGTTGATCAGTTCACGGGCCCTGGGTGCCCGCGACCGGCTGGTGCTGGTGCAAGTGGGCGAGGAGCAGATTCTGCTTGGCCTGACGCCCGGGCGTATCACCCCCTTGCACGTGCTCAAGGAGCCGGTGCAGGTGCCGGGTACCACGCAGTCGGCGACCCCCGAGTTTGCCAAACGATTGATGGAAGTATTGGGTCAGCAAAAGGACAAGCCGTAATGCGTTTAGTCGTCGCGCTGTTGTTGACGTTGCTCGCACCAGTAGCGTTCGGGGCCGATCCGCTGTCGATTCCGGCGATCACCCTGGGCACCGGGGCCAACGGCCAGCAAGAGTACTCGGTCAGCCTGCAAATTTTGCTGATCATGACCGCGCTGAGCTTTATTCCGGCGTTCGTCATGCTGATGACCAGCTTCACGCGGATCATCATTGTGTTTTCGATCCTGCGCCAGGCCCTGGGGTTGCAGCAAACGCCGTCGAACCAGATTCTCACCGGCATGGCGCTGTTCCTCACCATGTTCATCATGGCGCCGGTATTCGACAAGGTGAACCAGGACGCCTTGCAGCCTTACCTGGCAGAAAAACTCTCGGCCCAGGACGCCATTCTCAAGGCGCAAGTGCCGCTCAAGGACTTCATGCTGGCGCAAACCCGCACCAGCGACCTTGAACTGTTCATGCGCCTGTCCAAGCGCACCGACATCGCCACTCCGGATGCCGCGCCCCTGACCATTCTGGTGCCGGCCTTCGTCACCTCGGAGCTGAAAACCGCATTCCAGATCGGCTTCATGATCTTCATCCCGTTTTTGATCATCGACCTGGTGGTGGCCAGTGTGCTGATGGCCATGGGCATGATGATGCTCTCACCGCTGATCATTTCGTTGCCGTTCAAAATCATGCTGTTCGTGCTGGTGGATGGCTGGGCGTTGATTATCGGCACCCTGGCCAGCAGTTTCGGCGGAGTTTGACCCCATGAGCGGGAGTAATGCGCAATGACCCCAGAAGTCGCGGTTGACCTGTTTCGCAGCGCGCTGTGGCTGACCACGGTGATGGTCGCGGTGCTGGTCGTGCCCAGTTTGCTGGTCGGGCTGTTGGTGGCCATGTTTCAGGCGGCTACCCAGATCAACGAGCAGACCCTGAGCTTCCTTCCGCGGTTGCTGGTGATGCTGGTCACCCTGATCGTTGCCGGGCCCTGGCTGGTGCAGACCTTTATGGAATACATCCTGCAGTTGTACGGCAGCATTCCGCAGTTGATCGGCTAAATGTCGCTGCTCGCTTTGACGGACGCGCAGATCAGCACCTGGGTCGCCAGCTTCATGCTGCCGCTGTTCCGGGTGGGCGCGTTGCTGACCACCATGCCGATCATCGGCACGACCCTGGTGCCCAAGCGCATCAAGCTGTTTCTGTCGCTGGCCATCACCCTGGCAATCCTGCCCAGCCTGCCGCCGCTGCCGGCCGTCAACCCGCTGGACCTCAGTGGCCTGATGCTGATTGCCGAGCAAATCATCATCGGCGCATTGCTGGGCTTCTCGCTGCAACTGTTTTTCCAGGCGTTCGTGGTGGCCGGGCAAATTGTCGCAATCCAGATGGGCATGGGCTTCGCGTCCATGGTCGACCCGGCCAACGGGGTCAACGTGGCGGTCATCGGGCAGTTCTTCACCATGCTCGTGACTTTGTTGTTTCTGTCCATGAACGGCCATCTGGTGGTCTTCGAGGTGCTCACCGAGAGCTTCACTACCTTGCCGGTGGGCGGTGGCTTGTTGACCAATCACTACTGGGAAATCGCCAACAAGCTGGGCTGGGTGCTGGGTGCCGCATTGTTGCTGGTGCTGCCGGCCATTACTGCATTGCTGGTGGTCAACATCGCCTTTGGTGTGATGACCCGGGCGGCGCCGCAACTCAATATCTTCTCGATCGGTTTTCCGCTGACTCTGGTGCTGGGCATGGTGATCCTGTGGATCGGCCTGGCGGATATTCTCAATCAGTATCAACCGCTGGCCTCCGAGGCCTTGCAGTTTTTACGTGAGCTGGCACAGGCGCGATAGCCATGGCAGAAAGCGAGAGCGGTGCCGATAAAACAGAAGACCCCACGGAGAAACGAAAAAAAGACTCCAGGGAAAAGGGCGAGATCGCACGCTCCAAAGAGCTGAATACCCTGGCCATCATGCTGGCGGGTTCTATCGGACTGCTGATTTTTGGCGGCGCGCTGGCGCGGGACATGATGGATCTGATGCGCTACAACTTCAGCATCAGTCGCGAAACCCTGCTCAATCCCGATTCCATGGGCCTTTTTTTGCTGCACTCGGGCAAGGTTGCGCTGATTGCCGTGCAGCCGGTTCTGGTGACCTTGCTGATTGCTGCCCTGGTCGGGCCCATTGCCCTGGGCGGCTGGCTGTTCGCTGCCGGCAGCCTGGCGCCCAAGTTCAGCCGCATGAACCCCGCTGCTGGGATCAAGCGCATGTTCTCGGCCAAGGCGCTGGTGGAACTGCTGAAGGCGCTGGCCAAATTCTTCATCATCCTGATCGTGGCCTTGCTGGTGTTGCAGTCCGACATCGACGACCTGCTGCGAATCGCCCATGAGCCTTTGGAACTGGCGGTAATCCACAGTGTGCAAGTGGTTGCCTGGAGTGCGCTGTGGATGGCCTGCGGGTTGATCCTGATTGCGGCGGTGGACGTTCCGGTGCAGCTGTGGGAAAGCCACAAAAAACTGCTCATGACCAAGCAGGAAGTGCGTGATGAGCACAAGGATCAGGAAGGTCGGCCCGAGGTCAAACAGCGGATTCGCCAACTGCAACGGGAAATGAGCCAGCGGCGCATGATGAGTGCCATTCCCGACGCCGACGTGATTATCACCAACCCGACGCACTACGCCGTGGCGTTGAAATACGATCCGGAGAAGGGCGCGGCGCCCATGCTGCTGGCCAAGGGCAGCGATTTTCTGGCACTCAAGATTCGCGAGATTGGTGCCAAGCATAATATTTTGCTGCTGGAGTCTCCGGCCCTGGCGCGCTCGATCTACCACTCCACGGAGCTGGATCAGGAGATTCCTGCCGGGTTGTATCTGGCCGTGGCCCAGGTTCTGGCCTATGTGTACCAGATACGCCAGTATCAGGCGGGCCGGGGCAAGCGCCCGGATCCGCTCAAGGACTTGCCGATTCCGGCGGATTTACGGCGTGATCAGTAGAGGCTTGCCCCAAACCTGCTTAACTTGGAATGCGATGTCTTTTTAGTTCGCGCGCAGGCAATGGAGAGTGCTATGCCGATTGAGTTAACCCTTATTCCTGAAAGTTCGATCAGAACCTATGCGCTAAGTGATTCGAGTGACATTGCTCACGTCGATCTCGAAGGGTTGTTTCCGAAATTCCCTGCTCTGGACGGCACCTTTGCCATTTTCTGGCTGGAACAATTGCAGGGGCGGCATATTGTCGGCTTCAGTACCGAGGGCTCGAACTTGCTGGCGGTGATCTCGTTGCCCACCGTGCCCCACGGCCTGGGCCGGGAGCAGTACTACGCCGGGATCATGGAGCGCTGCTACAAAGAGCGGGACTCCATCATGTCTTTTCTGCGCAAGTCGTTGAGTTTCGAAGGCATCAATGGCCGCTGCGTGCGCAGTTTCATCCTCTACAAGCTGATACGCCAGTTGCAGCTGGACAGCGTGCCGGTGTGGGAAGAGCGCCCGCACATCGGCGATGGGCGCTGTGGTGCGATTTTGATCGGTGGTCGCGGATCTGAGCGCTACGAGCCCAATCGCAAGCTGGATGTGGTATTCCGCTCCAGCAGCAGCGCGTGTCTGGTGATCGACCTTGGGGAGTGGCGCTGGAACTGAGTACCGGCGCCCCGTTTGACCCTAGGAGCGAGCTTTTCAATCTGCAGACAAACAGCTCGCGAGCAAGCTCGCTCCTGCAGGGTTATGTATATATGGCTGCCGCCCGGCAGCTCTGAAATATAGACATGGCCATTTGCCAAAGTTGGAAGGCTTCTTGCACAGGCAGGCTTTACGGCGCATATGGCGTCAAAAGTTTGCTAAAGGTTTGTCGCAATGTCATTGGATCGCTCTCAGTTAATCAACACCGCACGCAACGGTCTGGCCGGTTTGGGGCATGGACAGTTGGGCGTGCCGTTGTTATTGCTGGTGATGCTGGCAATGATGATGCTGCCAATCCCGGCCTTTCTGCTGGACGTGTTTTTCACCTTCAATATCGCGCTGTCGATTGTGGTATTGCTGGTCTGTGTCTATGCCCTGCGGCCGCTGGATTTTGCCGTATTCCCCACCATTTTGCTGGTCGCCACGTTAATGCGTCTGGCGCTCAACGTGGCTTCGACCCGGGTGGTCATGCTTCACGGCCAGGAAGGCCACGGGGCCGCCGGCAAGGTGATTCAGGCCTTCGGTGAAGTGGTGATCGGCGGTAACTACGTAGTCGGTATCGTGGTGTTCGCGATTTTGATGATCATCAACTTCGTGGTGGTGACCAAGGGTGCCGGACGTATTTCCGAGGTGAGCGCCCGTTTCACCCTCGACGCCATGCCCGGCAAGCAAATGGCAATTGACGCCGATCTCAATGCCGGTCTTATCGATCAGCCCCAGGCCAAGCAGCGCCGTCAGGAAGTTGCCCAGGAGGCAGAGTTCTACGGCTCGATGGACGGCGCCAGCAAGTTCGTGCGCGGTGATGCCATCGCCGGCTTGCTGATTCTGTTCATCAACCTGATCGGTGGCATGGCCGTCGGTATTTTCCAGCACGGCATGACGTTTGGCGAGGCCGGCAAGGTCTACGCCTTGCTCACCATCGGTGACGGTTTGGTGGCGCAGTTGCCTTCGCTGTTGCTGTCCACCGCTGCCGCGATCATGGTGACCCGCGCGTCCGGCTCCGAAGACATGGGCAAGCAGATCAATCGCCAGATGTTTGCCTCGCCCAAGGCGCTGGCGGTGTCGGCCGGTTTGATGGCGGTCATGGGGATCGTGCCGGGCATGCCGCACTTCTCCTTCCTGAGTCTGGCCGCCGTTGCGGGTGGCGTGGCCTATCTGATGTGGAAAAAGCAGAATGTGGTCAAGGTCCAGGCCCTGCAAGAGGTGCAGCGTCAGCAAGAGTTGCTGCCATCGCCGGCCCGTGCCCAGGAGAGCAAAGAGCTGGGCTGGGATGACGTAACGCCCATCGACATGATCGGGCTGGAAGTCGGCTATCGCCTGATCCCGCTGGTGGACCGCAATCAGGGCGGCCAGCTGCTGGCACGGATCAAGGGCGTGCGCAAAAAACTGTCCCAGGATCTGGGCTTTCTGATGCCCACCGTGCATATCCGCGACAACCTCGATCTGGCCCCCAGCGCCTATCGCCTGACCTTGATGGGGGTGATTCTGGCCGAGGCCGAGATCTACCCCGATCGCGAACTGGCGATCAACCCGGGGCAGGTGTTCGGCACACTTAACGGTATTACCACCAAAGATCCGGCCTTCGGTCTGGAAGCCGTGTGGATCGAGATCAGTCAGCGCAGTCAGGCGCAATCGCTGGGCTATACCGTAGTGGATGCCAGCACTGTAGTTGCGACCCACTTGAACCAGATTCTGTACAAGCACTCCCATGAACTGATCGGTCATGAAGAAGTGCAGCAGTTGATGCAGCTGCTGGCCAAGGCCTCGCCCAAATTGGCCGAAGAGCTGGTGCCGGGGGTGTTGAGCCTGTCGCAGTTGCTGAAGGTGTTGCAGGCCTTGTTGGCAGAACAGGTACCGGTACGCGACATTCGAAGCATTGCCGAAGCCGTCGCGAACAATGCCCATAAGAGTCAAGATACTGCCGCGCTGGTTGCTGCGGTCCGGGTCGGACTGTCCCGCGCAATCGTGCAAAGCATTGTAGGCGTTGACTCCGAGCTGCCTGTGATCACCTTGGAACCAAGGTTGGAACAAATATTGCTCAATAGTTTGCAAAAGGCCGGACAAGGCCAGGAAGAGGGCGTGTTGCTGGAGCCAAGCATGGCGGAAAAACTCCAGCGCTCGCTGATCGACGCCGCCCAGCGTCAGGAGATGCAAGGCAACCCGGTGATCTTGCTGGTGGCAGGCCCGGTACGTGCAATGCTTTCGCGGTTTGGACGCCTGGCGGTGCCTAACCTGCATGTGCTCTCGTACCAGGAAATTCCTGATAACAAGCAAGTCACGATTGTTGCGACAGTAGGCCCTAACGGCTGAGGGTTTGATTTATGCAAGTGAAGCGATTTTTCGCCGCCGACATGCGTCAGGCCATGAAGCTGATTCGTGATGAATTGGGGGCCGACGCCGCCATTATCGGTAACCGCCGGATCGCCGGTGGGGTGGAGTTGACTGCCGCCCTGGACTACAAACTGTCGGCGCTGGCACCGCGGGTACCGAATATGGAACTGGAAGAAGAGCTGCGCAAAACCCAGTCCAGCATTGTTTCGGCCCGGGCCGAACTGAGTTTGCGCGGGGATGGCGATGCCGATGTCAGCCGCCAGTTGTTTGCCGGTCTGCCGCTGACCGCCGCCGAGCCGTTGACCGAGCCGGCGCCGCAGGAACCGGCGCGTCCTGCTCCTGTGGCCGCGCCGTCGATGGACCAGCGCGCCTTTGACAACATGCGCTCGGAACTCAATGTGCTGCGCGAACTGCTCGAAGTGCAGTTGGGCTCGCTGGCCTGGAACCAGTTGCAGGCCGCCAAGCCTGCACAAGCCAATTTGTGGCGCCGTTTACAGCGCATTGGCTTGTCCGGGCCGCTGTCGCGGGATCTGCTGGCGCAAGTGGCTGGAATTGAAGAACCGCGTCAGGCGTGGCGGATGTTGCTGGCCCACCTGGCGCGGATGATCGCGACCCCGGAGCTTGAACCCCTGGAAGAGGGCGGTGTGATTGCCATGGTGGGGCCTGCGGGCATGGGCAAAACCACTACCCTGGCCAAGCTGGCAGCGCGTTACGTCCTCAAGTACGGCGCGCAAAATATTGCCCTGGTGAGCATGGACAGCTTTCGTATCGGCGCCCAGGAACAACTGAAGACCCTGGGCCGAATTCTCAATGTACCCGTGACCCACGTTGCGCCTGGCCAGTCGTTGGGCCAGACCCTTGAGCCGCTGGTACGCAAGCGCGTGGTGCTGGTGGATACCGCCGGCCTGCAGGCCAGCGATCCGGCACTGCGCCTGCAGCTTGAAAGTCTTGCGGGGCGCGGGATCAAGGCACGCAACTATCTGGTACTGGCGACCACCAGTCAGAAACAGGTGTTGACGGCGGCTTACCTCAGTTACAAACGATGCGGGCTGGCCGGTTGCATTCTGACCAAGCTGGATGAAACCGCGAGTCTGGGGGAGGTGCTGAGCCTGGCGATCCAGCACGGGCTGCCGGTGGCTTACCTCACGGATGGTCCGCGGATCCCCGATGATCTTCACTTGCCCCGTCGTCACCAGTTGGTGAGCCGGGCCGTGAGTGTGCAAATGCAGGAAGAACCCAGTGAAGAGGCCATGGCCGACATGTTCGCTGATATCTATCAAAGCCCTCCCAAACAGGTCGGCTGAGGTACTCAAGGTTACGTAGCAATGTACCTACATCGATGGTCTGCAAGGTGTTGTGCCAGTGGGGCACGTGCAGCCAACCTTTGTAGCCGCGTCTAAGAAAGACAAGGTAAAAAATGATCATGGGCAGCATGCATCCCGTACAGGTGATCGCAGTGACCGGCGGCAAGGGTGGCGTCGGTAAAACTAACGTGTCAGTCAACTTGTCTATCGCGCTTGCCGAAATGGGCAGACGCGTCATGTTGATGGATGCCGACCTGGGCCTGGCAAACGTCGATGTGCTGCTCGGGCTGACCCCCAAGTACACCCTGGCCGATGTGGTCGAGGGTCGTTGCGAGCTGCGCGACGTACTGCTCCAGGGCCCTGGCGGGATCAGGATCGTACCGGCGGCGTCGGGCACCCAGAGCATGGTCAACCTGAGCCCGGCCCAGCATGCCGGTTTGATCCAGGCCTTCAGTGACTTGGGCGATAACCTCGACGTGCTGGTGATCGATACCGCAGCCGGGATCGGCGACTCAGTGGTGAGTTTTGTGCGCGCCGCCCAGGAAGTCCTGCTGGTGGTGTGTGACGAACCGACTTCGATCACCGATGCCTACGCGCTGATCAAGCTGCTGAATCGCGATTTCGGGATGAACCGGTTCCGGGTGCTGGCCAACATGGCCCAGAGCCCGCAGGAAGGGCGCAATCTGTTCGCCAAACTGACCAAGGTTACCGACCGTTTTCTGGATGTCGCCCTGCAATACGTGGGCGCCGTGCCCTACGACGAGAGTGTGCGCAAGGCGGTGCAAAAACAGCGCGCCGTGTACGAGGCATTTCCGCGTTCCAAGTGCTCCCTGGCGTTCAAGGCCATCGCCCAGAAAGTTGACACCTGGCCGCTGCCGGCCAATCCCCGGGGGCATCTGGAGTTCTTTGTCGAGCGCCTGGTGCAACAGGCAGGCGGAGGGCGTCCCTGATGACCGCCAGCGGCTATCGCATGTACAGCAAAGCGTCGCGTGACAGCCAGTATGAGCTGATCGAACGCTACGCACCGTTGGTCAAGCGTATCGCCTATCACCTGTTGGCGCGTTTGCCCGCCAGCGTGCAGGTGGACGACCTGATCCAGGCCGGGATGATCGGCCTGCTCGAAGTGTCGACCAAATACGACGCGACCAAGGGCGCGAGTTTCGAGACCTACGCTGGTATCCGCATTCGTGGTGCGATGCTCGATGAAGTGCGCAAGGGCGACTGGGCGCCGCGCTCGGTGCACCGCAATACCCGCATGGTCAGTGACGCAATTCGGGTAATTGAAGCAAAAACCGGTTGTGACGCTAAAGATCACGAGGTTGCGGCCGAACTCCAGTTAAGCCTTGATGATTATTACGCCATTTTGAATGACACCCTGGGCAGCCGCCTGTTCAGTTTCGACGACCTGTTGCAGGACGGCGAGCACGAAGGGTTGCATGAGGATGGTGCCAGTGCTCACCCGGAACCCTCGCGGGACCTGGAAGATGAACGCTTCCAGACAGCACTGGCCGACGCGATCAGCCTGTTGCCGGAGCGTGAGCGACTGGTCCTGGCGCTGTATTACGACGAAGAACTGAACCTCAAGGAAATCGGCGAGGTGCTGGGGGTCAGCGAATCCCGTGTCAGCCAGCTGCACAGCCAGTGCGCCGCCCGACTGCGGGCACGCCTGGGGCAGTGGCGGGCGAACTGAAAACAGCGGGCAATCGCTGATTCATTGTGGGAGCGGGCTTGCCCGCGATGGGCGCGACGCGGTGGATCAGTTAACCGGCGTTGCCTGCATCGCGTCAGGCCCGCTCCCACAGTTGATTTATGGCGTGTGCGAAATCGAATTGATTGAATGGCGCGTCCAGAGACTGAACGCGTTTAAGACTGCTTGGAGGTCGAATTGGACAAGAACATGAAGATCCTCATCGTTGATGATTTCTCAACGATGCGACGGATCATTAAAAATCTGTTGCGTGACCTCGGGTTCACCAACACGGTGGAGGCGGACGACGGCACCACGGCGTTGCCGATCCTCAACCAGGGGCACATCGACTTTCTGGTGACGGACTGGAACATGCCGGGCATGACCGGTATCGAGTTGTTGCGCCATGTGCGTGCCGACGAAAAACTCAAGCACCTGCCCGTGCTGATGGTGACCGCTGAAGCCAAGCGCGAACAAATCATCGAGGCGGCCCAGGCCGGGGTCAACGGCTATGTGGTCAAGCCGTTCACGGCCCTTGCACTCAAAGACAAGATCGAAAAAATCTTTGATCGCATCGGTTGAACGGTTTCCCGGGGGGCGCTATGGAGCATCAAGAAGCGACACAGGGCGAGTTTGAGTCGACCCTGAAAAAACATGCCCGCGAATTGGTCGACAGCCTTGAGAAAGGCAAGTTTGGCGACGCCGTGCAACTGATTCATGAACTGAACCAGACTCGCGATCGCGGCCTGTACCAGGAAGTCGGCAAGCTGACCCGTGAGTTGCACAGCTCGATTGTCAACTTTCACATCGATCCGAACATGCCGCGCGCTGAAGAAGTGTCGCAGATCACCGATGCAGCCGAGCGTTTGGCTTATGTTGTGAAGCTCACGGAAGCTGCGGCGAATCGAACCATGGATCTGGTAGAAAACAGCACGCCGCTGGTCAATGGCCTGGGCAGCGAGGCTAAAGCCCTGAGCGCAGACTGGGGCCGCTTTATGCGGCGCGAAGTAGGCGCCGAGGAGTTTCGCGAACTGGCGCGGCGGGTTGACAGTTTTTTGACGCGCAGCGAAGCCGACAACCATGTGGTGTCCGCCAACCTCACTGACATATTGCTCGCCCAGGATTACCAGGACCTCACCGGTCAGGTGATCAAGCGTGTCACCCAGCTGGTGACCGATGTGGAAAGCAATTTGCTCAAGCTGGTGCTGATGGCCAGTCAGGTCGATCGCTTTGCCGGGATCGAACACGACCGTGCGGCACTGCTCGCAGAAAATAATTCGCAAAAAAACCTGACTAAGGGTGAAGGTCCGCAGATTCATGCCGATAAACGTGATGATGTCGTGTCCGGCCAGGATGATGTAGACGATTTGCTTTCCAGTTTAGGTTTCTAGGTACTGAGTAGGCGCGCGGTAAGGGTTACCCGTCCCGGCGTCGAAAGGTCCTACTTCAAGGAGCACGTACATGAGCTTCGGCGCCGATGAAGAAATCCTTCAGGATTTCCTGGTTGAAGCCGGCGAGATTCTAGAGCTGCTGTCCGAACAGCTGGTCGAGCTTGAAAGCCGACCGGATGATGCGGACTTGCTCAATGCAATTTTTCGCGGTTTTCACACTGTAAAAGGGGGCGCCGGCTTCCTCCAGCTCCACGAGCTGGTGGAGTGCTGCCACATCGCCGAGAACGTTTTCGACATCCTGCGCAAGGGTGAGCGTGGCGTCGACTCGGAATTGATGGACGTGGTTCTTGAGGCCCTGGACGCGGTCAACGCCATGTTTACCCAGGTGCGCGAGCGCCGCCCGGTTACGCCGGCAACCCCGCAGCTGCTGGCGGCGCTGGCACGTCTGGCCGAGCCAGCTTCGGTGCCGACAGTCGCCGTTGCGGTGGCGGTCGCCGAACCTGTGGCCGGCGACAGCAGCGATATCACCGATGACGAATTTGAACTGCTGCTGGACTCCCTGAATGCAGTCAAGGCTGCTGCTGCCGAGCCCGTGCAGGCAGTTGCAGCGCCTGCAGGCAGTGATGAAATCAGCGATGCCGAATTCGAGTCGCTGCTCGACCAGTTGCACGGCAAGGGGCAGTTTCGCCCCGACACGGCCTCCAGCGTGGCGCCAGAGTCGGCACCTGTGATGACAGAGTCGGTGAGCAATGAAATCACCGACGACGAATTCGAAGCCTTGCTTGATCAGTTGCATGGCAAAGGTTCATTCAATACCGATGCGCTGGGCGCAGCCCCGGTTGTGCCGGCAGACCAGGCTGGTGAGCCTGTCAGCCCGGATCACATCAGCGATCACGAATTTGAAGCACTGCTCGATGAGCTGCACGGCAAGGGCCAGTTTTCTGTCCAGAGTCCTGCGGTTGCAGCCGTTGTTGCGGCCCCGGCTCCAGCGCCGGTAGCCAGTGCGCCCGAAGCCGCCCGTGCAGTGGCCCCCCGGGCCCCGGCTGCCAGCGCCGACAAGCCCCAGGCTTCTGAGGCCGAGACCACGGTGCGGGTTGATACTGCGCGGCTGGACGACATCATGAACATGGTCGGCGAGCTGGTGCTGGTGCGTAACCGTCTGGTGCGCCTGGGCCTCAACAGCCACGACGAAGCGATGGCCAAGGCATTGTCCAACCTCGACGTGGTGACCGCCGACCTGCAGACCGCGGTCATGAAGACCCGGATGCAGCCGATCAAAAAAGTCTTCGGCCGTTTTCCGCGTCTGGTGCGCGATCTGGCGCGCCAGTTGAAAAAAGAAATCAGCCTGGAGCTGGTGGGCGAAGAAACCGACCTCGACAAGAATCTGGTCGAGGCACTGGCCGATCCGCTGGTGCATTTGGTGCGCAACGCGGTTGACCACGGGTGTGAAACCCCCGAAGAGCGCGAAGCAGCCGGTAAACCGCGCTGCGGCAGGGTAATTTTGTCGGCCGAGCAAGAAGGCGACCATATCCTGCTGTCGATCTCCGATGACGGCAAAGGCATGGACGCCAATGTGCTGCGCGCCATTGCAGTGAAAAAAGGGCTGATGGACAAGGATGCAGCCGATCGCCTGAGCGAAAACGATTGCTACAACCTGATTTTTGCCCCGGGCTTCTCCACCAAAACCGAGATTTCCGATGTGTCCGGGCGTGGCGTGGGCATGGATGTGGTGAAAACCAAGATCGCCCAGCTCAATGGCTCGCTGAGCATTGAGTCGACCCTGGGTCGCGGTTCGAAAATCGTGATCAAGGTGCCGCTGACCCTGGCCATCATGCCGACCCTGATGGTGATGCTGGGCAATCAGGCGTTTGCGTTCCCGCTGGTCAACGTCAACGAAATTTTCCACCTCGACCTGTCGCGCACCAATGTGGTCGACGGCCAGGAAGTGGTGATCGTGCGGGACAAGGCGTTGCCATTGTTCTACCTCAAGCGCTGGCTGGTGGCCTCGGCGGCCCATGAAGAGCAGCGCGAAGGGCATGTGGTGATTCTTTCGGTGGGCACCCAGCGCATCGGCTTTGTGGTCGATCAACTGGTGGGCCAGGAAGAAGTGGTGATCAAGCCGTTGGGCAAAATGCTCCAGGGCACGCCAGGCATGTCGGGCGCCACCATCACCGGTGACGGCCGTATTGCCCTGATCCTGGATGTTCCGAGCATGCTCAAGCACTACGCTTCGCGGCGTATTTGATTCTGGTGGCACCGGCGGTTGCACCTCATACCGCCTAACGGAGTGTTTATGGTAGTCAAGGTCCTGGTGGTGGATGATTCCGGTTTTTTCCGCCGCCGCGTCTCGGAAATTCTGTCGGCTGATCCAACAATTCAAGTGATCGGTACCGCCACCAACGGCAAGGAGGCGATTGATCAGACGCTGGCGCTCAAGCCCGATGTGATCACCATGGACTACGAGATGCCGTTGATGGATGGCATTACGGCGGTGCGCCATATCATGCAGCGCTGTCCGACTCCGGTACTGATGTTCTCTTCGCTGACCCACGAAGGCGCCCGGGTCACCCTGGATGCGCTGGACGCCGGGGCGGTGGATTTCCTGCCGAAAAACTTTGAAGACATCTCGCGTAATCCGGACAAGGTCAAACAATTGCTGTGCGAAAAGGTGCACAGCATCTCCCGCAGCAACCGTCGCTTGTCCGGCTACAGCGCACCAGCCCCCGGCATACCGGCGCCTGTTGTCAGCCGGCCGGCAGCGGGCGGTTTTGCGCCGCCTGCAGCCATACCGGCTCCGGCACGCACCACGCCGATTGCCAGTCGTACGGCCGCGCCAGCGACGTCCCCCGGGCCAAAGCGCAAAGCCTACAAACTGGTGGCCATCGGCACCTCAACTGGCGGTCCGGTGGCCTTGCAACGGGTCCTGACCCAGTTGCCGGGTAATTTCCCGGCGCCGATCGTACTGGTCCAGCATATGCCAGCGGCTTTTACCAAAGCCTTTGCCGAGCGTCTGGACAAGCTGTGCCGGATCAGCGTCAAGGAAGCCGAAGACGGCGATATCTTGCGCCCCGGCCTGGCGTTGCTGGCTCCGGGCGGCAAGCAGATGATGATTGACGGGCGTGGCGCGGTAAGAATCCTGCCAGGCGATGAACGTCTGAACTACAAACCGTGCGTGGATATCACCTTCGGTTCAGCTGCCAAGTCCTACGGCGACAAAGTTTTGGCGGTGGTATTGACCGGCATGGGCGCGGATGGCCGTGAAGGTGCACGTTTGCTCAAGCAGAGCGGCAGTACGGTGTGGGCCCAGGACGAGGCCAGCTGTGTGATTTACGGCATGCCCATGGCCATCGTCAAAGCCAACCTGGCGGATGCGGTGTACAGCCTCGATGATGTCGGCCGGTACCTGGTGGAGGCCTGTCACTGATGGATGTGCTCAGTCTGATCGGCATCATCATGGCCTTTGTCGCGATTATCGGCGGCAACTACCTGGAAGGGGGCCATCTGGGCGCCCTGGTCAATGGCCCGGCGGCCTTGATTGTGGTGGGCGGTACAGTGGGCGCGGCGTTGCTGCAGTCGCCCGTGAGTGCGTTCAAGCGGGCGATGCAAACCCTGGTCTGGATTATCTTTCCGCCGCGCATCGATATGGCTGCCGGCATCGACCAGGTCGTCAACTGGAGCCTTACCGCGCGCAAGGAGGGCCTGCTGGGCCTTGAAAGCGTGGCCGATGCCGAGCCCGACAGCTATTCGCGCAAAGGCCTGCAATTGCTGGTGGACGGCGCTGAGCCCGAAGCCATTCGCAGCGTGCTGGAGGTCGATTACATGACCCGGGAAAGTCGCGATATCGAGGCCGCCAAAGTCTTTGAAAGCATGGGCGGCTATGCGCCGACCATCGGCATCATCGGTGCAGTGATGGGCCTGATCCACGTGATGGGCAATCTGGCCGACCCGGCGCAACTGGGCAGCGGCATTGCCGTGGCGTTTGTGGCGACCATTTACGGGGTGGCCAGTGCCAACCTGTTGCTGTTGCCCATTGCCAGCAAGCTCAAGGCGATTGCCCTGCGCCAGTCGCTGTACCGCGAGATGATGCTCGAAGGCATCCTGTCGATTGCCGAAGGCGAAAACCCGCGCTCCATCGAACTCAAGCTCCAGGGCTTTGTGGGTTAACTATGAGTCGCCGCCGCCGCTCCGCCGATGAGCACGTCAATCATGAACGCTGGCTGGTGTCCTACGCGGATTTCATTACGCTGCTGTTTGCCTTTTTTGTGGTCATGTACTCGATTTCATCGATCAACGAAGGCAAGTACAAGGTGATTTCCCAGGCCCTGGTCGGGGTTTTCAATGACAGCGAGCGCAGCGTCAAGCCAATCCCCGTCGGCGATGAGCGGCCACTGACGACGACCCCGGCAGAGCCGTTGATCAAAGACAGCGAACACACCGACGCCGGTCTGGGGCAGTCTCCTGATGATCCGCTTAAAACCATTGCCGATGACATCACCACCGCCTTCGGCGACTTGATCGCGTCCAGACAATTGACGGTGCGCGGTAACGAGTTGTGGGTCGAGATCGAACTCAATTCCAGCCTGTTGTTCGGCAGCGGCGACGCCATGCCCAGCAATATGGCGTTCAGTATCATCGACAAGGTGGCGGCGATCCTCAAACCCTTCGACAACCCGATTCACGTCGAGGGCTTTACCGACGATTTGCCGATACGTACCGCGCAGTACCCGACCAACTGGGAGCTGTCGTCGGCACGCTCGGCGAGCATCGTGCGCATGCTGGCGATGCAGGGGGTCAACCCCGGGCGCATGGCGTCGGTGGGCTACGGCGAGTTTCAACCGGTGGCCAATAACGCCACGCCTGAGGGGCGCGCCCTCAATCGCCGGGTGGTACTGGTGGTGTCGCGCAATCTGGAAGTAAGGCGCAGCCTGACCGGCGTGGGCACCGCTCACGCAACACCGGATGCCGCCCTGAAGCGGGCTGGCACACAAACTGCACCGCCTCCAACAAAGCCGCCGGTTCGTGGGAATGCCGTCAATTCCCCGTCACCGCTCCTATAAGTGCATGTCAATTCTCGGCCGGCACGTCCGCAGCCGGGAGGAACAACAAAATGAGAGTCTGGGCAGTAGCCAATCAAAAAGGTGGAGTCGGTAAGACCACCACATCCATCGCTCTGGCCGGTTTGCTGGCTGAGGCGGGCAAGCGCGTGGTGGTGGTCGACCTCGACCCGCACGGTTCCATGACCAGCTATTTCGGTTACGACCCGGACGCCCTCGAGCACAGCGTTTACGACTTGTTTTTGCACCAGGGCCAGGTGCCGCAAGGCCTGGCTGCGCAATTACTGCTGTCCACCAGCCATCCGAACATTGCCTTGTTGCCAGCCACCACTGCGCTGGCAACCCTGGAGCGTCAGGCTCCGGGGCAGAGCGGCCTGGGTCTGGTCATCGCCCGCAGTCTGGCGCAGCTGTGGCAGGATTATGACTACGCTATCATCGACAGCCCGCCGATCCTGGGGGTGCTGATGGTCAATGCATTGGCGGCCAGCCAGCAGTTGATCATCCCGGTGCAAACCGAGCATCTGGCCCTCAAGGGCCTGGAACGCATGGTTCACACCCTGCGCATGATCAACCGCTCGCGCCAGCAGGAACTGCCGTTCTGCATCGTGCCGACCTTGTTCGACCGCCGCACCCAGGCCTCGATGAGCACCTTGCGGGTTTTGCGCGATGTGTACCCCGACACCCTGTGGCAGGGCTTTGTCCCGGTGGACACGCGTTTGCGTGATGCCAGCCGGGCAGGGCAGACGCCCTCGCAGTTCGATGAAAAAAGCCGTGGGGTGATCGCCTATCGCGCCTTGCTCAAGCATGTATTGACCCGCCAGCTCGCGCCGCAGGCGGTCTGAGGTGCGCGTGCATTCAAGTAGCCGCCGGGTGCGGCCGATAACGTCTCAAGGCCTCAGTCGCGAGGCAGTTGAGTGGGGCACTTTATGAAACAGGCGACAGCGCTTTCCCACGGCCCGCAATTGGCTTTGCAGTCCTATCTCGACGACTTGCTGTTCGATGCCACAGAAGGGTTGCAGCAGGTTGAACCACAGCCGGACGAGCTGTCCGCAGTTGCCCTTGACGGGCAGGTGCAGGCTGAAGAACCGGCGGTTGCCATGCCGCTGGAGCTGGCAGACGTGGGGGTGGCCACCGAAGCGTTCGCCCACCCTCTGGTGCAGGTGCACCGGCCGCGCGCCGCGGCGGCTCCATTGCCGGCGCAGACCGACGGCCGCCCGGCCTGGGCCGACGAGCCTTTCGAATGTCTGCTGTTTGACGTGGCCGGGCTGACGCTGGCGGTGCCGCTGGTGTGCCTGGGCTCGATTTATTCACTGCAGGGGCGGGAATTGACTCCCCTGTTCGGTCAGCCGGAGTGGTTCCTGGGCATTCTGCCGAGCCACAGTGGCAACCTCAATGTGCTGGACACCGCGCGCTGGGTAATGCCCGACCGCTATCGCGATGATTTTCGCGAGGGCCTGCAATACGTTATTTCGGTCCAGGGTTATGACTGGGGGCTGGCCGTGCATCAAGTCAGCCGCTCACTGCGCCTGGACCCCGAACAGATCAAATGGCGGACCCGGCGCGGGCAGCGACCGTGGCTGGCGGGCACTGTGATTGAACACATGTGTGCGCTGCTGGACGTGGCGCAGCTGGCAGAGTTGATCAGCAGTGGTGCGGTCAAGCACATGGCCAGTGCCGCCGCCGGGGCAACCGACAAATAAACCACCGGGCCTTTGGCCGCGGTCAGACAGTACACACCGCATCGACGGTATTTCTTCAGGGGTTTGGGTATGAGCAAGGCAGCGGCACAACAGAGCAGCGAAGATCCGATCCTGCAGTGGGTCACCTTCAAGCTGGACAACGAGACCTACGGCATCAACGTCATGCAGGTGCAGGAAGTACTGCGTTATACCGAAATCGCCCCGGTTCCTGGTGCGCCGTCTTACGTGCTGGGCATCATTAACCTGCGCGGCAATGTGGTGACGGTGATAGACACGCGTCAGCGTTTTGGCTTGCAGGGTACCGAGATTACTGACAACTCGCGGATCGTCATCATCGAAGCCGACAAGCAAGTGGTGGGGATTCTGGTCGACAGCGTGGCGGAAGTGGTTTACCTGCGTCAGTCTGAAATCGAAACGGCGCCCAATGTGGGCAATGACGAGTCGGCAAAATTTATCCAGGGTGTGTGCAACAAGAACGGCGAGCTGCTGATTCTGGTTGAGCTGGACAAGATGATGACCGAAGAAGAGTGGTCGGACCTGGAGAACATCTGATTGATCCTTGAGGCGGCGGTAATCGTCCTGGGCCTGCTCTGGGTGGCGACACTGTGGGTGCTGGTGACCTATATCCGCCGCCAGCGCGTGAGTGCCGCACAGCAGGCGGGGGCGGACGAACTGCGTGACCGGCGCCTCAAGGAACTGACCCGGCGGCTGGACACCTACCAGAACGGCAGCGTGCAGATGGGCGAAGACCTGCACGAACTGCGCGCCGTGGTAGCGCCGCTGCCCGAGAAGCTGACCCAGCTGGAACAGCGCGACCCCACCAGCCTGTCGTTCAACCAGGCAGCGCGTCTGGTGGGCATGGGTGCCAGCGTTGACGAACTGACCCAGTCCTGCGGCCTGACCCAGGCCGAGGCCGAATTGATGAGCAAGATGCATAAAGGCTGAACCGCCAAACCTGTAGGAGCGAGCTTGTCTCGCGAGCTCTTTGCGGTTTTGCTGAAAAGCTCGCGAGACAAGCTCGCTCCTACAGGTGCGGTTGCAACCTCCTGCATGGGGTGCCTTCCGGCCTGGGCGGTGAAGTCTGCGATCTGCCGCATTTCAGCACAGCACAACCCCTGTAGGAGCGAGCTTGCTCGCGAGCTCTTTGCGGTTTTGCTGAAAAGCTCGCGAGACAAGCTCGCTCTTACAGATGCGGTTGCAGCCTCCTGCATGGGGTGCCTGCCGGCCTGGACGGTGAAGTCTGCAATCTCCCGCATTTCTGCACAGCACAACCCCTGTAGGAGCGAGCTTGTCTCGCGAGCTCTTTGCGGTTTGGTTGAAAAGCTCGCGAGACAAGCTCGCTCCTACAGATGCGGTTGCTACCTCCTGCATGGGGTGCCTGCCGGCCTGGACGGTGAAGTCTGCGATCTGCCGCATTTCTGCACAGCACAACCCCTGTAGGAGCGAGCTTGCTCGCGAGCTCTTGGGGTTTGGTTGAAAAGCTCGCGAGATAAGCTCGCTCCTACAGGTGCCTTGTGAGCGGCCTTATTTCGGCGGGGTTATATCCCGTTCCACCGGCCCGGCATCGGGATCGAATCCCTCCGGGAATTTGCCTTTAAGCTGCCAGGCAAAGGCAATGATCTCCGCCAGGGTGCGGTACAACTCCTGCGGGATGCTGTCCCCCAGTTCCATGCGCGCCAGTAATTTCACCAGCTCGGCATTTTCATAAATTGGCACTTCGTACTCGCGGGCCAGTTTGAGAATGGCTTCGGCCAGTTCATCGTCACCCTTGGCGGTGAGGGTGGGCGCTTGTTTGCCGTCGTATTTGAGGGCAATCGCCTGACGCGTTTCGGGCTCTGTGCTCATGCGGTTTCGTCGACCCAGCGTTGTTCCAGTGGGGTGTGACCACCTTGCGGCGGGATGCCCTGGTGGCAATCGAGATCGGTCACGCTCAGCCCGGCATCGTTGAGACGCTGGCGTAACGTGCCCAGCTGGCTGGCGATCAGTTCTGCGGTACTGGCCCGTTGCGCCCAGAGCTGGCCCGACAGGTTGCCGCGAAGCAATTGCGCCTGTACATGCAAGGGGCCCAGCGGGCTCAGGTCGAAGGCCAGTTCCACCCGCCACAGCTGATCTTTGACTTCACGGCTTTCGGCCGTGTCTTGGGCTTGTTTCTCACCCGGATCTTCACGCTGAAACTTGATCTGCAGCGCAACTACGTCGTGGGCGTTGCGCATCGGTATTTCCAGTTGCCAGGTGGTCAGCAGGTTGCCATCAGCGGTTCGTCCGCTTTGCTCCAGGCTGGACAGTTGATGGCTTTGCAGGCGCGAAATGGCCGCCGCTGCGAGTTTCAGCAAATGTTCCAGGCTGTCTTCGTCTTCGCCACCGGGCAGTCCACGTTTGGGCAGCGGAAAGCCGCCAGGCTGGGGTTTGGCGCTGACCTGGCCGAGCATCCCCAGGGCATTGCGGACAAAGGTCGGCATGGCCTGGGCCTGGCTGCTGGCGGCCATGGCGGGGGTGAAAGCGGAGTTTGCAGGTACGCCCGGCAAGATCTGCGCAATCAGGCGCAGCAATGTGGCTTTCATGTCTGGAGCCAGGGCCTGGGTTTGACCGTTCAGCAGTCTGGCCTCCAGAAAAGCGCCGCTGTTGAGTAGGGCCGCTCCTAATGTTTTGGGGTTACTCAACTCTGCTGGCGTAGGCAAGCCCGCCAACAGCTTGTCGATGGAGGCGCGCAACGCGTCGGGCATGTTGTTGCTGGCCGGGAGTTTTTGCAGGGCGCTGAGCAGGCCTTCCAGTGAAGCCTGGCGACCTTGCTGCATGGCCAGTTGTTGCGCCACCGCCAGTTGATCCTGACGACCGCTCAGCGGGACAAAATTCAGGGTCTGTGCATCCTGCACCTGTGCACTCAGCAAGCTGCCCACGCGCAAGGGTTGGGGGCTGTCCACAGTCAGGGTGCTGCCGTTCAGGGCGCTGTTGAGCAGTGTGACCATTGAGCGATAGACCGCAGGCTGACCAGCGCTCTGGGCCAGCAGCTGGGTGGTCAGCACTTTGCCCTGCAGCAGGCTGCCCGCCGGCAATTGTTGCGGGTCAAGCCGGGTGAGGCTGGCCACGCCGCTGCTCAGGGCTTGCTGCAGGCTGATGGCCAGACTGCCGGGGCCGGGCTGGCTCACGGCGAGCAGGGTGCCCAGGGGCAGGGGTTGGAGGCTGCTGACTTGCACATTGGTCTGGCGCCCGCTATCGAGGGTCAATCGGAGCAGCAGCTGGAAGGCCGCATCCCCCTGTTTAAGTGATAACACTTGTGCCTGTGCACTTTGGCCGGGGCCGATCAGGCCCGGGAGAGGCTGCAGCAATTTGAGCGTTTCACCGCCCGTAATGCCAGGACGTACGGCGGTCGGCGCAGCGGGCAGGACGGGTGGAATTGTCATGTCGCCTTTCATCGTAACAGCCTGTCGAAATTGGCTCATTTAGAGTAGGGCATGGCATGTATAATGCTGCCCCGTCGTTCAGAGCGGGTGAAAACATCGCTATTGTTTGACCCAGCTCTCTGAAACAGGTCGCCAAAGCATTTATCCTGCATCATTTTAACGGCCGCGCCTCAGCCGACTTGAACCGTGAAGGCCTCAATTACGTGACCAGCCCTCTTTTAGAAGCCGTAGCACTCGCCTGTGAGCGCGACTGGCGGATGCTGTTCGAGAATCTCGAATTGCGACTCGCCAGCGGCGACATGTTACAAATCAGCGGGCCCAACGGCAGCGGCAAGACCAGCCTGTTGCGTTTGTTGGCGGGCCTGATGCAGCCGACGGCGGGTGAAGTCCGGCTCAATGGCCTGCCGTTGAGCAGTCAGCGAACGCAACTGGCCGGTAATCTGCTCTGGATCGGCCATGCTGCCGGTATCAAGGATTTGCTCACCGCGGAAGAGAACCTGGCCTGGCTCTGCGCCCTGCATCGCCCGGCCACCCGTGACGCTATCTGGGCAGCACTGGCTGCAGTGGGGCTCAAGGGTTTTGAAGATGTACCGTGCCACACCTTGTCCGCAGGTCAGCAGCGGCGTGTGGCTCTGGCGCGGCTGCATCTGGACAGCCCGCCGTTGTGGATTCTCGATGAGCCGTTTACCGCGCTCGATAAACAGGGTGTGGGCCAGCTCGAAGAGCACCTGGCGAGTCACTGCGAACGCGGTGGCATGGTGGTACTGACCACTCACCACAACTTGACCCGGATGCCGGCCGGTTACCGCGATATCGACCTGGGGCATTGGGCTGTATGAGTGTGTTCGCAACCTTGGTGGCACGTGAAGCGCGTTTGCTGTTTCGCCGTCCGGCGGAACTGGCCAACCCTCTGGTGTTCTTCGCAATTGTGATCGCCATGTTCCCGTTGGCAGTCGGACCCGAGACTCAGTTGTTACAAACCTTGTCTCCGGGGCTGCTCTGGGTAGCTGCCCTGTTATCGGTTTTGCTCTCGCTGGACGGGCTTTTCCGCAGTGATTTCGAGGACGGATCACTGGAGCAGTGGGTCCTTTCGTCGCACCCCCTGCCTCTACTGGTATTGGCCAAAGTGCTGGCACACTGGGCGTTTTCCGGTCTGGCCCTGGTCATCCTGTCGCCGCTGCTGGCCTTGATGCTGGGGTTGCCGGTGGCCTGCCTGCCGGTCTTGCTGCTGTCGTTGTTGCTGGGTACGCCGGTCTTGAGCCTGCTCGGCGCTGTTGGCGCGGCGCTGACCGTGGGCCTCAAACGGGGTGGCCTGCTGCTGGCCCTGCTGATTCTGCCTTTATATATCCCGGTGCTGATTCTTGGCAGCGGCGCGTTGCAGGCGGCCTTGCAAGGCATGCCTGCGACGGGTTATCTGCTTTGGCTTGCAAGCCTGACCGCCCTGGCAGTAACCCTGACACCTTTTGCTATAGCCGCCGGCCTGAAAATCAGCGTCGGCGAATAATGAGGTCTGGCCCCATGGGGCCAGTAAAGACCCTGGCTTTGTCAACGACCCTCGGGCGTGGCAAAGCACCGTGATGGAAACAGCGTGATGAACTGGACTTGGTTTCACAAACTCGGCTCGCCCAAATGGTTCTATGCCATCAGCGGGCGCCTGCTGCCCTGGTTAAGCATTGCGGCAGCGTTGCTGATTACCTGCGGGGTAGTCTGGGGCCTGGCATTTGCGCCGCCCGACTACCAGCAGGGCAATAGCTTCCGGATCATTTATATCCATGTGCCGGCGGCGATGCTGGCCCAGTCCTGTTATGTGATGCTGGCGGTGTGCGGCGTGGTTGGCCTGGTCTGGAAGATGAAAATCGCCGACGTGGCCCTGCAGTGCGCAGCGCCCATCGGTGCCTGGATGACCGCCGTGGCGCTGCTCACCGGTGCGATCTGGGGCAAGCCGACGTGGGGCTCGTGGTGGGTGTGGGATGCTCGCCTGACCTCGATGCTGATCCTGCTGTTTCTGTACTTCGGCCTCATTGCCCTGGGCAATGCCATCACCAATCGCGACAGCGCGGCCAAGGCCTGCGCGGTATTGGCGATTGTCGGCGTGATCAATATCCCGATCATCAAATACTCGGTCGAGTGGTGGAACACCCTGCACCAGGGCGCGACCTTCACCCTGACCGAAAAACCGGCCATGCCGATGGAAATGTGGTTGCCATTGCTGCTGACGGTGCTGGGTTTTTATTGCTTCTTTGGCGCCGTGCTGTTGTTGCGCATGCGCCTCGAAGTACTCAAACGCGAGGCCCGCAGTAGCTGGGTCAAGGCCCTGGTATTGAAAGCGCTGGAGGGTGGACGATGAGCTTTGCGTCTTTCGGCGACTTTATCGCCATGGGCCATCACGCGGTATATGTCTGGTCGGCCTATGGCATTTGCCTGGCAGTGCTGGGGTTGAACGTAGCGCTGCCGATTGTGGCGCGCCGGCGTTATCTGCAACAAGAGGCGCGTCGTTTGCGCCGGGAGAACTCGAAGTGAATCCGCTGCGCAAAAAACGTTTGATCATCATCCTGGCAATTCTGGTGGGGGTAGGCATTGCCGTTGCCCTGGCCTTGAGTGCCCTGCAGCAGAACATCAACCTGTTCTACACCCCGACCCAGATCGCCAATGGCGAAGCCCCGCTGGACACCCGCATTCGTGCCGGCGGCATGGTGCAAGCCGGTTCGCTGAAACGCTCTGGCGACTCGCTGGACGTGCAGTTCGTGGTCACCGATTTCAACAAGTCCGTAACCATCGCTTATCGCGGCATCCTCCCGGATCTGTTCCGTGAGGGGCAGGGCATCGTCGCCCTGGGCAAGCTCAACGCCCAGGGTGTGGTGGTGGCTGATGAAGTGCTGGCCAAGCACGACGAAAAATACATGCCGCCCGAAGTGACCAAAGCGTTGAATGAAAGTGGCCAGTCCGCGCCTGTACCGGCTAAAGAGGGTTAAGTAATGACGTTTGGACTGTTTGTTCCTGAATTGGGCCAGCTGGCCATGATTCTGGCCCTGTGCTTTGCCATCGTGCAGGCCATCGTGCCGCTGCTGGGTGCCTGGCGCGGCGACAAGTTGTGGATGAGCCTGGCGCAACCTGCCGCCTGGGGCCAGTTTGCCTTCCTGCTGTTTTCGTTCGGTTGCCTGACCTACGCCTTTATGAGTGATGACTTCTCGGTGGCGTACGTGGCGAGCAACTCCAACAGCGCGCTGCCCTGGTACTACAAGTTCAGCGCCGTGTGGGGCGCCCACGAAGGTTCGCTGCTGTTGTGGGCGATGATTCTGGGGGGCTGGACCTTCGCCGTGTCGATCTTCTCGCGCCAGTTGCCGCAAGTGATGCTGGCCCGGGTGCTGGCGATCATGGGCATGATCAGTATCGGCTTCCTGCTGTTTCTGATCATGACTTCGAATCCGTTCGTACGTCTGCTTCCGCAAATTCCTGCAAACGGCAATGACCTTAACCCGCTGCTGCAGGACATCGGTCTGATCGTTCACCCGCCGATGCTGTACATGGGCTATGTCGGTTTCTCGGTGGCCTTTGCCTTCGCCATTGCCGCCTTGCTCGGCGGTCGGCTGGATGCTGCCTGGGCCCGCTGGTCGCGTCCGTGGACCATCGTTGCCTGGGCCTTTCTCGGTATCGGTATCACCCTGGGTTCGTGGTGGGCGTATTACGAGCTTGGCTGGGGCGGCTGGTGGTTCTGGGACCCGGTAGAAAACGCCTCGTTCATGCCATGGCTGGTGGGCACTGCGCTGATTCACTCGCTGGCCGTGACCGAAAAACGCGGAGTGTTCAAAAGCTGGACCGTGTTGCTGGCGATTGCCGCCTTTTCGTTGAGCCTGCTGGGGACCTTCCTGGTGCGTTCCGGCGTGCTGACGTCGGTCCACGCGTTTGCCTCCGACCCCGAGCGCGGGGTGTTCATCCTGATTTTCCTGCTGTTTGTCGTAGGCGGTTCGCTGACCCTGTTTGCGTTGCGTGCACCGGTGGTCAAGAGCCACGTCAGCTTCAAGCTGTGGTCCCGCGAAACCTTGCTGCTGGGCAATAACCTGGTGCTGGTGGTGGCCGCTTCGATGATTCTGCTGGGCACCTTGTATCCGCTGATTCTGGATGCCATCAGTGGCGCCAAGATGTCGGTCGGCCCGCCGTATTTCAACGCCATGTTCATTCCACTGATGGGCTTGCTGATGGTGGTAATGGCCGTCGGCATGCTGGTGCGCTGGAAAGACACTCCGGTCAAATGGCTGCTGAGCATGCTGACCCCGGTGCTGCTGGGCAGTGCGGCGCTGGCGGCGATTGCCGGCGTAGCCTATGGCGACTTCAACTGGGCGGTGATCACCACCTTTATGCTGGCGGCCTGGGTGTTGCTGGCCGGGGTGCGCGACATTGGCGACAAAACCCGTCACAAAGGCCTGATCAAAGGCATGCGCAGCCTGACCCGCAGCTACTGGGGCATGCAGATCGCCCACCTGGGGATTGCGGTCTGCGCGCTGGGCGTGGTGTTGTCGAGCCAGAACAGTGCCGAGCGCGACTTGCGTCTGGCGCCGGGCGAGTCCATGGAACTGGGTGGTTATCACTTCATTTTTGAAGGTGCCAAGCATTACCAGGGCCCCAACTTCACATCGGACAAAGGCACGGTACGGGTGATCCGTAACGGCAAGGAAGTCAGCGTGCTGCACCCGGAAAAACGTTTGTACACGGTGCAGAACTCGATGATGACCGAAGCCGGGATCGATGCCGGCTTTACCCGTGACCTCTATGTAGCACTGGGTGAACCGCTGGATAACGGTGCCTGGGCCGTACGGGTGCATGTCAAACCGTTCGTGCGCTGGATCTGGTTCGGCGGCCTGCTCACAGGCTTTGGCGGTTTGCTGGCAGCGATGGACCGGCGTTATCGGGTCAAGGTTAAAAGCCGCGTGCGTGAAGCATTGGGCATGACAGGAGCCACCGTATGAAGCGCTGGTTGATGCTGGTTCCGCTGGCCGTATTTCTGGGCATGGCGTGGTTTCTCTACAGAGGCCTGTACCTGGACCCCACCGAATTGCCCTCGGCAATGATCGACAAACCGTTCCCGGCCTTCAGCCTGCCAGCGGTCGAGGGTGACAAGACCCTGACCGAGGCCGACCTCAAGGGCAAGCCGGCGCTGGTCAACGTGTGGGCCACCTGGTGCATTTCGTGCCGGGTCGAGCACCCGGTGCTGACCAAACTGGCCGAGCAGGGTGTGGTGATTTACGGCGTCAACTACAAGGACGTGAATGCCGACGCCAAAAAATGGCTCAAGGACTTTCACAATCCCTACCAGCTGGACATCAACGATGCAGACGGCTCGCTGGGCCTGAACCTCGGGGTGTACGGTGCGCCCGAGACCTTCCTGATCGACAGCAAGGGCATCATTCGCCACAAGTTTGTCGGTGTGATCGATGAAACCGTTTGGCGCGAACAACTGGCCAGCCGCTATCAGGCGCTGGTTGACGAGGCCAAGCCATGAAGCGCTGGTTAGCGGCAGCAGCCCTGGGCCTGGCCCTGAGCGGCGTGGCCCAGGGGGCCATCGACACCTATGAGTTTGCCAATGATGCCGAACGCGCGCGTTTTCGTGAGCTGACCCAGGAACTGCGTTGCCCCAAGTGTCAGAATCAGGACATTGCCGATTCCAATGCACCGATCGCCACCGACCTGCGGCGCGAGATCTACCGCATGCTGGGCGAGGGCAAGGACAACCAGCAAATCCTCGACTTCATGGTCGCGCGCTACGGTGATTTCGTGCTCTACAAGCCGGCCCTGACCAGCAAGACCGCAGTGCTCTGGTTTGGCCCGTTCGCCTTGCTGCTCGGTGGCCTGGTGCTGATCGGGGTGATTGTCGGTCGCCGTCGTCGAGCCCCGCAGGCTGCAGGCTCGGACACACTTTCTGTCGAAGAGCGTCAGCGCCTCGACACTTTGCTGGATAAAACCAAAGATGATTGATTTCTGGCTCGCAGCAGGCTTGCTGCTACTCATTGCCCTCAGTTTTTTATTGATTCCGGTACTGCGCGGGCGTCGTGCCCAGCGTGAAGAAGACCGTACCGCGCTCAACGTAGCGTTGTATCAGGAGCGTCTGGCTGAATTGCAGCAGCAGCTTGAAGAGGGCGTATTGAACGCCGGGCAGCTGGAAGCCGGGCGTGCCGAAGCCGCCCGGGAATTGCTGGCAGACACTGAAGGCGTGGCCCCGGCGCGGGTTTCCAGCCTGGGCAAAGCCTTGCCACTGCTGGCAGCGATCATGGTTCCGGTATTGGGTCTGGGCCTGTACCTGCACTATGGCTCCAGCGATAAAGTCGAGCTGACCCGCGAATTCTCGCAACCGCCGCAATCCCTTGAAGAGATGGTCGCGCGCCTGGAGCGTGCTGCGGCAGCGCAGCCGGACTCGGCCGAAGGCCTGTATTTCCTGGGGCGTGCCTATATGGCGCAAAACCGCCCGGCCGACGCCGCCAAAGTGTTTGAGCGCACCGTGGCCCTGGCTGGCCGTCAGCCGGAGTTGTTGGGTCAGTGGGCCCAGGCGCAGTACTTTGCCGATGACAAACAGTGGAGCGACAAGACCCAGGCGCTGACCGATGAAGCCCTGAAGTCCGATCCGAAAGAAGTCACCAGCCTCGGTCTGCTGGGTATCGCCGCCTTTGAAGGCAAGCGTTATCAGGAAGCCATCACCTATTGGCAGCGTCTGCTCAACGAGCTGCCCCAGGGTGACAAGTCCCGTGAAGCGCTGGAAGGCGGCATCGAACGTGCTCGTCAGCAGTTGCTGGCCAGTGGTGGCAAAGTCGAAGAGGCCCCTGCGGCCGAGGCCCGGGCTTCGATCAAGGTCAGTGTCGATCTGGCTGATGCAGTCAAGGCCCAGGTCCTGCCGGGTGACAGCGTCTTCATCTTCGCCCGTGCAGTCTCAGGCCCGCCGGCACCCCTGGCGGTCAAGCGCGTGACCGTGGCCGACCTGCCGATCACCGTTGAACTGGGTGATGTCGACGCAATGATGCCGCAATTGAAACTGTCCAACTTTCCTGAAGTCCAACTCATGGCACGCATCTCCCGCGCCGGCCAGCCAACAGCCGGCGAGTGGATAGGGCGGGGCAAACCGCTGTCCAGCAGCACCACGCAGCTGCAACAGCTGACCATCGACAGTCCGGACAAATAACCGGGAACCCGCAGGAGCGAGCTTTTTCAAAGCGGCAACGAAAAGCTCGCTCCTGCAGGGCAATCAATGACAAGAGAATTATCCATGGCCGTCCTTGTACGCATCACTGTGCTCAGTCTGGTTTTAGGCCTCAGTGCCTGTGCGGTTCATCAGCCCTATGAACCCTCGGCGCCATCGACGCCGGCTCCGCAACCGGCGCCGCAGCCTTCGGGTCAGCCGTTGCCGGACATGCCCATCCCCAAGCCGCCCAAGCCGCTGCCGCGGACTTCGGCCACCTTCGCGCCGCCACCCGGTGGCCCGAGCCATTGGGATGCGCGCATGGGGGTCTATGTGCTGGATGACCAGACCAACATCTTCTATCGCCAGCGTGCCTACTACCGTTGGGACAATGGCTGGAGCCGGGCAGTCAGCCCCAATGGCCCGTGGGAAGAGACCGACACCAGCGGTGTTCCGCCGGGGTTGAGCCGGCAGTTCAAGTGATGTAGTAACGGCGGCCCTCGGGTCGCCGTTTTTGTTTGTGGGACTGCAACCGGCAATCCCCGCCCCAAGCCTGTTATAATTCCCGGCTGTCGGTGTCAGGCCTTGTGCCTTGGATACCGACTCATCTTCCGGCTCTTGCCGGCCATTGCTGCAAGCACAGGGTTCAACGTGCTGGCGCACGCTTTACCTTTGGACCTGGGTCGCCCTTTGCGTCCCGTCCCTTGTCAGCCTTCATGAAAACAACCCAGCGGACCGCTGTCCGTCGCTGCCTGCCTGTCAGGAAACCCGGGTTGTTTTGCGCCTGCCTTTATCGGCCTTTCGTTGCGACTGTGACGACTGTGGCGCACATAAAAAGGAGAAAGGAATGTTTCAACTTTCCACCCCCACCGTGTTGCTGCTTCTGTTCTGTTTCTATGGCCTGACCTTTCTGGTGTCGTTGCGCGTCGGGCGCAAGGACGAAAACGTCGACGGTTATATGGTCTCCAATAATTCCATTGGTTTCGGCATGGCGGCTGCCAGCATGACCGCCACCTGGATCTGGGCGGCCTCGTTCTATGCCGCTGCCAGCTCAGGCTACAAGTTCGGTCTTTCGGGGGCGCTGCATTACGGCTTCTGGGGCGCGCTGATGATTCTGTTTATCTACCCCTTCGGCCGGCGTTTTCGCGAGCTGGCACCCAAGGCCCATACCCTGGCGGAAATCATGCATGCCCGGCACGGGCGCTCCAGCCAGATGATTCTGGCGGGCTCCAATATTGTCGGGAGCATGATCAGCCTGATGGTCAACTTCACCGCCGCCGGGGCGCTGGTGGCGGTACTCTCGCCCTTGAGCTTTATCCACGGGGTCTTGATCGCAGGCTTCGGGATTCTGGGCTACACCATCTGGTCGGGTTTTCGCTCTTCGGTGCTGACGGATTTCGGTCAGTTGATCGCCATGATCTTCGCGGCCGTGGTGATTATTCCGATTATTTTCTTCCAGCTCGGCGGCCCGGAATTATTTGCCCGGGGCATGCCGAATATTTCTGCCGAACAAGCGAGTTTTTACTCGAAAACCGCGATTCTGGAGCAGGGCGCCCCCTATTTTGTCGCGGTGCTGGCGTATGCCATTGGTAACCAGACCATCGCCCAGCGGCTGTTCGCGGTGCGTGAAGACCTGATGAAATCGACCTTTGTCACGGCCACCATCGGCTATGCCTCGATCGTGATCGGCCTTGGCATGCTGGGTTTTCTGGCTTTGCTGGCCGGTGTGCAACCGGTGGACGGCGACCTTAACAACCTGATCCCGCAGATGGCCTCGACCTACTTGCCACCTTTTGCGGTCGGGCTGTTTTTCATCATGGTGATTGGCTCGCTGTCGTCCACTGCCGATTCGGATCTGTCGGCGTTGTCGGCCCTGGTGATGACCGACGTCTATGGCAAAAATATGGCCAAGGGCAAACCCAATCCTAAAACCATGTTGTTCGTCGGGCGCATGACCATGGTGGTGGCGACGATGCTCGCGGTGGTTTTCGCCAGTCTCAAGCTGGACATCCTGACCATGCTGATTTTTGTCGGCGCACTGTGGGGAGCCATCGTGTTCCCGGTAATCGCCAGCCTGTACTGGGGGCGCATCACCAATGCCGCCTTCACCAGTGCGGCCATTGCCGGTTTTGTCATGTTTCTGGTGGCGCGCTTCGAACTGCTGGAACTGCAGGGAGTGGTGGCCCTGTTCTTCGAACTCTTTGCATCGGTCGGTGGCGGGGTAGTCATAGGTTTGATGGCCTTTGGTTTCTTCGGGCGCAAGGTCGGATTCACCTTGGGCGGCTTGGCGTTTCTGGTGCTTGCACCCTTTGCCTTTGGCTTCTTGCGCGACTACCCGGTTTTGCTCAGTTCACTCACTGCCTACGGCATCAGCACCGTGGTCTGTGTACTGGTGAGTTTGCTGTCCAACGAAAACTTTGATTTCGACTGCATCAATGAGCGTGTGGTGGCCTTCCACTACAACCCTGTGCCCGAAACCTCGGATAAACCTGCAATTGAACAAGGAGATTCCCCATGTCCAGCTACGCGTTAACCCTTTATGTAATGATCTGGCCGGTGATAGCGGCGGGCGTGATGATCACCCTGTGCGTCAGCGTGTACCGCGATATGCGCAAGGCCAGACGTGACGGTACCGACCTGGTGTAAATCGTTCCGTGGTGCGGGCAAGTGCCGTGAGCTTGCCCGCATGCGCATTAAAACGCGGCCTTGCCTACCGAGGCACCGCCGTCGACAAACAGGGTCTGGCCGGTGATGAAGCCGCTGTTCTCCGAGAGCAGGAAGGCAATTGCCGAGGCAATTTCCTCGGGTTGTCCCAGACGTGCCATCGGCACTCCGGCCAGATAGCGGGCTTCGCCTGCCGAACCCGGCGGGTTATTGGCACGGAACAGTTCGGTTTCGGTAGGGCCCGGGGCCACGGCGTTCACGGTGATCCCGCTTTGCGCCAGCTCCAGTGCCCACGAACGGGTGAAGCTGACCAGTGCGGCTTTGGCCGCGGCATAGGCGGTGCGTTGAGCGATGCCCAGCACCGTCAGGCTGGAAATATTGACAATCCGGCCCCAGCCCCGTGCCTGCATCCCCGGCAGCAAAGCCTGGGTGGCTTGCAGCGCCGAGTGCAGGTTGACCCGTATTACGTCATCAAACGCATCCAGATCGATCTCACCCAGTGCTTGAGGGCGAACCAGCCCTACGTTATTCACCAGCCCGTCAAACGCAAAGCGTTCGCTGAGTTCCCCGAGCACCTGGGCGCTACGTTCGCGGTCTGCCAGATCCAGCGCCACCAGCGTGCCGGGAAAGCTCGGGTCATCGGCATTGCGGGCGATGCCCACCACGTTATGCCCGGCTTGCGCCAGCCAGGTTGCCAGGGCGCGACCGATACCTTTGCTGGCACCAGTGATGAGGAAGGTACGTGCAGTCATGCTGTGCTCCTGAGTTAAATCTGCAGCGATGATACCGGTTTGCCATTGACCCTGTAGGAGCGAGCTTGCTCGCGAGCTTTTTGTTGCTGCGTTGTAAAAGCTCGCGGGCAAGCCCGCTCCTACAGTACGGGGGCCATGGTAGGCTGCGATTTATTCGAAAACAGGAGGTCGCAGTGAGCCAATTTGAATTCAAACAAGTGGATGTTTTCAGCACGGTTGCCCTCAAAGGCAACCCGGTGGCGGTGGTGTTGAACGCGGACAGTCTGAGCGATCAGCAAATGGCCGACTTTGCGCGCTGGACCAACCTCAGTGAAACCACTTTCGTCCTCAAACCGCAAAACCCGGAAGCAGATTACCGCCTGCGGATTTTCACCACCCTCAGGGAGCTGCCCTTTGCCGGGCACCCGACGTTGGGCAGTTGCCATGCCTGGCTGGAAGCAGGTGGCAAGCCGCGGGGTGAGGAAATCATCCAGGAATGCGCCGTGGGCCTGATCCGGGTTCGTCGCCAGAATGGACAGCTGGCTTTCACTGCACCGCCTCTGCTGCGCGACGAAGCCCTGGATGACGACCTGCTGCAGCGCATCTGCAGTGGCCTGGGGATCGACACCCGGGCGGTGGTGCAGGCCCGCTGGATCGACAATGGTCCCGGCTGGCTGGGGTTGCTGCTGCGCGATCGCGAACAGGTGCTGGCGCTGAAGCCGGACTTTTCACAGTTGCATAATCGGGTGGTCGGCGTAGTCGCCCCGTGGAACCCCGAGCGCGACGGCACTGAAGCGCAATTTGAAGTCCGTGCCTTCGTTGCCGGTGACGGCATGTCGGAAGATCCGGTGACCGGCAGCCTGAATGCCGGGCTGGCGCAATGGTTGATTGGCGCGGGTATTGCTCCGTCGCGCTATGTGGCCAGCCAGGGCACGGCCATGGGCCGGGAAGGGCGGGTATCGATTGAGAAAGTCGGCGCCGATATCTGGGTCGGCGGTGCCGCAGTGACCTGCATCAACGGCTCGCTGACGCTTTGACCGGCAGCCGCCGGCTCAAGTGCTTTTAGCTTTCACCGCCCGCTTTGGCTTTGCCCTGGCGGGCGCTGCCTTACGTTTTTTCTTCCACGCCGGCGCCATGCCCGCCGGGCTGGCCGGGCCGCTGATGGTCATGGTCATGCCACTGCAGCGGGCGATGTGTTTGCTCATCCACGCCGCCTGTTTGGCGACGAAGGTCTCCAGGGTCATTTCACCGCTTTGCACCATGTCCAGCGCTTGTTCCCAGATGGCAGTGGTGCCGGGGTCGGCGATGGCGCGGGGCACCGCATCGATCAGGCTGAAGGCCGGCGCAGTGGCGGCCAGGGCCTTGCCGTTTTTGATCAGGTAGCCACGATCCAGCAGCCCCTGAATGATCCCGGCGCGGGTGGCCTCGGTGCCGATGCCGGTGGTGTCCTTGAGCTTTTGTTTTAACAGCGGGTCCTGCACCAGTTTGGCGACGTTTTTCATTGCCTTGATCAGGTCGCCTTCGGTGAAAGGCTTGGGTGGCTGGGTCCACAGGTCTTTGAGGTGGACGTTGGCAATGGCGCAGTCCAGACCCTCGCGCAAAATCGGCAATGGTTGCGGGGCCGCAGCTTCGCGACCCCTGGCCGGAGCCAGGGCCTCGGGCAGGGCGCGTTTCCAGCCGGCTTCGACAATTTGTTTGCCCACGGCGCGCAGGGCCTGGCCGGCGCAATCGAAGTCGGCCTGGGTGCGATCGTATTCGTGGTTGGGCAGGAATTGCGCCAGATAGCGTGCGCGAATCAGGGTATACACCGCACGGTGTTTGCCCGTCAGGCGTTCCAGGTTTTTCGCCGCTGCCGTAGGAATGATGCCGTGGTGAGCACTGACTTTGGCGTCATTCCAGGCCCGGGAGCGGCGTTGCGGGTCGAGGTGTCCGGCCAGCGGTGCCAGGCTCGGGTCGGCCTGCTGCAGGGCTGCCAGAATCGATGCTGCTTCGCTGTGCTGGCTTTGCGGCAGGTAACCGCAGTCACTGCGCGGGTAGGTGACCACCTTGTAGGTTTCGTACAGCGCCTGGGCGATGTCCAGGGTTTCCTGGGCGCCGAGGCCGAGCTTTTTCGAACACACTTCTTGCAGGGTGCCGAGGTCGAATGGCAGTGGCGCGACTTCCCGCATGCGTTCGGTGCGCAATTTGCTCACCCGGGCACTGCCGGCGCTGTTGATGGCGTCGGCCGCCTGCTGGGCATGGGCCTGATTGAGGCAGCGATCCTGTTCGTCGCAGGTGTCGGGATCGGCCCGCCACTGTGCGGTGAACAACTGCCCGTCGTGTTTGAGCTGCACGTCGATGGCCCAGTAAGCCACGGGTACGAAGTCGCTGATGCTGCGATCGCGGTCGACCACCAGCCGCAGGGTGGGGGTTTGTACCCGGCCCACCGGCAGTACGCCCTGATAGCCGGACTGGCGCCCGAGGAGGGTGAACAGGCGGCTCATGTTCATCCCGATCAGCCAGTCGGCCCGCGAGCGGCCCAGGGCCGAGTGATAGAGGTTAAAGGTTTCGCTGCCCGGCTTGAGGGCGGCCAGGGCCTTGCGAATAGACGCGTCATCCAGGGCTGACAGCCACAGGCGCTGGATCGGCCCGCGATAGCGGCAGTGCTCGACCAGTTCACGGGCGATCATTTCACCTTCGCGATCGGCGTCGGTGGCGATCACCAGTTCGCTGGCTTCGCCGAGCAGGCGTTTGACGGCCTTGAACTGGCTGGCGGTCTTGGGCTTGACGCGCATTTTCCACTTTTCGGGAATGATCGGCAGATCGGCCAGCACCCAGCGCTTGTAGCGCTCGTCGTAGGCATCGGGCGGGGCGGTTTCGAGCAAGTGACCGATGCACCAGGTGACGGTGACAGCGGGGCCCACCCAGCAGCCATCACCGCGTCGGCTGGCACCGAGCACGGCCGCAATATCTTTGGCCTGGGAAGGTTTTTCGCACAGAAACAGCCGCATAGCTCCACTCATTCATCATGCCGCACAGAAGGTGCACAGCATGGCAGAGAATGGCTGAAGGGCAACTGTTTTTACTGTGTTTTTGTACAGCTTTGAGGTGGTTGCCAACCAACCTGCAGGAGCGAGCTCTTCGTTGTGGCGTTGAAAAAGCTCGCGAGCAAGCTCGCTCCTACAGACTAGTTCGCTCCTACAGACCAGCTCGTGGGTGGGGGTTATTGACCGTTGTAGATCTGGTCGAACACGCCACCGTCGTTGAAGTACTTTTTCTGCACGTCGCGCCAGTCGCCGAAGGTTTTCTCAACCGACAGGAAATCGACTTTCGGGAAGCGGTCGTTGTACTTGGCCAGGATTGCCTGGTCCCGTGGACGCAGGTAGTTTTTGGCGGCGATTTCCTGACCTTCAGGGGACCACAGGTACTTCAGATATTCTTCGGCCGTTGCGCGGGTGCCTTTTTTGTCCACCACCTTGTCGACTACGGTCACTGGCGGCTCGGCTTCGGCCGACACGCTCGGGTAGATCACTTCGAACTGGTCGCGACCGAACTCGCGGGCGATCATTTCCGCTTCGTTTTCGAAGGTCACCAGCACGTCGCCGATCTGGTTGGTCATAAAGGTGGTGGTGGCTGCACGGCCGCCGGTGTCCAGTACAGGAGCCTGCTTGAACAGTTTGCCGACGAACTCCTTGGCCTTGGTTTCATCGCCGCCGTTCTTCAGAACATAGCCCCAGGCCGAAAGGAAGGTGTAGCGGCCGTTACCCGAGGTTTTCGGGTTTGGCACTATCACTTGCACGCCATCCTTTAGCAGATCCGGCCAGTCTTTCAGGGCTTTGGGGTTGCCTTTGCGCACAATAAACACGGTGGCCGAAGTGAAAGGCGCGCTGTTGTCCGGCAGGCGGGTCACCCAGTTTTGCGGAACCAGCTGGCCATTATCCGCCAGGGCATTGATGTCGGTGGCCATGTTCATGGTGATCACGTCAGCCGGCAGGCCATCAATCACTGATCGGGCCTGTTTGCTCGAACCGCCAAAGGACATTTGCACATTGAGCTTGGTGCCATGCTCGGCTTCCCAGTGTTTCTGGAACGCGGCATTGTAGTCCTTGTAGAAATCGCGCATCACATCGTAGGACACGTTTAGCAATGGCGGCGGGGTGGCTGCATGGGCAATGCTGCCGAGGGCCAGGCCAGCGGCCAGGATTGAGGCACTAAAAAGTTTTTTCACTGCGCATTCCTTGTTATAGGGAGCAATAGGGGCAAATTGCCAGCGACTATAGTCGCTGCCGCATAGGTCTTAAAAGATTAAAAAGCACTTTGGTTATGCATTTTTAGCATATAGAGCATTGCCGCAGCGTGAACAGAATGAGGCGGACTGTTCGTGACGTTGTTTCTTGCACGCCGGGCAGTCGTGCTGCAGTTGCTCGCCGCGCATGGCGTTGGCCAGTTCGGCGGTAAAAATACCGGTTGGCACGGCGATAATCGAGTAGCCCGTGATCATGACCATGGCCGAGATGACTCGCCCGAGGACGGTTTGCGGCACGATGTCACCGTAACCCACAGTGGTCAGGGTCACGATGGCCCAATAGATGCTCACAGGAATGCTGGTAAAGCCGTTCTCCGGGCCTTCAACCACATACATCAAGGTGCCGAACACGGTCACCAGGGTCGATACACCGACCAGGAAAACGATGATTTTCTGTTTGCTGCCCCGCAGGGCCGAGAGCAGGTAGTTGGCCTGGCTGAGGTACGGCACCAGCTTGAGCACCCGAAAGATGCGCAGCATGCGGATGATGCGGATGATCAGCAGGTACTGCGCGTCACTGTAATAAATCGCCAGAATGCCGGGTACGATCGCCAGCAGGTCCACCAGCCCGTAAAAGCTGAAGGCATAGCGCAGGGGCCTGGGTGAGCAATACAGGCGCAGGCCGTACTCCACGGCAAAGACAAAGGTGAAACCCCACTCGATGTAAGCCAGCAGATCGGCGTAGTCGCGGTGAATGCTGTTGATGCTGTCGAGCACCACCACCACCAGGCTGCACAGAATGATCAGTAACAGCGTGGTGTCAAAGCGCCGCCCGGCAGGCGTGTCAGCCTGAAAGACCATGACGTACAGGCGTTGACGCCAATCCTTGTTATTCATGTAGGTTGCTCGAGCCTTAAATGACAGAAGGTTCAAGGATTAACGCTCAATGCGCAACCTGCATTGCTCTTCGGATTTCGCCGCGGCGGGTCTGAGTACCCGCACACTGGAATGCACCAGCCAGCAGGCGAGAATAAATGGAGCGGTTAAAAGGGGCAGCCCCAGGGCAATGAATCCGGGGGTCAGGATCAGGGTCACGACGATACCGATCAATGGCAGCCAGGGTCGACGTCGCTGCTGGCTCAGGGCCAGGGCGGCCAGCACCGGGTTGTAGCCGCCGAGCCCGCTGAGCGCGGCACTGGTGTCCTGTTGATACAGACTGAATAAAAGACCTGCCAGCGATCCCGCCAATGCCCAGCCTGCGGCCCGCCAACTGCTCAGCCACAGCCCGAGCGCAATCAGCAATCCGGCCACGGGGTGTTGCAGCAACATGACCTGGCCAATGCCTTTGAGCACGGCCAGACCCAGGGTCAGGCCATTGAGTGGCAGGTCGTGATTCAGGGGTTGGGCCGGCGGGTTGTGCAGGTGCAGCAGGATCCAGCCCAGCCCGACAAAGGGCGCGGTATAGGCCAGAAGGCTTTGCCCGTCTGCCGCGCGTTTGAGCCACTGGTGAATCAGCATGGTACTCAGGCCGGCACTGGCGATGATCAGCAGCGGCAACAGGGCCGACCATTGCAGTTGGTGGCTCAGCAACATGCCCAACAGAATGCCGTTGTAGCTATAGAGGCCTGCCTGGCGTTCGGCCTTGGGATAGTCACGGCGTTGCGCAGTCAAGAGCCCGGCAATCCCTCCCAGCAAGGCGCCACTGAGCAGGCCCGGGGCACTGACCAGAATTGCCAGCAAGCACAAAACCCCGCACAGCGGCTGGCGCTGGAGGAAGATCTGACTGAACCCCGCGCACAGAGCGGTGGCCCAGTCAGGGCATGCAGGACTGAGTTGGTTTGAGCCCATGATGAGTTCCGTGGCACGCGGAGGGGGTAGTCGCTGCCGAGGCACGAAGGCTGCGAGCTCTTGGTGGTCAGCGCTTGGCGGTTAGCGGTTAACTGCTAACCGCCAAGCGCGGTCCTGCGGCCCGCATCGCTGTCTTCGTGCCTCGTCAGCGTCAGGTTTATTTGTCGCGGATCGAGAAGTTGGCCATGTGCTCCAGGCCCTTGATCAGTGCCGAGTGATCCCAGTTGCTGCCACCCAGGGCGGCGCAGGTGCTGAACACTTGTTGTGCGTTGGCGGTGTTGGGCAGGTTGATCCCCAGCTCGCGGGCACCGGCCAGCGCCAGGTTGAGGTCTTTCTGGTGCAGGCTGATGCGGAAGCCCGGATCGAAAGTGCCTTTGATCATGCGCTCGCCGTGCACTTCGAGGATTTTCGAAGAGGCAAAACCGCCCATCAGGGCCTCACGAACCTTGGCCGGGTCAGCGCCGTTTTTGGCGGCAAACACCAAGGCTTCAGCCACCGCCTGAATGTTCAGGGCGACGATGATCTGGTTCGCCACTTTGGCGGTCTGACCGTCGCCGTTGCCGCCGACCAGGGTGATGTTTTTGCCCATGCTCTGGAGCAGGGACAGGGCGCGGGCGAAGGTCTTTTCGTCGCCGCCGACCATGATGCTCAAGGTGCCTGCCTTGGCCCCGACTTCACCACCGGAGACCGGCGCGTCCAGGTATTGCGCGCCTTTGGCGTTGATCTTTGCGGCGAAGGCTTTGGTCGCAGTGGGGGAGATCGAGCTCATGTCGATCACCACTTTGTTCGGGCTCAGGCCGGCAGCGATGCCGTCCTCGCGGAACAGCACGTCCTCGACCTGGGGGGTGTCCGGGACCATGACGATGATGAACTCGGCCTCCTGGGCGACTTCTTGCGGGCTGGCCAGGGCGACCGCGCCAGCGGCCACCAGATCGGCAGGAGCTGCACCGTGGTGGGTGGACAGGAACAGGCTGTGCCCGGCCTTTTGCAGGTTGCTGGCCATGGGTGAGCCCATGATGCCGGTGCCGATAAATCCGATTTTAGCCATGACAAATCCTCTTGTTTTTATTTGCAGCTGATGCAGGTCCGTGGGAGCTGGCTTGCCAGCGATGCGGTGTTTCCGTTTTCGCCGGGTGATCCAATCGCTGGCAAGCCGGCTCCCACAAAAGACCCGTAGTCGCGCTTAAACCGCGTTGTGGGTTTTGAGCCACGCAAGACCGGCTTCGGTGCTGGTCAGCGGCTTGTATTCGCAGCCGACCCAGCCTTGATAGCCAATACGGTCAAGGTGCTCGAACAGGAAGCGATAATTGATCTCGCCGGTGCCGGGTTCGTGGCGCCCCGGGTTGTCGGCCAGTTGGATGTGGTTGATCTGCGGCAGGTGCGCCTGCATCGTGCGGGCCAGATCCCCTTCCATGATTTGCATGTGATAGATGTCGTATTGCAGGAACAGGTTGGCACTGCCGACCTTGTCCTGAATGGCCAGTGCCTGCTTGGTGTTGTTCAGGTAGAAGCCCGGGATGTCGAGGGTGTTGATCGACTCCATCACCAGCCTGATCCCCGCCGCCTGCAGCTTGTCGGCGGCGTACTTGAGGTTGCTGACCAGGGTTTTTTCGACCTCGGCCTCGGCCACGCCCTGGGGGCGAATTCCGGCCAGGCAGTTGATCTGGTCGTTGCCCAGGACTTGTGCATAAGCGAGGGCCAGATCGACCCCCGCGCGAAATTCTTCAACCCGGTCCGGGTGGCAGGCAATGCCGCGCTCGCCCTTGGCCCAGTCACCGGCCGGCAGGTTGAACAGCACCTGGGTCAGTTTGTTGGCGTCGAGCTGGGCCTTGATCTCGGCGGAGCTGTAGTCGTAAGGAAACAGGTATTCAACGCCGTGGAAACCAGCATTGGCAGCCGCTTGAAAACGGACAAGGAAATCCTGTTCGGTGAACAGCATGGACAGGTTGGCGGCAAAACGCGGCATGGTGAACTCCTGTGAAAAGGGGATGCCCCTCCCCGAAGTGAGAGGGGCGCAGTCAGTCAGTCAAGCATCGAAATGGCGGTCGGCGCGTCGTTGCCTACCAGCGCCAGGTCTTCAAATTCATTGACTGCGTTGATTTCAGTGCCCATCGAAATGTTGGTCACACGCTCCAGAATGATTTCCACCACCACCGGTACGCGGAACTCCTTGATCAGCTCTTGAGCCTTGCGCAGTGCCGGCTGGATGTCGTTCGGTTCGAAGACCCGCAGTGCCTTGCAGCCCAGGCCCTGGGCGACGGCTACGTGGTCGACGCCATAGCCGTTGAGCTCCGGAGCATTGAGGTTATCGAAAGACAGCTGTACGCAGTAGTCCATTTCAAACCCGCGCTGTGCCTGGCGAATCAAGCCCAGGTAGGAGTTGTTCACCACCACATGGATGTACGGCAAGTTGAACTGTGCGCCGACGGCCAGCTCTTCGATCATGAACTGGAAGTCGTAGTCGCCGGACAGGGCCACGACATTGCGCTGCGGATCGGCCTTGACCACCCCCAGGGCTGCCGGAATGGTCCAGCCCAGCGGGCCGGCCTGACCGCAGTTAATCCAGTGGCGCGGTTTGTACACGTGCAGGAATTGCGCACCGGCAATCTGCGACAAACCGATGGTGCTGACGTAGCAGGTGTCTTTGCCGAACACCTGGTTCATCTCTTCGTACACCCGTTGCGGTTTGACCGGCACGTTGTCGAAGTGGGTCTTGCGGTGCAGGGTGGCTTTGCGCTGCTGGCAGTCTTGTAGCCAGGCGCTGCGGTTTTTCAGGATGCCGGCGGCTTTCCATTCCCGGGCTACTTCAAGGAACATCCTGAGCGCCGAGCCGGCGTCGGAAACGATGCCCAGGTCGGGAGTAAATACCCGGCCAATCTGGGTCGGTTCAATGTCGACGTGGATGAATTTGCGGCCTTCGGTGTAGACATCGATCGAGCCGGTGTGGCGGTTGGCCCAGCGGTTGCCGATGCCCAGCACCAGGTCGGATTTGAGCAGGGTGGCGTTGCCGTAGCGATGGGAGGTTTGCAGGCCGACCATGCCCACCATCAGCGGGTGATCGTCGGCAATGGTGCCCCAGCCCATCAGGGTTGGAATGACCGGGATCCCGGTCAGCTCGGCAAACTCCACCAGCAGTTCACTGGCGTCAGCGTTGATCACGCCACCGCCACTGACCAGCAGCGGGCGCTCGGCCTGGTTGAGCAGGTGCAAGGCTTTCTCGGCCTGGATCCGGGTCGCCGTCGGCCTGGATAGCGGCATCGGTTCGTAGGCGTCGATATCGAATTCGATTTCTGCCATTTGCACATCAAACGGCAGATCGATCAGCACCGGTCCGGGACGCCCGGAGCGCATTTCGTAAAAGGCCTTCTGGAAGGCATAAGGCACCTGGCCCGGCTCCATGACCGTGGTTGCCCACTTGGTCACGGGCTTGACGATGCTGGTGATGTCCACGGCCTGGAAGTCTTCTTTATGCATCCGCGCACGCGGGGCCTGGCCGGTGATGCACAGAATCGGGATCGAGTCGGCAGAGGCGCTGTACAGGCCGGTCACCATGTCGGTCCCGGCGGGGCCGGAGGTGCCGATGCACACGCCGATGTTGCCGGCTTTGGTGCGGGTATAACCCTCGGCCATATGCGAGGCGCCTTCGACGTGGCGAGCAAGGACGTGATCGATGCCACCGACCTTTTGCAGGGCAGAGTACAGCGGGTTGATCGCGGCGCCCGGGATACCGAATGCGGTATCGACACCTTCGCGACGCATCACCAGAACGGCGGCTTCGATTGCTCTCATTTTGCTCATCGTTTTGTGCCTCTTACGTTTTATAATTGTATACAAGTGGCTGTTTGGCGAGTGTATTCATGCTCCGGTGCGCAGGTCAATGGGTTTTGTAGAATCAGTTTGTAATAGCCGATCCCCCTTGTAATAGGGCACAAGGCCTAATGATTTAGGGTTTTCCATTTAAAAATTGTATACAAATAAATTATTTATTGTGTTCTATTGGTTGTATTGAGTTCGCCCATAGAGGCGCGCGAAAGGCTTTCCAATAACAAAATAAGGACGGCAACCATGAGTGCTTTAACCTTGAAAGTCGCTTTAGACCTGACCGCACAGGCCTTGAACACAGGGCGCCAGATAAGCGCCGCCCCATTGACCGTGGCGGTGCTGGACAGCGGCGGGCATTTGCTGGCGCTGCAGCGCGAAGATGGCGCCAGCCTGCTACGGCCCAGCATTGCCATTGGCAAGGCCTGGGGCGCGATTGCACTGGGTAAGGGCTCGCGTTTGCTGGCGCTGGATGCACAGCAGCGCCCGGCGTTTTTCGCTGCGCTGAACGGCATGGGCCAGAGTGACGTGGTGCCTGCGCCGGGCGGGGTGCTGATTCGCGATGCTCAGGGGCAGGTGATAGGCGCCATGGGTATCAGCGGCGATACCTCGGATATTGACGAGCAATGCGCCATCAGTGCGATAGAAGCCCAGGGCTTGCGGGCGGATGCGGGGGTGGCGGTGTAGTCCGCTATTGGCTCGCCGCTTGTTGTAGGAGCGAGCTTGTCTCGCGATCTGTTTTAAAGGCTCGCGAGGCAGCTCGTTCCTACAGAGGGCAGGGGTGGTCAGTCAGGTGCCTCGCGTCTGTTTTAAAAGCTCGCGAGGCAAGCTCGCTCCTACAGGGGACAGGTGGTGGGCAGTCCTGTGCCTCGCGTCTGTTTTAAAGGCTCGCGAGGCAAGCTCGCTCCTACAGGGGCAGGGGCAGGGGCAGGTGATGGTCAGTCCGGTGCACAGCCCTTGAGCACCAGGCGGATGATGGTCTGGGCCGCGGCTTCGTAGTCGCTGTCTTGCAGTTTGGCTTTGCCGGTGATGGCCGAGATCTGCCAGTCGAAGTCGGCATAGGTCTGGGTCGCTGCCCAGATACTGAACATCAGGTGATGGGGGTCGATCGGCGCAATCTGGCCACGGTCGATCCAGGTCTGGATGCAGTCAATGTTGTGTTTGGCCTGGACGTTCAACAATTGCACCTGCTGCTCGCTCAGGTGCGGGGCGCCATGCATGATTTCGCTGGCGAACACTTTTGACGCAAAGGGCAGGTCGCGGGAAATCATGATTTTGGAACGGATGTAATTGCTCAGCACGGCATTGGGTTCGCCGTCGGCATTGAACGGGGTCGATGCGCGCAGAATAGGGTCGATAATGCTTTCGAGGACCTCGCGGTAGAGGTTCTCCTTGGATTTGAAGTAGTAGTAGACATTGGGCTTGGGCAAGCCTGCCTTGGCGGCGATGTCGCTGGTTTTGCTGGCGGCGAAACCCTTGTCAGCGAACTCTTCGCTGGCGGCACGCAAAATCAGTTCTTTATTACGCTCGCGGATACTGCTCATAAACCCGATATTTCCTTGCCTGGTTGGGCGGTCGGGCATGGTAGCACCGGGCTTGCGGGCTGCTCAAGATTGCAGCCTGAGGGCTGGCACGCGCTATGCTTGGCACCATTCAATCTGGAAGGGAAGTTTGCCCATGGCAGGCAGTAGTTTACTGGTGTTGCTCGACGATATCGCCGCAGTCCTTGATGACGTCGCGCTGATGACCAAAGTGGCCGCCAAAAAGACCGCCGGGGTGCTGGGGGATGACCTTGCACTCAACGCGCAGCAGGTCTCTGGCGTAAGGGCCGACCGGGAGTTGCCGGTGGTGTGGGCGGTAGCCAAAGGCTCGTTCCGCAACAAGCTGATTCTGGTGCCCGCGGCGCTGGCCATCAGTGCGTTTGCGCCGTGGGCCGTGACGCCGCTGTTGATGCTGGGCGGTGCTTACCTGTGTTTTGAGGGTTTTGAAAAACTCGCCCATCCGTTTATGCACAGCAAGGCCGAAGATCAGGGCAAGCACCAGGCGTTGCAACAGGCGGTGGCCGATGCAGAAGTCGATCTGGTGGCTTTCGAGAAAGACAAGGTCAAGGGGGCCATACGCACCGACTTCATTCTGTCGGCCGAAATTATCGCCATCACCCTGGGAATCGTGTCCGAGTCGCCGTTGCTGCAGCAGGTCGTCGTGCTCAGCGGTATCGCCATTGTGATGACGGTGGGGGTTTATGGCCTGGTGGGCGGCATCGTCAAACTGGATGACGCCGGCCTGTACCTGAGCCAGAAAACCGGTGATGGTGTGTGGTCAGGTTTCCAGCGCAGTTTCGGCCGCGGTTTGTTGAGTACTGCGCCGTACATGATGAAAAGCCTGTCGGTGATCGGCACCGCGGCCATGTTTATGGTCGGTGGCGGCATCCTCACCCATGGCGTACCTGCGGCCCATCACTGGATCGAAGGCGTGGCTGCAAGCAGCGCCCAGTGGCTGGGTGTGGTCTCGGCCATAGTCCCGACCCTGCTCAATGCCGTGGCCGGCATTGTTGCCGGCGCGGTGGTGCTGGCCGTGGTGGCGGGCGTGAGCAAGGTCTGGCGCGCCATCAAAGGCTAGGACGAACCGTGGTGCTGCGTTGCAACAAGCGATAACCCAGTACGGCAACCAGCAGCATCACGCTCCCCGCCGCCAGCGATACGCCAAACCCGGCCTGGGCACCGTAAGCATCAATGACCCAGCCGCCAAGCACGGCGCCCAGGGCAACCCCCATGCCCAGGCCGGTGATCATCCAGGTCAGGCCTTCGGTGAGCTTGGCCGGCGGCACTATGTTTTCCACCAGGCCCATGGCGGTAATCAGGGTCGGGGCGAAGAACAGCCCGGCGACAAACATGGCGCCGGCCAGGGTGGCGATGCTGTCGGCCCACATCAGCGGCACCATGGTCAATGCGGTGGCCAGCGCACCCAGCAGGAACAGTTTGGGCAACGGCATGTTCAGCTTGAGCGTGCCGAACACCAGTCCGACGATGCACGATCCCAATGCGTACACCGACAGCACAATACTCGCGGCGGCGGGTTGGCCTTGCTGTTGGGCGAAGGCAACACTGACCACATCCACGGTGCCGACAATCGTCCCCAGCCCCAGCAATGCCAGGAGCAATATCATCACTGCACCCTGACTCAGGACGGTGCCGTTGTTGTCGGCGCTGCGCGGGTGCACGGGTGGCTCGGTTTTGCGTTGCAGTACAAATGCAGTGACCCCGATCGCGAGAAAAATGGCGGCCGCCAGAGGGCCGGCCTGGGGAAACAGCGCTACGCTCAGCCCCACGGAAATCGGCGGGCCAATAATAAAACTCACCTCATCGAGTACCGATTCGAACGAGAACGCGGTATGCAGTTTGGGCGAGCCGCGAAACAACTCGGTCCAGCGTGCGCGGACCATCGCCGACATGCTGGGAATGCAGCCGGCCAGCGCGGCGAAGACGAAGAGAGTCCAGTCCGGCGCCGCGAAATGACTGCACAGCAGCAATGCCAGCAACGCCCCCACGCCGATGGCGCTAATGCCGGGCAGCACGCGGCCCTGGCCGTATTGATCGACCCAGCGCGAGATCTGCGGTGCCAGCAATGCCATGGACAAGGCAAAGGTTGCTGCCACGGCACCAGCCAGCCAGTAGGAGTCGCGCAGTTGCGCCAGCATGGTAATGATGCCGATCCCGACCATGGAAATCGGCATGCGGGCGAGCAGGCCCGCACCGCTGAAAGCCTTGGTGCCGGGGGCGCTGAAAATCTCGCGATAAGGGTTGGCCATACAAGCTCCGGAGCAGTCATCTGACCGCGTCACATACGCGGCGTATGCAGAAATATACGCATACGCTGCGTATGTCAATTAACATACGCGACGTATCTGAAATTAGGGGGACAGGCATGGCGCCCAAAGTGCGGTCACAAATGATTGAACAAACCCGTGGCAAGCTGCTCGATGCAGCGCGTCAGGCGTTTGGCTCGATCGGTTATGCGCAGACGTCGATGGATGAACTCACTGCTTCGGTGGGGCTGACCCGGGGTGCGCTGTATCACCATTTTGGCGACAAGAAGGGGTTGTTGCAGGCCGTGGTTCAGCAAGTCGATGCCGAGCTGGATGTACAGCTGGCAGAGGCCTTTGCGCGGGCGGCGAGCCCGTGGGACGGTTTTAAAGGGCGTTGTCGGATGTTTCTGGAAATGGCACTGCAGGTGGAGGTGCAGCGGATCATGCTGCGCGATGCTCCGTCGGTGCTGGGGTCGCAGTACCTGCAGAGCAGCCAGTCGGACTGCAGCGCTTCAATGGCGGCGATGCTGCAAGGCTTGATGGACACCCGGGTGATTCAGGCCACCGATCCGGAAGCCCTGGCACGGTTGATTCAGGGCGGCTTGATGGACCTGTCGTTCTGGATTGCCGGGGCCGACAACCCGCCACAGCGTCTGGCGGCGTCTCTGGACAGCCTGGACCTGATGCTGCGCGGGTTGCTGCTGGCGCCCCAGGCGCAGTGAAGCGCCCGGGGCCCGGGTATCAGAAGTGGTACTTGACCAGCAGGCTCGCAGTGTCCTGATTGGTTTTGAACGCGCCGCTGTCTTCGATGCCGTATTTGTTTTTCCAGTAGTCGTATTCAATACCGACGTACAGCTGCTTGGCGCCCCAGCTCAATGCCTTGCCCAGGTCATATTTGATCTGCGGGTTGAAGTGCAGGTTGGCGTGGTAGGTGCCGCGCGAGTTCTGGTCGTTGTCGACCACCCAGTCCATGTAGCCGTCGATCAGCACATCGGAATTGCCCAGGGGCAGGGTGTAGGACCACACCGGGGTGATCTGCCACACGCCACGGCCGGCACGGTTGCCTTCAGGGAAGCGCTGGTAGAAGTTCAGCTGGAAGTAGTCGAAGCCCGGTACGTTCAGGTCGAAACCCGGACCGATCAGGTAAGCATCGGTGTCGCCTTCGCCGAACTCGTAAGTCATGGCCAGCAGCACGTCTTTGATCGGACCGAACTCAAACTTCTGGTCGAAGATCTTGCCCATCGACAAACGCGGGGTGAACTCGCCGTAGTAAGTGTTCGGGCCTACGTTGCCATCTTTTTTACCGTTGTAAAAAATACGGTCGACGAAGAGAAAGTTGTCACCGTACTTCCAGCTGTCAGCGTGCTCGAAGGTCAGGGTCTGTTGAATTTTCGGGTTAACCTGGAAGTCCTTGCCGTACAAGTAAGTCAGGCTGTTGGTTTGCCATTGCAGCAGGTCGCCGGCAACTGCCGGTGCCCCGCCAAGCATGCTCCCCGCAAGCATCAGGCTGGTCAGAATGCGCTTCATTCGGTTGCTCCAAAAATTAAAAATTCTGCATTGATAAGAACGTAACGCTCTGTTCCGGCGCCTTGATTCCTCTGTTTAAAACTTGCCCTTTCGGTCAACTTTAATACCTGTAGCAAGTGCCGGGCCACGGCGGTTTGGCGGCCAACGTAAATCCCTCGGCTGTCGTCTGACAGTTGAGTGGATAGAGCGCTAAGGCGGCCGTAAACCCTTGGTTTAACTGTATTAAGTTGGCTTTGAAGTCAGCTTTGAACAACGCTCACCCGTGAGCGGGCGCGCAGGATACGGGCTCCGGGGCCGGTACTCAAGTGCCCTGTCATTGCGCATGTCGGGCAATCACAGGGCATCGCAGAGGCTTGATCTAGAAGTGCACTTTCACCAGGGCGCTGGCAGTGTTCTGATTGGTGTCCAGACGGCTGCTGCTATCGATGCCGTACTTGTCCTTCCAGTAACTGTATTCGATGCCGACATACAATTGTTTTTCACCCAGATTGAGGGCTTTGCCCAGGTCGTACTTGATCTGCGGATTGAAGTGCAGGTTGGCGTGGTAAGTGCCCCGTGAGTTGCGATCGTTGTCCACCACCCAGTCCATGTAGCCATCGATCAGCAGGTTGGAGCGGCCCAAGGGCAGGGTGTAGGAAAACGACGGAGTGATCTGCCAGGTTCCGGTGCCGGGACGTGGCCCTTCGGTGTGACGGCGATAGAAGTTGAGGGTGAAATAATTGAACCCGGGTACCGCCAGGTCAAAGCCCGGGCCGATCAGGTAGGCCTCGCTGTCGCCTTCGCCGTACTCGTAAGTCATGGCCAGCAATACATCCTTGACCGGACCGAACTCCAGTTTCCGCTCGAATATCTTGCCGAACGACAGCCGCGGGCTGAACTCGCCGTAATAAGTGTGCGGACCTTTGTTGGGGTCGGCTTTGCCGTTGTAGAAAATCCGGTCGACAAACAGGAAGTTGTCGCCGTATTTCCATTTATCGGCATGTTCAAAGGTGAGGGTTTGCTGGATCGAAGGGTTGATCGCGAAATTCTTGCCGTACAGATACGTCAGGCTGTTGGTTTGCCATACAAACAGATCACCGGCCATGGCCTGACCGGCAGCCAGAAACCCACCCGCGAGCGTGATGCCCCAGTGTTTGCAGTTCATGGGTAATTCCCTTTTTTATTATTTTTAATACCGATGCGCCGATGCACTGTAGGAGCGAGCTTTTCGTTGCTGCGTTAAAAGCTCGCTCCTACAGACAGGCAGATGGGGCATCAGTGCTGATGCACGTGCCCGCTCATGGCGGCGCGACCGGCGCCGCCCAGCACATTGAACAACAGGTTCAGGCTGACCGCGCTGACGGCGGCCATTGCAATGCCGCTGTGGGTGATGGGGCCCATCCACAGTGGCAGGTGGGCGAAGAACTCCGGCCGTACCACCGGAATCAGGCCCATGCCGATACTTACCGCCACCAGCAATTGATTGCGTCGGTCGGCAATGTCCGCTTCCTGAAGGATCTTGATCCCCGTGGCTGCCACCATGCCGAACATGGCGATGGCTGCGCCGCCCAGTACGGCTGGCGGAATCGAGGCCACCAGATAGGCTGCCTTGGGCAGCAGGCTGAGGGTAATCAGGAATACCCCGGCCATGATGGTTACCGAGCGGCAACGTACGCCGGTCATTTGCACCAGACCGATATTCTGGGCGAAGGAGGAGTGGGTAAAGGTGTTGAAGAAGCCGGCCAGGAACGAAGCCCCGGCATCGCACAGCAAGCCGCGGCGCAGCATGCGCGGGGTTACCTCCTGGCCGGTAATTTTGCCCAGGGCCAGAAACATCCCGGTGGACTCGACAAAAATGATCACCACCACCAGACACATGGACAGGATCGGTGCCAGATGGAATTCAGGCATGCCGAAGTGCAGCGGGGTGACCACCTGGAACCACGGCGCCAGACCGATGCCGTTGAGGTCGACCATGCCCAGTGCGCCGGACAATATATAACCCAGGGCCATGCCGATCAGCACCGAAATGTTGACCCAGAAGCCACGCATGAAACGGTTGATCAGCAGGATGGTGGCCAGCACCAGTGCGGCGATGGCCAGGTACATCGGTGAGCCGAACTGTGCCGCGGCACTGCCGCCACCGGCCCAGTTCACTGCCACGGGGAACAGTGACAGGCCAATGGAGGTGATCACGGTGCCGGTCACCAGCGGCGGGAAGAAGCGCACCACCCTGGACATGAAGGGCGCGATGATCATCCCGAAAAAACCGGCAGCAATGGTTGCGCCGAAAATCCCGGTCATGCCGATACCCGGCATTCCGGCCATGGCCACCATGCTGCCGACTGCAGCGAAACTGGCGCCCATCATCACGGGCATGCGAATGCCCATGGGGCCGATGCCCATCGACTGGACGATGGTTGCGATCCCGGCCACCAGCAGGTCGGCGTTGATCAGGAAAGCGATCTCTTCGCGGCTAAGGCCCGCGGCCTGGCCGATAATCAGCGGTACGGCAACGGCGCCGCCATACATCAGCAGCACATGCTGCAAGCCGACCAGAATCAATTGCAACAACGGCAACCGCGCCAGGGGAGGCGGAGCGGTTATGGCGGGTATGCGTGGTTCGGTTAATTCGGACATGCAACACCTCGTTCATTTTTATTGTTGTGAGCTTGTGGTGTGTTTCTGTGACCGCGCCATGGCTGCGGTCACAGAAGGTGTGCGTCAGTTGGTGCGGGCTCCGGTGTTGATCCAGGCGCCCAGAAGGTCACGTTCCTGTTGGGTCATCTGGGTGATGTTGCCCAGCGGCATGATCTGGCTGGCGACGGCCTGGGCCTGAATTCGCGGTGCCATCAACTGGATTTGTTGTGCGGTGTCGAGCATCACGCCCCCGGGGGCCGCGCTGAACAGCGGGCTGGTGGGTGTGGCCGAATGACAGACCGCGCAGCGCTCCTGAATCACAGCGTGCACCTTGTCGAAATCGACGCTGGCCACCGGTGCTGGCGCTGCAGCAGGTGCAGTGACAGGCGCCGGCGCGGTAGCGGGTTTGGCGCCACTGACTGCGGTTTCAGGGATGGGCTGATACTTGATCACCTTGGCCACTTCGGGGGCGGTTGGTGCAGGCTTGGGGCCGGTGACGTATGCCAGGCAGATCATGCCCAGGGCCGCGACCGGCAAGGTCCAGGCAAATTTGTGGCTGTTATGGCGGGTGTTGAAGTAATGGCGTACCAATACTGCCAGCACCGCAATCCCGGCCAGGATCAACCAGTTGTAGGCACTGCCGTAGGTGCTGGGGAAGTGGTTGCTGATCATGATGAACAGCACCGGCAAGGTGAAGTAGTTGTTGTGACGCGAACGCAGCAGGCCTTTGGCCGGCAGGGCCGGATCGGGCGTACGGCCTTCCTTGATCGCGGCCACCAGAGCCCGCTGGGCCGGCATGATGATGCGAAACACGTTGCCGACCATGATGGTGCCGATAATGGCGCCCACATGCAGATAGGCGCCTCGGCCGCTGAACACCTTGCTCAGGCCGAATGCGGCAGCTACCAGCAGTACGAACAGGATCAGGCCGAGCAGCGCCGGGCGTTTGCCCAGGGCCGAATCGCACAGAAAGTCGTAAATGAACCAGCCGGCAATCAATGAACCAATGCCGATGGCCACCGCTTGCGGGCCGCTCAGGCTGCTGCCGGGAGCGATCAGGTAAAGTGCCGGGTTGAAGTAGAACACCAGGCACAGCAGGGCGATGCCCGACATCCAGGTGAAATAGGCCTCCCATTTAAACCAGTGCAGGTTGTCCGGCATGGTAGGGGGGGCCAGCTTGTATTTTTCGAGGTGGTAAATGCCGCCGCCGTGGATGGCCCACAAGTCGCCGGCCAGCCCCTCTTTTGGGTTGTTGCGGTTGAGGTTGTTTTCCAGCCAGACAAAATAAAACGACGCGCCGATCCAGGCCACACCGGTAATCATATGAATCCAGCGTACGCTCAGATTCAGCCATTCCATCAGATGTGCTTCCACAGTCTCTACCTCTTGCCTGTCACTCTTGCGTGAGTGATCAGACCTTCTCTTATTGGTGGGGGGCGAGGATCAATCGCTCATCCTCTTTGAAGAAATGCTCATCGCAGTTATTGCCTGTGCCACTGCGATCAACCACCAGGAAGTCATCCCGCTTTTCGATCGTCAGCACCGGATGGTGCCAAACGCCGCGATGGTAATTAATGCCCTGCCTGCCATTACTGACAAAGGCGCGGACCAAGCCTGATACAGGTTCATCGCCAAGTGGCGCGACCACGATCAGAAAGGGGTTGCCGAGCAGCGGGATGAAAGCCTGACTGCCCAACGGATGGCGCTCCAGCATGCACACGGTCAGCGGCATGTCCTGCGCATCGGCGCGGAAAATGCTGATGATGGCCTTGTCTTCCGGCTGCGCGGTTTCGACTTCGGCCAGACGATGAAAGCGCATGGTCGAACCGTTGTTGATCATGAAGTGGTCGCTGCCGTCGGTTTCAATAACGTCACCGAAGGGGGCGAAGGCTTCTTTGGTCAGCGGTTCAATCTGCAATGTGCGCATGGTCTGTCTTCTTTTCCGGATTCTGTGGTGTTGGATCTGTTGTTGTCGCTGGCAAGCCGGCTCCCGCATTGGCATATGCCTGTGGGAGCCGGTTGACCGGCGACGGGGTTATTCCTTATTTAGCGACCTTGCCCAGGATACGCAGGCGGCTTACACCACCGTCCGGGAACAGGTTGAGGCGAATGTGAGTGATCGGGCCCAGGGCTTTGATCTGCTCGCTGAAGCTGTGCTCGGCGTGCATTTCCATCTTCTGTGCAGGCAGCAGTTCACGCCAGAACAGCGATTGGGTTTCGATCTGGCTGTCAGTGCCGCCTTTGACGAACGCGCCCTGAATCGAGCAGGTGTCCGGGTAGTTGCCCTTGAAGTGCAGGGTGTCGACGATGATTTTTTCGATCTCGCCGGCATGCCCCAGCGCCACGATCACCCAGTCGTTACCCGGGGTACGGCGGCGTGCGGTTTCCCAGCCGTCGCCCATATTGATGCCGCGGCCCGGGTTGAGGATGTTGCTCATGCGGCCGAAGTGTTCGTCGGAGCAGGCCAGGGCACGGCCACCGTTCAGGGCTGCGGCAAGGTCGACCTGTTCGTTGTCGCCCACTGCCGACCAGTCACGGAACGGCACGCCGTACACGCGAAGACGGGCTACGCCGCCGTCCGGGTAGATGTTGAAACGCAAGTGGCTGAAGGCCTGGTCATTGCTGATTTCGTGGTAGTGGTGGCTGTTGCCTTGCAGTTCGACCGCGGACAGCACTTCAACCCACTGGGTGTTTTCGTTGGGCTCGCCCTGGGCCAGAAAGCAGGCTTCAAGGGAGGCAGACGGCGGGAAGTTGCCGGTGAAGAATGAAGTGTCGATGTCCACGCCTTTGATCGAGCCGGGTACGCCCAGGCGGATCACCGCGCTGTCATAGCCTTCGAAGCGCTTGCGGCGGGACTCCCAGCCGTCCATCCACTTGCCGTTGTCATCGAAAACGCCCTCCTTCCATACGGCCGGGGTCGGCTGGAACATGCGGTTGGCGTCAGCGAACCAGTCATCGGTCACCGAGATAATCTTGGTGCCTAGACGGGCATCGGCCAGGTTGACGAACTTCTCGAAAGGTACGGCGTAAGCTTTCATTCTTCTGGTCTGCCTTTAAATAAGTGGCTGGAGATGCGTGACCGGCAGGTGCCGGCTCGGCTTAGAGCTGGAGTAATCGGAACAGGGCTATTTTGTTGATTTGCGCCAACGCACATTTGAACTCGACGTCTGCCGGGTTGTGGATGCGGGTCTCGAACGCGGCGAGGATCTGGTGCCGGTCGCTGCCTTTTACCGCCATGATGAAGGGAAACTTGAACTTGGCTTTATAGGCCTCGTTCAGCTCGGTGAAGCGCTGAAACTCTTCTTCCGTGCATTGGTGAATACCGGCGCCAGCCTGTTCATGGGTGCTGGCTTCGGTCAGTTGGCCCTGTACGGCAGCTTTGCCCGCCAGGTCCGGGTGAGCATTGATCAGTGCCAGCTGACTGGCGTGATCGGCGCTCAACAAAATGTCACTCATGCGCTGGTGCAGGGTTTCGATCTGGTCGACGCTGCTGTCCAGACCCAGGTCGTAAGCCTTTTCGGCGACCCAGGGCGAGTGTTCGTAAATATCGGCAAAGGCTGCCACGAACGCTTCACGACTCAGGGTTGAAGGCTTGAGAGTTTTGAAGGTGCTCATTGGCCGGTCTCTGCAACAAAAGGGTGGGTGGCGTGCCAGTGCCGGGCGATGTCCACGCGGCGGGTGAACCAGACCTGTTCGTGGCCCCTGGCGTATTCAAGGAAGCGCTTGAGGGCGGCGAGACGCGCAGGGCGGCCAATGAGGCGGCAATGCAGGCCGATCGATAGCATTTTCGGCGACTCTGCGCCTTCGGCGTACAGCACATCGAAAGCATCCTTGAGGTACTGGAAAAATTGCTCGCCGGTGTTGAAACCCTGCACCTGGGTGAAGCGCATGTCATTGGTGTCCAGGGTGTAAGGGATCACCAGATGCGGCTTGCCGGTGGGGTTGTTGGGTTCCCAGTAGGGCAGGTCATCGTCGTAGGTGTCAGAGTCATACAGAAAGCCGCCTTCTTCCATCACCAGCCGCCGGGTATTGGGGCCGGTGCGGCCGGTGTACCAGCCCAGCGGACGCTCGCCGCTGATTTCGGTGAGGATGCGGATGGCTTCGAGCATGTGTTCGCGCTCGAGGGCTTCATCCATGTACTGGTAGTCGATCCAGCGATAACCGTGGCTGCATATCTCATGTCCGGCGGCAACCATGGCCCGGATTACGTCAGGGTGACGTTGGGCCGCCATGGCCACGGCGAACACCGTGAGCGGGATATCGAATTCGCGAAACAGCTTGAGCACGCGCCATACGCCGGCACGGCTGCCGTATTCGTACAGGGACTCCATGCTCATGTTGCGCTCGCCCTGCAGCGGCTGCGCCGAAACCATTTCCGAGAGGAAGGCTTCTGATTCTTTGTCGCCGTGGAGGATGTTGCGCTCGCCGCCTTCTTCGTAGTTGAGTACGAAAGACAGGGCGATGCGGGCGTTGTCCGGCCAATGCGGATGCGGAGGGTTGGGACCGTAACCAATCAGGTCGCGTGGGTAGTCAGCGCTCACTCAATCTTCCTTATTGTTTAGTTAACAGTCGATTGGCCAGACCTGGCGTCACTGTGATGGTCTGATTGTATACAACTTTGTAATACGTTTGTAACCCTGCTTTTGCGCATTTTTACCATGCTTTGTGCGGGAAAGGTACTTGCAAAAAACTTGCCTGATTGGTCAGCTTATGAATATAAAGTCTTTGGCTGCAGCGGTGTTCAAGGAATACGGGGTCCAGGCCTTATGCGCTGTGGCCTGGGTTAATTTGCGTTTTTAATTGTGTACAATTTTTTTAATAAATGTCTTAATCCTGGCTGCGCCGGATCTTTTGACGGGTCAAAAGGGTGCAGCGCCAGTTTTATTTACCGGTTCGGGGAGGTCGCACACGCAATGGGACGTTTGACTACGCACGTTTTGGATGCCGCACACGGTTGTCCGGGCAGTTCGATCAAGGTCGAGCTGTATCGGGTGGAAGGTTCGCAGCTGCAACTGGTCGCCACGGCGCAGACCAATAGCGATGGCCGTTGCGACGCACCGTTGCTGGAGGGTGACACTTACCGTTCAGGGGTTTATCAGTTGCAGTTCAGTGCCGGTGACTACTACCGCGCACGGGGTGTGCAGTTGCCGGAGCCGGCATTTCTGGATGTGGTGGTGCTCAGATTCGGCATCAGTGCCGAGCAGGATCACTACCATGTGCCGCTACTGATTTCGCCGTACAGCTATTCGACGTATCGCGGCAGCTAGGTTTTTCGATCTGCGCATGTGGTTATTTGCCCGCTCGCACTGCGGGCTTTTTTTTGCCTGCAATGTGCGCCAAGCCTGTAGGAGCGGGCTGTTAAAAAGCTCGCTCCTACAGGTGTTATTGCCGGCTTTAGCGGCTCAGCAAAGACGCGGTGCCCGCCACGCCGAACAGGCCGGCACTGATACGGTTGAACCAGCTCTGGCCCTTGCCGCTGCGCAGGTAGCCCGCCGCGCCGTGTGCGCCCAGGCCGTAGGCCAGCTTGCAGAGCAGGTCCAGCACGGTCCAGGTGGCAATCATCACCAGTAACTGCGCCAGGAAAGGCTGATCGGGATCAAGAAACTGCGGCAGAAATGCGGCAAAGAACAGAATGTCTTTCGGATTGCTGGCGCCCAGTACGAACGCGCGTCCAAACAGGGCACTGAAGCGCGGTTTTGGTGCGGCGGCCGGTACGTTGACGGCGGTGGCCGGTTGCCGCGATTGCTTCCAGCTTTGCCAGGCGAGGTAGAACAGGTACAGCGCACCGACGATCTTGAGCGCGCTGAACAACTGTTCCGAGGCCAGCAGCAGGGCCCCCAGCCCCAGTGCCGAAGCGCTGAGCAGGCAAATCGAGGCAATCACGCCACCCAGAAAGGCGGGGTACGAGCGGCGCAGGCCGTAGTTCAAACTGTTGCTGATCATCAGTAACGACAACGGCCCCGGGATAAGGATCACCACCAGTGCCGCGCTGCTGAACAGCAGCCAGGTTTCCAGACTCATTACGTGCTCTCCCTCTTCTAAAAAAGCAAACGCCCCGCACCGGGCGGGGCAGGTCGATATTGCCCTGTTTACAGGTAAATAAACTTGGCAATGAAAATGGCGCAGAGCACCCACAGGCTCACGGATATCTCGCGGTACCTGCCCGTGCCGGCCTTGAGTGCAACGTAGCTGATAAAGCCGAGGGCTATACCGTCAGCCACCGAGAAGGTCAGGGGCATCATGATCATGGTCACAATCGCCGGGATGCAATCGGTAGGTTCGCTCCAGTTGATGTGCTCCATGCCGCCCATCATCAGCATGGCCACGTAGATCAGCGCTCCGGCAGTGGCATAGGCGGGAATCATGCCAGCCAGCGGGGCAAAGAACATCGCGGCGACAAACAGTACGCCCACGGTCACGGCGGTGAGCCCGGTACGTCCGCCGGCCGCAACGCCTGCGGCACTTTCGACGTAGCTGGTGACGGGCGGTACACCGACCACTGCCCCAAATACGCTGGACGCACTGTCAGCCTTGAGGGCGCGGGACAGGTTTTCGATCTTGCCATCCGCTTTCACCAGTCCGGCGCGCTGGGCCACCCCCATCAAGGTGCCGGCGGTGTCGAACATGTGCACAAACAGGAAGGCCAGGACCACGCTGATCATGCTGACGTTGAACACGCCCTTGAGGTCCATCGCCATCCAGGTCGGTGCCAGGCTGGGCGGGGCGGACATGATGCCGTTGTAGTGCACCAGATCCAGGCCCCAGCCCGCCAGAGTGACGGCGATGATGCTGATCAGGATTGCGCCGAACACCCTGTGATAGCTGAGAATCGCGATCATCAGAAAGCACACGGCGGCGAGCAGCGGAGCGGGGTCGCGCAGTGAGCCGAGCTTGATCAGGGTGGCCGGGCTGTCGACGATGATGCCCGAGGTTTTCAGGCCGATGATTCCCAGAAACAGGCCAACGCCGGCGCCCATGGCGTAGCGCAGGCTGGCGGGGATGCTGTTGAGCAACCATTCGCGGACCCGTGACAGGGTCAGAATCAAAAACAGCACGCCGGAGATAAACACTGCACCAAGGGCGGTTTCCCAGCTATAGCCCATGGTGCCGACCACGGTGTAGGTAAAGAACGCGTTGAGGCCCATGCCTGGCGCCAGGCCTACCGGCCAGTTGGCATAAAGCCCCATCAGCATGCTGCCCAGCGCAGCGGCGATGCAGGTCGCGACAAAGGCTGCGCCATGGTCAATCCCGGCATCGGCCATGATGTTGGGGTTGACGAAGATGATGTAGGCCATGGTGATAAAGGTGGTCAACCCGGCAATCAGCTCGGTTTTGACCGTAGTGCCATGCAGCGACAGTTTGAACAGGCGCTCCAGCCAGCCTCGGGAGGCGGGCGGTGAAAGATCCAGGGCGGGTGCTTCTGACTTTTGGCTGTCCACGGTGATGTCCTCAGGCTTTTATTTTTGTAAGGGCGCTGTTTGAGGCGGGCGATGCTTTTCCTGACCTTTGAGTCAGAAATCTGTGTGTGACGAGGATTATGCTTTTGTATACAAAAAAAGCAAATAATGTTTTTCGTATTGTGATCGAAATATAAGCTCTGTTGGAGCGAGCTTGCTTGCGAGCTCTGCGTTATTGCATTGAAAAGCTCGCGAGCAAGCTCGCTCCTACAGATAGGCAGATAGGCAGCTGTCAGGCCTGGCGGCTTTGGCCTAAAGCCTGATTGATCGCCAGCCAGCCATTGACCGCGTCTTCACCCGCCTGCGCAAATACCCGTTGCAGCAATTTGACTTGCTCGCGGCGCAGGGCTTTTTCGAAACTGACGCCGTCAGCCGTGAGTTCCAGTAGCCGCTTGCGCTTGTCGGTCTCGGGGGCAACGCTGCGTACCAGGTTCATCTCGATCAACTGGCGTAATGGCGTATTCAATGCCTGCTTGCTGACCCCCAGCAATACCAGCAGTTCCTTGACGCTCACCCCGGGGTAGTGGGCGATAAAAAAAACGATGCGCTGATGCACCCGACTCAGCCCGCGGCGGGCCAGCATTTCATCGGCTTTGGCGGTAAATGCTTGATAGCCAAAGAAGAAGGCTTCCATGGCGGCGCGCTGAGTGGTTGGATTTTTAAGGTCAGGCATATTGACGTATCTAGGCTGCGCGGCGTAATTTCGGTCAATCAGTTTGACTTATTTCCAATTACTTCCGCTACCGGTGATCTGTATGGCCTTCTCCGAACGTGTTTCCCGCCTGAAAAGCTCTTTGATTCGCGAAATTCTGGCTGCGGCCCAACGTCCGGAAGTCATGTCTTTCGCCGGCGGACTACCGGCCGAGGCCATGCTGCCCAAGGTCGACTGGACCGACATGCCGGCCTCGATGGGCCAATATGGCATGAGCGAAGGCGAGCCGGCCCTGCGTGAAGTACTGGCCGCAGAAGCCCGCGCCCTGGGGGTTGATTGTGATGCGAGCCAGGTGATGGTTCTCAGCGGTTCGCAACAGGCCCTCGACCTGGCGGCCAAGCTGTACATCGACAAGGGCACCGAAATCATGCTCGAAGCGCCGACCTACCTGGCGGCGCTGCAAATTTTTCAATTGTTCGGCGCCGAGTGCCTGAGCTTCCCGTTGCAAGCCGATGGCCCTGATCTGGCGGCCCTGCGGGTGCAGCTGGAGCAACATCGCCCGGCGTTCATCTACCTGATCCCGACCTTCCAGAACCCGTCTGCCGTGCGTTACAGCGAAACCAAGCGTGACGCGGTAGCGGCATTGCTGGACGAGTTCGGTGTGACCCTGATCGAAGACGAGCCGTACCGCGAACTGAATTTCGATGGCGGCAGCGCCACGCCGATTGTCAGCCGCCTGAAAAAAGCCAGCTGGATCTACACCGGCACCGTGTCCAAAACCCTGTTGCCGGGGCTGCGTGTGGGCTTCCTGATTTCCAGCCCGGACCTGTTCCCGCATCTGTTGCGCCTCAAGCAGTCGGCGGACTTGCACACCAACCGTGTCGGTCAGTGGCAGGCCTTGCAGTGGATCGGCACCGAGAAAATGAGCAACCACCTGGCTGAGCTGCGGGACTTCTATCGCGTGCGTCGCGATGGCTTTCAGCTGGCGCTGCAAGAGCATTTCTCGGACCTGGCTGACTGGCATGTGCCGCAGGGCGGGCTGTTCTTCTGGCTGACCCTCAAGCAGCCGTTTGACACCCGTACCTTGCTCAAGCCGGCGCTGGAGCAAAATGTCGCTTTCATGCCGGGCGAACCGTTCTTTGCCAATCCGGATCAGAATGTCGGCAGCCTGCGTCTGAACTTCAGCCATATCGACCCTGAGCGCCTGCACGAAGGTCTCAAGCGTCTGGCTAACGTGATTCGTCAAGCACAGGCCGCCCAGGCGGCCTGAAGGAAGTTGCGATGTTCAAGGTCTATGGCGATTACAACTCGGGCAACTGCTACAAGATCAAGCTGATGTTGCATTTGCTGGGGCTTGAGTATCAGTGGTTCGCGGTGGACATTCTCAAGGGCGAAACTGAAACCCCGGAATTTCTGGCGAAAAACCCCAACGGCAAAGTGCCGGTGCTGGAGCTGGAAGACGGCACCTGCCTTTGGGAGTCCAACGCGATTCTCAACTACCTGGCCGACGGCAGCGAGTTCTTGCCCGGTGAGCCCCGGCTGCGTACGCAAGTGTTGCAGTGGCAGTTTTTCGAGCAATACAGCCATGAGCCTTACATTGCAGTGGCGCGGTTTATCCAGTTGTACCTGGGGTTGCCCGAGGAACGTCTTGAGGAATACCGCAAACTGCAAAAGCGCGGTTACAAGGCGTTGGACGTGATGGAACAGCAGCTGGCCCGCACTCCGTATCTGGTGGGCGATCACTATTCGATTGCGGACGTGACGCTGTATGCCTACACCCACGTGGCAGGTCAGGGCGGATTTGACCTGAGCGGCTATCCGGGCATTCAAGCCTGGCTGCAACGGGTGGCCAGCCATCCGCGGCATGTGGGGATGCTTGATTGAGATACAGAACAGGTTGAAAATTGGACTGCTGTGCAGTCCTCCGCTCGCCACAGGTAGGGTGTCAGGCCTTGAATGAGCAGTAAGGAGCCCAAGGGCTCCTTTTTTGCGTCACTGTTTTTCCAGCAGCCATTGGCGTGGACCTGGAGTGAGCTGGGGGATTTCGTCGGGCAGTGACAGGTTGATCGCCTTGAAAATCTCCAGCTGCTTGCCATGACGGACGAAAATCCATCCTTCCCCGATATCACCCTTGCCCAGGTAGAGGGTGTCATTGCCGGCACCTTGATTGGCGCAATCGCCTCCCAGGCACAACTCATACCGGTCATTTTGTCCCAGCCCTGTCACACCGCCATCATCTTTGAACGCAACGGTGTTGCCGGTACCCGGGCCTTCAACGATCCTCCACTGACCACCCATATAGGCTGCGTTCAATGCCTGCCGGAAATTCGTGTCCGTTCTGGCGCCGGCGACGGACCGGGCCGGACGTGAGAAAACCTGGGCTGCATAAGTTTTTGTGGGTTGCTGGATCAGTTGTTTGCCATTGAGTTGCAGTTCGTTGATCAAATGTCCGTCGTGGTAAATGGCCCAGGTGCCGGGAGCCTTGGGCAGCAATTGGCCTTCGTTCCGCTCGAATGCATTGCGAAATTGTACTTTGCCGTTACGGGTGTCGATGTTCCATTCCAGGTTCATGCCGTGGGCATCAATGGCCTGCAGCAAGGGCCTGCCCTGGGCGGCTGAATCGATGGCCGCCTGGTTGATCCATAGTCCGTTGATGTCGGACGTTTGCGACTCATGACTGCAGCCGCCCAACAGGATCAGGCTCAGGGCAAGTAATTTTCGCATGGGGATTATCTGCACAAGGTTGGACGGTGATGACGCTGACTGAACCAGAAGTAACCCGCAGTCGCTGAAGATATACCAGGGCTGCGATCGGGCAGAGCCCGCAAAACTTGAGCTCGCAGCCTTGGTTTCCCGTCAGCGAGTCGGGTCACAGGAGGTTAAACGTTGGCAAAACGCTGGTTCAGGTAATCGATGATGACTTTGGAATCGTACATCCAGGTGGTCTTGCCGTCTTCTTCGATCCGCAGGCACGGGACTTTGATCTTGCCCCCTTGCTCCAGCAGCGTCTGGCGGTCCTGTTCGTTGTTCTTGGCGTCGCGCAGTGCCACTGGTACGTTCAGGCGGCGCAGGGTGCGGCGGGTTTTTACACAGAACGGGCAGGCATGGAACTGGTACAGGGTCAGGCTTTTGGCGGCCTGGTCAACCTGGGCCTGAGCCGCTGCCGGGCGTTGCTTTTTGCCGGGACGGGTTATGAAATCGCCAGCGATGATCAGCTGACCCAGGCCTACGCGAAGCGCTTTGATAAACACAGTAAAAGCCTCATGGGCGAGAAAGAAGGGGCGCAGCTTACCTGAAATCGGCAGGCGAAAAAAAACCGGCGGTCAACGCCGGTCTTTCTGACTGGGGATATTACTTGATCAAGCTGAGAAACTCGCTGCGGGTGGCCGCGTTTTCGCGGAACTCACCCAGCATCACCGAGGTGATCATCGACGAGTTCTGTTTCTCGACACCGCGCATCATCATGCACATGTGCTTGGCTTCAATCACTACGGCCACGCCCAGCGCACCGGTAACCTGCATCACCGCATCGGCAATCTGCCGGCTCAGGTTTTCCTGAATCTGCAGGCGACGGGCGTACATGTCGACTATCCGTGCCACTTTCGACAGGCCCAGCACTTTGCCGCTCGGAATGTAAGCGACGTGAGCTTTGCCGATAAACGGCAGCAAGTGGTGTTCGCACAACGAGTAAAGCTCGATGTCCTTGACCAGTACCATTTCGCTGTTGTCAGAGCTGAACAAGGCACCGTTGGTGACTTCTTCCAGGGTTTGCTCATAGCCGCGGCAAAGGTACTGCATGGCTTTGGCGGCACGCTTTGGCGTATCCAGCAGGCCTTCACGGGAAACGTCTTCGCCGAGTTGACCGAGGATCGCGGTGTAGTTTTGTTCCAGGGACATTAATCTACCTGTGGGATTTTTCGCAAAGAGTAAGGGTACGGGGGCTGGCACGGCGCTGCAAGTGTGGTGATAGGGTGTTACTCGTCGCGACCGTCCATCATGGTGCGCTTGAGCATGACGTAAACCGCGCCGGCGCCCCCATGTCTGGCCTGGCAGGAGCAGAACCCCAGCACTTGCGAGTGTTGGCGCAACCATGTGTTGACGTGACTTTTGATCATTGGTCGCTTGCCGTCCAGGCGCACGGCTTTGCCGTGGGTGACGCGGACACAGCGCACTTCAAGGCGGGAGGCTTCGCCCAGAAACTCCCACAGGGTTTCGCGGGCCTTTTCGACGGTCATGCCGTGCAGGTCAAGACTGCCTTCGAAGCTGATCTGGCCGAGTTTGAGCTTGCGCATCTGGCTTTCTTGCACGCCGTCCCGTGACCAGTTCAATTGGTCTTCGGGGCCGACATCAATCACAAACTGGTCCGACAGGCCATCGATGATCGTGGCATTGGTGCGCACGGTCGCGTTCTGGCGCAGTTTGGCCAGTTGTGCCCGGTCGGATTTGGGTTTGCCGGTATCGGCACGATCATGCTTGATCGGCTTTACACCGCGAGTCTCGTTTTTGAACAGGGAAAAGTCGTCGTCTTGCATGTCAGCCTCCGCGAAGGGCGGCTAGTTTACCCAAGTCGACGACAATCGGGCGGCGGATATGCCTCAGTCGCGCTTTTTCATCAGGTGCGCAGCCATGCTCAGCCCAAACGGCTGGCGCATCCGGCGACGGCGGCGGCGCCAAAGCCAGACACCCAGCCAGCTGATCAGTATTCCGAATACCAGCACTACGATCGCCCCGGCAGGGCTGGCGTTGAGCTCGCCCAACGCCTCTGGATGGCCAATCAGGCTACTGGCGCCGGCCAGTAGCAATAGCACGCCGCACAGCGTCAGCAGGGCGGCAAAAAGCAGCACCAGACGCGAACGCCAGTTGCTGTGTGCCTTGGGACGCAAACGTCGCGCGTCAAAACCATCGGCGATCTTCATTCCGATCTTTCCTTAAAGGGTATCGGCCCTTCGACAGGAACATGGACAGGTTGTTCCTGAGATGCGCTGAAAAGGGGAGCGTGCTGGCAATGGAATGTCTCGATAGGCGGCTTGAGCAGCCCGCCTATCAGGAGCGGACGGGATCAAATCAGGTTTTTGGTCAGGGTCAGGGTGGCGAAGTTGTCATTCATGATTGCCATCTCGGTTTTCTGTACCTGCGCGGCGCTGATAATGCCATCCGGAGTAGGCAGGTCGCGTGTGGCGCAGGCATCTTCGACCAGGGTGCAGCGCAAGCCATAGTCTTTGGCGGCGCGAACCGTGGTGCTGACGCTGGAGTGGCTCATGAAGCCGCAGACAATCACATCCAGGGAGCCCAGGTTTTCCAGGGCTTTTTGCAGGCCGGTGTCATTGAAGGCATTGGGCATGCGTTTTTCGATGATCAACTCATCACCTTGAGGCTCCAGGCCCTTGATGAACGCGCCGCGCTCGCCTTGAGGGTCGAACATGCCGCCCACCGTGCCCAGATGGCGGATATGAACCACGGGGCGCTTGGCCTTGCGGGCCGCGTCGAGCAGAAGGGCGATATTGGCGGTGGCGGCTTCCATTCCGGACAAGGCCAGAGGCCCGCTCAGGTATTCATTTTGCGCATCGATGATCAGCAGGCTGGCGTTGCTCAGGCTGGCAGCGGCATAACCACGTCCAGTGAGTTGAAACATCGTCTTTAAAGCGGGCATTCGAGGGGCTCCTTTGAGTGGGGCTTTTGCGACATTCTCCACTGGCCGGGCGCTTATGTGAATGGCTAGTCGTGTAAGCCACGTGGTTCTTGGCTTACAGCGCAGCCAGAGGTGAGCGCCGGAGTGCCCAAGTGTACGAAATGGAGTGATTTTGGGTTTTTGCGCAGCTGTTATGTGCGCCCGGCTTGGCATTTTGCCTGACCGTAGGGCACAACCTTAACCCTGTCGGGATTTGGCTGTTAGAATCATCGGTCGATTTTGAGGAGTAAGACCGTGATCACTTCCCGCCTGCGCACTCTGCGCGACCATATTCGCTGGGCCGTCAGCCACTTTCATGGGGAAGAGCTGTTCTTTGGTCATGGTACCGACAACGCTTGGGACGAAGCCCGACAGTTAGTGTTGGGGGCATTGAACCTGCCCTGGGAAATCGCTGACAGCTATCTCGACTGCCGCCTCGAGGACGATGAGCTGGTTAATCTGCAGCATCTGCTCAAGCGCCGGATTGAAGAGCGCGTGCCGACGGCTTACCTGCTGGGCGAGGCATGGTTCTGCGGCATGTCGTTTATCGTTGATGAGCGCGTGTTGATTCCGCGCTCGCCGATTGGTGAGCTGATCGAAAAGCGTTTCGAGCCGTGGCTGGGTGCAGAACCGGCGCGGATCCTCGATCTGTGCACCGGCTCGGGCTGCATCGGCATCGCCTGTGCGTATGAGTTCCAGAATGCCGAAGTGGTGCTGGCCGACCTGTCCTACGAAGCACTCGAAGTGGCCAACCAGAACATTGAACGCCATGGCGTTGATGAGCGGGTATACACGGTTCAGGGCGATGGCTTTGATGGTCTGCCGGGGCAGCGCTTCGATTTGATCGTGTCAAACCCGCCCTATGTCGACGCTGAAGATTTTGCTGACATGCCGGCGGAGTATCAGCACGAACCCGAACTGGGCCTGGCGTGCGGCGATGACGGGCTGAATCTGGTTCGCCGGATGCTGGCCGAGGCAGGCGATCATCTGACCGACAAGGGTTTGTTGATCGTTGAGGTGGGCAATAGCCAGGTTCACGTCGAGTCGTTGTATCCGGAAGTCGACTTTGCCTGGCTCGAGTTTGAGCGCGGCGGGCATGGCGTATTCATGCTTACGGCCGAGCAATGCCGTGAGCACCAAGCGCTGTTTGCTTCGCGGGTTTAAGCCCTGGATCGGCAGGCGCCTGGCAAGCCAGGCTCCTGCCGTTTTTTAGCGGTGAGTCGCAATCCAGATCAGTAGCGCTGCCTGGAACACCGCAAAGGCAACCAGGCAGGTGATGGTGAAGCGCAAACCGGTATCTTCGCGCTGGTATTTGCTGATCCGTTCTTCTTTTTCCCGCAGTTTCAGTTCTTGTGCCTGCAGATTTTGTTCTGCTTGCTGAAGCATTTGTGCGGCCTCGAGAATCTCCACGAACTGGATTTTTTCGCTGTTCCAGGTGTTGTACAGCTCGCCGGCCTGCACTTTTTCGATCCGCGCCTTACGCTGCAGTGCGTCCTCATAGATCACATCAAAGCCCTGGGTGCGCAGGCAGTGGTCGCGGCGCAGGCGGGTGTCTTCGTTGAGGGCATCGCGGCTGGGCAAGTCGATGCTGTCAAAATGGTAACGCGCCCATTTCTTCTGTACCCACTCAATCCCCTGGGCCATCAGGAAACGACCGATGCCGCGATTCATGGGCTCAACCAGCAAACCGCGCTCGGGGCTGATGCTCACCCGCTGGGTGGCATGGTCGACCCACACCTCAAGCTGGTTCTGTTCTTTGCGTACCTTTTGCCCGGGCAGCAGGATCTCCAGCCGCAACAGGCTGAGGTCTTTGTTGTTGCGCTCGGCATAGCCGAACTGCACAAAGCGCAAAGGCCGCGCGCCGGTGCTGCGGTCAGTCTGCAGGGGGGCCAGGCGCAGCATTTTGAAATGCTCGGGGTGCACATCTGCCCAAGGCCGCACAGGCGTCTCGGGCGTTGCCGGCTCTTCAGGGCCGGCGGGTTGTGATGGGGTGTCGCTCATAACGGCAGAGTCCTGTGCAAGCCCGGTATGTCGACCTGATTTGGGCGGTCGACACTGGCTTATCGGCCGTTAGTGCCAGGACTGGAGGGCTGGGCGGCATTCACTTTAGTGATGAAGCGCACAGTTCGATCACCAAGTTCTCCCGCCACCCGCTGATTGGGGTCGTTGTAGGACTGGATCTGGCGTTTCATGTCCATCGGCACTATGCGCATCACGTGGTTCATGCCGTTGATCAGGGTCAGCACGGCATCCGGCTTGGCCGCCTTGAGCAGGCGTGCATCCTTGACCTCGACCTGGATGTCGTGGGTGCCCTGGATAATCAGGGCCGGCATCTTCAGTGCGGCAAAAGCGGTAGCCGGGTTATAGCGCAGCAGGCTGATCATGTACGGCTGCACACTTGGACGGAAAATCACTTCAAGGTCGGCGGGCACATTGTCATCGGTGCGCCCGGCTTCGAGGGTGCTGATCAGCTCGAAGCTGCGCTTGAGCATGGCCGGGGGCAGGTGATTGCGCTGTAGCTGCTCGCGCAACAACTGGCCGACCGGGCGTCCCGTGCCGGCAATCGAAATTACCCCGGCGGCGCCTATGCGCGGCGCGGCCAGGCTGGCGATCAGCGCACCTTCGCTATGGCCCAGGACAAACACCTTGCCGAAGCGCGGGTCACTTTTGAGCTTTTCGCCCCAGGCCACGGCATCGGTAACGTATTGGTCCAGGCTCAGTTTGCTTTCGTCAGGCCCGGCGGGCTGGCTTTGGGCAATTCCGCGCTTGTCGAAACGCACGCTGGCGATATTGCTCTGGGCAAGGCGCCATGCCAGCTTTTTCAGGCTGTCGTTGCGTCCGCCTATGGTGTTGTTGCCATCGCGGTCGGTGGGGCCGGAGCCGGCAATGATCAGTACCACGGGCACGGGTTTATCGCTCTTTGGCAGCACCAGCGAGCCATAAAGCGTGCCGGAGCCGGTGTCCAGCTCGATGGGCCGCAGCAACACATTAGAAGGGGGGGCCGCCAGGGCCTGGGTGCCAAACAGGGTCAGGGCTAAAAAAAGTATTCGCAGCATCATCACGCCATCATTGTCTAATGTGCCGGTTGGACAAACCCGGATGAGTAAGGTTCGAGGATGAACTACAAGGGCAGCCTGCGTATACTGGCGCGCATAGTTATCGAGGCTGAATTCAATCGGCTGATTTTCGCGGAGCGCCCTGCATGTCCGGCAATACCTTCGGCAAGCTGTTCACTGTCACCACCGCTGGCGAAAGCCATGGCCCGGCGTTGGTCGCCATTGTTGATGGCTGCCCGCCCGGGCTCGAGCTGTCCATTGAAGACTTGCAGCACGATCTGGATCGACGCAAGCCTGGCACCAGCCGTCATACCACCCAGCGCCAGGAGGCCGACGAAGTCGAAATTCTCTCTGGTGTTTTTGAAGGCCGCACTACCGGTTGCGCCATCGGCCTGCTGATCCGCAATACCGACCAGAAGTCCAAGGACTACTCGGCGATCAAGGATCTGTTCCGCCCGTCCCACGCGGACTACACCTATCACCACAAATACGGTGAGCGTGATTACCGCGGCGGCGGCCGCAGCTCGGCCCGTGAAACCGCCATGCGCGTGGCTGCCGGTGCGATTGCCAAAAAGTACCTGGCGACCCAGGGCATTGTGATCCGTGGCTACATGAGCCAGCTGGGCCCGATTGAAATCCCGTTCAAGACCTGGGATTCGGTCGAAGAAAACGCATTCTTCAGCCCCGACCCGGACAAAGTGCCCGAGCTCGAGGCCTACATGGACCAGCTGCGTCGCGATCAGGATTCCGTCGGAGCGAAAATTACCGTCGTGGCCGAAGGGGTCATTCCGGGCCTGGGCGAACCGATTTTCGACCGTCTGGATGCAGAATTGGCCCATGCGCTGATGAGCATCAACGCAGTCAAGGGCATTGAAATCGGTGCGGGTTTTGCCAGTGTTGCCCAGCGCGGCACCGAGCATCGCGACGAGATGACGCCCCAGGGTTTCCTAAGTAACAACGCGGGCGGCATTCTGGGCGGTATTTCCAGCGGTCAGCCGATTGTTGCGCATCTGGCGCTCAAGCCGACATCCAGCATCACCACCCCGGGTCGCTCGATTGATGTTGACGGTAACCCGGTGGACGTCATCACCAAGGGCCGCCATGACCCGTGCGTGGGCATCCGTGCCACGCCGATTGCCGAGGCGATGATGGCAATCGTGTTGATGGACCACCTGCTGCGCCATCGCGGGCAGAATGCCGATGTGAGCGTCAGCACGCCTGTGCTGGGCCAGTTGTAATGCAAGGACTGTTGAGCGCCATGGTCTGACGACGGTGGCGCCACTTCCTTACTGGCGATTGTCGGGGTTCTATCTTTTTTACTTCGCTTTGCTCGGTGCAACAGCGCCTTTTCTGGCGCTGTACTTCCATCATCTCGGGTTCTCCAGCGCGCGAATAGGCGAGCTGGTGGCCATTCCGATGCTGATGCGCTGCATAGCCCCCAATCTGTGGGGCTGGCTGGGGGATTACACCGGCAAGCGCCTGTTGATCGTGCGACTGGGGGCGCTCTGTACGCTGCTCAGCTTCAGCTTGATCTTCTTCGGCAAGAGTTACGCCTGGCTGGCGCTGGTCATGGCATTGCACGCGTTCTTCTGGCACGCCGTGCTGCCACAGTTTGAAGTCATCACCTTCGCCCATTTGCGCGAGCAGCCGGAGCGCTACAGCCAGATCCGGTTGTGGGGATCCATTGGTTTTATCCTCACCGTCGTGCTTCTGGGGCGTTTGTTTGAATGGTTGAGCCTGGACATCTATCCGGCCGCGCTGATCCTGGTCATGGCCGGGATTGTCCTGTTCAGTCTGTGGGTGCCAAACGCCCAACCCTCATACCAGGGGCGGGAGCCGCTGGAAGGGGGCTTTTTGCAGCAGTTGTGCAGCCCCGGGGTGATCGCGTTTTACGTCTGTGTCGCGTTGATGCAGATGAGCCACGGACCGTACTACACCTTTCTCACCCTGCACCTTGAAGCCCTCGGCTATAGCCGGGGTGTGATCGGCTTGCTGTGGGCGTTGGGGGTGGTGGCAGAAGTGCTGATGTTTTTGGCCATGCGCCGCATCCTGCAAAGATTTTCGGTGCGCCGGGTATTAATGTTCAGCTTTCTGTTGGCTGCATTGCGCTGGCTGCTGTTGGGGTCTGTTGCCGAGTACCTGTGGCTGTTGCTGCTGGCGCAATTGCTGCACGCCGCCACCTTCGGCAGTTTTCATGCCTCTGCCATGACGTTCGTGCAGCGCAGCTTCGGTCCGGGCCAGCAGGGGCAAGGGCAGGCGCTGTATGCCACCCTGGCCGGCATTGGCGGCGCGGTCGGTGCGTTGTACGCCGGGTACAGCTGGAACACGCTGGGCCCGACTATCACCTTTAGTATGGCAAGCGTCGCAGCGCTGGCGGCAGCCGTTATCATTGCCACTCGACTGCAAGAGGACAGGGCACAACCCTGACTTCGCCGTAAACTTGCAGCCTGATTTGAAAGGATGCCTGAGCGGCCTGTAATAGCCGTCAGGGCATGCCTATGCCGAGGAACCACGTCCAATGAGCAGTCTGTCCGTTTATCACGTATCAAGCCCCGAAATGCCGAACAAGGTGCTGACCCACCTTGAAGACATCGCTGCGACGCTGGCCGAGCAGGGTGTGCACTTTGATCGCTGGCAGGCGTGCGCGCCGATCCGGCCGGGTGCCAGCCAGGAAGAAGTAATCGATGCCAACCGTGAGCAGATTGACCACTTGATGACCGAGGGCGGTTATATCGCGGTTGATGTGATCAGCCTCGATCGTGACCACCCGCAAAAAGCCGAGTTGCGCGCCAGGTTTCTGGACGAGCATCACTACGGGGAAGATGAAGTGCGTTTCCTGGTGGCAGGGCGCGGGCTGTTCAGCTTGCATATGGGGGATTATGTTTACGCGGTACTGTGCGAGAAAAATGACCTGATCTCAGTCCCTGCGGGCACTGCGCACTGGTTTGACATGGGCGAGCATCCGCATTTTGTTGCCATCCGCCTGTTCAGCAATCCTGAAGCCCTGGTGATGAGTTACACCGGCCAGGACATTGCCGGCCGCTTCCCGGGTTTCGAAGACTAAGGGCGCGCCTGCCCAAGGAGCTTGGGCAAAGTCGACCCAGATGGACAAAAGCCAGCAGCCGCGTTGATAGCGGCTGCTGGCTTTTTAGTATTTCGGGTTTATGCCGCGTTATTACCGGGAGTGGTAGGTCGGCAGGGCAAAACGGTGCTGGCTTTGCAGCATCGAAATCGTCGGCAGTTCACTGGCTGTGCCGGCCAGGTCGCGGCGAATCGCGCTGATCACCCAGGTCAGTTGTTCTGCGGTGTGCAATTGCGCATAGGAAATTGAGCGTTGTGTCTGTTTGCCATCGCTGTCGCACAGGGTCAACAACACGCCGCCATCCGGGCGGGGTTTGACAGTAACGCTGTGGTTAGAGAACAACGATGCGAATTTTTCTTGGATCAGGCTCATGTGATTCAGCTCCATTGGCTCATGACTGGCTTGCATGGAGTAGGTATTGCAGTGATTGTGCCACTATTTATTTTTTAAAATATCCTTATAAATCAACAGCTTGTAATTTCAGGCCAAGCTGGTAGTCGTGCAATCTGCATGACTGGCCATCGTGCATCCTGCATTTTGCCCATTTTGTCCGGGTTATTTTCCCGTTGGATGGAATTATTCCAGTCGATTGATTGTCGCTATGGCGCACTTGAGCAAAAAAGGGATGACACGCAGGGCCGGTCTCAGGAAACTGGATTTCTTTGTAACGAACGTGGAGCTTCATATGTCAGACGACAAGCCAGCAGATCAAAATCGGCAGATGACCCCGGAAGAGGCTGCGGAGTTTGCCGAGCAGGTGTTCAACAAGGCGCGCGAAGGTGATGCGGCGATGCTGGCGGCCTTGCTGAGCAAGGGCTTGCCGCCCAATCTGCGCAATCACAAGGGCGATACCCTGTTGATGCTCGCCAGCTATCACGGACACGTTGAAGCGGTGAAGGTTCTGCTCGAGCATAAAGCCGATCCCGAGATCCGCAACGATAACGGTCAGAGCCCGATTGCAGGCGCAGCATTCAAAGGCGACCTGGAGATGGTCAAAGCGCTGGTGGAGGGGGGCGCTCAGGTTGAAGGCGCTTCGTTCGATGGCCGTACTGCGCTGATGATGGCTGCGATGTTCAATCGCGTCGCTATCATCGACTACCTGATCAGCAAAGGGGCTGATCCGCAGGCCAAGGATGCCAATGGCATTACTGCACTGGATGCCGCCAAAACCATGGGCGCCACAGATGCCGTGGCTCAGCTCGAGAAACTGGCGGGTTGATTTCGGACCCCGGGGGGCGCATTTGATATATCCTGCGCGCCCTCAATTTTCCTCGTGACAGGCCTCGCCCATGAAAACCACTCTCGTTGAACTCATCAGCAAAATCAGCTCCGGGTGCATGGACGACGACGATATCGCCACCATCGCCACAGAAGCCGCCCAGGCTTACGCAGACCCGGTGGCATTTCTGGCAGCCAACCCGGATATCAACTACGACGACAGCTTCCCGATTGCCCTGGGTGAGTGGGTCGTGATCGGGAGCCTGCCAGACACCGTCCTGTTTCAGGCCGATACCTATATGGAGCTGTTTGCACAGATCGTGGCGTCGTTTGGTCCGGGTGTCGCATTCAACATCAAACCCAAGCAACTGGCTAAAACAGAGGCGCTGACGGCCCTCAACCGCATTCAGATCCAGATGGGGAGCATGAATCCGGAGAAGGGCGGATACGTGCTGATGAACCTGAGCCAGCCGCTGGATGACGAGATTCAGGTGGTGCTGGTTTTCGGCAATGACGTGCCTCGCGTTCTGGAGCTGTGCGCCGAAGCCGGGATCAGTGCTGCACCTTCGCTGGAAGCCTTGAAAGTAGCGGTTCACGTCTGACAGGCCCGGTCCATGCAATAAAAACCGGAACCCTGGCCACAGCTGACTATCCTATGTGAACAGTTACTCACTCAGGAGCGTCATCATGGGGTCCACGTTCAACGGTCTGATTGGCCTGATTATTCTGGCTCTGGATATTTGGGCCATCATCAATGTGATCAAAAGCGGTGCAGGAACCGGGGCGAAAATCATCTGGGTATTGCTGATTATCTTCCTGCCGGTGCTGGGCCTGATCATTTGGGCCATCGCCGGGCCACGGGGCAATGTCCGAGTTTGAGCCATGATCAGCGGGCTGCGACGGGTTTGTCGTGGCGGTCCGCTGAGTTTGTCTGCGTCAGGGTTCGACCTGACACCCTCCCCGAAGTAGAATGCGCGTCTTTGTTGGGCAGTTGAACGGGTGTGCAGCAATAGCGCCGCCGGGTTTGTCTGTCGATCATGGGCGGGTGACCGTCTGTTGCCCAAAACCAAAGAAAAATCCGATGCGATCATTCCGGGCTTCACCTATCTTCTCGGTCCGGGTGACCTGATGTTCTGCGAAAACTTCTTTCAGGCATGCCTGAAGTCCATGTATGAGCTTTCGTTTTGCCGCCTATGTTTTACAGGCAGTGAACATGCCGGGTAATGATCGGGTATCTTCCGGGATCTGTTGATGTTTGGTTGTGGGCTGCATCGCTAGCACACTGCAATGCCAGCAGAACCTTGAGCGAGAGGGGCCGAAAGGCCCTTTCTTATGTTTCAAAATGTGCTCTACACGGAATTTTCACGATCTATTCAAGACAATCCGCCAGCAAAATTTCGGCTTGACTACTTTTTCAACTTGAACAAATGGGTTCTTAAACGACATGGCAAACCCGGACGCCCCAAAACAACAGCACGCTGCTACGCGTGTGTTGCAACCGACGGTCAAATCGCATCTGGCGTTTACGCTGCTGTGTGCCTTGATCATGATGCTGATGTTCACCCTGCTACGGGTTGCTCTGCTGGTTTATAACCGGGAAATGATCCTCGATACCCCGGCTTCGACCTTCCTCGAAGCATTCGCCAACGGTCTGCGATTTGACCTGCGAATTGTGGTGTATCTCAGCATTCCTCTACTGTTGGCGATTCTCAGTGTCAAAGCCATGACCATGCGCGCAGTGATGCGCTTGTGGCTGACAGCTGCTTGCAGCCTGGCGCTGTTTTTGGGCCTGATGGAGATGGACTTCTACCGCGAGTTCCACCAGCGCCTTAACGGTCTGGTTTTCCAGTACGTCAAAGAAGACCCTAAAACCGTCATGAGCATGCTCTGGTACGGTTTCCCGGTGGTGCGCTACTTGTTGGCCTGGGCCGTTGGTACGCTCATTCTGTACTTCGCATTTCGTGGCGCCGATCGCCTGACCCGTTCGCGGACCACCGCAGCCGTTGCCGGTACCGCCCGCGCCGTGGCGCCGTGGTATGGCCGTGTCGCGGTGTTTGTGGTGGTACTGCTGGTGTGTGTGGTTGCTGCTCGCGGCACCTTGCGCCAGGGTCCTCCTCTACGTTGGGGCGATGCCTACACAACAGACTCCAACTTCGCTAACCAGCTGGGTCTTAACGGCTCCCTGTCGCTGATTGCCGCTGCCAAAAGCCGCTTTTCCGACGAGCGCAGCAATATCTGGAAGGCCACCCTGGAAGATCCGGTAGCCCAACAGACAGTGCGCGATATGCTGCTGACCGAGAACGACAAGCTGGTCGATCCGGACACTGCGCCTGTACGCCGCGATACCACGCCACCTGCGGAAAAAACCCTGCCGATCAAGAACGTTGTCGTGATCCTGATGGAAAGCTTCGCCGGTCACTCGGTGGGTGCGCTGGGTCGTCCGGGCAATGTCACGCCGTATTTTGACAACCTGTCGAAAGAAGGCCTGTTGTTTGAGCGCTTCTTCTCCAACGGTACCCATACCCACCAGGGTATGTTCGCAACCATGGCCTGTTTCCCGAACCTGCCGGGTTTTGAATACCTGATGCAAACCCCGGAAGGCAGCCACAAGCTGTCCGGTCTGCCGGAACTGCTCAGTGCACGCAAGTTTGACGACGTCTATGTCTACAACGGTGATTTTGCCTGGGACAACCAGTCGGGTTTCTTCAGTAATCAGGGGATGACCACTTTCGTTGGTCGTAACGATTACGTTGATCCGGTGTTCTCCGATCCTACGTGGGGCGTGTCCGATCAGGACATGTTCAACCGTGGTCTGGAAGAGCTGAAGAAGCGTGAAGGCAAAGAACCGTTCTATGCCTTGCTGCAGACCCTGTCCAACCACACGCCGTATGCACTGCCGACCCCGTTGCCGGTTGAACCGGTCACTGACCGTGGATCGCTCAATGAGCATTTGACGGCCATGCGTTACTCGGACTGGGCATTGGGTCAGTTCTTCGAAAAAGCGCGTAAAGAACCGTATTTCAAGGAAACCCTGTTTGTGGTGGTGGGTGACCACGGCTTCGGTAACGAGCAGCAAATTTCCGAGATGGACCTGGGACGCTTTAACGTTCCATTGCTGTTGATCGGGCCTGGCATCCAGGAAAAATTTGGCGCGCGCAATGACACCGTGGGGACACAGGTTGATATCGTGCCGACCATCATGGGGCGTCTGGGTGGCGAGTTCCGTCAGCAATGCTGGGGCCGTGACCTGCTCACCCTGCCTGAAGGCGACAAGGGTACAGGCGTGATCAAGCCGTCCGGTAGTGACCAGACAGTGGCAGTCATCAGCGGCGACCACTTGCTGGTTCAGCCCAAGGATATGCCGGCCAAGGTTTGGCAGTACAAGCTGGGCGCCAATCCTGAAGCCAAGGTGGTTACCGATTCGCCGGATGAGGCCGAGCTTAAAAAGAAACTCGAATCCTTCCTGCAAACAGCCACCAAAAGCTTGATGGATAACACTGCGGGTGTAGAAGATCCGAAGTAAGTAACCGCGCAATAAAAAAGAGGCCTCAGGGCCTCTTTTTTATTGCGCGCGGGTTGTGCTCTGGGTGTGTTCTAGATCTTGCCGAGTAACAGCAAAATCAACAGTACAACCAGAACCACGCCGATGATGCCTGACGGCCCGTAGCCCCAGCTTTTCGAGTGCGGGAATACAGGCAATCCGCCTACTAACAGCAGAATCAGGATGATGAGTAGAATTGTGGTCATGATCATTTCCTTATTGATGTTTTCTGCCAATTTGCAGGTTCTTCAGGGCACTGTTTGACGAACGAGGATAGGCAGTGCTTATAAAGTCCGACTGGTGATGCCGGCGGAAAATTCAACTTTTATTAATCCCCACCCAAACCCCTCCAGCCTTGATCGGCCACGGGCTGACGCGTAGGGTTGCGCGCTGCGCATTTGGAGAGTTCTCGCATGCTTAACTACGTTTGGTTTTTTTTCGCGGCCTTGTTTGAGATTGCTGGCTGCTATGGGTTCTGGATGTGGTTGCGCCAGGGCAAGAGTGCCTGGTGGGTGGTGCCGGCAGTTCTGAGCCTGGTGGTGTTTGCCCTGCTCTTGACCAAGGTCGAGGCGGTCTATGCCGGGCGGGCCTATGCGGCCTATGGCGGGATCTACATCGTGACGTCCATTGCCTGGCTGGCAGTGGTGGAGCGCATTCGGCCGCTGGGTTCAGACTGGCTGGGGCTAGGGCTGTGTGTAATAGGCGCGACCATTATTTTGTTGGGGCCGCGCTTCTCCAGTCCTTGATCAGGGGGGCAGTTGTGCTTAATCAAAGAACTCTTTTGGCACGGCATGCTTGGGCATCAGCTGACACTGCTGGCTCTCAAGGTCAAAGAAGATAACGGCCTGGCCTTTGCTCAGGGCATGGCGGACTCGCAGCACACGTGTTTCCTGCGGCGTGTCATCACCGTTGTCGGTTCCTTCACGGCTGACGAAGTCTTCAATCAGGCGGGTGAGGGTGTCAGGTTCAAGCTGGTCGTATGGAATAAGCATGGGGCAGTCTCGTAAACAGTGCGCGCGATGCTACTGGCCGCAAGCCTGTGCGGCCAGCACATTTGCAGGTATTAGCGTTGCTGGATGCCCTTGCCTGTAAGGCGGTTGCGGTCATGGGAGCGGGTGAAGTCCAGCGCCGGGCCTTTCGGGATAATACCTGTGGGATTGATTGTGCGGTGACTGGCGTAATAGTGTCCCTTGATGTGGGTGAAATCCACGGTTTGCGCAATGCCAGGCCACTGGTATAGCTCACGCAGCCAGTTGGACAAATTCGGATAATCGGCAATACGTCGTTCATTGCACTTGAAGTGGCTGTAATACACCGCATCAAATCGAATCAGTGAGGTAAACAGGCGTACGTCTGCCTCAGTTAAATACTCACCGGCCAGATAGCGATGGTCTGTCAGATGGGTTTCCAGGTGTTCGAGCTCGCGGAAAATCTCATCGAATGCCTGTTCGTAAGCCGATTGGGAAGTGGCAAATCCGGCCCGGTATACGCCGTTGTTTATGGCCGGGTAAATCCTTTCATTCCAGTTATCGACCTGGGTGGCCAGCGACGGCGGATATAAGTCCAGAGGGTTGCCCGTCAGGTCGTCAAATGCAGTGTTAAACATGCGAATGATGTCGGCCGATTCGTTGCTGACGATACATTGTTGCTGTTTGTCCCAGAGCAAGGGGACGGTGACGCGGCCGGTGTAATCGGGAGTGTCCAGAATGTAGCGCTGATACAAAAAATCCAGGTGGTCGAGAGGGTCACCGCTGGAGCCAAATGCCTTGTCAAAGGTCCAGCCGTTTTCCAGCATCAACCAGCTGACCACTGACACGTCTATCAGCGACTCCAGGCCTTTGAGTTGGCGGGTGATCAGGGTGCGGTGGGCCCAGGGGCAGGCCAGAGAGACGTACAGGTGGTAGCGGCCCGCCTGGGCCGCAAAGCCACCGTTGCCCGTCGGGCCAGGCGAGCCGTCCCGGGTCACCCAGTTGCGGCGCTGGGCCTGCTCGCGCTGAAACGCCCCGTCCTTGCTGCTTTCGTACCACTGGTCATGCCAGTGCCCTTCGATCAACAGGCCCATGTGAGGCTCCTTGGCTATTTTGCATTGGAGTTCAGTCTAAAGGGCTGAGTTCGAACAAAAAGCGCAAAACATGGGCGCCAAGTATCGATTAAATCGATTTGTTGCGGTTGTCCCAGTAGCGCTGAGCCAGTTCGAAGGCTTGCTCGCGGGGCGTACCCAGCCCGCGCAAGGCCAGGGCCATGGTCGATAGCAACGCCAGCTGCGGATAGCTGTCCTCGACCTCTCCACGCCATAACGCCTTGAGGTGTTGTGGCTCCAGGGTTGCCGGTTTGACGTGGCGCTGCGCAGACAACGCCGGCCATTCTTCGTCCCAGCTCACACCTTGGGTGGTGCCGTACAGATGGCTCAGGCTGTCAGGGTTGACTTCGATTTCGCCGCCATCGCCCTTGACCACGATGCTGGTGTCTCCCAGCAAGCCGCTGGCGTCGCGATGCACGCTTTGATAGCCCGGATGGAAAATGCTCTGCAGGCCGCAACGTGCACCCAGGGGGTTGAGAATGCGTGCCAGCGAGTGAATTGGCGAGCGCAAGCCCAGGGTATTGCGCAGATCGATCATGCGTTGCAACTGTGGCGCCCAGTCCTGCAGCGGCATAAATGCCAGATTGCCCTGGTCCAGGGCGACTTCAACGCTTTGCCAGTTGCGACACAGAGGTATGGCCAGTTCATCCAGCAGCTGTTCGCTGTATAGACGGCCTGCCGTATGGGCGCCGCCGCCATGCATAAAGATGCGTATGCCGTTTTGCGACAGGCATTTGGCTGCCAGCAAATACCAGGGTAAATGGCGTTTCTTGCCCGCATACGTTGGCCAGTCAAGATCGACGTGGATCCCGGGGGCTGTCAGGCGCTCGCGCACCGCTTCGGTGAAACCGGCCAGTTCTTCAGGGCTTTCTTCCTTGTGCCGCAGCAACATCAGGAAGGCGCCCAGTTGCGTGTCCTCGGCCTTCTCATCCAGCAGCATGCCCATCGCTTCGCGGGCTTCTTCGCGGGTCAGGTTGCGGGCGCCGCGCTTGCCTTTACCCAGAATCCGGACAAATTGTGCAAAAGGGTGCTCGGCGGGTGTTTCCAGGGTCAGCGGTGCAGGGATGTTCATAGACAATTGGTCGGCTTTGGCAGGCCCGCCAGCTTGGCGGCGAGTTTGGCGGGAGTGCCATTGAACAGGCGATTGAGATGCAGGCTGTTGCCTTTATCTGTCCCCAGCTTGAGTGCAGTGTATTTGATCAGCGGCCGGGTAGCGGGAGACAGCTGGAACTCCTGATAAAAGTCGCGCAGCAGTTGAAGAATTTCCCAGTGCTCGGGGCTGAGCTCAATACCCGCCTGTGCGGCCAGTGCCTGAGCGACGTCTGCCGACCAATCGTTGAGGTCGAGCAGATAACCGTCTTTATCCAGCGGGATGTTTTTACCATCGAGGGTGAGCACATTCATAGCCAGCTGTTGACCTTGTCATACTGAATAGACAGATCGACGAAGGCCGGGTAGTCAATCGCTACCGCCCACTGCGGGCACTCGATATTGCGTGCCTGCAGATCTTCTTCGAGGGCAAAGACAGTCTTGTCTTCAAGTGTGCTGCTCTGCTGCTGCAGGGCATAGACCGCATCGCCACAGAGTAGCAAGGCATCACCGCGCCCCAGAATGCGTAAGCAGCTATCCAGGCGCGTGTCTGAAAAGGGCGAGTGACTCAGAACGTGTAAGGTCGACATCAGAGAGTTATCACTTGGTCATAACGGTCAATAAGTGCGCGTATGTCTTCTGCCGACAGCGGCTCGACGTCATCGACTGCAAGTCCGGCAGGCGAGATGCCGCGTACGGACAAACTGTGGCCGCAAGCGAACAGGTCCTCAACGCCGAACAGGGACAAAGCTTGCAGATTGGCCGTCAGGTTTTTTTGCTGGACGGCGGCGGCTTTCTGCTCGGGTACAAGCTGAAATACACCGTCATCCATAAACAGCAGACCGATGGGCAAATCGAACGCACCGCCTGCCAGCACGATATCCAGTGCTTCTTTCGCGTTGATGCCGGACCAGGGAGACTGACGGCTAATAATCAAAAGCGACTTAGGCATCTCAAGGCCCTCCGAAGCAGATCAGTCGATCGGCCGATTGAATTGCATCATGCAACTGTCCCAGACCAGACAATTCCCACGGCGCTTGCAAATTGACCGCCGGGCGTTGATATCGCGCAGCTTCGTCGTTATTCAGCACACCGCGGCGCAAGGCTGCTGCAATACACACCACGCCATCGAGTTGATTGTTGCTGACGAAGGTTGACCATTGCTGTGCGAGGTCTTGTTCATCTTGAGGTGTCACGATATTGCTCGAAGCGCTGTGGACGCCGTCCTGATAGAAAAACAACCGGACAATCTCGTGGCCGCCCGCCAATGCCGCCTCGGCAAAGCGCAGGGCTCGGCGAGAGGAGGGCGCATGGGCTGCTGAATAAAGGGCAATGGCAAATTTCATGGTGGGCTCTGTCGGCAAATCTGACGCAATGATAAAGCCAGACGCCTAAAGATGCTTGCTACAGGCAATAAAAAGCCCGCCGAAGCGGGCTTTTGTACAGCGGTCGTCAATCAGTCGTCGCGGCTCATGATGCCGAAGATTTGCAGCAGGCTGATGAACAGGTTGTAGATCGATACATACAGGCTAATGGTCGCCATGATGTAGTTACGCTCGCCGCCCTGAATGATGGCGCTGGTCTGGAACAGAATGCAGACCGAAGAAAACAGCACGAAACCGGCGCTGATAGCCAGTTGCAGGCCGCTGATCTGGAAGAAGAAGCTCGCCAGCGTTGCGCCCAGCAGAACAAAGAAGCCTGCAGTGATGAAACCACCCAGGAAGCTCATGTCCTTGCGAGTAATCAGCACATAGGCCGACAGACCGCCGAAAACCAGAGCCGTCATGGCGAATGCGGAGCTAACGACCTCAGCGCCGCCCTGCATGCCCAGGTAGCGGTTGAGAATCGGGCCCAGCAGGAAGCCCATAAAGCCGGTCAGGGCAAAAGCAGACACTAGGCCCCATGCCGAGTCACGCAGCTTGTTGGTCAAGAAAAACAGGCCGTAAAAGCCGATCAGGACCACGAAAATGTTTGGGTAACCGACACGCATCTGCTGAGATACGTAGGCCATTACACCGCTGAAAGCCAGTGTCAGGGCCAGTAAACCGTAAGTGTTGCGCAGGACACGGCTAACCTCTAGCTGTTCGGCCTGCACGTTGCTATTAACTGGGTAATCCTGTTCGCGCATGGCGATACTCCTGTGTCCGGAAATGTTAAGTTGCAAAGATCATAGCAGAGGCTCTGAAACAAGGGATCAAGAGAGTTTGACAACGTGTTTCATTCAGGTATTATGGCGCCCGCAACAACGTTAGGAGGTGTGGCCGAGTGGTTTAAGGCAACGGTCTTGAAAACCGTCGACTGTAACAGGTCCATGAGTTCGAATCCCATCGCCTCCGCCATATTGCTACACCGCAGAGCCCGCCATTGGCGGGCTTTGTCGTTTCTGGGGTTTGGGAAAACCACTGCGCAGACTCTCTTCTTTGCCGCATTTTCTTGCTGCCTGGAAGGACCTTTTCTTTATATGTGTGTAAGCAACCGAGCAGGGCGTTAATGGCCATAAAGGCTTTACTTTGGCCAGTGGCTTCGGCGAGGTGGGTGAGGGCGTGAGTCATTTGGCCATGCATGCGCGCAGACATAGTAGGCATGGGGTCCCGGTGTAGTGATGTGTAATACAACACACTACACCGGGTGCAGCGGGGTGACTTGCTATCGAGTCGGCTTCGCTTGTCGCGGTTTTGTGCAGTTGCCTGCGGGGCTGGCCTCTCTGTGTGCCAGGTTGATCCTCGGGTGTTTAGATTGCCGCGTAGGCAAGGGCTGCAAGGTTCTGTGCGCGTGGATCAATCATCATGTGCCCACCTGAAGTCGTTGTCACAAAGCTGAAACTGATCTCGCGATCAGCATCTGCGAAGGCAATTGGACCGCCAAGCCCTATATGGCCAAAGGTGTTGGGCCCCATGCAGTGTGATGCATCCGGATCGGCCGTTTGTTCCATCATGCAACCCAGGCCATAGCGCATTGGCCGCTTCCAGATGCGATCCATGCCGTTGCTTTGCTCTTTGGTGAATTCGTTCAGCATGTCTGTGCCGATGAATTGCCCGGCCAGTAATGCGCTGTAAAAACCGGCCAAACCAGCTGCCGTACTATGTGAGCACGCACCGGGCTGCTTGAAGGCCCACCATTTTGGATCAGATGAACGCTTGGGAGATATTCCCGGATTGGTAAAGGCAAGGGTCGAAATGTCTTCCGAATGAGTGGTAACTACTGTTCGCAAGTTCTTCGAGTAAGGGTCACCTATGCGTCCCTTGGCCGCGTCATAATGGCCAATGCGGTAATAATCTTGTTGCTCCACGCCCAGATGAACCTCCAGGCCATGGGGCTGGGTGATTTCTTCATGGATAAAGGTGCAGGGGTTGCGGCCGTCAGTTCGCCGGATCAGCTCGCCGATGATCCAGCCATAGGTTGTGGTTCCATATCCCAGCTCGGTACCTGGTTGCCACCATATAGGCTCGGCAGCCAGAACATTCACCATATGCTCCCAGTCATACATCGTCGGGTTGCGGTTGGGGAGTCTTAACGCTGGAATCCCGGAGGTATGACTCATCACATGGCGCAAGGTGATTTTATCTTTACCGCCCTGGGCGAATTCAGGCCAGTAATGAGCCACCGGGATATCTAATTCCAGTTTACCTTTTTCGACCAGCATCAATGCCGCCACTGCAGCGAATGGTTTGACCGTGCAAAATGTATTGATCAACGTATCTTTAAGCCAAGGTTTATTACCTTCACGATCTGATGAGCCTGCCCATAAATCCACGACCGTTTCATTGCCAATTTTTACGCAGAGTCCTCCCCCTCGTTCCTGCGGATCATTAAAGATATTTTCAAAAGCATGCTTGACGCTTTCAAATTGATTCGCACATATCCCTTCAGCTTCCATGCTTAACACTCCATTTGTTTAAAGTTGTGCCATCGTTTAAATCGTAAATACCCTTGTTCTAAAAGGGCCGTGCACAGGTTCAAGCGTCCGGTTGAGTCAGGTTGTAACGGTTTGAGCGTTTGTAAGTGCCGAAGTCATTGAAGCGAACACCGGCTTGCGCTAATACCTTGTGGGCGAAGGGTGCTGTCATTTGACGGATATAGAAGGGGTCTTTAACCACGAAGTGATGAATGCAGTGAGTGCTGCCGAAGTTGAAGCAGAACAACTGGAATGGCCATAGCCACCAATGATTCATGACTTGAGTTTGCTGCAAGGGATTGCGCGGCATCACATCGCCGTAATAATGGATATTTGAACTGACAAAGAATAGACAGAACTGACGTATTATATTTGGCGCGACGATGATAACCACGGCGCTGTTGATCACGCTCATCAGTATCGATGTGGTGGGCGATGGCTGATAGGCAAAACCCATTAATGAGCTTGTCCATGTATAGAAGTGATACCCCAGGAACACATACCAGCAGCCCCAGTACAACAGTCCCATGGGGGCATTCAAGCGCAGCACCTTGACGGTCAATCTGACCTTCTCCCGCCAGGTAGGCGCAAACAGGGCATTTACAATGCCAAAGACAAATCCATCGATGAGTTTCAGGAGCCGCTTGGCGCCCCACTTGCTGCCGCTGGTGGTAATCCATGCTTCAACATCGGTGTCTGTGCCCGACTCTTTATGGTGGTGAAAGTGCAGCTCTCGCCTTAACCAGGGGCTCGGCATTCCCGGGCGGGTTATCCAGCACAGCAACATCATCAAGTTGTGTGCAATGGGCTGCTTTCTGAAATACAAGCGATGAATCAAGTCGTGTTCAAGTTCATGTATGAAGGAGGTTAATAAAGCATTGATCAGAATACACAGCCATGCGGGTATTATGCCTTTGATGTACAGCGTGCCAGAGAGGATCATGCCAGCGATAGACAGTGTCATCACGCTAGCACCTATAACATTTTGATACTCGAGCAGGGGGTATTTTTTACGCAGCTCGTTACTGTGTTGGGTGATTTTCTGAGTGACCTCATTGATTGAATCTTGCTCTGTTTTTGATAACGGATTGGTCGAGGTTTTATATAAGGCATTCATCACTTCATCCTTTGAAGACGATGGGTCGGGTTAGCGTCTCTAGAGAAGCACATATATTTTACAGAGCAAAGTTTTCGGTTTTTTTAAGTGTCTAATCTGACGAGTGGATATATAGAATGTTGTATTGTCCGACAATCAACTTGTCTCTGTGGCTTGGTGAATGATGTGGGTCAAAGCTGGCACTCGTTATTTCCCTGTGGCCGTCTCCTGTTTGGTTAAAAATCGGCGGTACTCAGGTAAATCCGGGGGCAGCTGTGGTGGCGACGGTGAATTTTCCAACCCCCGGCTCCACCTGTTTATCCAGGGTCCAGTGAAAAAGTTATGAGCTTACAACCAGACTTATATAACGATTTATCAAGCTTTATAGCGTCCTGGTTCTAGCGGATGATTCGCATATCTTTATATTAAATTGTGATTAGTCAGTGCTGCTTTTATGCCTTTATGATCTGGCCAACAACGGTTCATAAGGCAGGAGTGGTTTGATGACTATTCAAATAAAACCCGTCGCAGGTCGAATTGGTGCACAACTGGACGGCATAAAACTGGGCGGTGATATCAGTGAACAAGCGTTCGAGTTTATTAATGAAGCACTGTTGAAATACAAAGTGTTGTTCTTTCGCGATCAGCATCTCGATGATGCCGGGCACGAAGCATTTTCCCGACGTTTTGGTAATCAAGTACCGCACCCGACCGTGCGTTCGGCCGAGCAAAGCACTGCCATCCTGCACCTGGATGCCAAGGAAACCCGGGCCAACTCCTGGCACACCGATGTGACGTTCGTGGCCAATTACCCGAAGATTTCCATCCTGCGCGGTGTGGTCATCCCGCCTTATGGCGGCGACACCGTATGGGCCAATACGGCAACGGCCTATGCCGATCTGCCGGAACCTTTAAAACTGCTGGCCGATGGTTTGCGCGCCTTGCACACCAATCTTTATGACTACGCCGCACCGCGTAATACCGATGAGTCAGGGCTCAAGCGTTATCGCGAACAGTTCACCGCCGAAGTTTACGAGACTGAACATCCTCTGGTTCGCGTACACCCGGAGTCGGGCGAGAGAAGTTTGTTGTTGGGGCACTTCGTCAAGCAGATTCAAGGGGTCAGCAGCAATGATTCAAAACAGCTGATCCGTCTGTTTCACGACCGTATTACCCATGTCGACAACACCGTCCGCTGGCGCTGGCAGGAAGGTGATGTGGTGATCTGGGACAACCGCGCCACCCAGCATATTGCGATCAACGATTACGGCGATGCGCAGCGCATTGTGCGCCGTACCACCATTGACGGTGATGTGCCGTTTGGCGTCGACGGACGCTTGAGCCAGGCACTCAAACCCACCCCCGAAACCCGCTCGCCGCAAACCGAAGCCGACAAAAAACACCTCGCCGCCTGACAGACCAATCCTCATCGATCCAAGGAAGACCTCCACATGGCTACATTTAAAGTGTTTCGCAAAGGGCGTATTGCGGCCGCGCTGGCGGTGCTGCTGGTTGCGCCATTGGCCGAGGCCGATGTGTTGCGCATTGGCGTCGCCGCCGCCGGTGGTGGTGACCCGGTTACGTTCAGTGGTTCGTCCCTGGGCATTGTGCGCAATCAGCAACTTCTGGAAAAAGCCTTCGCCGGCAGCGGCACCGAGGTGCAGTGGTTCTTCTTTAAAGGGGCAGGGCCGGCAGTCAATGAAGCCTTGTCCAACCAGCAGCTGGATTTCGCCTACCAGGGCGACCTGCCTGCAGTCGTAGGCCGCTCCAACGGGCTGGACACCAGATTGCTGGCGGCACTGGGGGTGCGCTCGAACATTTACCTGGCGGTGCCCAAGGGCTCTGACATCAAAAGCATCGATGACCTCAAAGGCAAAAAAGTAGCGGTGTTTCGCGGTACCAACGGGCACCTGGTGTCGATCAACCTGCTGGCCGAGCGTGGCCTGACCGAGCGCGACATCAAGGTGATCAACCTCGACACTGGCAGCACCCAGGCGGCCCTGGTTTCCAATGGCGTGGACGCGGCCTTTGGTGGGCGCGAGTTGTTCAAGCTGCGGGATAAAGGCCTGATCGACATCATCTATGACAACCCTTCGCAGGATGTGCGCTACACCCGCCAGACGGCGCTGGTGGTGCGTAGCGATTATGAAAAGGAACACCCGCAGAACGTGCAGAAAGTCGTCGACACCCTGGTGGATGCGGCGAAATGGAGTTCGGACGAGGGGCATGCCGAGCAGGTCTTCGCCGAGTGGGCCAAGAGCAATGACCCGGTGGAGTCATTGCGCGCCGACTTTGCCGGAAGCAGCCTGCGGGACAAAGTCTCGCCTCTGGTGGACAACTTCCTGATAGGCCGCTATCAGGCCGTGGCAGATCAAGCCAAGGCAGAAAAATTGATCCGTCGTCCGGTGACTGTCGAGGGCTGGTTCGCCCCCGGTTATTTGCAGGCGGCTCTCAAAAGCAGGGGCCTTGAACACTACTGGACCCCCTACGGCCCGGATGGCAAGCAGCCCGCCGCTGATGCGGTAGCGGTCGCGACCAGCAAGCAAGGGAGCTAGCACATGGCCAGGGCACAGACCGCCAGACCGGAGCCGTACTCGGCTCCGGCGTTACCCAGGGACAACGTCAAGCGCTTGCCGCCGGCGCCGATTCGGCCCGTGCGCAAGGTCGAGATACCGCGTACTTCTCAGGGGTTCGCCAGGCTGCGTCGTTACACCGAGCCCTGGCTGTTGCCGCTGGTCTTGCTGGGCCTGTGGTATTTGGGCGTCGAGCGCGGCTGGCTATCGGAGCAGGTGCTGCCGCCCCCGGCCTACGTGTATCAAACCCTGTCGGACCTGATCACTTCCGGTGATCTGTGGATCAATGCCCTGGCCAGCATGCAACGCGTAGTCCTGGGGTTCGCATTGGGTGCCTCGATCGGTGTGGTATTGGGGGCGGCCATGGGTCTCTCGCGCACCGTCGAGGATTACCTGCTGCCTACCTTCAATGCGCTGGTTCAGATCCCGGTGTTGGCCTGGCTGCCGTTTGCCTTGTTGGTGTTCGGTATCGGCGAACCCCTTAAGTACGTGCTGATTGCCAAGGCGGCGACAGTGCCGATCACCCTGTGCACCTTGCAAGCGTTTCATCAGGCGCCCAAGGGGCTGCTGGAAGTTGGCCGGGCCTATGGTTTCAGTCGCTGGCAAAGCGTGGTCGGGATTGTCTTGCCGGCGGCGGTCCCGACGCTGTTCACCGGGTTGCGTCTGGGCTTCACCAAGGCCTGGTTGTCGCTGGTGGTAGTGGAGCTGGTTGCCTCCAGTGAGGGCTTGGGTTACCTGATCGTGTATGGCCGTCAGTTGTTTCAACTGGATCTGGTAATGGCGGCCGTGGTGGTCGTGGGGGCAGTCGGCCTGTTGATCGATCGCGGGTTTGATTATGTGGAGCGCCGCCTCAATCGCGGTCGCCCCGGGACAGCGGGAGCACTTTCATGAGCGCCGTGATTGCAGTGAGTCCGGGCAGTCGTCGCTATCGTGGCTGGGTGTTACCGATTGCCGCCATCGCAATCTGGTGGCTGGCATCCCATCAGGGCTGGAGCCAGTCGGGGCTGTTGGTGTCACCGGAGAAAGTCGCAGTCACGGCCTGGGAGCAAATCACATCGGACAAATTCTGGCGCGCCATATGCGCCAGCCTGACGCGTAATCTCAGTGGCTTTTTTATCGGCACCAGCCTGGGTCTGGTGCTGGGATGCCTGCTGGGGCTGTCACGGCATTTCGAGCGTTTGGTCGGGCCCAGTTTCAACACCTTCAAACAGATTTCGCTGTTCGCCTGGATCCCGCTGATCTCGGTGTGGTTCGGCCTGGGTGATGTGGCGAAAGTGGCCTTTCTGTCACTGGCAGCGCTGGTGCCGGTGGTGGTCAATACCTGCGATGGCTTGCGCAGCGTGCCGCCTAATTTGCTGGAGGTGGCGCGGGTATACGGCTTTAGCCGCTGGCAAACCATCATCGGGGTCATGTTGCCGGCCGCATTGCCGTCGATCTTTACCGGGCTGTACCTGGCGCTGGTGTACTCCTGGCTGGCCACCATCGGTGCCGAATACCTGCTGGTTTCGGGGGAGGGGATCGGCAATACGCTGATTGATGGCAGCGAGCATTTCATGATGGACCTGGTGTTGTTCGCCATGGTGGTGATTGGCCTGGTGGGCTGGAGCCTCAATGCACTGGCACGGGTATGTGAGCGGCGCATGCAGCGTCTGTATGGCATCGCCCCCCGTTGATTAACACTTTCAGAAGGACTGCAGCATGCTCAACAACGGCCTGACCCTGGAAAACATCAGCAAGCGTTTTGCCTCCCGCCCGGGCAGCACGACCCAGCTGCAAGTGCTGGACAACATTCAGCTCGACATCGCCCCCGGCGAATTCATCAGCATTGTCGGCGCCAGCGGCTGCGGCAAGTCCACGTTGTTGCGCCTGATTCTGGGGCTCGATGAGGAATATGACGGGCGGATCCTGATCAATGGCAAGCCCATCGCCGGCACGGGGCTGGAGCGCGGCATCGTGTTTCAGGATCACCGCCTGTTCCCGTGGCTCAACGTGGAGCAGAACGTCGCGGTAGGTCTGAAGAACTCGGTGCTGAGCAGCGCTGAAAAACGCGACACCGTGCGTGAGCACATCGAACTGGTGGGCCTGCAGGATTTTATCGACGCTTACCCGCATCAGATCTCCGGAGGCATGGCGCAACGGGTGGCGATTGCCCGCGGGCTGGTCAATCGCCCCAGCGTGTTGCTGCTTGATGAACCACTGGGAGCCCTGGATGCCTTGACCCGCGCGCGTCTGCAGGGCGAGCTGCAAAACATTTGGGCCAAGGAAAAAATCACCATGATCCTGGTAACCCACGATGTGGATGAGGCGGTTTTCCTGGGGGATCGGGTTGTGGTGATGCAACCGAACCCGGGCCGCATCCGCCGTATTCTCGATGTCGACCTGCCACGCCCGCGCAACCGCAGCGACAGCCGTTTCATTGCCCTGCGCGACGATGTACTGAGTGATTTCGCTGAACTGCACTGATCTTTTTACTGCGCCGCGGGTTGCTGCCTGACGCCGCGCGCGGGCCCATGTTTGTCAGGTTTATTCTCTTCAGGGAGCGGAAAATGTCCGAACGCCAGCTCAGCCTCAATCTGTTTATCTACCCCAACGGCCATCACGAAGCCGCCTGGCGCCACCCGCAATCGGTGCCGGAACACTCGATGGATATCGGCTATTACCAGCAGCTGGCGTTACGCGCTGAACGGGAAAAGCTCGATGCGATTTTCTTTGCCGATTCACCTTCACTTTCCGAAAGCGGGCGGGAGGGCATGCGTATCCGGTTCGAGCCCATCACCTGGCTGGCGGCCATTGCCGCAGTCACCCGGCGCATCGGCCTGATTGCCACGGCCAGTACCACCTACAGCGAACCCTACAATCTGGCCCGAGCGTTCAGCGCCCTGGACCACATCAGCAATGGCCGCGCCGGCTGGAACATCGTGACCACTTCCATGGCCGACGCTGCCGCCAATTTCGGCCTTGACCAGCATCCATCGGCCCATGATCGCTACGCCCAGGCCGAAGAGTTCGTGCAGGTGACGGCCGACTTGTGGGACAGCTGGGAAGACGACGCGCTGGTGCTGGACAAGACGGCCGGGGTGTTTGCCGATACCAGCAAGGTGCATGCGATCAACCATGTGGGCGCCCATTACAAGGTCAAGGGTCCCTTCAACTCGCCGCGCTCGCCACAGGGCCGGCCGGTGCAGGTGCAGGCGGGCTCTTCCGAGGACGGCCGCGACTTTGCTTCTCGCCATGCCGAAGCGATTTTCACCGCGCACCAGACGCTGCACAGTGCGACCGAGTTCGCCAACGACATCCGTGCCCGGGCCAGGGCGGTGGGGCGCGACCCACGGCAGCTGAAAATCCTGCCGGGCATCAGCCCGTACATAGCCAGCAGCGAAGCTGAAGCCCAGCGCAAATTCGATGAACTCAATGAGCTGGTCCTGCCGCATATCTCTCTGGGTCAGTTGCGCCGCATGCTGGGGGTCGACCTGTCAGGGCATGACCTGGACGCGCCGTTTCCGCGGCACCTGATCAACTTCGACAGCCGTGAAAGTCAGTCCAGTCGCTTCAAGCTGATCATCGACATTGTTGATCGCGAGCACCTGACACTGCGCCAGTTGATCAATCGCCTGGCCGGTGCGCGAGGGCACTGGGTACCGGTAGGCACGCCGGTGCAGATTGCTGACCTGATCGAACAGTGGTTTCGCAGTGGCGCCGCCGACGGTTTCAACGTGATGCCCCCGGCGTTCCCGGACGGGTTTGAGGTGTTCCTTGATGAAGTGCTGCCGATCCTGCGCCAGCGCGGCCTGTTCCGTTCCGAATACGCTGGCAGTACCTTGCGCGATCACTACGGTCTGAACCGCCCGGCTTCGCGCTTTACGCTGAAAACTGCCTGAACAACGGGGCCTTATCTAGCGAATTTTTTCGCCGCAATCACACACAGGATCACCGCGCCGGTCACGGCGAACATGCCGATGCTGACGGTCTCATGCAGTAGGGTAGCGGCCAGGGCCAAGCCAAAAAAAGGCTGCAACAGCTGAAGCTGGCCCACGGCCGCAATGCCTCCCTGGGCCAGTCCGCGGTACCAGAATACGAAGCCGATCAGCATGCTGAACAACGAGACGTAAGCCAGGCCCAGCCAGGCTGGCGGGTTGATGTTGGCGAACGAAGAGGGCGCACAGTAAACCGCCAGGCTTGCCATCACCGGCACCGACAGCACCAGCGCCCAGCAAATCACCTGCCAGCCGCCCAGGGTTCTGGACAGCTTTGCACCTTCTGCATAGCCCAGGCCGCAAATGATCACGGCCAGGAACATCAGAATGTCGCCTGTGGCAGAGGCGGTCAGACCCTGTGACAGGGCAAACGTCACCACCAGCGCGCTGCCCAGGATTGAAAACAGCCAGAACGCCGGCCGTGGACGTTCGCCGCCGCGCAACACGCCGAAGGCTGCAGTCGCCAGGGGCAACAGGCCGAGAAACACAATCGAGTGAGCAGAAGTGACATGCTGCAGCGCCAGGGCGGTCAGCAGTGGAAAGCCCACCACAACCCCGATGGCCACGATCAGCAAGGACAAAAGCTGGCTTCGCTGAGGGCGCTTTGCCTTCAACAACAGCAGCACGCACAGGGCAATGGCCCCGGCGATGGTGGCGCGGGCCAGGGTCAGAAAAACCGGATCAAATTCCAGCACCGCCACCTTGGTTGCCGGTAGCGAGCCGCTGAAAATAACCACGCCGATAAACCCGTTGAGCCAGCCGCTCAGGTTTTGCGAGGTTGCCGGATTTTGCAGGTTGGAGGTTCGTTCCATCGAGTTTCACACTCAAGGCTGATCGCGGGATTGCATAAAGTGCATCCTAGGGTCGAATATTGATGACAATCAAAATATTGTCATGGATACAAGTCCCGATGCCGCGCTCTCGCTACAAGTCGCTGGTCGACGCCTTTGCCGCTGATATCCGCAGTGCACGCTTGCCACCCGGTACCCGCTTGCCCACCCACCGGCAATTGGCCGCATCAGAAGGGCTGGCGCTGGTCACGGCCAGTCGGGTTTACGCCGAGCTTGAGGCCATGGGCCTGGTCAGTGGAGAGGCGGGGCGCGGGACTTTCGTCAGGGAGACGTCGTTGCCACCCGGCCACGGCATCGACCAGCCCGACGTGACGGCGGGGATGCTGGACCTCAATTACAATTACCCCTCTGTGCCCGGCCAGGCCGAACTGTTGCGCAGCGCCTTGCGCCAGCTCGCGTTGTCTGGCGACCTGGAGTCGCTGCTGCGCTATCAGCCCCATGGCGGACGCCTGCACGAGCGGGCTTCGTTTGCCCGGCATTTGCAGACTCGCGGCCTGAACGTACCTGCCGAGCAGGTCTTGATCGTCAATGGTGCCCAGCACGGCTTGACTGTGGCCTTGATGTCGCTGCTCCAGCCCGGCGATGTCATTGCGGTCGATGGGTTGACCTATCCGGGCTTCAAGGCTTTGGCCCTGGCGCTGCATCTTGAGGTGTTGCCGATTCCGGTTACAGAAAGTGGCCCGGACCTTGATGCCCTGGAACAGCTCTGTCGCAGTCGCTCGGTGCGAGCGATCTACAGCATGCCGACCCTGCACAATCCGCTGGGTTGGGTGATGAGCCTCGAGCAGCGTCAGCAGCTTGTGGCAATCGCGCGCAAGCATGATCTGCATATCATCGAAGATGCGGCCTACGCTTTTCTTGTGGAAAATCCGCCGCCACCCCTGGCTGAACTGGCACCGGAAAGGACGGTGTATGTATCCGGACTGTCGAAAAATGTTGCTGCGGGTTTACGCGTCGGTTTCGTCGCGGCGCCGCCTCAAACCATTGCCGCACTGGAGCGCATGATCAGGGTCACAGCCTGGAATACCCCGGGGATAATGACCTCGATCGCCAGTGCCTGGCTCGACGACGGCACGGTGAGCCGACTTGAAGTGCAAAAGCGCCAGGACGCACAGGCCCGCCAGATCATTGCTGACGAACAATTGGCCGGGCTGCACCGTGTGCGCCATCCCTTTTCCTACTTTGTGTGGCTGCCCCTGGCCGAGGATGCCAGAGCAGAGCAGGTCGTCACGGCATTGCTGCGCGAACAGATATCGGTCTCCACCGCCCAGCCATTTGCTGTTTCGACCCACGTACCCCACGCCATCAGACTGGCCCTGGGATCGGTGGACATGGGGGCATTGCGCGGGGCGTTGGCGAAAGTGAAGTGGGTGGTTGAAGCCTGTACTTAGTGGCTGGGGACGGGCTTGCACTTTCTCAATGGAACGCCGTCGAGCACTTTTTTGAATGGTTCGATGGCGGCTTTAGTTTGGGATTTCTCCTACAGAAATTATTTATTTCCTACATGGTCGGGTAAATTCTCTTACCTTGCGTGCTTCGGTGCGGATCAAAAAGGATGGGAGCAATGTCGGACGGATGGAGCAATGAGGAACTGAAGGCATCAGTTCAAGCTTATGGCGAAATGTTGCGTCACCAGGTAGCGACCACAAAGTTTGTTAAAGCTCATGTGTATCGTGAGTTGGCTAATCGTTTTGGCCGCGAAGAGGGTGCCTTTGAACGCAGAATGCAAAACATCTCTGCGATTTATGAAGAGCGAGAGCTTGAATGGGTGGTTGGTCTAAAGCCTCAGAAAAATATCGGTAAAGCCATTAAGTCCAAACTTATCGAAATGATAGATGAGCTTCCTAGCGAGCCCGGTCGGGTGGCTCATGAACTCGAAAAAGCCGAAGTCGAAGCCGAGCAACAACGTGTGTTTGATCCTCGAAATGTTGATGATGCTAGACAGCGAGTAGTTGCCAGCATTGTTCGCCGTCGAGGACAGTCTGCTTTTCGTAAGAAGTTGTTGGAAGCATACGCAACAAGATGTGCGATCAGTGGTTGCGATCAAGCTGAGGTGTTAGAAGCTGCGCATATTCATCCTTATAAGGGTGAACACACTCACGTGGTGTCAAACGGCTTGTTGCTACGTGCTGACCTTCATACTCTGTTCGATTTGTATCTCATTGCAATCGATCCTGCTTCGCTGTTAATCCGACTGGCCCCTCAACTACATAATTCCTACTACATCCAATACGAAGGCATGCCACTCGCTACGCCAACATCGGCTTCAGCGAAGGCCAGTGTTGAAACGTTGCAGTGGCATGCGGATCAATGCGACTGGCTCAAATCCCCGAGCGCGTCATCGGGCTGATCATCCGGCTTCCCAGGCCCAGTGCTTCTGACACCAGGGCCCGTAGTTCGCCATTATTTTCGTCCCTGGTGCAGTGCGACAACTTCTCGCCAATGGTAGGGGCGGTGTCTTTGCCTTCAGGGAACGCGCGCAAAATCAGCAGTCCGCTATTGGTCAGCACTACTTCGAAAAATGAAACCCCTGACAGTCCGTCAAAGTGGATGTAGCCGACGTCGGCCAGCCATTTGACGGTGGCCAGGAACAGGGCCTCTTCTTTTTCCAGCGTGTCGCGGTTGCTGGCGCCCAGGGTTTTGTAATCGATAAAGCGCTCGGCGGTGAGGGTGAGGGGCAGCGGGAAATTGCGATACAGGTGGCCCAGGATCAGCCCGGTGTAGCAGTCGAACAGTTCGATATTGTTCGATGGCAGGGCATTGATCGAGTGGATGTTTTTGTCTTTGAGGTGACCGGCTAATCCTTTGAACATGTGAACCTCTGTATGTGGAATCTGCATGCCATGTCTGAACAATCGTACCCATTTGGTATAGCACAGCCGCGTCCTTGAACCTCTCAGAGGTTGCCTGGAAGTTGAGATCCCGGTCGCTGGGGATTCTTATGTTGTTACAAGATAATGCGCCGGTATGAAGATTTCCCTAAAAAATCATATGACTGCTGGATATTTGATACTGGGGTGCTATTACTGTTGGGCGCGAGAATTGGCGCATGGTTTTTCCGGGATTTTCCGACGAAGCTATTTATTTCAGGAGGATAGATGTCAAAGCCTGCATGGATGCGCAATACCCTGGTGGCCGCTGCCTTGTTGAGTGTGCTCGCTGCGCCGGTTTACTCAGCGCAGGCACGAACTCTGCAACTGGCCATTGGCGATGAACCCACTGAAGGCTTTGACCCCATGCTGGGCTGGAGTCACGGCAGTTATCTGCTGTTGCACAGCCCGTTGCTCAAGCAAAACGAGGACTTGTCCTGGAGCAGTTTCCTGCTCACTGATTATCAGACCAGTGACGATGGCAAAACCTGGACTTTGAAGCTCAAGCCCGACTTGAAATTCTCCGATGGCTCGGCCCTGACTGCCAAGGATGTGGCCTACACCTACAACAATGCGGCGGCCAGTGGCGGCAAGGTCGATATGGGCAACTTCCTCAAGGCCGAAGCGGTTGATCCGCTCACCGTGCGCATTGAGTTGAAGGCGCCGCAAAGTACCTTCGTCAATGTGCTGGGGTCTCTGGGCATTGTCTCGGCCGACAAGTACGACGCTAAAACCTATGCGCAAAAGCCTGTTGGTGCCGGGCCTTACCGGTTGGTCAGCTATCAGCCGGGGCAGCAGTTGATTGTTGAAGCCAATCCGTATTACGCGGGGCAGAAAAACGATTTCGACAAGCTGGTGTTTGTATTCCTCGATGAGGACAGCTCGTTTGCCGCGGCCCAGAGCAAGCAGCTGGGTATCGTACGAATCGCTCCGTCGCTGGCGGTGACGCCGACACCGGGCATGAAGCTGTGGGTACGCCCCAGTGTCGAGAATCGCGGCATTGTGCTGCCCACCACCAGGGCAGGCGAAAAGGATGCCCATGGCTACCCCGTTGGTAACGATGTGACCGCCGATGTGGCGATCCGCAAGGCCATCAACTACGCAATCAATCGCCAATTGCTGGCGGACCAGATTCTCGAAGGGCATGCGATACCTGCCTACACCGGGGTCCAGGGTTTGCCCTGGGATAACCCGCAGGCGGCCTTCAAGGATGGCGATATCGCCAGGGCCAAACAGATCCTGGATGAAGCCGGCTGGGTTGAAACCGCCAGTGGCATTCGTGCCAAAGAGGGTGTGCCGGCCAAACTCACCCTGTGGTACGCCAGTGGCGATGCGACCCGACGTGACCTGGCCCAGGCCGTGCGCTCCATGCTCAAGCCGGTCGGGATCGAGGTGGACTTGAAGTCAGGCAGTTGGGAAACCGTTGAACGCAACATGCACGCCAACCCGACCCTGTTTGGCTGGGGCAGCCTCGACCCGATGGAGCTTTATCATCACTACAGCAGCAAGGCGGCCGGGGTTGAGTACTACAACCCCGGTTATTACAAGAATCCTGTAGTCGATCAGCATTTGCAGCAGGCGCTGGATGCTCCGACCTGGCAGCAGGCGGTGCCGTTCTGGCAGCAAGTGGAGTGGGACGGCAAGACCGGCGCCGGGGTCAAGGGCGATGCAGCCTGGGCGTGGTTGCTGAACGTACAGCACACGTATTTGGCTGATGAGTGTATCGACCTGGGCAAAGGCGCTCCGGAAATCCACGGTTCCTGGTCGCTGCTCAATAGCCTTGATGGCTGGAAGTGGACCTGCAAGTGATTCGTGGATTCTCGCTTTATGTTGTGCGCTTGATGTGCCTGCTGCTGGTGACGGCAGCAGGCACGTTTACCTTGCTCAGCTTTTCTCCGGTTGACCCGATCCGGGCTTATATCGGCAACGACCTGTTGCACGTGCCGCCCGAGCAATACCCGCTGATTGCTGCGCGCTGGGGGCTGGATCTGCCCTTGTGGGAGCGCTTTTTGCACTGGTTCAGCCAGATCCTGCAAGGCGACTTCGGCTACTCGATGCTCTACAACGCGCCGGTGTCGCAAGTGATTGGTGAGCGCTTTGCCACCTCATTCGCGCTGCTATTGTCGGCGTGGCTGTTTTCCGGGATTGTCGGTCTGGCCATGGGCCTTACGGCCGGACGTTACTTGAATCGCTGGCCGGACCGGTTGATCTCGACCCTGTCCTATGTACTGGCGTCCCTGCCGACCTTCTGGATTGGCCTGTTGTTGCTGTCACTGTTTGCCGTCACCCTCAACTGGGCGCCGATCTGCTGTGCCTGGACCCCCGGCAGCAGCGCCGAAACAGCCACCTGGGGCGACAAGCTCAGGCACCTGATTTTGCCCATGCTGGCCCTCGGGGTTCTGGGGGTCGGCAATATTGCGCTGCACACCCGCTCACGGGTGGCAGAGGTGATGAACAGTGAGTTCATTCGCTATGCCCAGGCCCAGGGCGATAAAGGCTGGCCGCTGATCAACTTTCATATTTTGCGTCACGCGGTAACCCCCGCGTTGTGCCTGCAATTTGCTTCGGTGGGGGAGTTGATTGGCGGTTCGCTGCTGGCGGAAAAAGTCTTCGCTTATCCGGGCCTCGGCCAGGCCACTATCGATGCCGGCTTGCGTGGTGATATCCCGTTACTGATGGGGATTGTGATGTTTTGTGCGGTGCTGGTGTTTACCGGCAACAGCATTGCCAACGCGCTGTTACTGCGCCTCAACCGCGGGGCGGCGCGCCAGTCATGACTTACGACCCCAATCGTGCCTTGTTCAGGCTTTGCCTCTCGCTGCTGATGCTGCTGCTTTTGATCGCGTATGGCCTGTCGATAGTCAGCGTTGATGTTCCGATGGATTTGCTGGCGCGGCGCCTGCCACCTTCGTCCGAGTATTGGTTCGGCACCGACAGCCTGGGACGGGACCTGTGGCTGCGGTGCTTCCAGGGGATGACCACCAGCCTGCAAATCGGTTTGACCGCCGCCTTTAGCAGCGGTTTTCTGGCCATGTTTGCCGCCAGCCTGTGTGCACTGAACAAAACCCTGGACTACCTGATTCGCGGGCTGATCGACAGCATGCTGGCGTTGCCGCATCTGCTGTTGCTGGTGTTGATTTGCTTCACCCTGGGCGGCGGCAAACAGGGAGTGATCCTGGCCGTGGCCCTGACCCACTGGCCGCGACTGGCCCTGATCCTGCGAGCCGAAATCCTGCGCATACGCGAGACCGATTTTGTCATGCTCTCCCATCGCCTGGGCAACAGCAGCTTCTATCGCTGGCGCCATCACTTGCTGCCGTTGCTGCTGCCGCAGTGGATCATCGGCACCTTGCTGATGTTCCCCCATGCAGTGTTGCATTCGGCGGCGCTGAGCTTTCTGGGCTTTGGTCTGGCGCCCCATGATCCGTCACTGGGCTTGTTGCTGGCGGATGCGCTACGGTACTTGAGTACGGGTGCCTGGTGGATGGCGTTCTTCCCGGGTTTGATTCTGGTGGGTCTGGTACTGGTATTCGACCAATTTGCACGAGCGCTGCAACAGCTCTGGATAAGGATTACCTGATGCTGAAATTCGACCGGTTTGCGATTGATATCGCCCACTATCACTGGCTGGGCCATAAAACCTGGCATCCGCTGCTGAGCAATATCTCCCTGGAGATTAACCCCGGTGAGCTGGTGGCACTTGTGGGCTCCAGCGGGGAGGGCAAAAGCCTGTTGCTACAGAGCGCCCTGGGTTTGCTGCCGGACAACATGCGCTGTCATGGCGATATCGTGCTCGATGGGCAGGTGCTGAGCGCTGCGGGCAAGATCGACCAGCGCGGCAAAAGCCTGTGCTATGTGCCCCAGGGCGTGAGTGCCCTGAACCCGCTGATTAAAGTCGGCCCGCAGTTGAACAGGGCGGCGCAGTTGAGCGGGGTCACGCTGGAGCCGGGGGCTGTGGCGCGGCAACTGCAGCAATACAACCTGCAACCCGGGCTGGTGGACGAATATCCGCGCAAGTTGTCCGGGGGCATGGCCAAGCGGGTTCTGGCCAGCTGCGCGGCACTGACCCACGCGCGCTACATTCTGGCGGACGAGATCACCTCGTGGCTGGATGACGAGCATGCTTGTCAGCTGCTGACCCATCTCAAGGGTTTTTGCCAGCAGGGGCGGGGCATTCTGTGGGTCACCCATGACCTGGCGTTGGCGGCGCGTTTTGCCGACAAGATCGCGGTGTTGCATCAAGGTGAACTGCACGAAACCCTGAGCGCGAAAGAGTTGCGTGAAAGCGCAGGCAGTCCGTGGCTACAGTCGCTTTGGGCGGCCTTGCCCGAGCAACAGTTTCTGGCGCGGCGGGTACCGGAAGTCGGGGCTGATTCTTATGCTTGAAGTGCGCGAACTCAGCATTGTGCAAGACGGTCATCGACTCTGGGATTCGGTGTCTTTTCAGGTGGGGCTGGGGGAGTGTCAAGGCATCTCCGCCCCCAGCGGTTTTGGGAAAACCACTCTGGGCCGGGTGCTGGCGCAGTGGCAAACGGCAACTTCGGGCAGTGTCACAGTGGGCGGTAAACCGCTGTCGAAGAAGGGCTACTGCCCGGTCCAACTAGTGCCACAACACCCCGAACTGACCTTCAATCCCTATCGCACCACGGGTGAGAGCCTGCGTGATGCCTGGTCCCCGGATGCCCCATGGCTTGAACGCATGGCAGTGAATCCTGCCTGGCTGACGCGCCGGCCGGATGAATTATCGGGCGGCGAACTGGCGCGTATCGCCTTGCTAAGGGCGCTGGACCCGCGCACGCGCTATCTGATTGCCGATGAGGTGACGGCGCAACTTGACCCTCACATTCAGGCCCAGGTATGGCGAGTGTTGCTGGAGGAGGTCAAGCGCCGTGAACTGGGGCTGATTGTGTTCAGCCATAACAAGGCGCTGCTGGAGAAAGTCTGTTCCAGTATCTGGATGCCACAGCGGGACGGCTGATCCGCGCAAGCTGTGTGCTGGCATCGCGAGGCAAGCTCGCTCCTACAGGCCATGCAGCTCGCAATACTCGTCCCAGTCCATACCTGCCATTTGTGCCACCTCGCGGTGTACCTCAAGACGTTGGGCCTCAAACTCCTCGGCGCTGGCACTGGTCAATTGCAGCGTCAGTTCCCAGGCAAAAAAGCCCAGGCGTTCAGCCTCGGCCTCGAAGGCTTCGTTTAAACGTTCCTGGCGATATTCCTGCATCGATTGGCCCACCGCACGGGCGGCCAAGGGGTTTAACTTCTCAAGCTCGGCTGCCAGTTCGGGGTGCTCGCCGAGAAAGCGATCAAGGGCTTGCTGATGGTTGATTCCGGGTTCAGTCACGCCAGACTCCTGGTTGCAAAGGGACGGTCGGTACAGGGTACAGGCCCGGTTCAAGGCCAGGCAGGATGGCTCAAGGCAATCCTGCCGTTGATGGTCGTATTGCGGGTTATTTCTTTTCTGCTTCCGGCAGGAACCAGTTCAGTAACAAGGCGCAAATACCCCCTGTGGCCACACCGGACTCCAGCACATTGCGCAGGGCGGCGGGCATGTGGGCCAGGAACTCAGGGACTTGCGACACACCAAGCCCCAGCGCCAGCGACACCGCAATGATCAACAGGGCACGACGGTCCAGTGTAGTGCTGGCCAGAATATTGATCCCGGAGGCTGCAACAGCCCCGAACATCACCATGGCCGCACCACCGAGTACTGGCTCAGGCACTGCCTGAATGGCACCGGCAACGCTGGGGAACAGCCCCAGCAGCACCAGCATGCCGGCAATCCACACGCCAATATGGCGACTGGCGATGCCGGTCAGCTGAATCACCCCGTTGTTCTGGGCAAAGATCGAGCTCGGGAAGGTGTTGAAAATACCTGCCAGCAGCGAGTTGGCGCCGTTGACCAGTACGCCGCCCTTGATGCGCTGCATCCACACCGGGCCTTCAACGGGCTCGCGCGAGACCTTGCTGGTGGCGGTCACATCACCAATGGCTTCCAGCGAGGTCACCAGATAAATCACCAGCATCGGAATGAACAAGGCCCATGAGAAGCTCAGGCCAAAGTGCAGCGGTACCGGCACCTGGAATACTTCGGCCTGGTGCATGCCGGTGAAGTCCAGACGTCCGAGGTAGCCCGCCAGGGCGTAGCCCACGGCCAGTGCGATGACGATGGCGCAGCTGCGCATCCAGACCAGCGGGATGCGGTTGAGGATCACGATAATCGCCAGCACCACGCCTGACAGCATCAGGTTTTCGCCATTGGCGAAGGTGCCGTTGCCCATTGCGGTGAAGCCGCCACCCATGCTGATCAGACCGACTTTAATCAGGGTCAGGCCAATCATCAGTACGACGATGCCGGTCACCAGCGGGGTGATCATGCGTTTTACAAACGGCAGTACCCGGGAAATGCCCATTTCGACAAACGAACCGGCAATCACCACGCCAAAAATGGCAGCCATCACCCCTTCAACCGGGGTGCCTTGTTTCACCATCAACGCGCCGCCCGCAATCAGCGGGCCGACAAAGTTGAAGCTGGTGCCTTGCACGATCAACAGCCCGGCGCCGAAAGGCCCGAAGCGCTTGCACTGAACAAAGGTGGCAATCCCGGAGATCACCAGGGACATGGACACAATCATGTTGGTGTCGCGGGTCGAGACGCCCAGCGCCTGGCAAATCAGCAGGCCGGGGGTGACGATAGGAACAATGATCGCCAGCAGATGTTGCAGCGCTGCCAGGAAAGCGATCCATGGCTTGGGACGGGCTTCGAGACCAAAGACCAGATCGCTGGTCTGGGACTCGGCTTCATGCGGTGTTTTGGGAGAGGTCATGGCGAGTGCCCTGGAAAAAAGAGCGCGATTCTACTGGTCTTGGGCCATCACGCACAGCGTTTGCTTGCCTGCAAGCGTAGGCGAACTTTAATTAATCGAATGTTCAGCGACTCTGAAGGTCCGAATCTTGGTCTGACCGGGCCCCGGCACTACTTTAAACAGGACACGTAACCATGCTTGATTCCTCGTGGACGGCTTTGAAACACCACCGCAGGCTTCATCAGATTGTCGCTACCCTGGTGCGCTTCGGTGCCCAGGACGTACTGCTGCGTCTGGGCCTGGGCCGTTTGCTGGTGGACGTCAATGCCGAGCCCGGTGAATCGCTGCCGGCCAGTACGCCGCAGCGGGTGCGCATGGCCCTGGAAGCGCTGGGGCCAACGTTTATCAAGTGCGGGCAGATCCTGGCCAGCCGCCGCGACATCCTGGGGCCGGAGTGGGTCAATGAACTACAGGCCTTGCACAGTCAGGCCTCAACCCTGCCATGGGCCGAGCTGGAGGCACAGGTGCTGGAGGATTTGGGCTGCGGTCTCGATCAGGTATTTGCCGAGTTCGACACTCAGCCCCTTGCCGCGGCCTCCATGGCCCAGGTGTACCTTGCACGTTTACTGAGTGGCGAGGCGGTGGTGGTCAAGGTGCAACGGCCCGGCTTGCGGCACACCATGACCGCCGACTTGCAGTTGCTCGAAAGCCTGGCCCAGCTGGTTGAGCAGAATGCCGCGCTGGCGGTGTATCAGCCGCGCCAGATGGTCAGGCAGCTGGCCCGGGCGATGCTGGAGGAGCTGGACTTCACTCAGGAGGGGCAGAACGGCGACAGCATCGCGCAGAACTTTGCGCAGACGCCGCATATCGTCATCCCGCGTATCTATTGGGCTTTCAGTAGCCAACGGTTATTGGTGCAGGAATTCTTGCCCAGCTTTACCCCCTTGGCGCGGGATGCACTGATCGAACAAGGGCTTGATCCCGGCTTGCTGGCCAGACGCGGGGCACGCGCCTTTATCAAAATGCTGCTGGAGGACGGGTTGTTCCATGGCGACCCGCACCCGGGCAACCTGCGGGCAATGAGTGATAACCGCGTAGGCTTCATCGACTTTGGCATGGTGGGTCGACTGGATGAGCGACGGCGCCTTGAGGTCATGAATTTCATGCGCGCGTTGACCGAGGGCAGTACCGAGCTCCTTGTGGCTGTGCTGATTGACTGGAGCGGGGAGCGCGTGCAAGACCTGTCACAGATCGAACAGGCCGCCCGCGAATATATGGCGCGCCACACAGGGGGGCAATTGAAAATCAGCGCGTTGATCACCGATTTTCTCGGTTTGATCCGTGAATATCGTTTGTTGCTGCCGCCGGATTTACTGGTGTTGTTCAAGGCGCTTATCACGGCTGACGGGGTATTGACGCAACTTGATCCTGATCTGGATTTGATCGCCACGGCGAAGCCGGCAGTCGAGAAAATGCTGCGTGAGCAATTCAGCTGGAAAGTGGCCAAGGGGTTGGGCATCGACGGTCTGGAGCTGGGGCGCGGGGTGCTGAGCGACCTGCCCAAGCTCACGCGCCTGATGGTGCACCGTCTCAAGCACGGGGTGCTGGATCTCAAGGTGGACATGCCGGGGCTGGAACGGTTGGAGCGCTCATTGCGACTGGCCTCGACCCGATTGTCGCTGGCGTTGCTGATCAGCGCGCTGCTGATCGCATTTGGTCCGCAAATAGCGGCAGCGGGGCCAGTGTGGCAGGGTTTGTCGGCGATTGGCTGGCTGGCGGGGATTGCGACCTTAGGCGGCTTGCTGGCGTTCTTGTGGAGCTTGTTCAGAAGCTGACCCGCACTGCAGCAGCGACTTGTCTGTAGGAGCGAGCTTGCTCGCGAGCTCATGCTTGCGGCGTTGGAAAAGCTCGCGAGCAAGCTCGCTCCTACAGGTTTTACTGCGCTTTTGAGATGTTGGCGTTCTTGTGGAGTTTGTTCAGAAGCTGAGCCGCAGTGTAGGAGCGACTTATCTGTAGGAGCGAGCTTGCTCGCGAGCTCATGGTTGCAGCGTTGAAAAAGCTCGCGAGCAAGCTCGCTCCTACAGGTTAGAGATGTAGTGCATGCCCCAGCGCACGCAGCGCGGCTTCTTGCACGGCTTCGCCCAGGGTCGGGTGAGCGTGGATGGTGCCGGCGATGTCTTCCAGGCAAGCCCCCATTTCCAGCGACTGGCCGAAGGCCGTGGACAGCTCCGAAACACCGGCGCCCACTGCTTGCCAACCGAGAATCAGGTGGTTGTCACGCCGCGCGACAACCCGCACGAATCCGCTTTTTGATTCCAGGGTCATGGCGCGACCATTGGCGCTGAACGGGAAGCTGGCGCTTATGTAGTCCAGGCCCGCCGCTTCGGCTTCGGCGGGGGATTTACCGACCACGACAATTTCCGGATCGGTAAAGCACACCGCGGCAATGGCTGTCGGGCAGAACTCGCGCTGTTTGCCGGCAATGATCTCGGCGACCATCTCGCCCTGGGCCATGGCCCGGTGAGCCAGCATCGGCTCACCGGTCAGGTCGCCAATCGCCCATACATTGCGCATGCTGGTCTGACAGCGATTGTCGACCCGTATCGCCGGGCCGTTCATGGCCAACGCCAGGGTCTCAAGGTTGAAGCCCCGGGTGTGCGGGCGACGTCCCACTGCGACCAGGACCTGGTCGGTTTCCAGAGTCTGGCTTTCGCCCAGGGCATTGCGCATCGACAGGGTTTTGCTGCTGGCCTGGAAGCCTTCGACGCTATGTTCCAGATACAGAGTGATGCCCAATGCCTTGAGGGACTCGGCAACTGGCAGCGTCAGATCTTTATCGTAGGTCGGCAGGATCCGGTCGCGGGCCTCGACCACCGTGACTTCCGCGCCCAGCTTGCGATAGGCAATGCCCAGCTCCAGTCCGATATAACCCGCGCCGACCACGGTCAGACGCCTTGGTATGCTGGTGGGGCTCAGGGCTTCGGTGGAGGAAATTATCGCGCCACCAATGGGCAGAATCGGCAGGTCGACACTTTTCGAGCCGGTGGCCAGTAACAGGTGTTCGCACTCGATCCGCTGGCCGTCGACTTCAACCGCCTTGCCATCGAGGATTTTGGCCCAGCCGTGGATGACCTTGACGCCGTTCTTTTTCAGCAACGCACCGACGCCGCTGGTCAGGCGATCAACGATGCCGTTTTTCCACTGAACGCTCTGGCCAATGTCGAGGGTCGGGGCCTGGGTCTTGATCCCCAGTGGCGAACTGTTATTGCTGTAGCCTTGGGTGGTGTGAAATTGCTCGGCCACATGGATCAGCGCCTTGGACGGGATGCAACCGACGTTCAGGCAGGTACCGCCCAGCGCCTGACCTTCGATCAGGACTGTTGCAATTCCCAGCTGGCCGGCGCGGATGGCAGCCACGTAGCCGCCAGGGCCGCCACCGATAATCAGCAGCGTGGTGTGTTGGGTTGGCTGCATGTTCACTCCAGAAACAGGGTGGCTGGTTGTTCGAGCAAGCCACGCATGGCCTGGATAAATTGCGCTGCGTCCATGCCGTCCACTACCCGATGGTCGAAGGAGCTGGAGAGGTTCATCATTTTGCGGATCACGATCTGGCCTTTGACTACCACTGGCCGTTCAACGATGCGATTGACCCCGACAATCGCGACTTCGGGCAGGTTGACCACCGGGGTACTGACGATTCCGCCCAGTGCGCCAAGGCTGGTCAGGGTAATGGTCGAGCCGCTGAGTTCTTCACGGGTCGCCTTGCCGGCGCGCACGGCGTTGGCCAGGCGCGTGATTTCATCGGCCGCGCCCCACAGGGTCAGGGTTTCGGCGTGTCGGACCACCGGCACCATCAAGCCGCCTTCGCTTTGCGCGGCAACTCCGATGTGGGCGGCGCCAAAGCGGGTGATGATTTGCGCTTCATCGTCATACCGAACGTTGATTTGCGGAAAGTCGCGCAAGGCCACCACCATCGCCCGTACCAGAAACGGCAACAGGGTCAGCTTGCCCCGGCTTTCGCCCCATTTTTGATTGAGCTGCGCGCGCAGTTCTTCAAGGGCAGTGACGTCGACTTCTTCGACATAACTGAAGTGTGCGGCACGGCGCTTGGCCTCCTGCATGCGCTGGGCGATTTTGCGGCGCAGGCCGATCACCGGGATCTGTTGTTCATCGTTGCGTTTGGCATAACCGCTGGCCGGTGCCGCGACGCAGGTGTTGTCTTGCGCCAGATAAGCCTCAAGGTCGTCGTGCAGCACACGTCCTGCCGGGCCGCTGCCGATGACAAAGCGCAATTCGATGCCGGCATCCCAGGCGCGTTTTCGCACGGCGGGGGAGGCCAGCGGACGTTCATTGGCTTCGCGGGCTACAGGTGCAGGCCGTTGGGCCGCAGCAGGCTTGATTGCCGGGGCCGTGACCAGCGCCACTTCGACCCGGGCCTGTGGCGCAGCTTTCGGGGCGGCGGCCTGCGGTTCTGCAGCAGCGGCCGGCTGAGCACTTTCGCGCAGGTTACCCGCGCCTTCAACTTCGATACGAATCAGCTCGCTGCCTACGGCCATTACTTCGCCGGGCTGGCCGCCCAGGGCCAGGACTCTGCCTGCTACCGGGGAGGGAATGTCCACGGTGGCCTTGTCGGTCATCACATCGGCGACCACCTGGTCTTCGCTGACCATGTCACCGACTTTGACAAACCATTCCACCAGTTCAACTTGCGCAATGCCTTCGCCAATGTCCGGCATCTTGATAACGTGCGTACCCATTCAGACCTCCATAACCCGTTGCAAAGCCGCACCGACCCGTGCAGGGCCCGGGAAGTAAGCCCATTCCTGAGCATGCGGATAAGGCGTATCCCAGCCTGTGACGCGTTCAATAGGTGCTTCCAGATAGTGGAAGCAGTGCTCTTGAACCAGCGCAATCAGCTCGGCACCAAAACCGCAGGTGCGGGTGGCTTCGTGCACGACGACGCAACGTCGGGTTTTTTTCACGGAGGTGACAATGGCGTCCAGGTCCAGCGGCCACAGGCTGCGCAGATCGATGACTTCAGCGTCGATGCCGGTTTCTTCGGCAGCGACCTGGGCCACATAGACGGTGGTGCCGTAGGTCAGGATGGTGACTTCAGTGCCGGGGCGCACGATCGCGGCGCAATCCAGCGGCACAGTGTAATAGCCATCGGGTACGGCACTGGCCGGGTGCTTGGACCACGGGGTCACCGGGCGTTCGTGGTGGCCGTCAAAGGGGCCGTTGTACAGGCGTTTTGGTTCCAGGAAGATCACCGGGTCATCGTTTTCGATGGCGGCAATCAGCAGGCCTTTGGCGTCGTAGGGGTTGGACGGCATGACGGTGCGCAGGCCGCATACCTGGGTGAACATGGCTTCCGGGCTCTGGCTGTGGGTCTGTCCGCCATAGATGCCGCCGCCGCAGGGCATGCGCAGGGTCATGGGGGCGATAAACTCACCGGCCGAGCGGTAGCGCAAGCGGGCCGCTTCGGAAACGATCTGGTCGGATGCCGGGTAGAAGTAGTCGGCAAACTGGATTTCGGCAACCGGGCGCAGGCCATAGGCGCCCATACCGACGGCGGCGCCGACGATGCCGCTTTCCGAGATCGGGGCGTCGAACACCCGCGAGCTGCCGTATTTGGCCTGCAGGCCTTCGGTGCAACGAAATACGCCGCCGAAGTAGCCCACGTCCTGGCCAAATATCACCACATTGTCGTCGCGCTCAAGCATCACATCCATGGCCGAGCGCAGGGCCTGGATCATCGTCATGGTGCTGGTGCTCACGGCGTTCTCCATCAGAATTTTATTGTTGTCGTTCATCTGGTTATAACCCCAATTCCTGACGTTGCCGACGCAAGTGCTCGGGCATGTCCTTGTACACGTCCTCAAAGATCGTCGCCGCGCTTGGCATCTGGCCGCCGGCCAGGGTGCCAAATCGCTCGGCTTCTTTCTGTGCACCGATGATTTCGGCTTCGAGTTCGGCGCTGACGGCTGCGTGCTCTTCCTCGGACCAGTTGCCAGTGGCAATCAGGTGCTGTTTGAGGCGAATGATCGGATCGCCCAGCGGGAAGTGGCTCCAGTCATCGGCAGGACGGTACTTGGAAGGGTCGTCAGAAGTGGAGTGCGGGCCGGCGCGATACGTGACCCACTCAATCAGTGTCGGCCCAAGATTGCGTCGTGCGCGCTCCGCGGCCCAGACCGAGGCGGCGTACACCGCGATGAAGTCGTTACCGTCGACGCGCAGCGAGGCAATGCCGCAGCCCACGCCACGTCCGGCGAAGGTGGTGGCTTCGCCACCGGCAATCGCCTGGAAGGTCGAAATGGCCCACTGGTTATTCACCACGTTAAGGATCACCGGCGCGCGGTAGACGTGGGCAAAGGTCAGGGCGGTGTGAAAGTCCGATTCGGCGGTGGCGCCATCACCGATCCAGGCGGAGGCGATTTTGGTGTCGCCCTTGATCGCCGATGCCATGCCCCAGCCGACCGCCTGCATGAATTGGGTCGCGAGGTTGCCGGAAATACTGAAAAAGCCGTAGTCCCGGACCGAATACATGATCGGCAACTGACGGCCTTTAAGTGGATCGCGTTCGTTGGACAGCAACTGGCAGATCAGATCCACCAGAGGCACGTCGCGGGCCATCAAAATGCTCTGCTGGCGGTAGGTCGGGAAGCACATGTCGTCGATGTTCAAGGCCAGGGCCTGGGCGCTGCCAATGGCTTCTTCGCCAAGGCTTTGCATATAGAACGACATTTTTTTCTGACGCTGGGCAACCACCATCCGGGTGTCGAAAATCCGCGTTTTGAGCATGGCGCGCATGCCCGCCCGCAGGATCTCGGTCGAGACGCCTTCTGCCCAGGGGCCGAGTGCCTGGCCCTGATCGTCGAGCACGCGAATCAGGCCTTTGGCCAGATCGGCGGTATCGGCAGGCTCTACATCGACAGGGGGTTTGCGCACCAGACCGGCATCGGTCAGGCGAAGGTAGCTGAAATCGGTCTTGCAGCCTGGACGGCCGGAGGGTTCGGGAACGTGCAGGCGCAGCGGTGCATATTCAGTCATGGCTTTCTCTACGCTCGATCTTGTCGTGTTTATTAGGCGCGGGAGCTAGTTTTTGCGTCGAAAATCCGGCGGGTGATCAAGCCGGATTTTGTCCTACAACAATCATATTCCTGACAGTGAAGAATATTTCTCTGTAGTTCGTTGTGCTTTGCAGCGATTAAGGATAAGAATTCTTTATAAACACAAAAAACAGGTGCTTTTGTCTCATGCGCAAGCTAGATCGAACGGATATCGGGATTCTCAACAGCCTTCAGCAGAATGCGCGCATCACCAATGCGGACCTTGCACGTTCGGTCAACTTGTCCCCCACACCCTGTTTCAATCGGGTAAAGGCCATGGAAGAACGCGGGCTGATTCGTGAGCAAGTCACCTTGCTGGACGCCGACATGCTGGGCCTGCACGTGAATGTGTTCATCCATGTCAGCCTTGAGAAACAGGTTGAAGAAGCCTTGCAAAAATTTGAGGCGGCGATCTCGGATCGTCACGAAGTCATGGAGTGCTATTTGATGGCCGGCGACCCGGATTATCTGATCCGGGTGCTGGTGCCGAGCATTCAGGCGCTGGAACGCTTCATGATGGACTTTTTGACCAAAGTGCCCGGGGTTGCGAACATCCGGTCCAGCTTCGCCCTGAAACAGGTGCGCTACAAAACGGCGCTGCCGTTACCGCCGGGTGGGCTGACGCTGGAGGAGTGATTCAGACCCGCAGCCGCCAGCGCTCGTTAAAACGCAACTCGACCCTGGACAGTGGTTCTACATCAATCAGGTTGAAGGATGCGCTGCTTGCGGCCAGCGCATGCAGGATGGCGGCGCGGATGACGAAGGGGTGGGTCACGACCGCAAAATGGCCTTCCTCGCGAAACTCATCGAGCCAGGCGCCGACCCGCAGGCACAGGGCTTCTACCGACTCGCCAGCATGGGGCGCCGACCCGGGGTTGTTGGTCCAGTCGGCGAGTACCTGGGGAATACTTTGCTGCAGGTCGACCAGGCGCAAGCCTCGCCACTCGCCGAAGTCGTAATCCTCCAGCGCCGGCACGATCTCGATGTCGTCACCCAGCGCCTGGGCAGTTTGCAAGGTTCGGGTTTCGGGGGCGCAAAGAATTCGCACAGGCTTCTTCAAGGCCGCAGCCATTTCCTGCGCTTGCAGCAATCCCTTGGGGTCAGCCGGTTCATCCAGAGCAAAGCGGCCCAGACGCTGGGCTTCAGTGCGGGCATGACAGATAAAACTCAGGCGGATGGGCATGATGAAGTCCTTGCGGGTAATGCGTTGCAGTAACAGGCGGCACCTGTGCTGCTCGCATTTGCAGGGGGCGGGTGCCCCTCAATTGAGATTAGGCGAGTATTATCACTGCGCATTTCTATCTCAAGGTACTTCGCCATGTCTGCTGTCCTCTTGAAAAAAATCCTTAATACCGCTGCGTTGCTGACACTGCTGGCCGGTGCCGGCTCGGCCTCTGCCCATGCCCATCTGCAACAGTCGACACCTGCGGCCGACAGCACGGTCGCCACTGCCAATGAAGTGCGCCTGACCTTCAGCGAAGGGGTTGAAGAAAAGTTCACCAAGGTGACCCTCAGCCACGACGGCGCGCCGGTTGCTGTAAGCAGCATCAAGACAGAGCCCGGTAACAAGAAGGTGCTGATTGTGACCCCGGCTCAAGCGTTGCCAGCAGGCAAGTACAGCGTGGACTGGAAGGCCGTTTCGGTTGACACCCATAACAGCGCTGGTCAGTACGGCTTCACGGTGGGCAACTGAGTTGATGGTCAGCGACATGGTTGTATGCCGATTTGTGCATTTCTGCGCTGTGCTGCTGATCTTTGGCGTCAGCGCATTCAGGCCCTTGCTGCTGGCGATCAAGCCGTCACCTGCGATTGATGGTCTGTTGCACAGATTTTGCTGCGCTCTGGCCTGGCTGGCGTTGGTCAGCGGCCTGGCCTGGTTACTGCTGACCACCCATTCGATGGCCGGCAGCTGGCCTGAGACCCTGGACCCCGACACTCTCTGGCTGGTGTTGGGCAGCACTTTTTTTGGTCAGGTCTGGGCCGGGCACCTGCTGTTCAATGTGTTGTTGCTCGTTGCGCTTTATGCAAGTTCCGGTTTTAAGGCCGCGTGGATCTTCAGCGTGCTGTTGCTGGCCACCCTGGCGCCAGTGGGGCATGGCGCGATGCTGGATGGCTGGCGCGGTCAACTGCTGATGCTCAACCAGTTCATTCACCTGATGTGTGTCGGGGCCTGGGTTGGCGGCTTGTCGGGGTTGTTGCTGCTGCTCACTCGTCCTGCCGGGCAAAGTGTGGATCGGGTGCTGCGGCGCTTCAGCAATCTGGGGTTTGTGCTGGTGGCCGGGATCATTGTGACCGGTCTTATCAATACCCGGGTTCTGACAGGTGCACTTTGGCCTACGCCGCTGTTCGAAGGTTTCGCACTGATCCTGCTGATTAAAGTGACCCTGGTTGGCGTGATGCTGTTGCTGGCGTTGTTCAATCTGCTGATGAGCCGCGCTGGCCACTTTGCTGTCTTGCGCAACAGTGTGGCGCTTGAGTGGTTATTTGGCTTGATGGCCGTGGCTGCTGTTTCACTACTGGGGACCTTGCCACCGCTGATTGTCAGGTGAGTACCTGCTCATAGTGTGCGTGGCAGGGTTGCTGGGCACCTTGTTGCGGTGGCATCTGCTCGGTAGGAGCGAGCCTGCCTCGCGATAGCCTCAAGCGCATCGCGAGGCAGGGGGGCTAGATGACCAGAAACAACGCCATCAAGCCGCCGAAAATCGCCCATTTTTCCAGGTAGTAGCGCGTGCGATTACGTTTTTTCAGTTCCTTGCCGCGCAGGCGGATTTTGTACAGCCTGGTAAACGCGCGGTTCAGGGCTCCGGTTTTATCGCCGGTATCATTGGGGGCGCTGGCCGACGCCATGACCGTGCGGCTGAACCACTGATTGAAGGCTGCTGCCCAGCGATATTGCATGGGGCGCTCCACATCGCAGAACAGGATGATGCGATTCTCAGCGGTGGTGTTTTCGGCGTAATGGATGAAGGTTTCGTCAAACATCACGGCTTCGCCGTCACGCCAGGAGTAGTTCTGCCCGTCGACGTTGATATAGCAGCCCGGATCATTCGGGGTGTCCAGGCCCAGGTGAAAGCGCAACGAGCCCGCATAGGGGTCGCGATGACGTACCAGCTTTGAACCGGGTGGCAACTCGGCAAACATGGCCGCCTTGATGATGCCGATACCGTTGAGCAGCTCAATGGTGCGTGGGCACATTTCAACTGCCGACGGATGATTGTCGCCATACCACTTGAGATAAAAGCGCTTCCAGCCACTCTTGAAGAACGAGTTGAAACCGACATCATTCGGTTGCTCAGATCGTTTGATTTCGCCTGCCTGCATCAAGTTGCGCGCTTCGTCGCGGATCTCCATCCAGTGATCCTGCAAGGGTTGTAACTGCGGGAAATCTGCCGGTTTCAAATAAGGCTGGCTGGGAACTTTGGAGAACAAATACAGGAAGCAGTTGATGGGCGCCAGGAAGGTCGAGTGATCGCTCAGCTGGCGCCCCAGTTTATGGCGAACTTTGCCCCGCAGGTGCACATGCGCAATGGACAAAACGTAAACAGCAATAATGATGAGTTTCAAAAGTATCGTCACAAGTCAGGAGAGCGCTCCCCTGCATGCACGCAAGTAGCCCGACCTCTTGCAGGAGGTATCGGGCGCTGGTGTCTCTGGAGGGGAGCCAAAGTGTAAGGTTAAAACAGCACTTTGGGCTTTTTCCAGCGTTTCATGAAGTTTTTGTAGAGATTCACTTGCAGTCTTTGGTCGGATTGCGGATGGGGTTTTTGCAGGCAGTACACCGGCTCACGGGCATCATCAGGTGTGATCAATGCCTTTGGCGCCCAGAGACTGGTACATCCGGAAGTGCTGAGGATCCAGCCAGCTTTCTACCTGCTCCATAAAGCGCCCGTGCCGGTCGAAAGTTGTGCGCAGGGCTTTGAGGAAAACGGTTCCTGCGGTTCGTCCCAGGAGCAACGCGTCTTCTGCACCGAGGGGGGCAGCGCTGATCCATTGATCACCGCTCTCGGCTACAAAGCCGTAGGCGGCCAAAGTGATAGTCAGCGAGTCATCTATCAGTCCGGTTCGTGGCAGGCCTTCGAGGCCGCCGGTGGCGGGCATGAGCGAGCGCTCCAGGGAAATGGCGGTGTCATTGTCACGGCGGCGGCGAACCAGAATGACAAATCGGCTCAAGCCAAATTGAGGTGCCAGCTCCGGACGCTCCTGGGTCTGGAGTTGCAGAAGCTCAGTGCAGATCCTGGCGCCTGTGTTGGCCAGGGCCTGAGTCCAGCCGTTATTCTGGTCGAGGGTAATGCCGTCGTAGGTGACGATGGCGCTGCCTTCGGCCTGCATGGCGATGTATCTGCGCCTTTCCAGCTCGGCCAGTGCTTCGCGTAGCGTGCTGGTGCTAACCCGCAGTTCCAAGGCTAGTTGCTCTTCGCCGGGGAGGGGATGGCCGTCTGCCAATAGACCGCTTTCGATACGCTGGACGAGCTCGTTGACTACCTGTTGTCTCTGGTCAAATCGTGGGTGCTTTATCATTCCCTGAGTAATAGTTGAGCAATGCCGGTTCAGCAACAAATGAGCGGGTGAAAGAGGTCGGTTACGGGAGTGCAAGCTGCCTTGAACCCTGCCGGTGTTCAGGGTTCAAGGCGTGGCGCAGGCAATGCTGTCAGCCGCAGGCTTTGAGGTTGACCGGGCCGACGAACTCGTTACCACGGCCCATGACGCAGGCTACGGCCTGATTCCGTTGACGCTCCCAGGCCTGGACCGGGTAGGTCTTGTTCCACGCTTCATACAGTTGCCGATCTTGCTTGGACAGGCGCAGGTCGTAGCGTTTGCTCATGTAGAAGTAGGTGCGTGCAATCATGCCGCGAATCGACGGCCGGGGCATGACCTTCTTGGCTTTGAAGTCGACCTGGGTCAGGCATGAACCGTATTGGCCCGCCTGCGCGGGGAGCCAGCCAAAACTGAAGTTGCTTCGGTCTCCGTTGACCTCGCCGATGCTGGGCACCAGGTTGTGCAGGTCGGCCTCTGCCACTTTGTAGACCGGGTCGTGGCGGGTGCAGTTTTTTCGACCGCCGCTTTGCCAGCATTGGCGCTGGTGGCCAATTTGCCAGGCGGGAACTATGTGTTCCCACTCGATACGGGCTGCACGATTGGCGTTCTTCCTGGGTACATACCCGCAGGCTTTGAGATCAACCCGATTGCCGGTGTATTTACAGCCACAATAGAACTCGGTGGACTGTGGTGCATAGAGTTTCCAGGCGACTTTCTTGGCTTCGCTGAAGGTCTGCGGAGCCGCAGCATGGGCACTTATAGCGGTAAAGAGGCTGGCTAATGCCAGTATACGAACCCTCATTGACTCAATCTTCCTCTGGTACGGTCCAGAAAACATTGACCCCGCCATCATCGCGATGGGCGATTGTGACATTGTCGTTTTCGGAGATCTCTTCTAACAGGCGCTCCCAGAATTCGGGATTGTCGCCCTCCAGTCGTTCAAGCACCGCCATTTTGTCTTTTTGAGCTTTAGGCGAGCTGATGATTTTTTGTATGCGGGTTCCGAAAATTTCGTAGGGGCTTGGAAGGGGTGGCGCTTTGACCGGTTTTTTAGCCATGATGCGATCCTTGGTTGCTGTATGGGTATACAGTATTTAACTGTATGGGATTTGGCAACTGTTTGAATTCATTTGGCTGCGGATCGGACTGCGTTTTTTCGGTTTAGTGCGAGAAGGAGAGAAAAATCAATTAATTGGACCACTCACCGGGGAGGTTGAGTGGTTTCAACGCCGGGCACTGGGCAGTGTCCGGCGTGGATCAGATCAATACTCCCAGAACATCCGCTGCAGTTCTTTGCTGTCTTGGGTTTTGGTCAGGGCGACCATGGCCAGGATGCGGGCTTTTTGCGGGTTCAGGTCGTGGGCGACAACCCAGTCGTATTTGTCGTCAGGTTGTTCTGCGTTACGCAGTACGAATCCGCCGTTATTAACGTGGGAAGAACGGATGATTTGGATGCCGTCTTTGCGCAGGGCCTGCAGGGTAGGCACTACACGCGAGGACACGGAACCGTTGCCTGTGCCAACGTGGATGATGGCTTTGGCGCCGGCTTGTGCAAAGGCTTTGTAGGCAGTGTCGTCGACGTTGCCATAGGAGTAGGCGATGCCTACGTTTGGCAGGGACTTGATGTTTTTGATGTCGAACTCGGAATCCATGGTGTGACGCTTGGCCGGCAAGCGGAACCAGTAAGATTTACCTTCAACCACCATGCCGAGCGGGCCCCAAGGGCTCTTGAATGCTTCGGTCTTGATGTTCATTGATTTGGTGACATCACGGCCCGACTGGATCTCGTCGTTCATGGTGACCAGTACACCTTTGCCCCGTGCTTCTTTGCTGCCGGCTACCGCCACGGCGTTGTACAGGTTGAGCATGCCGTCTGCGGACATGGCAGTGCCCGGGCGCATGGAGCCGACGACGATGATCGGCTTGTCGGTTTTTTCGACCAGGTTGAGGAAGTAGGCCGTTTCTTCGAGGGTATCGGTGCCGTGAGTGATGACGATGCCATCGACATCCTCGCTGTCAGCCAGTTCGGCGACGCGACGGCCCAATTGCAGCAAATTGTCGTTGGTGATGCTTTCGGACGCGATTTGCATGACTTGCTCGCCGCGTACGTTTGCCAATTGGCTCAGTTCGGGAACACCGGCAATCAGTTGGTCGATACCCACTTTGGCGGCGGTGTAGGTCGCGCTGTTGGCTGCGCTGGCACCTGCGCCGGCAATGGTGCCGCCGGTTGCCAGGATGACAACGTTAGGTTTGGTGGTCTCTTGTGCCTGAACGGCAGGCATGGCCAATAGAAAGGCCAGGGCGGCCGGAACAATGGTTTTTAACACAGCAGGTTTCATTATTTTCTCTCTTATTGGTGGGCTTGCTGATGTACCGACATCGAGCACCGCACGTGCCTTCTCTTGCGCACGCGCTGCCTAACAAAGCACTAACTGTGCCACTGCAAAGTGTATTTTTGATGCATCTAACTATTTGATTTATATGAATAAATTATTGTTTGTTTTTTACATTGGGCAGTTCTGGACGGTTTTCCGAACAGCGGGCGGTTATTTGTTCGGAGACTCGACCGCTTGTCGGCTCGTTACAGTCTGTTTTTCACGTTGACAAAAAACCAACCGCTTTACATAGTGAGGTTCAAGCAAACGTTTGCGCGGTGCTTTTAGAGCCGTATTCTCTGGGCTCTGACCCTGTATTTTTTCAGGCTTTATCCGGGCCGGACGTTGCTCACAATAATCATAAGATCGGAGTTACTGCCATGAAGCTGCCCTTTGCTGGACGCCTTCTCGCTGTCGCCATGTTGGCCGCAGCCTCCCTGACCCTCTCTGTCGCTCACGCCGATACTGCTCAAAAACCCAAGGTGGGTTTGGTGATGAAGTCGTTGGCCAACGAGTTCTTTGTCACGATGCAGGACGGTGGCAAGGCCTATCAAAAGGCTCATTCTGCGGATTTCGATCTGGTCTCCAACGGAATCAAGAATGAAACCGACACAGCCGGTCAAATTGACATAATCAATCAGATGATCATCGCCAAAGTCGATGCGCTGGTAATTGCTCCTGCAGACTCCAAAGCACTGGTTTCGGCGATCAAGAAAGCCCGGGATCGCGGAATCGTAGTGGTCAATATCGATAACCAGCTCGACCCCGAAGTGCTGAAAAGCAAAGGTATCGAAGTACCGTTCGTGGGCCCGAACAACAGAAAGGGCGCGCGTGAAGTCGGGGACTATCTGGCGAAGCAGCTGAAGCCGGGCGATGAGGTGGGCATCATTGAAGGTGTATCGACCACCACCAATGCGCAAATGCGTACCGCAGGCTTCAAGGATGCAATGGACGCCGCAGGGATGAAAATTGTGTCGACGCAATCGGGCGACTGGGAAATCGACGGCGGCAACAAAAAAGCTGCGGCCATGCTCAGTGAATATCCGAACCTGAAGGCGCTGCTGGCGGGCAATGACAACATGGCCGTAGGGGCAGTGTCGGCAATCCGTGCGGCGGGTAAAGCAGGCAAGGTGCAAGTCGTGGGCTATGACAACATTGATGCGATCAAGCCGATGCTGGAGGACGGCCGTGTGCTTGCCACGGCTGATCAGGCGGCTGCCGAACAGGCCGTGTATGGCATCCAGACCGCGCTCAAGCTGCTCAAGAACGAGCCGGTGGAGAACCTCAAGGATGGCGTGATTGATACTCCGGTCGAGCTGATAACCAAAAAATAGTCCCATTCGCTGTCACAGACACCTGCCCGGTCGGGCAGGTGCCCGGAGAAGTTTTATGTCTGCTCCCAATGCCAGCGTGGTCCTGTCAGTCAGCGGGATCGGCAAAACCTATACGCAACCCGTTTTGACGGGCATCGATCTGGCGTTGTATCGCGGTGAAGTGCTGGCCTTGACGGGCGAAAATGGCGCCGGAAAAAGCACGCTGTCAAAAGTCATCGCCGGTCTGGAGTTACCGACCCAGGGGCAGATGCAATTCAATGGCCATGCCTACACGCCAGGCAGTCGTTCAGAAGCTGAGCGACAGGGGGTGCGTATGGTCATGCAGGAGCTCAATCTGCTCCCCACCCTGACCGTGGCCGAGAACCTGTTTCTGGATAATCTGCCCGGCCACCTGGGCTGGATCAATCGCAGGCAATTGCGCAAGTCCGCCATTGAAGCAATGGCCCAGGTAGGCCTGGAGTCCATAGACCCTGACACATTGGTCGGCGATCTTGGCATTGGTCACCAGCAAATGGTGGAAATCGCCCGTAATTTGATTGGCGATTGCCATGTGCTGATCCTGGATGAGCCGACGGCCATGCTGACGGCCCGTGAAGTCGAGATGCTGTTTGTTCAGATCGAGCGGCTTCAGGCTCGCGGCGTGGCAATTATTTACATCTCCCATCGGCTGGAAGAGCTGGCGCGGGTGGCGCAGCGCATTGCTGTGCTGCGTGATGGCAGCCTGGTGTGTGTTGAGCCGATAGCCAACTACAGCAGCGAACAATTGGTCCATCTGATGGTAGGGCGCGAACTGGGTGATGCATTGGAGCTCGGGACGCGCCAGTTGGGTGAGACGGCGCTCAGGGTCTCGGCGCTGGGTCGGTCAGACAAGGTGCGGGATGTCTCATTTGAAGTCAGAAAGGGCGAAATATTTGGCATTTCAGGTTTGATCGGAGCCGGGCGGACCGAGCTCTTGCGGTTGATCTACGGTGCTGATCTGGCAGATAGCGGCACCGTTGCAGTCGGGTCCCCGCTGCAGGTGGTCAAGATCCGCTCGCCGGCGCAGGCCGTCAAACAAGGGATCGCCCTGATTACCGAAGACCGCAAAGGTGAGGGCCTGCTATTGACCCAGTCGATCAGTGCCAACATAGGCTTGGGCAATATGCACCGGGTTTCCAGTCTGGGGCTGGTGAGCGGTGTGCAGGAGGCTGCGCTGGCGCAACGCCAGATCGACGCGATGGGCATCCGCAGTTCAGGGCCCGGGCAAGTGGTGTCGCAACTTTCCGGCGGTAACCAGCAGAAGGTGGTCATCGGCCGCTGGCTGGAACGCGACTGTACGGTTTTGCTGTTTGATGAGCCCACCCGTGGCATCGATATCGGTGCCAAGTTTGATATCTACCGTCTGCTTGGTGAGCTGACCCGTCAGGGCAGGGCGCTGGTGGTGGTATCGAGTGACCTGCGTGAACTGATGTTGATCTGTGATCGTATCGGTGTGCTGTCAGCAGGGCGCCTGATAGAAACGTTCGAGCGTAACAACTGGAGTCAGGAGCAGCTGCTGGCAGCCGCTTTTGCAGGTTATCAAACACGAGATGCGTTGCTCGCAGAAGCAACGCCAAAGGAAGCCTCATGAAGTCCACCGCCGCCGTGCAAAAAAGTGCACGCAACTATTACGGAACCGGCACTTATCTGGGGCTGGCTGGCGCCTTGCTGGCCATGATTGTGCTGTTCTCAAGTCTTAGCGATCACTTCTTTTCCTACGACACGTTGAGCACGCTGGCCAATCAGATTCCGGACTTGATGGTGCTGTCTGTCGGGATGACGTTTGTATTGATCATTGGTGGAATCGATCTGTCGGTAGGGTCGGTACTGGCATTGGCGGCGTCAGCGGTCAGTGTGGCAATTCTGGGGTGGGGCTGGGGCATTTTGCCTGCGGCTTTGCTGGGCATGGCTTGTGCTGCGCTGGCAGGTACGATCACGGGGTCGATCAGTGTCGCCTGGCGAATTCCTTCCTTTATTGTTTCATTGGGCGTTCTGGAAATGGCCCGGGGCGCGGCCTATCAAATGACGGGCTCACGTACGGCCTACATAGGCGATGCTTTCGCCTGGTTGTCGAACCCGATTGCATTTGGCATTTCGCCTTCTTTCATCATTGCGTTGCTGATCATTGTCGTGGCTCAGGCGGTGCTGACGCGTACGGTGTTTGGCCGTTATCTGATCGGGATCGGCACTAACGAGGAAGCCGTTCGCCTGTCCGGTATCAATCCCAAACCGTACAAGATCCTGGTCTTCAGCTTGATGGGATTGCTTGCAGGCGTAGCTGCGTTGTTTCAGATATCGCGCCTGGAAGCCGCAGACCCCAATGCGGGGTCGGGGCTTGAGTTGCAGGTTATTGCTGCGGTGGTGATCGGGGGAACGAGTTTGATGGGCGGGCGCGGCTCCGTCATCAGCACTTTTTTTGGGGTGCTGATCATTTCGGTATTGGCCGCGGGGCTGGCTCAAATCGGCGCAACCGAGCCGACAAAGCGTATTATTACCGGTGCTGTCATAGTGATGGCAGTGGTCCTGGATACTTACCGCAGTCAACGTGCACGGCGACGGAACTGAATAATGGCAACCATTAAAGATGTCGCTGCTATGGCCGGCATTTCTTACACCACGGTTTCACATGTCCTGAACAAAACGCGCCCGGTGAGTGAGCCGGTGCGTTTGAAGGTGGAGGAGGCCATTGCGCGTCTTGATTATGTGCCCAGTGCTGTCGCGCGCTCCTTGAAGGCCAAGACCACTGCGACTATCGGGTTGCTGGTGGCCAACAGCCTGAACCCGTACTTCGCCGAGTTGGCGCGAGGTATCGAAGACTATTGCGAGCGCAACAATTACTGCGTCATTTTGTGCAACTGCGACGATGATCCTGACAAGCAGCGCAATTATCTGCGGGTATTGCTTGAGAAGCGCGTGGATGGGCTGGTTGTGGCCTCGGCCGGTGGAGACCTCGGGCTGGCGAGCGGTCTGGTCGGTGTACGAACGCCCATGGTCATCGTCGATCGCAATCTCGAAGGTATCGATGCCGATCTGGTGCGGATCGATCACGAGCTGGGGGCCTATCTGGCCACCCGTCATTTACTCGATCTGGGGCACAGGGCCATTGCCTGTATTGGTGGCCCTGCAATCACCCGTGTGGCGCAGCTACGTACTGCCGGTTATCTGCGGGCGTTGGCAGAAGCCGGAATTTCAGCGCCCGGGGCCTGGATGATCGAGAGTGATTTCAGCAGTGTCGGGGGTTATCAGGCGGCTGTCAGGCTGCTGGAAAACGACCGGCCTTCGGCTATTTTCGCCTGCAACGACATGATGGGCATCGGCGTTTTGCGGGCTGCTGCCGAGCGCAATATTCGAGTACCGGACCAGCTGTCAGTCATAGGCTTTGATGATGTGCAGATGAGTCGCTATGTCTACCCGGCGCTGACGACCGTCGGCCAGTCGATTTTGCAACTGGGTGAAATGGCCGCGCAGTTATTGTTGCGTCGTATTGCATCGCCCGGGCGGGCGGTGGAGCAGCGAATTGTGACGCCAAGTATCGTGTTGCGAGAGTCGACAGCAGCCTATGTCGGGGCGCCGGTGCAACCCTCCTGCAAATCCAATGGATGAGTGTCGATACATGCAAGCAAATGTAGTGGTGGTTGGCAGCCTCAATATGGACCTGGTCACCCGTGCAGAGCGCCTGCCGCGTCCGGGTGAAACAGTTTTCGGGCAGGCCTTTGGCACCGTCCATGGCGGCAAGGGCGCGAACCAGGCGGTGGCGGCAGCGCGTCTGGGTGCAAGCGTGGCTATGGTCGGGTGCGTAGGCACCGATGCGTACGGCGTGCAACTGCGTGAGGGGCTGGAGGCCGAGGGCATCGACTGTCAGGCGGTGCGTACTGTGGCGCAGGGTGCGAGTGGTGTCGCGCTGATCGTGGTGGATACCGACAGTCAGAACACCATAGTGGTGGTGCCGGGTGCCAATGGCTGTCTCGACGCTCAAGACATCATGACGGTTGACGGCATGCTGCAAGGGGCGAGGGTCATTATTTGCCAGCTTGAGGTGCCGATGGATACGGTCGGTCATGTCCTCAAGCGCGGGCGTGAACTGGATAAAATTGTCGTCCTCAATCCAGCTCCCGCCAGCGGGCCGTTACCGGTGCAATGGTATGCACTGGTTGATTACTTGATCCCGAATGAAAGTGAGGCCCGGGCACTCAGCGGGGTGCCAGTCGACTCCCTTGAGTCCGCAGAATTGGCTGCGCGCAGCCTGATGGCACTAGGGGCGAGCAACATCATTGTGACGCTGGGGTCGCAAGGTGCATTGCTGGTCAGTGCGCAGCGGGTCGTGCACTTTGCAGCCCCCAAGGTAGAAGCTGTTGATGCAACTGCCGCCGGTGACACCTTTGTAGGTGCCTTTTCGGCCGCGCTGGCCGCAGGCAAAGGGGAGGACGATGCGATCCGCTTTGCCCAGACCGCGGCCGCCTTGTCAGTGACCCGTGCAGGTGCGCAGCCCTCTATTCCCGGGTTGCAGGATATAAAGGACTTTGCCTCGTCATGAAGAAAACACCTTTGCTCAACATCGCGCTCTCCCGGGCTATTGCCTCGCTGGGGCATGGTGACATCGTCATTATTGCTGACGCCGGTTTGCCAGTGCCCAAGGGCGTTGATCTGATTGATCTGGCGCTGACGCAGGGGGTGCCGGATTTTTGCAGTACGCTGAGCACGGTGCTCAGTGAGATGCAGGTGCAAAGTCATGTGCTGGCGCACGAGCTGCTGCTAGCGCCTTGCCCGGCATTGTCAGGCATCGATCTGCACAACAGTCGGGGCGATTTGGGGGGCAGGAATTTGCTCGCTCACAGTGAGTTCAAGGAGTTATGCCAGCAAGCAAAAGTGATTGTTCGTACGGGAGAGTGCCGTCCTTACAGCAACATCGCTTTGATCGCAGGGGTTACTTTTTAAAAAATCATACAAGGAGTTAGTCATGTCGCGTTTTATGCAAATTTTTCATCATCTGATCAGGAGTGTCTTGTTTTTGTCCGTTCTCAGTATTTCTAGTGTTCAAGCTGCCGACAAAATTGATCTGATCATCGACACCGACCCCGGAGCTGATGACGTCGTTGCATTGCTGTTGGCGCTGGCCTCGCCCGAGCAGCTCAATGTGCTGGGGATTACCACTGTGGCGGGTAACGTTCGCCTGGACAAAACTTCGCGCAATGCACGTCTTGCCCGGGAGTGGGCTGGTCGTGAAGAGGTTCCCGTCTATGCCGGGGCTCCAAAACCCCTGGTGCGCACACCTATCTACGCCGAGAACATTCATGGTCAGGAAGGTGTTACGGGTGTTCCGGTGCACGAGCCTGCGAAAGGGCTTGAGCAGGCCAATGCAGTCAACTACCTGATCGATACGTTACGCGCAGCCAGGCCTGGCAGTGTCACTATTGCCATGCTCGGGCCACAAACCAACCTGGCGCTGGCCTTGATTCAGGCGCCTGATATCACCAAGGGCATCAAGGAGGTCGTGGTCATGGGCGGTGCTCATTTCAACGGCGGCAATATCACTCCTGTAGCCGAGTTCAATATCTACGCCGATCCCCATGCGGCAGACGTGGTGCTGAAAAGTGGCGTCAAGCTGGTTTATGTCCCGCTTGATGTGACGCACAAGATCCTGACCAGCGACCAACGCCTGAAACAAATTGCTTCGCTGGGCAATACGGCCGGCAAATTGGTTGGCGATATTTTGAATGAGTACGTGAAGAACGATATGGCGCATTACGGACTGCCAGGAGGTCCGGTACACGATGCCAGTGTGATTGCCTATCTGCTCAAGCCCGAGCTGTTTTCCGGGCGAGAGGTTAATTTGGTCGTCGATACCCGCGAAGGCCCAACCTTCGGTCAAACAATTGCAGACTGGTATGACACGTTAAAACAGCCAAAAAACGCTTTTTGGGTTGAGAACGGCGACGCCCAAGGCTTTTTTGATTTGCTGACTGCGCGCCTGGGGCGGCTGAACTGACTTGAGCCTGTGTCGGCTTATGTCACTTTCGTAAAGTCGGGGTCTTTGTACTTTTCGAAAATTTGGCTGACAAAGGCTTTGGCCGACTCGGTGCCGAGCTCTTTGACTAACAGGTCGATACCGATGATGGCCAGCTCTTCCGGGCTTCCAGGGCTATAGGAACACTGTCCTTGAGGCCATTTGGCTTTGATGTCTGCATCGATGGTGACTGTTGTCATGGGTATCTCAAGAGGGGGGTGGGAAACGCGATTTTAGCAAAAAGCCATGCTGATGCTATCTGGGGCTCAAAGTTAAGCATGATCCGCAGCTTTTGGCGCTTCAACTTTCGCATGTGATCGGTGTGCGTGCCACACTCGGGATTTTGAGGGCGGAACCTGAACATGCAAATTGATTTGAACGACCCTGAGGCGCTGACGGTTGATGCGGTCCGCAGGTTGTTGGCCTCGGCCAGTGACGATGTACATACTCAGTTACGCGTGACTAAGGCAGGCATTGCCTATATTTCGTCAAGTGTCGTAGGTGGTACAGACATCGACGAGCTACTTTTCAGGCTTGAAACCTGGGCCGCGGGATCGGGGTATGTCGGGAAGATAGCTGCAAGCGATGAGGTCTGGGTGATGCAGATCCACAACGCCCTGAAGGACAACTGGCCGCGCCCCCCTTTTGATTACATTGATGTTTACTAGCGGGTGTACACATTCCGTCACTATTAGGTCTGTGCACTTGTTTTTCGCTCGGGCAATATCTTGTGCCCTGCGGTTAATGTTTTTTACCGTGAGACTCTGTGCAACCTATCTGCGGAATTACTGTCGCAAAGGTTTCGACTATTTATCTTAAGGAGGCTTCATGTCTTGGAAGCTAGTGACATTGGGTTCGTTGTTGGCGGTTGTAGCGCTGTCTGGCTGTAGCACGCCGGGCACAGCAAAAGAGCCTGTCGCCGAGGCGAACAGTGGTCGTTGCGATGCTAAGGCAGCTGCATTTGTGATCGGCCAGAAAGCGTCGCCAGGGCTGCTGGAGCAGGCTCGTGTCAAGGCAGGCGCGCAGAATGCACGGATCTTGTTGCCACACGACATCATGACGCTTGAGTACCGCTCTGACCGCTTGAATCTTAATGCAGATGACAACGCGATCATTACCCGCGTCAACTGCGGTTAAGCCCGTTTAGCGTTGGAGCAGGCATAAAAAACCCCGTCACATGGACGGGGTTTTTTTGTTCGAAGGAGATTTACTCCGGACGAACCTGCGCAGCTTGCATACCCTTTTGGCCTTTCTCAGCCACGAAGGAAACAGTCTGGCCTTCTTTCAGGCTTTTGAAACCGTCGCTTTCGATAGCTTTGAAGTGTACGAACAGGTCGTCACCGCCACCTTGAGGAGTGATGAAGCCGAAGCCTTTTTCATCGTTGAACCATTTTACGGTGCCGGTTTGGCGATTAGACATGGTGTATCTCCAAGAAACTTATATTTTCAGTAGTACTGTGCTGCTCAGGCCAACTGGGCACACCGAGCTATCATAGTCGAAATGTGCGGTTTGGGAGCCCCCCTGAGTGGCAGTTTGCATCATTGTTAGCATTTGTCTGGCGCTTGAAATGCCTTAAGTCCCCGTTTTATGGGGGTTTCATGGCTAAAGCAGCTTCGAAAAAAAGCAGTAAAGGATGCATTTTTTTTAGCAAAAAGACGTTTTATGGTCGTTTTTGCTCTGCTCAAGGCTTAAATCAGCCCCTGAACAGGCTCTATTTTGTTGCCCGGCAGGCCTGAATAGCATCCAGAGCCTTGGTCCGCAGCTCTACGCTCGGCATTTTTGTCTTGCTCATCAACTCTTTGATCTCGGCAGTCGAAAACTTCTCGGAAATTTTTTCTGCACCGCATGCGCAATGTTGCTGGGCGGTTTTCTGATCGACACTTTGGCTGGCCGCTGCAGTGCAATCCTTCATGTATGCCTCTTTTGCACCGGCGGGCCAATTATCGGCCTGGGCACTGAGGGGTAAGAGGAATGCCAGTGGTGCAACGAGGGCAAGCAGGTGAGTCAAGCGCATGTGATTCTCCTTATAGGCGTTAAAGCTGTATTTGTTTCACTGAGTATCTGAGGGGATAGTGCAGCTCAAGTTCACCATTTTGCAAAAACCGCCTTATTGCTTTCAGTGAACAGCGGTGGAGAGGGCGGCGTTCATTCTTCTGTGCTAGCATGCCGCCCTTGGCGTTTTTCTGTTGTTGTGTGCTCCCGAGCCGCGAAGCAGAGCCATTAACCTATTTTATTTGAACTCCAGTCACTCTGGTTCGGTTTACGGTTGGCCGCAAGGCTCCTGCCACTGTGAGGCAGGCATACCTCCGAATCGCGTACTGGCTCATCCCAACCCACGTGACCTTTGGTAGGGGTCACCACTAGGAGAGGAGGCGCCATGCCAACTATTACTCTTCCCGACGGCAGTCAACGTACATTTGATCATCCAGTATCTGTAGCCGAAGTAGCTGCTTCGATTGGCGCAGGCCTGGCCAAGGCCACCGTAGCCGGCAAAGTCGACGGCAAGCTGGTTGATGCCTGTGATGTGATCGAAAATGACGCCACCTTGCAAATCATCACTCCCAAGGATGAAGAGGGGCTGGAGATCATTCGTCACTCTTGCGCTCACTTGGTGGGGCATGCAGTCAAGCAGCTGTATCCGACAGCCAAAATGGTAATCGGACCTGTTATCGACGAAGGTTTTTATTACGATATCGCCTATGAGCGTCCGTTTACTCCGGATGACATGGCCGCTATTGAAGCGCGTATGCAGCAATTGATCGAAAAAGACTACGACGTCATCAAGAAAGTGACGCCGCGTGCTGAAGTGATCGAGCTTTTTGCCCAGCGTGGTGAAGACTACAAGCTGCGCCTGATTGAAGACATGCCGAACGAGCAGGCCATGGGCCTGTACTTCCATGAAGAATACGTCGACATGTGCCGCGGACCTCACGTTCCGAATACGCGCTTCTTGAAGTCGTTCAAGCTCACCAAGCTGTCCGGTGCCTACTGGCGCGGCGATGCCAAAAACGAGCAATTGCAGCGTATCTATGGTACTGCATGGGCTGACAAGAAGCAGCTCGCAGCCTATGTCCTGCGTATTGAAGAAGCTGAAAAGCGTGATCACCGTAAAATCGGCAAGCGCCTGGGGTTGTTCCACACCCAGGAAGAAGCGCCGGGGATGGTGTTCTGGCACCCGAATGGCTGGACGCTTTACCAGGTACTTGAGCAGTACATGCGCAAGATTCAGCGCGAAAACGGCTATCTGGAGATTAAAACTCCTCAGGTAGTTGATCGCAGCTTGTGGGAAAAGTCCGGTCACTGGGCTAACTACGCTGAAAACATGTTCACCACCGAGTCGGAAAACCGCGATTACGCGATCAAGCCGATGAACTGTCCTTGTCACGTGCAGGTATTCAATCAGGGGCTGAAAAGCTACCGTGAATTGCCGCTGCGTCTGGCCGAATTTGGCGCATGTCACCGTAATGAGCCATCGGGCGCACTGCATGGCATCATGCGTGTTCGTGCGTTTACTCAGGACGACGCACACATTTTCTGTACTGAAGAGCAGATGCAGGCCGAGTCGGCAGCGTTCATCAAGCTGACACTCGATGTGTATGCAGATTTCGGTTTCAAGGACATTGAACTCAAGCTTTCGACCCGTCCTGAAAAGCGCGTTGGTTCTGATGAGTTGTGGGATCGCGCTGAAAGCGCCTTGGCTTCAGCCCTTGACAGTGCTGGCCTGGCGTACGATTTGCAGCCGGGTGAAGGTGCTTTCTACGGTCCCAAGATCGAATTTTCTCTGAAAGATTGTCTGGGTCGTGTCTGGCAATGTGGTACCTTACAGCTCGATTTCAACCTGCCGATCCGTCTTGGCGCAGAATATGTGTCCGAAGACAACAGTCGTAAGCATCCCGTTATGCTGCACCGCGCGATCCTTGGATCGTTCGAGCGCTTTGTCGGTATTTTGATCGAGCATTACGAAGGTGCCTTCCCTGCGTGGCTTGCGCCAACCCAGGCAGTGATCCTGAATATCACTGATAAACAGGCAGATTTTGCCCTCGAAGTTGAAAAAACTCTCAATCAGAGCGGATTTCGTGCCAAGTCTGACTTGAGAAATGAAAAGATCGGCTTTAAAATCCGTGAGCATACTTTGCTCAAGGTTCCTTACCTCTTGGTTATTGGAGATAGGGAAGTCGAGATGCAGACTGTCGCTGTGCGTACACGTGAAGGTGCTGACCTGGGCTCGATGCCCGTCGCGCAATTCGCTGAATTCCTCGCACAAGCGGTTTCCCGGCGTGGTCGCCATGATTCGGAGTAATTATTATTAAGCGTGAAATGAGACAAGATAAACGAGCTGCACCGAAGGCCCCGATCAACGAGAATATCTCGGCACGCGAGGTTCGGTTAATTGGGGCTGAAGGCGAGCAGCTTGGGATTGTGTCAATTGAAGACGCGCTTCTTAAAGCTGAAGAGGCCAAACTGGATTTGGTGGAAATTTCCGCTGATGCAGTACCCCCAGTTTGTAAGCTGATGGACTACGGCAAATCTATCTTCGAAAAGAAGAAACAGGTTGCCGCTGCAAAGAAAAACCAGAAACAGATCCAGGTTAAAGAAATCAAGTTTCGTCCAGGGACGGAGGAAGGGGATTACCAGGTAAAACTGCGCAACCTGGTACGTTTCCTGAGTGATGGGGACAGGGCCAAGGTATCGTTGAGATTCCGTGGTCGTGAGATGGCCCACCAGGAGCTGGGTATGGAACTGTTGAAGCGGGTTGAAGGTGACCTGCTTGAATACGGGACCGTCGAACAGCATCCTAAGATGGAAGGACGCCAGCTGATTATGGTCATCGCCCCGAAAAAGAAGAAGTAATCACTAGGGCACGGCAGGCCTTTTGATTATGTTTATCAACTGAATGCGGAGTACCGAACATGCCAAAGATGAAAACTAAGAGTGGTGCTGCTAAGCGGTTTCTGAAAACTGCTAACGGCATCAAGCACAAGCACGCTTTCAAGAGCCACATCCTGACCAAAATGTCGACTAAGCGTAAGCGTCAATTGCGCGGTAGCAGCTTGCTGCATCCGTCTGACGTGGCAAAAGTGAAGCGCATGCTGCGCCTTTGCTAATTTCGGTCAAGAATAGAGGAAGTAACTCATGGCTCGTGTAAAGCGTGGCGTTGTCGCCCGTAAACGTCACAAAAAAATTCTGAAACTGGCTAAAGGCTACTACGGCGCACGCTCACGCGTATTCCGTGTTGCCAAGCAAGCGGTAATCAAGGCAGGCCAATACGCCTACCGTGACCGTCGTCAGAAAAAACGTCAGTTCCGCGCTCTGTGGATCGCTCGTATCAACGCTGGTGCACGTATCAACGGTCTGTCCTACAGCCGTTTCATCGCCGGCCTGAAAAAAGCTTCCATCGAGATCGACCGTAAGGTTCTGTCTGATCTGGCAGTGAACGAAAAAGCGGCGTTTGCTGCGATTGTCGAGAAAGCTAAAGCCACCTTGGCTTAAGTACCCCCGACAGTTACCTGGGCTCACCTATGTGAGCCCAGGTGCTAAACGTCTTAAATAGGGGAAGAGCCTTCAAGCTCTTCCCCTATTTTGTATCTGGAGTCTGTACATGGAAAACCTGGATGCGCTGGTCTCTCAAGCACTAGAGGCTGTGCAAAGCGCTGAAGATATCAATGCCCTGGAGCAAATCCGGGTTCTATACCTTGGTAAAAAAGGTGAATTGACTCAGGTGATGAAGACCCTGGGGAATTTGCCGGCTGAAGAGCGGCCGCAGGTCGGCGCCCTGATCAACGTTGCCAAGGAGCGTGTCACAGAGGTTCTCAATGCGCGCAAGGCACTGTTTGAAGAGGCCGAACTGGTCGCCAAACTGTCTGCCGAATCCATTGATGTGACCCTGCCTGGCCGTGGTCAGACCTCCGGCGGTCTGCATCCGGTTACCCGGACTCTGGAGCGTATCGAGCAGTTCTTCACCCATATTGGCTATGGCATTGCCGAAGGCCCAGAGGTTGAAGACGACTATCACAACTTCGAGGCGCTCAACATCCCGGGCCATCACCCGGCGCGTTCGATGCATGACACCTTCTATTTCAATGCGAACATGCTGTTGCGCACCCATACCTCACCGGTACAGGTCCGCACCATGGAATCGCAGCAGCCGCCGATCCGCATCGTCTGCCCAGGCCGTGTGTACCGCAGCGACTCCGATATCACCCACTCGCCGATGTTCCATCAGGTAGAAGGCCTGCTGGTAGATCGCGATATCAATTTCGCCGACCTTAAAGGAACTATTGAAGAGTTTCTGCGAGTGTTCTTCGAAAAAGAACTGGCCGTCCGTTTCCGTCCGTCGTACTTCCCGTTCACTGAGCCATCCGCGGAAGTGGATATGGAATGCGTGATGTGCAGCGGCAAAGGTTGCCGGGTCTGCAAGCAGACTGGCTGGCTGGAAGTTATGGGCTGCGGCATGGTTCATCCGAACGTGCTGCGTATGTCCGGGATTGACCCGGAAGAGTTCTCTGGCTTTGCCTTCGGCATGGGTGTAGAGCGTCTGGCCATGCTGCGTTACGGCGTGAACGACTTGCGTCTGTTCTTCGACAACGACTTGCGGTTCCTCGCGCAATTTCGCTAGTCGTAACGAATTCTTAGGAGAGCAGGATGAAATTCAGTGAACAATGGCTGCGTGGTTGGGTTAACCCGCAGGTAGGTCGCGATGAGCTGGTTGCTCGTCTGTCGATGGCCGGTCTTGAGGTCGATAGCGTTACGCCGGCCGCCGGTGTATTCAGTGGCGTTGTGGTCGGTGAGGTGCTCAGCACAGAGCAGCACCCGGATGCTGACAAGCTGCGTGTTTGCCAGGTCAGCAATGGCTCGGAGACTTTTCAGGTCGTATGCGGTGCGCCAAACGTGCGCCCGGGTCTGAAGATCCCGTTCGCCATGATCGGTGCCGAACTGCCAGGCGACTTCAAAATCAAAAAAGCCAAGCTGCGTGGCGTTGAGTCCAACGGCATGCTCTGCTCGCAAGCAGAGTTGCAAGTGGGTGAAGGCAATGATGGCTTGATGGAACTGCCGGCAGATGCACCGGTAGGCGAAGATATTCGCGTTTATCTGGATCTCGAAGATGCCAGCATTGAGGTCGACCTGACCCCTAACCGGGGTGACTGCTTGTCCCTGGCTGGTCTGGCCCGTGAAGTAGGTGCGTTGTATGCGGCCCCGGTTACACGTCCGGTAGTGGCGACCGTTGCGCCAGTGCATGACGAAGTGCGCTCTGTAGAAGTGCTTGCACCTGCAGCGTGCCCTCGTTACCTGGGGCGTGTGATTCGCAATGTCGACCTGTCGAAGCCTGCTCCGCTATGGATGGTTGAGCGTCTGCGTCGCGCTGATGTGCGTAGCATCGATGCCGCAGTCGACATCACCAACTACGTGATGCTTGAGCTGGGCCAGCCGTTGCACGCTTTTGATCTCGCCGAGATCAACGGTGGCATTCGTGTGCGCATGGCTGAAGAGGGTGAGAAGCTGGTATTGCTTGATGGGCAGGAAGTCACTTTGCGTAGCGATACGCTGGTGATTGCTGACCATACCCGTGCGCTGGCCATTGCCGGTGTGATGGGCGGCGAGCACAGCGGCGTTTCTGCTTCGACCCGGGATGTGTTTCTCGAAAGTGCTTTCTTCGACCAGATTGCTGTGGCTGGCAAGGCCCGCTCTTATGGTCTGCACACTGACGCTTCGCATCGCTATGAGCGTGGTGTGGACTGGAAACTGGCCCGTGAAGCCATGGAGCGTGCTACTGGCCTGCTGCTGGAAATCACTGGCGGTGAAGCCGGTCCGATCATTGAGACCGTTAACGAGCAGTATCTGCCGTCAATCGCGCCGATTACCTTGCGTGCTGCGCGTATCAGCCAGATGCTGGGCATGGAAATGGACTCCGCTGAAGTCGAGCGTCTGCTCAGTGGTTTGGGGCTGACAATTTCGGCTGATGGTGCAGGGCAGTGGCGTGTAGAAGTGCCTAGCCATCGCTTCGATATCAGCCTTGAAGTTGATCTGATCGAAGAACTGGCTCGTCTTTACGGTTACAACCGTCTGCCAGTCCGTTATCCGCAAGCCCGCCTGGCTCCGCAGGCCAAGGCTGAAGCACGTAGCGATTTGCCTGAATTGCGTCGTTTGCTGGTAGCTCGTGGTTATCAGGAAGCGATCACTTATAGCTTTATTGATCCGAAACAGTTCGAGCTGTTCAGCCCGGGTGTTGAGCCTCTGTTGTTGGCCAACCCTATTTCGAACGACATGGCTGCTATGCGTGCCTCTTTGTGGCCGGGCCTGGTCAAATCGTTGCAGCACAACCTGAATCGTCAGCAAGATCGCGTTCGCTTGTTTGAAAGCGGCCTGCGCTTTGTCGGTCAGCTGGAAGGTCTCAAGCAAGAGCCGATGCTGTCGGGTGTGGTTTGTGGCAGCCGTCTTCCTGAGGGTTGGGCGCAAGGGCGCGACGTAGTTGACTTCTTCGATGTCAAAGCCGATGTAGAAGCCGTGTTGGGTTTCGCGGGCGCTCTGGACTCGTTCACCTTCGTAGCGGGCAAGCACCCGGCATTGCACCCGGGGCAGACTGCACGTATCGAACGTGATGGTCGCGAAGTTGGCTATATCGGTGCCATCCACCCTGAGCTGTCAAAAAATCTGGGTCTTGATCGTCCAGTATTCGTTTTTGAGCTGGTGCTGGCTGAAGTAGCGTTGGGCAAAATGCCTAAATTCCAGGAGTTGTCGCGCTTTCCTGAAGTGCGTCGTGACTTGGCGCTGCTGGCTGATCGTGATGTTGCTGCCAGTGCAGTACTGGAAGTAATACGTGAAAATGCAGGTGAATGGCTCACAGACCTCAGGTTATTTGACGTCTACCAGGGTAAAGGCATTGATCCTCATAGAAAAAGCCTTGCAGTTGGCTTGACCTGGCAGCATCCATCGCGCACTCTTAATGACGATGAGGTGAACACCACGACACAAAACATCCTCACCTCGCTCGAAAAAAGGTTGAACGCCACGTTAAGGAAGTGACGTATGGGGGCTCTGACGAAAGCTGAAATGGCGGAACGTCTTTATGAAGAGCTGGGCCTGAATAAACGCGAAGCCAAAGAATTGGTCGAGCTGTTTTTCGAAGAAATCAGGCACGCTCTTGAAGACAATGAACAGGTCAAATTGTCAGGTTTTGGCAACTTTGATCTGCGTGACAAGCGACAGCGGCCTGGCCGCAATCCGAAAACGGGAGAAGAAATCCCGATCACGGCTCGCCGTGTGGTCACCTTTCGTCCAGGGCAGAAGTTGAAGGCCCGAGTAGAGGCTTATGCTGGAACCAAGTCATAACGACGAGCTCCCGCCGATTCCGGGCAAACGCTACTTCGCCATAGGCGAAGTCAGCGAGCTATGTGCGGTCAAGCCGCACGTGCTGCGCTACTGGGAGCAAGAGTTTCCTCAACTCAACCCTGTCAAACGTCGCGGAAACCGCCGGTATTATCAGCGACAGGATGTGCTGATGATCCGGCAAATTCGTGCACTGCTTTATGATCAAGGGTTCACCATCGGAGGCGCGCGGCTGCGGCTTTCCGGGGATGAGGCCAAAGACGACACCACCCAATACAAACAATTGATCCGCCAGACGATCTCCGAACTGGAGGACGTTCTGCAGGTTCTTCGTAAATAAATCTGGCTTTAAAATACTTTCGTATTTCAAAAGCTTAAGGTATATTCCTCGACGTTCCATCAAGTTGTAACGCCTAGTCGGGGCGTAGCGCAGTCCGGTAGCGCACTAGCATGGGGTGCTAGGGGTCGAGTGTTCGAATCACTCCGTCCCGACCATATTCTGTAAGGGAATCAAGGGTTTAGGCCTTTGATTCCCTTTCTCGTTTCTGCCTTGCGCAAAACTGGCGCAAAATAGGCGCAAAACTAACCGGTAATTTCGCTGATATTCAGGTCTGGAATCGCATCCGACCAGATCACATCAGCGTGGTCTTTCTGGTAGTTCTTGGTCATGGTCTCGCTGGCATGGCCCGCAATGGTTTGGCCATCTTTACCGGCTCTTTTGTACAGGTGTAGCGACAGCGCCCGCACTTCGTGAAAGCCCGGCATTTCCTCTTCCTTCCATTCCGCATAACAGCCAGCAAGTTCCCGCGCCTCTTTAAAAGAGCGCGTTAGAAAGCGATCCTCAACCTTCGTCCAGTGTTCTTTGGTCTGCGCCTGCTTCTGCAGTAGTCGTTGCGGCTTGCGATGAATCAGGAAGGGTGAGGCGATGTTGTCCTGGCAGCGGGTTATGACGGTCTGTAGCTCGTCAGTCACCTTGAAACGAATCCACGCTGTATCACTGGCCTTGGCTGTCTTCTTTTGTACCAAGTACAGGAAGCCATCCCGAACGCCATCAAAGCGCATGTCCAGAATGTCGGAGCGCCGCTGAGCAGTGATCAGTGCCAAGTCGATGGCGTTGCGCAGCCAGGGTGGGGCCACCCCCCTGATCGCCTTCAGGCCTTCCACGGTATGGCGTTTGCGTTGCTTCTTCTCGATACGGTTTATGGTGCTCGATGCCGGGTTGTCCGGACATAAACCCTTGGACGCTGCGTGATTAAAAATATCTACCAGCAGAGCACGACTTTGATTGGCGCTCCTTGGGGTCAGTGTGTCCAGCAACTCGGCAACCATACGAATGGTTATTTGATCGACGGCTTTGCCCTCAAAATGCTTTCGGAAGCGTCTGAAGTGAACGGCATACAGTCCGAGCGTACCCTTGGCCAGTTCGCGGGGAGGCAAGATCTCGGCTTCGTATTTATCCAGAAAACCCGCAAAGGATCCTGATGGATTACCCATGACAGAGCGGACCAGATCCGCGCCTTGCATAAAGGCCAGGTTGAGCTGTTTTGCGGCATCAATGGCCCTGATCCGATCGGTACCGAATTGAAACCACTTACCGTCGCTGGGGCGACGGTAGCGGTATGTCGAACGGCGTGGATCAAAGTACAGGTTCTGCGGCAGGTGCTTGTTCGCACTATTGCGTGGTCGTGGAGCCATCAGGCAACTCCTCTTAGCACCATAGCGACCAGATCGTTGCCGTCAGCTATGTTCAGTGCGTTCCAGTCCACATACCAGAGCGAGCCTATCTGCTCGCCCGGCAGCTTTCCGTTGCGGATGTAATTGCGTATGGCTTGCGAGCAGAGCGGTGTCCCGTTCTCACCCCAGCGGCGGCGTTGGTACTCGCTAATTTTGATCAGCTCTTTACGCATGACCATCCCCTTTGATAGCGGTGCCTGGGTGCGTATACCCCACCACAGGCTGCGCGGGCGGGCGATTTTGAGCGTTTAGCGGGGCATCAAGGTGGGCTGCCTCGCGCAGCTTTATGTGGGGTATAAGCACCCCCGTAGTGGCGCGAAAAGTTTTAGTAATGCCTGCTGCTGCGCAGCAGAGACTGTTTTTTACAGGCGTGTCGACACCACTGGTGTTGCGGAGCAAAGCGGGCAGGAGCAAGCGATTGGTCAGTGAGTGCGTCATGCCGCTTTACTCCGGGTGCTAGGTTCGGGTTGATGCTTGCGGCCATCTGCAATGCCGTTGCGGTAGCCGAGCCAATAGAGCAAGGCCACGCTCAATATCAAAAAGATCAGTGCGCTGATCTGGGTAGGGGTCATGTGGTGTGCTCCTGGTGCGGCGCTGGTGGTGGCAGCGTGTGGCTAGTCGTCTTTATCCGGCGAGTCGCTTTGCGGTCTTGCCAGCTCCCCATCAGCCTTGTAGGCGCGAATATCAATCAGTGCGGCAACGTGGCGGATGTGAGCGAACTTCGGCGCCTTGCGACTGCTGTCGAGCGTGATCACGGGTATTTGAATCCGGCCGCTGATGATCTCTGCCGCAAATGACTGCTCGTTGAGGTGGCGAAAGTACTGCGCGCGCAGCTTGTCGAGGGGAATCAGCACGTCACCGAAATTTCGGTACAGCAGCTCTATGGTGTCCGCATCCGGTGCTGGCAACAGCCGTAGCGGGCTTTGGTTGGCATTACTCATGGGCTGGCGTGCTCGGTTTAGGTTTGAGGCGGGCCGGGTGGTTCCAGGCATTCAGGCAGTGGCGCTTGGTCAGTTCGCGCAAATGCTCCGGCACTTCAAGGAGCGCAGCATTGCGCTCCTCGCGTGTCGGCATGGCCACGATCTGCCGAGCGTATTCCCTAGGCCACGTCACGGTGATCAGCCGGAATTGCTGGAAGGGCCATGCCCAACTGCTCGGCCAGCCAAGCGATGCCGAACTGACGTACCCGGGTTGATTGGCTGTACTGCATGCCGAGTTCAGCGTGGAACCAGTTGCTGTCCTTTATCCGCAAATACTCACGGTCCCGAACCGGGAAGGCAGGCAGGTTGCGCTCGTTGAGCAGTCCTTTTGCGCGCATCAACTTGATCAGTTTTGGCCGGGTAGTTCCCAGGCACGCAGCGGCTTTGGCGAGGGTGCGTTCCATAACACCCCCTAGGCTGCGAGCGCGGCAGGAGTTGCCGACGCGACCAAGTGATCGAGCGACTGCAGAAGCCGGCTGAAGCTGTGCTGGTCGTCGCCATAAGCGGTAAAGCACTGAGTGCGCGCGCAACTGTTGCCGGCGACCAGAATCGCCGTGATGCCTTTACGGCTCTGCGTACGATGCACTGCCAGGCTGACAGCCTCATCAAGACCTACATCGAGTAACAACGAGCCGCCTTTGCGCACCAGCTGGTGCAGCTGCTCTTGTTGATTGGCATCCAGTAGTTGGCCGCGGTCAACAGATTCAGCGCGCACTCGCGGTGTTGCTGGCTCAGCAGTGTCCGTGCGGCCATTGGCGATGGACTCAATAAAGTCTGCGAGTACCAAGTGCGTTTCTTTGTCGGGGTCGTACACCGTGAGGCTGTGTTTCTCATCGCCGGAAACAATGGTGAAAAGCGTGCCAGATGAGCCGCGCTCGACCTGCAGCACGAAAATCAACGGCAGGTTAGTATTTTTGAAGCTACATGTGTGGTGAAACGTGCCGTTCAAATTGACCTGCGCAGCCAACAGGCGAAGAGTTTTATCAGCCAAAGAGAACCGGTTCATGCTGCATGCCCCCCGTTGTTCGGATCGTACGGGGCAGGGCGTTTGCTTTGCTGGACCAGTCGGGGTTTGTGGTTGTGGAGGATGACCAAGCAGCCGGTGGTGGATTGCAGCTGCTCGATCAGTCGACGGTTACTGGCGCACGCTGGGTGGACGTGCAGGGTTGCAGTGGTGTGCATGGTGTTGCCTCGCTCTGTGGTGGGAGAGTGAAGCAAATAATAACCCCAAAGGTTAATTTGTCAATGTTTTGGTTTCCTTTCTGGTGTTTTCAGCTACGCGTGCTCGTTTTTGCGTTCCACTGTCATACAGTGGACTTCATTGGATGTTATTACGTTTAAATCTGAGACGCTGCACACTGTAGAGTTAGGGTAACTGGACTCTAAAATTAATTTGCGTTGAATGTTGTTTTTTATATATACATTGTGTATTAATACCTTGATATCAAGTTCTTCCATTATTAGGCTAGTGATTATTTGATCATCTAGTCTTATGTCCCTCCTCTTTTTTATTTTTAGGTCTCGCCTAGTTGATAGGCTGTTTTTATGCTGTTCGATAATTTGGTTTCGGGTTTTGTTATATTTTATAAGGTTGGCTTCCAATCTAAGGTCGAGCAAGTGATGTTCGTTAACTTCTATTGTGGTACGTATAATGCCGATGCAGGAGTTGGGGTGTGAATTTTTTGCCCACTCTAAAGCATTTTGTATTGGGCAGGAAATGCCGGATGTAAAAAAATACACACCTTGACCTAGCCAGTTCTCAGCAGAAAAACGTATAATAAAGTTATTGGATGCTATTGATTCTGCACTTGTTTTTGTAGTGCCGTGATATGCAGTTAAGGTTATTGGTTCTAAGGATTTTTTCATGATTAGTAGTAAAATGATTTCGCTGTTAATGCTTGGCTGGGCGAATCGGGTTTTCGAGTCGTGGAGGAAGCAAAATATATTTAAAAAAAGTGCGCCTTTGTTGATAGGTGCGGGAGTGGGTTGTTTGACTCCTTCGTTTGTCGAGATGCTGTTAGATCGGGCGATTGCGTCGTATGATGCTATGCATGGACTAAAAATAGACCAGCCAACCGATTATCTACCATTTGTTGGGATCTTCTTGGTTTTAGTAGGAGTAGTATTTTATATAGTTTCACATTACTGTAAAGTGGAAGATGTAAAAGAATTTATTTTTGATAAAAAATTATATGGTCCCTTCGAAATTGGTAGTGCGCAGGTTTTTTGTTATTCGGGGTCGGTGACCCAGATTTCAGGTATTGATGTTGTTGTAACTTCTGAGGACACAGACCTAAATCTAGGTAGTTTGTCTGGGACTTCTGTTTCCGGCAGGATTCGAAGAATGGCTGCTACTCACAATTTTAGTGGGGTTGAGGTCGATCACTTATTTGACTGGATTCAATTGTGGAAGAAAACTAACAGGGTTATGAATAACTTGCCCTTAGGTACTGTTGTTTGCCTTAATGAATCATTTAATGCTTCCAGTTATGGGGTTAAAGCTATCGTTTTTGCAGTAGCTATTCGTAAGAATCCTAATAGGGTTGCAACAATAAATAAAATCGCAATTGATGAGATAATAACTAAGGCTTTTGAGTTTTGTAAGGCGAATAACTATCAGAGTATATTTGTGCCGGTGTTCGGTCTTGGTAGCGGTAATGCATCGTCTAAAGATGCTTTGGAGTATACGCTTGGTGCGGTTTGTAATTATCTTTTAGCGAATAATTTATCCGTACATGTCTATGTGGGTGTTTATACTTTTCCAGATACCATTAAAGTTGTCACCAGTTTGCCGAGGTGGGTGAGTTAATGGTAGGTGGTTTCGATGAGTTTAATTTAAATTCTGTGTCGCGCAAGGTTGGTTATACTTCTGGAGTGTTCGATTTATTTCATTATGGTCATGCTGCTTACTTGAGGAGTTGTAAGGAGTTATGTGATGTTTTAATTGTGGGGGTGGACTGTGATCTGAGAGTTCGTAGGAACAAGGGGGGGAGCCGACCGATACATGGTGAGGCGACTCGTCTCGAGAGAGTTATGTCGGATCCTAGTGTGGATTATTGTTTTGTTAAAGTTGAAGACTCATTGTTCTATTTGAATTCTATTAGGCCGGCCTACTGTTTTTATTCTGGTGAGTCCGCTCTTAATCGTGCTCGTAATGAAAAGATATCAAGGTTGGATGGGTTTGTGGGTTTTTACTCAATACCTTATACGAAGGCTATATCAACTAGTAAGTTAATTTCAGTAATGGAAGATCGGGCTTGAGAATATTTACAAATCGGAAATCTTCCACCTAGCCCGCCCACAAATACTCCACTCCTCAGTCATTCGAATTATGCGCTCTGGCCAATCAGGGTTGAGCGCGTACAGATAGAGCTCATTCCCTTCTTGTTTTAGCTGCTTCAGCGTAGTGGCCTCGTCGCGGGTACGCTTGGCTGCAACAAAATGCCCAGGGAAAGCATCAAGCGATGGATCGATAACAACCTTATCGCCTTCCATAAACTTGGGTTCCATGCTGATGCCTTCAACGCGCAGGATGAATGCACGCGGTCCAACCGGTCCAGGTGCTTCGATCCATTCTTCAGCATCGCGCGGATCAAAGTTCTCTTCAGAACAGCACCAGGCACCTGCAGCTATTGAGCCAATCACAGGCAGTTTCCTGCCGGTGTAGCCCAGTACAGAGCCATTATCGAAATTGGCGAAACCATGCGGGATGTCGAGCGAGCCGTTAGGCAGGCTGAGGGCTCTTTCAATTTCACGCGCAATTTGATCGCCAATTCCTTTGGTTGGATTCTTCCCACCGAATGCACTCACTTGCGCCGGCGCTTTGCCGAGTAGCTCGGCAATATCTATCAAGCGGAGTTTTCTCTCAGCTAGGATTTTTCGGAAATTGTACAAGCGTGTGTCAGAAATTCTCATGGACTGATTGTGCCCAGATTAACCTATGGGGTGAATGTCCTGTGAGGTATTGCATTAATTAACCTTTGTGGTTAAATTTAATTCCCCGGAGGTACACCACATGAAATTGCGTGACTACATCGACAGCTTAGATTCAGAGGCACTGCAGGCATACGCCGGGCGTTGCAAGATCGCGGTCAACTACCTGCGCTTGCACGTTAAGTACGCCAGCAAAGACCCAAGCGTATCGCTGATCAAGTCATTGACCCGCCAAAGCGAAGGTCGCGTATCGCTGGCTGAGGTTCTGGATCACTTCGGCGTGACGGAAACCAAAGCGGCATAGAAAGAAAAAAGGCGACCAATAAGGCCGCCCAGTTCCTCCCGGCACACACCACCACAGTGTCGTCGGGTCGCGGTCAAGGTAGGCGGGCACACCACATGCAATTCCGCCACCCTTAACCGCGCTTTCCAAGGCTCGGAAGCTTTGGGTTGCTGCCATTTCCACCACAGATCTGGCAGCTGTTGCGCCAGAGGTGAGCGACGGATCGCTCGCCTCGGCACGGTGCCGGTTTCGACCTTAAGAATCTAGACCGGCTTTTTGGGCCCTTTCAAGCCACGCGGCAAATGTACCACCACAACACGCCGCGCGGCACTGGCAACATTAAGGATTAATGCCATGAGCCGTATTGCTCTTAGCTGCACCCAGCGAGCGCGCCGCGAAATTCTGCCGCTCGATCTGGCCCTGTATCACGCTGCCCGCGATTACCCGGGTGGCGCTGCTGCCATCGCCGCCACCACCGGCCGCAATCCCACCACGCTGCAGCACAAGCTGTCTCCGACCCATCCAAGCCACACGGTCAATGTTCAAGAGTTCGCCGAGATCCTGGAGCTGACCAAAGACCGCCGCATCCTGGACGCGGTGCATGCGTTGGTGGGGGACACGATCTGGCAGGAACTGGCCGAGGCCTATACCGACGATATGCCCGAGACGCTGACTACTGGCTTGGCTGTGTATTTCCGTCAGGTAGCAGATCTGGCTGACACATGGGCCAAGAGCATTGGCGATGGGGTGGTCAACGACCACGAACTGGCTGAAATCCGCCTGCAGGTATTTCGTGGCATTCAGGGGCTGCTGGGTATGTTCAATCGTGCCTGCTACGTCAACTCGACCACGCGGGGTACCGACCGTGGCTGATATTGCAGATTTTGCTAACGACCTGGTGCAGGAGCGCATCGACTTGGCACTGGCCGCGCGCAAAGCGCAGCCGGTGTTTGCGTCTTTCGAGTTTTGCGTGGACTGCGATTCATCAATTCCCCTGGCCCGCCGTTTGGCCGTTACCAGCTGCACGCGCTGTGCAGCCTGCCAACAACTGAATGAACAAATAGGTACCCGTTATGCTCGATGACGTACTCGGTCAATTCGCTGACCACGGCCTTGAGCCTGCGCAACCACTCACGTTCGGCAAGCTGACCCGCTGCAAGACCACGCAGGACAAAGGCAAAGAGAAAAACGGCTGGTACGTGATCCATGAGCACCGCACCGAGAAAAACGAGACGCTGATTTTCGGCAGCTTCGGTGACTGGCGTTCGGGCGACAGCAACAAGATCAAGGTTAAGGCCGGCCGGATGAGTCAGGAAGAACGCGACGTGATGCGCGCTCGTCAGGAGGAAGGCAAACGCCGCGCCGCCGAGATTGCCGCGAACGCCGCACGCCGTGCTGCCAATCGTGCATCGGGCATGTTCACACGCATGCCGGAGAGGGGCCGCAGCGCCTATCTGGATCGTAAACAGATTATCGCGATGGGAGTGCGATTCGCGCCGCGCTCTGGTGCGGTGCTGGTCCCGATGAGCAATGTACGGGATGAGATCATCGGACTTCAGGTCATCTACCCCGAGAAGCAGGCAGATACCGGCCGAGATAAATCCTACTGGCCTTACGGCATGTCCAAAGTGGGTGCCTTCCACCTGATTGGCCCGCACCCTGAGCCGGGCGAACCAGTGCTGGTATGTGAGGGTTATGCCACCGGCGTAAGCCTGAATATGGCCACCTCGCTGACGGTAGCTATCGCTTTTGACGCGGGCAATTTGAGCGTGGTGGCCAAGGCCATGCGCGAGCGTTTCCCGGGCCGCGCTTTGATTGTGTGTCGAGACGATGACTGGAAAACCAAGAGCCCCAATGGTGAGCCTTGGAACCCTGGTGAAGAGAAGGGCAGCAACGCCGCTTTGATCGTTGGCGGCCAGGTTGTTGGTCCAGTCTTTTCAGGCGAGCGTGAGATCAAGTGGACCGACTTCAACGACCTGCATTGTTCCGAAGGGTTGGACGCAGTTCGCAGGCAGGTACTGGCGGTCGTCAAACCACCCGCAGCTGGCGGCTGGAAAGATCAACTGGCCCGCACTGAAAACGGCTCTTTGATCGCACACATGCAGAACATTGAACTGATATTGGGCAACGATGAGCGCTGGGCAGGCGTCATCAGCTTCAGCGCTTTCAGCTCCAAGATCGTCAAATTGCGTACGCCTCCTTATGGCGGCGGCACCGGGGACTGGGGTGATATCGATGACATACGCGTTATGAAGTGGCTGGCCCAGCAATACAATCTGCGCGTCAAAGCCTCCAGCGTGATTGAGGCGGTCAGCGTTGTGGCCCACGACAACTCCTTTCACCCTGTACGCAACTACCTGAACAAGCTTGAATGGGACCGCGTGCCCCGCCTCGATACCTGGCTGACCACGGTCATGGGTGTGGCCCAAAGCGGTTACAGCGCCAAGGTCGGCAAGCGCTGGATGATCTCGGCGGTTGCCCGGGTGATGCGCCCAGGGTGCAAGGCTGACTCGGTAATGATCCTTGAAGGCGGGCAGGGCGAAGGCAAGTCCACGGCCATGAGCATCCTCGGCGGCGACTGGTTTATGGATACGCCGTTTGCTCTGGGCGACAAGGACGGCTTTCAGGCGATCCGTGGCAAATGGATCATCGAACTGGGCGAGCTGGACAGCTTCAACAAGGCCGAAAGCACCAAAGCCAAGCAGTTTTTCTCGGCATCCACCGACACCTACCGTGAGAGCTACGGCCGCAGAACAAATGACGTGCCACGCCAGTGTGTTTTCGTGGGTACCACGAACCAGGACGAATACCTCAAAGACGCCACGGGCAACCGCCGTTATTGGCCGGTGGCCTGCACCAAGGTCGATCTGGAGCAGCTGCGCGAGATCCGTGACCAACTCTGGGCTGAGGCGATGTTCTGCTACAAGGCCGATGAGATCTGGTGGGTTAACCGCGACGAAACCGCGATGTTCTCCGAAGCCCAGGACGAGCGCTTTGTGGTGGATGAATGGGAAGGTCCGATCCTGGCCTGGCTGGAAGAGTCGCAGATCGGCGAAACCACCAGCGGCAGTGAAGTGCTGGCCAGCGCACTTAAACTCGACTTCGGCCACTGGGGCAAGCCCGAGCAGATGCGCGTCGGCGCGATCATGCACCGGCTTGGATGGCGTCGTGTGCGCCTGCCAGCCCTGGCCAAAAGCGGGCAGCGTCCCTGGGCTTACAAGAAGCCTGATAACTGGGGCGGCCAGTCAGCCCTGCAGGTGCAGAAGATCGAGGAGCCTTGCTTTGATTAAGCACATCGACGCCATGCTCAAACTCTGGGCAGAGGATCTGCACAGCGCAGCGCCCGAAGGCACTGGCAGCGGCAACATGATTGCCATGCTGATGGAAACCAAGGGCGAGCTGATTCGCGGCACGCGGGGCAGTCGGGTACTGCTCGATGAGTCGGCTGACATTGAGTTGATCGTCAATAAACACCTGCCGCCGCAGTTGTCGGTGGTTGTGCGCGAGCACTACTGCAACCACGACAGCTTCCTGTCGCAGAAGATCACTCACTGCGGGTGCTGCCGGAAAACCTACTACGAGCGGCTGCACGAAGCTCATGAGTGTATTGCTGAACTGCTGCTCGGGAAAAAAGCTGCGTGATTGATGCCTCTCCCTTTGCCCACCCATTATCCATGGCCCACCTTGTCCCGCTGCTTTCAACAGCAGTGGGTCTAGCGCAGCCCGCGCCGTTACTGGGCTGTCCCACCGTCCCGCCTGTTAATGCCCCTCGCACATGTGAGCGTAGCGGGCAGCAATACGCGCGCTTCACGCGCATGCGTGTTCTTAATAATCTTTCTATATACGAGGAAAAAGTAAAAGAAGTAGGACAGTGGGGCACAGCCTTTGATTTAGGCTCTCTCCCTTGTCCCACCTTGATCCTGAACAGTGGGGCAGGACAGACAGCCTCCAAAAGCGCTAGCCGGGGTGATGTATTCGCCGACATTCGCCGGGCGTTCAGCTGCCTAACCCACTTATTCGCCGGTGGCATTAAAACCTGCTTGCTGCCAGTAAATTCCACCTGTAAAAAGTAGTCATCTTCGATAGGTGCGGACGCAGAGAGCGGCCGACACCCACCACTAAACCCGGCCATTGCGCCGGGTTTTTTGCGTTTAGGGGCAGGCAATGACAACAGAGCAACAAGCGTTAGCGGATATGCCGATCTGGCTGGTGATTGCACTGTCCTTGATCGGTGGGGTGTCGGGTGAGATGTGGCGAGCGGACAAGGATGGCGCCCGGGGTTGGTCACTGGTGCGGCGCCTGGCCTTGCGGTCAGGTGCCTGTATCGGTTGTGGACTGTCCACGATGATGCTGCTGCATGCCAACGGCGTGTCGATCTGGGCATCATCGGCGGTGGGCTGCCTCACGGCGATGGCCGGGGCAGACGTCGCCATTGGCCTTTACGAGCGCTGGGCCGCCAAGCGCCTCGGGGTTTGTGAAATTCCACCACGTTCGGACCAATCAGAATAATTCTCGTCTCTCAAATCTTGCCGGGGACCCTGGGGAATATCCACGGGTACGGGGCAGGAAACCCGCGGGAAATCGTTAGCCGCAGGGCTGGCAGCTTATTGAAATTCAATCCATTGAAATTGAAAGGCTTGCATTGAAAAGCCGTTGAAAAGGAGGGCTTGTGACAGACCCTATCTTTCTGTCGAAGAGCGCCTTTGCGGCCTATATCGGCAAGGCGCCGAGCTACATCACCTGGCTCAGAAAGAACAATCGACTGGTCCTGTCGACGGATGAAAGACAGGTCAATGTTGAAGAGACCATCGCACTGATCCGCGAAACCGCCGACCCCACTAAAGCCGCCGTCGCGGCTCGGCATCAAGAGGCCCGAGTGCAGCGCGACGTGATCAGCCAGTTATCCCCGCTGGTCGAATCCACGCCGAACATGGCTGCGCCGCAGCCCGTCATCGGCCCGACGGGCAAGCAACCCGACTTCCAAAAGGCCCGCGCCCACCGCGAGTACTACCTGGCGCAACTGGCCGAGGCTGAATTCCACAAGGTTCAGGGTTCGCAGGTCGAGCTGGAGGCAGTTAAAACCGGTGCCTTCAACGCGGGGCGCCTGCTGCGCGATCAGTTGCTGGGCATGCCCCCGCAACTGGCGCCGGAGTTGGCCGCCATGACTGACCCTTGGGAAATCGAGCGCCGTCTGACCGCTGCCATCCGTGCCTCACTGGAGGACGCTGAGCGCATGTCCTCGGCTGACCTGGTTCACGCCCTCAACAACAAGAGCTAACCCATGCACACGGAAAACCCGAACGGTGCAGAGGTGTACCGCGAGGCGTATTTCCGTGGGCTACGGCCTGACCCTTCGCTGTGGGTCGACCAGTGGGCCGACGAGTACATGCGTATCCCGCGTGACACTGGCGCCGCCGAGCCCGGCCAGTACCGCACCTCGCGTACACCCTATGCCCGCGAGCCCATGCGCTGCCTGTCACCGGCTCACCCCTGCAAGCGCGTGGTCACGATGGTGGCCTCGCAGCTGATGAAAACCCAGATCGCATTGAACTGGATTGGCGGCTTGATCCATATGGTGCCGTCCAACATCTTGACCCTGCTGCCGAGCCTGAGCCTAGCCAAGCGGGTGTCGTCACGGATCGGCAAGACCATCAAGGCTACGCCGGTGCTGCGTGAGCGTGTCGCGGCCAACCGCTCGCGGGACGCACGCAACACGATGGACACCAAAGAGTTTGAAGGCGGTTCGCTGTACGTCACCACAGCCGGCTCTGCGGCCAACCTGGCCGAGTTGTCGGCACGCTACATCTACGGCGATGAGATCGACCGTTGGGATGTGGACGTGGGCGAAGAGGGCGACCCGATCGAACTGGCCGAAACCCGGGGTAGTACCTTCGGGCGCAACGCCAAGTTTTACTTCTCCAGCTCACCGACCATCAAGGGCGCCTCGCGTATCGCCGATCTGTTCGAGACCAGCGACCAGCGTTACTACTACGTTCCATGCCCGCACTGCGGCCATATGCAGGTGCTTGAATGGGAAAGCCTGCACTACTCGGTCGATTACAGCGTGGTGCATTACCAGTGCGCCGGGCCGGATTGCGACGTGCTTATAGAGGAGCATCACAAGGGCCAGATGCTGGCCAGTGGCGAATGGCGATCCCATGCCCAGGGCGACGGCGAAACCATCGGCTTTCACCTCAACGCCCTGTACTCACCGCTTGGCTGGATGGACTGGCGTTCGCTGGCCAAGCAATTTGAAAAGGCAAAGAAGGCGCAAAACCGGGGCGATCTGGAACCCATGCAGGTGTTCTACAACACCCGCTTGGCCAAGGTCTGGGACAGCGCCCAGGAGCAGACCAAAGCGGATGTTCTGAAAGAGCGCGCCCGCCGCGAAACCTACGGCCTAGGTTCTATGACCCTGCGCGTGCTGATGCTCACTGCATCGGTCGACGTACAAGCCAATCGCCTGGAACTGATGGTGATGGGCTGGGGTGTCGGCATGGAGCGCTGGATCATCGACTACCAGGTGATCTGGGGCGACCCGGCGGACGAGCGTACCTGGGCCGTGCTCGATGAAAAGCTCAAGGTGCGTTACCCGCATCCTTGTGGAGTCGGACTCGGCATTCTGGCCACCGCCGTCGACTCCGGCGGTCACCACACGGACGAGGTTTACCAGTTCTGTCGTATCCGTCGGTGGCGCAATATCTTCGCCATCAAGGGCGCGAGCAAGCCGGGCAAACCGGTTATTGCCCAACGCCCGTCAATGGTCGACGTCACCTGGAAAGGCCAGACCGAACGCAACGGCGCCGAGCTGTGGTTTGTCGGTACCGACACCGCCAAGGACTGGATCTACAACCGTTACCCGTTTGAAGAAGGGCCGGGCGCGCTGCACTTTGCCAACGACTTGCCGGACGACTTCTTCGACCAGTGCGTAGCCGAGCGCAAGGTGGCCCGCTACGTGCGCGGCCACAAGCGTATCGAGTGGGTGAAGGGTAAGGCCGAGCGCAACGAAGCGCTCGACCTGATGGTGTACTGCTTGGCGATGGCGCATTACCTGGGCCTGAACCGCTACAAGGAACATGACTGGGAGCGCATTCGCCAAGCCCTGGCGCAGGCCGGGTTGTTCGATGAGAAGCCCGTTCAGGCTGAACGTCTTGCACTTCCGGCCGCAATACCCGCGACACAACCTGTTGAAACGTCTGCACCCGAAGTAATGCCGGCCGCACCATCGCAGCCGGTTGCACGACCCCCTCAACGTCGCAGCTCCAGCAGCGGCTATCTCAAGAGACGCTGATTATGTCCTTTACCCAAAAGCACCTCGACGCGGTTGAGTCGGCCATCGCGCGCGGCGAGAAAACCGTGCGCTACGCCGATCGCACCGTGGAGTACCGCACGGTGGATGAGCTGCTCAAGGCCCGCGACCAGATCCGTACTTCGCTGGTCGCGTCCGCCGGGCCACGTTCAAAAGTGGTGAGGCTTTACCACGGAGGCAAGGGACTCTAATGGCACGCCAATATCCAACCCTGACCCGCAACGGTTTTTTGCTGCCGGAACGGATCAAAGCCAGTTATGAAGGAGCCGGAGAGGGCAGGCGTTCAGCCAGTTGGGACGCGCCCGATATTGGCATCAACAGCATCAACACCCCGGCCTTGCGTAACCTGCGGTCCCGTTCGCGGGCGGCTGTGCGTAATGACCCTTACGCCTTCAACGTAATCGACAAGCGCGTCAGCAACCTGATCGGTACCGGCATCACTCCGCGACCCAAGATCGAGGACGATGCCCTGCGCAAAGTGCAGCAGGAGTTGTGGGAGGACTGGGTTGATGAGTCGGATGCCGATGGCCTAACCGACTTCTACGGGCAGCAAGCATTGATCGCCCGCACCGTCGAAACCGCCGGTGAATGCTTTGTGCGTATGCGGCCACGCAGCCTGGACCAAGATCTGGCGGTACCGCTTCAGCTTCAGGTACTGGCCCCCGAGTTTGTACCCCATGACAAATTTGAGCCGGCCAAAAACGGCAACAACATCCGTGCCGGGATCGAGTTCAACCCGGCTCATCAGCGGGTGGCTTACTGGATGTACCGCGTTCACCCCCGCGATGCCTCGTCGTTGAACGCCGGTTACAACCAACTGGTACGGGTACCGGCCGAGCAGGTTCTGCACATCTTTGAACCGGTCGAGCCTGGGCAGTTGCGCGGTGTGCCGCGATTGGCACCAGTACTCAAGCGCTTGCGCAGCCTGGACAACTACGACGATGCGGTGCTGTTCCGTCAGGAAGTGGCCAACCTGTTTGCCGGGTTTATCAGCAGACCGCCCCCCGAAGCCTCACAGCAACCCCGCGACCCGGTCACCGGCCAGTTGTTGACCGAAGACCGCGACGGCTTCACGCCGATGGTCGCGCTGGAGCCCGGCACCATGCAGGAGCTGGGGCCCGGTGAAGAGGTGGAATTTTCCAAGCCCCCGGACGCCGGCAACAACTACCCGGACTTTATGCGGCAGCAATTGATGGCCGCTGCCGCCGGTACCGGCACGCCTTACGAAATCCTCACCGGTGATATGCGCGAGGTCAACGACCGGGCGCTGCGGGTTGTGCTCAACGAATTCCGCCGTCGCCTGGAGCAACTGCAATTCGGGGTGTACGTGCACCAGTTGTGCCGCCCGGTTCGCGCGGCGTGGATGGACATGGCGGTGTTGGCCGGTCGCCTCAAACTGGACGATTACGCGCAGCGCCGTCGCGAATACCTGCGCACCCGCTGGGTACCGCAGGGCTGGGCCTATATCCAGCCGGTGCAGGACATTCAGGCGCGGATGATGGAAGTCAATGCGGGCTTTAACTCCCGCAGCGAAATGGTCCTGCGTTCGGGCTATGACGCTGAAACCGTGGACGCTGAAAATGCTGCCGATCAGGCTCGCGCCCGTGACCTGGGCCTCAACTACAAAACGCTCGTCGACCAGCCAGAACCGGCCGCCGACAAGGAGACACCATGAACAGGCTACGCATTTTTAATAAAGCCGGTGACCTACCGGCGCCGCAGAATAAGCACTGGTACAGCCTCAAGGCCAGCGGCGAGGCCGAGACCCGCAGCATTGAGGTCTATGTTTACGGCGAGATCGGCACCTGGGGCATCACTGCCAACCAGTTTGTCCGCGACCTTGCCGCGATCGATGACGGCGTGTCGCCGATCGTGGTGGCGTTTAACAGCATCGGCGGCGACCTGTTCGACGGCCTGGCCATTCACAACGCCCTGTCGCGGCTTGGCGAGCGTTGCACCGGCCGGGTGGATGCCCTGGCAGCGAGCGCGGCAAGTGTCGCGGTGTGCGGTGCTCACAAGGTCGTGATCGCAAGCAACGCGATTTTGATGATCCACAACCCGTATACCTATGCATCAGGCGATGCCGAGGATCTGCGTAAGGTTGCCGCCGTGCTGGACCAAGCGACGGAAGTCATCATTGCCGCCTACAAATCCAAGTCGCCCAGCATTGACGAGGTGGAGCTGCGGCGCCTGGTTAACGCCGAAACCTGGCTCACGGCCAGCGAAGCGGTAGCCCTGGGTCTGGCAGATGAAGTGGGCGCGGGCCTCACCGTCAAAGCCTGTGTGGGCCAGGGCAGCGTGCTGCAGCGCTTTCAGCATGCGCCGCAGGCATTGCTGGCCCAGCTGGAAGATCCGCCCGAGCCAACCCCGGAGCCGATTCCGCCGGAGCCCGAAAAACCGCCCATTGCGGATTCGGCCAAGCTGGCCTTGTTGATCACCCAAAGCTGCAACGCGGCCGGGATCACCAACCTGATCGAGTCGCTGATCAGCGCCACCAAACTGGTCGATGAGGCCACAGTTAATGCCGCGCTTACCAACGCCAAGGCCGTGCGCGACCTGTGCGTTGCTGCGCGTCTGCCGGAGTTCACCCAGGAGTTTGTCGCGGCCGGGCTCAGTGCTGAAGCCGTGCGCGGCCGCCTGTTCGACAAGCTGGTCAGCGGCGGCGGTTTTGAAATCGATAACAGCCTGCCGATCAGCGATGACCCGGCGCCGAAAATCCAGGCCAAGCAGCCTGACACCAATGCGATCTACGCGGCCCGTCGCGCCGCCCAGACAGGGGTAAAAGCATGACCATTAAAAAAGAGCCGATGCATGCGGGCGAGTTCTTGCTGTCCGAAGGCGCCGGCAATATCTCCCGCGAAGCGATCAACGTTGCTGCTGGCCCGGCGCTGAATGCGGGTCAGGTCCTCGGGCAGGTGACGGCCTCGGGTGAGTTCGCCGCCTATGAACCCACTGCCGAAGACGGTAGCGAGAAGGCAGTGGCCATTCTGTATGGACCGTTGGGGGAGTCCGACATCGTTCGTCGTGGTCGCGCGGTGGTGCGGCTGGCCGAGGTCAGTGAAGTGCACCTGACAGGCCTTGATCCGGAGGGCGAGAAGTCGCTGGCTGAACATTTCGTGATCGTGCGCTAAGCCGATCGCCCCTTTATCGCACCCCGCCATCGAGCGGGGTTTTTACATTCTGGAGAGTCCCCAATGGCCGACATCGCCATCTTTGACGACGAAGCGTTTTCTGTTTCGTCGCTGACCGCTGCCATTAACGAACAGCAATACCTGCCCGGGCGCCTGAGCAGCCTCGGCCTGTTTCAGGAAGAGGGCATCACCACCCTGACCGTGCAGATCGAAAAAGACGGCGACACCCTGGCGCTGGTACCGGCTGGTGAGCGCGGTACTTCAGGTCTGGTGGTTGCTGCCAGCAAGCGCACGCTGATCCCGTTCAACACCGTGCACCTGCCGGAACGCTTCACCATCAAGGCCGATGAGATCCAGGGCATTCGTGCCTTCGGCACCCGTAGTGAGCTGCAGGCGGTGCAGGATGTGGTCAATGCGCGCTTGTTGAAGGCCCGCCGCCAATTGGACGTCACCCATGAATATCAGCGCATGGGGGCACTGAACGGCAAAATTCTGGATGCTGACGGCCGCACCGTATTGCTGGATATTTTTGATCGTTTCGGGGTAGAGCAACAGACGCTGTCAATGGAGTTTGCTGCCGGCAAAGACAAGTTGCGTGTTCGCTGCATGAGGGCACTGGATCTGCAGGAAGAGGCTTTGGGAAGCACAACAACCAGCGGATCCCGAGCGTTTTGTGGCAAGACTTTCTGGGAAGCTCTGGTTACCCATCCGGATGTCGTGGACACCTACAAAAACACCCAGCAGGCGGTCGTGTTGCGCGCGGATGCACGCGAAACCTTTGAGTTCGGCGGCATCACCTGGGAGCGCTACCGGGGTCGTATCGCGGGCCAGCCTTTTGTCCACGACGACAAAGCCCTGCTGGTCCCCGAAGGTGTTCCCGATCTGTACATCTCGGCCTTTGCCCCGGCCGACTATATGGAAACGGTCAACACCCAGGGTATCCCGTACTACAGCAAGATCGAGCCGATGCCGTTCAACAAAGGCATGGCCGGTGAGGCCCAGTCCAACCCGCTGCACATCTGCACCCGGCCCAAAGCGCAGATCCTGCTGGAGCTCTAACCGTGGGCATTCGCGACCTGGTGGGTGACATCGACGAAGTAATCTTCGACGTGCTGGGCGACACCGGGCACATCGAAGGCCGCGCCGAGCCGGTGCTGGGGATGTTCGCGGCACCCTGGAAGCAGCCGCAGATTGGCCGGCTCAACACTGCGATTCGCGAACCGCATTTTGTGGTGCGGGTCGCGGACTCGGACGGACTGACCAAGGGCTTGCGGGTCACCATCGACCTGCCGGCGCTGGATGGCGGTGGTGATTACGACCTGCTGCAGCTGGAGCCCAGCGGCGACGGCCTGGTCTCCCTGATCTTGAGGAAACGCCCATGAGTATCGGCAGTTTCAATGAAGTAAAAAAGGACAGCGGCACGCTGCACATCCAGCCCAGGGCCGAGGATTTAAAGGCGTTCGCGGACCTGACCATTTTAATGCCCAAAGCCGCTGCCAATGCACAGCGGCGAGCGATCAACAAAACCCTTGGCTGGTTGCGCACCCACATCGCCCGAGCCGTGGGCCGACAGGAAAAAATTGCAGTCAAAGCCGTGCGGCAGCGCTTGCGCAGCTACCCGGTCGACGGCGGCGCGTTGCGCGGCAAACTCTGGTTCGGCATCAATCCCATGGAAGCCAGTCGGGCAGGGCGACCCCGGCAGACCAGGGCAGGCGTGTCGGTGGCCGGGCGGCGTTATCAGGGGGCTTTCTACAAGAAGGTCTACGGCAATCAGGCGGACATCTGGATTCGGACCGCCAGTAAACACTTCAACCCGGCGGATTATCCCGACAGCGATATCTCCTCGCAGACCGGGCCCAGCTCCGGTTTTGTGGGCGAGAACAGCGACCGCTTCCCTTTGGCCAAGGCCAAGATTTCACTGGATGCAGTGCGGCCACACTTTGAAGCCTGGAGCCGCAAGGCGGACGCTCAGCTGTTGCATGTGCTCAAGCAAGAGCTGAACTTCGAACTGCAGAAATACCTGAAGGGGGCGCGCCGTGTGTGAGCAACCGTTAAGTCTCGACGTGCTGTATCAGGCTATTGAGAAGCAGATCCAGCAGCACTTGCCTGGTGTTGAGCTGGTCAGCTTTTGGCCGAACATCGACAACCACATCCCGCTACCCGCAGTGTTTCTCGACATCGGCGAGATCAATCCGGGGCAGGATATCGGTACCGGCGAAACCACCCTGACCATCACTTTCGAAGCGCGGGTGATTGTCGACGTGATCCTTGCCGATCATTACCGGCAGGCGGTACAGCTGGCCACGCAACTGGCGGTGCTGTTGCGACTGCAGTCCTGGGGTTTGCCGGTTGAAGCGGCCGAGTTCCAGCGGTCGAGCCAGGACTGGACCCGCCCCGAACTGGACGGCTACACCGTGTGGCTGGTGGAGTGGACGCAAACCCTTTGCCTCGGCGAACAGGAATGGCCGTGGCCAGATCAGCCGCCGGGCACCTTGGTTTGGGGCTTCTCCCCTGATACCGGCCCGGGCAACGAAGGCAACTACACCCCTCCGGAGGCGATGGAATGAGCTACGCCAGTGCAGAACATGACCGCATGATCGCGGCCATGTTGCTGCCTTGCTATGTGGTGGCGGTGGATCTTGCGGCCTCGCCACCCGCCTGCAGGGTATCCACTGGCGACTGGACCAGTGCCTGGGTGCGCTGGCACAGCGTCGCGGCGGGCAAGGCCCGGCATTGGCGGGCGCCGGGTATAGGGGAGCAGGGCGTGTTGTTGAGCCCGAGCGGTCAGGCCGGCATGGGCACCTTTATCCCGGGGTTGTACGGCGATGCCGGGGCGCCGCCGGACAACCGCGATCACGTTGAAGTCTGGCGCTTTGATGATGGCGGCTCACTAGTCTACGACTGGCAGGCCAGGAGCTACAGCATCACCTTGCCCGGCGGCACGGTCACCATCGCGGTGGGCGGGACTACGGCGGTGCTGACTGACGGTGCTGTCACCGTAACGGCGGGTGCCATCGACCTGATCGGTCCGGTCAAGATCGACGGCCCCCTGACCGTCACCCAGGACATCACCGGGCTCGGCATGATCATCGACACCGTCGGCAACACCCCGAACCACAAGCACTGATCGACCCGTTTCAAACAACCCGCTCCGTGCGGGATTTTTTATGCCTGGAGAAACACATGGCCAAGATCACTGAAGACAAACCTGATGCGCCCTCGCTGCAAAAGAATGCCCCGGCTGCCCGCACTTTCCGCGACAAGGTCTACACCTCGCGCACCCTGATCCTGCCAGACGGCAGCCTGCTGCCGGTCGCCAAGGGCCAGGTCAGCGCGATCAGTGATGCCCAACTGCAGTACCTCAACACCCACCCGGACTTTGAGCCCCTCACGGAGTAACCCGCGATGATCGGAATGGATCGCCACACCGGCGCGGCCCTTTCCGGTGTCGAGCATTTGCGCCAATCCATTGCCGACATCCTCACCACCCCGGTGGGCAGTCGGCGGATGCGGCCGGCCTATGGCTGTCAGCTGCGCCGGTTTGTCGACATGCCGATCACGGCCGGCTGGAAAAGCGCGGTACAGGCCGAGGTCGCCCACACGCTGAACCTGTGGGAGCCGCGTTTCAAGCTGCACGCGGTGCGTGTCACGGCAGTGCTCGGTGGCGTGATCAGCTTTGAGCTCAAGGGTGTGTACCTGGGCGACAGCGTAGAGATGGAGGTAAGGGCATGAGCACTGTGGACCTGTCGGCCCTGCCACCCCCGCAGGTGCTGGAGTCGCTGGACTTTGAAGAGGTGTATCAGGAAGAACTGAGCGTGTTTCGCGCCTACATGGGCGACAACTGGAACGCCCAGCTTGAAAGTGATCCGGTGGTCAAGTTGCTGGAGCTGGGGGCCTATCGCCGGCTGCAAACCCGGGCCCGGATCAATGACGCGGCCAAGGCCTTGCTGCTGGCCTATGCCCGGGGCACTGACCTTGATCATCTGGCTGCCAACGTGCGGCTCAAGCGCTTGGTGATTCAGGACGCGGATGCCCAGAGCGTGCCACCGGTGCCCAAGGTTATGGAGCTGGACGACGCCTTACGCGAGCGCATCCAGCTGGTGTACGAAGGGCTGACCACCGCCGGGCCGCGCAATAGCTACATCCTGCACGCGCGCAATGCTTCGGCGCTGGTGGCCGATGCCCAGGCCGAAAGCCCGAGCCCGGCCCATGTGGTGGTCACGGTGCTGCATCTGGAGGGCAACGGCGTGGCTGACCAGCCGCTGCTGGACAAGGTACTGCTGCACCTCAGCGATGAGGACATCAGACCAGTGGGCGACCGGCTCACGGTGCAAAGTGCTGAGGTCCTGGAATACCGGATTGATGCCGTGGTGCACATGGCCGGTACCGGCTCGGAAAACGATGCGATTCTGGCCGAGGCGACCCGCCGCCTGCAGACCTGGATCAACCCGCGTCGGCGGCTCGGAGTAGAAGTCTCGCGCTCGGCGATTGACGCCCAGCTGCACATCACCGGCGTCAGCAGGGTGGATTTACCGGGCTGGGTTGACATCCCCCGGGCTACGCACCAGGCGGCGTACTGCACCGGTTTCAGCGTGATCCAGGGCGGTGCCGGATGACTTTGCTACCGCTCAACAGCACGCAGTTAGAACGGGGTATCGAAGCGGCAACTGACCACTCCCCGGGCATTCCAATCCCCACCCTGTACAACGCCCGGACCTGTCCGGCGCACTTGCTGCACCAGTTGGCCTGGGCGTGGTCGGTGGATCGCTGGGACAACAAATGGAGCGAGCAGACCAAGCGCGCAGCCATTGAATCGGCGTTCCTGATCCATGCGCGCAAGGGCACCATCGGCGCACTGCGGCGGGTGGTGGAGCCGCTGGGCTACCTGCTGGAAGTGATCGAATGGTGGCAGACCGTGCCGCTGGGTGTGGCCGGCACTTTCGCACTCAAGGTCGGGGTGCTGGACACCGGCATTACCGAAGAAATGTATCAGGAGCTGGTCGCCCTGATCGACGACGCCAAACCCCTTAGCCGGCTGTTGACCGAACTGGTGATCAGCCTCGAAACCACCGGCTGCCTCAACCTCTTTGCCGGCATCTACGAAGGCGAAGAAATCGACGTCTATCCGCCGGCACTGCTAGACATCGAGGTCACCGGCCACTTCGGCCCGACCGGCCGTGAACACCAAATCGAAAACCTGGACGTGTACCCATGATTGATCAAAGCAGCCAGTTCATGGCGATCCTCACCGCCATCGGGGAAGCCAAACAAGCCAATGCCGATGCCCTGGGCATCCCCTGGACGTTCGCGCAGATGGGGGTGGGTGACGCCAACGGCACCGACCCGATCCCCGACCGGGCACAAACCCGACTGATTAACGAGCAGCGCCGGGCACCGCTGAATCAGGTAAAGATCGACCCGCGAAATACCAACGTGATCATTGCCGAGCAAGTGATCCCGGAAAATGTCGGCGGCTGGTGGATTCGTGAGATCGGTCTGTACGACCTGGACGGTGACCTGGTGGCGGTAGCCAACTGCGCGCCGAGCTTCAAACCCTTGCTGGCCCAGGGCAGCGGCAAGACCCAAGTGGTGCGGATGAACTTTATCGTCACCAGTGCCGCCAATGTCACGCTCAAGATCGATCCCAGCGTGGTGCTTGCGACACGCCAATACGTGGATGAAGCCATCAACACCCTGGATATGAAACAGTCCGTACAGGTGGCCACCACCGGGCCGGTGGTGTTGTCCGGCGTGCAAACGGTTGACGGTATCGTGGTGCAGACCGGCGCGCGGGTACTGGTGAAAAATCAGGCCGCTGCCCAGGATAACGGCCTGTATCTGACAGCCGATGTCTGGAAGCGAACCCCGGATGCTGACACCAGTTCGAAGGTGACCCCGGGGCTGACGGTCCATGTTGAGCAAGGGGCCGTTAACGCGGATACCCAATGGCACCTGACCACTGACGCCCCCATCGTGCTGGGTACGACAGCGTTGACCTTCCAATGGGCAGCGGGCCAGAACGCTCCGACCCAGCCTGTTAACGAACGCTCGCGGAAGGTGGCCAACACCGAGTATGTGTGCGCCCAGATCGAGAGTCCGGATCAGGCTTTTCCAGCCCAGGTGTATCGCAAGAATCGCCTGATCAATGGCAATTTTGATATCTGGCAGCGAGGGCCAGCGGGCCATGTCGGCAATCTGGCCGGCCCGGCACAGACGTTATACGGCCCGGACCGCTGGATGCTTTCCATGCCGGCCAATTCAGCAGCTGTCTGGGAGCGGCTGGGGTTTGGACCCGGCGAGGGATCCAATGAGGGGCGCTTCGGATTAAGGGTTTCGCGCTCGGGCAGCAGCGACGGCATGAGAATCAGCCAGCCTATTGAAAGTGTCGAGACCGGCGCGGGAAAGTGGGTGACGGTGTCGTTTTGTATGCGTTCATCCATCCACCACACATGCAACGTCATGCTGCGCCAATCCTTTGGTGTGGGTGGCACGGATGCAGGCCCGGGTGTGAGTGAGCAAGTGGCCGTCACCCCCGTGTTTAAACGCTACGTGGTCACCTTGAATGTGCCCTCGATAGCGGGCAAAACACGCGTGCCTGGCCGTGATTATCTTGAGCTGGTTTTTGATAGCCAGGGGGCGGGCGCCTACAACCTGGACCTGATATCTGTGCAACTTGAAACAGGAGCGGTTGCCACTGAGTTTGAACTGAGGCCGTTTGCGCAAGAGCTGATGCTGTGCCAGCGCTATTACGAAAAAACCTTTTCGTATGAAATTCAACCGCAACACCGGATAACCCACATCGGTTCACTGGTCTCTATCGTCTATCACGGACAGGCCGGCTCCAGCAGCCAGCCGCTTGGGCATTGGCCGTTCAAGGTCGAGAAGCGAGCCACACCCAGTATCACGCTTTACAGCGTAGCCGGGCCGGATGGCCAATGGCGCTCAGGCAGTGATCAGCATTCAAGCGCCAATGCCCGTGCCCTGCTGATCGGTACACGTCAGGTCAGCATCGACAACAGCGACCTCGGGCTTGTCCCGCAGACGTATTACATCCATGCCACTGCAGATGCAGAACTTTAGGAGCTGCCATGAGCTATCAACTGACCGCAGATGCTGACACGGTGATTCGCCTGGATGACGGCGCCACGGTCCCGCGCGGGCATCGGTTCTGGGCTGAGTACGAAGACTGGCTCTCCGCAGGTGGCAATCCTGAGCCGGCGCTGGTTTTAGAGCCTGGTGCTTCGGAACGAACCTGGCGTGACACTGAAATCGAGCGCGTAAAGTGGCTGCGGGAAAGGCACCGCGATGAAGTGGACTCAGCCCGCCCGACCACGATGACGGTCAAACAGTCCGGCGAGTTGCTGGACTATGTGCAGGCCTTGCGCGACTGGCCAGCATCGAAGCACTTCCCGGCCAAGAAATACCGTCCGACTACGCCCGACTGGATCGAAAACCTCAGCTAAACCCGCGCAACCCTGTAGGAGCGAGCTTGCTCGCGAGCTCTTGGCGATTTGATGCGCGCCAAGGAAAAAGCTCGCGAGCAAGCTCGCTCCTACAGCCAAATTATTGTTTGCCCCACACAAGCCTCGCACTGCGGGGCTTTGTCGTTTCTGGAGAATGACTTTATGAGCACAACCGGCCGTTTCCACGGCGTAACCGTCACCCTGGTCGACACCGGTGCCCGCGTGATATCGCTGCCGTCGACCTCGATCATCGGGCTGGTCGACACCTTCACTCCCGGACCCTCCACATCGGCCAAACCCAACGACCTGGTGCTGCTGACCAGCGAGCGCGAAGCGGTGGCCGCCTTCGGCGAAGACTCAGCCATCACCCGCGCCGCCAGAGCGGTGTTTGTCCGGGCCAAGGCGGTAATCGTTGCCTGCGGGGTGACCAAGCTGGAAGACCCGGCACTGCAAACCTCGGCCATCATCGGCGGGGTCCTGGCTTCGGGTCAGCGTACCGGCCTGCAGGCGCTGCTCGACGGTAAAAGCCGCTTCAACGCCCAGCCCCGGTTGTTGATCGCGCCGAAGCATTCCGCGACCCAAGCGGTGGCCACCGCCATGGATGCGCTCGCCGGCAAGCTGCGTGCGATCGCGATCGTCGACGGCCCCAACACCACCGATGAGGCGGTGCTGGCCTACGCCAAGGAATTCGGCAGCAAGCGAGTGTTCATGGTCGACCCAGGTGTGCAGCAATGGGACACCGTAACCAGTGCCACCATTGATTCGCCGGCCTCGGCCTTCACCGCTGGCCTGTTCGCCTGGACCGATACCGAGTACGGCTTCTGGGCCTCGCCCTCGAACAAGGAGCTGGTGGGCATCACCGGTACTTCACGCCCGATCGAGTTTCTCGACGGCGATGAAACCTGCCGCGCCAACCTGCTGAACAACGCCAATATCACCACCATCATCCGCGACGGCGGCTATCGCCTGTGGGGCAACCGCACCCTGTCTGCCGATCCGAAGTGGGCGTTCGTGACCCGGGTCCGCACCGTCGACATCGTGATGGACGCGATTCTGGCCGGGCACAAATGGGCAGTCGACCGCTCGATCACCAAGACCTACATCAAGGACGTCACCGACGGTCTCGAGGCCTTTATGCGCGACCTGAAAAACCAGGGCGCGGTGATCAACTTTGAGGTGTATGCCGACACCGAACTGAACACGGCCAGCCAGCTGGAGCAGGGCAAGGTGTACTGGAACATCCGTTTCACCGACGTGCCGCCTGCCGAAAACCCGATTTTCCGCGTCGAGGTCACCAACCAGTGGTTGACCGAAGTGTTGGACACCGCCGCCTAAGGAGGCCGCTCAATGATTCCGCAAATGCTCAGCAACACCAACCTGTTCGTGGACGGGGTCAGTTTCGCCGGCGATGTGCCGTCGCTGACCCTGCCCAAGCTCACGGTCAAAACCGAAGGCCATCGCGGCGGCGGCATGGCCGGCGAAATCGAAATGGACATGGGCCTGGAGAAAATGGAGGCCAGCTGGACCAGCACCGGTGTACGCCGCGAGTCGATGAAGTACTTCGGCCTGTCGGATCAGACCGGTTGCAACGCGGTGTTTCGCGGGGCCTTCAAAGGCCTCAAAGGTCAGATCACCCCGGTGATCGCAACCCTGCGCGGCATGCTCAAAGAAGTCGACATGGGTGACTGGAAAGCCGGCGACAAAGCCGAGATGAAATACGCGATGGCGGTCACCTACTACAAGCTGGAAGTCGACGGTCGCACGATGTACGAAATCGACATGGTCAACGCGGTGCGCGTGATCGATGGCGTCGACCAACTGGCTGCCGAGCGCAGCGCCCTGGGCCTTTAAGGAATACTCGTATGACCACTGCAACTGCAAACAAAATCCCGGCCTGGCTGGCCCTGACTGACGATGGCGTCACCGTGACCTTGCGTTACCCCACCGAGCTCAATGGCATCAAAGCCGACAAACTGACCCTGCGCGCCCCGACCGTGCGCGATGTGCGAGCGGCTCAGGCCATCTCCGGAAACGATGCGGAGCAACGGGAGATGTCGCTGTTTGCCAGCCTCGCCGAGGTCGGGATCAAGGATCTGGAGTGCCTGAAACTGCTGGACTACCAGCGCGTGCAAGAAGGCTATTTTCGTCTGGTCAGCGAAGACCAACTGTAACCCCGAAGTCCTGAAATACCTGGCCAAACGCCTGGCGGCAGAGACCAGCTTCTCTGCCGCCGAGATCATGGCCATGCCGTTTTCGGAAATGGTCTGGTGGCTTACGGATTGAGCCACCTGCCGCGCAATTACAGGGTAGGGCGAACACATGGCGAACAAACTCGCGCTCGGCCTGGTTATTGGCGGGGCCGTCAGCGCAACCGTGGGCAGCGCTTTCAAAAACGTTGAAGGGCGGATCAAGAAACTCGAAGCAACCGGCGCCAAAGCCCGGGTATTGCAACGCACCATCGGCGACACCATCCGCCTGCGCAACGAATGGAAGAAGGCCCACGACAGCGGCGCCGCCGGTGCTGCGACACTACTGACCCGGCTTAACTCCAACCTCGACAACCTGCGCAAACAGGGGGTTGAAGTCGGGCGGCTGGATCGGGCCTATCAGGCATTGGGCCGTACCGCTCGCAGTGCCGACCTACAAGCCAAAGGCCATAGCCAGTTCAACGAAGGCCGGGCCGGGCTCAAAAGCACCTTGGGCAAGGCTGCGATCGGCATCGCGGCGGTGGCGGTACCGACCAAAATCTCGGCGGACTACCAGGCTCAAATCCGGCAAATGGCGATTTGGGCCCACACCGCCGGCACCGATGCCGAACGGCAGATGGCCGACAAAATCACCGAGGTCGCCAAGCACAAAGGCATGAGCCAGAAGCTGCTGGCCAGCGCCGTCAGCGGCCTGATTGAAAAGGGCATTAGTTGGGAAGAGTCGGTGGACTACGCGCCGCTGATTGCGGACCTGGTCGACGGGCAGGGCATGGAAGCGTCCACCATTGCCACGCTGTTCAGCGCCTTCAAAGAGGCCGGTGTCGCCAAGCAGGACATGGGCGCGATGCTGGGTCAGGTCGCGGCGGCCGGTGACATCGGCGCCTTTGGCCCCAAGGACATGGCCAGGTACATGCCCAGCCTGCTGGGCACCATCAAACGGCTGGGCATGGAAGGTCCGGAGGCGGTGCGTTTTCTCGGGGCCAGCCTGCAGGCGCAGTTCTCGCAGACCCAGGACGCGGCGGCAGCGGCCACCAACATGGACAACCTGCTGAATGCGGTGATCAGCAGCACCAGTCAGAAGCGTTTCGCCGCGGCCGGTTATGACCTCAGTGCATCGATCCTGGCCGCGACCCAAAGCGGTAAAGCCGCCAACCCGGTCGAAGCCTTTATCCTGCTCAGTGAAAAACTGATCGCCAAAAAAGACCCGGAAAAAGCCAAGCGCGTCGAAGCGCTCAAGGCCAAGATTCAAGCCTCTAAAGACGGCAGCGTCGAAGAACAGCAAGCCATGCTGTCGCTGATCGAAGCGGCGGGGCTGTCGACCATTGTCAGCGACAAAAGCGCCAGTGCCGGCCTGCTCGCGCAGATCAAATACGGCAGCAAGATCAAGCAGGACATGGCCGACATCAAGGACACCGACGGCCAGGCCAAGATCGAAGCGGATGCCGCCTCGGCCCGGGCAACCTCGGCAGCCAAGTGGGGCTCGGCGGCGGCGAGCATGGAAGCCTCGATGACCCGCATCGGCGACGCTCTGCGGCCGCTGACGGACATGGCGGCGGACGGCCTGACCACAATCGGTAACAGCATTGCCGGACTGGCCGGGGAGTTTCCCAAGGTAATCAGCGGCACCACCCTGGCAGTCGGTGCGATCGGGCTGGTGGCCAGCGCCTTCAGTGCCTTCAAGATGGGCAAGGGTCTGATCAACATCGCCCGTGGCGCCCTGGGTGGTCGAGACCGCAACGAGGTGCAGAAAGTATTTGTCACCAACGCTGAAGACGGTGACGACAGCAAGCCCGACAGCAAAGGCTCGAAAGTGCTGGCCCTGGCTGAAATCGGCCTCAAGGCCCTGGGTGGCAAAAAGGATGCTGAAGCTGAGGAGGGTGAGAGCAAGGGCTTAAACCCCATCGATGTCGGACTCAAGGTGCTGGATGTGTTCCGCGAAGCCAGCGCGGGTGACAGCGACGGCGAAGACTCGGGGCCGCAAAAAGTGTTTGTGGTCAACGCCGCGGCCATAGGCGGTTACGGCGGAAGTGCCGGCCGGCGTGGTAGTCGGCGCAGTCGCGCGGGCAACCGCAGGCGCCGTGCAGGTGGTGGACCGCGTCCACCCAACCCTCCACGGCCGCCTGTTCCACCGGTACCGGCCAGTCGCGCAGCACGGGCAATGAGTCTGGTTGGCAAAGCCGGCAAAGTGATCCCGGGCTCAGCCTTGCTGGCAGGCGGCATGCGTCTTCTGGACACCTACCAGAGTGACGACAGCCAGGAAGCCAAGGCCGAAGGCTACGGTGCTGCAGCGGGCAATATGGCAGGCGCCTTGGCCGGCGCGGCGGCAGGTGCTGCCATCGGCTCGGTGGTGCCGGTGTTGGGGACCGCGATCGGCGGGGTTGTCGGCGGCATTCTCGGCAGCATGGGCGGTGAGTCCATCGGCGCAAAACTGGGTAAATCGTGGTTTGGTTCCGACGACAAAAAACCGTCGATACCAGCACTTGCCCCGATGCCATTTGATCCGCGCCTGACCCGAGGTCTGCCCGGGGCCATCAACATGGGCGACGTGGTGCGCTCGTTCTCGAGCACCACCCCGTCGGGGCCGCTGGCCATGCCGCCGAAAATCGAACCGGTGCTCAAGGTCGAACCGCCGAAGATCCAGCAAAAAATCGACATCGCGGCGCCGCTGCAAGTGACCGTCAAAGGCGATGTCAAAGACCCTGCCGCATTGGCCCGGGAACTCCAGCCACACCTGCAGCGGCACATGGAGCAAATCGGCCAGCAGATGTCCAACCGCAACCTCTATGACGCCCCGCATGTGGGGTAAGGAGCAAACTTGGCCTACATGGAACAGCTGCAGTCAGGGTTGAGCTACCTGGCTGCCGCCGGCGAAACCGGACGTCGCAGCCTGGACGGAATGCTCGGCCCGGTGAATGGCGCCATCAGCGAAATTACCGGCGCCGCCAACGAACTGGGTGACCTGCCGTTTATGGGGCCTGAGGTGGGAGCCAAGGTGCAGCGCCTGATGCGTGGGATCAACGCCGCCCAATCCCGGGTCGGCAGCGTGGTGGCCACCTACAACCAGGCCTCCCGCGCGGTGTCGCAAATCGACGAACGCCTTGGCGTCCTCAAAGAACAGGCGGGCAGGGCGGCCACGGCGATCAACAACATCGCCGGCAACATCAGCCCGTCGCTGGCCAACATCATCCCGACCGAAGCCTTTGGCACCGACCTGACCCCGGCCGTAGAGGCCGTGAAGCCATTTCCGCACCTGCTGATTATCCAGCCTCTGCAACCGGAGTCGAAGCCGTACTACTTCAACCTGGACACTGCAGCGTTTGAAGAACTGACCCGCTCCAGCGAGTTTCGCTGGGCTGCGCAAGAGCGCCTCACACGGCGCCCGGCACAGCAGGCAGTTGGCATGGGCGCGGAACGCATTACCCTCAAAGGCTCGATCTACCCGGGCTTCAAAGGCGGGATCAAACAACTGGACACCCTGCGTAGCATCGGCGGCCAGCTGCAGCCGTTGGGACTGACCACCGGCTACGGCGAAGTCCTGGGCAACTGGTGCCTGAAAAACATCGAAGAAGAACAGAGCGCCTTCCTGCAGGGCGGTATCCCGCGTAAACAGGGCTTTACCTTGGAGTTTGTCCGCTATGGCGACGACCTGCAGAACCGCTAGCGGCGACGTGCTCGACACGATCTGCCAGAACTATTACGGCCACCTCAACGGCACTGTAGAAGCCGTGCTCGATGCCAATCAGGGGCTGGCCGATGAGCTGCAGCCGTTTCGGGCGGGGTTGTTGATTCACCTGCCGGATCTGCCGGCGCCGAGTGATGAGGTGGTGATGCTCTGGGGTTAAACGCCTTGCGAGGCCTGTAACGCTCAATTTTTAAGCCCGCCCTCGAGCGGGCATTTTCTTGTCCGGAACTTGACCATGACCCCGACTTTTCGAATCGTCGCCGACGGTGCCGACATTACTGAACTGATCAATGACCGCCTGTTATTACTGCGCACCACGGACAAACCCGGGATGGAGTCTGACGAGTTTGAGTTGCGCATCGATGACCGCGACAGCGCGGTATCTCTGCCAAGTCGCGGCGCCAGTATCGAGGTCTTTCTTGGCTACAGCGGAGCGGCGTTAACCCGCCTCGGACGTTACACCGTGGACGAGGTCGAGCTTTCCGGCCCTCCGGACACGCTGGTAATCCGGGGCAAGGCCAGCGACATGCGCGGCAGTGGCAAATCTACCCGCAGCGGCAGTTGGGAGAGCGTCAGCCTGGCCAGCATCGTCAGCGACGTGGCCGCGCGTAACGGCTGGTCCCCAATATGTCCGGTGACCACCACAGTGCCCCGGGCTGACCAGCTCAGCGAGTCCGACTTCAACTTCATCACCCGGCTGGCCAGGCAATACGACTGCACCGCCAAAGTCGCGGACGGCAAGTTACTGGTACTGCAGCGCCAAGCCGGCCAGAGCGCAAGCGGTAAGGTACTGGGTGCAATCACCCTGACTCGCAGCGACGTCAGCCGCTGGCAATTTCGCCTCGCGGATCGCACTACCCACAAAGCGATCAGCACCAAGCACCAGGACAAGAAAACCGGCAAGTTGGCCATCATCTCCCTGGACAACGACGAAGCCCCGGACGGCCTGCCGCCAGTGCATACCGATCGACATATCTACCCGAACAAATCCGCAGCCGAACAGGCGGCCAAGGCCCGGCTGTCAGCCTTCAATCGCTCCACGGCTGCAGTACGCCTGGAAATGCCCGGGCGTACCGACCTGTTTGCCGAACGCATGATCAACACCCAAGGCTTCAAGCCCGGGCTCGACGGCGAGTACCTGGTGGATTCGGTCGAGCAGGTCTTCACCCAAAGCGGCTGGAGCACCACCGTCGAATGCAATGCCGGCAAGCAAGGGAAAGCCAAGGCCAAAGGCAAAAGCAAGACGGCAAAAGGCCCCCTGCAGGTCATCGAACTGTAACCCACGATTGCTCGTATCCAGCCTGCCTTATGCGGGCTTTTTCGTCAGGACATAACCATGACCATTACCCGGCAACAACTGCTGCAGATCCTCCAGAACGCCGGCCCAGTTGCCGGCGTTTATACACCCCTGTTAAACACCGCAATGGTGCGGTACCAGATCGTCGGCCCAAAGCGCATCGCAGCCTTCATCGCCCAGATTGGCCACGAGTCAGGCCAGCTCAGGTATGTGAAAGAGATCTGGGGCCCAACCAAAGCACAGGCCCGCTACGAGGGGCGGGCGGATCTGGGCAACAACCAGGCGGGTGATGGTTCGAAGTATCGCGGCCGTGGCCTGATTCAGATCACCGGCCGGGCCAATTACATGATTTGCAGCGAGGCACTGGCACTGGACCTGATCAAGCAACCGGAGCTGTTGGAGAAGCCGCAGTATGCCTGCATGTCAGCAGCGTGGTTCTGGGCTTCCAGAGGACTCAATACACTGGCCGACGCGGGGCAGTTCGACAGGATCACCCAGCGTATCAACGGTGGCCAGAACGGCGCAGCCGATCGGCAGGCGCTGTATGCCCGGGCGCTGGAGGTGTTGGTGTGAAGATCGATGAGATGAAGTGGGGCGGGGCGCTGCTGTTGATGTTCGGCCTCATGGCTGCCAGTGCCTGGGTTGCTTGGGAGTGGCAAGCCAATGCCTATGGCCAGAAGTTGGCCTCGCAGGAAACTGCACACCAGACCGTGCTCACGAACCTGGCCAATAACAATTCCGCGTTGATTCTGGCGGAGCAGGACAAACGCATTGCCCTGGAGCAATGGCTGGCAGCAAGCGATCGAGCCCATTACCGAGTCCTGAGCAATGAACAAACCAAACAAGCACGCTTGCGTGATCGTCTTGCTACTGCTGACTTGCGGCTGTCAGTCCTATTCGACGCCAACGCCTCAGTTGGTCGTGACGGAGTGCAAGCCACCACCGGCGCCGGCAGCGTGGTTCATGGAGCCCATAGAGCCCAACTTGACCCAGCGCATGCTCAACGAATTATCGGAATCACCGGCGATGGCGATCAAGGACTGATCGCGCTGCAGGCCTGCCAGGCTTACGTCAAAGAGGTCTCGGCGATGAATTGAAGGCTGTCATTTGCTGGCAGGGTATCGTTTTCAAGCCACGCAATTCCGCTTGTTTTTTTGTATTTGAAAAGTAAATAGTGCTCGTATTCACTGAAAATAAATGGCGTGTGTCCAGAGGTGAAACCAGATATCGACTCGCTCCATTTGTCAGATGACTCCCAGGCTTTAAGCCCTCTGGAGTTACACCAAGAAAGCGTAACTACATACATGGGTGGTGGCGTTTCTAAATTCCAGCGCTCACGGCAGTATGCCGGTATCTTGCTATCAATCAGGCGACGCATTCCTCCGTTGGTGCCATGTACCCGCTCAACTTGACTGTTTAGAGATTTTATTAAATATGTTGTATTAGAGTGGAATGTGGTTTTTCCTTCTACAAGCAAAATACCTTCTGGCGAAATGATCAATAAATCAATTCGGCCATTGTCGATCATGACCTCATAAAAGGCCGTGGCTTCTTTCCAGGTCTCTGCTGCTGCATTTGCAAACCGAGCGAGAATGTTCATTTCATTCGGGGCTGAATTTTCGTTATACCAATCGATAACCGTGTTGTGTCTCCAGGCTGTCGTTAACTGTTCTGCCGTTTTGTCGATGATGGTACGAATCATTTTTTATCCTTGGTTTAGCAGATAAGCGGAAGGACTGGGGTACAGGATTTAAGCTAAAAAAATGAGTGACCTCGGACGGGAAGACCGGGTGTTAAAGGTCCTGGAGTATCCGAAAATCGCGTGGTGGCTAAGGTAAGACAAAAAGCCATCTCCTGATAGTCTCGGAGGAGCCAAGCTGGATTCATTTCGTTGTCAGTGTCGGAGGGGGGGCAGGAAATAGTGCGTAAGCGGTAGCTGGAACACATCAATCAGTCTGGGCTAATCCGCATTTAACTCGATAACCGCTGAAACTCTGTTGCACTTCGTCGCATTTGAAGAGGTACACCAACGTGAGATGGGTCATGAATAACGTAATATTACAAGTGCACAGGTAGACATAAATGAAACAGACAATACTGGGAATGATCGAAGCAGGAGAACCGTTGCTCCTGCAGGCTATCGAAGCCATGCGTCACCATCGAGAGGCCGAAGCAGCAGGCAAACCTCCATTAGAGATAGAGCGACTCCGCTTGTTGGCTGACTCGCTCTACCAGGCGGTTACCGACTATCATCCCCGAGCGATTACAGATGGATCGAAGACACTGCATTAGCACTGGGGAGTACAACTTCCACTGTAATTTTTCGTGTTTATGACTGCAGGGGCCTGACCAGCTCGGGCCCTTGGTTTTTCACATTGCCCACAGCGTTTCCAACCGGGTACCACTCAAAGTCCTCAGTTGGCTGGCAACAGCTCAATGCCAACTCTTCCGCGACTTTCCGATCGAGGTTGCTGCCCATCCACTCTCGCGCATGCTCGGGTGAGAACACCACCGGCCGTCGATCATGAATATCGACCATCCCTTGATCACTGGCAGCAGTGATAATCACAAACCCATCCCCTTCATGAGGCTCCAGCCCAGTGTGAACCTCGGCCAACGCCGCGAAGAACATCGGAGCTTGAGTTTTCAGGCGAATGAAGTAGGGCTGTTTCTTCTTAGGATCATCCGGATCCTTGACCCACTCATACCATCCGTCAGCCATGACCAGGGCGCGGCCTTTGGGCCAGAGTTGCTTGAAAAACTTCCCGGTTGTGACTGTTTCCACTCTAGCGTTGATCGGGTCAGGGCGTTTGCCCTTGGCCCAGAACGGCGCCCAGCCCCAGTGGACGGAATCAATCCGTAGTCCCTCATCTACGCTGTGAAGAATACTGACGCGCGTGCCAGGAGCGACGTTGTAACGACCTATGGGCTGATTGTCGTACCCGCTCACGACGATCCGGTCAGGTGCCAACACCTCTAGATAATCAGAAATGCCCTGATGCTGTACAAATCGTCCGCACATGGTGGTGACCGCTCGCAAAGAGAACCTTCGCAGAGCGTAGCTCCAAGTGCTCGGGATGTTCCTCTCGTCGAAAATCCCTACAGACAAATTGACCAAAATCACGCGCCGCAGTTAACTGTATGTACATACAGTCAACTTAAGGCGTGCGTCATGAGCTTCACTTCTCTGGGTCCAATTGCTGAAGGAGGCATTCGCCTGCCTCTTGGTTCTTTCAAGGTCCCAGCCGGATTTCCGTCGCCAGCTGCAGACCATCTCGAGAAGGAAATCTCGTTAGACCAACTGCTGAATATCCGAGCTCCGAACGTTTACCTGGTATCTATTGATGGCGATAGCATGCAGGGCGCCGGGATCTATTCCGGGGATGTGGCCGTTGTCGACCGCTCACTTGAACCAGTCCACGGCGATGTGGTTGTCGCGCTGCTCAATAACGATCCGATCTGCAAACGTCTTTGCTTGCGAGAAAAGAGCGTCATTCTTCAGTCTGAAAACTCGAAATACCCCGACCGGCACGTGTTGGAAGGCGACGATCTTTCCATTTGGGGCGTGATCACTTACACAGTGCGCAGCCATGGCAATTAAGCCAGATCCAGTTTTCGCGCTCATCGATTGCAACAGCTTCTATGCCAGCTGTGAGCGTGTGTTTCGTCCTGATCTGGCCAAAGTGCCCATCGTGGTACTGAGCAACAATGACGGTTGCGTGATTGCTCGCAGCTATGACGCCAAGCCCCACGTGAAAATGGGGGAGCCGTACTTCCAGATAAAGCATCGCCTGGAGAAGTTGGGCATTGTGGCCTTCTCATCGAACTATGCGCTGTATGGCGACATGAGCGAGCGGGTCATGAGCTTGATCGAAGCGATGGTCCCGGCGGTGGAGGTCTACAGCATTGATGAGTCGTTCGCTGACCTGACCGGCATAGCTGATGTTTCATCCATGGGCCGGAAAATGCGCAGCCGCATATTTCAATGCACTGGTATCCCTGTCGGTGTAGGGATCGCTCATACCAAAACCCTGGCCAAGCTCGCCAACCATACAGCGAAGCGATTGCAGGCCCAAACCGGCGGGGTCGTGAACCTTTGCGGGGACTTCGAACGCGACTGGGTGCTGCGCAATACAGACGTGTCTGAGGTGTGGGGAGTAGGGCGGAAAATGACCGCTCACCTTGAAGCAATGGGTATTCGTACTGCCATGGACCTGGCCAAGGCTGACCCGTGGACGCTGCGTAAGAAATTCAGCATCGTTATTGAGAAGACTGCTCGCGAGCTGGCCGGAACGCCTTGTCTTGAACTGGACGAGCCGGATCCGCCAAAGCAGGAAATCTGTTGCAGCCGTATGTTTGGCAAACGACTGACTGAACTGGCACCTATAAAAGAGGCTGTGGCCACTTACATGATGCGCGCGTCGGAAAAACTGAGGGCGCAGAAGTCATACTGCAAAAAGGTTCGGGTCAGTATCCGCACCGGCATGTTCAATCCGGATGAAGCCAAATACGCCAAGGGAGTGGTCGTAACGCTTCCTTACCCCACTGACGATGTACGGCTGCTGACAAAGGCTGCAGTGGATGCACTCGATCATGTGTTTCAGCCTGGATTTAAGTACAGCAAAGCAGAAGTCTTGCTGCTGGACCTTCGGCAGCCAGGTGAGTTTTCGGACGATCTGTTTGCGGTGAATCAGCCAGCGGAGGCATCCCGGGTGATGGCTGTACTGGATGAAATCAATGGTCGCTGGGGCAGGGGGACGCTGCGTGCTGCGAGTGTGCCGAGTAATCCCGATTGGGGTATGAGGCGGGAGATGATGAGTCAGAGCTATACGACACAGCTGCAGCAGCTTTGGCAGGTGTCTGGTAGGTAGGGTAAAGGTGGGGAGGATTTTCAGTCGGTCAATTGCTGGAGTGGGGGGAGCAGTAGAGGCTTAAAAGCGTCGTCCTGATCGTCAGCAATCGGCCAATTCTGTTGAAAAAGTCGGCCATGGTTTCCGCAGCTGAAAAGTACGCGACCGACATTGAAATTTTTACTTTCGGCTGAGGTGTCCAGAGGCAGATTTCACGTAGCAGCGTGTAAAAAAGGCATTTTCACGGGTCGATGATCAGGCAGTTTTTGATGACCGACTTTTTCAACAGAATCGGCCATTAGCGGGTTTTGAATGGCACATGGTCTTCCCCTCTTTTGACCAATCGGGACCGACGACTCAACCGAGAAATGCGCAAACAAGCAGGTGCATCTGTCATGCTCATTTCGAAGGATGGTAAGTGGGGAATGTGCGGAATTAGGACACCGCATCACTTTGGCATAGATGCGGCAAAATATAGGAAACTAGCCGTATGAACGGCTGGGTATTTCGGCCGAAATAGAAAACTATTCCAGACTTAATTATGGGCGGCACTACCCTCGAGCATCTCTTCCTGGTTCGTCTTCATCTACGCGGAATCGCCAGTGGCGATCAGGCTTGACCCAAACAACAGTCGAATCTGTGAGTTTTCGAAATGAGGTCAGCACATTCCTTCCCAGAACCTGATTCCCGTCAGCATTCTCTACCAAAAGGACTTCCTGATTGTTCTTAACCAAAAAGTCAACGACGTCGTCCTGATAGATACATGACTCATTACGAATCTTTTCTAGCATCCAAAGCGCAACGGAATCTGGAGTCATCAATGCTACTCCGCTTTCGGTTTTATTAACTCCAAGGTCTCAGCGCGAAAGCGGCCACTGTCCAGCTTTTTGCCCGCGAACCATTGACAGTTAATCCACTTGCCATCTAGGTAAGAGACGACCATGTCAGGACCGCCGACGATTAATCGCACCTGTGCACCTGTTACCGCGTCCTCTATTTTCATGAGCTGTTTCTCCATGGTGACTGGGTTTATTTCCCAAGATAGCGAAATGGTGGCAGAAAAGCTATTGCAGGGAATGGCGGCAGGCTCGTGTCCCGACCTATCCCCCACTCAGGCGCTGCCGGCTCACTGGCCGAGCGCACCGTGCACCGCCCATTTCGCTATTTATCTGCTCCAGCTGATCACAGGCTACCGGCTGAGCGGGCATTCGCTAGGTCTGCGCAGGTCGATTAACAAGGCCTAGGTCAGCTGTCGGGTGCAGGTCAAGCCAATCGCTACCCCACGTCGCTGTAAGTATTTACCCATATGTCGACCGCGTCCCGCAGCCCTACGACTTAAGTACATTCTGTGATCAGCAGCCTGAGCCCGATTCAGATTCCTAGTTGACAAGCACCTTGCGGGTTGAGAACTTGAGACCATTCACCCATCGGAATAGATCTCTGTGTCGAGCAATAACGTCATGCCTAGAACCACCTACACCAAGTTTCGCTTACGGCATCGACGGTGACGAATCACTCAGCACAACATAAAATTTAAGCCATAAAAAATTTTCTTGGAGCATCCAATGACATTCAAAGTTATCGGAAAAACGATCGATCTAAAAAGTGGTTCTCACGTAATATACTGCCAGGCATCACCGGAGCGATATTTAGACATCGTCGGAGAGCGATTTGGAGAGTTCTCTATACAGCGCAAAAGAGAAACTCACAAAGCATATAAGCGACTAAAGAACGATATAATTGAAGGTTCCTTACTTCCTTCCATAACTCTATCCGTAAAGCATCATCTCGTGGACGAAATCACTAAAAGTTTCGATGATGATGCTGTGCTGGAAAGACTGCTATCTGGGCATGATGTGGTCGATATCCTCGATGGCCTTCAAAGAACATTTATTCTTTCTGATATTAAATCAGAAGGTATACAGTTCAAAGAAAAGCAAGAGCTTCTTTTGGAGTTCTGGCTTGAGCCGGAAATCAGCAAGTTAATCTATCGAATGATAGTGCTAAACTCAGGGCAAAAAGCAATGTCCATGAGACACCAAGTTGAGCTATTGTTTCTATCGCTCCGAGAAACCATTGTCAACAAGGTTGACGGAATCGAAATTATCAGAGAGAAAGACACAAAAAGAAGAACTCAGCCGAATAAGTATTCTCTAAACAATATCGCCTCGTCGTATCACGCTTTTATCACTGCACAACACGAGACTGACAAGGAGAACCTAGTAGCACAGCGTCTAATTGATGAAGATGCTTTCGATTCCACCGAGCAAGAACTTACAGATCAATTCGAAGACTATATAAAATATCTACGGATATTTTATGAGTTAGATCAACTGTGCTGGCAACACTATACTAATCTAGACTTTGATCAGCTATTTGCAGAAAAAGACGATGATAATCTGCAAGTTCAACGACATGCTCTGGAAGACGCCGCCCCATGGCTAGGTACAGAAAACGTAATGCTGGCTTTTTTTGGGGCTGTATCACAGTATATCAACCTTGGCAAAAAGAATAGAGTTGATAACGCGCTCGCTTCATTAATCGAAGACGCTAAAAATGCAGATATAATCGACCCGCTGGGAATCGTAAGCTTTAATACAGTCAAGTCAGGATTGAATGCGAGAAAAACAAACGTTGGTTTTGCCACAAGGAAACTCATAGCAACGGGATTCAAAGAGTTTTTCCGCGAAGACGGCGAAGTAAAACTCCAGAGATGCTGGCCATCTGCGGCGGAGTGATCAATGAACATTATGGGAGTTTCGAAACACATTCAGTCAATAGTTCAGCTGTTTGAAGATGCTGGCAGTGAATTTCATCCTGAATGGAACGCAGAAGAACATTTTATTATTAATGGATTTATTGCCCTGCCTGTATTCGAGCTAGAATGCTCAATTAACGCAGAGGAAGATATTGATATTAATGATGAGCACGGAAACTTATTGGGAGTGCTGTGCCCAATGGGGGGGGCAGGCGATGTTTATTCAGTAAACGAGTTGAGCGCTCATAAACTAAATGCATATATTCACGATATAGACGATGACCAATTTGGGCTGGGTCAGTCACATATTTTTAAAAGCCACTATTTGCTTGTTCATAAAGATTTTATTACTAAATACACTTCGGACTTCCTAGAGTCCGCTCCGATTTGGGGGGGGTTCACTCACAAAGCACGATCCCCTAAATACAAAAAAACAATTACAAAAATAACAATCTCGAGAAAGATGTTCACGCCAACAGTTCGTCACAACGCTGACCTTGAAAGAGCAATATCAGCGGCAAATGGTTTTGATCGATTCCTAAAATACTATCATCAGCTTGAGCTTCTATTTGATGTTATTTTTGTTTCAAAAATCAGAAGTCTACCCAAGCATTCCATTGAAGGGTTTAGTTCTGTTGTAAAGGATTATCAAAGGAAGGAACTTGAGTCGCTAAAGGGGATTTTTAAAGATTATGTTGCCGACTCACAAGCACTACTATCTATCATGACAAACTGTACGCCATACATTCAAATTATGGAGGCTGTTTTCCAAGACTACTCAAAAGAGGGAAACCCTGTAACTTCTGATCAAACGAAATGGGCTAACCTCCTCACATTTCTTCAAGGTAATGATCATGCTTTCGCCAGAGCAAAGCAGTTAACGTTGATACAGCAGAACACAAGCGGCTCACTCGATCAGTTTATATTGAATTTAACAGCGTATTGGATTTACCGTATACGCTGTTCGATAGCTCATAACAAAATCGGAGAGTTCATCTTCAGCGACTCGCATGAAGAGTTTGTCGTTGAGTTTGGCGAGAGGCTAATAAAGGAGGTCATAATGCAAATTTTTTCGAACAGCGACCTTGAAGGAGTTTTATCTAGTTAGAGTAAAACTCATTAAAGTCCGAAGCTTTGACAAGAAGGGGGATGCAATGGAAGGTGCCCCCTTTAGTGTTAAGGCCTACAGCGCTGCAAATCAGAGATGCTCTAGGGGCCATGACATGCTGTGGTAATTGTCATTAATATTAACTGACTGAGAATTTTCTATATTTTGTGACATGAAAACCTAGCGAACATCAACTGGTTACTTTTCAGGCGTACTCGGTCAATACCTAGCAACTTTCGAAAGCTATGCAATCGAGCCGCATAAAAAATGCTTCATCACTTCATTCTAGTCGCCTTAAACTGCTACTAACGAAGCGTCCGCTTTTGGCCCAGAGTGCGTAAAAACGCGTCGCCAAAATTGAAGTTTGCGCTTCTACGTTAAATCTGGAATTTATCGGTACATCTGCAGATGTGGATTTTCGTAGAAGCGCGACTTCCAGTCTGGTTTTGAGTGCCTGTCGCACTGAAAAACGTTTTTACACTGCCTGGGCCGAAAACAGACTCTCGTACAGCACTGTCAGATTTGGAGTACTAGGACAAATTATCAGTCAGCAAAACGCCGTAGGCAAAGACAAGAACTTGTTCTGTCTTTGATTGGACGGATCGGGGGAGAGCGCTTAAGTCGCAGTTTTAAGCAAGTCTCACTGGCTGCTTTAATTTTGCTACAGTAATACGGAAATAAAATATAACTTATTGATTGGTAATGATTTTTTAAGCCAGTAGTTTCGACCCATCATCGGATCCAGCCAGCGGCCTCTTTCGGCCGATTCTGTTGAAAAAGTCGGTTTTTTCAGAATGCCGTAGGATGGATCGGTGAAAGCGCCTCTTCAGCACGCTTCTACGTGAAATCTCAGCCTGAAAGGCTCTGCGGACATTCAGGATTTCAATCTCCGACGCATACTTTTCTGCTTTAGAAAACACGGCCGACTTTTTCAACAGAATCGGCCAATAGCGGTCACCGAACGTCTACGAAACCCGGGGCTATTCACCCCTTCACCGTCACATTCAGTAAACGCAAACCCCTGACGTTCCTAGAGAAGTCGGGGTTTTGTGGTTTTTGGCGTCTGAAAAAAGCCCATATGGTTTGATACGGGACTGGGGCTGTGTTTTGGTGCGCAAATAGAGACCTCCGAATGGTTAACTGACCTTAGCAGCGGCGATAGAGGAGGTCACTAAGTGGCTTTCGGAAAATGGCGCAGGGATAGTTGCAAAAAACGCTGTCGCGGCCATGGAAACCCTGGATGCGAATACAAGAGCGATTACAGATGCGATTATGCGGCTACGGCAGTTCTAGGGCGCTGCTGGGCTGCAATTGGTCAAGAGTAGGCATGCTAGCTGGGAGTCAAAGACACGCTACTGCGGACTTTCCTATAAGAAAGATTCGAACAATGATAAGATTAGGGTGATGCTCAAAGAGCTACACTCGTCTAAATGGAGTTTTTGCGATGAAGCGAATTAAGAGGAATCCTGGAAGGTTTGAAGTGATAGACCTTTATACTGCCCTTGGTAGAGAGCATGGATTTAAAGTCTCTGAGGACGAGGACGCGAGAGAATTCATGGGGCTCGTAAAAAGCTCTCTCAAAGAGTCTTTCGAAGATGAAAAGCTGTTGCATGGTAAACGAGTAGAAGCAATGTTTGCTCATGTTGCCGGAGCTCTCGGCGGGTGCAAGCTTATAAAGCAAGAAGATAGTGGCTCGATGTTTACTAATGATGATGACCTTCAGGCGCCAGATTATTTAATCGTACTTAAAACTGGGGAGCGAATTTTTGTAGAAGTGAAAAACTGTCACGTTCGAAATTTAAAATCCCCCTTCGTTGTTCAAAATGATTACATCCAGAAGCTTGAGAATTATGCGCAAATAAATAGTGCACCACTTAAGTTTGCAGTGTTTTTCTCCCAATTCAATAAGTGGGTGCTACTTTCCAAAAGCTCTTTCGCTGCACATAAAACGAAATTCACCATTAATTTTATTGAGGCGATGGCCAAAAATGAAATGTCGATTATTGGGGATAGGATGATTGGCACAAAACCGCCTCTCTCAGTTATTTTTGTTGCCGATCCCGAGAAAGAGGCATACATCACAGAGGATGGTCAGGCAAATTTTATTATTTCCGATATAAAGTTTTATTGCGACAGAGAAGAGATTACCGACGAAACCGAGAAAAAAATTGCCTTCTATCTCGTTCAATTCAGCAAATGGTCGGAGTCAGAAGGCGAAGCACTGTTTGAAGGTGAGCTGTTGTCGGGAGTTAAACTTGACTATCAGCCTGAACACCAAGAGGAAATGGAAGATGCTCATCAGCAAGGATTTGCAATCATTGACCATCTGAGCTCTATGGTAAGCACCGCTTACAAACAGCATACGGTTTACGAACAACGAGTCATTGCACTAGATACAGCAGCGGACCCAGAAATATTTTCGCTTGAGATCCCCATAGGGTACAAAGGAGATAAACTTCCACTATGGCAGATTGAGCTTAGGCCCAATACAGAATTCAATATCAGCATGTAAAATGGCGCTGCAGTATCTTCTCGTTATAATTAACTTGCGCGGAATTGGCTTTATTGCTCATCGATCACTATAGAACAGCCAACATCCATTGCTGAATTGAGCCTGGCTTCAAGGTACTGCCGGCTTCTGTAGTTATATGTGTAGCAGATGCGCTATTTAACCTGTCTCCTGCCGGTGACTGCTCTTGGCCGAAAGCAGTCAGCTCAGCGTTAAATGTCTGGGAACGGCTGTAATCAAAAGCGAGAGGTGCGGCGGTACCGAAACTGCGCAAAACCTACCCTGCAGGCCACGGTTTACCGTTTGCCTATGCACGAATAGCAGCGTATTTTGCCATCACCAATAATTATATTTTTCTTTTATTTACAATAGGTTAGGGTATTTTAAGATCGAACATGGGGTGCTAGGGGTCGAGTGTTCGAATCACTCCGTCGCGACCATATTATTCAATGACTTAGCCCAACTTTCGCGAGTTGGGATTTTTCATGTGCGTGACTTTTGCGTGACTTCTCCAAATTTTACGCCTGCTTCCTCTTCAGAATCGTCAGCACCGGCCCACGCGAGTCAGTGGCTGACACCTTATTTGCAGCTTCTATCAGTTGCCCCAGCTCTGCCGCTGAGTAGTGACTGGTGATACTGCCGTTCTTGTGGCCGAGCAATGCTTTGCCATCCTCCTCAGTCACGCCTGCTGCACGCTGCCTTCTGCCAAAGGTGTGCTTCAGGTCGTGAATGCGGATCCGGGCGAACCCATCGTGTGCCGGCCGTAAATACTTCTCCTGCCATTGTTTCGTCGCCTTCGCCGTCTGAGAATCACCAGGCGCTAGTCCCGGTTCTTTACAGCAGACCTTGCACTTCGTCCGCCGAAGCCGGCCGGAATCAAAAACACTGTGGTATCCCGCTCCGGTACCGCGATTTCCCAAGCCCACTGATGCTTGCAAATCTCCTGCACCCGGCACCCCGTGTTGACCTTGAACATGGCCATGGTCTGGAGTTGTGCCGGTAGCTCAGGCGCCGCTCTCGGTGTCCGGATGCAGCAAGTAGGGCGGGGTAAACGGAACTAAACTCGGTAATACCGTCTACATTTCAAGGGGTATTCCCTTTCGGAGAAGACGGTCATGCTTAAGTCTGGCTCGTTCGTAGTGGCTATTACCTGTCTTGCTTTGGCTGCAGGCCCTGTGTCTGCGCTGGCCGATCCCGGAAATGGAAAGGGCCAGGGCAATGGAAAAGGCAGCTCCCAAGGCGGCCAAGGACATGGAAATCAGGGTAATAAAGGAAAAAATTCGGGCGGCGGGGATTGGGCGCACGGTCCAAACATTGACCGAGGCAACATCTTGGGGGTACTCGGCGGCCACCGTGACTACTGGAGTTCAGGCCATTCACTGCCGCCTGGAATACAGAAGAACCTGGCTAGGGGGAAGCCTCTTCCTCCGGGCATTGCCAAGAAGCTGGATGGCCGGTTGCTGGGCAGGCTGCCACATTACGACGGCTACGAATGGCAGCAGGCTGGAACCGATTTAATACTTGTCGCAATTGCTTCCGGCATAATTTATGAGGTGCTCAACGGAGCCTTTGATTAAGGCGCGAGGGGCTCAATAATTTCCTCACCAGAGTCTTTCTGAATCACCAGAAGGCGTTGATTGCGGAATTTTCTCGACACCTTTTCAGTGATCTCAAAAGGTGTCGTGCCAGGTTCAAGCGTCTTGGCGGCAGTATCGAAGTCGGCGTCGATCAAGTTTTTCAGCAGTGGTTGATGTCACTGCTTCGAGGAAGTGGTCAAGGCCGCCGGATACATAAATGGCTGGAGCATTTTCGGCGCTGATGTCGTCGATGGTGATGAGTTGCTGTTTTGCCAACATGGGGAATCCTTGTCGCGATGCTCGCAGCGTCAAAAAAGGTTGCGGATTACTTCGGTGCGATCAGATCTGCCAGGGCTATCAGAAGCAGCCAGCCAGTCCAGCCGAGGAGGGAGGTTGTAGCGCCACGCCAGATCAGACGGCGGCGCTTGAATTGATGGGAGGTCATTTCGCCTCCTCGGTTGCTATGTTCCAGCGCGATACGCGGCGCTGATGCACTGTTGCATCAGCTCCGGGATAGACCTTTTGGCCGCAACTCTGGCAATTGGCCTGATAGTCGAGGATGGGCGTCCCACAGCGCCGCGTGAGTAATGTGCTGTTGGTGGGAGAACAGATAAATGCGCAAGTCACGGTCGAACCCTGACAGCAATTCGCCGGCCCTTCATGGTCGTTGCCAAGCGCTTTGGCAGGCTGGCAACTGAGCGCTCTCGCGGCTGGCCAATCACCTCGTTGAAGGGCAGGCCATAGCCCTGCATGACCAGGTTTGATTCAATATCGTCGAGCTGCTCGTCGCTGGGCGTTTTAACTGGGGATGTACTCATGCTGCCTCCTTGCGCTGCCTGCTGACCTTAAGCAGCCAGGCGCTGTAGTGATGAAACTCTTCGGCGTTTAAACATCACATCACAGTTACAACGGACAAGCTGCTCGGCTGCGTTGTAGATCCATTCCTCACAAGTAATTTCCAGTGGGCTCTCGCTCACCGCAGGCGGCAGTAGTTCGTCATGCTCAAATTGAGCTTTCGCAGTGCTGACATGGTCGCCTTCAGGTTGGGCGCGGAGGAGAGTGCATGTGGGTTGTGTCGGCAGGTCTTGTGCGAATGTGTCGATGCTGCTTGAACCGTCAGCAGTGCCGCGAATCAGATTGGCAGTTATGGATGAGCATTTCCCTAATCGTGACAGGCTGCTATAGGCCAAAAGCGGACAACGATGGACGCCTCATCTTTACGGCCCTAGGCTCGCATCATCTGATGACATTGACTATCTGGCGACCGGAGCCTGCTGTGAATACAAGGACTGTGAAATTTGCTTCCGATGGCTATTTAGTAATACCTGAACTCATTTGTGAACAAGAACTGGCGTTTGCACGAGAACTGGTCACCGAACTGGTCGACCGCTATCGGGGCGGTGATCCGACTTCAATATCTGCTGGAGTCACCATTAGTGAAGTTAGCCAGCAACATCCACAGCGTAATCCCGGCATTAAACAAGATCGCTGGCAACGCGAACCCTTCATCATCGGCGACCTACTCGCACTGGAGCCCCGTTTTGCGCGGCTTCTCATCCAGGAGCCCATCTGGACGTGCGTCGGCGAACTACTCGAATGTGCTTCTAGCGATTTGCTGTTTCACTTCTGCAATCTCACACGCAAACCCAGCAAGGTAGGCCCCGCCATCGGGTGGCATAGGGATGCTGACAATAAATACTTCGCCAGCCATGACGGGCGCACTTTGCGATTATTGATCCCGCTTCATTTCATGTCTGCTCGCAATGGAGGCACAGCGGTAGTTTCTGGCTCTCACATTCGAACCGACACACCTGTCGAAACCGCGCTTTGTCCTGAGGTGGCGCCCGGCGCTTGCCTTGCACTGCACTCCGCAACTTTGCACGGTGGCTCGCCAAATCGTAGTGAGCAGGAACGGGACGTTATCGTCATTCAGTTTGGTTTGTGTTCATCGACTCTTCGTTGCAAAGCGGACGAAACATCGTCCTTGTCGACTCGAGAAGAACTTTTAGCCTTCTACCTGGGCACTGTAGAGAAACTGATCGAGAACTCCTGAAAGTCAGCTCCTGGCCGTTTGCTGCCGTTCTTGAAGGAGGAGGACAGACGCATACAAGCCTCTTTGATCACTCAGCGTAGTGCCAGATGCTGCGGGCTCCAGCCCCCTCCCAGCGCTCGAAATGCGGCAATGGCAGCACGTGCCGATTCCGTCTGCGCTTGAGCTTTGGCGTCAGACGCACGCAGCAAGGTTTCATCGGCATTGAGCACCTCGATCAGGCTGGCGGCACCGTTCTGGTACGCCACGAAGGACGACTGCCGGGCACTGCTCAGGGAGGTTTCGCCGGCCGTGAGGGTGGCTGTCTGAGTCTCGCGATTGACCAGCGCCGAAAAAGCGTTTTCGACGTCTTCGCTGGCGCGTAGAACCGACTGACGATAAGCCGCAAGCGCTTCAGCTTGCTGGCCCTTGGCCTGATCGATCTGCGCGTTGATACGGGCAAAGTCGAACAGTCGCCAGCGCAACCCGAGGACGCCGGCCGATTGTGCGGCGCCGCTGCTGAACAGGTTGCCACCTTGAGTGGTGGCGCTGCCGAGCAGGGCGCTGAGGGAGAATGTCGGGTAGTACTCGCTGATCGCCATGCCGATACGTGCGTTAGCCGCGACCAGCCGGCGTTCGGCGACAATCAGGTCGGGGCGGCGGCGCAGCAGATCTGCTGGCGAACCAGTGGACGCCAGTTGCGGCGCACGTGGAATGGCACCTGCACCAGACAACTCGGCGCGATGGGTGCCGGGCGGGGTGCCGAGCATCACGTCCAACGCATTCATGGCCGCATCCAGGCCTGTCTGCAGTACCGGGACACTGGCCTTGACCTGCGACAGCTGGCCTTCGGTCTGCTGTACCTGGAACTGAGCGGCAAGACCCTGGCCATGCAGCAGGCGAACTTTTTCAAGGAGCTCCTGCTGGGTGTCGACCTGCCGCTGTGCAATCGCCAGCCGAGTCTGCAGGCCGCGAAGGGTGGTGTAGATATCGGCCGTTTGCGCAGCGATTGCGAGTCGCGTCGCCACGACGCCGGCTTCGGACGCCTGATAGTCGGCCAGCGTCGCTTCCCGGCCACGGCGCAGACCGCCGAACAGATCCAGCTCCCAGCTCGCGTTAAGGTTGGCCTCGTAGCTATTGCCGTAGCGGTTATAGCCCGCAGTGGCGTCAAGTACCTGACCCAGCGGCGTTTCCAGCGATTGGTAAGCACGCGCCGCCTGGCCATTGAGAGTGGCGGACGGTAGCAGCGCGGCATCGGCTGCACCCAGCGCGGCGCGTGCCTGAGCAACTCGTGCCTGGGCCTGGGCCATGTCGAGGTTCTGCACAAGAGCCTGGCTGACCAGGGCACTTAATTGAGGATCGCCAAAGCCTTCCCACCAGGTCACGAAGTTTGCCGTGGTCGTCGCGGTTCGCGCCTCTATCGCTGGCCGGCCGATGTATTGCTCGGCCAGTGGAGCCTGCGGGCGATGGTAGTCCGGGCCAACCGCGCACCCTGCTGCCAGGCTGGTGCTTACCACAAGAGCAAGAGTACGGAACGCAGGCATGAGGTTTCTCTAAGGCCGATTTAGATTGTGACCATATTATAGATTGGTCACTATCTGTCAATCGGCCCACCACGGAGTTAAGCTGTGAACATGAATAAAGACATGAACACCTCGACCCAACGCGGGCCGCTGGATCACGAGATTCGCGACCAGATCATCAACGCGGCGATGCAGCACTTCGGCCATTACGGTTACGAAAAGACCACCGTTTCGGACCTCGCCAGGGCCATTGGTTTTTCCAAGGCGTATATCTATAAGTTCTTCGATTCCAAACAGGCCATCGGCGGGGTGATTTGTAGTAACCGCCTGGCCATGATCATGCAGATCGTCGAAGCCGCCATCGCCGAGGCACCGACTGCGTCCGAGCGGCTGCGGCGCCTGTTTCGCTCGATTTCAGAGGCCGGCAGCGATCTGTTCTTCCACGATCGCAAGCTCTACGACATCGCCGCAGTTGCCTCACGTGACCAGTGGCCGTCGGTCAAGATCCATGAAGTGCGGATCCGTGAACTTATCCGGCAGATCGTTCTCCAGGGCCGCGAGTCCGGGGAGTTCGAGCGCAAAACGCCGCTCGATGAAGCGGTTAACGCTATCTTTCTGATCCTGCGTCCCTACGTTGATTCGGCTCAGTTGCAGTACAACCTCGACACCGCGCCTGAGGCCGCCGTGCATCTGCCAGCACTGATATTGCGCAGTCTCGCGCCTTAGATAATTGGCTGTGACCATTGACAGATTTGGTCACTGGTCTAAGAATGTGGTTCCTACATTGCTCTTGAGTAACGGAACCCATGCGCCTCAAGCCCGCCACCTTCGTGTTTTGCTTGCTGCCTATCGTCCTGGTGGCGTGCGGCGATTCGTCAGTCAACAGAGATCCGCGCAACAAGCCGCCGCTGGTCAGGGCGGCGACGGTCGAGCGGTCGTCCGAGATGTCTCGTGCTTTCACCGGCGTCGTGGTTGCACGTACCCAGAGTGACCTGGGCTTCCGGGTATCGGGCAAGATTCTCGAACGGCTGGTCGACACCGGTGAGACGGTCAAGCGCGGCCAGCCACTGATGCGCCTCGACCCCATCGACCTGCAATTGCAGGCGCGTGCGCAGCAGGAGGCCGTTGCTTCCGCCCGTGCGCTGGCCAGGCAGACGGCTGACGACGAGTCGCGTTATCGCGGGCTGGTCGCTGCCGGTGCGGTGTCGGCGTCGGCCTACGATCAAATCAAGGCCACGGCAGACTCTGCCAAAGCCCGGCTCAGCGCGGCCCAGGCTCAGGCCGAGGTAGCACGCAATGCCACGGGCTACGCGGTGTTATTGGCCGACGCCGATGGCGTGGTGATGGACACCCTGGCCGAGCCCGGCCAGGTGGTCAGCGCCGGCCAGGCGGTGGTGCGATTGGCGCGGGCAGGGCAGCGCGAAGCCATAGTGCATCTTCCCGAGACCCTGCGCCCGGCGCCGGGCTCCACGGCTCAAGCCTCCCTGTATGGCAATGACGCAGCTGCCGTCGCGGCCAAACTGCGCTTGCTCTCCGAGGCCGCCGATGCCACCACTCGCACCTTCGAAGCCAGGTATGTGCTCGACGGTGCGCTGGCGAATGCACCGCTCGGCGCCACCATTACCCTGAACATCGCAGAGGGTAAAAATGCGGGTCAGGTGGCGCAGGTGCCCATCGCCGCGCTCTACGACCCCGGCAACGGAACGGGCGTGTGGGTCATTGCCGGCGAGCCCTCGAGAGTCGCCTGGCGCCCCGTTCAGGTAGTCGGTATCGGTGATGATGCGGCGCGTGTCGCCGGCAAGCTCGACGCCGGTGAGCAAGTGGTCGCCCTCGGTGCCCACCTGCTGCAGGACGGTGAGCAAGTGCGACTTGCCCAGGCGGCGGTGACGCCGGTTGCCGGGAGTCAGCCATGAGCGAGGGGCGTTTCAATCTCTCCGCCCTGGCGGTGCGCGAGGGCTCCATCACCTTGTTCCTGATCCTGCTGATCGCAGTGGCAGGCACGCTGGCGTTCTTCAAGCTGGGCCGCGCCGAAGATCCGCCTTTCACCGTCAAGCAGATGACCATCATCACTGCCTGGCCGGGCGCCACTGCCCAGGAGATGCAGGACCAGGTGGCCGAGCCGCTGGAAAAACGCATGCAGGAGCTCAAGTGGTACGACCGCAGCGAAACCTACACCCGCGCGGGCCTGGCGTTCACCATGGTGTCGTTGCGCGATAGCACGCCGCCGTCGCAGGTGCAGGAAGAGTTCTATCAGGCCCGCAAGAAGCTTGGCGATGAAGCCAGGACGCTACCAAGCGGCGTGATCGGGCCAATGATCAACGACGAATTCTCCGATGTGACCTTCGCGCTGTATGCGCTGAAGGCCAAGGGCGAACCGCAGCGCCAACTGGTGCGTGACGCCGAGTCGCTGCGCCAGCGGCTTCTGCACGTACCGGGAGTGAAGAAGGTGAATATCATCGGCGAACAGGCCGAGCGCATCTTCGTGTCCTTCTCCCACGACCGGCTGGCAACCCTGGGCGTAACGCCGCAGGACATCTTCGCCGCACTCAACAGCCAGAACGCACTGACGCCTGCCGGTTCGGTGGAAACCAGCGGGCCGCAAGTGGTCATGCGCCTGGATGGCGCGTTCGACAAACTGGCGAAAATCCGCGAAACACCGATTACCGTGCAGGGCCGCACGCTGAAGCTTGCCGACGTGGCAACCGTGGAGCGCGGCTATGAGGACCCGGCCACCTTTCTGGTGCGCAACGGTGGCGAGCCCGCGTTGCTGCTTGGTGTGATCATGCGCGAGGGCTGGAACGGGCTCGACCTCGGCAAGGCGCTCGACGCTGAAACAGCGAACATCAACGACGCGATGCCGCTCGGCATGACGCTGGCCAAAGTCACCGATCAGGCCGTCAACATCACGTCGTCCGTCGACGAATTCATGGTCAAGTTCTTCGTCGCCCTGCTGGTGGTCATGCTGGTCTGCTTTATCAGCATGGGCTGGCGCGTCGGCGTCGTGGTTGCCGCGGCCGTGCCGCTGACGCTGGCTATCGTGTTCGTGGTGATGGCCGCCTCGGGCAAGAATTTCGACCGCATCACCCTGGGCTCGCTGATTCTTGCCCTGGGCCTGTTGGTGGACGACGCCATCATCGCCATCGAAATGATGGTGGTGAAAATGGAGGAGGGCTACGACCGCTTCAAGGCGTCGGCCTACGCCTGGAGTCACACCGCTGCGCCGATGCTCTCCGGTACGCTGGTCACCGCCATCGGCTTCATGCCCAACGGCTTTGCCCAGTCCACGGCGGGTGAGTACACCAGCAACATGTTCTGGATCGTCGGCATTGCCCTGATCGCCTCCTGGGTGGTGGCGGTAGTGTTTACGCCGTATCTGGGCGTGAAGTTGCTGCCCGACATCAAGCAGGTCGAAGGTGGTCACGCGGCCATCTACAACACCCGCCACTACAACCGTTTCCGCTGGCTGCTGGCGCGGGTCATCACCCATAAATGGCTGGTGGCTGGCGCGGTCATCATCTTGTTTGTGGTTTCGGTGCTGGGCATGGGGCTGGTGAAGAAGCAGTTCTTCCCGACGTCCGACCGCCCTGAAGTGCTGGTCGAAGTGCAAATGCCGTACGGCACCTCGATTGAGCAGACCAAGGCTGCGACCATCAAGGTCGAGTCATGGCTGCGCAAACAGGAAGAAGCCAGGATCGTCACCTCGTACATCGGCCAGGGCCCGCCGCGATTCTTCCTGGCCATGGCGCCGGAACTGCCTGACCCGTCGTTCGCCAAGATCGTGGTGCTGACCGAGAGCCAGGACGCCCGTGAAGCCCTCAAGCTGCGCCTCCGTGAAGCGGTCTGCGAAGGGCTGGTGCCCGAAGCCAGGGTGCGCGTGACGCAACTGGTCTTCGGCCCGTACTCACCCTACCCGGTGGCCTATCGAGTGATGGGGCCGGACCCCATGAAACTGCGCGAAATCGCCACGCGCGTGGAAGGCGTATTGCACGCCAGCTCGATGATGAGAACCGTGAACAGCGACTGGGGCCCGCGGGTGCCCACGCTGCATTTTTCGCTGGATCAGGATCGCCTGCAGGCCGTTGGCCTGAGCTCCAGCGCCGTCGCGCAACAGCTGCAGTTTCTGCTCAGCGGCGTGCCGATCACCTCGGTGCGCGAAGACATCCGTTCGGTACAGGTGGTCGGCCGCGCGGCCGGTGATATCCGTCTTGATCCGGCGAAGATCGAGGGCTTCACACTGGTTGGCGCCGCTGGCCAGCGCATTCCGCTGTCGCAGATCGGCAAGGTCGAGGTGCGCATGGAAGATCCGCTCCTGCGCCGTCGTGACCGCACGCCGACCATCACCGTGCGTGGAGACATTGCCGAAGGGCTGCAACCGCCGGACGTCTCGGCAGCGGTGTGGAAAGACCTGCAGCCGATCATCAACACCTTGCCGGCTGGCTACCGAATCGAGATGGCCGGCTCCATCGAGGAATCGGGCAAGGCCAGCCAGGCGATTGTGCCGCTGCTGCCGATCATGATCGCCCTGACGCTGCTGATCCTCATCCTGCAGGTGCGCTCGATATCGGCGATGGTCATGGTCTTTCTCACCTCGCCGCTGGGCTTGATTGGCGTGGTGCCGGTGCTGCTGTTGTTCCAGCAACCGTTCGGCATCAACGCCCTGGTCGGGTTGATCGCGCTGTCGGGGATACTGATGCGCAACACGCTGATCCTGATCGGGCAGATCCATCACAACCAGCAGGAGGGCCTGGACCCGTACAACGCGGTGGTCGAAGCCACCGTACAGCGCGCACGCCCCGTATTGCTGACGGCACTGGCGGCGATTCTCGCCTTCATCCCCCTTACCCATTCGGTGTTCTGGGGCACCCTGGCCTACACCCTCATCGGCGGCACTTTCGTCGGCACCGTCATGACCCTGGTGTTCCTGCCGGCAATGTATTCCATCTGGTTCAAGATCCGCCCAAGCGACCAAGCCCATGATTTGAGCGTTGTGGCGAACGCCTGACGCCGCTTGCGATCAACGCGCTCTCCGGGACAGCGCCGAACGATACAGAGAGGTTCCAATGAGCAACGTTCAACAGCACACACGCATCGTCGTCACCGGTACCGGCATGGTCGGGCCGTTGGGCTGTGGTGTGGATGAAGTGTGGCGGCGCCTGCTGGCCGGGCGCTCGGGCATTCGCACACTACCGGCGCACATCACCGAAGGCACGGGCGTGACAGTAGGCGGGCAGGTGCCCACGTTCGAGGAAGACGCGCTGGCGGGTTACCAACCCGAGCAGGTCATCCCGCCGAAGGAGCGCAAGAAGATGGATCGCTTCATCGAGTTCGCCCTGATCGCCGCCCATGAGGCGCTGGAGCAGGCGGGCTGGCACCCGACCAGTGAAGCCGAACAGGTTCGAACTGCAACCATCATCGCCTCGGGTGTGGGCGGCTTCGGCGCTGTTGCCGACGCGGTGCGCACCACCGATTCACGGGGGCCGCGCCGGCTGTCGCCATTCACTGCGCCGTCGTTCCTGGCCAATATGGCGGCCGGGCATGTGTCCATCCGCAACGGCTTCAAAGGTCCCCTTGGCGCGCCGGTCACCGCGTGTGCGGCAGGTGTCCAGGCGATTGGCGATGCGGCTCGCTTGATCAGAAGTGGCGAGGCCGACATCGCCATCTGTGGCGGCACCGAAGCGGCGATCGACCGTGTGACCCTCGGCTGTTTCGCGGCAGCGCGCGCTTTATCCACCGGCTTCGCCGAGAACCCGCAGCAAGCGTCGCGGCCGTTTGACCGTGACCGCGACGGTTTCGTGATGTCCGAAGGCGCCGGTTTGCTGGTGATCGAATCCCTGGAGCACGCCCTTGCACGTGGCGCCACACCGCTGGCGGAGTTGGTGGGTTACGGCACCAGCGCAGATGCCTATCACCTCACCGCCGGGCCGGAGGATGGCAATGGCGCTCGCCGCGCCATGCAACAGGCGCTGCGGCAGGCGGGCCTGAGCCCGGAGGATGTGCAGCACATCAATGCCCACGCCACCTCCACCCAGGTTGGCGACAACGGCGAGTTGGCCGCTATCAAGACGCTGTTCGGCGCCGATGCAGGCGTAGCTATCACCTCGACCAAATCCGCTACCGGCCACTTGCTTGGCGCTGCCGGTGGCATCGAAGCGATCTTCACGGTGCTGGCGCTGCGCGACCAGATCGTGCCGCCGACCCTGAACCTCGACAACCCGGACGAAGCCGCGACGGGGCTCGACCTGGTCGGGCTCAATGCCCGAAAAATGCCAATCACCTACGCGCTCTCCAATGGCTTCGGCTTTGGCGGCGTGAACGCCAGCGTGTTGTTCCGCCGCTGGGAGCCCACAACGTGAGGGCGGCGCGTGAAACCGTGACCCTCGGCAATGTAGCAGCCGGGCACAGCGGCACGCCGCTGACCGGCAAGATCGTGGCGCTGCTGGCGGGGCTGTCTGCGATCAGCAGCCTGTCCACCAACATCATCCTTCCCGCCTTTGCGGACATCGGCCAGCAGCTCGGCGTGTCGTCTCGCGAGCTGGGCCTGACGCTTTCCAGCTTCTTCATCACCTTCGCGCTCGCGCAATTGGTGGTCGGACCGCTGGCCGACCGTTACGGCCGCAAGCGCCTGGTGCTCGGCGGCCTCTCTATGTTCGTCGTCGGTACGTGGGTTGCTGGCTGTGCCGGCTCATTCGACATGCTGATCGCCGGACGCGTCATCCAGGCCCTGGGTGTTTGCGCCACCGCCGTACTGGCCCGCGCCATTGCACGCGACCTGTTCGAAGGCGAAACCCTGGCGCGAGCACTGTCACTGACCATGATCGCCACCGCAGCAGCTCCCGGTTTTTCACCGCTGCTCGGCAGCCTGCTGACCACCGCGCTGGGTTGGCGAGCGATTTTCCTGATGGTGGGGATTGCTGCCGTCGTCATCGCGTTTTTCTATGCGCGCGGCCTTGGCGAAACGCTGCCGGCTGAACGCCGAACCACACAGTCGATCCCACAAGTAGTAAGCGCCTACGGCCGGCTGCTCGCGCATAGCCGCTTCATTCTGCCGGGTGCCGCAGTGAGCTTGCTGATGAGCGGACTGTTCGCCTCCTTCGCCGCCGCCCCGGCGATCCTGATCAACGGCATGGGCTTGTCCTCCTTGCAGACGGGGCTGTACTTCGCCGCCACGGTATTCGTAGTCTTCGCCGCCGGCATGTCCGCGCCACGCCTGGCCCGCCGGTTCGGCAGTCGTACCGTTGCTACTGTCGGGCTGAGCACTGCGGTGCTAGCCGGCTGCCTGCTGCTGATGGGGCCGAGCGACCCAGGACTTGGCTGGTACTCGCTGTCGATGGTGATCTTCCTCTGCGGCATGGGCCACGCCAACCCGCTGGGGACGGCCATCACCATGGGGCCATTCGGCAAGGAGGCGGGGCTTGCGTCGGCATTGCTCGGGTTTTTGACCATGGGTGCGGCGGCGGTTACTACCTGGTTGGTGTCGGTGCTGGCGTATGCGCCGGTGTTGACCTTAGGCGTTATCCAGACCTCGGTTTGCTCAGTGGCGCTTATAGTGTTCTTTTCGGGTACACAGATCGAAAGCCGGGCGGCTAGACCTTAGAGATTCGATCCCACTGGTGTTGCCAAGCAAAGCGGGCAGGGGGCAGGCGGTTGGTAACCATAAACATTGAGTGACCGAATACTTCGATGACCAACCGTGGGCGGGTACATGAAATAGACGGTCACTGACCTGTAGTGCTCAGGAGCCCCTTAGAGCTGCTTCAGGGTTTCCTGAGTAATGGCTTCAAGGCCTGCTTCGGTGATTGTCTTCCAGTCGGTTTCTGTGGCCACTTTCACGTTTTCACTGACCAGCGTTTTCAAGGTCTGTTCAGGCATGCCAAGGGTTTTTATCTGAAGAAACGACTTGTTGCGCAGTACTTTGTCGAGCACCCCCTGCGTCATGGACCATGACCAGAATTCAATGATTTGTACTTTGACTTCACGGACATCAGGGGCACCAGGAGCGCTAACCACCTCATAGCCTGCCTGCTGATAAGCGCTGGCTACGGCATCACCTACCAGCTCTGAAACGGTACGGCCCTTGGGCAGCAGCACGTCGCCGATGGCCATATTGTAGTTATTGCGTTTACGAGCAATCGCCCGCTCGGTAATCGACTTGTCGTCGATCTCGTCGTACTTCAGTGAAGGCATGTCGAAGCTGGTAGGTTTGATCTGAAAAACTCGATCATCAACCGCGCGGATATAAACCTTCTTGCCATTGCTGGGGGCAGGTGTCTGAGTCTTGCCGGGCGGCAAAACATCCACTTCTGCCCTGTTGGTAGCGCAACCGGCTAACAGTACCAATGCCACAACGGCCAAAATTCTGCGAACCATCATCGTTACTCCCTTTTATATTTGGCCTTCATAGGCTTGTCCAAAAGCTGGCCGAAAAAGAGTGTAGAAGACAAAACGCAGCTCAACCGCCTGGCTGACTTATGTGTTTGAGAGAGTGAACAGCACGAAAGCAATCGGCTCTGACCATGGCCTTTTGGTCGTTATCCATTAACCCGCATATAGCGGGTATTTTTTGCCTGGAGGAAACGATGACCAGCAAGCCTGTCAGCCCGGTCGTTTACCGCGACCGGACCTTTCTCGATAAACACCCCGACCTGGGGCGTCTGCCGGGGTAGCGCTGCGGTCCATAAAAAATCGTCCTCAAGGATGCTTTTTTATTCCTGCAGAAAACCTTTTGCGAACCTGTGGCCGCTGCCGGGGTTCGCAAACTGCGAGAGGCATCACGCGGTGTATCGGCTGAACCGCAGTGATGGCTTCGCAGCCCTCGTTCCTCAGCAGCGGCTACATGCCTTAACTTGCGCTTGGAGCTGCAGCGGATGCTGGCGGCGGCGTGCTGGTGCTCACGTTCGCAGCCTTGTCGTCCGCGGCTTGAAGATCCTGCAGCGCTGCAGAATATTGATCAGACTCGGCTTTGGGTACCATCTGCCATGACGGCTTGCGCAACGCATAGAAGATAAACGGCGGCACGCCTGCCACGATCAACCCCAGCAACAAAATCCCCGCATACTCAAAAAATGGCATGCTGCTGAAGCTGTTCGGTGGAATAAAGCCGAAAATCAGCGCCACACAGGTCGAAAACAACCCCAGATAGCACCAGCCATGCAGCCCCTTGAGCACATAACCGCGTTTTACGTTGGGCTGTGTTTTACGCAGCTTCATGGCCGCCATAAACATGAATACGTAAATGATCAGGTACATCAGTGCAGCCATCGCGCTGATCATCCAGAACGCGTCGGATACGTTGTCGAGAAAGATGTAGATCGTCGACAGCAAGGTGACGATGATGGCCTGCAAATACAGAATGTTTTTCTGCACGCCTTTCTTGTTCACCTCCTGCATCACAGGTGGAAGCATCCCGGCCTTACCGACAAACAGCAGGCCTGTGGACGGTCCGGCAGTCCAGGCCAGAACCCCGCCCAATGCACCGATAATCAGCAATATGGCCATGATCGGGGTTGCCCAAGGCATGTCGAAACCCTGGAAGAACGCAGCATAAGCCTGGATAACCCCGGCGGTAAGGCTGGTTGAGTCAGCAGGTACCACCAGCGAAATCGCCACCGTAGGCGGGATAAACACTAGCAGGATCATGAAGAAGGCCAACAGAATCGCTCGGGGCATTTCTTTTTGCGGGTCGCGCAATTCCCGGGCGTGAATGGCGTTCATTTCGATACCGGCAAACGCCAGGAAGTTACTCACAATCAGAACCAGGCCAGTGACGGCGCCGGTGAATTCCTGCCAAAAATCCGGGTGCAGGTTGCGCGAGCCTGATTTAACTGTGGTGTGGGTATCGAAAATGGCCGGAATCAAGGCATCCCAGGTCAGCGGTGTTGCTGACTCATGCCCCAGCACCAGCCAGGCCACGCCGAGCAAAACCAGCAGCGCGGCGGGCAATGCGGTGCCCAGCAGCATGAACCATGATGTCAGCTTCGACAGTGCCGTCAGCCCGTTAAGTGCCACAAATGTCGATAGCCAGTACAAAACGATGATGACCGCGGCAGTAAAGACACCGCTTTTGGCCAGTTCCGGGTTGATCAGATACGCCATGGTGCTTGCGCCAAACCCAAGCACAATCGGGTACCAGACCACCACTTGTACCCACATGAACCACATGATGAAAAAGCCCGGGCGGTCGCCGTAGGCTTGCCTGACCCAGCCATAGATTCCGCCGTTCCAGCCGGTGCCCAGTTCGGAGGCGACCAGGGAAACCGGGATAAAAAACAGCAGTGCCGGGATGACATAGAGAAAAACCGAACCCAGGCCATACACGGCCATGCTGGGCAGTGAACGAATACTGGCAACGGCTGCAACCATCATGAAGCAGATGGTGAGCCAAGACATGTAGGTTTTAGCTTTGCTGGTGGTAGCCATGAGTACCCACTCCCTTACGCGAATTCGTGCAACAGGCTCAGATTGAGCGTGCGGCTAAGGTATTCGGCGGCCAGTTGACCGCGAACGCTGTTACCGGCCACATCCAGTGGCGGGGCAAAGGCGGCGATAGCGCAAACGCCGGGAACCACAGCCAGAATCCCGCCACCGACCCCGCTTTTACCCGGCAGGCCGACCTTGTAATACCAGTCGCCTGTGGTGTCATACAGACCATTCAAGGTCATTTCGGAGAGGATTGGCGCCACGTGTTTGGCTGCCACGACTTGCTTGCCAGTAATCGGGTTGACGCCGCCGTTGGCCAGGCACGCGCCCATGGTCACCAGGTCATGACAGGTAATCGCCACCGAGCATTGGCGGGTGTACACATCACACACTTGCATGGGGTCGGCGTACATGTAGCCGTAACTTTGCAGCAGCCAGGCAATGCCGCGATTGTGTTGATTGCTGCTGGTTTCGGATTGGTAAACCTCGTCGTTTACTGTCAATTCGCGCCCGGCAAAAGCGTTGTAGGTGGCCTGTATCCGGTCCCAGCGAGCTTGGGCGCAATCGGCCTCAACCAGGCTGACAGTGGCCATTGCGCCTGCGTTCACAAAGGGGTTGAGCGGTCGGCCTTTGTGCAGTTCCAGGGCCACCACCGAGTTGAATGGCTCACCGGTGGGGTCGCAGCCGATCTTGCTGCGCAAGGCCTGTGGACCTACCTCATCGAGTACATGGGAGAGGGTGAATACTTTGGAAATCGACTCGATGGCGAAGGCGTAATCCGTGTCGCCTACCTCGGCATGGGTGCCATCGCAGAACATGATGCTGATGCCGAACAGATGGGATGGCACTGAGGCCAGGAAAGGAATGTAGCTGGCATTCTTGCCGTGCTGATTACCTGAATACCGTTGCAGTGCCTGCTCCAGTGCCTGTTTGACCGTGCTGTCTGCGGTCGTGGGTCTTTGCTTCATCGCGCTCGCTCCGTGAGTACTTCAAAGAAACGGAACTATAGATCGGAAAATACACGGTGGTCGGGAATCGGACAGCAGACTCAAAATGCTTGTCTATGCTGGCTTGGCGAAGGCTGAGTCAAAGTGAATAAAACAGACCCTGCATTACTCAAGGAGAGTTCTTATGGCGTTGCACCGCATCAAGCACAAGTCGGCCACAGATCCCGTTTTTGGTTCTTCTGAACTGGCTCACGCCGCTGTGACCAAGGGCTTCCCGGAGGCGGAGCAGTCGCCACGAGATGTATACCAGTTGGTCCACGATGAGCTGTACCTGGATGGCAACGCCCGCCAGAATCTCGCCACTTTTTGCCAAACATGGGAAGAGGATGAAGTTCACAAGCTGATGGACCTGTCGATCGACAAGAACATGATCGACAAGGACGAATATCCGCAATCGGCGGAACTGGAGAACCGTTGCATCCATATGCTGGCGGATCTATGGCATTCCCCGGCGGCGGCCACCACCCTCGGCACTTCAACTGTAGGTTCCAGTGAAGCTTGCATGCTCAGTGGTCTGGCTGCGTTGTGGCGCTGGCGTGCGGTGCGCAAAGCGGCTGGCAAGGCTGCTACTACGCCGAATATGGTGTGCGGTCCGGTGCAGGTTTGTTGGCACAAGTTTGCCCGTTACTGGGATATAGAAATCCGTGAAGTACCGATGTCCGAAGGGCATTGGTTCATGAGACCTGAGGACATGCTGGAGCGGGTCGATGAAAACACCATCGTGGTGGTACCGACCTTCGGCCAGACATTTACCGGTCTGTATGAAACCGTAAAACCGTTGTCCGATGCCCTGGACGATCTGGAAAAAAGCAGCGGCCTGAGTGTCGACCTTCACGTCGATGGTGCAAGTGGCGCGATGCTGGCGCCGTTTTGCGCACCGGACATTCTTTGGGACTTTCGTGTACCGCGGGTCAAGTCCATCAGCACCTCCGGGCACAAGTTCGGCCTGGCACCGATAGGCGCGGGTTGGGTGGTTTGGCGCGATGCGAAGGAACTGCCGGAAGGCCTGATTTTTCATGTGAACTACCTGGGCGGCGACATGCCGACTTTCGCCCTGAACTTTTCGCGCCCGGCCGGGCAGATCATTGCCCAGTACTACAACTTCTTGCGCCTGGGGCGTGAGGGGTATGAGCGTATTCATTCTGCGTGCTACGAAACAGCGCAATTTTTGGCGCGAGAGCTGGTCAAGATCGGGCCGTTCGAGATGCTCTACAACGGTGATCCGCAATTGGGGATCCCGGCGCTGACCTGGCGTTTGAAGCCGGGGGCGAAAACCAATTACTCCCTGTATGACCTGGCGGACCGCCTGCGCGTCCGCGGTTGGCTGGTGCCAGCGTACAGCTTGCCTGCCAATGTAGAAGAGGTGGTGGTGCAGCGGATTCTGGTCAAGCAGGGGATGTCGATCGACATGGCCAAATTGTTGCTGGCCGACTTTGTGCGGGATATTCAATTCTTCGCTGAGCATCAGCCCCACGGCTTTAAAGGCCGTGAAGCTGAAGCGGGAAATCATGCCGGACGGTAGAAAGCGATAATCGAAATATACTGTGCTCGTCAAAAACCCGAGCACAGTAGTTATTTCATAAGGGTCAAAAGTATCTCGGGCCTTTCAACCGCGCCCACGTTTTTCTTTGATATGCCTTTTCTATAGATTTGAAAAATCTTTGGCGCTATCTGTTCTTGAGGGCCATGTGGCCCCGTTCGCAGCCAGCACGGCTGACAACGGATATTGTCCGAGCCGCTATTTAGAGGTCTGCATAAAGGTCCGAAAGCGGCGACAGAATAGCGTTCCACACCTTGTCGCGCAGATGAGGCAGTTGACTCTTTTCCAGCTCGGTCAGGCCATAGTGGTCGGGGTTGCTCAGGACATTTTCGAACCTGACGATGCGACAGTTGTAGTCGGTCGTATCCCGTTTTTCGTTAACGATATAGATGGGCAATACCTTCAGGTTATACAGCCGGGTCACCCCAAGGGCTTTGCCAATGTCGAACTTTACGGCGTAGGCCAGTTTTGAGTTGCGACTCTCTGGATGGAAGCTCACAAAGTCGCCGAAAGCGTAGATGACCAACGCATCCTGCTTGCCATGGCGTGGAATCACTTGCGCTGGCTGGCTGACATGCGCATGGTTGCCGAGGATGGTGTCCACGCCGCACTCGATAACCTTGTGCGCGGCATCAACAATTTTCTCATGGGGGTACATTTCGAACTCCCACCCCCAATGGCAGTAGGCGATGATCCAGTCGGCGCCCTTGGCCTTGGCGGCAGCGACCTGTTTTTTGATCAGGGCGTAATCCGTAGGCGGGTCAACGTCGTTGAATCGCACTTCGTTGGCCAGGTAAAGCTCCCCGTCCCGTGAGTGACCGTTGAGGTCAAAGGTGTAAGACAGGAGAGCCACTTTGATGCCGTTTTTTTCCACGACGACGACATCATCCTGCTCGGCCTGACTACGGGCAGTGCCGGAGTAGTACGCCCCTGACTTCTCAAGCACTTTGAGTGTGGCCTCCACGCCTTCCTTGCCCCAGTCCATCGCGTGGTTGGTCGCTGTGCTGAAGAAGTTGATCTTCGCTTCATGGCGGAATTTGTTGAACATCGCTTCAGAGGTGTTCATTTGCGCCGGCTTGCCAGTTTGTTGATGGCGCCCTATAGGCTTGTTCTCATCAACGGTCGACTCCAGGTTGGCACTAACGATGTCAGCGGTGCTGTAAAAATCTGTGATGTCGTCGAACAGGTGCGGTGTGTTTTCGGGGGTCAGCACATCCACCGCGAGCAAGTCACCCGCACATGAAACCGAGAGGGCGGGAATAACCGGGAACACACCCCCTTGTTCAATTGAGGGGTCACTCAGGTTACGGAACTTCAAGGTCTGGTTAGCGAAGAATCCTTCGAGCCCCGACTCTTTTTCGGCAACTTCAAGTTGATTAAGCCAGTAGCGGTAAAGCCACTTGGTCTTCTGGAAAGTATTGCCCGAGATGTCATACACGCCTGTTTCGGGTTGCGGGTAATGAAACTGCTCATAGCAGATGTAACTCATCAGCAAAAGACCAAGCCTGAGCAGGGTGCGCTGGTGTATCGGGTCCTTGAGGGCAGGGGGAAGTACTCCAAATCCGGGATCAACCAGGAAATCCTCGAGCAGGATCTGCGCCTTGAGTAATGGAGAAGGATCGGCGAGCACAGGCTCAAGCCTCTCCAGGACCCGCTTCGGGCCCTGTTGTGCAATCCAGCCGAACAACGCCCGCGCGTAAGCCTCTTCCTCGGGGCTGATGGTCTCGACCATTTCCAGGTCGCCATCAGCGACGCGCCGCAGTATGTCGATGGTCTCGGCTTCGTGCCCGTCGAGGCAGCATTTGATCGACTGTATAAGCTCCTTCAAGGCTTCAAACATATAAGCATTCATCCTGAATATCCTCTTGGTTTGCTTGATGATTACAGCGCAAGTCGGTTTTAACTGCGTTCTTTCGAGGTGCCGGCCAGCCCGAGCCGGGTGAGCTCAAGCACGTCTTGCGCCTGCTGCAATACCCGGCGTTTCCATGGGTCGGTATCAATATAGAAGGCATCGCGCAGTTGGCGTTTGATCTGCATTAACCGTTCTGTCGGGACAGCGGCCTGGTTGTGCAACCACTGATCGGCACGTAGCGCTTTGAGCACCAATGGTCCGGGTTTGGTGCCGTACTCCAGGGTCAATCCGTTGTATTGCGCGTCGGGGCATTCCTGCATGACGGCTAAATCAAGGGTGCCATTTAAAACCGCTGATGAAGACGTACCTTGTGTGCTGAGGGTGACCTGTTCACCCCACCAGCTTCGTGCCCGTGCAATCGCGTCCGGGGTATCGCGTCCTTTATAAATACGCTCTCCCACGCCGCTGGGACCAAGCCCTGTATGCACATCGATCCAGCCTATGCGCTGGCATTGGCCGCCATAACGTCGAATGATCTGGCGAACTTGTACGTTGCTCCAGGTGGGCTGGGTGCCCGCAAAAAACAAGCCGTCAGGGTCGCTGTGCTGGCCTCGGGTGATGGCCGACTGCAAGGCTTTGGTGCCGTGGCGTAACGCATACCCGAGGAGCCCGAGGGTACTGAGCAGAGTGGGCGGTTGACGCCGTGGCACCAGTAACGGAGCGATCGAGGTGTATTCGGGGTTACCGGGCAACGGCTGATCGAAGTCCATGAAGTTGCGATTGATATCGACATTGTCTTCGTTGACCCGACGCAGCCAGGAGAAGCCGTAAGGGTTGACTGCATGCAGATAAAGCACAGCCATATCCTGAGCGCGGCACTGCCTGCTCCAATCATGATTGCGCAGATGATCCACCTGAACAGCCGAGCCGCAGAAGCCTTCAACGCCGTGCACGCCGCTGCTCACTACCAGCAGGTTGGCCGCTGTGGGCGAACCGACAAGTGCGACATCAAGTGCCAGTTCTTCTCCATCGCGACCGGGTAACGGGTGGACGCGGGATTCAACTTCCAGATGGGCATTGGCGCAAGCCTGCAGGAATTTTTGCCGAGCTTCGGCGTAGCTTTGTGAAAAGCAGGATACGTCCATCATGGATGTCCTATTAACAGTCGTGCCAGATTTGGCGATCAGGGAGCGGGGGTAGTCACTGCGCGATGTGGGCCGGGCAGGCGGCTGAAGGGGCGGACTCGGGAAGGATGGCGTTAAGTTCGCGACGAGTGCGCTCAGGGTCGATGAGCACCAGGCCAAGTACGGTGAACACTAAAAGTGCGATCCCGAACAGGCCAATCGCCAGTTCGAAACCGGTGACTAAATCTCCTCCCTGCCAGCCGATGGCCTGACCCACCAGAACAGGTGCGAGCATGCCTGCCGTAGTCAACAAGGCGATGTGGATGGCCAGCATACTTCCGCGCTGGCGGGCCGGTGCGATGTGGGCGACGATGCTGAAACCAAAGGCTGACAGCAAGTTGAGAAGGATACTGCCCAGAAGAAACAGCCCCAGCGTGACTGTCAGGGATGTCGAGCTAAAGCCCATGATGATGTAAGCCACGGCTGCGATCAGGCATGCCACGAGGGGCGGAATAACCATCGCCTTGCGTATGCTGGCGCCACGCTTCATCGCTTGTTGGGCCAGGCTGGACACCAGCAAATTCATGAATATCACCCCCAGGGTGGTGGCGAGCACCAGATACCCGGACTGCATCGGCGTCATCCCCAGCCCTCTTTGCAAGTAGGTGGGCAGCCAGCTGTAAAGCAGGGCATTGGGCAGATAGCTACAGAAAGCGACCAGAGTAATGCAGACAAACGTGCGATTGAGCAGCAGTCGGCTGTAGGGCAGTGTGGGCAACAGGCTGCCATTGGCGGTTTTTGTATCGTCATGCTGGCCTTCGCGGCCAAACAGTTGCCACAGCAGCAGCCACACCAGGCCAACACCTGCCAGCAGCACATACCCCGTACGCCAGCCGTAATGCTCAATCAAGGTCGGCAGGGCCAAGGCGCCTGCGATGGCGCCTAACATGATTGCGACTTGAATCAGCGCCGCAGGCAGCACCCGCTCGCGGGTGGCGTACCATTTGAAACAGGCGTGCTGGGTGACGGCTGTGCCAGGGCCGCAACCGGCGCCCAGCATGACGCGGCTGACGAGCAGGGTGACGAAGCTGCTGGACAGGGCGGCGAGCAATTGCGCGGCCATCCAGACCAAGGCCATGCCCGAAAGGATCCAGCGGCTTGGCATGCGGTTGGCCACAAAGCCCACCAGTACCCCGGAGATCGAATACAGAAAAAAGAACGCGCTGCTGATAAAACCGAACTGCTCGGGCGTCAGTTTCAGTTCGTCAATAATCTGCGGGCCGGCGAAGGCAAAAATGGTTTTATCCAGCACGCTGATAATCACCACAGTCATCAGCAAGGCAACAACGAACGGACGTCTTTTATCGGGAAGTGAATGCATGGGTATGGCCTTTAATTGAGGAGCTTTTTCAGAAGCGCATGCCGACACTGGCTTCCAACATGCTTCGGTCTGCAACCATGTTGTAATCGCCACCCCCGGTGTTCAGGTAGTTAAGCTCAAAGTTGTAGTCGCTTTTGTACTCCCCCTGCAGTCCGAAAATCTGTGCATAACGCCCTTCGGAAAACACGCCGTCATAGGCGTGCCCTTTGACGTCATACACCAGGGTTAACGAAGGCGTCAGGTCAAGCCCAGGCAAGACGTTTCTATAACGAATCTCCCCTTTGGAACGGGCTCCCCACGAGAAAGGCGTGACGAAACCATCGATTGCACATTTTGCCGCCGGGCCTGTGCATTTCGAGCTGTTGCCGTAGGGCGCGCTGCCGAAGCCGGGGCGTCCGTAACGGATGTCGTCAGTGTCGGGCAGGTCGTGGACATATTTGAATCCCGCCTCGGCTGACAACTTCATCTCGCCGCCCAATACAGTGCCCAAAGGATGGTTGGCGCCGAGATTGAGCTGGCTCACTCGAAACCTGTCGAAACCGCTGGCCACATAGCCTGTGGGCGTCTTGGACAGGTAGCCCATGGGCCCGCTGCCCCCTAGCAGGCCAGCAATGAAATCGGAACCGTTCCAGGCGATCGGTTGGTTGGGACGATAGCTGTATTCAGCGTAGATACCTGTGCCGCCTGGCAGTCGGGTTTTGAAATTAAGGGCGTACATCCGGATGCTGGTCGGGAAGGCGCGTTGATAATAAGCGGCAATGCCCGTTGGTTTGGCCTGGCCGAGGTTGGCGGCGGGCGGCGTCAGAACACCGGGGCCAGTACGTACTGCCTGGGTGACTGCTTCACGACTGGTGTAGTCAGCGAAATACAGTCCGAACATGCCGACGTCTTGCCATAAATATTGCAGGCTGGCGCCGAACTGATTGTTACTGGGGCGATGGTCCGGGCCACGGGACACGTAATCCAGAGGGTTGTTCAAGGCCTGGCCGTCGGTGGTGTAAATCGGTCGCCCGGCCATGGAGCTCAAAATGCTGCCGTTGAGAAGAAACTGGTCGCACCCCGGTTGAGCGTAATCGCTGGTCGATAGAAAGGTCCCGCACCCCGGATAAGCGCTGGGACGGAACTCAAACTGGTTGAATGCATCCACCGACAGGTTTTCAGTCAGCGCCAGCTTGGCGTAAAGGGTCGGCATCGCGACGGTACGGGCTTCTGCAATTGAAGTGGCTCGACGTGCCGCGGCCCAATCAAAAGCGTTCACTGCCTGTAAACCGCCGCCGATGGTGGTTGGCGTGACCCAGGGAATCGCCTGATCGCCGAGTCGCACCAGCAGGTCGTGCCCGCCAGGCTGGAACGTGCCGTAAACATACGCGTCGTTGATGACTGCATTGGAAAAACGCGCCAGCGAGTCAAACCCGTCATCGCTCAGCGGTTCACCGGATTGATAGCCGTTTGGAACGCTGCCGTAGTCGACGTTCTGGTGTTTTTGGGTGTAGTCGTACCAGCCTTTGGCACTTACAAATACGCCAAGATTACGGTGGCTCAGATCCGCCTGCAGGTAGGCCTCGGTAGAGGTAGAAACCGCATCGCCGCGCTTGTAGTTGAGGTTGCCGTCGTTGAACAGGTTCATGCCGTATTCGGAGCTGGTCAAGCGGTAGCTCGGTTTGTCCATGCGCCACACAGAACCCAATGACAGAGCACCTTTGAGGTTCAGGCGAGTGTCGTCCTGCTGCCACTCGATACCTTTACCCAACCCTGACTTGAGGTCACCGAATACCAGCTCGCCAGCCATTGCCGGAGCAGTCATGGCAACGCTCAACACAGACGTGGCCAACCCCGCAAGTACGGGAGTCCGGGTCACGGCCCACTTCTTTCTTATTGTTGTTGTCACTGACTAATACCTTTGTTTTTGTTTCTCTTGTGAATGCCAGGCGTTTTTCAGTCTAGCGCTGAAGTCATCCCCTTTAATACGGCGAATACCGACAGCAATAGGGTCGATATCGCCAGCTATAAACAGGCATGAATAGCCTGATGCTGTTCGCCCAGGCACAGCTAATTGCAGGAGCCAGCCCGCTTGCGCAGCTCGCTGAATAACAGTGGGTTAACAGGCTGTTGTATTGAGTGTTCCGACAAGGGGCACAGGGCAGGGCGGGCAGTACGAGTTGCAGGCAGACAGCATTTGGAAGTAGGGCTAATATCGCCAAAAATAAATTCAATAACGCCAGGCAGGTCTATGAACGTCCGAATAGATTTATTGCACAGCCCCCATGGCATGACCGGAACGCTGTTCAGTGTGATCGATATTCTGCGCACCTTTAATAACCTGTGGCAGATGCGCAATCCGGATAAACGAGGGGCTTTTTTTCACTGGCGATTGATTGATGCGGCGGGCAATGAGCTACCGCTTGCGGACTGGTTGTCAGGCATGCAGTCGCCTGCCGGTGGGCGTAAATCGTTGCGGCCCTCACAGACCGCGTTGTTTGTGCCGGGGGTGCAGATGAAAAGCGTGCCGGATCTGAAGCATGTGCTCGATCAATGCGCCGAGGAGCTCAATTGCATCGCGCGTTATCACTCTCAAGGGCGCATCGTCGCGGCCAGTTTCAATGGCCCGGTGATGTTGGCCCGAGCCGGTGTGCTGGACGGCCGGCGCGCGACAGTCACCTGGATGATTGCCAATTGGTTTGCCTCCAGCTTTCCTGAGGTGCAGTTGGCGATGGCGGGCCCGGTGGTGGTTGACGGGCTGGTCTTTACGGCGGGCGCACCGGCGGCTGTGTGCGATTTGATGGTGGAGTTGATTCGTCATTTTGCCGGTGAAGAAATGGCGCAAATAGCGACCAATGGGTTGCTCTATCACCCGATGCGTTTTGAGCATTCGAGCCTGAACTTTCCAGGCATTTCGGTAAAGACCCGGGACAGCGTGGTGTTCCGGGCCAAGCACTGGCTTCAGCAGAACATTCAGACGGCCTATAGCCTGGAACGTGTAGCCCAGGAAGCGGCAGCCAGCCCGCGCACCTTGCTACGTCATTTCAAAGAAGTGGAGGGCATGACTCCGCTCGACTATCTGCACCGACTTCGGGTGGAGCGGGCCAAGCAATTATTGGAAGTAACCCTGGTTGATCTAACGGAAGTGATGGAGTACTGCGGTTATCAGGATGCCAGTGCTTTCCGGCGCCTGTTTCGACGCGCTACCGGAGTAACGCCTTCAGAGTACCGTCGTCGCTACACCATGCGCATTTCCAGCCGTTGGTGGCGGGCTGACGAGTCCGGGCCGAAGGAGAGAGTCGATGACTTGATCAAGGGACTGAGTATTGAGCCTGACCACAGGTCAGAACAGTGAGAATGCACCAATGAATCGGGCGGTCTTCCACGATATGGATTGCACCATAAGCAAAGTGATTTTCTGTTGGCCTTGATCTCAAAGATTTGGCTGTCGAGGCGGGGGGCATCAACCCAATTCCTCTGCCTCGACTTGCTCTGCTGTAATTGCCTTGCTCTCCCCGGTGGGTGCGATCACCCAGTTATTTTTCAGGCGTTGAGATGACTTATGGAGCTGGCGGCGATCACCTGCTTCGATCTTGGATGAGGGGTGCTTTGGTCATTGAGTCTTGAAGTCGAGATATCGTGAAGGTCCGCAGGCTTTTGCTGGAACCTCACACAATCCCTCTGTTTAAAACGTTGCTTTGATCTGCAAGCCCACAGCCAAAGCGTTGCCTCTTTTTTTGCCGGAGAACGCGCCAGGCTCAATGTAGTACTGCAGGTCAGGACGCAGCAGCAGCCAGGGAGTGACCTGGGCGCCATAGTTAAGCTCAATCATCTGCTCGCCATTGTCGAGGTTGGCGATCATCTCGGATTCGCCGAAGCTGGTCGCCGCCGCTTCTTGAACATCCCGCGTACGGGAGTTGAGTACGGCCCGGCCATAACCCAAGGCAATGCTGTCATGGGGGCGGCTGGCAAAAGGCTTTTGCTTGACCAGACCGACCGAGTACCAGCGACGCATGGGGGAGGTTGCTGCGTTGCTGGTGGCTGCCTGGCCGAACAGGCGCAGCACGCTTTCAGGGTCTTGCTCATCCCTCCAGATTGCCTGGTCCATCAACACGTAAGCCCCGGTGCGGTTGCTGCTTTTTTCTGTGCTGCCAATTTTTTGCGAGTCAGAGCTGTCGTAGTACCAGCCGACTTTGTATTGGCCATTGAGAAAGGCGTTGTTATTGAAGATGGCTTCCAGCGGCAGAATGGCCCCGGTGGAGTCGTGGCTGGGCATGGAAAACGCTTCGGAGCGAAGGCTGTTGTGCTCTGGGTTGACCTGGAATACCGCGGTTTGCAGCGTCAGTGAGTCGTTGACGTCGTAACGCAACTCTGCACCCCAGTGAGCCGTCGGGTAGTTGCCCCACCCACTGCCGCTGGACATGGTCAATGGGTGCGCACAAAAACCGGCGCTCACAAAGTTGGTCAGGATCGGCATGCCACCAAAATCGGTGCCCATCACCATGTAACCGATTTTGGCAGACACGTCCGCAGAAAACAGATTGCGCTGGTAACTGAACTCGGTCAGTCGCGTGTATTCGCCACCGTAGTTTTCTTGCGCAGACAGGCGGTTGCCGAGCAAGTCTTCCGTGGCGCTATGGCCGCGACGGTCGTTAACCAGAATTTGCACAAATCCGGCGTCCGGGGTGTCCAGCAATTTACTCAGATCAAACTTGGCGCCCACGCGTATTTGTTGCGCATAGCGCGTACCGCGCTTGATCCCGCCATGCAGGTTGGAAATCGTTTCAGAGCTGTAGTCACCGGTCAGTGTGATGCCCTTGTCCGCCAGTTTTTGGCGCTCACCGCCCCAATCGCCGGTGAGTGTCGAACGACTCATCAGGTCGGAAGTGTCAGCCAGTGCTGAAGACGGACTCAAGATACACAGCGACAAACCGCTGCACAGGCTGGTGGTCAGCAGCGCGCGGAAAGAAAAAAACATTGGGGTGTGCTCCGTTGCAAAAAATGTTGGTGTATCGCTCAACGACACGCTGGCAGGGCAGGAAACTGGCCGGCTCTGCGGCTTTTCTGGCCTGATACCGTCTTGAGAACTGCGGTGTCAGCACCTGATCCCGGGCCGAGTTGGTCCCTCCTTGGGTGTGCAAGGGCCTGTTAGTTGTGTGAGCCGTAAGGCTAAGTTTATGCCGATGTTTTTTTCAGATAAATCCAGGGAACTAAGAAACATTATTGGGCAGGCAGTAATAATCCGCTGGCGATATCCGGACTTTCGCTTGCAGAAACGGCGATCGTTAGTGTTCAACGCTTAGTGCTTTTGAGATCAGTCACAGGTCAAAAAAAGAGAAAACATAAGGGGCTGAAACCCCCTCGTTGCCATGGATTATTACTGTTTCACCAACAATGTTTCTCAAACCTTCGGATTTATCCCAAGAAGCGCCCGTATAAACTAGCTCAGCGTCTCCAGCCCACTCTCGGAACGTCGGGCCAGCAGTGCCCGGACAAACACCTCCCCGCGTTTCGTAGAGCCTTCGGCGTATTCATTGCGACTGCACAACCTGATGCACTGATTGCCGGTGCTCGCTTGCTGTCGGCAGGGCGGTAGTCTGATTCCGACACCTGCCATGCCCAGCCTTTTACGGGTCGAACTGAACATTCGACCCAGCTGTTCGCACAGCGTGCGGGCAGTTTTGTATTCACCCATAGAGCATTCACGAAATGACGAATGACCAACCATCTCAAACTTCAAGACGCTCAATGAGCACTATCGCGAGGGTGCTGTTTTCCCTGTTTGTATTTGCCGTGGCACTGGCTTTGATTTATGGCGGGATCAAACTAGTGGCGCTGGGCGGGTCAAGTTACTACTTGATCGCAGGCTTGGCTTATCTGGCACTGGCGGCACTCTTTGTGTTGCGCAAGTGTTTGGCTATTACCCTCTCTGTTGCCATATTCCTTGCGACCTGTGCCTGGGCCTTTTATGAAGTGGGTCAGTTCAGCTATTGGGAACTGCTGCCACGCTTGGTCATTCCGGCCATCATCCTGACACTCAGTCTGTGGGTCGGCGCCGCGTTGCCGGACACGTCCCTGAGCACACGGCGCGCCGCTAACCGGTTCGGTTTTGCCGTATTCCTGGCACTGGTCGCGACATTTATTGCTGCGTTCTACCCGCACGGCGGGATCTCGAACCCGGTCGCCGCCACTGACGCACCCAAGGCCGAAGAGCCCTCCAGCGCCCCTGAAAACTGGGAGTTCTTTGGGCGTAATGCCTCGGGCACACGGTTTGCTCCTTACACGCAAATCACCCCGGACAACGTCAAGGACCTGCAGGTTGCCTGGACCTACAGAACAGGTCGTCGCACCACAGGTGCCGGCGCGGGCGTAGATGAAAACACACCGTTGCAGATCGGCAATGTTCTGTACTCGTGCACCCCGGAAAACCTGATAACCGCCCTGGACGGTGATACCGGGACCCCGCTCTGGAAATTCGATCCCAAAGCCAAAAGCGAAGAGCACGTGACCTGCCGTGGCGTGGGCTATTACGACATCGATAAAGACGACAGCCTGAGCGCTGAGGTCAAGGCGTCATATGGCAATGAGCAGCAGTGCCGCCAGCGTATTCTGGTGTCGTCTGTGGATGCCCGTTTGTTTGCGCTTGATGCGCATACCGGCACCCTGTGCCCGAGCTTTGGCGACAACGGTTATGTCGATCTCAAGAAAGGCATGGGCCCGACTGAAAACAGCAAGCGCTATCACCCCACCTCGCTGCCGGTTGTCATGGGCCACCTCACCGTGGTCGGTGGCTGGGTACGGGACATTGTGGCGGGCGAACCTTCCGGTGCCGTGCGCGCATTCGACGTTCTGACAGGCGCGTTGGTGTGGGCCTGGGATGTAGGTGCACCCGAGGGCAAGAACACAGCGGCAGACGATCATCAGTTCGCTCTGGAGACGCCTAACGTCTGGACAATTCCAACCTACGATAAAGAGTTGAATCTGGTCTACCTGCCTACGGGCAATGGCCCGCCCGACTACTGGGGTGGTGATCGCAACCAGGTTAAAGAGAAGTTTGGCACGGCCGTTGTTGCAGTCGATGCATCAACCGGTAAAGCCAAATGGGTTTATCAGATCGTTCACCACGACGTCTGGGACTATGACCTGCCTTCGCAGCCTGTGCTCTATGACATCAAAAACGCCCAGGGCGAGAAGACTCCGGTCTTGATCCAGACCAGCAAGACCGGCAACATTTTTGTACTGGATCGCCGTACCGGCAAGCCGGTTACAGAAGTTGAAGAACGTGCGGTTCCTACCTCTCCAGCAGCAGAAGGCGAGCACCTGTCGCCTACCCAACCGTTCTCGGTCGGGATGCCGACCATTGGTGTCGACCCGCTGACCGAGAAGTCGATGTGGGGCGTGACGACTTTCGACCAACTGTATTGCCGGATCATGTTCAAAGACTCCGTCTACCTGGGTCCGTTTACACCGCCAAGTGAAAAACCCTACATCGAATGGCCTGGCTTGCTGGGCGGCATGAACTGGGGTGGCATCTCCATCGACGAAAACACCGGCATGATGTTCGTCAATGACATGCGCATGCCGCTGCGGATGCAACTGGTCAAAAAGGAAGACACCAGGAAGTTCAACGTGTCGACCGATGAAGTCCCGGGCTTCATGGGAACCATTCGCCCACAAGTCGCCGGTATCTATGGCGGGGTGAAAATCGACATTCTGCAGTCGCCACTGGGCGTACCGTGCAACACACCACCCTTCGGCAGCATGAGCGCCATTGACCTCAACACCCAGAAACTGGTCTGGCAGGTTCCATTGGGCACCGTCCAGGACACTGGCCCGCTGGGGATCAAAACGCACATGCCAATCCCGCTGGGCATGCCAACACTGGGTGGCCCGACCTCAACGGCATCTGGCCTGGTGTTCTTCGCCGGCACCCAGGACTACTACCTGCGAGCGCTGGATTCGGCCACCGGTAAAGAAGTATGGAAAGCCCGCCTGCCGGTTGGCGCGGTTGCAGCCCCGCTGATCTACAAATCACCCGCCACCGGGAAGCAGTACGTGGTCATCTCCGCAGGTGGCATGAGCCACTCGCCTGATGTCGGTGACTACATCATTGCCTATGCATTGCCGGACAGCATCACCCAGAAATAACGCCTTGATTGACGTTAACTGAAATGGCCCGCCTGCTCCCCAGCAGGCGGGCTTTTTTGTTCCAGGCCAGTTGTTGTTCGGCTTCGGCCTGAATAACGCCTTGAATGTGGTGCTTGTTACGAGCAGAGGACTTCGCCTGATCCCATAGGTCCGGTAGTCTGCTTTCGGCCAGAAGCAGTCACTCCGATGTATTTAGAAAATCTGGAGCGATTCAACTCGTAGCGGTTGAGCTTAAGAGAGTGCCGGGGCTCATGCATAGCGTCTGAAGCGCGCTTAGGGCGCGAAATGTATAAGAGATTATATTGGCAGAGCTGCTATTCGCAGCAGGCATACACTAATAGAGGTGTCACGGTAGACAATGACGGCAAGAGCAGGCAACCCCAAGGATTCGTCCACCGATGAGAACGTGAGCATGAGGCAGCCGGCAGTGATTCTGGGCTTGCGTTGGCTCATTTTCACCCTCGTACTGTTATCTGTCCTGGCTACGTTGGGCAATAGTCTGATCACGGCATATAGAGTGCAGCGGGATGCTTTGATTGACCATGCGCTGCAATCAAACAGTGCTTACGCGTCAAAAGTAGCTTCAAGCCTCTCTGAATTCATTCATTCGGCACAAAGCCATCTGCGTTACAGCGCCGAAGAGTTGGGCAAGGAGTGGGGTAATACCAAGGCACTGCGGGCCGAAGCTGTACGCCTACAAAAGCAGGACGAAGATTTTAACTCGATAGCAATTATCGATACTAATGCCAAAGTTCTGGAGGCGTACCCAGACACACTGCAAATCAATGGTTCAACTTTGCGATCGGATACGATTCGAAAAGCCATCGATGCGAAACGTCCCTACATTAGCTCAGCTTATGAATCAGCAGCCGGTAATCTGGTCGTATTCGTCTCAGAACCCATTCATGATTCCTCTAACCGTTACATTGGAATCATAGGCGGTTCGATTTACCTGCAGCAGGACAGTGTACTTCACACGTTAATCAGCCGGCATTTTCACCATGAAGGTACATTTGCCTTCATCGCCGATCAGGATCGTCAACTACTTTATCATCCTGATGCGTCGCGTATTGGTGAGACCCTCGGATGGAGCAAGACCGTGGATGCAGCTTTACGTGGCGAAAGCGGGTCCGTGGCCGTGCCTAATTACAAGGGCATACCGATGCTTGCTGGATATGCTCAGGTGCCTGGAGCCGGTTGGGCCGTCGTCGTACAGCAGCCTCGCGAGATTAGCCTTGCCCCCTTGCACACGTTGATGCGCGACATGGTTTTTGGAATGCTACCTGCTGCATTGATCGGATTTGTACTGATTTGGATAGGTGCTCTGATGATCTGTCGGCCATTGCACCAGCTTTCCAGGATCGCAGGGCAATTGGCTGCAACGCAAGCCTCTGACCAACTTCGAAACGTGAAGGCATGGTATCTAGAGGCCTTTTCTATCCGTCAGGCGATGCTGACCGGTGTGTACCTGTTACAAGCAAAGATGGGGCGTCTAAGCCAGCAGGCGCTTACCGACCCTCTGACAGGTCTGGCAAATCGTCGAGCAATGAATGATGAGTTGCGGGGGCTGGAGCAGGCAGGCCGAACATACTCCATATTGTCACTGGATATAGACCATTTCAAAAGGGTAAACGACACCTTCGGCCATGACAAAGGTGATGTTGCGATAAAGCAGGTTGCGCAAACACTCCTCAGTCATTCACGCAATGGTGACTTCGCTTGCCGAGCGGGAGGAGAGGAGTTCTTGTTGATTTTGCCGGAGACCGGGATCGATTCGGCGAGCATGATTGCCGAGCGAATTCGCCAGGCAATCGCTACATGCGACATTTCGGGTGTTGGACATATCACGGCTTCGATCGGTGTCGCGACTTGTGAAAACGTATCTACTACCTCAGAGGTCGTACTCAAGAGGGCGGACGAATGCTTGTATCGTGCCAAACAAGGGGGGCGTAATCGCGTGGAGTCGAGTCCTCAATCTGGATCCGAATGAGTCGCCCCTTGATCCTGGACATATCCAAGCGGCCGCCTATCAACTCACTGATTGGTTATTTTCCATCCGTATCGCTCGAACTGAACCCTCGGGCAGCTTCGATCATTAGGTCATCGAGAAACGAAACGCCTGTTCTTGCAGGCTCGTTTTGATCAATACGGCCAATTGTTGGGTGGCCGCTGTAGGGGCATCGCCACCGCTGTGAAGCACATAGCAAAGGCTTGGCACTGGGGGTAAGCCAGAAACTACAGCTAGATGGCCCGGCAGCCCGATACGGGTCCGCAGCGTCAGGCCCAATCCGGCGGCGACGGCCGCCCAGATACCGCCGACGCTGGGACTGGTCAAGGCGACCCGCCAGGGTATTTGCGCAGCATCCAGCGCCTGGGTGGCGGCGCTGCGCATTACGCAAGGCGAGTCGAACAGGATCAATGGCAACGGTGAGCGATGAAGGTCCGTCGGCAATGGCGTATCGCGGGCTCCGATCCAGTGCATCTGTGCTTCACCCAGGCGAGTGGCGTAAGGCGACAGGTGCCCGGTGTCCCAGGTCAGGGCCAGGTCAAGATCAGCGCTTTCGACCCGTGCAAGCAATTCGGCGTTACGGGCGATCCGGACTTCGAGATTTACCCTCGGGTAAGCCTGGACGAAACGTCGCAGAATATCGCTCAGAAAGTGCTCCCCGAAGTCCTCTTGAAGCCCGAGTCGGATGGTCCCGGCTGTCTGGCTTTCATACAGAGTCTGGAAAATGCCGTCGTTCAGCTCCAGCAGGCGGCGGGCATGGCTGAGCAGCGTTTCTCCCGTGGGGGTCAAGACCAAACCGCGACCGGACTTGGCCAGGACCGGCGTACCGACCTGCTCCTCGAGTTTTTTCAATTGAGCGCTGACGGCAGACGTCGATCGACCGAGACGATCCGCCGCTTTGGCAAAACTGTTGAATTCCACGCCAGTGACGAAGGTGCGCAATACGTCGAGGTCGAAGGTTGGTCGGCGCATTTAACAGTCCACTAATTCGGGATGATGGGTGCTATTAAATCTGATATTCGGAAGTGTTGCGACTTGATAGTTTTCCTCCATCAATTGAGACATCAGGGGGAAAACATCATGAGCGCATCTATTGTCACGGGGCGGGAACAGCAGGGTAACTACCCGCAGAAGTTTGCCGAACTGACCGACAATGTCTTGTTTGGTGACATGTGGACGCGTCCACAATTGAAGCCCCGTGATCGCAGTCTGGCGACGGTGGCCGCATTGGTGGCGATGTACCGACTTGAGCAATTGCCGTTCCATTTGCAGCGTGCACTGGACAACGGCCTGAGTGTCGAAGAGCTGGCCGAAGTCATCACCCACCTGGCGTTTTATTCCGGTTGGCCGACAGCCGCCTCGGCGCTGAAGTTGCTCAGTGAGCGTCAGGCTTGCCTTCCAGAACATCAAGAGTAACCGTTGATGCCGTTTACACGAGTTTCACTGCACCGCGGGAAATCGGCCGAGTATTTACAGGCGTTGTCTGCGGGTTTGCACGATGCCTTGGTCGAGAGCTTCGAAGTACCGATGACGGATCGCTTCCAAGCCATTCACCAACATGAGGTCGGCGAGCTGATCTTTGATCCCCACTACCAGGGCGGGCCGCGCAGCCATGACTTTGTGCTCATCGCGATTACCGCAGGCCGACCTCGAAGTGTTGAGATCAAACAGCGTTTTTACCGCGATCTGGTCGAGAAGTTGGGGCGGGCGACGGGCCTGAACGCAGAGGATGTCATGGTGATAATCACCACGACGGCCGGCGATGAGTGGTCGTTTGGAGGAGGGCGAGGTAACTAGCGGGAACAATCACGGGATCTGCGAGCGAACGAAGATTTTTGAATTCCCCGGGGATTCCGTGATTCCAAAAAATGGCGGAAAATTGCCCGGGATCGCCCACGCCGATTGCTGCCTGTCACGAAAACTGCCATCGGCCAGGAGCGGACGATCGGTGACCTGCAAGCACGGCAACGAATCCTGTGCTCTTTAAAGGTGATTCACCGCTCCAGCTACCCTGCCGTCGCTCACCGGTTCAGGAACTTGATGACAGCTCTGGCGAACAGTTCTGGCTGATCAAGCATGATGAAGTGAAAACTGCCGTCAATGCGCCTGAAGCTGATGTTTGGGGTCGAGGCATAGGCGTTATGGAACATTGCATCAATCTGGGATGCCTCTACGCCGTAAAGCAGGTCGTAGGCATAGACGACCTCGACAGGCACCTTGATGCGTTCAAGCTCAGGCCGGAGGTCGGTGACCATCAGTTCATACATGGCATCGGCCATCGTCTTTCGGTCCGAGTTCATCCCCGCTGCGACCAGGCCTGGCCTGACTGCTTCAGTTTTAGCGAGACGGGCGATGGCGGCCTGCTGCATGGAGTGCGCCTGCTCAGGCGTTGCCGCCAACATTGCATCGCGCATCGCAGCAGCCTGCGGGGTCGCCGTTTCACTGGTCGCGCGGGGGTCAAAGAGCAACGTATAGAAGGGCATCGCATCGACAATCATCAGGCGTGCCACTTGATCGGGATGACGCGCACCCACCATCAGTGCCACCTCACCACCCAACGAATGACCGATGATGACCGGCGCCTCGATGCGCTGGCTGCGGATGTATTCAGCGATCGCCTCGGCCGTTGGCGCGACGACTCTCCCGTCTGGACTGGATACGGCAGGCGAGCCGGCAAAGCCAGCCACCTGAACGAGATGGAGACGGTGGCTGTGCCGTAACCTGGAGGCCAAATCAGCCCAGACTTCGTAGGACGACGCAAATCCTGGAATTAAGATGATATCTGTTCCCGAGCCTTGTATCAGCACTGAGATACCACCCTGGTTGACAGTGACTGGCGGCAGGGGTGCAGGCTGGGCTGGCGATGCAGACAACAGCGCCAACGTGGTGCCAATCCCGGCAAGAATCACGCCTGCACGCATGGCGTTCCCCTTTTCGCGCAATGCGACGTGACATTTACAGTGTCGCGGTCGCCGATTACACCGACGGGCAGGCTACTTGGCGGGTTCATAGCCATTCCTTTGACCGAAAAAGTATGGCCACTATAACGGCGCACAAAGGCATCAGGAAACTCTCCCTACCGGTGATCCTTGGCGTCAGCGATATACCGAGCTAGCCATACTTGCAAGCCTCTCATGCAACCCGATTTCTACTGCTGAAATTGCTCGGGCACAGTTGTCATTGATAGGCGGCTAGTCATTTGATCGTAACGACGACCTTGCCTTTGGCTCGTCCCTGTTCGACGTATTTCAGAGCCTCTGCCGTTGATTCAAAGGAAAACGTTCGATCAATCACCGGATTGATGATGCCCGCCTCAACCAGCGCGCTGATTTGTTGCAGTTGGGCGCCGTTGGCGCGCATGAACACGAACCTGTACCTGATGTCCTGCTTGCGTGCCCTGCGCCGAATGCCGAAGCTCAGCAGGCGCATAACCTGCTGCAATGGCCAGGATAACCCTTGCTCCTGTGCGAACAGCGCAGTGGGCGGCCCTGAGATGGAAATCAGTTGGCCGCCGGGTTTGAGGACCTCGAGTGACTTGTCCAGGACATCGGTGCCGAGGCTGTTCAACACCAGGTCGTAGCCGTGCAAGACATTTTCGAAATTCTGCTTTTTGTAGTCGATGACCACGTCAGCCCCCAGCATCTTGACCCATTCGACATTCGCGGTGCTGGTGGTTGTGGCGACAAAGGCACCCAGGTGTTTGGCAAGCTGTATTGCAATGCTGCCGACGCCGCCGGAGCCTGCGTGAATCAACACCTTCTGGCCCTTTTGCAGTCGGGCGGTGTCGACCAGCACTTGCCAGGCAGTCAGTGCCACCAAAGGCAGGGACGCGGCTTGCGCCATGCTGGTATTGGCCGGTTTCAGGGCGATCGCGTTCTCGTCCACGGCAATCCTTTCGGCGAACGTGCCGATCCGTGCTTGCGGCGGGCGAGCGTACACTTCGTCACCTGGTTTGAAACGTGTCACTTGCGAGCCGACCGTCACCACGACCCCCGCCAGGTCGTTGCCCAGAATGAGCGGAAACGAGTAGGGCAGGATCAGCTTGAATTCGCCTGTGCTGATCTTCGAGTCCAGCACGTTGACACTGCTGGCATGGACCTCGATCAAGACGTCGTGGGCACCCACTTCAGGGGCTGACGCTTCGCCGAGGCGTCCGGGTTGCTTGCCGTAGCGATCAATAAGAAATGCTTTCATCGAGGTACGGCTCTTGTCGGTTGTAGGGAGGGTAGCCGGTGTGTGGTCAGGCATCGAGGAACGCCTGCGCCCTGGCCACAAATTCAACGTGGTACTGGAAAATCCCGCCGTGACCGGCATCCTGATAAATCACCAGCTCTGCGTTGGGGATACGCTTGGCCAGTTCAAACGAATTGATACTCGGCACCATGATATCGGTGTCGCCGTTAACGACCAGTGCTGGTGCCTGCAAGCGTTCAAGGTCTTGTGGCGGCTGTTTGCCCCACGCGGTGATCGCTTTCAACTGACGCAGGAAAGCACGGGGCGTCGGGCCTTGGTCGCGATTGTTCTTGCGGGCTTGCAGGCGCTGCAAATACTGCGCGGCAGATCGACGGCCGTGGGCCGTAGACGTGAAGAACAGGTAGAATTTCGGATCGCGCAGGGTCAGCAGGCCTTTGACAATCAATGGCCACGACACCGCGCCAACCTTGCCGATACCGCTGCCGCCGGCCGGCCCGGTGCCGGTCAGAATCAACCGCCGCACCCGATCAGGCGCCTTCAGAGCGATGTCCTGAGCGACGAAGCCGCCGAGCGAGAATCCGAGCACATCAACGGTTTCCAGCCCCAGCGCGCGGATCAACTGAATGGCATCGTCGGCCATCTCGCCGACGGTCAGTGGCGCGGTTCCACCCGAGCCGCCGATGCCACGATAGTCGGTGGTGATGACGCGTCGGGTTTGCGCCAGGCCATCGATGATTGCGGGATCGAAGTTATCGAGCACCGCGCCCCAATGATTGAACATTACAAGGGGCACGCCGGTAGTGGGGCCGATATCGCGGTAGGCGAATGGAATACCGTTGACCCTGATCGATTGGTTCGCAGCGTTGATGAATGACGTTGGCGAACCCGAAGGGGGATGTTTCTGGGCTGAATTCATTACGCCTCCCGATTTCTGGACGGGTTCGATGCAGCGCCTTGCGCTTGCATCGAATCCGCCCCAAATGCTCACTGCCTGAAGATCACTCTGGAGTCTGGTAACGCTGAGCAACCGCGGACTGACGGATTTGCCCGATCAGGCCCAGACGTGCGCCCTGCAGGGCATCCCAACGCTGCGCTTCGTGCAGCGGCGGAATGGTCACGGGTTCGCGACGATCGAAGCCGACGAGAGCGGCATCCACCAGATCGCCCACTTCCATGATTTCACTCAGGGTGTTGATGTCGACGCCGGAACGATCCCATATTTCCGTGCGCGTTGCGGCCGGCAGCACGGCCTGCACGTAGACGCCTTGAGGCGACAGTTCCAGGCTCAAACCCTGGGACAGGAAAAGCACAAAGGCCTTGGTCGCACCGTAGACCGTCATGCCGAATTCCGGTGCGAGGCCTACAACCGAACCGATGTTGATGATCGCGCCTTCACCGGCCTTGGCCAGGCGTGGAGCGATGGCGCTGGCGAGCCGCACCAGCGCCGTAGTGTTGAGGGCAACCAGTTGCGCCACTTTATCGGTGCTTTGCTCGACGAAATGCCCGGACAGTGCAGCGCCGGCGTTATTGACGAGGATCCCGATGCGGGCGTCGTCGCGCAGACGGTTTTCAACGTTGCTCAGATCGCCGGGTTGAGTCAGGTCCGCCGGGATCACATCGACGGTGACGTTGTGTTCGCTGCGCAAGCGTGCGGCCAGTGCATCCAGGCGCGCCTGATCACGGGCAACTACCACCAGATCGTGGCCGCGTTGTGCAAAGCGTTCGGCGTAGACGGCGCCAATCCCGGTGGAGGCGCCAGTGATCAAAACAGTTGGGCGAGTGCTCATGGGGTATCTCTCTTTCAGGATATGAGAAACAGAACGGGCTCAGCTTGCGCTGACGCTCGATTCAGCCAGTGTCGGGTAATCGATGTAGCCTGCCGCACCGCCGCCATAGAGGGTGGCGGGATTGAACGCGGACAACGGCGCGCCACGTTTCAGGCGTTCCACCAGATCCGGGTTGCCAATGAAGGGGCGACCGAAGGCGATCAGGTCGGCCTGGTCTTCAGCGAGCCGCGAGTTGGCCAGATCGAGGTCATAGCCGTTGTTGGCGATGTAGGTGTTTTTGAAGCGCTGGCGCAGGGCGGCGAAATCGAAGGGCGCCACGTCACGCGGGCCGCCGGTCGCGCCTTCGACCACGTGCAGGTAAACCACGTCGAGGGCGTCGAGTTGTTCTACGACGTAATCGAATTGCGCCTGCGGATCGCTGCTGGATACGCCATTGGCCGGCGACACTGGTGACAGGCGTACGCCGGTGCGGTCGGCACCGATCTCACTAACCACAGCCTCCGTCACTTCGAGCAACAGACGCGCACGATTTTCAATCGAGCCGCCGTAAGCATCGGTGCGCAGATTGGCGTTGTCCTTGAGGAATTGATCGAGCAGGTAGCCGTTGGCACCGTGAATTTCCACGCCATCGAAGCCAGCGGCGATCGCATTGGCCGCCGCCTGCCGGAAGTCGCTGACGACTCCCGGCAGTTCGCTGATGTCCAGTGCGCGAGGCTCGGAGACGTCTTCGAAGCGGTTGTTGACGAACACTTTGGTGGCGGCGCGCAGCGCGGAAGGGGACACGGGGGCAGCGCCGTTTTCCTGCAGGTCGACGTGCGAGACGCGGCCGACATGCCACAATTGCAGAAAGATTTTTCCTCCCTTGGCATGCACGGCATCAGTCACGGCGCGCCAGCCGTCGATCTGTGCCGGAGTGTAGATTCCCGGTGTGTCTTGATAACCCTGTCCCTGCCGGGAAATCTGCGTGGCTTCGCTGATCAGCAAGCCGGCGCTGGCGCGCTGGCTGTAATAGGTCGCCGCGAATTCGCTAGGGACCAAGCCTTGACCGGCGCGGTTGCGTGTCAGCGGCGCGAGAACGACGCGGTTCGATAGCGAGAGGCTGCCTAGGGTGTAAGGAGTGAACAGAGTCTGCTTGGTCATTTGATGAATCTTCCGTGCCCGTTGATGAAGATCAGTGGTGCAGGCAATTAGGATGATGATCGAAATCTAAACTGTCAACAATTTTGATTATGGGTAACATCTATGTATCATCGGACTCAGGATTTCCCGGGAAACACGAGGTATTGCAAGTGAGAGTAACCAAGGCCCAGGCGCAGGCAAATCGAGAGCACATCGTTGAAACCGCCTCACAGCTGTTCCGTGAGCGGGGCTTTGACGGCGTCGGCGTTGCTGATCTCATGGCGGCCGCTGGTTTCACCCATGGTGGTTTCTACAAACATTTCGGGTCGAAAGCAGACCTCATGGCTGAAGCATCGGCGTGCAGTCTGGCCAAATCGCTGACCGCCGCCCAAGCGCTGGATGTTCCGGGCTTCATCAACGTCTACGTGACTAGAGAGCATCGCGACGGACGCGGCAGTGGTTGCACGATGGCCGCGCTGTGTGGCGACGCGGCGCGTCAGGCGGACGATGTGAAAGCAACGTTTGCCGAAGGCATAGAACACATTCTGCAGACGCTAGAAGCTAAATACCCGACAGGAACGGATCCTGAGCCGGGTGAGGGCAGAAAGAAAATGATCGACCTGCTTTCACGTGCCGTCGGCGCGATTATTTTGTCGCGCGCCTGCCCGGATGACTCCGCACTTGCTGATGAAATACTTGAGGTGTGCCGGGCAGAAATGATTGCTTCATTGCCGGTCGATGACGTGGAACCGGTGTAGAGACGGCGCTCATTGAAAGAGTAGCTTCAGTAGAAGTGCGATGTTTTTGCTTGGAGCAGAAAGTCAATTTGAGTCCAAAACCATGGGGCGCGAATGACAGCTTTTGGCCGGAATCAGTCCTGCGTAACAGGCTGCTATCGGCCAGAAGCGGACCTCGCTGGTTTTTCGATCTCATTTAATTTATAAGGATTACTAGTATGGGAAAAATAGCACTATCAGGGATTTCTTTCGGTATCCTTGAAGCAGACGATCTTTGGCAGGATGTACTTTCAGATTTCAATAATGAGCCTAGATCCCAATCTGTGTATAACTGTTACGTAAAGTACCCACAATTGGCAGCGTCCACCTTAATTGCTCTGAAACGCTCCTTTAGCCTTGCCGGGGGGGGCGGGCAAGTCGCGCTGATGTATTTAAATAGTGATAAAAGCGAGTTCCTCAAGTACCATGAGAACTATTTAACTTGTCCTGTTTCGTTCTCTTCGTTTGAGGTGTGGGCGTTAATTCAGGCAGCGCAATTGGCGGAGTTGGCGTTTTTAGATGTATGTTCGACTCCGAATAATGAAGTTCAACTCTCCGGGCATCTAATTCAATTATTGAGCTCGAAGTCTCAACTTATCCAATCAAAATACAATAAATATTTGTCTGGATTGGGCGCTGATCTTAGTGTGAAAAAGCTAGAGCTTCAGGTCCAAAATAGAGAAAAAATTACTGGTGGCGATTTTGCCTTACTTTTCGAATGGAAAGACAATGATGGCAACTTGAATATATGTCCAGTGGTTTTCCAAGCGAAACGATCGGTGGCTGAAAATGTAGATATCAGTCAAAGAAATCCTGATTCTGGGCTACAGTTAGCGGTGCTTTCAAAGTCAAAATGCAACCCATCGTTCATTTTTTACAATTGTGACTCACAAGGCGTTTTAGAAGAGCCGAGACTCCCCACGGTTAAAAGCGTAAAAAACATAGTTAAAAATGGGTTGCCATCTAAAACTAATTCTGTTGAGGACTCTCTCAGTCTGTCTGTGTTTCTTTTGGATGTTATGGGTGGGAACGGATATTTCGTAACCAGCTCTAGGAAGCTAGCTTTAAATGCTATTCTTCCGAATGTTGAGGAGTTGGAATTAGCTAACATTATTACTTTCAGTGTTGATCCTCGAGCATTGCTTGTATATGAGCGTGAGTATAAAGAATACCTATTGGCGAAATTAAATTCTGCCGAAGGTTATGATAATGAGGGCGGATCAAGTTGACGGGAAAATAATTCTTTATGGCGCAGAAATGCCAGGTATTAAGTCCCTTGTGAAAATTAGGAGTGGATTTGTTTTTTTGCAAACTATTGGGGAATAAATCCGTTCCCGTTTATTCGTTTAAAAATGACAACTTTTGATCGTTTTCCGCCTCTCGGCAAGGGCAGCGATCGGCCATCAGCTGCCATTGAGGACTGAAAATACTTTACGCTTCCGTACATGCCTCCGAACTTAACTAGTAAACATGGCCTCAATGTCGCGCGGCCCTGGTTTGGAGTTGTACGAAGGCTTAAGTGCGATAATGAGAAGGTGTTCAAGCGTAATTCTATCGGTTTCGTTGCTGACCGGCATGAATCGAACAGCTTCCCAAATTACCCACCATGGTTTGCTCTTATGTGGCGAAGTCTGGTCGTGTTGTCTCAGCTTGATACGTCGACCGGCTTGCCCAACGTAGAGAGCTTTCCCGTCCTCACTGAAATAGGCATACACAGCACCTTTTCCGTTGTCCCCTAGCTTACCTCTCTCGAAGTAAGTTTTGCGGCTCTTGGGCTCTGTGTTCGAAAAAAATAGATTCTTGGCTTCGCTTGAGGCGACTTCAATTGCTTGTCGGAGATTTCCGAAGATTGGCATAAGTACAGCTACCTAGGTGAGTATTGAGAATCTGAGTAAATATGTTCCTAGCGTTTGGAGTGGTTCGAACGACTAGATGCGAACCCTTAGGCCGAATACGTACATACGCGGCTTCCAGCGATCATCGCAAGCGATTGAGGGCAAATTTTGGCACAGCGTCATCAGCCCCGGCAATGTCCGATCTTAGTCTATTCTGCTGGTAAAACGCCCCGGCCTGACTAACCATGCCTTGAGCGGTGTGAGTGTCTTTTTTTGCACACTGCTACGTCAGGTTTTCTAGTGCTCCTAAAGCGCTTTTCCAAACAGCCATACATCGTTCAGAGTCAGAGCCCGGTGCCAATCTCTGAGAATATTTGCTTTTTGCAATAGTAGATAAAGCCACTCTAAAATAATTAGTATTTATCTCCTTGAAAGGCACAATAAAAAAGCTACATATATTAAGGAAATCTGCCTGATGGGCTTGAGTCTCCAAAGAGAATGATCTCCCGCTTTCCTGAAGTTTGTTTTTGCTATTTTGAAGGTGCTCCCAGTATCTGGCATCCTCCAACCCCAGTTGACCGACTCCGATCGCGATCAATAAATCGTATTTTTTATTTGTTTTCCCTGGCGTTTTAAGAATATTGGTAAAAGCCCAGTTTTCGTTGATCCTTCCTATATACCTATTCGCAATATTTATGCGTGCGCACTTTATTTCAAAAGTGACTACCCCGTTCTGGGTATCAACGTACCCATCACCAGGATCAAAGACAGCTTGACCAGGAGTGAAATATTTAGTCTCCGCATCACCATACCGTCCGACAGGAATATAAATACTATCAGCTTTATATCCAGCCCGATTAATAAGAAAGCTTTTGGCAAGAATTTTCCCCAATATATCACCATCTAAATATCGCGAGTACTCAGACTCTGGGGATGGTGCATTTTTATCCAAAAACCCTGCCATCAAGCCTCCCAAAAATAATTAATAGCTGCAACTCAGATCCGGTCATTACTTTCTGATAATTGCAAAAAGCTGCATGAGTTTTTATGTGCTTTAGTGTTTCGACTAGAACTATTTGAGGTTAGCATTGACCGTGAAAAAAACAATCTAAACTGCGACGAAAGCTCCTTGCTAGGAGGGAAGCCGAAGACCGCTTTTGGCCGATAGCAGCTTGGCACGAAGGGCTGCCTCCGGCCATAAGCTGCCTTTCATCTGTCCACAGAAAGACGCTCAACGTATCCTGCTGAAAGAAAACAATGAAAAGGAATTCAAATGAAAACTGATTGGCAACAAATTCGAGAAATGATGAGTACTGTCATCGATAGCTGTGAGCTGATCGAAACGGCAGGATTCAATGAAGAACATCGCTCCGCGACCGTAGAAATCAAAGGCGTTGATTACTCCGTTCAGGACTTTTTAATCAGTGCTTGGACGCTTCCGGAAAACATTCGCTACCAGATTATTCGTGAGCGTCATGAGGCTGGAAATGACCTTCCTTACGTTCCCGAAGCAGCACGCATTCTTGTCTCAATGGCGCAGGCTTGTGCGGAATTAGTCGGAGCAGCGGAGACGGCACCAGCTCAAAAAGCTATTGCAGGCATGAATAATTGGTACAAGACCTACGCTGTACAGCATATGACCACAGCCATCAGGCTCACAAAAAAAGAATCTGACGCTTAGATTCACTGGCGGATACGGATTATTCATCTCTGGTACGAACGTCTTCTATGGGGCAGAAGTACTCGTTAGTGGGCGACTGCTTTTAGCTGCTTGCTGCCCCTCACGACAGGCAGCAATCAGCCATTAGCGGTCATCGACCGTCAACTAAAGCAGGGGCGACTCAACATGAGCGCCGGAAAAACTCTAGCTTTGGGCCTCGTCGTCAGCGCAGGCTCATACCCATCCTGGGTTAGCACCTTTGCTTTAATGTCAATGTGTTAACTGCGACAGCCGGGATAGTTGTCGCGGCTGATCTACGCGTTAAGGATTAGCCTCGGCCAAGCCTGCCTCAATGAAGCGCACCGAACTCTCCATGGCCTGCTGACCTTCTGGCAGCATGGTGGCGTAGAAGTGCCAGGCGTGGAACATCGCAGGCCATACTTCCAGGTTTACGCGAACGCGGTTATCAGCCAGGTGAGTTGCAAGGCGCATTGCATCACTCACCATCAGCTCGTTCTCGCCGATCTGCACCAGGATTGGTGGAAGACCGGTGACGTCCGCGAACACAGGTGAGGCCAGAGGATGATTGGCCAATGTGTCGCCTAGGAATGCTCTGGCGAGGATGTCCAGGACAGGCTTGGAGTTCAGAGGATCCAGACCTTCACGGTTGCTCATGGAAGCACCGGTGTGTTCAAGGTTCGCCCATGGAGAGATGGAGGAGCCAACCGCAGGCAATGGAAGCCCTTTCGATTTAGCCGCGACCATGACGCTGACAACCATTGCGCCGCCAGCCGACTCGCCAGAGAACGCAATTTTGTTAGCCGGGATTTTCTGCTCAAGCAACCATTCGTAAGCGCGCAATGTGTCGTCAATAGAGGCTGGAAACTTGTGCTCAGGAGCGAGGCGGTAGTCCGGCATGTATACACGAGCACCGAGCATTTTGGCGTAGTTGCCGCCGATACCGTGGTAGCCGTCTGGACGTCCTACAATGTAGGCGCCGCCGTGGATGTACATCACGATCGCGTCGGTTTTGATCTCGTCCGGAGTAACCAGTGTGCCGGGTACGCCACCCATGTCGACTGCTTCGAATTTAACGCCAGCTGGCGCTGGATTTTGCGCGAGCATTTTTGCGTAAGAGTCGCGGATGTCGCTCATTTTTGTGGTGGTATCGATTCCCTTAAGAACGGGTACCAGATCGCTAAGGCTATTGGCCCAGGTTCGTACGGCTGCTTGGACTTTAGTGTTCATAATGACCTCAATTGATCGTTGGGAGTGGATTAGCTAATTGAGATACTATGCTTAGTATTGGGGAATAGGGTTCCCCATAACAGGTGCTAAGCCGCCCGAACGTTGAGACCACCGAGGCCGTATGGAACTCCATAACCTGAATGATATTGCCGCGTTTGTGAGCTCGGTAAACGCTGGAAGCTTCACTGCGGCGGCAAAACAGCTTGGCCTTACGCGCTCTGCAGTGGGGAAGTCGATAGTCAGGCTCGAGGCTCGTTTACAGGTACGTTTACTGAATCGTACTACGCGCAGTTTAAGCATGACGGATGACGGCCAGGTTCTGTATGAGCGTTGCGTGGGCGTTCTTCAGGATCTGGACGACGTGGAGGATGCCCTTGCGTTTCGTCGTTCGACACCCAGTGGGCGACTGCGGATGAGCCTGCCGGTAGCATTAGGCAGACTTCATGTCCTTCAGCACATCGAGTGCTGTCTTAAGGATTGGCCCTCCTTGAGCGTCGATATCACATTTTCCGACAGGCTGGTCGATCTGATCGATGAGGGATTTGATTTGGCCATGCGCATCGGGCCACCGAAGGAAGACTCTCGGTTGCTCACGCGTACCGTGGCCTATCAACAAATGATTACCTGCGCTTCACCCAAGTATCTGGCTGAGCATGCCGAGCCCAAAACGCCTGAGGATTTGTCCGAGCACCAGTGCCTGCATTTCGTGAGCGGTGGGAGATTGCTTCCTTGGAATTTTCGCGTGAATGGTAGCTCCGTGCCCGTTACTCATGGTGGAAGGCTACAGATGGACAGTGCTGAGTCATTGCACCAGTCAGCTGTCGCTGGCCTAGGCATCGCGACTCTTCCTTCCTATGTGGTAAATGACGATTTGAGGAGCGGCAAACTCGTTCAATTGCTCGCAGGGTATGCAGAGGCCGCAGAGCCTATTCGGGTGATTTACCCTAGCAAGCGACATCTCTCTCCAAAAATTCGTCTCTTCATCGATAAGCTTGTGGAGGCTTGGTCGCCTTGTCCGCCATGGGAGCGTCATTCGGCAATTCCTACGTTTGCACCCTAAGCGAAGCCGTCTGGCTGAACCGACGCTCAGACATCCTAGATCACCTCGACCTTAATCATGGCGTCTGTATTTCCAACAGTTTACAACTCAAATATTTGAAGGGACGCTTTTGGCCGTAAGCAGCCTGTCACGAGGGCCGCTTCCGGACAATTGCCGCTCTTCGTGCCAGACAGCACTTGCTCCTTCCCAGCCCGAAGTCGGTCACGTAGCTGAGCCAATTGCTCAAAACCCATGATTCAGTTCACCGCCTCAAGGTTGACCCAGCCAATGCCGCAGCAATGGGGGCCGCAGCATGAGAGCGAAGACTTATAATTACTCGTCCTTATTATCTGGCGGTGGGGCCCCATGAATTTCGTCAAACATGGCGCTTGTCACGGAAGCAGCATAAACAATGTATTTCATATCACTCTCTTTGCTATTGACTTCATAAATGTCACAAAGAAGGCTTCTGTTGTGCTTGGGTAACGCGACAGGCGACCAGGATGAAAGGCTCTTGAAGTTGTACTCGGGGCCTTTGTACGTTAAAGACCTTATGCCGACTACGATGCGTTTATATTGCTGCCTGTCAGGTCTTTTGGAGGTTTGATAGTCGCCTATAAATGTACCTAAAGAACCAGAGACAACATCTATGCACGCCTTGTCTAGCGCGGTTTCATAATCAGCCGCCGCATATGTTCCAACGCTGCCATGATTGGAATAGAATTTTTGTAGCGGCGACAATTTCTCTTCGGGATACTGGGGGGTATATTTATCACCCTCGAAATAGTATTCGATGTACCCTCGCGAAATATCGACCCTGTTATAGGTCTTTCTCTTTTCTATCACGTCTTCGAACGTGTACCAGCGCTGCTCAATTAGTCTGTGCTCGACTTCCAGTCCGTTCGCCAAAACCTGTAAAGAAAGCGCGGAGCCGAACAGGATAGATGCAATCACACTATTTTTCATGGGTTCACCTGAGGCAGGGTTTTTAAATTTTTATTTATTTTAATCGGTGCGTGATAGAGGTGTAGATTTATCTAATGGAAACATCAATATCATCAATTGAATGACCTCGCTTTTTATAAACATCCAATGACTTATGAGAGTGTGCGAGGGCATTGGGTGCAAGGGCCCGAGTGTTCAAATCACTCGGTCCAGAGCATGTTGTTCAATGATCAGGTCCAACTTCCGCGAGTCGGGCTTTTTCATGGGTGTGACTTTTGCGCCACCTCTGCGCGTTGATCCGGGCCTGTTCAGGTCACAGGGCCTTGGCACGCTTGATGTCACTTATGATTTGCCGCGCGATAGCCTGTACCTGCTCTTCGGTCATGGCCGACATGACGCCTTCCCAGGCTGAAGATGAAGTGTCGTAGGTCCGGGACCCGATCAACTGGCCTGACTTCAAGTCTGTAAAGTCTGCCGATGAGTTGATCCAGGCATTACCGACCATGACGCCGGCGCTATAACGCGCACCGGGTGTCAGGTAGCGAAAGTTGGTCACGTTGATCCTGAGCCCGATACCGTCTTTTTCCACAGGGTTCATTGGCTGGGGTTCGGCAAGGCCATAGCCGGCCTGGGTCGCTTCAACGTGCAGGGCCTGGCTCCATTCTTCCTTCAACCGCGGCCAGTCCTTGTTTTGCTCAACCCTGGTGTTGCCCTGGAGCTCGAGGATGATGTTGCGCTTGGCTGCTTCGCGGATTGCCAATGTGTCACTGCCGCTGCTTTTTACAGTGGCAGCGCAGCCGCCCAGCATCGAAATGGCTACGCAGCAGGACAGGGCAAGCGAGAGTTTAGTCAGGTTCATTGAACTTCCATCTTCACAAAAAAAGTAAAAAGCTAATGGTTGCGCCGCGCCAGATCACCCGGCCCAAAGTGCGGTGTTGGTTGTTTTTTTCATCAGACAGAGTATTCGCTGGCCATCATACCGCCATCACCCAATCTGACCATACCCTGGACGATGGTGTCTGCTGACGGCCCAGGGTTTAAATCAACAACACAGCATGTTCTGGCGTGGCGAGGTATTGTTCTGCAGTTTTGACTATTCAGCGAAAAGGATCAGTTGCATGTCTAACCGCCCAGGTTTTTTTCATCTGCTCGGCATTACTGCCCTCAGTCTGTTTATCGGTAGCGCCCAGGCCAGCACGGTTTCAGCGCCTCCCGAGTCGTTGCCGTTGTTGCTGGCAAGCATGAATGAGCGATTGAACATCGCAGACCAGGTTGCCCTCAGTAAGTGGGACAGTGGCAAGCCGGTGCAGGACGGTGCGCGCGAAGCGCAAGTCATTGGTAACGCCCGGGTACTGGCCACGGCCAGGCAATTGGACCCGGATGCTGTGGCCGAGCTGCTGGCTGCCCAGATCGAAGGCAACAAGCTGGTGCAGTATGGGTTGCTGGCCGAATGGCAAGCTGCCGGCAAGGCTCCGGACGTCCCGCGGGCTGATCTCTCGACGCAGATCCGGGCACAGCTGGATCAACTGCAAACCCGGCTGTTGCAGCACTACAGTGCCTTCTCCGCGTATCGCAATGCCCCGGACTGCAGCCGCTGGGTTGCTCAGGCGCGCAAAGGCCTGGCCAAGGATCAATTGCATGAACTGGCACTTATTCGGGCAACCGGGGATCTGTGTACCGCTGGTAAATGACACCAGGGTGACCGGGGGCTGGCGATACAGCCGGGGGAGGGGCGGTGTCGGGTAGCGCCCGGTTGCGCGAAGTTGGCCAGCACGACTCAAATGCGTACAGCCTCTTCCCCTGACGCCAGAATATGAAACTCGGTATGGCTGAGTTTGTGGGCGTGGCCGCCACTGCTGACCTGGTAATGCCTGCTGCTCTGCGTCCACCCGGCGTTTGCGCCATCCGCGCCGGTGGTCATGGTTTGGGTGGTCAGTTCCTCTATTTCGTATATACGGCCGGTACTGCTTCTGGCTTCGAACAGATCTGTTCGTACAATCCTTGTCTTGTCCATGACGCGTCCTTGGGTGTTGGTTCCGGAATCAGGCCCCAGGCAATGAACCGCTGCCTGGCACTGGACAAGCCCTTGTCCGCTGTTAATCCCTGATCGTTTGTCACTGTGGATTCAATACCCGTTACCGGGCCTCGGCACAATTCGTGCTTTGGCATTAGTCGCAAGTGACAGGGGCAACCGGCAGCCGGATCAAGGCTGCGGCAGCAGTTCCTCAATCACCTGCAAACAATGATTGAGCCCGGGGGATACGTCGCCCACGCGCCGGCTGAGTATGATCGGTGAAGTCGCGTTGGCCTCCAGCAGCGGGGTAAAACCAATATCGTCGCGGTGCAACAATTGCACCGAGGCCGGTACCAGGGTTACGCCGATTCCCGCGCCCACCAGGCCGATGGCGGTTTGCAGTTCGTTGGTCCATTGCGCGACATGGATGTTCACGCCGTAGGAATCGAAGAGGGCAATCACGTGGTCGGCGTAGCTTGGCCGCGGATTGACCGGGTACAGCACAAACGGCTCGGCTGCCAGCTGGCGCAGACTGATGGGCCCTGCCAGCAGTCTGTGCCCGGCGGGGAGGGCAGCCACCAGGCGGTCTTCGGTGAGTATGCTCTGGACGATGGCCGGATCCTCGATGTGGATACGTCCGAAGCCGATGTCTATCCGGCCGGCCTTGAGTGCCTGTACCTGCTGCAGGGTGGTCATTTCCGAAAGCCCCAGTTCGAGCTCCACCGACTTGCCGCCGCGCAGGCGCCGAATCAGTTCCGGCAGCACGCCATACAGGGTCGATGGCGCAAAGCCGATACCCAGCCAGGTTTTTTCCCCGGAGCCGATGCGTTGAGTGTTGTCACAGACCTTGCTCAACTGTTCCAGCAGGGCCGTGCTGTGCTCATAAAAAAAACGCCCGGCAGCGGTCAGCTTCAGCGGTCGGCCACGCTCCAGCAATAACACCCCCAACTCCTCTTCCAGCTGCTGGATCTGCCGGCTCAGGGGCGGTTGGGCAATATGCAGCAGCTCGGCGGCGCGGGTGAAGTTGAGCGTTTGAGCCAGTACCTGGAAATACCGCAGATGACGCAGTTCCATAGAAACTCCAGAGCAGGTCCCATACCTTAAAGGTATCAAGTCAGACCAATTCTATATTGGTATCGGGAAAAAAGCCGTACCAGAATCAGTCCCGGAATTTCAAGAATCTGACGGGTATAGACATGCTTGCAACAGCCATTGAATCGATCGAGACGGTAATTGTCGATTTGCCGACCATACGCCCGCACAAACTGGCGATGCACACCATGCAGAACCAGACTCTGGTGCTGATTCGTGTGCGCTGCGCCGATGGCATCGAGGGCATTGGCGAGTCCACCACCATCGGTGGCCTGGCCTACGGCAACGAAAGCCCGGACAGCATCAAAACCAACATTGACCGGCATTTCACGCCGTTGCTGCTGGGTCAGGACAGCAGCAACATCAATGCTGCCATGCTGAGGCTGGAACGCAGCATCCGCGGCAACACCTTTGCCAAATCAGGTATTGAAACGGCACTGCTCGATGCCCAGGGCAAACGTCTGGGCCTGCCGGTCAGCGAACTGCTGGGCGGACGGGTGCGCAATTCACTGCCGGTGGCATGGACCCTGGCCAGCGGCGACACCGGCAAAGATATTGCCGAAGCCGAAAAAATGCTCGACCTGCGGCGCCACCGCATCTTCAAACTGAAAATCGGCGCCGGTGAAGTCAACCGCGATCTGGCCCACGTGATTGCCATCAAACAGGCCCTGGGCGATCGCGCCAGTGTGCGGGTCGATGTCAATCAGGCCTGGGACGAATCTGTGGCGTTGCGCGCCTGCACAATTCTGGGGAGCAATGGCATCGACCTGATCGAGCAGCCCATCTCGCGCAACAACCGCTCGGGTATGGTGCGCCTTAACAGCATGAGCCCGGCGCCGATCATGGCCGACGAATCCATCGAAAGCGTGGAAGATGCGTTCAACCTGGCGCGGGAAGGTGCTGCTTCGATTTTCGCCCTGAAAATCGCCAAGAACGGCGGCCCCCGTGCAGTCCTGCGCACCGCAAGCATTGCCGAGGCGGCGGGGATCAGCCTGTACGGTGGCACCATGCTGGAAGGCGGCATCGGCACCCTGGCCTCGGCCCATGCCTTTATTACCCTCAACAAGCTGGCCTGGGACACCGAACTGTTCGGGCCGTTGTTGCTGACCGAAGATATTCTCAGTGAGCCGCTGCTGTATCGCGACTTTGAGCTTCACGTTCCGCAAACCCCGGGCCTGGGCCTGACCCTCGATGAAGAGCGCCTGGCGTTTTTCCGTCGCGACAAAACCGCCACCGCCGTTTCTCAAGTCTAAGGAGAGCCTTATGTTGTTCCACGTAAAAATGACCGTGAACCTGCCGCTCGACATCAACCCCGAGGTGGCTGCCCGGCTCAAGGCGGACGAGAAGGCTTTGGCCCAGCGCCTGCAAGATCAGGGCAAGTGGCGTCACCTGTGGCGCATTGCCGGGCTCTATGCCAACTACAGCGTGTTCGATGTCGACAGCGTCCAGGAGTTGCACGACCTGCTGATGCAGTTGCCGCTGTACCCGTACATGGCTATCGAAGTCACTGCAATGTGTCGCCATCCTTCGTCCATCCGTGAGGACGACCGCTGAGTCCTGGGAACCCGGTCAGTTACGCCAATAATTACAAGATGAGGAACCACCATGAACGCCAAGATTTCCCATACTGCCAGCGCCCGTAAATTTCTCGACGAGGCCAGCGGTCTGCACAACGATGGGGGCGACCCGCGGGTCAAAGCCCTGATCAGCCGCATCCTGCGTGACTCAGTGAACATCATCGAAGACCTCGCCGTGACCCCGGAAGAGTTCTGGAAAGCCGTGAACTACCTGAACGTCCTGGGCTCGCGTCAAGAAGCCGGGCTGTTGGTGGCAGGCCTGGGGCTGGAGCATTACCTGGACCTGTTGATGGACGCCGAAGACGAGCAGGCCGGCAAGTCCGGCGGCACCCCGCGCACCATCGAAGGCCCGCTGTATGTAGCGGGCGCGCCACTGTCCAACTTCGAGGCGCGACTGGATGACGGCGTCGACCCGGGTGTTCAGCTGTTCATGCAGGGCCAGGTGAAAAACACCGCTGGCGAGCCCCTTGCCGGTGCGGTGGTCGATGTGTGGCATGCCAACACGGGCGGCACCTATTCCTATTTCGATGCCAGTCAGTCGGAGTTCAACCTGCGTCGGCGAATCGTCACCGATGCCGAAGGCCGCTACCGTTTTCGCAGCATCGTGCCGTCAGGCTATGGCTGCCCGCCGGACGGTCCGACCCAGCAACTGCTCGATCAACTGGGCCGTCACGGGCAGCGCCCGGCGCATATCCACTTCTTTATTTCCGCTGCGGATCATCGTCACCTCACGACCCAGATCAACCTCGATGGCGACCAGTACCTGCATGACGACTTTGCCTACGCCACACGCGATGAACTGATCGCCAAAATCAGCTTCAGCGATGACCAGCAGCGCGCAGCCGAACATGGAGTGAGCGGCAAGTTTGCCGAAATCGAATTCGATTTCACCCTGCAGTCCTCTGCTCAGCCCCAGGAGCAGCAGCGTCAGGAGCGGGTTCGCGCGCTAGAGGACTGATCACCTCAAAAGTCCCCTGACTCTGTTCAGCATCTCGCAGAACCCTGAACCCGGTTCTGCCCTTTACCAGCCCAGGCGAACCCCCCGCGTTAGCACCGACACCCTCCAGGGTGTTGGTGTTGTAATCCGCTGCCAGGTACAGGCCCATCGTCGAAGACAATCGCGCCACCACCCCGACGCTGGCAAGCCAGGCTCCCACAGGCGATTTTCGGCACTGCGCAAAGGCTGCCACAGAAAACATGCACCCATGGCCATGCCTGTTGGCCAGGGCACACACACTCGCCTGGCCGGCGGCCCACCTGTTGGTTTACAGCGGTTTGAGAGCTTACTTATGATGAGCGACTTTTTTGGTATCCAGTTTCGTATAGCGAAACAGCATCGAGAGGAAAACAATAATGAACTCCCGACAAGAACCGGTCGTGACCCTGGAAGTCCGCAATGATGGCGTGGCAGTGGTGCAGATCTCCCGTCCTGAAGCGAAGAACGCTCTCAACAGTGCCGTGCGCGAGCAATTGGCCGTGCATTTTCGTGCACTGGCCAGCGATGTGCGGGTGCGCGCCATCGTCCTGACCGGTGGTGAGCAGTGCTTTGTTGCCGGGGCCGACATCCGCGAGTTCGCCCACGCCAGCGCCATCGAGATCTACCTCAGGCACACCGAATACCTTTGGGAGGCCATCAGTCGTTGTCCGAAGCCGATCATCGCTGCCGTCAACGGTTTTGCCCTGGGCGGTGGTTGTGAGCTGGCGATGCATTGCGACATCATCGTGGCCGGTGAGTCGGCGCGCTTCGGTCAGCCAGAGGTCAAGCTGGGCCTGATGCCGGGTGCCGGTGGTACCCAGCGCCTGATCCGTGCGGTCGGCAAGGTACAGGCCATGCGCATCGCGCTCACGGGCTGCCTGGTGCCTGCGCCGCAAGCGCTTGCCATAGGCATGGTCAGCGAGGTGGTGAGCGACGCTCAAACAGTGCCCCGGGCCCTTGAACTGGCCGCAGAAATCGCCGCATTGCCGCCACTGGCGGTGGCGCAGATCAAGGAAGTGATGCTGGCGGGCGCTGACATGTCGCTGGACAGCGCATTGATCCTGGAGCGCAAGGCGTTCCAGCTGTTGTTTGATTCAAAGGATCAAAAAGAGGGCGCCCACGCCTTTCTGGAAAAGCGTAAAGCCAACTTTATCGGCGAGTGAGGGACGCCTTCCACACCAACAGAAATGCGTACCAGGCCGTTTCGCACTCCGGTCTGCTGCACAACAGTACAGCCTGGCATGACTAAATGAGGGTTTGAGCCGTGTTGCCCGGCAGGCAGTCGCAATCAACTGCCCTTTGCAGTGCTGCTGTTATCAGCTACTGCCCATGCTTTTGGATAATGTCTGTTCCGCTGCCACGAATGCCGGCGTCTTGCCGGCATCGGCATAGACCTCTTCACCGTCTTCAACCCGGATCACTTCCGAGCCCTGTACATAGGGCATGGATTTCTCTGCTTCCTTGACTGCTGAGTGCAGTAGCCCCTCAGTGATGGTCGCTTCATCCAGGCCATAGGCCTGGGCCAGCGCCTTGATTTTGATCAGGTCATGTTTATCCAGGGTCAGGGTGTATTCCACCCGTTCGCCGGTCTGTCTGGCTTTTGCTTCCCAGTTGTTGAGCAAGTGCTTGAAGGTGTCCATGAAATGCGCCCCGGTTGACTGTAGATGCATGCACTATCTGACTGTAGCCGGGGAATTAGGTTCGCTGGAGCAGCCAGTCCTGGTGGGAGCTGGCTTGCCAGCGATGGAAGCCGCTACTTATTTCTGTTGCCGCTGGCATTCAGGCAAGCCGGACCGTTATTGTGCTGAATCCTTTTAGTCCCTTGCATGGATCTGTTGTGATGAACGCACCGCGTACTGCTGTGGGCCCGATCAAGGCCGTAATTTTTGATATGGACGGTTTGTTGCTGGATACCGAGGGTATCTACAGCGAAGTGACACAGATTATCGCCGCGCGCTACGGGCGCACCTATGGCTGGGAGATCAAGCAGCAAATCATCGGTCGCGGTGCCCGGGACCTGGCGGCCATTCTGGTCAAGGCCCTGGAGTTGCCGCTCACGGTGGACGAGTTTCTGCTCGTGCGCGAACCGCTGTTGAGCGAGCGTTTCCCCAAGGCCCTGGGCATGCCGGGGGCCGAAGCGCTGGTGCGGCACTTGCAGGCGCATAACATCCCGATTGCCGTGGGCACCAGTTCGTCGCGCCATTCCCTTGCGCACAAGACGACCTTGCACCGCGAATGGTTTGACTTGTTCGACACCATTGTTACCGCTGACGACCCTGAAGTCGGCGCCGCCAAACCTGCGCCCGACATCTTTCTGACGGCTGCCCGGCGTCTGGGCGTGGCACCCGAGGATTGCCTGGTGTTCGAGGATTCGCCCTTTGGCGTGACCGCCGCCAAGGCCGCCAACATGGCCGCTATTGCGGTGCCCGACGAAGCCATGGCCGACAGCAAATACCAGCACGCCGACCAGATTTTGCGCAAGCTGGCGGATGTTGATCTGGCCGCCTATGGTTTGCCGCCATTGCGCTGAGAATCAGGAGCCCGGGTGAATAATCCAGAATTGAATCACGACCTGTTCACGCCCTGGCTGGAGCAATGGCAACTGACCATCGAGGGTGAGGCCTTTGCTTCGCGCAATGGTTATTTGTTGCCTGTCAGCCAGGGCGGGCAGCCGGCCATGCTTAAAGTCTCGCAAGAGCCCGAAGAGCAGGCCGGCGCTCAACTGATGGCCTGGTGGGCGGGGGAGGGAGCGGCACCGGTGCTGGCCCATGACCATGAGGCGTTGCTGTTGCAACGTGCCCAGGGCCGCGCCACGCTTGCGGGGATGGTCGCAGACGACGCCGATGATCAGGCCACGCACATTCTGTGCAGGGTTATCGGCCGTTTGCATAAACCGTCGCCAAAGCCGCTTCCGGCTCTGGTCCCGCTGCAACAGCGTTTCGAGTCGCTATGGGGCGCAGCGGCGTCCCACGGCGGCATTCTGCAGCTTTGCGCCGCCAGTGCCCGCGAACTGCTGGCCAGTCCCCGGGACGTCGGGGTGCTGCACGGCGATGTCCACCATGGCAACGTGCTCGATTTCGGCGCGGCCGGCTGGCTGGCCATCGACCCCAAGGGGCTCTACGGAGAACGCGGATTCGATTACGCCAACATTTTCTGCAACCCCGATCACCACAGTGCGCTGGCCCCAGGCCGCTTTGCCCGGCGTCTGGAAATCGTGGCAGCCGCCAGCGGTATTGAGCGCAGCAGATTGTTGCGCTGGGTCCTTGCATGGGCAGGGCTGTCCGCGAGCTGGATGCTTGAAGACCATGAAGATCCGGGTGGCGTGATGCAAGTGGCGAAACTGGCGGGATCGGCATTGGGCCTGATCGAGTGAGCCGTGGGCACCCTGCCTGCAACAGGCAGGGTGCCCACGGCGGTTATTTCAGATACCAGCCCCACGGCCGGTCATCGATGTACTCGGTCACCTGCTTGGTTTCCAGATAATTGCTCAGCCCCCACTGGCCGAGTTCGCGGCCAATGCCGCTGTGTTTCATGCCGCCCCACGGCGCTTCGACAAAGGTCGGTTGCGAGCAGTTGACCCAGACTATGCCCGCCCGCAACTGGTTGGCCACCCGGCTGGTGCGGTGCAGGTCGGCACTCATCACGGCAGCGGCGAGGCCGAAGCGGCTGGCATTGGCCATTTGCACGGCTTGCTCTTCGGTCTTGAAGCGCTTGATACATAACACCGGCCCGAACACTTCTTCACGCCATAGAATACTGTTATGCCCCGGTTCGTCGAAGATTGCCGGCTGGATGAAATAGCCCTCTTGCAGATGCCCGGGGCGCTGACCGCCAGTGAGCAGACGAGCGCCGCTGGCGAGCCCCTGATCGATGTAGCCCAGGACCTTGTCGTATTGGCCCTGACTCACCAGGGGGCCAAGCAACACCCCGGGTTGCAGGCCGGGGCCGATGGTGATTTTTCGGGTTTCCTCCACCAGCCGCTCGATTAACCGCGCAGCGATGCTTTCCTGCACCAGCAGGCGTGAGGTGGCGCTGCACACCTGACCCTGATTCCAGAAAATGCCGAACAGAATCCATTCCACGGCGGCATCGATATCGGCATCGTCGAACACAATAAAGGCCGATTTACCGCCGAGCTCGAGGCTGATGTTCTTGATGCTGCGGGCCGCCGCCGTCATGATTTTCGAGCCGGTGGGCACGCTGCCGGTGAAGGCCAGTTTGTCCACTGCCGGGTGCTCGGTGAGGGGGCTGCCGGCGTCAGTGCCAAGCCCGGTCACAATGTTCAGGACCCCGGCCGGCAGGCCGATACGGTCTGCGGCAGCGGCCAGTTCAAGGGCCGTGAGCGGAGTCAGTTCCGAGGGCTTGAGCACCAGGGTGGCGCCGGCGGCCAATGCCGGGGCCACCTTCCATGCCGCCATCAGCAACGGGTAGTTCCACGGGATGATTTGCCCGGCCACGCCAATCGGTTCATGGCGGATCCGGCAGCGAAAACGCGGGTCGGGCAATGGCAGCGGTTGATCCTGTTGCTGATCCAGTTCCCGGGCCAGCCCCGCGTAATAGCGAAAGCAGCCAATCGCATCGCCAACATCCCACTGGGCTTCGGGCAGCGGCTTGCCGTTATCGCGCACTTCCAGCTCGGCAAGTCCCTGCTGGTGGTGCTGCAGTTCATCGGCCAGGGCGTCGAGCCATTGCCCGCGCTCGGCGCCGCTGGTTTTGCCCCAGTCACTGTCGAACGCGCGGCGGGCTGCGCGCACGGCATGATCAATGTCTTCTTCAGTGCCGGCCGCGACCCGGTGAAAAACCTGGCCGGTGGCCGGATCGATGACGTCGAGCAAGCCCCCCAGGTCCGCACCCACCCATTCGCCGTTGATATAAAGCTGATCACGCATGCTGAGACTCCTGGCTGTTGGTACGGCGGCTTTGCAGATGACGGGAAGTGAACAGCAGCAACAGTGACAGGCAAATAATGACGGTCGAGACAGCGTTGATCTCCGGCGTCACGCCGCGGCGAATGGAGGAAAAGATGTAAATCGGCAAGGTGGTTTCGGAGCCGGCGACAAAGAAGGCGATGATGAAATCGTCAAAGCTGAAGGTGAATGCCAGCAGGAACCCGGCCATGATCGCCGGGCTGATCTGCGGCAGCGTGACCCGCCAGAACGTCTGCATCGGCGGCGCATACAGGTCGGCCGAGGCCTCCAGCAAGGCTTTGTCCAGGGAGTCGACGCGACTGCGCACAATCACCATGACCAGCGCCATGGTGAACAATGAGTGCGCCGCAATGACCGTGGCAAAGCCCATGTTCAGGCGCGGCGCGGCAGGTATCCAGCTGGCCAGCAACGGGTTGATGAAGTCGAACAGGCTGATGAAGGCAATCAGGGTCGAGATGCCGATGACGATCCCGGGAACGATGATCGCGCAATAGGTCAGGGCATCGAACATCAGCCGCACCCTGGGCCCGGCCCGTTGCAGGCCGAATACCGCCAGGGTACCGAACAGGGTGGCTATTACCGCGCTGGTCAAGGCAATGAATGCGCTATGGGCCAGCGCCTCCATGATGAACGGGTTGCCGAAGGCGCGACCGAACCATTGCACCGAGCAGCATTCGAATGCCAGGCCGCTGCGCCCGGCGTTAAAGCTGAACAGTACGATCAGGGCAATCGGCGCGTAGAGAAACAGATACAACGATGTCGAATAGCTGCGCAGCCACATGTCACACCCCCGAGTCGACAGGACGGCCGCCATAGCGCGCCACCAGTTTCAGATACACACCGATGATCACCAGCATCATCGCCACCAGAGTCATTGCCAGCGCACTGCCAAATGGCCAGTTGCGCGATTGCAGGAACAGGTCGACCAGCGCGTTGCCGAGAAAGAACACTTTGCCCCCGCCGAGAATGGCCGGGATCAGGAACTCGCCCATCAGCAGGATAAACACCAGCATCACCCCGGTAATCACCCCCGGTGCGCTCAGTGGCAGGGTGATGCGCCGAAAGCTTTCAAAGGCACTGGCACCCAGGTCGGCGGAGGCTTCCAGCAGGCGCTTGTCGAGTTTTTCCAGGCTGACATAGATCGGAAACACCATGAGCGGCAAGTAGCCGTAAACGATGCCGATCAGCACTGCCCACGGGGTGTTGATCAGGCGTACGTCTTGCAGGCCGAAACTGGCCAGCAGCACCGGAATGCCTTTGCCGCTGAGGAGGAAGATCCAGGCATAGGTGCGGATCAGGAAACTGGTCCAGAACGGCACTATCACCAGGGTCAGCAGCAGCGAACGGTTCTTGCTCACCTTGAGCGCCAGAAAGTACGCCAGCGGGTAGGCCGCCACCAGGCACACCAGAGTGCCCAGTGGCGCCAGGATCAAGGTGTTGCTGAACGCGGCGGCCCGCGAACCGAGGTTCAGGTAGTTGTCCAGGGTGAAGCCGGCGGCATAGCCGCCCACGGCACTGCGTTCGCCGAAGCTGTAGACCAGAATGATCAGCAGCGGCATCAGCAGCAACAGCAGGAACCACAGGGTCGATGGCAACAGCATGAGCAGCGTCATCCGCCGGCCGAGGCTGCGCCGCTGGCGTGCCCCGACTGACAGGGCTGTGCCCGGCTGTACCGATTGCGGGTGGGCGGCGGCGTTCATGGGGGGCTCCTCAATGGCCATGGCAAAGCATCAGGCGGACTTGAAACGGGCCATCAGTTCAGCCCGTGCCGGACTGGTGAGTGTGGCGGCGGCACCGAACTCCAGCGGGCTCAGGGCTTCGGCGGCGGGGTACATGATCGGGTCTTCAAGCAGGGCGACCGGCAGCAGGGCGTCGACCCGCTTGTCACCACTGGGGTAGCCGTGGCTCAAGACTTCGAGCTTGTTGTGCTGTGGGTCGAGCAGGTAGTTGATAAAGGCGTAGGCAGCGTCCTTGTGCTCGGAGCTTTTGGGGATCGCGAAGAAGTCGCTCCACAGTTCGCCTCCTTCCTTGCCCAGCTCGTATTGCATCTGCGGCAGATCGCGGTGCAGCTGCGAGGCGTCACCGGTCCAGGACATCGCCAGCCAGGCATCGCCGCTGCGCATCGATGGCTGGATATCGGAGTTGATGGCAAACAGGTGCGGCTTGACTTCGATCAGCAGTTTCTCGGCATCTGCCAGCTCTTTCGGGTCCAGAGAGTTGAAGCTGTAGCCGAAGCTTTTGAGGGCGTTGCCAATGGCGGTCAGTTGGTAGTCGTGGACCATGGTGCGGCCGCTGGCGGGACCCTGGGCGGCGGCCCAGAACGCTTTCCAGCTGGCGGGGCCGTCCTTGAGTTTTTCGCTGTCGTAGAGCATCCCGGTGGTGCCCCAGTTTTTCGGCACCGCGTAAACCTTGCCGTCCACCGTGCCCTGGGCCATGAACTTTTGCTGGAAGGCCGAGGCATCGAAATTGGGCAGGCGCGCCAGGTCCAGAGGTTCGATCAGGCCCAGGCCGACGTAGGTGCTGATGGTGTAGTTGGTGGGCACCAGTACGTCCCAGCCACTGCCGCCGGCTTGCAGCTTGGCGAGCATTTCTTCGTTGGAACCGAACACGCTCATGGACACCCGTGCGCCGCTGGTTTTGCCGAAGTCGTCAAGATTTTCCTGGCTGTGATAGTTCGGCCAGGTGGCCAGTGCCAGGCGATCGCTCGACAGTTTTTGCTCGCCCGCCTGGGCGCTGGACATCAGCAGGCCGGGCATGTTGCTGGCGACCACGGCTGCGGCAACCCCCAGGCCGGTGCGTCCCAGGAAGTCGCGACGGCTGATCGAGCCGTTCTGCCAGCTGCGCAGGTTTTTGATAAATGTCTTCTGGTCCATAACGCGCTCCACATTCGGTTGTTGAAACGAATCGTTGATTTACAACGCCATGGCCAGGCCGTTGGCGTGATCCCAGCCGACACTCACGGCTGCGCCGTGTTCGAAGGCATTGGCCGGGTGATCCTGCTGGCGTGGGACACGCACGCAAATCACCCCGAAGGCCTGGGTGCGCACGCGATATTCGGTGCAGTTGCCCAGATAGATGCGGTCTTCCACGCGGCCTGGCAGCTTCACTTCGCGAAGCATGTCGGCGTTGGCGCCGGCAATGCTGATCAGCTCCGGGCGCACGGCGATGCATCCCGGGGCATCGGCGCTCAAGGTTTTGCCGGTGGGGGTCAGCGGGCTTTCAAGCTCCAGCCCCTGCTCGGTGCGCAGCACCACCGAGTTGCCCTGCAGCTGGCGCACCGTGCCGTTGAACAGGTTGGACTCGCCAATGAAATCGGCCACGTAGCGGCTGGCCGGGGCTTCGTAGAGTTGCTCCGGGGTGGCGGTCTGAATGATCGAGCCGTTGTGCATCACGCTGATGCTGTCACTCATCGACAAGGCTTCTTCCTGGTCATGGGTGACCAGTACGAAGGTGATGCCGACCTCCCGTTGCAGGCGCAGCAACTCGGACTGCATCTCCTTGCGCAACTTGCGATCCAGGGCTGCCAGCGGCTCATCCAGCAGCAATACCGTGGGTTTGTTGACCAGCGCCCGGGCCAGGGCCACGCGCTGTTGCTGGCCGCCGGACAGCTCGCTGGGCTTGCGCTGGCCGAAGCCGCTCAGGCGCACCATTTCCAGGGCCTCGTCGGCCATGCGCAGCTGGGTTTTTTTGTCCGGCCGCGGGTTGCGGTAGCGCAGGCCGTAGGCGATGTTTTGCGCCACGGTCAAATGCGGGAACAGTGCGTAATGCTGAAACACCATATTCACCGGTCGTTCGAATGCAGGCACGCCGGCCACGTTTTTGCCCGCCAGCAACACTTCGCCGCTGCTGGGTTGTTCGAAGCCGGCGATCATGCGCAGGGTGGTGGTTTTGCCGCAGCCGGAGCCGCCGAGGAAAGAATGAAATGAGCCACGGCGCACGGCGAAGTTCAGCCCGTTAACGGCTGATACCTCGCCGTAGCGTTTGACCACATTGCAGAATTCGATGTCGCTTGGCGGGTTGTCGTTCACGGTCCGGCTCCCTTGCAGTGATGAATCAGCGCGTCGGGGGCCAAACTAGCAATCGGGGTTTTGCGCTGTATATATCCCTTGGGGGATAGAGTCGTTATCAGGTGTCAGGGCTCGACAACCAGCTCCTGGCCGGTGAGGTCGCGGATAAACAGCCCGAGCAATTCCGACTGGCTGCCTATCCCCAGTTTGGCGTAGATGTTCTTGCGGTGAATCTTCACCGTGCCGGGGCTGATGCCCAGTTGCTCGGCCACCGAGGCGCTGGAATGGCCGCGCAGCAGCAGTTGCACGATTTCCTGCTCGCGCACGGTGAGGATGTGGGCGCCAAAGTGATCGAAGACCTCGCGGATCTTGAAGTCCAGATCCTGGGCCGGGCGCGGCTGCTCGGTCTGGCGCAAGCGCCAGGCTTCATTGATCACCTGCTCGACCACCGCTTGCGCGCACTCGATCAACTGCATTTCATCGCGACTGAAGGCGCAACTGGCGGTGCTGCGCATCAGTGACAGCACGGCCATGGCGCCTTCGCCCAGGTCGACGAAAAAGGCCACTTCCTCGGCCAGTCCGGTTTGCTGGTAGTAGGTCAGGTAGTACTCGCCGAGATAGAAATGGTCGGGTGCAAACTGGCGCAGCCGCCACAGCCCCGGTGGTTGCGCGCGGGTGCAGGCCAGGTAGAAAGGGTCCAGCAAGTAAGGCCCGCACTGATAGTCATCGACATACACCGCACGCTTGTCCGCCGAGAAGGTATCGAACAGGGCCAGCGGCCGGTGATTGCCTTCGTAGACGAACAGAACAAAGTGATCGATCGGGCAGACCTGCCTTAGCCAGTGGCTCAAGCCCGCCAGTCGCCCGTGCCCGGCAGGCAAGGCCAGCAGATGGGCGACACCGGTGGTCCAGAGTTTCAGTTCCTTGGGGCGCATGGCGGATTCAGGCAAGAAGGGTCGAATTTGAATGCACGAATTACGCCACGGGGAGCCGGACCTTGCCGGGCAGGGGGGCGGGAGGAATGGGCCAGGCATGGGCGCACAGTAAAAGGGCAGGGGTGTTACTGAGTGCTACACAATGGCCCGCAGGCGCTGTCGGATGATCAGCGCCAGGAGGAGGCCGACCGGTTACTGGCAGGGGTTATTGAAGTGCTGCTTCGAACAAGACTTCAGGTGAGTGGCTAAACGCCGGAACCAGGTTTGATCCTGGCCCCGGCGGTTTAATCAGCAGCGCATCAGGGGCGCCATAAACGTTTCGCAATGGCAGTCGAGATAGAGCCGAAACAGACCTGAGTCACTCTGCTGGAGTTAACTCAGGTACAGCACTACAGAATCCGGCACCTCTGGGTTCTCTGCCTTATAGTGGCCTCCTGGGGAGGCGAGGCAGGCCGCTGCGCCGTGCGAGAATGAAGCCATTGATAATCAGCTTCGGCCAATTCCTGCAGTGGGCTCATCAGCCTTGGTCGACCATGTCGGGCTATATGGTCCGTATAGCGGTCTAATTCCCTTCTGCTGACGATCCTCAAGGCACTTGGGTTGCTGATTCCGGCTTCCCCCAGCTGCCAGGGGTAATAGTGGGGATGAGTGCCGGATACGATTTGTCTGACTTCTCTGATGTAGGCCGGGTTGTGATCGAGAAACCCTCCGTTAGCCAGATAGAGGTTCCCGTCAGAGATAACGCTCACGGGAGCTGCCGACGGAAGTTCCAGGGGCCTGCTATAAACGGCGCGCCTGTTAGCCGAATTGGTTTGCCCTAAACTTTGCAAATCACTACGGGACAAGTGCGGCAAAAAGCTATTCCGGATCGGTGTTTGTTCCAGCAAATAGGACAGATCCATGTCGCGCATGGGTGTCACTCGCTGGGTTCCCCCGGGTAATGCACGGCGGCCTCTCGTAGCCCCCCCTGCATGTTGCAGTTTGTGCTGCCAGCTGCCCACGAACTTGCCTGCACTCTTCACTCCCTTGGCCGCAGCCCCGGCCATTGACGGAGCCGCCGAAGCAAGCCCGGTTGCCATGCCCACCCAGCCCAGAATCCGCCCGGCGTTTTCATTGCCGGTGGCCAGCAAGGCTATCGAGGCCACATCCGCTGCCAGCGACACCACGCTCAAGGTCGCAGTAGTGACTGCCGTTACATAGCTGGCGGTCAGTGCCGCTGTAGGCGCCGCCAACGCACCCAGGGAGGCCACGGTGCCGACCAGTGCCAGCGCGAGACCGGCCGCCGGCAACAGCCAGTCCAGCCACGAATGGCCCGACGGGTCGATGCGGTTGACCGGATCGCCGGCGCAATAGGCATAGCCATTGAGCCCGCCTTCGCCGAAGGGGCTGAGGCTGTCACGGCTGTGGAAGCGCATCAGTGCGGGGTTATAGATGCGGTAATCACCCAGGAAATACCAGCCGCTGTCCTGTTCGCGCAAAGCGCCGGCGTAGCCCAGTCGGCTGGTGCCGGGCTGGCTCTGGCCGTAGGCGCCGTAGACCGGGGTGTTAATCCCGTCATTGGCCTCAGTGGTTATCGAGCCCTGGGCATCGGTGCCCAGCAGAATCACTTCGCGCACTGCCGATGCAAGACGGCTTTCAGCCACCGGAACGTCACCGGCCCGCACCCAGCGGGTCTGGGTGTTTTCACCCACCTCGCAACTGAGCTGGCCGCCGGTGTGGTAACGCCAGCGCGGGCCATTAGTGTCCTCGGTCTTGATGATGTTGCCCGCCGGGCCGTAGTGCCAGCGGCGTTCGCCTGTAGGCAGGGTGACGCCAATGAGTCGGCCCAGGGCATCGTAGTGCAGCGGATTGCCCCGTTCATCCTTGAGTAAATTGCCGAGAGCGTCGTACTCCAGGGTTACCGGTGCCGGGTAATCGGCGCGGCTGTGACTGACGCTAAGCAGTTGGGTAAGGTCGGCAGGGTTGTAGCCGAATACGCTGACATTGTTGGCGCTGGCGTCGGCAAAGACCGTTTCCAGTCGACGAATATTGTCGAGGGCGTCGTACTGGAAGTGTTGCTCGCGGTAAGGGTGGCCGTGGGCATCCTGCGGTAAATCCTCACCGTGCAGACGGTGAGCAATCATCCGTCCGCGCAGGTCGTAGTCGAAGCTTTCACCGCGCACCAGTGTGCCGTCACGGGTCAGTTCGCGCTGGGTCAGCTTGCCGTCTTTACGCCATTGCTGGGTCTGGATTTCAAGGGACTGTCGGGTGGGCGTACGGGTAGCCGTTTCTCGGCGGGCCGGACGGCCCAGGCTGTCGTAGCCCAGAGTCACGGTTATGTCCCGCGAGCCATCGTTTGATTGGGTGCGCTGCTGGTGAATCCGCGAGGCTGCATCGTAGGTGACGCTAATAGTGACATCGGGGCCTTGCTGTTGAATCAAACGCCCGAATTCATCGTACTGGCAGCGCTGTTCGGCGCCGTCGGCATCGGTCAGGCGCGTCACTGTGCCCGCCGGGGTGGTGCTTTGCTGTTGCGAGCGCGGCTGGTCGCCGTGCCAGGCGTAGTCGGCTTTGCTCAGTTGGCCGGACGGTGACCAGTGATCTTTTTGCAGCCCCAGATTGCCCCGGGATTCCAGCAAACGGCCGCTTAGCGGATCGTATTTATTGAACACGCTGATCCCGGGCGCTTGCAGCGACAGCAATGCGTCGCCCAGTTCCGGTTGGCGCTCACTCTGCACCCGGGTACCGTCGGGCAGAACCTGGGTATGGGCGTGGATTTCTCCTTCGGCATATTCCCATTTGGAGACACTCTGCCCGACCTTTTCCCACACCAGTCGGCCCAGACCGTCATATTTGCGCTCGCCCAGCAGGACTTCATTACTGCCCAATGAAGGGTGGCTAATCGATACCGTGGCCGGCAATTCACTGTCATGGCCTTCGGCATAGGTGCGCTTGATGACACTGCCGTCGGGTAGGGTGGTGGATACCAGTCGGTCCAGTACATCCCACTCCTGCCGGGTCTCCCGGCCCATGGTATCGGACTGGCTGATGCAGCGGCCCAACCCGTCATAGGTCCAGCTCAATTCGTGCTGAAGTACGCCGTCTGCGCAATACAATCGCTCGGTCAGCGGCTTGCCATCCAGGGTGTGGGTGGTCACTGTTCTGGCCCCAGCCACGCCATTGGCGTCGGTCTGCCAGCTGCTGCCGGTCAGGGCTACCGGGTCGGCAAGGGTGTGTTGAGTGACACCGTCCGCGCCGGTTTCAGTCAGCACATTGCCCCAGTCATCAAAGGTGCGTTCAGTGGTCAGGCTCAGGGCCGGGACGTCTTCGTTACCCGGGTCATAACTGGTTTCACGGAACACCCGGCCCAGCACGTCATATTCGGCGGTCCAGGCGGTATAGGTCGTACCGCTGTCGGTTTGTTTTTCACGGCGGATTTCCCTGGCCATACCATCGAGCCAGACAGTTTCCTTACGCCCGGAAGCGCCGATTCGGGTCTGGCAGCGCTCGTTCGCCGACAACGAATAGGCCCAGTTGACCTCAGCCTCGAACGCCGAATCCGGGGCTGCGACTTCCTGAGTCACACGCCCTAGGGGATCGTGGGCAAAGGCCATGCGCAGCTGCTCGTCGGTCTGCTCGGTGACCATTAGCCCCGAGTACAGATCTTGTGAGGATTGGGCAACAGTTGACTGCCCATCGTGCCCGGTGACTGTCACATTTTCCTGCAGCACGGCACGTTGAAGAGAGCGTGCGTCTGGCGCTTGGGTCAGGGTGTAGCTGTAGGTCCGGGTGGTGCTTTTGCCCTGTACCCTTTGGGTTTCGCTGAGCATACGGCCGTGATGGGGTGAGGCCGGAGCATTGATAAAGGTCTGGCTGGAACGGCCCAATTCAGTGGGTTTGTCGCCTTCAACCAGCAGCAACCGCTCTTCGCTGCTCTGGATAAAAGTCGGCAATGCAAACCCTGGAGCATCCCCACGCACGGGCAGGGATTGATAGCGATATCGGGTCTGCTTGACCGGGCCTTCGGTGCCGGGTGGCGGACTGACCGTACGACTTTTCAGACGGGTGATGCGGCCCAATGGGTCGGCCGGGCAGTTGTCGCTCTCACCGGTTACCGGGTAGTACTCGGACTCTTCAACGACCCCCAATGCATTGCGGTGCCACACCGGGTTGCCCAGCTCGTCGTAGCGGGTTTCTTCTTCGGTAACAAGCTCCCGCAGTACCCGTTGGCCATCCAGCTGCGCCTTGCGGGTAATGACTTTATGCGGGAACTGGAAATACGGCAGTTGCCGGGCAATGGGCAGCCACGGCTCGTCGTAATAGGTGGTCTCGGTTTCCTGCAGCGTCTGGCCCTGTTGCGTGCGTTCACGGGTCAGCAGGTGAAAGCGGTTAAAGGTGCGGGACACTGTTTGTAAAACAGTCCCCCGGGCATCCATCAGGGTTTCGGTGGAGCCGTAGAGAAAATCGCCGCCCCCGGTCAGGTGATAGAGATTGTCTTCGCGGTTGCGCCACTGGCGCACTGCCGGCCAGCCAAAATAGTTGTTGCTGCCATACAGCCCATAGTCATAGCGAACCAGCTGCACCGGCTGGCCGTCCCCCGGGTCCTTGCGGGTCTGACTGACCACCGGCATCCGTGGGAACGGCGCCCCCGGCGGCAACGCCAGACCGTTTGCCTCGCTATAGGTCACTTCCTCGGTGCTGCCGGTGGGCTGGGTACATTTGCTCAGCAGCAACAGGCCTGAATCACTGCGGGTGTATTCAAACTGCCAGCCATTATCGGGCAGGCCGTCTACCGTCACTCGGCGCAACTGCCCGGAGACCCGGTGAAAAGACATCACCACCTGTGAGGGGGTATCCGGTTGCAACGTCAGATGGGTCAGCACGCCCTCGTAGGTCAGTGCCAGCACCGTGCGGCCCTGGGCATCGCTGATTTTTTGCAGGTAGGCCGCGTTGCCAACCGAACGCCAGTCAAACCTCAGAGCGCTGCCATCGGCACCCACCAGGGTGCTGACCACCCACAGGCTTGGATGTCCGGGTAAGGGGATAAGGCGTTCACAGCTGCCGTCGTTATGCCGGATCCACATTTCCTGGCGCTGCACCGTGACCGTTACCACCGGCAAGCGCACATCGGGGAAACGCATGCTCTGGCCGACAATCTCACCGCGAAAGCGCTCGCCGGAATTGAGCTGCAGTTGTTGGCTGACACCGTCCCAGGAGGTGGTGCCGAGCATCCAGCCCAGACCAAAGCCCTGGTCGGCTGTCATCAGCGGGCTATGGCTCAGATGCAATTGGCCGATGGGCCCGCGCAAATCATTGGCGGCGCCTGTGGGCAGGCTGATCGAGGCCGAGAACGCACCGGTGCGCGGATCGACCCCGGCACTGATGCTGCTCATAAAGTTGTAGGCGCCGGAATACACATCGCCGCTGTTGAGCAGGCTGGCGGCGGACTGGATGTCGGGGGTGTGCTCAGATGAGTGATGCATGTTTGCTACTCCTTGGCTGGAACGAAATAGCAAAATAGGAGCGCAGGCTTGAGGCTGACAATGAGCAGCAGCTGTAGAGGATGTCATGACAAAAAGTCACCCCGGCAAGTGCGGATGAGCGCTTGTTTGACTGGCGCGATTGCCGCGCAAGTCGCCACAGTGACGGTACGGGTTGCGGTTATTTAAGACTCGATCAACAACGTTCCGACGCTGAGGCTGTAAACTGTGGCGCTTCAAGCGTGACAGTTCCCCAACAAAAAGAGATTTACATGGTCAACCAAGACATCACCTTCACCCCTGATCCAGACACCCAATCGATCTCGTCCGACGTGGCCGGTTTTGCCGGCCTGCTGGTTTCCACCCAGATTCCCACCCGTGCCGATGGCAGCCTGGAACTGGGGGGTATCACCGAGCAGAGCGAATGCACGCTGCAAGCGCTCAAGGTCGCGCTGGAACGCGCAGGCAGCTCCATGGACCGGGTCTTGCATCTGACCATTTACCTCACGGACATGGCTGACCGCGCGGCATTCAACGAGGTGTACAAGCGTTTCTTTGCCAGGCCATGGCCGGTTCGCGCCGCCGTGGGTGTAGCCGCATTGGCAGTCGAAGGCATGCGTGTGGAAGTGACCGCAATGGCAGCCAAGGGCTGAGCCGTTCCATTTTTCCAGCAAGGTAAAGACCTCCATGGACAAGCTTGACCGGGCCATCCTGCAAATTCTGCAAACCGATTGCACGCGGCCGGTGGCCGAGATTGCCGACCAGATTGGCTTGGGCAGCACGGCGTGCTGGCGGCGGATTCAGAAGCTGGAAGAGTCCGGAATCATCCGTGCCCGGGTCGCCTTGCTGGACGGCCACAAACTCAATGTCGGGGTGGTGGTGTTCGTGTCGATCAAAACCACGCAACACAATGCGCACTGGCTGGCGCAGTTTCACGCCGCGGTCTCGGCAGTGGATGAGGTGGTTGAGGTCTATCGAATGGCGGGTGACACGGATTACCTGTTGCGGGTGGCAGTGCCGGATGTCGCGGCCTATGACGGGGTTTACAAACAGTTGATTTGCATCCCGGGTCTGGCCGACATCAGCTCGAGTTTTTCCATGGAGCAAATCAAGTATTCCACGCGGCTGCCTCTGCGCTATGCGCCATAAGGTGTGTAGTCGCCACAGCGCAGACTTGTAGAAGCGAGCTTGCTCGCGATGGGTTCAGGCCACCGCAACCCTGCATTGTTTAAACGCTATATCCAGAGCCCGATGGAAGTCTTCGACCAGGTCGTCGATGTGTTCCAGCCCGGCATGTACCCGAATCAGATAACCTTCGTCGGGCTGGCGGGTGCAGCTGCGCACAGGCTGGCCGACCGGGACCACCAGGCTTTCGAAGCCGCCCCAGGACAGCCCGATCCCGAACAGTTGCAAATTATCGAACAGCCGCCCCAGCACGGCTGTGTCCCGGGTTTTGACCCGTATCGAGAACAGGCCGCTGGCGCCCAGAAAATCCCGCTTCCAGAGGTCATGCCCGGGGTCATTGGCCAGGGCCGGGTGCAGCACTTGGCTGATGGCCGGGTGCTCGCTCAGGCTTTGCGCCAGTGCCACGCCGCTATGCCAGTGTTGTTGCAGGCGGATCGGCAGGGTGCGCAAGCCACGCAGTGCCAGAAACAAGTCGTCCGGGCTGGCGGTCTGCCCGAAATCATGGGCCCCGGCTTTAAGGATCTCCCAGGCCTTCTGGTTGGCCGTGGCCGTGCCCAGCAGGGCGTCCGAGTGGCCGACTATGTATTTGGTGGCCGCCTGGATGGACACATCAACCCCATGTTCAAACGGCTTGAAGTACAGGGGGGATGCCCAGGTATTGTCCAGCAGCACAAAGGCGCCTGCCTCGTGGGCGGCAGCGCAGATTGCAGGCAGGTCGGCCACCTCGAACGTGAGCGAGCCCGGTGATTCGGTGAAGACTACCCGGGTGTTGGGGCGCATGAGGGCAGCAATACCGGCGCCAATCAGCGGTGAAAAATACTCGACTTCAACCCCCAGGCGGCTCAGTACATTGCTGGCAAACGTACGTGTGGGCCCGTAGATGTTGTCAATCATCAGCACATGATCGCCGGCACTGACAAAAGCCAGCAGGGCGTGGGTGCAGGCTGCCAGGCCCGAAGGGAAAACCAGGCAGCCATGGCCGCCTTCAAGCTCGGCCATGGCCTGCTCGAACGAGCGGGTGGTGGGTGTGCCGAAGCGTCCATAGTTGGAGTAGGGATTGCCGTTTTTTTTGCTCGCCTCCCAGCTGGCGAAGCTGTCCGCCAGGACGGTCGAACCGCGAAAGACCGGGGTGTTGACCAGCCCGCCGAAGGCCTGCGGGGTTCTTCCGGCGTGTATGTAGCGAGTCATGGCGTCATGCATTACAGCGGTACCTTCCTGCAAAGTGTGAGGAAAATGGTACCGACTAATGGAGCGAAAAATATTGAATGTTTTTGCCTGTTATCAGATTTTTGGTAAAAGTTATTCTATAAATATGCATATAAATAGAAAACAAATCTCATAATGAATGGCTGCGTAGGATTCTAGAGCGCGAGGTGCAGTATGGCCCTGCTGCCAGAGGGCGCCGAGCGTGGGGGCTCAATCAAGGGCGGGTGAAATTGCCCTCGCAGGGGGCTGTCATCAAGGCCCCTGGCTGGCTGCCACCCATGACGCCAAGGGCCGGGATTCAGCGATCAGCTCACCTGACCGCCGGTTTCAAGCACATCCTGTTCGGTGTTCAGCGCGCTGATCAGGGCAATCCGCAGCCCTTGAACCACAGTCTCCAGTGCCATGGACGGCACCCCGGACTCCAGGGCCAGTTGCGGCAGCGTGGGGATATGGATAAAGCCACTGCGTACTCCCGAGCCGGCGAGGGCATGCTGCAAGCTATAGAACACCTGATTGCAGACAAAGGTGCCGGCTGTATGGGATACCGAGGCGTCAATGCCGGCAGCCTTGATTGCCCGCACCATGGCCTTGATCGGCAAGGTGCTGAAATACGCTGCAGGCCCTTGCGCCACCACCGGCGTGTCGATCGGTTGCAGGCCCTGGTTGTCGGGGATTCGCGCGTCATTGAGGTTGATTGCCACCCGTTCGACCGACAAGTCTGCACGGCCGCTTGCCAGGCCTACGGCAATCACCATCTCGGGTGCCAGTTGCGCCAGAAACTCGGCAAGCCGGGCTGGCGCCTCGGCGAAGGCGCAGGGCAACAGGCGGGCGACGATACGCACATCATCGCTGAGCAAAACGCCGTCCAGAAGGCGCACGGCCTCCCAGGACGGGTTGATCGTATCTTGGTCGAACGGTTCAAAACCGGTCAGCAGCACAGTGCGCATGGCGGGCCTCACATCAACAGATAAAGCAGGACGATATTGACCACCAGCATCAGCAGCGCCGTTGGCATCTGGGCCTTGATCACGGCGTATTTGTCCGGCAGCTCCAGCAGGGCGACGGGCACGATGTTGAAGTTGGCTGCCATTGGCGTCATCAGGGTGCCGCAATAGCCGGAAAACATGCCGATCGCCGCCATCACTGCCGGGTTGGCATCGTAGACCCCCACCAGTATTGGCACCCCGACACCGCCGGTCATCACCGGGAATGCAGCAAAGCCGTTACCCATGATCACGGTAAACAGGGCCATGCCCAGCACGTAGACCATCACTGCTACCAGACGGTAGTCCATGTTGATGTAGGCGGTGGTGACGTGGGCGACTGCCGCGCCGACTCCGGCGTCATTGAACAGCAGGCCGAGCATGGCCAGCATTTGCGGCAATACCATGGTCCAGCCCAGGGCTTCGGTCAGACGCCGGGACTCGCGCAAGCCCTGCAGCGGTGTGTCGCGGGTCAGAATGCAAGCCAGTACCAGTGCCACCATGCAGCCGATGCCCAGCGATACGAAGGTAGTGTTCTTCGGGTCGAGCAGCGGTACGCCGCCGATCTGGACGTTTTTGAGCAGCACCGAGCCAATCACCGTTACCAGTGGAATCGACAGCGCCGGGATAAACAGCTTGTGGCCCAGGCGGCCGGCGCTGGCCCGTGCAGCTTTGACGTGCAACTCGGCATGGGCGCCGCGACCGACGCCACCGATGCCGGCAATAACGGCCATCACCAGCACGCCAACCCCGACCACGAACGGCGAAAGCCGGTCACCAATCAGAAATACCATGGCGAACAGTGCCCAGAACAGGCTGCTGGTCCAGCGCTTGGGGTGGGTGCGGTCAGTTGCGATCATGCCCGCGGTGATCAGCAACAGCGCGCCGGCCAGCCAGTAGAAATACTCGATAGAGATAATCATCGTGCCAGCTCCTTCGCCGCGTCAGCATCGTCTTGGGCGACTTCGGCCATGCTGCGCGACAGCATCAGATCGAAGCGATACAGGCGTAATGCATGGATGATAAAGGCGCAGATGGCGGTGGGGATGCCCCAGAAGGCAATGTGCAGCGGCTCGACATCCAGCCCCGAGCCCAGCAGGAAGGTATGCATCAGGGCGATGGCACCAAAGGCGACAAAAATATCTTCGCCAAAGAACAGGCCGATGTTATCGGTGGCGGCGCACATGGCCAGCACCTTGTGTCGCACCTTGTCCGGCAGCTTGCCGTATTTGTTCTCGGCCGCACCCTCGGCCATGGGGGCCAGCAACGGGCGCACCATTTGCGGATGACCGCCCAGGCTGGTCAGGCCCACCGCGGCGGTGGCTTCACGCAGGAACAGGTACATGATCAGCAGCCGGCCGACGGTTGCCCGCTGAAAGCTGGCGATCCAGTTTTGTGCATGCAGGCGCAAACCGTGGCGCTCCAGCAGGCCGATCACCGCCAGGGGTAATAACAGAATGAGTTGCAGGGCGCGGGTCTGGAGAAAGCCTTCGCCCATCAGGGTAATGATTTTTTCCAGGGGAAAGTGGGCTGCAAGGCCGGTGACGATAGCCGCCGCGCTCACCACCAGCAGTGGATTGAAGCGCAGTATAAAGCCCGCAATGATGACGAACACGCCAATCAGGGGCCACAGGTTTACGACGGTTTGCATGAGGGGGAAATCCCTTAGCTGAATGCCGCAACACCAGGGCAGGCTGGTGCGGGCAAGGCGAAAGCGGTCAGGCACACTTTCGCAAAATCGGTACGCTGCCGGACTCAGCGTGTTTTTTTATTTTTGACGCCCGATGAGGGAGCATCATTGGCCGATATGGTTGGTGGCTTTGAGCTACGCGTCCAGTCAAAAAAAGTTGTCACCCCCGAACAAAAAAGTTTTGCCAATCAACGACTTAAGCCGACTGGATTGAGTTCACGGCAAAGGTTTAGAGTGACGCACTTGTTCCGGTCCGGAGAAAACCCCCTTAATGAACATGCGTTTTCTTCTTACGTTCGTCTGGGTGGCGCGTCTTGGCAGTTTCCGCCTGACCGCAGAGAAACTTTCAACCACCCAGGCGGCGATATCCAGTCGCATATCGGTCCTCGAAACCGAGCTGGGTGTGCAGTTGTTCCTGCGTGACTCGCGTGGGGTGAGCCTGACGCGCGAGGGGCACAAGGTGCTGGGTTACGCCGAAGAAATGCTGGCCACCCAGCAACGCCTGCAGCAGTCCCTGGGCCTGGCCGACAGCTTTGCCGGGCGCTTGCGGATCGGGGTGATGGACACCGTGATTCACAGTTGGCTGAGCGAGTTGATCAGTGCCTTGAGCCGCGATTATCCGCAGGTCGAAGTCGAACTGACGGCCGATACCGCGCTGAACCTGAGTGAGCAATTGCTCAAGGGGCAGCTGGATCTGGTGTTCCAGACCGATCTGCTCCGGGCAGACGGGGTACGCAACGTGCAACTGGCCAGTTACCCGCTGAGCTGGGTCGTGGCCCGTGCTGGCGCGCAGGATCGCAGTTACGCCAGCCTGGCGGATCTGTGTCAGGAACGGTTGCTGACGTTCTCCCGGCATTCCCGGCCCCATCAGGACATGCTCAACTTTCTGCATCAGCACGCCATTGCGGCGCCGAGGGTCAGCTGTATCAACTCGGTGGCGGCCATTATCAAACTGGTAGCCGACGGTTTCGGCATCGGCGCCTTGCCTCCGGTACTGGTCAGCCGTGAATTGCAGAGCGGGGCGATGATCGCCTTGCCGATCGAGGCCGCTCCGGGTTTTTCGGTGTATGCCAGTTGGCGCGCCGGTGCCGGCCTGGAGTTGAACGAGGCGGTGGTTAATCTGAGCCAGGCCGTTGTGGCCGAGTATCAGCGCAGCGTGTCGCCGGCGCACTTTGTGTTGCCGCACAACTGATCCGCTTTTATTCGCATTATCTGCGACTGTTATGTGTGCAGTTCGCGGCGCAGAATTGCCCCCAACCTTTCGAGACAGGCAAGGGCGTGAGCCCCGGGCATCACTCCCATGGTGCTGGCAGGTGTTCTGCGCCTGTTTTATTACGAACGTTTGAGGGCAATTGTTATGGGCAAGATGGCATGGTTTTTAGGTGGTTTTTTGGCGTTGACCATCGGCATCGGCATTTTGGCGACGATCCCGCCGGGTTGAGCCAGCATCGGTTCACACCTGTGCACATGCTTACCAAACAACCGCATTTTCTGTAGTCGCTGCCCAGATGCGGTTCAGGCTCGCAGTGCCTGCTCGATATCCGCCAACAAATCGGCAATGTCTTCCAGACCTACCGCCAGTCTCACCAGCCCCTCGGAAATATCATGCCGCTCCCGTTCTTCCAGGGTGTAGGTGGAGTGGGTCATGCTCGCGGGATGCTGCGCCAGCGACTCTGCTCCGCCGAGGCTGACTGCACGGCTGAACAGTTGCAGGGCGTTCATGAACCGCTGGCCCGCGGCAAGGCCACCCTTGAGTTCAAAGGCGATCATGCCCCCCGGCAGTTTCATTTGCCGGGATGCCAGTGCGTGCTGGGGAAAAGAGGGCAGGCCGGGGTAGGCGACCCATTCCACCGCGGGGTGCTCCTGCAAACAAGCGGCGATGACTTGAGCGTTGCTGCAATGGCGGTCCATGCGCAAGGCCAGGGTCTTGAGGCCGCGCATCAATAGATAGGCATCCTGGGGCGACATTACTGCACCCGTGAGGTCCTTGAGGCCTTGCAGGCGGATCCGGTCTGCCAGAGCCTGACTGGTCACGACGATGCCCGCCGTAATGTCACTGTGACCGCTGAGGTATTTGGTGGCCGAATGCACGACCAGGTCGGCGCCCAGTTCCAGCGGGCGTTGCAGGTACGGGGTGCAGTAGGTGTTGTCGATGGCGACGACAATGTCCTGGTGCTTGTGGGCAATGTCTGAAACGGCGGCTATATCCACCAGCTTCATGTTGGGGTTGGCCGGTGATTCGAAGTAGATCATGCGCGTTGCCGGGCTGATCGCGGCTTCGAGTTCGATCAGGTCGGACATGTCGACATGCTTGACCTTGACCCCGAATTCGCCGATGCCGTGGTGCAGGAGGGCAAAGGTACAGCCGTATAGCGTGCGGTTGACGATGATTTCATCGCCGGGTCTGAGCAGGGTCCAGAAGGTGGCGGCAATCGCACCCATGCCGGAGCTGAATGCCACACCCGCTTCGCCGTTTTCCAGTGCCGCCATGCGCGACTCCAGCAGGGCCAGGGTCGGGTTGGAAATGCGGGTGTAAAAATGCCCGCTTTGCTCACCGGCAAAACACCCTGCGCCATATTCGACGGTGGGAAAGGCAAAGGTTGAGGTGAGATAAATCGGTGGTATCAGCGCGCCGTTATTCTGCAGTGGATCGTAGCCGTGATGAATCGCGCGGGTAGAAAAACCGAAGTCATTGTTCTTGTCAGTCATGGCGGACTCTCCGATATTTCCTCCGATGCTATGCTTAAAACCAACAATAAAAATTCCATATTGGCCAGCCAAATACAGATTTATTGGCATAAAAGCCGGTCATGCTGAAAGTTGGAGGCAAATTATGCCAATTGCTCTGGATAGAACCGATAAGGCCCTGCTTAGCGCGCTGCAAGGCAATGCGCGCCTGACCATTGCCGAGCTGGCCGAGAAAGTTTCGTTGACCACTTCGCCCTGTTGGCGAAGGGTAAAAGCCCTGGAGGAAAGCGGCCTTATTTGTGGCTATCAAGCGATTCTCTCACCCAGGGAGCTGGGCTACGGGGTGACAGCTTTTGTGAGTCTGATGATGGCTTCGCATTCCAGGGAGACCGCAAGGGATTTTGAGCAGCGCTTGCTGGACATCCCTGAAATTATTGCCTGCCATAACATCTCGGGCCGTTATGACTTCTTGCTCGAAGTGGTGGCCAAAGACCTGGAGTCCTTCGGTGAATTTGCCCGGGAGGTGCTGCAGACCTTGCCCGCGGTAAAGGAAATTTATTCAAGTTTCTCGTTCAAGGCGGTCAAGCCCAATCGCGTCATTCCGATGCAACCTTGACTGCCAATCAGCGCACCCCGCGCGTTACGCTGATTGATTCAATCCCCTTGGCTTGTGGACGGGCATAATGCGCCTCGGACTTTCATAATCAGCCAGGAGTTTTGTGACAGTGATGTTTGAAATAAAACCGCTCAGCCCCGAGATCTATCGCCAGAAGACCCGGCGCAGCACCCTGTACATCGCGCTGACCTTTGCCGCATTGGCGCTACTGGTATCCGGGTTGGCAGTGATGCTGCTGGGAGTCGAGGGTGGTGATAATTTCCGTTTGAACCTGGCCGGCGTGATTGTGGCTTTGCTCATCACCATTGCCCTGGTGCGGTTCAACTTCTGGTCGCAGCCCTGGATGGCACCGGCGGTGTATGGCTGGCAGCTCAAACGCAGTCTGATGAAAGTCACCAACGTCATGCACCATGTGACGGCGGGGGTGATGGCTGGCGATGTGACGGCCATGAAGCTGCTGCGCTTCTATCACCTGGGGATTACCCAGATGTACCAGCTGGACGCCAATTCCAGTGCGCTGAGCCAGATGGTTCACGAGATTGATCTGCATAAGGCACGGCTGGAGGCGCTCGGTATCGATACCGAACAGACCCGGCTGGATCCGGCCTGGCTGGAAACGGTCAAAAAATTTGCACCGTTGAAGTAATCCTTTGCCGGGCAAGCCGGGCGCAATGCGCTTTTGCCCGCCCGGCATGCCCCTCAGGACAGGCTCAGCTTACGACGCGATAGCAGGGTACGTATTCTGCGCCACCCGGCAGTTTCATGCGGTGCTGGGCAACGAATGCATGGAGTAGTTTATCCAGCGGTTTCATGATTGCCGGGTCACCATGAATCTCGTACGGGCCGTGCTGCTCGATCAAGTGAATGCCTTTCTCCTTCACGTTGCCCGACACAATCCCGGAAAAAGCCTGACGCAGGTTGATCGCCAGTTCATGGGCCGGCATGTCGCTGCGCAATTGCAGGCTGGCCATATTGGCGTGGGTGGGCTCGAACGGACGCTGGAAGCCCTCATCGATTTTCAATAACCAGTTGAAGTGGAACGCGTCATTGCGCTCGCGGCGGAACATTTTCACCGCCTTGAGCCCCGAGGTCATTTGCCGGGCCACTTCGGCCGGGTTGTCGATGATGATCTGGTAATGGGTCTGTGCCGCCTCGCCGAGGGTGGCGCCGACAAATTCATGCAGCTGCTGCAAATAGGGCGCTGCTTCCTTTGGCCCGGTCAGGATGACCGGGAACGGCACATCGCTGTTTTCCGGGTGCATCAGGATACCGAGCAGATACAGGAACTCTTCGGCAGTCCCGGCGCCGCCCGGGAAGATGATCACCCCGTGGCCAACCCGGACGAAGGCTTCAAGACGTTTTTCGATGTCCGGCAGAATCACCAGTTCGTTGACGATGGGGTTCGGCGCTTCGGCGGCGATGATGCCCGGTTCGGTCAGGCCCAGATAACGGCCACCGGTCAAACGCTGTTTGGCGTGGGAAATGGTGGCCCCTTTCATTGGCCCCTTCATCACGCCCGGGCCGCAGCCGGTGCAGATGTCCAGGCTGCGCAGGCCCAGTTCGTGGCCGACCTTCTTGGTGTACTTGTACTCTTCGGTATTGATCGAGTGACCACCCCAGCACACGACGATCTTGGGTTCTACGCCCGGGCGCAGGGTGCGGGCGTTGCGCAGCAGGTGGAACACATAGTCGGTGATGCCTGCTGAGGTGCTCAGGTCGATGCGCGGGCTGTCCAGGCCGCTTTGGGTGTAGACAATGTCGCGCAGGGCGCTGAACAGCATCTCGCGGGTGCTGGCGATCATTTCGCCATCAACGAATGCATCAGCCGGCGCATTGAGCAGTTCAAGGCGAACGCCACGGTCCTGCTGGTGAATCCGCACCTCGAAATCCTGATAGGCCTCAAGGATGGTTTTAGCGTTGTCGACCTGGGCGCCGGTATTGAGGATCGCCAGCACGCACTGTCGGAACAGGGTGTAACTGCTGCCTGAGCCGACTTCGCTCAATTGCTGAACTTCACGTTGCGAGAGTGTTTCCAGACTGCCTTTCGGGCTGACCGAGGCATTGATGACTTGTCTTTGAACCATTATGGGCTTCCTGTAAGCGGGATCGAAAAGTGGCTTGGCGCAGCTATTGAGTTCATATCAGCCATCTGCATCTGCCGAGCGAGAGGTCCCAACTCTTACGTCTTTAGATTTATTCGCTTTAAGCATAGTAGCCCCGGGTGGGGCCTGTCACAGCTTTGACAACAGTACCACTGCAGGCGGATAAGGCCAGCGCAGCCCTGTTTAGAGCAGCGGGCGCGGCAAAGGTGCGGGGGTTTGAGTTAATCTTTTGCACAATCAGGGATCACCATCCCGCTCGCGAATATTTGAGGAACCGCCATGATCATCACCACCACCAACCGAATAGAAGGCCGCCAGATCACCGAGTACCTGGGAGTGGTCAGTGCCGAGTCGGTACACGGCATCAACGTAGTGCGGGATTTTTTTACCGGAGTGCGGGATTTCTTTGGCGGGCGCTCTCAGACCCTGGAGCGGGCACTGAAAGAAGCGCGTGCCGAGGTCACGGATGAAATTCGCGACAGGGCGCAGGGCTTGCGGGCAGATGCCATTGTCGGGCTGAACTTCGAAATCAGCATGCCTTCAGGGCGTGGCGGGATGCTGGTGGTGTTTGCCACCGGCACGGCAGTGCGCCTGGGTTAGAATCCGGCAGCCATCAAGGCTGCCGAATGGCCGATGCAACCCGAATAAGGGCTTAGACGGTAGTAGTACCCACTGCCGCGGTTTTGGACAGGGCGTCCTGCAGCTTCTGCTCTTGTTCAGGGGACAGCGAGGTGCGCAGGACCTTGCCTTTGAAGTTTGAGTCTTCAAGCTCTTGCAGCACTTTTTCCGGCTGGAATTTGCGCAGCAGCAAAAACAGGGCCGAGGAATCGTTAGGGATGGTTTCGCTCAGGGACTTGATGAACTGGTCATCAATCCCGTAGTCGCTCAACGAACCCGAAAGGGCGCCGGTGCCTGCGCCCAGAGCGCCGCCAATGGCAAAACCGGCCAGCGGGTTGAGGAACAGCAGGCCCACCAGTGCCCCCCAAAGGCCGCCGGTGACCAGGCCAGAAGTAGCCCCGAGAGCGGTAAGATTGACGCTTTGCTTGATATGGATTTTGCCGTCGGCGTTACGAACGACAATGACCGCATCTTCCAGCTCTACCAGGTGCTCTTTGCTGAGCGAAACCATTTTGGTGAGGGCGCGATCTGCTACTTCGGTATCTGAAAATCCCACTACGATTAAATCGGACATGTCTTTCATTCCTTGACGGTACAGGTCCAGCCCTTTGCCGGGCTGACATTAGGAGGCGCTTTCAGACCTTCATCAGTGCAGTGACTCAGTCTGTATCAGCTTTCTACGCGGACTGAGCGTGGTCGCAAACCTTGGAACGGTCAAGTAGGCAGGAATAATCCAGTACTGAAGCAGGCTTGAACAAGCGAGGGGGAGGGCGTGACGGGTTGCCTCTGAGGTCGTGGATTGAGGAGGGCTGGCCGGGCAGCCCTGACACTCATTCCAAGGGCTGATACCTCGGAGGTTTACGGTTGATCGTTTTTGTCAGAGGCAGACAGACCTGCCTGGATGCGTTGATAAATTTCTTCACGGTGAACAGCGACATCTTTCGGCGCGTTGATGCCGATTCTGACCTGTTGCCCGCTGACTCCTAAAATAGTGATCGTAATATCATCACCAATGTTTATGCTTTCACCAACTTTACGGGTGAGAATCAGCATTTTTTTCTCCTTGAGGGCTTTGTAAGGCACGTCTCTGAGACGGTGCGGCTTCGTTCATGACTACAGAATACTGCTTAGTGCGTATAAATGCGCCGCTCATTACAGACGTCAGCGCCAGGGACTTAATTCCCCACAGGGGAAAAGTTCTCGCGTATGAGCCTTAAATTGGGGCGAATCGGATTTGTTCAAGGTGAGCAATGGTTGGTGCCCCAGTGATAAAATCGATTCACACAAACAGACAGGGGAAACGCAGTGCGTAAAGTCATCGTGATGACAGCAATATTGGCCTTGACGGCTTGCGGTCAGGAGTCTAACGATAAAATCCAGCGGGCTAAAGCAGCTTCTGAAGCTACGGCGGTCCAGGCCCCGGTTGCCCGTTGGGCGCTGGAGATCACCGAGGGCCAGCGCGCGACTATCACCGATACCACGGGAAGGCTTCTTGACAATGGTTTCACTCCTTATATTTATGAGCGTGAGGGCGTGAAACACTTCCTGGTCGGACCATTCGCCACTGAAGCCCAGGCTCATGAGGCGCAGGAAAAAATGAAACTCAAGCCCAAACTCGATGGCATTGAAACGGACGTGATTGAATTACCCGCCGCGAATTAAACTGCCTCAGTGTCGCGTAGCAGCGTAAGCGTAGCCTTAACAGGCGCTATGCGACGCCTCGGGCGAGAATATTTTGCGTCTGCGGGGGGGCCTGAATTGTCAGGGTGCTCATCGATGAAGCACAAGGACAAGGGCGATAAGCAATGAGCAATCACAAAATTGAAATTCGCCGGGCGAACGTAGAAAAAATCCTTCTCGGCGCCGAGAAGATTTTTGCAGAAAAAGGCTTTGCGGGCGCGGCAATGGCGGACATCGCCGCTGAAGTTCAGCTGCCACGCTCCAACCTGCATTATTACTTCAGCACCAAAACCGAGCTCTATAGTGCAGTGCTGCTGGGCCTGCTCGACGTGTGGAAACAGGATGCGCTGTGTTTCGAGACCTACGACGACCCGCGGCTGGTACTCAGCAGTTATATCCGGGCCAAAATGAACCATTCGCGCACCCGGCCTTACGGCTCGAAAGTCTGGGCCAACGAAATCATCCACGGCGCTCCTTCGCTGGGCCTGGCGCTGGATGCCAGCCTCTATGACTGGGCCAAGATGAAAGAAGCCAAGATCCGGCAATGGGTGGTGGACAAGCGGATTCTGCCGGTGGAGCCCGCCAGCGTGTTGTACATGATCTGGGCCTCAACCCAGCATTACGCCGACTTCGACCATCAGGTAAACATCCTCAACGATCACCAGCCGCTGTCGGACATCCAGTTCGAACGGGCGGTGCAGACGGTCACCAGCGTGATCCTGCGCGGGATCGGCCTGGAGCCCTGAGCGGTAGCCGGCTCCCACAGGCTCAGACCTGCAGGAGCGAGCTTGCTCGCGACGGGGTTATCCGCTGGCCCCGTGCTTCAGGACGCCACGTGATACGGATTGCGCGGATCATGGTTCCAGTCCAGGAACGGCAAGCCATTGTCGTGTGGCACCATCTCGATACATGACTCCACCGGGCAGGTGATCTGACACAGATTGCAACCCACGCACTCGTCCTCGATAACCTCATAACGACGGGTACCGTCGGCCAGCTTGACGCTGGAAATGGCCTGGTGCGACGTGTCTTCACAGGCAATGTGGCAGCGCCCGCAACCGATACAGGCATCCTGGTCGATTTTGGCGATCACCTGGTAATTGATATCCAGGTACTTCCAGTCGGTGGTGTTGCCCACAGCGCGCCCGGAGAAATCCTCCAGGCTGGTGTAGCCCTGGCTGTCCATCCAGCGCGACAAGCCATCCTTCATCTCGTCCACAATCCGGAACCCGTGGAGCATCGCTGCGGTACACACCTGCACCGCGCCACAGCCCAGGGCGATGAATTCTGCCGCATCACGCCAGCTGCCGATGCCGCCAATGCCGCAGATCGGCAAGCCCCGGGTTTGTGGATCGCGGGCAATTTCGGCCACCATATTCAGGGCTATCGGCTTGACCGCCGAGCCGCAATAGCCGCCGTGGGTGCTCTGGCTGCCGACCATTGGCAGCGCCACCATGCGCTCCAGGTCGACACTGGTGATGGAGTTGATGGTATTGATCAACGACACTGCATCCGCACCGCCGCGGTGGGCGGCCCGGGCGCTGAGTCGCACATCGGTGATGTTGGGCGTCAGCTTGACGATCACCGGCAGCGAGCAATAGGTCTTGCACCAGCGGGTCACCATCTCCACGTACTCGGGCACCTGGCCCACCGCCGCCCCCATTCCCCGTTCAGGCATGCCGTGGGGGCAGCCGAAATTCAGCTCGATACCATCGGCGCCGGTGGCCTCAACCAGCGGCAGGATGTATTTCCACGCCTGCTCCTCGCACGGCACCATCAATGACACGATCAACGCCCGGTCCGGCCAGTCTTTTTTGACCTGGGTAATTTCCCGTAGATTGATCTCCAGAGAGCGATCGGTAATCAACTCGATATTGTTGATGCCCATGACTTCGCGGTTAGGCCCGAAGTGGGCTGAATAGCGGGACGACACGTTGACCGCCGCCGGGTCTTCACCCAGGGTTTTCCAGACCACGCCGCCCCAGCCCGCTTCATAGGCGCGGACCACGTTATAGGCTTTGTCGGTGGGGGGCGCAGAGGCCAGCCAGAACGGGTTGGGTGCCTTGATACCGGCGAAAACAATCGAGAGATCGGCCATTTACGCTGCCTCCTGGTTAAGCATGAGATGGGCATGAATGGCTTCTGCGGCCAGCTTGCCGTGTTGTACCGCCTGTACGGTCAGATCCTGGCCCAGGGAGGTGCAATCGCCCCCGGCATAGACCCCGGGTACGCTGGTGCGCAGTTGCTCATCCACCTCAATCCGGTCACCCGCACGCTTCAACGCCTGGGCCAGCGGATCGTTCAGCGCGCTTTCATCGAACGTCTGGCCGATGGCCTTGAACACCGCATCTGCCGCCAGCTCAAAGCTTTCACCGGTGCTCACCGGGCGCCCGCCTTCAAGGCGGGTACGGGCAAAGCGCATGCCGCGCACGCGGCCTTGTTCATCCAGCAGCAATTCCTGTGGCTGGGCCCAGGTCATCAGCCGCACCTGATTGGCCTTGGCAATGTCTTGCTCGTGCCCGGTGGCGCCCATGTCCTCAAGGCCTCGGCGGTACACCAGATTGACCTCGCGAGCACCAAGACGGGCCATTTGCACCGCCATATCGATGGCCGTATTGCCCGCGCCCAGCACGATGCAGCGATCGGCCAGGGGCAGTTGCGTCAGGTCGTCGCTCTGGCGCAGTTCACGGATGTAGTCGGTGGCGGCCAGCAGGCCGGGCGCGTCTTCGTCGGGCAGGCCCAACTGGCGACTGGCTGCCAGGCCGATGGCCAGAAACACCGAATCGAACTGCAGATGCAGCTCGCTCAGACTGAGATTGCTGCCCAGTCGCTGGCCATGGCGCACCTCGATGCCACCGATTTGCAGCACGAAATCCACCTCGCGCTGGGCAAAGTCGTCCACCAACTTGTATTTGGCGATTCCGTATTCATTGAGGCCGCCGGCTTTCTCGCTGGCTTCGAAGATCACCACTTCATGCCCGAGCAGGGCCAGGCGATGGGCACAGGCCAGGCCGGCGGGGCCCGCCCCGACTACGGCGATACGCTTGCCGGTGGGCGCTGCCCGGGTGAACGGGTATTCGCTGAACTGCGCATTGTCCACCGCATACCGCTGGAGCAAGCCAATCAAGACCGGGGCGCATTCCTGGTCGTTATTACGCACGCAGGCCTGCTGGCACAGCACCTCGGTCGGACAGACCCGGGCGCAACTGCCGCCCAGGATGTTGGCCGAGAGGATCTTGTGCGCGGCGCCCTGGACATTCTCCTGCTGGATATTGCGAATGAACGACGGGATATCGATATCGCTGGGGCACGCATTGACACACGGGGCGTCATAGCAATACAGGCAGCGCGAGCTTTCCAGTACGGCCTGTCGGGCGTTCAGGGGCGGTGCCAGATCAGTGAAATGACTGGCCAGCGCCACCGCATCCTGGTGGGAATGCGGCAAATGGTTCAGGGACTTGATCACGTTGGTTGCCTCACGGTTGTGGGGATCGTCTGCCTCTGTCGGGCAGTGGTTTTTATAGTCAGCGCTTTACGGCAACGGGCATGTGCTGCTCCGCGCGTTTTTTCAGCAGGTCGAACACCGCGGGGTAGGCCGCACGTTCGATATAGCGACCGGCGCCGCGCACCGCCCGCAGATCGCCATTGGCCCATACCAGGCGGCCCTGGCTGATGGTATGGCTGGGGACACCGCGCACGGTCTTGCCTTCAAAGATGTTGAAGTCGACTTTTTGATGGTGGGTTTTGGCGGAAATGGTGCGCGTGCCCTGGGGGTCCCACAGCACCAGATCGGCGTCGGCGCCGACCCGGATCGTGCCTTTGCGCGGGTACAGATTGAAAATCTTCGCGGTGTTGGTGGAGGTCAGTGCGACGAACTCCTGCATGGAAAGGCGCCCGGTGTTCACGCCTTCATCCCAGAGCACCGCCATGCGGTCTTCGATGCCGGCCGTGCCGTTGGGAATCAGGCTGAAATCATCACGCCCGGCGGCTTTTTGCTCGGCGCAGAAGCAACAGTGATCGGTGGCCGTGGTGTGCAGATTGCCGGACTGCAAGCCATGCCAAAGCGCCTCCTGATGCCCGCGAGGACGGAAGGGCGGGCTCATCACGTAGCCGGCCGCGGTCTGCCAGTCGGGGTTCTGGTACACGCTTTCATCCAGCAGCAAATGGCCAGCCAATACTTCGCCATACACCGGCTGGCCCTGACTGCGGGCGTAGGTGATTTCATCCAGCGCTTCACGGGTCGAGACATGCACCATGTACAGCGGCGTACCGATGGTCTGCGCGATGCGGATCGCCCGGCTGGCTGCTTCGCCCTCCACCTGGGAGGGGCGCGACAGCGGATGGGCCTCGGGCCCGGTCATGCCCTGGGCCATGAGCTTGCGTTGCAAGTGATACACCAGCTCGCCGTTTTCGGCATGCACGGTGGGCACAGCACCCAGTTCCAGGCAGCGCTCGAAGCTGGCGACCAGGGTGTCGTCGGTGGCCATGATCGCGTTTTTGTAAGCCATGAAATGTTTGAAGCTGTTGATCCCGTGGTGGCTGACCAGCTCGGCCATTTCTTCGCGCACCTGCTCGCTCCACCAGGTAATCGCCACGTGGAAGCCGTAATCCGAAGCCGATTTTTCAGCCCAGCCGCGCCATTGATGAAAGGCCTCCAGCAAGGACTGCTGAGGGTTGGGAATCACAAAGTCGATAATTGAAGTTGTGCCACCGGCCAGACCGGCAGCAGTACCACTGAAAAAGTCTTCGCTGGACACAGTTCCCATAAAGGGTAATTGCATGTGGGTGTGCGGATCGATACCGCCGGGAAGTAAATATTGACCGCTGCCATCGAGCACTTCGCAGCCGGCCGGAACATCAAGATCAGTTCCAATTGCGCGGACTAGACCGTCAGCGCAATAAACATCAGCACAATAACTTTCATCATGGGTCACAAGCGTAGCGCCACGGATTAACAGTGACATACCGAGTTCCTCGCAGGCAGACCGGCTATAACCGGTTCTAAGTGTTGTTATTACGACCGTTGTACAGGATCGGTTCCTGTCACTGGTGTCAGGAATGAAATCTAGAGTGTTGTTGCTAAATGATCAAACTTTATTTTTAAAGCACTTATATTTATATAACTAACTGATTTATATAGGTTTTTAATTTAAATCACCAAAATAGTGCACGGCATCACCATTTTGACGCACTTGACAGGATTCAAATATAGGCGAAGTTTCTTATGCTAAATCAGGCGCTTGAGGCCCTGAGCGAACGGGGGCTTAAAGCGGAAAATAAATAAGCGTGCACCGAGTTGTTTCGTTTTGTTATATGAAAAAAGAGGAGCGAGTTAAAAGAGGGGGCTTTAACGGGAATGAGTGTCATTTGCCTTGATGGTTAAAACCTTTTAAACCAGCCAGTTGCAAGTACCGAAAGCCGATAGACAGGGGGAGGCAACTAACACGGCACAGTTCTTGATTGTCGCTGCCAGAACCGGATTCACCGGACCAGGCAAGTGAGTCGCACTGTGTTATTGCGCAGCGCCTGTTACCAGAACACCAAAACAAGAGAGTGAACGAGCATGCAGCCAAGCAGATCACAAGTCACCGAACGTAACGGGTTGTTCGAACTGGAGGCCGGGACTGACGTTCTCGACAGTCCCCGATATAACCACGACATGGCGCCCACCAAAGTTCACGAGCGCACCTGGAACAAATGGCACATCACGGCGCTGTGGATCGGCATGTCCATCTGTGTGCCGACCTACACCCTGGGCGGCGTATTGACCGCCTACTTCGGGCTCAGTGTGGGCGAGGCGCTGCTGGCGATTTTTCTGGCCAATATCGTGGTCCTGATTCCGTTGACCCTCAATGCATTTGCGGGCACCAAGTACGGCATTCCCTTTCCGGTATTGCTGCGATCCTCGTTCGGCATCCTTGGCTCCAACGTTCCGTGCCTGATCCGCGCCCTGGTGGCCTGCGGCTGGTTCGGCATTCAAACCCTGTTCGGCGGCCTGGCCATTCATCTGTTCCTGGGGTCGGTATTTGAAGGCTGGAAAAGCCTCGGCGGCACCGGAGAAGTGATCGGCTTCATGGTGTTCTGGGCCCTCAATCTGTGGGTGGTATTACGCGGTGCCGAGTCGATCAAATGGCTTGAAACCCTGTCGGCCCCGCTGCTGGTACTGGTCGGTATCGGCTTGCTGGTTTGGGCGTTACCAAACGTGTCAATGACCGAGTTGCTGGCCCAGCCGCCCAAGCGCCCCGAGGGTGCCAGCGTGTACGGATACTTCTTTGCCGGCCTGACCGCCATGGTCGGTTTCTGGGCGACCCTGTCCCTGAATATCCCGGACTTCAGCCGCTACGCCAAAAGCCAGAAAGACCAGATTCTGGGCCAGATATTCGGTTTGCCCCTGACCATGTTTCTGTTCGCCGCGCTGGGGGTAGTGCTGACCGCTGCCTCGGAAAAACTGGTGGGCGTCACGGTGTCCGATCCGGTGAGCCTCATTGGCCACATCCAGAGTCCTGGCTGGGTGGCCCTGGCCATGGCCCTGATCATCATCGCCACGCTGTCCACCAACACGGCCGCCAACATTGTCTCGCCCACCAACGACTTCCAGAACATCGCGCCAAAACTGATCAACCGCACCAAGGCCGTGATGTTGACCGGTCTGGTGGGACTGGCCTTGATGGCCCATGAACTGCTGAAAAAACTCGGCCTGCTGGTCTCTGACGTGAGCCTTGAAACCGTGTACTCCAACTGGCTGCTGGGCTATTCCAGCCTGCTGGGGCCGATTGCCGGGATCATGGTGGTGGACTATTTCATCATCCGTCAGCAAAAACTCGACCTTGAGGGGCTCTACCTCGATGGTGTGTACCCGGCCTGGAACTGGAACGGTTTCATTGCCTTCGGCGTGCCGGTTGCGCTGACCCTGTTGTCACTGGGCAGCAGCGCCTTCAGCTGGTTTTACGATTACGGCTGGTTTACCGGGTCGTTACTGGGGGCTGCGATTTACTACGGATTGTGCCGCCTGAGCCGCCCGCAGGTGACCGTGATCAAAGGTGCAATTTGAAATTCCCCCCCATCAATTCTTATAAGAACTGCCTGAGGAAAACGCCATGAACGCTGTACAAGACCTTCAGCAGCAACGCCCGCAGTCCATCAATGGAGAGCGCCTCTGGGCCTCGCTGATGGAGCTGGCGCAACTGGGAGCCACAGTCAAAGGCGGGGTCTGTCGCCTGGCCCTGACCGACCTCGACCGTCAGGCCCGGGACATCTTCGTACGCTGGTGTGAAGAAGCGGGCTGCACGGTCAGTGTCGACGCGGTGGGCAATATTTTCGCCCGTCGTCCCGGGCTCAACCCGGACTTGCCGCCAGTAATGACCGGCAGCCATATCGATACCCAGCCCACCGGCGGCAAGTTTGACGGTTGCTACGGAGTGCTGGCGGGTGTCGAAGTACTGCGCACGCTCAATGACCTCAACATCGAGACACAAGCCCCGCTGGAAGTGGTGGTGTGGACCAATGAAGAAGGCTCGCGGTTTGCGCCGTGCATGATGGGCTCCGGGGTATTTGCGGAAAAATTCACCCTTGAAGAAACCCTGGCCAAGACCGACGCCCAGGGTGTAACGGTTGCCGAGGCCCTGAATGCCATTGGTTATGCTGGCAGCCGCAAAGTCAGTGGCCACCCGGTGGGTGCTTACTTCGAAGCCCATATCGAGCAAGGGCCGATCCTTGAAGACGAACGCAAAACCATAGGCGTGGTGCTTGGCGCTCTGGGGCAAAAATGGTTCGACCTCAACCTGCGCGGCGTAGAAGCCCACGCGGGGCCGACGCCCATGCACCTGCGCAAAGACGCCCTGGTCGGCGCTGCGGCCGTGGTGGCCGCGGTCAACCAGGCCGCCTTGAGCCATCAGCCCCATGCCTGTGGCACCGTGGGTTGCCTGCAAGCCTATCCGGGGTCACGCAACGTAATCCCGGGCGAAGTGCGCATGACTCTGGATTTCCGTCACCTGTTGCCGGAGCGACTGGACTCGATGATCGAGCAAGTGCGTGGAGTGATCGAAGCCACCTGCAAGCAGCATGGCCTGAGTTTTGAACTGACCCCGACTGCGGACTTCCCGCCGTTGTACTTCAACCCGGATTGTGTGGATGCGGTGCGCGACGCGGCCAATGAGTTGGGGTTATCCAACATGGACATCGTCAGCGGGGCAGGGCATGACGCGATCTTCCTGGCCGAGCTGGGTCCGGCGGGGATGATTTTTGTGCCCTGTGAGGGGGGGATCAGTCACAACGAGATCGAGAATGCCGATCCCGGGGATCTGGCGGCGGGATGTGCGGTGTTGCTCAAGGCGATGCTTGCGGCATCGCAGATAGTTGCGCAAACCCGCTAAGGGGTGTTGCTGGCGTCTTTGGGGTGCCGTGATACATCAAACGGATATGTACGCGGTATTCCAGATGCTTGAACTAGGTACATATCCGTTCAATGCGCAACGGCGATTTACCGGTTTCGCCCTTACGGCGAGGTACTTTTGGCAAACGCCCCAAAAGTACCCAAAAGGTCTGTGCCCTACCATACGGCCGTGCTCGCCTAGGCTCGCCCGGTACCCTCACTCCGGCGCTGTTGTGGGGGCACGCCGTGACGGGCCATCCATGGCCCGGCACGGCTGGCTCGGCGTCCTGCCTCGCCACCCCCACAACAGCACCTGCGTTCGGCCTCCTGTGATGGGCGTCTGCGTCGTTTCGACTATCGAGTTGCGGCAGAGGCATCGTCTTTAAAAGCAAAAAGCAAAAAGCAAAAAGCAAAAAGCAAAAAGCAAAAAGCAAAACAGCGCCTTCAGGGGCGTTTTTGATCTGCTTTTGATCTGCTTTTGATCTGCTTTTGATCTGCTTTTGATTTGTTTTTGATCTTGATCTACTGGCCCCTTCGGGAGGCCGAGAGGAGGTTCTGCGTAGTGGTCCTCCCGGCATGGATGCCGGGAGAGCCGTGTTGGGCCATGGATGGCCCGTCACGGCGTGGCCACGGAGCGGGACCGGAGCGAGGGAACCTGAGCGCAGCGAAGGCCGTACGCTGGGGCAAGGCCTTTTTGCTTACTTTTGTGGCTGTTTGACAAAAGTGAGCCGCCGTAAGGGCGGAACCCGTAGAGAGCCGTGATACATCAAACGGATATGTACGCGGTATTCCAGCTGCTTGAACTAGGTACATATCCGTTCAATGCGCAACGGCGATTTACCGGTTTCGCCCTTACGGCGAGGCACTTTTGGCAAACGCCCCAAAAGTACCCAAAAGGTCTGCGCCCTACCATACGGCCGAGCTCGCCTAGGCTCGCCCGGTACCCTCACTCCGGCGCTGTTGTGGGGGCACGCCGTGACGGGCCATCCATGGCCCGGCACGGCTGGCTCGGCGTCCTGCCTCGCCACCCCCAAAACAGCCCCTGCGTTCGGCCTTCTGTGATGGGCATCCGCGTCGTTTCGACTATCGAGTGGCGGCAGGGACATCGCCTTTAAAAGCCAAAACCAAAACCAAAACTTATGCCAATGGCGGCGTCCGCGGCGGGATCAGGCGTTTGCTGCCGGTGGCTTCAAACGCCGCAGCAAACCGCAACAACGCCGAATCATCATAGGCCCGACCGGCAAAGGTCAGCCCCACCGGCATGCCAATATCCGCCATCACACCCATAGGCACCGTCACCGTCGGCACACCCAGATGCCGGATCGCTAGGTTACCGTTGGCAACCCAAACCCCATTGCTCCACGCAATATCCGCAGATACCGGATTCACATCCGCATCCGCCGGCCCTACATCGGCAACCGTCGGGAACAGCACTGCATCCAGACCCAGACCATCCATCCAGTCCTCCAGGTCAATCCTGCGGGTCTGCTCCAGGCCGCGCAGGCCATCCGGCACGGTACTGATCCGGTCCCACGGGGTAATGCCGCGCTCGGCCATGCGCACATATTCATCCATGCCCGCCGCCAGTTCATCTTCGCGATTGGGCAAGGTTCCCGGGTCGTGGGGGAAGATCAGTGCACCGTCAACGTCTGCCAGACAGCCAAGTTTCGGATCACCATTGGCCCGCAGGAAGTCGTCAAACGCCCAGGCCGACAGCTCCCACAACTCATCATGCAAAAACTCTTTGGACACCAGACCGCGGGTAAACACGGTGGGTGCTCCGGGGCGGTCACCCTCGCAATTGGATACCAGCGGGAAGTCGACTTCGATCACTTCACCACCCCGGGCTTCAATGGCCTGACGCGCGGCTTGCCAGAGCTCGATCACCGAGGCCCGGGTAATGATCCGCTGGCCGGTCGGGCCGCCAATACCCGGTGCTTCGGCCGTGCCCGCTTCGGGGTCGGCATTGATGTACATGCGCGGTATGCCAAAGCGCTTGCCTGCCAGTGCGTCAGCGCCGGCATTGAGCTCTGCGTAAGAGGCAGGGCGCACCGAGGCCACTGCCGGGATCGGTACCCAGGGCTGCAGGCGCCACAGATCACCACGGGTGTCCGGGTCTTCGGCCACGACCACGTCCAGTACTTCAAGCAGGTCGGCCATGGTTCTGGCAAACGGCACCACCACGTCCATGGTCGGGGTCAGCGGCCAGTTGCCGCGCACCGAAATCACCCCGCGCGATGGGGTATAGGCGCACAAACCATTGTTCGAGGCCGGGCCTCGTCCGCTGGACCAGGTTTCTTCCGCCAGACCAAAGGCCGAAAAACTGGCTGCGGTTGCCGTGCCTGCACCGTTGGATGAACCCGAGGCAAAGGGCGCGGTGAGGTAGTCGGCGTTATACGGGCTCTCGGCACGGCCATATACCCCGCGCTGCATGCCACCGTTGGCCATGGGCGGCATATTGGTCTTGCCCAGGCAAATGGCCCCGGCGCCACGCAGGCGTTCGATGGTAAACGCATCGCGATGGGCCACCAGGTCCTTGAAGGCGGGGCTGCCCGACGCTGCGGTCAGCCCTTTCACCAGATAGCTGTCCTTGGCGGTGTAGGGGATGCCGTCCAGAGGTCCCAGGGTCTGGCCCTTGGCCCGCCGTGCATCGCTGGCCTGCGCTTCGGCCAGCGCCTCAGGGTTGCGCACCACCACGGCATTGAGGGCAGTGGCTGTATCGGGCGTGTCATAGGCATCGATGCGGGCAAGATAAGCCTGCACCAGCTCAACCGCCGTTACCTGTCCGGACTCGAGCGCGGCGCGCAGTTGGGCGATGGGGACCTCGGTGACTTCAAACATGCGCTTACCGCTGGTTGCTGATGGGGGACGCAGAGCTTATCTAAAGTCGTACCTGCTCAGCCAGCGATGTGATGATAAACCCTGCCCGTTCCAGCCCCATGTAGGAGCGAGCTTGTCTCGCGAGCTTTTTGCCGGGCCCATATTGAAGGCTGTGGCGCCGGTAGACCTGGCTACAACCTCTGCCAAAACGCATCGGCCTGGGGATTACGGTTATCCCGCCAGCGCACCAGAATCACTTCCAGATGGTCCGATTCCATGTCCGGATACAAGCGCACCAGTTCCTGGCGCTCGATCAGGGGCGCGACCATGCTGTGGGGCATGCACGCCACGCCCTGGCCGCTGGCGACCATGGGTTTCAGGGCTTCGGATACGGTCGCTTCGAACACCTGCAGCAGGCGCTGTGGTTGTGGATGGCGGTTGATCTGGGTGCGCGACAGTTCATGCAGCTGCGCACTGCGCGAGTAACTCAACAGCGGGATCGGCGCATCGGTCTGCGCACAGTGCGCGGCCAGGGCCGGGGTGGCGACCCAGTACAGTTCGTCATGGCCCAGGGACTTGACCTCGAACTCGCTCTGACGGGAGTAGGGCGCAGTCTTGGCGTCGCGGTAGAACAGGATGAAATCGCAACGTCCCGACATCAGCGCCATGTAGTAATCATCGGTGCTGCGATAACCGGTATCGATCCGGGTAAACAGGGGCGCCTCAGGGCTGTTGAGCCGGCTGATCCAGCCCGGGAAAAAGTTGCAGGCCAGGGTGTGCAACGAGGCGAATGTCAGCGGCCGGTTCAGCACTCTTACGCTCTGCTCGCAGTCCCGGGCCATGCGCACCAGCTCCACGGCATTCGGCAGCAGGGCTTCGCCGGCAGCCGTCAGGCGCACCGGGTTGCGGTCGCGGTCCACCAGGGTCGCGCCCAGGTGGCCTTCAAGTAACTGAATGCGCCGGCTCAACGCCGATTGCGACGAGCCACGCATGCTGGCAGCCGCGGTGAACTTGCCGGTATCGGCCAGGGCGAGAAAGTCTTCATACCAGTCGATATTCATAGAGTTATTCCAATATTCGATAGGGCGTCCAGCATTGTGGATCAAGAGTCGCTATCCGGCCCGTGGCTCTGTCTTTATTGTGCCCATAACACGCCACCTGCCGTTGAACTGTGGTTGTCAGGCATAACAAGAAGATTTTTTAAAGGGGCAATGATATGCACAAATTGAATAGGGTGAGGCTTTTACTTGGAGCGCCCGTACTGGCACTGCTCGCCACCTGTGTCCAAACCGCCCAGGCAGGTGTGCTGGATAAAGTCAAAGCCCATGGCTCTGTGCGCTGTGGGGTAGCCGGCGACAAACCGGGCTTTTCCCTGATCGATGACAAGGGGCGCTGGACCGGCATGGACGTGGATCTCTGCCGGGCAGTGGCTGCCGCGGTGCTGGGCGATGCGGACAAGGTCGAGTACCTGACCACCACCGCCAAAAACCGCTTTACCGCCCTGGCGTCCGGGGAAATCGACATTCTGTCCCGCGCCGCGTCCTGGACGGCCGAGCGGATAGCCAACCTGGGGGTGGATTTCACCACCGTCTGGTTTTATGACGGCCAGGGCTTTATGACCCACGCCGCCGACGGCATCGAAAAACTCACCGATCTGGACGGCGCAACCTTTTGCCTGTCACCGGGCACCACCTCCGAGCAGAACCTGGAGGACTATTTCGGCCGCCGTGGCCTGACCTATAAAACCGTGGTCATCGAGAAAAGCCCCGAGCTGTACGCGGCCTTCCAGCGCGGGCGCTGCAATGCCATCTCCAACGACTCCTCGGGCCTGGCCGCACGCCTGGCGCTGATGAACAACCCCCAGGACTACGCGCTGCTGCCCGAAGTGATCTCCAAGGAGCCTCTGGGCGCTTTCGTCGCCCAGGGTGACACCACCTGGCGCAACATCGTGACCTGGACCGCCTACGCGCTGATGACCGGTGAAGAGCTGGGCGTGACCTCGGACAACGTCGACCAGTTACGCACCAGTAAAACGGCATCAACCGATATCGCCCGTTTGCTGGGGACTGAAGGCACCATCGGTCAATCCTTTGGCCTGGACAATGACTGGGCATACCGCGCCCTCAAGCAAGTGGGCAATTACGCGCAGATCTACGACCGTAACCTCGGCCAGCAGACAGCCCTGAACATTCCCCGCGGGTTGAACCGCAGCTGGAAAGACCATGGCTTGATGTATGCACCGCCGATTCGTTAAGGGAATTACGCTTATGTCGACCCATCGTTCGCCCAATCTGCGTCTGTCCAGTGTGTTGCAGCAGGGGCTGGTACTGGCCCTGGTTGCGGCAGTCTTTTATTTGCTCGCCAGTAACGCCGCGTTGAACCTAAAACACCTGAATATCGCCTCGGGATTCGGTTTTTTATCTCAGCGTGCCGGTTACGACATCAGTTTCTCGCTGATTGACTACACCCCGGACGCGACCTACGCCCGGGCTTATCTGGTGGGCCTGCTCAACACCTTGCTGGTGTCGGTGCTGAGCATTGTGCTGGCGACCCTGCTGGGTGGCGCACTGGGCCTGGCCAGGGTCTCGGACAACTGGCTGATCAAGCGTCTGAGCGGCACCTGCGTCGAGTTTCTGCGCAATGTGCCGCTGGTGGTGCATCTGGTGTGGTGGTACGGGCTGGTCCTGGCGTTGCCCGGGGTCAAACACTCGGCTTCACTGGCCGGCGTGGTGTTTTTGAACAACAACGGCCTCACCCTGCCTTGGCTCGAGCAAGGCAGCCTGGTGGGTTGGGGCCTGACCTTGATGGCCCTGGGTACCTTGCTGGGCTATGGGTTTTGTCGAGTCAAGGATGCCCGTGCGCCGTGGCGCGGGTTTGCTTCCCGGCGCTGGCCGGCACTGTTGGCCGGGGCCCTGTTGCTGCCGTTGCTGGTGTACGCCTTGAGTGGGGCCCAGGTGCAGTGGGAGGTGCCGGTGCAGCGTGGCTTCGGCTTCAAGGGCGGGATCACCCTGGTACCGGAAATGCTCGCCCTGTGTCTGGCCCTGTCGTTCTACAGCGCCAGTTACATCGCCGAAATCGTGCGCGGCGCCATCGAGTCGGTTCATCGCGGCCAGTACGAAGCAGCCAGGGCACTGGGCTTCAAGTCCGGCTCAACCATGCGCCAGCTGATCGTGCCGCAAGCGATCTACCCGATGATTCCGCAGATCACCAACACCTACCTCAACATCGTCAAGAACTCCTCGCTGGGGGTAGTCATCGGTTTCATGGAGCTGGTGTCGTCCACCGGCGGCACCACCCTGAACCAGACCGGCCAGGCCATTGAGTGCATCGCCCTGGTGATGGGCACTTACTGCGCAATCAGCCTGGTGATCTCCCTGGGGATGAACATCTACAACCACCGTATCGGCCAGAGGGGGCACTGAACATGACTGCAATGAATCAAGCACTGACGCTGCCGTTGGCGCCGCCACGACTGCCCTGGACCCGGCGCGCGCTGACCTGGACCCGCAGCCAGCTGTTCCCCAGCGCGGGCCACAGTTTGCTGACCCTCGGGGTGATTGCACTGCTGTGCTGGTGCGTGCCCGCGGCCCTCAACTGGCTGGTTTTTGATGCCACCTTCGTTGGCGAACATGCCAGGGATTGCAACCCTGCCGGGGCTTGCTGGTTGCCGATAACCCAGCGCTGGAACCTGTTTGTCTATGGCTTCTATCCCCAGGCCGAACAGTGGCGGGTGACCCTGTCATTTGTGCTGGCGGGTTCGGCGTTCGGGCTGCTGTTTTTCAAGCGCCTGGACCGTCGCCTGCTCCTGGCTTACCTGGCGTTGCTGCCCATCGTGATGTGGTGGCTGCTCAAGGGCGGCGCCGGTTTGCCGGAGGTGTCTTCGACCAGGTTCGCCGGGATGCTGGTAACGGTGTTCCTCGGCACGGCCGGGATGATTTTCGCCTTGCCGCTGGGAATTCTGCTGGCCCTGGGCAGACGCTCCAAACTGCCGGTGGTCCGCCTGCTGTGCGTGCTGTACATCGAGCTGGTGCGTTCGGTGCCGGTGATCTCGCTGCTGTTCATGGCGTCGCTGATGATTCAACTGTTCCTGCCGCCGGGTTCGGCTTTTGACATCCTGCTGCGGGTGCAGCTGGTGTTGATCCTGTTCACCGCAGCCTACATGGCCGAGACCCTGCGTGGCGGCTTGCAGAATCTGCCCAGGGGCCAGTACGAAGCAGCCCAGGCACTGGGCTTCGGCTACTGGAAAACCATGGGCCAGATCATCCTGCCGCAGGTGCTCAAGCAATCCATTGCGCCGTTGCTGACGCAGTTTATCGGCCTGTTCAAAGAGACCACGCTGGTGATGATTGTCGGCGTACTGGACATCGTGGGCATTGCCATGAGCACCGCCGTCACCCCTGAGTGGGTCGAGTACGGCCACGAAATCTATGTGTTCCTGGCGATTTATTTCTTTGTCATCTGTTTTGCACTGTCGCGCTACGCCCGACACCTTGAACAACGTATGGAGCAGAGCCGCTCATGATCAGCAAAGCCAAGTCCGATCCAGCCCTGATGGTGCGCATCGAGCAATTGAACAAATGGTTCGGTAATGCCCACGTACTGAAAAATATTTCCCTGAACGTTGAAGCGGGGGAGAAGGTGGTGATTTGCGGGCCTTCGGGTTCGGGCAAGTCGACCCTGATCCGCTGCATCAACCAGCTCGAACAACACCAGCAAGGCACAGTCGAGGTGCTGGGGGAGGAGCTCAATGGCAGCATCAAGGGGCTGGAGCGCATTCGTCGTCAGGTCGGCATGTGCTTTCAGCACTTCAATCTGTTCCCCCATCTCACCGTGCTGAAAAACTGCACCCTGGCGCAAACCTCCAACCTTGGCGTGCCCCAGGACCAGGCCATCGAGCGCGCCCTGAGCCTGTTGGACAAGGTCAAGATGCGCGACCATGCCAACAAGTTTCCGTCCCAGTTGTCCGGCGGCCAGCAGCAACGTATCGCGATTGCCCGGGCGTTGTGCATGCAGCCCAAAGTCATGTTGTTTGATGAGCCGACCTCGGCCCTGGACCCGGAAATGATTGCCGAGGTCCTGGAGGTGATGACCAGTCTGGCCCATGAAGGCATGACCATGATCTGTGTGACCCACGAGATGGGTTTCGCGCGCAAGGTCGCGGACCGGATTGTATTTATGGATCAGGGCGAAATTGTTGAAGAGGCCCCGCCCGAGCGGTTTTTCTCGGCCCCTGAATCCCCGCGAACCCAGCGTTTTTTGAGCCAGATCATCAACCACGGAGTGCATGCACAATGACCCCTTCTATTGCCATGGCCTTGCACGGTGGCGCCGGCGTACTGATGCCCGGCATGCTGACTGAAGACGACGAACAGGCGATCCACCAGGCGTTGTTGCAGGCGCTCAAGGCCGGGGTTGCAGTGCTGGAGCGCGGCGGTAGCAGCCTGGATGCGGTGCAGGCCAGCGTGGTCGAGCTGGAGGAGTGCCCCTGGTTCAATGCCGGAAAAGGCGCTGTCTTTACCCACTGCGGCGATCATGAACTGGACGCCGCGATCATGAACGGCGCCAACCTGGAGGCAGGTGCAGTGGCGGGCGTGCACCATGTGCGCAACCCGATTTGCGGAGCGCGGGCGGTGCTTGAGCACAGTGAACATGTGTTGCTGGCCGGTACCGGCGCCGATCTGTTCCTGTCCGAGCAAGCGGGGCTGGAGCATGTCAGCAACGATTGGTATGACACGCCCTTGCGCCGTCGGCAGTGGGCCGCCCAGCAACAGCAACCCGAGACCCTGATGCTGGAGCCGGGGGGCATTGAAAAGAAATTCGGCACCGTGGGCGCTGTGGCCCTGGACTGCAACGGGCATGTGGCAGCAGCCACCTCCACCGGTGGCATTACCAACAAGCGCTACGGTCGGGTAGGCGACTCGCCGCTGATCGGCTCCGGTACCTGGGCCGATGACCGCAGTGCCGCCATCTCGGCCACCGGGCACGGCGAATTCTTTATCCGCACCGTGGTCGCCCATAACATCGCGTCGCGTATCCGCCTGGTGGGATCGAGCCTGGACCAGGCCTGTGAGGCGGTGGTGCAGGGCGAGCTCAAGGAACTGGGAGGCAGCGGCGGCGTAGTGGCGGTATCCCCTTCGGGCGAGACCGTTCTGAGCTTCAACACCCCCGGCATGTACCGCGCCTGGCGGGATGCGGAGGGTGGTATGCACACGGCGATTTATGCCGAGGATGACCGCCTGCACGCTGTTTGACGCATACCGCCCCCTGTAGGAGCGAGCGTGCTCGCAAGCTCTTTGTTGTCAGGTTGCAAAGGCTCGCTCCTGCAGGGGAAGGCGGGTGGGGCGCAGTGATGGCATATTGACCTCAGAGGAGGCCGCAGCTTAGTCTCGGCCTCCTTTTACGCCATGGACTGAAGACATGATTACCTGCCATCTGCGCTATGTGATTGACCCTTACAAACTGGCCGAATTCGAAGCGTACGGGCGGTTGTGGATCCCGCTGGTAGAGAAATTCGGTGGCATCCACCACGGCTACTTCCTGCCATCGGAAGGCGCCAACAACATAGCGCTGGCCATGTTTTCGTTCCCCTCCCTTGCAGCCTATGAAGACTACCGCGAGCGCTCTAAAACCGACCCCGAGTGTATCGCGGCGTTCAAGCTGGCAGAGGACAACCGCTGCATTGTCAGTTACGAGCGCAGCTTCCTGCGTCCGGTGTTCCAGTAACCGGGCAGCGACTACGGATTACCAGGGTGAATATTCCGATCCATATTGACAGTCATTGGCGATGAGGAAATACTCGTCGCCAATATTCATATATATGACTATATAACTTGGCGCATAAAGTCTATGAATGCTCTTTCCAGTGATACCCGCCTGCCGCATTACCAACGCCTGCGTGACCATCTGGCTGAGCAGATCGCCAGGAACCGCTGGCGCCCGGGGGAGGCGATTCCTACCGAGGCTGCGCTGTCTGCGCAATATCACCTGTCCACCGGCACCGTGCGCAAAGCCATAGACATGCTGGTCAGTGATGGCGTCCTGGAACGCCAACAGGGTCGCGGTACCTTTGTCCGCCGTCCCCAGTTTCAATCTTCGCTGTTCCGGTTTTTCCGCTTTCAGACTGCCTCCGGCGAACGCCTGGTGCCGCAAAGTCGCATCCTCAGCGTCGAGCCCGTGGCTGCGCCCTCGGCAGTGGCCCAGGCGCTGGGGCTGGCTGTCGATGCAGCAGTGATCAGGATTGTGCGTATTCGCCTGCTGGAAGTTCAGCCGCTGCTTGCCGAAGAAATCTGGCTGCCCCGCAGCCGTTTCGAACCGCTGCTCAAGATCGATCTGAGTGAGCAGGGGCCGTTGCTGTATCCCATCTACGAAGAGATGTGCGGCCAGGTTGTGGCCTATGCCGAAGAAACCCTGACCGCCGAATCGGTCAATGAAGTGCATGCCCGGCTGCTGCAGGTCGAGGTCAACAGCCCGGTGGTGGTGATCGAGCGGCTGGCCCGGGATTACGCCGGTACGCCGCTGGAGTGGCGACGCTCGCGCGGGCATGCCGAGCATTTCCGTTACAGCGTGGATATCCGTTAACCCCCCACCCCTGTGGGCCCGTTGGCCGGCAGGGGGTTCATCGTTGTGTTTGTCATGACTGGCCCGATAGCGGCGCGGTTCGCGTTCGGCTGCCTCAGGTTCCACCCATAAGGATAAGAATCATGTTCAGTTGGTATCGACAGGTCACTCCCCGGGAGCGAAAAACGTTTTGGGCCTGCTTCGGCGGATGGTCCCTCGACGCGCTGGAAGTACAAATGTTCGGTCTGGCGATTCCGGCGCTGATTGCCGCCTTCGCCTTGACCAAGGGCGATGCAGGATTGATCAGCGCTGTCACCCTGGTGACGTCGGCGATCGGTGGCTGGGTCGGCGGCACGCTGTCTGACCGCTATGGTCGGGTGCGCACGCTGCAGTGGATGATTCTCTGGTTCTCGTTCTTCACCTTTCTGTCAGCCTTCGTCACCGGCTTCCATCAACTATTGATCGTCAAGGCGCTGCAGGGGTTTGGCATCGGTGGCGAATGGGCGGCCGGCGCAGTACTGATGGCCGAGACCATCAACCCGAAATATCGCGGCAAGGTCATGGGCACCGTGCAAAGCGCCTGGGCGGTCGGTTGGGGTCTGGCGGTCGGGGTGTTCGCCCTGATCTATTCGCTGGTACCGCAGGACATGGCCTGGCGCGTGATGTTCGTGGTCGGGTTGCTGCCTTCGTTCCTGATCATCTGGGTGCGGCGCAATGTCGAGGAGCCCGACAGCTTCCAGCGCATGCAAAAGGAACGTGTCATCCCCCAAAGCTTCTTCAAATCCCTGGCGGGCATCTTCCGCCCGGAACTGATCCGCGTAACCCTGTTCGGGGGGCTGCTGGGGCTGGGCGCCCACGGTGGTTACCACGCGGTCATGACCTGGCTGCCGACCTTCCTTAAAACCGAGCGCAACCTGTCGGTACTCAACTCCGGCGGTTATCTGGCGGTGATTATCTTTGCCTTCTGGTGCGGCTGCGTGGTCAGCGGTTTGTTGATCGACCGTATCGGGCGTCGCAAGAACATTGTGCTGTTCGCGTTGTGCTGTGTGGTCACGGTGCAGTGCTACGTGTTCCTGCCGCTGAGCAATACCCAGATGCTGTTTCTCGGCTTCCCGCTGGGCTTCTTTGCCGCCGGTATTCCCGCAAGCCTTGGGGCCCTGTTTAACGAACTGTACCCGGCGGACGTGCGCGGTGCCGGTGTGGGTTTTTGCTACAACTTTGGCCGGGTGCTGTCGGCGGTGTTCCCGTTCCTGGTCGGGCATATGAGCGAGTCCATGTCCCTGGGCTCGGCGATTGGCATCGACGCCGGCATCGCCTATGGCGTGGCCGTTCTCGCCGCCCTTTGCTTGCCGGAAACCCGTGGCCGCAGCCTTGAAAAATCCACGTCCGTGATCCCGGACGACACCCTTGGCAAAGAGGGCGCCCGTGCCTGAAGCCGCTTACTTTTGTAGATGAACTCCATGTCTGATCCCCGTTCCACAACCCTGACCGGCATCGATAGCCATGCCCATGTATTCAGTCGCGAGCTGAGCCTGAGCGCGGCCCGGCGTTATACCCCGGACTATGACGCGACCCTGGCGCAGTACTTGAAATACCTGGGCGACCACGGTCTGAGTCACGGCGTGCTGGTGCAGCCCAGCTTTCTGGGCACCGATAACAGCTACCTGCTGGCAGCGTTGGAACAGGCGCCCGGGCAACTGCGCGGGGTGGTGGTGCTGGAACCCGGGGTCAAGCCCGGGGTGCTGCACGACATGGCCCGCCAGGGCGTGGTCGGGGTGCGCCTGAACTTGATGGGCAAGGCCTTGCCGGACCTGGCCGAGCCAGTCTGGAAAGACTTCCTGGGCCGCATTGCCGGGCTGGGCTGGCATGTCGAGTTGCACCGTCAGATCGAGGACCTGCCGGACCTTGCACGCCAGCTACTGGCGTCCGGGGTCAAAGTGGTGATTGATCATTTTGGCCGCCCGGACGCACGTCTGGGTCTGGGTCAACCCGGTTTTGCGCAAATGCTCGAACTGGGGCGCAGCGGTCGGGTATGGGTGAAAGTCTCTGGCATCTATCGTCTGGGTGGCAGCGAGCGGCAAAACCTCGAGTTTGCCCGGGCGGCATTGCCCTTGCTGGTGCAGAGCTTTGGCCCGGACCGATTGGTGTGGGGCAGTGACTGGCCGCATACCCAGCATGAACACACTATTGACTATGCCCGGGTGATTGAGCAGTTGCAGGCCCTGCAATGCCCGGCGCCATTGCTGCAGTCGCTGCAGGGGCAGGCGGCTAAAGTCTTATTCGGGTTTTGACTGCAGATCGGTCAGTATCGAGTTTGATCTTGTCAATGTAATCGTGGTCTTGCGGGGCTGCGGTGGTAGGGTCGACAGCATGGCGCTTCATTTCTTTTTCAGTTACCCGGAGACACAGATCACATGGCAACGGCATCAGCGGTAATCGACATCCCGGCTTCGGCCGACCAGGTCTGGCAATTGATCGGTGGCTTCAATAGCCTGCCCGACTGGTTGCCGATCGTCACCCGAAGCGAACTCAGTGAAGGCGGGCGCTTGCGCAACCTGCGCACCGAGGATGGCACGGTGATTGTCGAGCGTCTGCAAACCTTCGATAACGCCGCTAAAACCTACAGCTACTCCCTGACCGAGTCCCCTTTTCCGGTGAAGGACTATCTGGCGACCTTGAGCGTTGAAGCCCTGGGTGACGGCGCGCGAGTGAGATGGTCCGGTCATTTCACGGCGGTCGGTGTCACTGAGGGCGAGGCACAGGAACTGTTCACGGGTGTCTACCAGGTCGGCCTGACAGCGCTGCGCGCCAATTTCCCGGGCTGACAGCCCAATCCTGCAGGAGCCTGTATCCAATGGGGGCTGGCTTGCCAGCGATGGCGGTGGGTCAGTCGATGCATCGGGTTCTGACACTCTGCTGCGGCGAGCAGGCTCGCTGCTGCAGTTTTCACCAGGGCAGCAGTAATGGCATATTGGCCATAAGCTCATAAAGTCGATATTGGCAAGCTAGACCCTTGAAATAAAACGAAAAACCCGCAAATGGTGGCCATCCAGAATCAGTCCGGGTTGGAAAACATGTGACTATTTAATGACTTAGGTCAGTATTGCTTTGAAATAAATTGTGCAAAATAACTTGTTACTTATTGTGACACTGGGGTAAGATCGCCCTGCGTTCACCTACCACGGTTTATGCATTTTTAAGCCCCAAGTTTCCATCAGCTACTTGGGCTTTTTTTTGCCTGAAATTTGATATCGGATCCAATTTCTACAAGCGCAGAAACAAAAACGGCGCCCGTTGCAGGCGCCGTCGTCCAGTCATAAAGCCTTAAGCAATCGCTTTCGAACTCCACTCGCCGTTAACCAGACGTTGCAGGCCCAGCGGGTTGCGATTTTGCAACGCTGCCGGCAGCAAGGCGTCGGGATAGTTCTGGTAGCACACCGGACGCAAGAACCGGTCGATGGCCAGTGAGCCAACCGAGGTGCCGCGTGCATCCGAGGTGGCCGGGTAAGGGCCGCCGTGAACCATGGCATCACAGACTTCGACCCCGGTCGGGTAGCCATTGACCAGGATGCGCCCTACTTTTTGCTCAAGAATCGGCATCAGCCACTGGTAGTGCTCAAGGTCGGCCGGTTCGCCAATCAGGGTGGCGGTCAGTTGCCCGCGCAGGGCCAGCAGCGCTGCTTTGAGCTGGGCGTCATTTTCCACTTCGATGATGATCGTCGCCGGACCGAACACTTCTTCCTGCAGCAAAGGATCCTTGTTCAGCAGCAGGCTGACATCGGCCTTGAACAGCTGTGGCTGGGCCTGTGCGCCGGACTGGCTGTGGCCGGCCAGGTGAGTGATGCCTTTATGGCTGAGCAGGTGCTCGACGCCCTTGGCGTAGTTGCGCAGACCGCCCGCATTGAGCAGGGTGTGTGGCGCCTGTTCGGCCATCTGTTGCGTGAGTTGTTCGACGAACGCCGACAGCTCGGGGGAGCGCAGACCGATCACCAGCCCGGGGTTGGTGCAGAACTGGCCACCGCCCATGGTCACGGATGCGGCCAGTTCCCCTGCCACCTTGCCACCCCGTGCGGCCAGGGCCTGGGGCAGCAGGATCACCGGGTTGATGCTCGACATCTCGGCGAATACCGGAATCGGTTGCTCGCGCTCGGCAGCCATTTTGCTCAGCGCATTGCCACCGTGCAGCGACCCGGTAAAGCCCACTGCCTGAATGGCCGGGTGTTTGATCAGCGGCTCGCCGACGCCGGCGCCGAAGATCATGTTGAACACGCCCTTGGGCATGCCGGTTTTTTCCGCGGCGCGAATGATTGCGCAACCGACCTGGTCAGCCGTTGCCATGTGACCGCTGTGGGCCTTGAACACCACCGGGCAGCCAGCAGCAAAAGCAGCGGCAGTGTCGCCACCGGCAGTGGAAAAGGCCAGCGGGAAGTTACTGGCGCCAAACACTGCCACCGGACCAACGCCGATGCGGTATTGACGCAAGTCCACCCGTGGCAGCGGTTTGCGGTCGGGCATGGCCAGGTCGATACGGGCGCCTAAAAAGTCGCCGCGACGCAGCACTTTGGCGAACAGGCGCATCTGCCCGCTGGTACGACCGCGTTCGCCCTGGATACGCCCGGCGGGCAGTGCGGTTTCACGGCAGACCAGCGCCACAAAGTCGTCGCCCAACTGGTCGATTTCGTCAGCAATGGCATCGAGAAATTCGGCGCGGCGTTCAGGGCTGAGCTGGCGGAATTCGATAAAGGCCTGATCGGCGGCATTGGCGGCGCGGTCTACTTCCTCGGGCGTGGCCTGATGAAAGCGAAAGGGCAGGGCAACGCCGGTGCTGGCATCGAGGCTTTCAAGGGTGACTGTGCCGGCAGCGCTACGGCTGCCGCCGATAAAGTTTTGGCCTGTTACGGTAGACATCGGTTCAATCCTCGCTAGATAGGCTTTAGACGCGCTATGGAACTCAGCGCACAAGACAGGGTTTTTTGTTGTCGTATTTCCAGCCCGGAACAATGTACTGCATGGCGACGCTGTCGTCCCGTGCACCAAGGCCCATGCCTTTATACAGTTCGTGGGCTTTGGCCACTGCGTCCATGTCGATGTCCACGCCCAGACCGGGTCTGGCTGGAACCTTGATGTGACCCTCGACAATTTGCAGCGGTTCGCGGGTCAGGCGCTGACCGTCCTGCCAGATCCAGTGGGTATCGATGGCAGTGATTTCGCCCGGTGCGGCGGCCGCCACCTGGGTGAACATGGCCAGGGAAATATCAAAGTGATTGTTGGAGTGCGAGCCCCAGGTCAGGCCCCACTCGTGGCACATCTGGGCGACCCGCACCGAACCCTGCATGGTCCAGAAGTGCGGATCGGCCAGCGGGATATCGACCGCCTGGGACTGGATCGCATGGCCCATTTCGCGCCAGTCGGTGGCGATCATGTTGGTGGCGGTAGGCAGGCCGGTGGCGCGTCTGAACTCCGCCATCACCTCGCGCCCCGAGTAACCGTTTTCGGCGCCGCAGGGGTCTTCGGCGTAGGCCAGCACATGGTGTTGATCGCGGCACAGGCCGATGGCTTCCTTGAGTGACCAGGCGCCATTGGGGTCAAGGGTAATGCGTGCATCGGGGAAGCGTTCGGCCAGGGCGGTGACGGCTTCGATCTCTTCCGCGCCGCGCAATACCCCGCCTTTGAGCTTGAAGTCGTTGAAACCGTATTTGGCCTGGGCCGCTTCGGCCAGGCGGACGATGGTTTGCGGGGTCATTGCCTGTTCATGACGCAGGCGGAACCAGTCATCGGCATCGGCTTCACTGCGATAGGCCAGATCGGTCTGCTGGCGGTCACCAATGTAGAACAGGTAGCCGAGCATCTTTACCGCGTCGCGCTGCTGGCCTTCACCGAGCAGGGCTGCGACCGGTACTTGCAGAAACTGGCCCAGCAGGTCGAGCAGGGCGGCTTCCATTGCCGTTACCGCATGGATGGTGATGCGCAGGTCAAAGGTTTGCAGGCCCCGGCCGGCCGAGTCGCGGGCGGCAAAGGTGGTGCGCATGGCATTGAGAATGCTCTGGTAGTTACCGATCGGTTGGCCTACCACCAGGCTGCGGGCATCTTCCAGGGTTTCGCGGATACGTTCGCCGCCCGGCACTTCGCCGACCCCGGTATTGCCGCTGCTGTCCTTGAGAATCACGATGTTGCGGGTGAAGAAAGGGCCGTGGGCACCGCTGAGGTTGAGCAGCATGCTGTCATGCCCGGCCACCGGAATCACCTGCAGGCTGGTGACAATCGGGGCTTTTGCCGCGTGGTGCTGGTGTTCGTTATTCATGTCGTGTTCCTTAAAAAGAGTCAGGGGCCTAGGCGGGTTGCAGAGCTGCAGGCATCACAGCCGCGGGCTTGGGTTTGGTCTTGGCAAAGAACACGATGATGGCCGCAATGATCGAGGTACCGGCCAGGCCGTAAAGCCCGCCCTGAATCGAACCTGTGGTTTGTTCCAGGAAGCCGAAGGTGGTGGGCGCAACGAAGCCGCCGAGGTTGCCGATGGAGTTGATCAGTGCAATCACCGCTGCCGCGATGCGCGCATCCAGATAACCCTGGGGGATCGGCCAGAACAGCGACGACGCCGATTTGAAGCCGATGGCCGCAAAGCAGATGGCAATGAACGCGAAGATCGGACCGCCGGTGGTCGAAAGGAACATGCCCAGCGCGGCAATCAGCAAGGCAGCTGCAATCCAGGCCTGCTGGTACTTGAACCGGCTGGCCAGGGCCGCGAATGCATACATGGCAATGATCGAGATCAGCCACGGGATGGAGTTGAAAAAGCCCACCTGGATATCGCTCAGGTCGCCCATTTTTTTGATGATGCTCGGCAGCCAGAACGTGGCCGCGTAAATGGTCAGCTGGATGCAGAAGTAGATGGCACAGAACAACATGATCTGGCGGTCCTTGAGCAGTTTGCCCAGGGTTGGCTTGACGGTGTTGACGGCATCCCGCTCGCGTTGTTCGCGGTCAATTTCGTTGACCAGCGCATCCTGTTCCTGGCGGCTGAGCCATTTGGCGTCATGGGGTTTGGAGTCCAGCCAGAACCAGACAAAGAAGCACAGCAGCACCGAGGCCATGCCTTCAATGATGTACATCCACTGCCAGCCATGCAGGCCCATGCCGGTAATTTGCAGGAGCAGGCCGCTGAGCGGACCGGAAATCAGGGATGCCAGCGCGGAACCGCTGAGGAAGATCGCAATCGCCTTGCCGCGCTCGGCGCCAGGCAACCAGCGGGTGAAATAGTAGATAACCCCCGGGAAGAAACCGGCTTCGGCGACGCCCAGCAAAAAACGCAGGATATAGAAGTGGGTTTCGTTCTGGATAAAGGCCATCAGGGTGGCGGTGATGCCCCAGGTGAACATGATCCGGGTCAGCCAGATGCGGGCCCCGACTTTTTGCAGCAGCATGTTGGAGGGCACTTCGAACAGTGCATAGCCAATGAAAAACAGCCCGGCGCCAAAGCCGTAGGCGGCGGCACCAATGCCCAGGTCATGCTCCATATGTGAGCGTACAAAGCCGATGTTGACGCGGTCTATGTAGTTGACGATGAACATGATGACGAAGAGCGGCAGTACATGCCTCTTCACTTTCTGGATCGCGCGCGCCAGAACAGGATCGTTGGCGGGCGCAGCAGACACGTTGCTGGAAATGTTCACAAATCTGACCCCACTGATTATTTTTATGCGGGTGTGGCTGACCGGTGGCTTGGCCGACCGGTTGACGGACATCATACGAGTTGAGTTTTCGCCTCGCAATGCCCGGAAACAAACCAATAAGTTATAAATGGCCTGTTTGTAATACTTTTAAGTGTATTTACAGGGGGTTAGGCAGGGTTTTAGCGACGGTGTGAAGTTGGGGAGAGCGGAGTGGATCGGGGGTTTTTAAAGTTTTGTTGAGTTTTAACAAGGTTGTCATACGAGTTGAGGCCTCTCAGGCTCGAACCAGGTGATAGTATTAAGCCGCCTCAGGTGAAGGGAATAGCCATGCAAGACCAACCGATACGCAAGCGCACGCCGGGTCTGGCCCACGACATCGTGGCCGAACTGACCCGGCAGATTCTGTTGGGGCAACTGGCTCCGGGGCACAAGCTGCCCTCCGAGTCGGTCATCGTCCGCGAGCAGGGGGTGAGCCGTACGGTAGTACGCGAAGCGATTTCCCGATTGCAGGCATCGGGCTTCGTTGAGACCCGGCACGGGATTGGTACCTTTGTTCTTGAACGCGAAGAGCCCCAGGGCATACACCTGACCAGTGCCACCGCCGCCAGCGTGCGCAGCATTCTTGAGTTGCGCATGGGGCTGGAGACGCAGGCCGCGGCCCTGGCTGCGGGGCGGCGCACAGAAGAACAATTGCTGCAGATGCGTCAGGCGCTGGATGACTATCAGAACGCCCTGGCCAATAACGATGGTAGCGTCGAGCACGACCTGCGCTTTCACAAGCTGATTGCCCAGGCCACCGGCAATACCTACTTCACCGACATCATCTGTCAGCTTGGCCGTACGGTCATACCACGGACCCGGATCAATGCTGACGAGCGCGGTGATGCCGATTTACAGCAGTTGGGGCAAATGGCCGTGCTTGAGCATGAAGCCATCCTGCGCGCCATCCGCCGCCAGGACCCTGATGCGGCGCGTGCGGCCATGCTGCTGCACCTGAGCAACAGCCTGGAGCGGATGACGCTGTGATGAGCGCTTTTTGCCAGGGTATGGATCCGGGCGCTAAGCCAGTCAGGCAGCGTGTTATCGTGCTCAACTTTTCGAGGGGATTTGCAATGCGATTACTGATCGGTGCCTTGGGCGTGGCGATGCTGGCCGGCTGCGTTTCACCTGCAATGAATGATGCCCGCAGCAAAAGCCCGACCCGGGTACTGGCTTCGGCCAAACCGACCCCGCTGGTGGCTGAGTGCATCAAGTTCTCGTGGCAGGACGAAGGGGTGTTCGGGGTGGATGCCAGCGCTTATATCAACTCCGGCAAGTCCGGCGAACTCACGGTTTACACCCGTGACGCCAGTTCCTTTGCCGATCTGGTGCCGCAGGGCACGGGCACGGCAGTCAGTTATTACGCCAAACAGCCGGACGACAGCGCAGCCATGCGCCGTATGGCGATGCTGGCGACATGTCTGTAACCCGGCTGTAACGGATGGACCTGAGACAGGGCTTTGTCCTCACCCGGCATTGGCACGACACGCCGTCGGGCATTGAGGTCGAATTCTGGCTGGCCACCGATGACGGGCCGCAGCACGTGCGCCTGCCTTATCAGACTGCAGTCATGTTTATCCCGGCAGCCCAGCGTTCTGAGGCGCAGGCGTTGCTGCAGGATGAGCCCGGCATTGAGTTTCGTGAACTGGCGCTACAGGATTTTCAATCACGCCCGGTGCTCGGTATTTACTGCCAGCAGCACGCCCGCCTGATCGACAGTGCCCAGCGCCTGCGGCGTGCCGGGGTCGAGGTGTTCGAGGCCGATATCCGCCCCCCGGAGCGCTTTTTGATGGAGCGCTTTATCACCGCACCGGTGAGCTTCGGCGGCACCTGTGCGGCTGACGGGCCGCTGCGCAATACCCGAATGAAGCCCCATCCCGACTACCGGCCGCATTTGCAACTGGTGTCCCTGGACATCGAAACCAGTGCCCATGGCGATCTGTACTCGATTGCGCTGCAGGGCTGCGGCCAGCGTCAGGTGTATATGCTGGGCAAGGCCACCGAGGCCGATGCGGCGGTGGATTTCGACCTGGAGTTCTGCGCCACCCGTGGCGAGTTGCTGCAACGTTTGAACCAGTGGATGGCCCTGCACGACCCTGACGCGATCATTGGCTGGAACGTGGTCCAGTTCGACATGCGGGTGTTGCACGAGCATGCCCGGCGTCTGGGTATTCCCTTGCTGTTGGGCCGCGGCGCCAGCGAGATGCAGTGGCGCGAGCACGGCACCCGCAACAACCACTTCTTCGCCAGTGCCGCGGGCCGGCTGATTATTGATGGCATTGAGTCGTTGCGCTCGGCGACCTGGTCGTTCCCGTCCTTCAGCCTGGAAAACGTTGCCCAGACCCTGCTGGGTGAAGGCAAGGACATCAGTACGCCGTACCAGCGCATGGACGAAATCAACCGCATGTTCGCCGAGGACAAGCCCGCGCTGGCGCGTTACAACCTCAAGGACTGCGAGCTGGTGACGCGGATTTTCGAGAAAACCCAGCTGCTGACCTTTTTACTGGAGCGGGCCTCGGTGACGGGGCTGGAGGCGGATCGCAGCGGCGGCTCGGTGGCGGCGTTTTATCATTTGTACATGCCGCTGATGCACCGACAGGGTTTCGTTGCCCCCAATGTCGGAGACAACCCGCCCCAGGCCAGCCCCGGTGGCTTTGTGATGGAGTCCCGGCCGGGCCTGTACGAATCGGTGCTGGTGCTGGATTACAAAAGTCTGTACCCGTCGATTATCCGCACCTTCCTGATTGACCCGCTGGGGCTGGTGGAAGGGTTGCGTGAACCCGGTAACGAGACCTCGGTGCCGGGCTTTCGCGGGGCAAGGTTTTCCCGGACCCGGCACTGTTTGCCGGCCATTATCGAGCGGGTAGCCAATGGTCGCGAGGTCGCCAAGCGGGAGAAGAACGCCCCCTTGTCCCAGGCCCTCAAAATCATCATGAATGCGTTCTACGGGGTGCTGGGCTCCAGCGGCTGCCGCTTCTTCGACACCCGGCTGGCGTCGTCCATTACCTTGCGCGGGCACGAAATCATGCTCAAGACCCGGGCTTTGATCGAAGCCCAGGGCTACAGCGTGATTTATGGCGATACCGATTCCACCTTCGTCTGGCTGCGCAGTGAGCACAGTGAGGCCGATGCGGCCCGTATCGGACGCGAACTGGTGCAGCACGTCAACCAATGGTGGCAGGCCCATGTGCGTGACGAGTACGGGCTCAGCAGTGCGCTGGAGTTGCAGTTCGAAACCCACTACAGCCGATTTTTGATGCCGACCATTCGCGGGGCCGAAGAGGGCAGTAAAAAACGCTATGCGGGGCTGGTTGCGCACGCGGACGGGCGCCGGGAGATGGTCTACAAAGGGCTTGAAACCGTACGCAGTGACTGGTCGCCGCTGGCCCAGCAGTTTCAGCAGGCGTTGTACCTGCGCATCTTTAATCGCCAGCCGTATCAGGACTACGTGCGTGACTTTGTGCGCAGTACCCTGGCCGGGGAGCATGACGAGCTGCTGATCTACCGCAAGCGCTTGCGCCGGCAGCTGAGTGACTACGAGCGCAACGTGCCGCCCCATGTGCGGGCCGCGCGGCTGGCGGACGAGTACAACGACCGGCAGGGGCGCCCCCGGCAATACCAGAACGGCGGCACCATCAGCTACGTGATCACCCTGGCCGGCCCCCAGCCGTTGGAGAACCGCACGGCCGGGCTGGATTACGATCACTACCTGACGCGCCAGCTACAACCGGTGGCGGACGCGATTCTGGCGTTTGTCGACGATGATTTCAGCGCACTGGTGGGCGGGCAGCTGGGCTTGTTTTAAGCGTCGCTGGCCGGGGTTGCCTTGGACTTGGCGCGGTCTTTGGCGGCCTTGGCTTCGGCGGCCAGGCACTCCAGGCAAAACTGTTCGGCGTAACTCATGATGATCTCGGTGGTATCACCCTTGATGGTGCGCGAACCGGCAAGGATGTAGCGCATGCGCTTTTCCGTCACGCCGATGCGCTGGGCGATCCAGGCCGGAGTCTGGCCAATGCGGTCCACCAGCTTGTTGGCGTATTCGGTGGAGTGGTTGTAGCGTTCAGCGTTGGGAAACATAGGGGTTCCATGGGGCGGGAATTAAAGCCGGACGGCAGGTTACTCCTTTTCTTCGCGCCCTGCAGTTACGTAGTCGCGTCAAGGTCTGCTGCGCAGTCCATCGCAGCTTCGTGACTCGTCAGCGACAACTGACCTTATGAACTAGAGTTCCCCCCAAACCAACAGACACGAGAGGGATCTACATGACTGCGCTGGACGTTTTTTGGGTGGGGCTGGGAGGTGGCCTGGGCTCGCTGCTGCGCTGGTGGATCGGGCTGCGGGTCGGGCAGTTCTATAAAGGCAAATTTCCGTTGGGCACGTTTCTGATCAACGTCAGCGGTGCCTTTGTTATCGGCTACCTGAGCATTCTGTTTGCCGTGGACTGGCGCGACCGTTATGGCGATGTAATGAATGCTGCCGTGCTCACCGGCATTCTCGGTGGCTATACCACGTTCAGCAGCATGCAACTGGACGCCTCCAAACTGGCCAACGCCAGGGACCGTGCACTGGCTGGCGGCTATCTGATCATTTCGGTACTGGTGGGTCTGGCCGCTGCCGCATTTGGCGCCTGGCTGGCGCGCTGACAAGGAGCAGGGAATATGCTGAATCTGATTATTCTGATTTTCGTCGGTGGGGCATTCGGTGCCATGTGCCGCGAGTTTGTAATGCTGTCGATACCCCGCCTGGCCGACGGTTTTCCCATGGATATTTTTGTCGCCAATATCGTCGCGGCATTCCTGTTGGGTGTCGCCACTTCGCTGTTCAAGAGCAACCGGATCAATCAATACGTACACGTAATGATCGGCACCGGGATCATGGGCGGGCTTTCTACTTTTTCCAGTTTTGTATTCGGTGCGGTGGAGATGATGAAAGATCCGGGCGGGGTGCTGCTATCCATCTGCTATCTGGTGGCCAGCCTGGTGGTAGGTTTTGCCGCGGTTGAACTGGGCCTGTTCGCCGGAGCCAGGGTTAAACCATTGCCAGCGACAGATTAAAGCCCTGACCCTGCAGGAGCGGGCTTGTTCGCGATCTTTTGATCCTGAAAAGCTCGCTCCTGCAGTTGCAGCCCGGGTCAGGCCAGGGAAGTACGTTTGCCAAAGAACATTTCGGTGATCAGGTCCTTGTTGATTTCATCCCCCTCAAGGGTGCGTACCAGCAACTCACTGCCCAGCAGCGGCAACGACAGCACCATGGTCGGGTTGACGCGTTTGACCTTGGGCATGTTCCGCGTTTCATTGACCAGCGCGATGATCTGGGTGTCGTCACCGGCTATTTCCTTGGCCGCCAGAATGGTGAAGACGTTTTCGGCGTCACTGTCGCACAGGGTCACGATGTACTTGGCATCCGCAGCCCCGGCCAGTTTGAGGGTGGCTACCGACGATGGATCACCTTCAATGATGTCGGCCTTTTCCGGTAGCTCGTGCTGGCTGCCGGTGGCGCACACAACGGTGACATGCTCACCACGATCGCTCAGGCCCTTGTAAATGTTCTGGGCCAATGAGCCGACGCCGACAAGGATGTAGTGATTTTTACGGGCCATATGGGTAATCCTGCCTTTAACGATTCGTTGGATGTTGTTGCTGATCAGCGGGCCGGCAATGGACGCCACCGAGATCGCGAAGATGGTGATGCCCAGAATGATCACCGTCAGGGTGAAAAAACGCGCATCGGTGGTGTGCGGCACTATGTCGCCAAAGCCTACGGTGGACATCACCACAATGGCGAAGTAAAACGCCGACGGCAGATCTGTCACCGCCGGTGCGAACTCTTCGCCCAGGTAAAGCGTGCCCAGGGTGCTGTAGACAATCAGCGAGGCGATGCTGACCACTGCAAAGAAGCTGCCGGTGGCCAGGCTGTAGTGGTCAAACCGGCGCCAATAAAAGGCCAGTACCGCAATGGTGAAGATCGAGAAGAAGGTGATGCCGTCGGGCTTTTTCAGAATGAAAAAATCAACGCAAACCGTAGCCACCAGCAGCAACAGGGCGAAGAACCAACTGATGCGGGACTTGATCAGCAGCCCCAGTGACATCAGCACCAGAACAAAGCCCACCACGAACCCGGGTATTTCCAGCAAGGCCAAAAAGCTTAGCGCCTCCTTCCAGGTGTCAAATGAGCCACCAGCCTCATTGGAGTGCGCAACCCCCCGTTGCAGCACCGGCAAGAACAAGAGAAAGCCATTGATGGCCACCAGCAAGGCGACCCCGTAGGCAAAGGAAAGCCGATTTTTTACGTCCTGTAATAAAGTCATAGTACCTACGACGCGTCTGTTGAGAGGTGGATGGATTTTAGGCCAGGTTTCGCAGGCTGCCCGCAGCAGGCCCGCACTGTGACAAATTTCATCAGGTATTGGCTCCCAGTTGGTCGTAACCGCGCAGATAGTAGTTAAGGCCCGAGATCAGCCAGCACAGCACAAACATGCCGATGATCCAGTAGCCAATTTGGCCGAAGTTTTCGTTGATGGCATTGATCGGGGTCCAGATCCCGCCGGTTAATTCAAGCTTGTCGGCGATCAGGCCCAATGCTTCGATCCCGCCGATAAACAGGGCCACCACCACCGAAGCGGCGGTGATGGTGATGTTGTAGTAAAGCTTGCGCACCGGTTTGGAGAAGGCCCAGCCGTAGGCGCCGATCATCACGAAGTTGTCCAGTGAATCGATCAGGGCCATGCCCACCGCAAACAGCACCGGGAACACCATGATCGACCACAGGCTGATGCCGTGTGAGGCGCTGGTGGCACTGATACCCAGCAGGCCGATCTCGGTGGCAGTGTCGAAGCCCAGGCCGAACAAAAAACCAACCGGGTACATGTGCCAGCTTTTATCCACCAGATTGAACAGCCGGCCAAAGATCCGCGCCATCAATCCACCCTTGTTGGCGACCAGCAGGTCGAGTTCTTCGGGGGCCAGTTGCTGGCCGGCCTTGACCTGTTTGAACTTCTTGTACACCGACAGCAGGATCACCAGGTTGAGCAGGCCAAACAGCAGCAGGAAGGCGGAAGAAACCAGGGTGCCAATCAGGCCGCCGGTTTCATGGAACCAGGCCATGTCGTCCTTGAATGCCATGGCTGTGGCTGCAATGGCGAAGGATGCCAGCACCACGATGGTGGAGTGTCCCAGGGAGAACCAGGTACCCACGGCAATGGGTTTTTTGCCTTGTTGCATCAGCTTGCGGGTGACGTTGTCGATGGCGGCAATGTGGTCTGCATCCACGGCATGCCGCAGGCCGAAGCTGTAAGCCAGTAACGCGGTGCCCATCAATACCGGGTTGGCGCCGAACTCGATAAAAGCCCAGGCCCAGGCAAGCAGGTTGGCAGCGATCAGGCCAATCAATAAATAGATGGCGCGCCGCGTCGTGCTGGACGACTCGAAAGCGGGCGCTAACCGGGCGATAGCTGTCATTGAAAAATTCCCTGTAAAAGTCGGGCGTTATTGACGGTGATGCGGCATCACATCCTTGTTCGGGACCAGGAATAGCCATGACGCCAGAACAAACGGCATGGTCAGGGTCGGGATGCCAACGGGTGCCAGTAGCGTATTCAAGGCGCCCTGTACAAATACAGTGAAAATCACCCCGATCAGGGTATAGATCAGCACGCGCCGGCTGGGCTTGTTGAAGGTCGAACCCAGGGCGATGGCCGTCAGTACGGCACTGAATGCATACATCCCGTTATTGACGCTGGTGTGTTCGGCCTGCAGCACCGTGGCCACCAGAATCGCCAGCAGCGAACCGCACAATCCAAACACTGCGGCCCATACCGAGGACACCGCCAGCCCCGCCAGCAGCAGCACGCTGCCAATGACACTGCTGAACAGGAACACTTCGGAAATGCCGTAGAAGGTGCCATCGACCAAATGGATGCCGTCGAACAGGCTGCTGTTCACCGCGACCAGCTCATGGGGCAGGTTGGGTACCGGCAAGGCGCTGCTGTTCAGGCCGCCAAAGGCATAGCTGGCCAGTAACATGATCCAGGTCACCAGCACGAAAGGGGCGGTAAGAGCGGCGACTTTCCACGTCTTGAGAATGTCGGCGATGCAAATCATGACGATCACCGAGACCATGCTGCCGAGGATGATGCACAGCCAGAGCGCCGGTGTGACCTCCAGAAATGTTGGCAAGGCTGCCCCCACCAGGCAGCCGTTATAGCCATACAAACCGGCTTTCCAGGATTTACGGTCCTTGAGGTTCAAGCCGGTGAGGGTGGCAACCACAGTACCCAGTACCGCGCCATAGGCCACCGCGGGGTTGCCCTCACCATAGGCACCGACAAAAATCGCGGCAAAAAACAGCAGTCCGGTCAGCGGATTGTTCTGGAACATGACCTGGGCACAACCGCGCAGGGTAACGTCTATGAACTCCAGAAAGACGTTACCTTGGGTCAGCTGTGACCACTTGGACGTAGGGGCTGATGCAGCATCCATATTGACTCTCCCGATTGTGCACTTGGCCAGATCCATCGCAAGGGGAGCCGGCTTGCCAGCGAAAGCATCACTGCGCAGTGTCAGTCAAACCGCTTTGCCTTTATCGCGGGCAAGCCGGCCCCCACAGGATCCATTTGGTATTTCCTATCGCCACAAAAATTGCGGTTGCAACGTCAGGCCCAGAATCTCTTCACGGGCGACTTTCCAGAACTCGCGCACCTGCGCTTTGACTTCACCGCTGTCATTGCCCAGCACTTTGAAAATCAGCCCGCAGTTGTTTGGCAAGCGGGTGACACCGCTGGCAATTCCTGCCTCCATGTCGAAGATCGCAGGGACGCGCTCGACTATCCGGTCGTGATGCTCCTTGGGGGTCAGCAACACGACGTTGCCGAACACATCGAAGGTTTGCATGACGCCGATGGCGTCCAGGCTTTCCTCTTTCGGTTGCAGAATGTACTTCTCGACAAACAGTTCCTTGCCTTCAAGGTTTTCGGCCGTGACCCGTGAGGAATACACGTCAAAGCCGAAACGCTCGTCGACATGGTGATACTTGCGTCCCGACATCAGGATTTCGCAGTAAATCGCCGTAGCCGTAGGGTGGATACTGATTCTGGTTTCGGTGATAAACCGCGCATTGCGATGGGGGATCAAGGGGTCGGGCATGAACTCCAGGTAGCCATCTTCTTCAACCCGAAAATTCTGGATTTGCGAGGCGTAGTTGGCGTTCATCGAGTGCACTTTGGTCGCCGACTGGGTGGTGACGTGCCCGCAGGCACCCACCCCGACATTGACATCAGTGGCCAGGCGATCGCCCTGCAGGATGCAGCCCGAGGTCGAAATCATGGTCACGCAGGGCAGTTCGGGCATTATTTCGTCCCAATACAGTGCCCGCTGCACCAGCGACGGAACCCGCCGCTCCATGTCCGCCAGCACGCTGCGGTTGCCGCGTTTTTCAAAACCAAGGCGCAAGTAACCACTTTTGCCGACGGCGCCGCTGCTCATTTGCGGCGGCTCGTCCTGATACTGCGCAAGCTCCGGCGCATCATTACCCAATGAGTGAGCGCGAAGCCTTGAAGGGTTGTTCACGATCTGGCATTGGGCTGTCATGCAGTGACCTCACTCTTGGCCGCCGGTTTCTGGGCGAACAGGAACATGTGTTCGATCATGTCCACCAGCTCTTCGATGCCCTGGCCGGTCTTGCAGTTGGTGAGGATATAAGGGCGGTTGCCACGCACCACCTTGGTGTCGCTTTCCATCACATCGAGGCTGGCGCCGACGTAGGGTGCCAGGTCGATTTTGTTGATGATCAGAATGTCCGCCTGCACCAGTCCCGGGCCGTTCTTGCGGGGGATTTTTTCGCCTTCGGCCACGTCAATCACGTAGATGTAGAAGTCGGCCAGGGCCGGGCTGAAGGTCAGGGTCAGGTTGTCGCCACCGCTTTCGATCATGATCAGGTCGCTGTCCGGAAACTTCTCTTCCATTTCCTCGACTGCGGCAATGTTCATGCTCGGATCTTCACGCACTGCGGTATGCGGGCAGGCACCGGTTTCGACCCCCAGAATCTTGTCTTCGTCGAGGATGCCTTTGAGCGTGCGCTTGACCTGTTTGGCGTCTTCGGTGGTCACGATGTCGTTGGTGATGATCAGCGGCTTGTAGCCACGGTTGATCAGGATCGGAGTGATCACTTCGATGATCGCGGTTTTACCAGAGCCGACCGGGCCGCCAATACCAATGCGAGTAATCTTTTTCACGATAAATTCCTTAACAAAAATTGAAGCTGATTCAGCGTCGACACAGGTCAGCGCTGTTGATCCGGATTCGCTTGCAGCATCAGTTCATAAATAGCCGCACGTGGGCTTTGACGTGGACGGCAGCCAGCACGTCGACAATCGGCACATAGGACGACATTTGCTCGATATCACCGATTTCGGCGATGTCGCAGAACGCTTCAATGTCGTGGTTGAGTTCGAACAGGATGTGCTGGGTGTCCAGGTGCGTGACCCGCATCAAGCGCATAGCGGCGCTGAGAATGGTCATGGCCACACCGTACTGGTGCATCACCACCACCTCGCGGGCGCCAATGCCCTGGGTCGACATCACTACCGCCTGGGTGACGGGGTAGGTGCCCGCTGCATTACCGGCCTTGATCTGCTCCAGCCACCAGCGCACCAGCGGTTTCTCGACGACATGGATCGACATTTCTGCCAGTTTTTTGCCCATGCGCGTGGCCATCAACCGGCTTTCTTCGTTGAGCTTGCGGTTATTCACGGCCCAGTCGGCGCGCAAAATTCCGTCACGATCATCATTGCTGGCCGCGCGGTGGGCGGCGACCACGCCCATGCCATCACAGCTGGCCGCTTGTTTGAGGGCGGTGAGGACAAAGCCTTTGAGGGTCGCGACATCGTGGACGATGCCTTTCTGAATGGCGGATTCAACGCCGTTCGAGAACGAAAAGGCACCCACTGGCAATACGGAATCGCCAAACTGCATGATGCGAATTAGATCAGATGCGTTCATCTAGGCGCCTTCTTGCCGGATTTAATGCTTATGGTCGTGATCGTGGTGCGAGTGGCCTTGGTCATGCCCGTGACTGTGGCTGATACCGTCGCCATGGCTGTGCAGGCCCTGGATCTTGAGGGCGGCAGCATCGAGCTTGTCTTGCGGGCTGGCGACGTGAACGTGGGTGTCGGTTTCTTCGGCGCCGCCAAACAGCAGGCGTGCTTCGGAGGTGGTGAGCTTGGGCAGGATCTCGGCGCCGCCAATAAAGGCGTACGGCAGATGCTGGAAGCCGTGGGTGCGCATCACCGAATCCATCATTTTGGTTTCGACCGTGAGCGGGATGTACACCTCGTTGTTCTTGGTCACCGCTTTCCAGTGCTGGTTACCCAGGGCGTGGCCCAGCTCGAAGCTGGTTTTGATCAGTACGTCCAGGGGCTGTTTTTTCAGCTCCTTGAGGTCAATCACCATCACGTCGCGCAGGTTCAACTGCACCACCACGGCGGTGCGCGATGGTTCATCCCACATCAGTACATCGCCATCGGACAACACTACGTTGCGTTCCAGCGAAATCCCCAGATCGAGCCCGCCGATACTGGTGCGCCGGCAGCGGCTTTTTTGCGCTTCACGCTGGTCAAGCACCAGCAGGTCGACGTTGGCGCCTTCCAGTTTCTGTTTCCAGACCGGGTCTTTCTTGGCATTGCCCAGAATGTGTTCAATCAAAATCACGTTGCAAACTCCTTCCTTGATTGTTACGGACCACACCCTGCGGGTGCCGGGCCTGGCGACACAGACGCAACTGCGTGGTCTGCATCGCCGGGCCGGCTCCCACAGTCTCAGCCAAAGAAATAACGCTGGTTCATCGCGGCCGTATCTATGGGTTTGCACGTGGCGTGCACGCCATCGACCTTCACGGCGAAGGTTTCCGGATCGACCTCGATATGCGGGGTTTTATCGTTGCGCACCAGATCCCTTTTGGAGACGGTCCGGCAACCGCGCACCGCCATCACCTGACGCTCCAGCCCGGCTTTTTCCTTGACGCCGTCATCCACTGCTGCCTGGGAGACAAAGGTCACGCAGGTGTCTTGCAGGGTTTTGCCCTGGGCGCCAAACATCGGGCGGTAGTACACAGGCTGCGGGGTTGGCAGCGAGGCGTTCGGATCGCCCATGGCGGCCCAGTTGATCATGCCACCCTTGATCACCAGCTTCGGTTTGGCCCCGAAGAAGCGCGGGTCCCACAGCACCAGGTCGGCCATTTTGCCGACTTCCACCGAGCCCAGCACGTGGCTGATGCCCTGGGCGAGAGCCGGGTTGATGGTGATTTTGGCCACGTAACGCAGCACCCGGAAGTTGTCGTTGTCGGCGCTGTCTTCCGGCAGCTTGCCGCGGGAGGCTTTCATCGCGTGGGCGGTCTGCATCACCCGCAACCAGTTTTCACCGACCCGGCCCATGGCCTGGGAATCGCTGGAAAACATCGAAATCACGCCCATGTCCTGCAGCACGTTTTCGGCGGCGATGGTTTCCGGACGCACCCGGCTTTCGGCAAACGACACGTCGGCCGGCACGTTCGGGTTGAGGTTGTGACAGACCATGATCATGTCGAACAACTCGGCCTGGCTGTTGATGCCATAGGGCAGGGTCGGGTTGGTGGAGCTCGGCAGCACGTTGGTCTGGCTGGCGACCTTGATGATGTCCGGGGCGTGACCGCCACCCGCACCTTCGGTGTGGAAGGTGTGAATGGTGCGACCTTCGAAAGCGTCGATGGTGTCTTCGACGTAACCGCATTCGTTGAGGCTGTCGGTGTGCACCGAGACCTGGACGTCCAGTTCATCGGCAGTACGCAGCGCGTGACGCAGGGCGTTTGAAGTTGCGCCCCAGTCCTCGTGAACCTTGAACCCGGCAACCCCGGCGATCACTTGTTCGACCAGCGGGTCGCGACCATAGGAGTTGCCTTTGCCCAGCATGCCGACGTTGATCGGCAAGCCTTCGAGCGAGCGCAGCATCTGGCGGATGTTCCAGGGACCCGGGGTCACTGTGGTGCCATTGGTGCCGTCAGTCGGGCCGATGCCGCCGCCAAAGAAGGTGGTCACACCGTTGGACAGCGCGTGATAAGCCTGTTGAGGCGAGATCAGGTGAACGTGGGTGTCGATCCCGGCAGCGGTCAGAATCAGGTGTTCGCCGGAGATGGCGTCGGTGCTCACACCCACCACCAGGCCCGGGGTTACGCCGTTCATGGTGCCCGGGTTACCGCTTTTACCAATCCCGGCAATCTTGCCGTCGCGGATGCCGACGTCGGCTTTGATCACGCCCTGGATCGGGTCGATGATGGTGACGTTGGTGATCACCAGGTCCAGTACGCCGTTATCGCGGGTCAGGGTGTTGTCGGCGCCCATGCCGTCACGCAGGGATTTACCGCCGCCGTATACGGACTCGTCGCCGTAACCGCGTAAATCCTTTTCAATTTCGACAAACAGGTTGGTATCACCCAGGCGGATCTTGTCGCCCGTGGTCGGGCCGAACAGGCCGGCGTATTCTTTGCGTGAAATGGTAGGCATCGGTGGCTCCTTTCTAATGCCGCACGGGCGTCAATAACTCAACGGCGCGAGTGCAAAGTATGGGAATGCGTTGATTACTTGGCGGGCTTGGAAAACTTGAAGCCGTGATCGCGCGCGCGCTGGATCGCTTGCAGTTTTTCCGGGCGTTCATGGTTGCTGGTCAGTTTGTCCGGCGCCCAGCCATCCACCAGGTTGTTGAAGCCGTACAGGGTTTGCTTGCCACCGTAAGGCACCAGCGACACTTCAATCTCGTCACCCGGCTCGAAGCGGATCGCAGTGGTTGAGGAAATATTCAACCGTTTGCCAAAGGCCTCTGCGCGATCGAATTCAAGTGCACGGTTAACTTCGAAAAAATGAAAGTGCGAGCCGATCTGAATCGGCCGGTCACCGGTGTTACGCACCTTGACCTTGGTTACCGGGCGATCTTCGTTGAACACGATCGGGCTGCTGGCGTAGATGCAGCCACCTAGCGGCACGTCCTGTTCATTACCCTGATGCACACCGCCAGGGTTTTTGGCATGGGGGATCTTGTGATCCGGATGGGTATCCTGGTGCGGGCTTGCTGCACTGGCGGGAGTCGCGGGTTTTTTGCTGCTCATGACTGATTCCTCAAAACGGGTCTGTCTTGCGTTAGCCGGATGTCGCGGGCGCCTTTACTTGATCGGGTCGTGGACCGTAACCAGGCGGCTGCCATCGGTGAAAATCGCTTCAACCTGAACGTTGGGAATTAGGTCACTGACGCCTTCCATGACATCGTCTTTGGTCAACACCTTGCTGGCTTCATTCATTACGTCTTCAACCGACTTTCCGTCCCGTGCGCCTTCCAGTGCGGTCACGGTGATAATCGAAACTGCTTCCGGATAGTTCAACTTCAAGCCACGAGCCTTGCGTCGCAATGCCACGTCCGACAAGGTGTAAATCATCAGTTTGTCGATTTCTCTCGGGGTGAGCTGCATAAGCCCTCCTATCTACAGTGCGGTAAAAAATTTAAGTTCTGGAGTGCCGGTCGGGCAGAGGTGCAGGCAAAAACGCTGCGCACGTTGAACGCTTGCGAAGGTGGGTAAAAGGTGTGGCGGGGTGGCGAATGCGAGATTTGTTTTCATGGAGCTCAACCGTTCAAATCCTTGTCAGACGGGCGCGAACAGAGCCTAGACCATAATTTCCGACTGGCCAGAAGCTGGAGGAGGGGGGGCAGATATTGATAGAAGTCTGGTTGACTTCTTATAACTATTTAAAAAACAGAGGGTTACGAAGGTATTGGCGAGATTTGAAGTGTCTTTGGTACCCGATAACCCATTGTTTTGAGTGAAGAATTATTAATCTTTAGTGCGATATGTCATTTAAATGAGTGATGGGTTGCTGAAAAATAGCGGGCCGATCGCCTGTTAGCCTCCAGATAGACGATTGCGCACCCAGAGTGCCTGGCGCTATTTATGGGCTTGAAGGGGATTTTTCAGCAACAGATGCCGATGGCCTTTTTGGTAAAGCGCAGCATGCAGCTGGTCGTTGAGATCGGTCAGTTGCCGGAGCATTTGCAGACTCAGCCAGACAAAGGCATAAAACTGGGTTTCGTTGACCTTGCCATCGATGCACTTGAGCACCAGCTCTTTCAAGTCGTTGGCCTTCTGGCGCAGTTCACCGCTGATCTGGTTATCCGAAACACCGTTGCACAGCTTGTCCTGCAGCGACTCGAGGGCCTGCGGGATCAAACGATTAAGATCGCGCAGGGCGGGCTCGCTCTCAATCAGCTTATGCCCTTCATGGGACGCCCAGTAGGCATCAATCATCAGGCTCATGGTGGTGAACAAATTGCGGTGCAGGGTCTGCATGGAGTTGAAAACTTCGGGCTTCAAATTGCTTTCGTTGCTGGCCGCCGACACGTAATTGCGTAGCTTGACCACTGTGTCCAGCTCGTCTTTCAACTTGTCATCCAGATTGGGCCGCTCCAGCACCAGCGGGGAGAAGTACGCTTCATACAACTCGCTGAGTTTGCCCAGGCTTTCGCTGAATTTGATTCGCATGTCGGTATACGCCCGTTGCGGATAAATACTGGTGAAGAGCATGGCCAGTACCGAACCTGCCAGTACATAAAGACTGCGGGTGATTGCCGACTCCATGTCGTTGGGCGGTGCGCAACTGACCACCGCCAGGGTGGCGCCGATCAACAGGGCCATATAGGGGTGTTTACCCAGGGTCAGGTAACCGGCGATAAACATCGTGACCGCGCTCCACGCCAGCATCGCGGGAAACGAGTAGAGCTCCATATACAGCCCCGCCAGCCCGGACAGCGCACCAATGACGGTGCCGAAGGTGCGCTGTACGGCACGGGAAGACACATTGCCCCAGTAAGGTTGGGGCCCCATCACGATCAGCATGGTGATCAGGGCGTAAGACGCGCCGTCGAGTTTGAAATAGCGGATGGCAACGAAGGTGGTCAGAAAGGCGAGGCTGATTCGCGCGGCATGAATCCAGCGGCTGTATTTACAGAGCAGCCGCTCCAGTTTCGAAATTTTATTGCCTAGCTGCATAAAGCCCCCAAACCCTGTAATGGAATGCGCACGGAGCGTAGTTCAGGAACAGTCTGGCCACCACCGGCAACGGGGTTGCCATGGCGCGATAAAGAGGGGGGGGAGCGGGGGAAGCGTTGTGGCGTGGCTCAAGAAATAAAAAAGGCCATTACCATCATGGGGATCCGGTAATGGCCAAAAATCTCAACCAAAGAGAGCGTCAGGCCTCGGCCTGACGGGAAACAATGTATCAATCTTTAACTTAGTTAGCTACCTAACAAGTGGCGATACAGTTTTACCTGTCATGCAACAATGCAGAATTGCCCGTCTAGCGATCCGGCGCGTTAAACGCTACCCTTTGGCCCCATGCAAATACCTGACTTGAATCTGCTGGTTGCCCTGAATGTCTTGCTCGAAGAGGGCTCGGTAGTGGGCGCCGCCCGGCGCATGAACCTGAGTGCTCCGGCCATGAGCCGCACCTTGACCCGCATTCGCGATGCCTTGAACGACCCGATTCTGGTGCGTTCGGGACGTGGCCTGGTGCCCACCCCCCGGGCACTGGAATTGCGCGAGCAGGTGCGGGGCGTGGTGGAGTTGGCCCACGGTGTCTTCACCCAGAGCCAGGACAGTGATCTGCGCCTGCTGGAGCGCACCTTCAGCATTCGCGCCAATGACGTGTTTTTCGGTGTGTACGGGGGTGCCTTGCGTCAGCAAATGGCCCTGGAGATGCCCAAGGCGTCGCTGCGGGTAGTACCTGAAGGCTTCACCGATGATGAAGCCTTGAGCGAAGGGCGCATTGACCTGGCCATCTGTGCCACCAACAAATTCAGTTCAGACATCAAGGTCCAGCGGCTGTTTACCTGCCCCTTTGTGGGGCTGGCGCGGGAAGGTCATCCGATCTTCGATCAGCCCATCACCGCGCAACGCTTTATCGCCTTTGACCACATCAGTGTTTCGCGCCGGGGCCGGGCTCGCGGGCCGATTGATACGGTGCTGGCCGAGCAGGGGCTGGAGCGCCGGGTGTCCTTTACCACGCCCACTTTTTACTCGGCGATTTTTGCCCTGGCCGGCGCGGATTTGATCTTGCCGCTGATGCCCCAGGTCTTGCTCAAAACCCTGGCCCCAATGGGCTTGAAACTGCGTCCTTTTGAATTGCCGATCCCCCTGCAACCGGTTGAAATCTTTCAAGCCTGGCACCCGCGTCTGGACAACGACCATGCCCACCGCTGGCTGCGCCGCACCCTCAAGACGTTCTGCGATAACGCCGTGGCCTGAGAGATCCTCGCTTCAGGCACACGCTTGCTCTCGATCTGGCTGTGGATTGCGTACGACGCACTCCATAGTTAGCTATTTATCAATTTTTATAGCATTGCCTGCTGGTTAAACTTTTCGTCATCTAAAAGACGGAGTCAGCCATGTATTGGCGTTTTAAACGTGGGCGTCATTTGGCGCCGGAGGGCGGGGCATGACCTCGCTGACCGCCGGTTCCACGATCGCCGCGATGTCAGCCAAATCCCCCCCAGCCAATGCTGCTTTTGGCCTGCGGATTTTTACCGGGCTGGTAGGGGTATTGCTGGCGGTGCTGGTCTCGGGGTTCAACGAGAACGTGACCAAGGTGGCAATGCCCGATATCCGTGGCGCCATGGGCATTGGCTATGACGAGGGCACCTGGTTGCTGGCGGTGTACAGCGCCACGTCGATCAGCGCCATGGCGTTCGCACCCTGGTGTGCTGCGACATTCTCCCTGCGCCGTTTCACCCTGTGTGCCATAGGTGCCTTTTTGCTGCTGGGCATCCTCTGTCCGTTTGCCCCTAACGTTGATGTACTGATGGTGCTGCGCACTTTGCAGGGGTTTGCCGGTGGCGCGTTGCCGCCCATGCTGATGTCGGTGGCGCTACGGTTTTTACCCCCGGGCATTCGCCTATACGGCCTGGGCAGCTATGCGCTGACCGCAACCTTCGGCCCCAGCTTCGGTACGCCGCTGTCCGCATGGTGGGTGGAATATGCCGGCTGGCAATGGGCGTTCTGGCAGATTGTGCCGCTAAGCCTGCTGGCAATGGGCTGTGTGGCCTGGGGTCTGCCGCAGGACCCGCTGCGCCTTGAGCGCTTCAAACAGTTTGACTGGCGCGGCCTGCTCCTGGGGTTGCCGGGCCTGATCATGCTGGTTCTGGCGCTGGAACTGGGCCAGCGCCTGAACTGGTTGGAGTCGCCGATGATCCGGTTTTTCATCTTCGGCGGCGGCACGCTGCTGGTGCTGTTCTTTATCAACGAATGGTTTCATCCACTGCCGTTCTTCAAGTTGCAATTGCTGAAAATCCGCAATCTGGCCCACGCCTTGCTGACCCTGGGCGGGGTGCTGTTTGTGTTGCTGGCAGTGATCAAGATTCCCTCCAGCTATCTGGCCCAGATCCAGGGCTATCGCCCGCTGGAAACCGCTCCGGTGATGTTGCTGGTGGCGCTGCCGCAATTGCTTGCGCTGCCGCTGGTGGTTGCCCTGTGCAACCTGCGCCGGGTCGATTGCCGCTGGGTTCTGGCCATAGGTCTCGGGTTGCTGGCACTGGCCTGTGGCATCGGTTCACAAGTGACGGCGGCGTGGAGCCGGGAGAACTTCTACCCGTTGCAGGCGATTCAAATCATCGCCCAGCCGATGGCAGTGATTCCTTTGTTGATGTTGGCCACCGGTGGCCTGAACCCGGCCGACGGGCCGTTTGCCTCGGCCTGGTTCAATACCGTCAAAGGCTTTTCGGCAACGGCCGCGGGCAGCCTTCTTGGGGTGTTGACACTCAACCGCGAGCACTTCCACTCGACGATGCTGATCGATCGCCTGGGTAACTCGCCGCTGGTGGCTGGCAGTACAGATCTGGCACACCGGATACACCAGCAGGCGGTGGTCCTGACCTCTTCAGACCTCTATCTGTACATGGCCGGTCTGGCGCTGTTGTTAATTGTATTAATTCCTTTTGGCCCGACGCGGATCTATCCGCCGGGCACAGCTGTTGGAGCCGTGAAATGACCACAACAATCGGGCGCAAGCCCTGGGTACTGGGCAGTGCGGGCCTGGTGGCGATAGTCGTGCTGTACGGGCTATGGCAACTGATCTTTGCCACCAGCACAGTACAAAGCACCAATGATGCCTTTGTCAGTGCCGATTACACCTTGATCGCGCCAAAAGTCGCAGGCTTTATCGATGAGGTGCTGGTGCAAGACAACCAGCCGGTCAAGGCAGGTCAGTTGCTGGTACGCATTGATCCCCAGGACTACCAGACCAACCTGCAAGCAACCCGGGCCAACGTGGCGACGGCCCAGGCACAACTGGCCAACGCGCTGGCCATGCTCGAGCGTCAGCGTTCGCTGATCGAGCAGGCCAGTGCCACGGTTGACGCTGATCTGGCCCAGGTTGAGTTTGCCCGGCATGAATTGCAGCGCTATGAACATCTGGCCGGGCAGGGCGCGGGCACGCTGCAAAACTCGCAGCAGGCAAAAAACCGCTCACAGATCGCCCGTGCCGAACTGGCTCAACACCGTGCTGCGCTGGAGGCTGCCCGCCAGCAAACCCGGGTGCTGGTGGCGCAAACCACTGCTGCCCGGGCTTCGGTACAGCATGCCGAAGCCTTGCAGGCCCGGGCCGAGCTGGACTTGTCCCACACCCGCCTGGTGGCGCCCTTCGATGGCGTAGTGGGCCGGCGCAGCGTGCGCCTGGGTGCCTATGTAAAACCGGGTGACTCAGTGCTGGCGGTGGTGCCATTGGCCCAGGCGTATGTGGTCGCCAACTTTCTGGAGCGCCAACTGACCCACGTCAGCCCGGGGCAACGGGTCACGATCAAGGTCGACAGCTTTCCCGGCGAAACCCTGCTCGGTGTCGTCGACAGTATTGCGCCGGCCACAGGGGTAACGTTTTCGGCCATTGCCCCGGACAACGCCACGGGCAACTTCACCAAGGTGGCGCAGCGCATTGCGGTGAAAGTCACTCTGGACCAGGGACAGTTGTCAGCCGGGCGGCTGCGTCTGGGAATGTCGGTGGATGCGTCCATCGACACCACAGCCACTGCCAATGAACAGGTCAGTGTGCGATGAAGCCTGGTTTTCTGGTCTGCGCTGTGGCCTGTTACAGCGCGCTGGCTTTGAGTGGTTGTGCACTGGGGCCGGATTTTCAGGCCCCCGTGCCGCAACTGGCTGAGCGTTGGGCTCCGGTGGCAAGTGAGCAGGGTCATAGCCGCACTGTCGAGTCGGCGGTAGACCCGCGCTGGTGGGACAGTTTTGGCGATGCGCAATTATCGGCCCTGGTGCAAGAAGCACAGCAGAGCAACTTCGATGTGCAACTGGCTGCCAGCCGGCTTGAGCAGAGCCGGGCCATTCGCCGGCAAATCGCGGCTGACAGCCTGCCTGCGGTTGACGGGTCCCTGGCTTACAGCCGTAGCCGCAACAGTCAGCAGGGTTTGAACGACCCCTCGGGCCACAGTGGCAAACAGGCGTTCAACCTGTGGAATGGCGGGTTGGGGCTCAGTTGGGAAGCCGACTTGTGGGGCCGGGTCAAACGCTCTGTGGAAGCGGCCGATGCTTCTGTGCAGATGGCCGAAGAAGACCGCCATGGCGTGCAGTTACTGGTGATCGTGCAGACCGCACAGCACTATATCCAGTTGCGAGCCACCCAGCAGGCACTGGCAGTGGTGCAGCAGAACCTGCAGATTGCCCGGCGCAGCCTGGAGTTGACCCGTTTGCAGGTAAAAGAGGGGGTGGCCACCGACCTGGAAGTGTCCGAAGCGGCGGCCCAGGTGGCAGAAATCGAAGCGCGAACGGCGCCTTTGCAACAGCACAGCGCGCAGTTGATCAACGCCCTCAGCCTGCTGCTGGCCCGAGAGCCACGGGCGATGGCACAGCAACTGAGCGAACCCCAGGCGGTTCCGGCCTTTGGGGCTGATGTACCGGTCGGTCTGCCCAGTGAACTGGCGCAGCGGCGTCCTGATATCCGCCGTGCCGAGGCCCGTCTGCATGGGGCTACAGCCTCGATCGGGATGGCCCGGGCGGATTTTTATCCGCGTATCACCTTGTCCGGCAGCCTCGGGTTTCAGGCGCTGCAACTGTCGGATCTGGGCAGTTGGGGTTCGCGCAGTTTTGCCTTTGGACCGGGCTTGAGCGTACCGCTGTTCGAGGGCGGACGTTTGCAAGGGGCGTTGCAATTGCAGGAAGGACGCCAGCAAGAAGCGGCCATTGCCTATCGCAAAACCGTGTTGCGGGCCTGGCACGAAGTGGACGACGCGATGGTTGCCTATCAGGCCGGTCAGCGCCGGCGCGACAGCCTCACACAGGCGGTGGAGCATAGTCAGCATGCACTGGACAGTGTTCATCAACAGTACGCCCAGGGCACGGTGGATTTTCTGAACGTATTGACCGTACAAAATGCATTGCTGGCCAACCAGGCCGCGCTGGTCGAGAGCACGGCCCAGGTGTCGTTGTCATTGGTGGACGTATACGCCGCGCTGGGCGGAGGCTGGCAGGGATAGCATGCAGCCGGGGCAGCCATCGCCGGCAAGCCGGCTCCCACGGGGCGTATTGGCCCATGGCTTGTGTGCAGTTGTGGGAGCTGGCTTGCCAGCGATGCAGTCGCCCGGGTTTGTCTGAAGCATCGCCGGCAAGCCGGCTCCCACATGGGCATATTGGCGTATTGGCCCATGGTTTGTGTGCACTTGTGGGAGCTGGCTTGCCAGCGATGCAGGCGCCCGGGTATGTCTGAAGCATCGCCGGCAAGCCGGCTCCCACATGGGCATATTGGCGCATTGGCCCAGGGCTTGTGTGCACTTGTGGGAGCTGGCTTGCCAGCGATGCGGGCGCCCGGGTTTGTCTGAAGCATCGCCGGCAAGCCGGCTCCCACATGGGCATATTGGTGCATTGGCCAAGGGCTTGTGTGCAGTTGTGGGAGCTGGCTTGCCAGCGATGCAGGCGCCCGGGTTTGTCTGAAGCAGCACCGGCAAGCCGGCTGCCACAGAACAGGGGCAGATTTGCTATGCTCGCGCCCTCGACTTCAAGCGCCAACATAGGCGCGTCCAGTTCACATTGAGCGTAATTATGTCTGCCGATACCCAAGCCACAACGGCGCGTTTTTCCCGTTCCGACTACCGAACCCTGGGGCTGGCAGCTCTGGGCGGGGCGCTGGAGATCTACGATTTCATCATTTTCGTGTTCTTTGCCCTGACCCTCAGTCAACTGTTTTTCCCGCCGGACATGCCTGAATGGCTGCGCTTGCTGCAAAGCTTCGGCATTTTCGTGACCGGCTATCTGGCACGTCCGCTGGGCGGAATCCTGATGGCGCACTTTGCCGACCATCTGGGGCGCAAGCGGGTGTTCAGCCTCAGTATTCTGATGATGGCACTGCCGTGTCTGCTGATCGGCATCATGCCCACTTATGCCGATATCGGTTATTTCGCGCCGCTGATCCTGTTGGCCCTGCGCATCCTGCAGGGGGCGGCAGTCGGCGGCGAGGTGCCCAGCGCCTGGGTGTTTGTCGCCGAACACGCGCCGGCCGGGCGCCGGGGCTTTGCCCTGGGCTTTTTGCAGGCCGGGTTGACCTTCGGTTATCTGATCGGCGCCTTGACCGCGACACTGCTGGCACAACTCTTTACCCCGGCAGAAATTCTCGACTACGCCTGGCGTTTCCCGTTCCTGCTCGGCGGCGTTTTTGGTGTGATTGGCGTGTGGTTGCGCCGCTGGCTCAGTGAAACTCCGGTATTTCTGGCTTTGCGCGAACGCAAAGAGGGCCGGGCAGAGTTCCCGCTGCGCACCGTATTGCGCGATCACCGGGCGTCATTGCTGCCGGCGGCATTGCTCACCTGCGTGCTGACCAGTGCCGTGGTGGTGTTTGTGGTGATCACCCCGACCGTGATGCAGCAGCGCTTTGGCATGACGGCCAGCCATACCTTTGCCCTGAGCAGTCTGGGCATCGTGTTTTTGAATATCGGTTGTGTACTGGCCGGGCTGATCGTCGACCGCATTGGCGTATGGCGCAGCATCGTGCTCTACAGCGTGCTGCTGCCGCTGGGCATTGGCCTGCTGTACGCCAGTCTGGTGGGTCAATGGGCCTTGCCCGGCCTGGCATACGCCTTCGCCGGTCTGACCTGCGGAATTGTCGGGGTGGTGCCTTCGGTCATGGTCGGCCTGTTTCCGGCGCCGATCCGCGTCTCGGGGATTTCCTTCACCTACAACATTGCCTACGCATTGTGGGCCAGTACCACGCCGTTGCTGCTGATTGCGCTGATGCCGTGGAGTGCCTGGGTGTGCGTGATGTTCTGCGCGATGATGGGCCTGGTCGGGGTATTGACGGCCCGTCGTTATGGCCTCAACCGTGACAATCTGGTTGAGCGGCGCCTGGTGGCCAAGGCTGAAATGTAACGGGGCGAATGGGGGCGGGACTAATTTCAGGGCTGTGTCGAGCGTCTTCCATGGGCAGGCCTGTGTTTGTGACACCGGTCTGCCCAACTATCTGCAGGAGACAACCGATGGCATTTGACCGTGAAGACACGCAGTTTCTGGTGGTGATCAATGGGGAGCAACAATACTCGATCTGGCCCGAGTTCAAGGCCGTGCCGCAAGGCTGGTCAGCGGTAGGCGTCGCGGCCTCCAGGGCCGAGTGCCTGGCATACATCGAAGCCAACTGGACCGACATGCGCCCGGCCAGCCTGCGCGAGGCGATGCAGGCCTGACGCTGGACCGACACAGCTCGCGAGCAAGCTCGCTCCTACAAATAAAAACGCCGCTGACCCGAAACGGACCGCGGCGTTTTTGCACATCCAACACCCGATCCTCCTGTAGGAGCGAGCTTTTCAACAAAGAACAACGCCGCCGCCCCCCGAAACGGACCGCGGCGTTTTTGCATATCCAACACCCGATCCTCCTGTAGGAGCGAGCTTGTCTCGCGAGCTTTGCCATACGCACACAGCTCGCGAGCAAGCTCGCTCCTACAGAATGCGGTACCTCGTTTACCAGCGGTAATTGACCGAGCCGATCAACGTGCGCTCGTCGCCATATCGGCAAGAAACGTTGCAGAACAGGTACTTCTCATTGGACAGGTTTTGCGCCTTCATGGCCACGGTCCAGTTGTCGTCGACTTCGTAGCTGACTTTCGCGTCGAACAGGGTGTAGGCGTCAACCTTCTCGTCCAGGTCCGAGCTGGAGGTGCGGCTGGTACCCATGTAGCGGGCCCCGCCGCCGAGCACGACCTTGGGCAGACCCAGGGCGCTCAGGCGATAGTCGGCCCACAGGCTGGCCATGTGGTAAGGCACGCCGTCGATGCGGGTACCGACCCGGCTGGCCACGGAGTCTTCGGTAATCTTGGCATCGGTGTAGGTATAGGAGGCGGTGGTGCTGAGGTTGGCGGTGATCTCGGCTTTTGCCTCCAGCTCGACACCCCGGGAGCGGGTCTCACCGAACTGCACGGTGTTGCCGGTGAGGTCGGTGCTCAGGGAGTTTTTCTGCTTGAGGTCGTACACCGCGGCGGTCAACAGCGCATTCATGCCTGGCGGGGTGTAGCGCACACCCATTTCGTACTGTTCGCCTTCGGTTGGCTCGAATGAGGTGTCGGCGTTGGCGTTGAACACGTTGGCCGGCAAGAACGACTGGCTCCAGCTGATGTAGGGCGCCAGGCCATTGTCTGCTTCATACACCAGGCCTATGCGGCCAGTGGCTTTCTTGTCTTCCCGTGGCGTGCGCTTGCCGGTGGCATTGGCATAGGTTCGGCTCTCGGCCCAGTCCTGGCGACCGCCCAGGACCAGAATCCACTTGTCGTCGAACTTGATCTGATCCTGGAGGTAAAGACCGGTCTGCGAACTGTGCAGGTCCGATCCGCTATCGGCCGAGGTAATGGTGGTCGGTGCGTCGTACACCGGTGCGTCCGGGTTGAATAGCGAAGTGGCGCCAGCGTAGCGATGGGAGTCGTAGGTCTTGTGGTAGTAATCCACCCCGGCCAGCAGAGTGTGCTGCCAGCGGCCGCTGTTGAGGGTCCATTGCACGTTATTGTCGCTGGTCCAGCCTTCGGAGTGCTCACGGCGGATGCTCGCCCTGCGGGCCAGCAGTCCCTGATTGCGCAAGGCGGCGCTGCCGGTATCGGCAATTTGCATGTAGTCCCAGCTCAGGTTTGCATCGAAGTGGCGCAGCGAATGCAGGACTTTCAGGTCAGGGGTGAAGCTGTGTTCGAACAGGTAGCCGATGGTGGTCGAGTAGTTGTTGTAGTGATCGAAGCCGCGCTCGCCGGTGAACAAATCGCGGTCGACCTTGGGGTAAAGGGTGCTGGATGACGTCGTCAGGTCATAGTCCAGCGGCGGCGCGAAGCTGGTGCGGGTTTCCTGGTAGCTGGCGAGGAAGGTCAGCGAGGTGTCCTCGTCCGGACGCCAGGTGAAGGCCGGCGCGATATAGCGACGGTCATCGGGAGCGTCGACGGTCTGGGTGTCACTGTCGCGCCACAGGCCCGTGAGGCGGTAGGAAAACTGCCCCTGGTCGTCCAGCGGGCCGCCCAGGTCGAAGCTGTACTGCTTGCGCGCATGGCTGCCGTATTCGACGTTGACTTCATGCAGCGGGACATCGGTCGGGCGCTTGGTGATGGTGTTGATCAGGCCGCCCGGCGACAGTTGGCCGTACAGCACTGAAGACGCGCCCTTGACCACTTCCACGCGCTCCAGGCCGTAGGGTTCGATGCCGCCGTCATACACGCTGCCTTGCAGTTTCATGCCGTCGCGCAGAATACCGCCGGTGCCCGAGCCCACGTTGAAACCACGGATCACGAAGTCATCGCCCACACGGCTGAAACCCCCCGGCTGGGTAATCACCCCCGGGGTGAAGCTCAGGACTTCGGCCAGGGTATCGGCCTTGCGTTGGTCCATTTCATCGCGGGTGATGATCGACACCGACTGCGGGATTTCCTTGATCGCCGCGTCGGTTTTGCTGGCGCTGGTGCTGCGCGTCGCCACCGGGCCGCTGACATGGCCGGTGGGGTTCTCGACGGCTTTGGCATTGATGCTGGTTTCTTCCAGCATCAGCGCGCCCCCGGGCGCTGCGGTAGCGGGTTGCTCGGCGGCGAAGGCGGTGCTCAGTGGCAGGCTACTGAGACACAGGGCCAGCGCCAAGGGATGGTAGGCGAAGAGGTTTTTTGCGTGCATGGAGGTTCCGGAGTGAGAAGTGATTATTTTTTTAGTTGATTAAGGGCAGGCCGCGCGCTACCCGATCCCCATCAGGCAGCGTGCGGCCAAATACGATGGATCAGGGGTGGTAGTCGTCGAAGAACGTCTCGCGTTCAAGGCGCAGCAGGGCGGCTTTCTTGTGGGGCAGGGTGATGGTCTTGAGCCTGCAGAAACCCTGGGACTCAAGGAAACCGATCTGCCGGGTATGGTCGATCCGCGGTTCGCCGAGGATGCGCTGGGTGCGCGGCTCGTCGATGAACATGTAGTGCATCAGCGAGCGGAACCAGCCCTTGAGCTTGCCGGCGCTCTGGTGCTTGCTCTCGCCGACCACCACGTGCCAGCCACGGTCGTGGTCCTGTGCATCGTAATAGGGGGCGATGCGGTCTTCCTTGCACCAGTAGATCTCGAAATAGGCAAACGGCTCGTCGTTGTAGCTGCCGATCAGTGGCAGCACCCGCGGGTCATCCAGCATCTGTTGCAGGTACGCGGCATGTTCATCCAGGCTGCCGGTCTGCTCCCAGAAGAACGCGACCTGCTCCAGGTTCATCCAGCGGTTGAAACGCTCCAGGTCCAGACCGATGTCCACGGTGCGCAAGCTGAAGGTGGTGTTCAGGCCGGGCAGTTCGCGGCGATAGACCTCGCCGTGGGGAATGGGTGGCCGCTGCGGATGGCGCTTTTCCCCGCTGAAGGTGTAGCGCAGCGGCATGCCGGCGGCGGAACTGGTAGTAAGCCAGGGCAGCGGGTGTTGCCAGAAACTGCTGCGCGAGCAGGCCAGGCGTGCGGTATGGCCATCATGACCGAGCAGGGTGTCGAACACCCCCTGGCGTATGGCATCCCGTGCGCGGTCGAGGGAGAGCGGGGCACTGACTTCCAGCAGCGGGACGCGGGACGAATTGCAGAAGACCTGGCCCAGCAGTGCCAGCAGACCACTGACCGGGAACGCTTCGGGCAGGCTTTCCAGTTGCACATGGGCATCCTGGCGGCGGAAATACACCGGGGCAACACCCTCGATGGTCAGGCTGGCGTTACCATCGTCCGCCACCCGGGCGATCACGCTGCGGCCGTCAGCCAGAAGAAGGGTGAAGTTAGGCGTGGTCATGATGCTTCTCCGTTAGTGTTTTCTCGCGTATGCCGGCCCGAAAACAACTGCCCGGCAGTGGCCGGCGCAGTTGGTGCAGGCGAAGCTTAGGTAAAACTGTAACGAATGGGAATCAGAACTATTTAGATTTTATTTCTTGACGGATTCTGTCCTGCTCCGGATCAGCGCTTGCGCGCCAGCAACCACATGAAATACGGGCCGCCGATGAAGGTGGCGAACATCCCGGCGGGGATCTGCCACGGGAACACCAGGTTGCGCCCCAGCCAGTCGGCCAGCACCAGCAGCGTGCCGCCCAGCAGGGCCGAAAGCAGCAATTGTGCGACCGGCCGTTGTGCGCCCAGCAGGCGCGCCATGTGCGGCGCGATCAGGCCGACGAAACTCAGCGGCCCGACCACCAGGGTGGCCGCCGCGGTCATCACCGCAGTCAGCAGCAACAGCAGCAGACGGCTGCCGCCCAGGGAAATCCCCAGCGCCCGGGTGCGTTCGGCGCCCAGCGGCATGATCGCCAGCCAGCGGTTGCACAACGGTGTGACCAGCAGGAACAGCGCGGCCAGGGCGCAGATGATCACTGCCTGGCTGGCGTCTATGCGATAGGTTGAGCCGGTCATCCAGCTGAGCATCAGCAGCACCCGGGAATCGCCGCTGACCATGAACAGCGCGGCAAAGGCGTTGAGCAATGTGCTCAGGGCCACGCCGGTGAGCAGCATGCGGTCGGGGGCGAAGGCGCTGCGCCAGCTCAGGGCGACGATGGCCAGCAAGGCGAGCAGGGCGCCAAAGGTGGCCGCCAGCAACAACAGCAAAGGGCTGAAGCCGGGCACCAGCAGCAGGGCAAAAATGCCGCCCAGTGCGGCGCCGGAACTCACGCCGAGCATCTCCGGACTGGCCATGGGGTTACCGGTCATGCGTTGCATCAAGGTCCCGGCCAGGGCCAGCAGGATGCCGGCGCCAAAGGCCGCGGCAACCCGGGGCGCGCGCCATGGCAGCAGGGCGTCGAACTCGGCGCCGCTGCTGAAATACCAGCCATCCGGCCCGCGGCCCCAGGTCAGCGCAAGGAACAGGGCAATGGCCAGCACTGCGAGCAATATCCAGCTGGTGCGTTTGAGCCGGGCGACCTGAGCGGTTGCGCGGGCGGCTGGCGGGTTGAGGCGGGTTTCATGCAGGCGGCTCAGCAGCACCAGCAGCAGTGGCGCACCAAGGAACGCAGTGAGGATGCCGGTGGGGATCTCGCCCCCCAGCAGCGGCGCCAACGCCTGAACCACCTGGTCGGCCAATAGCAGCAGCAAGGCCCCGAACAAGGGTGCCCAGAGCAAACGCTGGCGCAGGGTGCGGGCGCCGGCCAGGCGGGCCAGGGCGGGAGCGGCCAGGCCGACAAAACCTATCACCCCGACACTGGCGATGGCGCTGGCGCTCAAGGCTACGGCCACGGCCAGGGCCATCAGGCGCAGGCGGTTGGGCGACAGGCCCAGGCTGCCGGCCGCTGCATCGTTGAGGCCCAGCAGTTGCAGCGGCCGGGCCAGCAGTGCGGCGAGCAGTGCAGCCACCCCAAGGCGTGGCGCCAGGTGATACACATCCTGCCAGCTGTTCTGGTTCAGCGAGCCCGATTGCCAGATGAACAGATTGCTCAAGACTTCATGGTTGGCCAGCACCAGCAAGGTGCTCAGGGTCCCGCAATACAGGTTGATGATCAGCCCCGAGAGAATCAGCGCCACCGGCGACAGGCGCCGGCTCCAGGCCAGGCCCAGCACCGCGAGCATGCCCAGGGCGGCGCCGGCCAGGGCCACGCCTTCCTGGCCGCCGTCCAGCAGGCCCGGGGCATAGATTGCGCAGGCGGAAAGGGCCAGGTAGGCACCGGAAGCCACGCCCAGGGTGGTCGGTTCGGCAATGGGGTTGCGCAGCACTTGCTGGAATATCACCCCGGCCAGGGCCAGGGCCGCGCCCACCAGCAGGCTGATCACCAGCCGTGGCAAAAAGCTGTAGCGCACCAGCAGGGCGGGCAGATCCTCGGGCGACGCCGGGCCGATGGCAGTGCTCCATGAAACATGGGCCAACAGCGAATTGCCCTGGTGGACGCTCAGGGCCAGAGCGATCAATAGCAGGCCGAGGGCCAGCCAGACCGGTTGCCGGCGCAGGGGTGAAGTGGGTTCAGGCACGGTTGGATTCCATGGCGAGCAGTTGTTCGGTGATGGACAGGGCCAGGCGCTGCGCGGTCAGCAACCCGCCACTGGGGTAGAACCGTGGCAGCCCCAGGGCGCGGCCTTCGTGGATCATCGGCAAAGCGCGCCAGATCGGACTGTTGTCCAGCCGGCGCTGGGCGGCCAGAGCTTCGCGGGGGTTGGTGTAATACAGCAGCGATGCGTCGGGTTGCTCAAGCAGTGTCTCGATGCCCACCGCGGGGCTGCCGCCCCAGGCATTGGTGCGGCCCTGATAGGCATTGCGCAGACCCAGGCGCTCGAGTACGGCCTGATACATGCCCTTGGCACCGAACAGCAACAGGTGGCGACCGTCCGGGTTGAGGCGCGCGATGTACACCGGGCGCTGGCTGACCGGTGCCAGCCTGACGCGCAACTGCTCGAGCAGGCGGTCGGTCTGTTCCAGCAATGCCTGTGCCTCGGCGCGCCGGTTCACCAGAGCGCCGAGCTCCAGCACTACCTGGCCGGCATTGCGATAGGGCTGGGCGTTCGCGCTATAGATATCGAAGCTGCGCAACGGCGCGATACGCGAGAGCAAGGTGCCTTCCAGCTGCCAGGAGGTGCCGATGATCAGCTCCGGCGCCAGGCGTTGCAGGTACTCCAGATTGGGCTCGATGCTCGGGCCCAGATCCAGCACATCGTCGGGCAATTCCGGGCTGGAGACGAACTCGCGATAATACCCGGCGTTGACCACCGCCCGGGGCGCCACGCCGAGGCCGAGCAGGCTTTCGGTAAGGGCAGGCTCGAAACTGACAATATCGACTTTCGGCAGTGTCGGATCGCCAGCGCGGACCACAGGCAAGCCGCACAGCGCGACCGGCAACAATGCGAGGCCGGTCAGGGCCCGACGGCGGGTAATGGGCATTGCAACAGACTCCGAAGCAGACAGGTCGCCCTCAGGCGAGAATGAGAGTCTATAGCAACAGCACCTAATTCCCAATACCTGCAATAATGCTGCGTCCTAAAGAATCCGCCACAGGCTTCGTCTATTCCGGGAACCCAATTTATCGATGGCGGCGGCGTGACGGCCTGCGCCAGCCGACCCCCAAGGAGACACCATGTCATTGTTCGGTATGCTGGTTCGCACCTCGCACACACGGCTGGCCGTGGCCATTGGCGCGAGCCTGGTCTGCGGTCTGGCCAACGTGTTGCTGGTGGCGCTGATCAACCAGGCCCTGAATGCTCCACTGGACGGCCTGGCCAGCTATGCGCTGCCCTTCGTGCTGGTGATAGCCCTGGTGATGGGCAGCCAGGTGCTGTCCAGGGCGTTGTTCGCCTACCTCAGTCAACAAGGCCTGGCCACCCTGCGCATGCACATTTCACGGCACGTGGTTGCGGCGCCCCTGCGCGGGCTGGAAAAGGCCGGACGTGGACGTATCCAGGCGGCCCTGGCCGACGACACCACCACCTTGTCGAACTTCTTTACCGGCTTCCCGATGCTGGTGACCAGTGCCGTGGTGGTGCTCGGTTGCCTGGGCTACCTGGCATACCTGTCGTGGGTGATATTTCTGGTTTCGGTGTTGGCCATCGGCCTTGGCTCCCTGGGCTACCACCTGTGCCATTCCCACATGCTGCAGTACTTCCGCAAGGCCGGTGCCAGCCAGGACGAACTCTTCGGTCATTTCGACGCCATGGTCTCGGGGGCCAAGGAACTCAAACTCAACCGCTCCAAGGCCCGGCGTTTTCTCGATGAAGTGCTGGTCAGCGCTGTCGAGCAAGTGCGCCGCAACCGGGCCAAGGGCCTGATGCTGTTCGCCATTACCGGTGGCTGGGGGCGTTTGCTGTTTCTGGTGCTGATTGGTGTGGTGCTGTTCCTGCGCCTGTGGGTGCCTTCCGACACGGCGGTGATCACCGGCTACGTGATGGTTTTCCTGTACATGATGGGCCCTCTGGAAGGCGTGCTGCTGAACCTGCCGCAGATGAGTCAGGCACGAGTCGCCAGCGCACGGATTGAAGCGACCCTTGCGCAACTGGAAGCCGAAGCCCGCTCGCAAACGCCGGCGCCTGCGGTGCAGGCCAAGGGCGTGACCCTGGAGCTGGATGGTCTGACCCATGGTTATTTCAGTGAGCGCGAGGATGAAGTTTTTACCCTTGGCCCGGTCACGCTGACCCTCAAGCCTGGCGAGATTACCTTCCTGGTCGGAGGCAACGGCAGCGGCAAGACCACCCTGGCCAAGCTGATTGCCGGCCTGTATGTGCCGGAAAGTGGCGAAGTGCGGGTCGATGGCCGACCTGTGGCGGCGGACGGGCGGGACGATTATCGCCAGCTGTTTTCGGCGGTATTCTCGGACTTCCACCTGTTCGACACTCTGCTCGAAGCGCCGGATTCCAGCCTCGACAGCCAGGCATCTGATTGGCTGGCCAAGCTGCACCTGGAGCACAAAGTCAGCGTCAGCAATGGTTCGTTTTCCACCCGTGAACTGTCCCAGGGCCAGCGCAAGCGCCTGGCGTTGATCGTTGCCTGTCTCGAAGGGCGGCCGGTGATCATCTTTGACGAATGGGCGGCAGACCAGGACCCGGCGTTCCGTGAAGTGTTCTATTGCGAACTGCTGCCTGAGTTGCGGGCCCAGGGTAAGACGTTGCTGGTCATCTCCCACGATGACCGTTATTTCCATCTGGCCGATCAGTTGATCAAGCTTGAGCGTGGGCAGATTGTCAGCCGGTAGTCGCTGGTTTGCTTTGCCAGCCGTGCCGGATGTGTAGATCTATACATCCCGCCGTGTACATATCCATTTGATGTATCACGGCTTTTTACGGGTTCCGCCCTTACGGCGGCTCACTTTTGTCAAACAGCCACAAAAGTAAGCAAAAAGGCCTTGCCCCAGCGTACGGCCTTCGCTGCGCTCAGGTTCCCTCGCTCCGGTCCTGCTCCGTGGCCACGCCGTGACGGGCCATCCATGGCCCAACACGGCTCTCCCGGCATCCATGCCGGGAGGACCACTACGCAGAACCTCCTCTCGGCCTCCCGAAGGGGCCAGTAGATCAAGATCAAAAACAAATCAAAAGCAGATCAAAAGCAGATCAAAAACGACCTGTAGGCGCTGTTTTGATTTTTGCTTTTAAAAACGATGTCCCTGCCGCCACTCGATAGTCGAAACGACGCGGATGCCCATCACAGAAGGCCGAACGCAGGTGCTGTTGTGGGGGTGGCGAGGCAGGACGCCGAGCCAGCCGTGCCGGGCCATGGATGGCCCGTCACGGCGTGCCCCCACAACAGTGCCGGAGTGAGGGCACCGGGCGAGCCTAGGCGAGCTCGGCCGTATGGTAGGGCGCAGACCTTTTGGTTCCTTTTGGGGCGTTTGCCAAAAGGGACTCGCCGTAAGGGCGAAACCCGTAAAAAGCCATGATACATAGAATGGATATGCACGCTCCTTCCGAAGGGGCTTGAAGATCAAGATCAAGATCAAAAAACGATCCTGTAGTCGCCAGTCGCGCCCCTCGGTGTGTCAGATACACGCGGTTTGAGGGGTTGCGGGCTTTGCCCGATCGCCGCCTCGCACAGCTCGCCAGCGACTACAGACCAGGCCAGGTCTGGTGCCCTGCAAATAACAATATTTATCAAAGACAGTTAATTCCCCAGGTATTTCTTTCGTTCTTATTAGCAGTGTTCCAGGCAAGGCCGGCCCGGCTTGTCGACTGCTTTTAAGGAGATCCGCAGTGTCCGTCGCCCCCGATCGCATCCGCCTGTTCTGCTTCGCCTGTTCCGGCGCGAGTGCCATGGCCTTCGCCCCGTGGCGGGCTGTATTGCCGGCATGGCTCGATGTGCAGCCGGTCGAACTGCCCGGCCACGGGGGCCGTGGCGATGAACCGTTGCAGGTGGATATGCCCGTCCTCGCCGCCAGCCTGGCGGCCGAACTGGCGCCGATGATCAACGGCCCTTACCTGATGCTCGGCCATAGCGTCGGCGGCGTGGTGGCCCTGGAGGTGGCCCACGCCCTGGTCGCTCTGGGGCTCGAACCGCCCGAAGCCCTGATCGCCGTGGCCAGTACCGCCCCCGGGCAGCGCGACGGTAATCCCGATGCGCAACCCATGACCGATGCCGAACTGATCGCCGAGTTGCTTCGCCTCGACGGTACACCCCGGGCAGTACTCGACGATCCGCAATTGCTGGCCATGGTGCTGCCGGTGCTGCGCGCGGATTTCCTCCTCGGTGACCGCTATCAGCCGCCGCGCCGTGGGCCTTTGCCTTGCGCCCTGCATGTGTTCGGCGGGCGTGACGACAGTGTCGCCGTCAGTGCCCTGGCGGCCTGGGAAGCCGAATGCAGCGGGCCGTTCCATTTGCAGATCTGCGACGGCGGGCACTTTTTCCTGCATCGCCAGCGCGCCGACTTCCTCCAGCGCCTGCTCGCGCTGTGCCTGGATCTACGCCAGCAGGCATCGCGTCTCTCGCTCCCTTCATTGCGCGCCCTGGGTTGATCCGGGTCGTACCGCCGTCCTTTTTTCGCGGAGTCTTCCATGCTTGATTCACGCTTCGATATCCGGCCCCTGCGCCATGCCGATACCCCCTTGCCGCTGCTGATTGAAGCCCGCGAGCCCGGTCTTGAACTGGCGGTCTGCCTGCCCGCGCTGCGGGCGCTGATCGAGCAGCAACTGCTGGTCGCCGGCGGCGTATTGCTGCGCGGCTTCGAGGTGCAGACCGCCGAGCGCTTTCGCTCTTTCGCCACCGGCTTCGGTTCGGACCTGCTGACCTACGAGTTCGGTTCCACGCCGCGCAGCAACGTCACCGCCGGCATCTACACCTCTACCGAATATCCGCCGCACCAGCACATCCCGCTGCATAACGAACAGGCCTACACCCGGGACTGGCCAATGAAAATCTGGTTCTTCTGCCAGCAGGCATCTCCCGTAGGCGGTGCCACGCCGATTGGTGACAGCCGGGCAATTTATCGTCGGGTTGGTGAACAGATTCGCCAGCGCTTCGCCAGCAAAGGCCTGATGTACACCCGCAACTACGGCAACGGCCTGGACGTGTCCTGGGAGCAGGTATTCAACACCCAGGACCGCGCTGTCGTGCACGCCTACTGCGAGGCCCACGGCATCAGCCTGGAGTGGAAAGACGACGGCGGCCTGCGCACGCGCCAGGTTTGCCAGGCGGTGGCCACCCATCCGCGCACCGGCGACGCGGTGTGGTTCAACCAGGCGCACCTGTTCCACGTTTCCAACTTGCCCGAGGAGGTGCGCGAAACCCTGCTCGATCTGGTGGAGGAAGAGGACTTGCCGCGCAACGTCTATTACGGCGACGGCAGCCCGCTGGAAGAAAGCCTGCTGGAGGACATTCGCGGCGTGATGCAACAGGAACAGGTCGAATTTTCCTGGCAGGACAATGACGTGCTGATGCTCGACAACATGCTCACCGCCCACGGTCGCGCACCGTTTCAGGGGCCACGCAAAGTGGTGGTGGCCATGGCCGAACCCCACGGCGCCGACGTGCGCTGAGTACCCCCCGATTTTTTTCTGACTTTTTGCGATTGCAGGAGGACGCCCCATGGCCATCCCACATCAGCCTCAACCCCAATCCCTGATCGAGATGCTGGCGCAGCGCGCCGAGCAGCAAGGCGATCAACTGGCCCTGCGCTTTCTCGGTGACGGTAACCAGACCACCGAGCTGTACACCTACGCCCAGCTGGATGCCCGGGTCCGGCACCTGGCCGCCTGCCTCGGGCAGCACGCCGGGGAGGGCGACCGGGTGCTCCTGCTGCTGACCAACGGCCCGGACTACATAGTGGCCTTTTTCGCATGCCTGTATGCCGGGCTGATCGCGGTGCCGGCCTATCCGCCGGAGCGCAATCGCCAGTTCCACACCGAACGCCTGCAAGGCATGGCCATGGATGCCGAGCCCTCGTTGATTCTCTGCGAGCATGCTGCCCTCGACGCTTCCCGGTTGCTGCGTGACGGCCTGACCCTGGCGTCCTTGCCGGCCCTGGCCAGTGTCCAGGATCTTGAAGCGCAAGCGCCCCGGGCCTGGCAACCCCGTGCCGTGCCGGGCGATGCCATCGCCATGCTGCAATACACCTCCGGCTCCACCTCCGAACCCAAGGGCGTCGAAGTCACCCACGCCAACCTGCTGGACAATCAGCGCCTGTTGCAAATGGGCTTTGGCACCCGCCCGGGGGATGTCTTTGTCAGCTGGCTGCCGCTGTACCACGACATGGGCCTGATCGGCGGCATGCTGCAACCTATCTATGCCGGGGTGCCGCTGGTGTTGCTGACCACCCAGCACTTCCTCGCCCGGCCGGCGCGCTGGCTGGAAGCGATCCACCGCTACGGCGGCACCCTCAGCGGCGGCCCTGACTTTGCCTTCCGCCTGTGTACCGAGAGCGTGCGCGACAGCCTGCTTGCCGAGCTCGACCTGAGCCAGTGGCGGGTTGCGTTTTGCGGTTCCGAACCGGTGCGGGCCGACACCCTGGCCGACTTCGTTGAGCGCTTCTCGCCGGCAGGGCTGGCGGCAACCACCGTACATCCATGCTACGGCCTGGCTGAAGCGACCCTGATGGTCACCAGCAACACCCGTGGCGGCCCGTACTACACCCTGCATGTGGACCATGAGCAATTGGCGCTGGGCCGGGTGGTCCCTGACCCGCACGGCAGCGAAATGGTCAGCAGCGGCGGTTTGCTGTTCGATGATCAGGTGCGCCTGATGGACCCGCAGACCCTGCAACCGGTGGCTGAAAACAGCGTGGGTGAAATCTGGGTGCGCGGGCCCAGTGTGGCCCGTGGCTACTGGCGCAACCCCGAGGCCACCGCCCGTACCTTCCTCGACCTGCCCGACGGCCGCTGGCTGCGTAGCGGCGACCTGGCGTTCCTGCATCAGGGCGGTCTGTTCATCACCTCGCGGGCCAAGGATGTGATCATCATTCGCGGCCAGAACCGTTACCCGCAAGACATCGAAAAAGCCGTGGAGCAGGGCGTCGAAGCGGTGCGCAAGGGCCGTGTCGCAGCGTTTCCGGTGCAGGTCGACGGGCGCGAATGCATTGGCATCGCCGCCGAGATCGGGCGCAGTGTGCAAAAGAAATTCGACCCTCAAGTATTGATCGAAGCCATCGACCGGGTGGTCAGTGAAACCCAGCAGGAACCGGCCAGCGTCATTGCCCTGCTCGAGCCGGCGGCCTTGCCCAAGACCACCAGCGGCAAGCTGCAACGCTCGGCCTGCCGCCAGCGTCTGGAGACCGGTGAACTGGGCGCGTATCACGTCTATCGCCGGCCCGTATTGAGCCGCAGTGGGGCCGCGCCGGCAGGTGCCGCGCCCCTGGGCCACACCGAACAGCGTCTGGCGGCGATCTGGTCCGAGGTGCTGGAAGGCGCCGAGATCAGCCGCGACGACATCTTTCTCGCCGTAGGCGGGCATTCCCTCGCCGCCGTGCAAGTCCTGGCGCGGGTGCGCACCGAGTTCAACGTCGAATTGCCCCTGAGCGCGCTGTTTGCCGCCAGCCCCCTGGCCCGGCTGGCGGCCATGGTTGACGCTGCACCACGTCTGGCCGCCGGCGTACCCTTGCAGGCGCTGCATGTCAGCGGCCCGCAGGCCATGTCCCCGGTGCAACGCAGCCTGTGGCTGGCCCAGCAGCTGGGAGGGGAGCAGGCCGGGGCGGCCTACAACATGGTTGCCCAGTTGCGTCTGTGTGGCGAGCTGCGGGTGGACGCCCTGCAAGCGGCATTGGCCGGTGTGCTGCAACGCCAGGCGAGTTTGCGCAGTGCCTTTGTGCCGGGCCCGGATGGCGTGGCCCTGGTGCACTGTGCGGGTCAGGTGGAACTGGCCTTGCCGGTGCTTGACCTCAGTGGTCTGCGCGATGGCGAACAAACCACCGCCCTGGCGGTGGCCGAGGCCGAGGCGGCGGGGCAGCCGTTCGACCTGCAGCGCGCGCCGCTGTTACGCGCCACCCTGCTGCGCCTGGGCGCTCAGGAATATCGCTTGCTGTTGAGCATGCATCACCTGATCGGCGATGGCTGGTCGTTCGGCGTGCTGGTCCAGGAACTGGGCGCGGGGTATCAGGCGCAACTGGCCGGCAGCCAGTCGGCGCTGGCGCCGTTGAGTATTCAGTACAGCGACTATGCGGCCTGGCAGAACGCCCGGGCCGGCAGTGCCGAGCGCCAGCGCGAACGCGATTTCTGGGCCGACTATCTGCAAGGCGCCCCGCAGCAACTGGCCTTGCCCACTGACCGTGCGCGTCCCTCGGCCCCGCACACTGGCGGGGCCAGCGTGGCCTTCCAGCTCGACGCCGAACAGGTCGGGCGTCTCGAAGCCCTGGGCCGTGCCCACGGCGCCAGCCTGTTCATGGTCCTGCGGGGGGCTTTCGACTGGCTGCTGCATCGCCTCACCGGCCAGGACGATTTGATCTATGGCACCGATATCGCCGGTCGACCGCGAACCGAGCTGGAACAGCTCATCGGCTTCTTCGTCAACATCGTGCCGCTGCGCGCCCGGGTGCGCCCGCAGCAATCGTTCAACCAATGGCTGGCCCGGGTCAGCGAGGATTCATTGAGCCTGTTCGAACAGGCGGACTTGCCCTTCGAACAGATCGTCGATGCCAGCGCCGTGCCCCGCCAGCGCAACCCGCTGGTGCAGGCGCTGTTCGTGCTGCACAGCATGCCCCGGGGTCAGTTCGCGGTGCCGGGGCTGAGCGCCGAACTGCTGGCCGCGCCCGCCCAGACCTCGAAGTTCGACATGGCCCTGTTCCTGACGCCCAACCCCCGGGGGCTGGGCGGCGAGTGGGTATTCGCCACGGCGATCCTCGATGAGGCGCGGGTGCGCTGCTGGGTCGAGGCCTGGGTCGACCTGCTGGGTCAAATCCTCGCCGACCCCGAGCGTTCCCTCGACAGCCTGACCCTCGGCGCCTTGCAGCCCGCGGTTGCAGCGCCGGTCAGCGGGCGCTCGCGGCTGGAGGCCAGGCGCGACAAGTTGAAGTCCTTTGCCCGTCCGAGCACGCCGTCGGTGGCGGAGGCTGCCGTGCGCTGCACGCCGCTGAATGCCGGCTGCGAGTTGCCGCTGGTAATCGAGCCAGTCAGTGCCGATCTCGACCCCTGCGTGTGGGCCAGCCTCAACCGAGAGTTCATTGAAACCAGCCTGCGCCGGCATGCCGGCCTGCTGTTCCGTGGCTTCGGCCTGAGCACCGCGCAAGACTTCGAAGCCTTCGCCGAGGCCATCCAGCCGGGCCTGTATGGCGCCTATGGCGACTTGCCGAAGAAAGAGGGCGGGCGCAATACCTACCGCTCCACGCCATACCCCGAGCGGCAGATGATCCTGTTCCACAACGAAAGCGCGCACCTGCGACGCTGGCCGCGCAAGCAGTGGTTCTTCTGCGAGCAGCCATCGCCGGTGGGCGGTGCCACACCTATCGTCGACTGCCGGGCGATGTACCGCGCTTTGCCGGCCGCGCTGGCCGAGACCTTCGAACGCAAGGGACTGTTGTATGTGCGCACCTTCACCCCGGGCTTCGATGTGGACTGGCGCGACTTCTACAAAACCGAGCAGCGTGCCGTGGTCGAGGCCACCTGCCGCGAGCAGGGCGTGGCGTTCGAATGGCTGGCCAATGGTGGCCTGCAGACCCGCACCCCTTGCCCGGCAGTGATCCGCCACCCCTACACCGGGGAAAAGTCCTTTTTCAACCAGGTCCAGCTGCACCACGACTATTGCCTGCAAGCCGACGTGCGCCGCGACCTGCTGGGCATAGTCGGTGCCGGGTACATGCCGCGGCAGGTGTATTTCGGTGATGGCACGCCCATCGATGACCTGGTCATGGAACAACTGGGCCAGCTCTACGAAGCTTGCGCGGTGCGCTTCGACTGGCAGCGCGGGGATGTGGTGATGCTCGACAACATGCTGGTGGCCCACGCCCGGGACCCGTTCGAAGGCCCGCGGCGGATCGTCGTGGCCATGGGCGAAATGACCGACCGTAGCGTGTTCGATGACGCTGCCCAAGACAACGAAGAGCGCTCGGGCCAATCGGCCGGGCTGCCTGTTTAAGGACACTGTGATGAATGATTTGAGTCTTGATTTGACCGCACCACAGACCCTGGCCCTGAGCCCCGAGCAGCGTGCCTGCCTGCTCGGCCATGATCCGGCCCGGGCTGACGCCGGCAGCCATCGACTGCGCCTGGCGCTGACTGCGGCACAGGTGCCGGCGGACATCCAGGCGGCCCTGCAAGGCTATTCGGCGAGCCAGCCGATTCTCGCCGCCTGCTGGCTGCAAGTACCGGGGTTGCGTGGTTGGCGTCAGGCCTTGCCCAATCAGGGTGGGGCAATACGCTGGGTCGGGCTGGACACCCAGGCAGCGGCCTTGAACCTGGCCCCGGACGAAGTGCTGGCGGTCAGCCAGCGTACCCTGGCCAACGGCGGGGTCGAGCTGGAATTCGTTGCCGCTGCCCTGGCCCTGGACCCACCGAGCCTGGAGCAACTGGTGGCTGAGGTATTGGCGCTGGCCAATGGTGAGGCGCCGACCTTCAACGAAGTGGGCTACGAACACTATGTGCAATGGCGCCAGGACATGGCCGCCGATGCAGACGCTGCCCAGGGCCGTGCCTATTGGCAACACGCCGGGGTTGATCCGGCCCGGGGTGACGCCCTGCATCTGGGCCTGCGCGGCAACCCGCAGCCCTCAGGGGCGCTGCGTCAGACCCTGCAGCTGGAAGTGCCGCTGTCGGATCTGGATGGCGCCCTGGCCCTGGCCGACTTCCTCGGCCAGCCTCTGGACTTGGTGCTGCAAGGCTTGTGGTGGGTGCTGCTGGGGCGCCTGAGCGGTCAGCGCGGTTTTGTCGCTGGCTGGTTGCATGATTGCCGCAGCGACTACGACCACTTCGAGAACACCCTGGGGGTGTTCGAAAAAATCCTGCCGTTGCGGGTCGAGCTGGACCCGGCGCGCCATCTCGGCGAATGGTTGCAACAGGCCGAAGAACGCCTGGGGGATCATCTGGGCTGGCAGGAGTACTGCCCGATCGAGGCGCCCACCAGCGCCGCGCCGCTGCTGGCGGGGTTTGTCTTTGAACAGGCGCACATCGATCCACGCCAGGTGCTTGCCTATCCGCACCGGGGGGCCTTCGAATTGTTGTTGAGTGCCCGGGTCCGGGGCCAGACCCTGTTCCTGAATATCCAGGCCAATGGCGCGGCCTACAGCGCCGCCAGTATCGAGGTGCTGCTGGAACAGTACCGCACCCTGCTGCAACAGCTGCCGGGTGATGGCGCCGTGACCCTCGACGACCTGGAGCCGGTGGGCGCCCGGGAGCGCCAGCGGCTGTCGGGCCTGGCCCCGCAGCAGCCGGTGCAGAGCAATGACGGGCTGGCGCAGTGTCTGGCCCGGCATGCCCGGCAAACCCCGCAGGCCATGGCCCTCAGCGATGGCCGCCAGCAGCTGGATTATGCCGGCTTGCAGCAGACCGTCACACGCATGGCCGGCTGGTTGCAAGGGCAGGGTGTCGGCGTGGGGCAATGCGTGGCCATCGAGACCGAGCGCTCGTTGCAAGGGGTGCTGCATATCCTTGCGGTGCTGGTGGCCGGGGCTTACTACTTGCCGCTGGAACCGGCCTGGCCGGCGGAGCGCCGTCACGATCTGTTGACCCGCGCCGAACCGGCACTGGTGCTGTGCGATCCGGCGTCCAGCAGTGCTCGTGGCCCCTGGCCGAGCGCCAGTCTGGAGCAGGCGGGCAGGGATGCCGAATTGCCGTTCCAGGCACCGCAACTGACTGACCGGCACCTGGCGTACCTGCTATTTACGTCCGGCTCGACCGGGGCACCCAAGGGCGTGCTTGTGGAGCACGGCGCGCTGGGCAACTACGCCCGCTCGGCCAGCGCAGCCCTCGGTCTGCAAGCCGGCATGCGCCTGGCACTCACCAGTCCGCTAAGCGTCGACCTGGGCCACACCTTGCTGTTCGGCGCCTGGCAGGTCGGCGCCGGGCTGGTGATCGCCGCCGCGGAGGATCTTGTGGATGGCGCGGCATTCAGCCGCTTTTTGCTTCGGGAACGACCGGACGTGGCGAAATTCGTGCCTTCGCACCTGGCGGCCTTGCTCGAAGGACATACCCCGCCGTTGCCCGAAACCCTGATCCTGGGGGGCGAAGCCACGCCGCAACGTCTGGTGGAGCAACTGTTCAAGCGGGCGCCGGGCTTGCGCCTGTTCAACCACTACGGCCCCACCGAAACCACGGTCGGGGTGATGTTTCACCCCCTGCGGGCCGACGCCCCGGACCGCGATGAGCGGGTGCCCCTGAGCCGTGTCCTTGACGGCAATCGCGTGTACCTGCTGGACCAGCGCCTGCGACTGGTACCCACCGGTGCCCTGGGTGAGCTGTACATCGGCGGAGCCCAGCTATGCCGTGGCTACCTGGGGCAAGCCAGTGCCGAGTGCTTTATCGAGGATCCGTTCCTGGCGGGGCAGCGTCTGTATCGCTCCGGCGACCTGGGCCGCTATCGGGCCGAAGGCGGCCTGCAACTGGTTGGCCGTCAGGACCAGCAGGTCAAGTTGCGCGGCCAGCGCATCGAGCTGGGTGAAATCGAGGCGGCGCTGCTGGCCTTGCCCGGGGTCGAACAGGCTGTGGCCCGGCTGTGGTCGCCCGGCGATGGCGCGGCCAGCCTGATCGCCTACGTGGTGCTCAACGAGGATGCCGCTGAAGGTGCCCTGGAACAGTTGCCCCGGGCCCTGGCCGCGCGCCTGCCTGAAGCCTTGTGCCCGGCGCGCTTGCTGGCCATGCCGAGCCTGCCCCGTCTGGCCAACGGCAAGGTCGATCGCTCAGCCTTGCCCGATCCGGGCCAGCAGGTACCCCGGCAACCGGTACGGGCCCCCACCAGCGAACTGCAAGCCTGCCTGCGCGATGCCATGGCCGAATTGCTGGAGTGCCCGCCGGACGCTTTGGGGGTGGACCACGACTTCTTTGAGGCCGGTGGCCACTCACTGCTGGTGATCAAGCTGGTGGCGCGCCTGCGCACGATGTTCAAGCTCGAAGTCGCCCCCGGGCTGGTGTTCGATCATCCCAGTGCCGCCGGTCTGGCCGAGGCCCTCGGTGAACTTGCAGAGCCCCTGCGCCTGGAAAAGATCGCTCGCCTGCGCCGCGAGCTCGACAGCCTCAGCGATCAACAACGCGCCGAGCTACTGGCCCAGGCCCGCGCCGCCCGGGGCCTGACGACCCACTGAAAACAGGCCGGCTGAGGCCGGCTTTTTTTATTCCGCACTGGATTGACCATGACCGATATCGACCGCGACCAATTGCTTGCCCTGTTACTTGATGATGACGCGCCAGCCGCACCCGTCGGGCCGGGCCGGCGCACCGAGCCGGGGCCGGCGCCGCTGTCATTCGCCCAGCGCCGCTTGTGGTTTCTCCAGCAGTACGAAGTACAGAGCCCGGCTTATAACTCGGCCCGGGCGCTGCGGATTCAGGGCCGGCCGGATGTCGGGGCCCTGGAGGCCGCCTTGCGCCGCCTGATCGAGCGCCATGCCAGCCTGCGCACCCGCTTCGTGCTGGTGGATGAGCAGCCGCTGCAGGTCATCGAACCCGCTGTGGATTTTCATCTTGAATGCGTGACCCTGGCGGCCGGCGCCGACCTGCAAGCCGAACTGCGCCAGCGGGTTGCCGTGCCGTTTGACCTCGGTTGCGCACCGTTGCTGCGGGCCAGCCTGTTGTGCGACGGCGAGGGGTCGGTGTTGCTGTTGTGCCTGCACCACATCGTCGCCGATGCCTGGTCCAACCCGTTGCTGATCGCCGACCTGGGCCGGGCCTATGCCGCGGCTCTGGACGGCAATGACCGGCCGTTGCCGGGTTTGTCCCTGGAGTACGCCGACTACGCGACCTGGCAGCGCCAGCACTTTGCTGGCCAGGGCGCTGCTGCAGGCCAGGGCTACTGGCGCCAGTACCTGGGCCAGGACGTGCCGGTGCTGGAATTGCCCAGCGACCGCCCGCGCAGCGCAGCGCCACGGCTGCAGGCCGCGCGCCATGATCTCCGGCTGCCGGACGCTGTGGCCCGAGCGCTGCGTGAATGGTGCCGGGCGCAACATTGCTCGCCCTTCGTGCTGCTGCTGGGGGCCTGGCAAGTACTGCTGGCGCGCTACAGCGGCCAGCGCGATTTCGCGGTCGGTGTGCCCAACGCCGCACGCAGCCATGCCCAGGTCCAGGAGATTGTCGGGTTCTTCGTCAACACCCAGGTCTATCGCGCCCGGCTCGATCCACAACTGACCACCCGCGAGCTGTGCAGCCGCCTGCGGGATGAAAGCCGGATTGCCCTGGAACACTCGGACTTTCCCTTCGAGTGCGTGCTGGACGGTCTCAACCTGACCCGCGACCTGCGCCACACGGCGCTGTTCCAGGTGCTGTTCAACTTCCGCCACTCACGGGACGCCCAGCCCTTGCAGTTGCCGGGGCTGGAGGTGGAGGTGCTGGATGTCGAGCTGGAAAGCGCGCGTTTCGACCTGACCCTGGATGTTATCGCCGGCCCCGACGCCATCGATTGTCGTCTGGAGTATGTGACTGAGCTCTACGACGCCCCGACCATTGAGCGCCTCGGCCAGCACCTGTGCCAGCTGTTGCAGGGCATGCTCGCAGCGCCCGACCGTCCGGTGTTCAGCCTGCCGTTGCTGGACGCGGGCGAGCAGGCGCAACTCACTACATGGAACGCGACAGCGAGCCGCTACCCCGAGTACCCGAACCTTCCTGCCCTGATTGCGCAACAGGTGCGTGCCACCCCCGATGCCCTGGCACTGGTGTATGGCCACACGCAACTGAGCTATGGCGAGCTGGATGCCCGGGCCAATCAGCTGGCCCACTGGCTGCAAGGCCAGGGCATTGGTCCGGACGTGCCGGTGGCGGTGTGCGCCGAGCGCTCGGTGGAATTGGTGGTGGCGCTGTTGGGGGTGATCAAGGCCGGTGGCGCGTACCTGCCCCTGGACCCGGATCTGCCCCTTGAGCGTCTGCAAGGGATGCTGGCCGACAGTGGCAGCCCGTTGTTGCTGACCCAGAAATACTTACTGGAGAAGTGGTCCGGCGCTACCGATGTACCGGTACATGCACTGGGAAACCTGGCGCTGGCGACCCAGCCGCAGACCGCGCCCCGGGTCGATATCGCCCCGGAAAACCTGGTGTACTGCCTGTATACCTCGGGTTCCACCGGCAAGCCCAAGGCGGTGGGTAATCGCCACGCCGGGTTGCTCAATCGCCTGCAATGGATGCAGGCCGAATACGGCCTGAACGCCAGCGACCGGGTGCTGCAAAAAACCCCCTACAGCTTCGACGTCTCGGTCTGGGAGTTCTTCTGGCCGCTGCTCAGCGGCGCGGCACTGGTGATGGCGCCGCCGGGTGCCCACCGTGATCCACAGGCCTTGCGTGAACTGATCGTCGAGCACGGCATCACCACGCTGCACTTCGTGCCGTCGATGTTGCAGGCCTTTGTGTCTGCCGGCGAACTACCCCTTTGCACCTCACTGAAACGGATCATTTGCAGTGGAGAAGCCTTGCCGGCCGAGTTGCAGCGTCAGGTGCTGGGACAAACCGCCAGCCAGTTGCATAACCTCTACGGCCCGACCGAAGCGGCCATCGACGTCACTTTCTGGGCCTGCCGCGAAGACGGCAACAGCGTGCCCATTGGCCGCCCGATCGCCAATACGCAAATCCATATTCTCGATGCCGAGCTCAATCCTGTGCCGGTGGGAGTGGCAGGTGAGCTGTACATCGCCGGAGTCAATCTGGCCCGGGGTTATCTGGGTCGTCCTGCGCTGACCGCCGAACGCTTTGTCGCCAATCCCTACGGCGCTCCCGGGGAGCGCATGTACCGCAGTGGCGACCTGGCACGCTGGCGCGCCGATGGCGCCATCGATTATCTGGGCCGTCTGGATCATCAGGTCAAATTGCGCGGTCTGCGTATCGAACTGGGGGAGATTGAAGCGCTGTTGCTGAGCCACGCCAATGTTCAGGAAAGCGTGGTCATAGCCCGGGACGACAAGCTGATCGGCTACTGGGTGGGCGCTGCCATCGAGGAAGAAGCACTCAAGGCCCATCTGGCCCGCCACCTTCCTGAATACATGGTGCCGTGGCGCCTGCTGCAGTTGGAGGCGATGCCGCTGTCAGCCAACGGCAAGCTGGATCGCAAGCAGTTGCCGCAACCCCAGGGGCAGGTGACCGAAGACTATGTGGCACCCGCCAGCGAAATCCAGCAGACCCTGGCGACCATCTGGGCCGAGGTGCTGGGTCAGGAACAGGTCGGGATCAGCGACAATTTCTTCGAGCTGGGGGGCGATTCCATTCTGTCCCTGCAAGTGATCAGCCGGATGCGCCGCGCCGGTTGGCAGCTCAATCCGCGGGACCTGTTCGAGCATCAAACCATCGCTGCCCTGGCCCGTGTCGCCGTACCTCTGGAGCAGGCCAGCGCTGACAGCGGTCCGGTTCAGGGCGCGGCCCCGGTCACCCCGATTCAGGCGCATTTTTTCGCCCAGGCGGTGCCGGTTGCGGGCCACTGGAACCAGGCATTATTGCTGCGCCCGCTGCACAGCCTGGAGCCTGCTGCTCTGGATGAGGCACTGACCGCGCTGTTCGCCCACCACGATGCTTTGCGCCTGCAATTCCGGCAGCTGGACGGGCAGTGGAGCGCCAGTCATGGCACCGACGCCCCCGGGTTGCTGGAGTGCTTGACCCTGAGCCGGCCCGAGGCGATCAGCGCCGTATGCGAAGCGGCCCAGCGCGGTTTTCAATTGGGTCAGGGGCCTTTGTTCAAGGCAGTGCTGATGCAACTGGGCGATGGTCAGCAACGGCTGTTGCTGGTGGCCCATCACCTGGTGGTGGATGGCGTGTCCTGGCGCATCCTGCTCGAAGATCTGGCACAGCTTTATACCCAGGCGCTGGCCGGTTCAGCGCTGCATCTGGCTGCGCGTACCAGCAGTTTCAAGGCCTGGGGCGAGCACCTGGCCAGCTGGCAGCGCCAAGGGCTGGGCGACAGCGAGCTGGCCTACTGGCAGGCGTATGCCGAGACCACGGCAACCCCGTTGCGGGTGCCGCGCCCCCAAGGCAGCCGTGCCCTCGGCGCGACGGCCCGGGTGCAGGTGCAGCTCGACCCGGCGCGGACCCGCGCCTTGCTGGGGGCGGCCCACGCGGCCTATCGCACGCGGATCGACGAACTGCTGCTGGCCGCGCTGGCCCATACCCTGTGCCAATGGAGTGGTCAGCCGGCACTGGACATCCTCCTGGAAAGTCACGGCCGCACACCGGGGCCCGATGCCCCGACCCAACTGGACCTGAGCCGCAGCGTCGGCTGGTTCACCGCCCTGTACCCGTTGCGCCTGGCCCCCGGCAGCCGCGCACCCGGTGAAGCGATCAAGGCGATCAAGGAACAAGTGCGCCAGGTGCCCGGCCAGGGCCTGGGCTACGGCGTGTTGCGCTATCTGGGCGAGGACGATCTGGCCCGCCGGCTGGCGTGCCGCACGGCGCCGCAAATCACCTTCAACTATCTGGGGCAGTTCGACCCGGGCCGCCTGGCCGACGGCCTGTTCGACCTGGCCGGGGAACACCTGGGTGCGTCCCTGGACCCGAGTGCCGATGCCGACAGCGAATGGGTGATCACCGGTCAAGTGCGCGACGGCTGCCTGCAACTGAGCTGGCGCTATGGCTGCGAGCGTTTCGACAGCGAGCTGGTGCAAGGTCTGGCCGAGGACTACCTGGCGAGCCTGGGCACGCTGATCGACCATTGCCTGAGCCCCGGCGCTGCCGGGGTCACACCCTCGGACTTCCCGCTGGCGAGCATCAGTCAGGCGCAACTGGACGCACTGCCGGTGGCCGCCGCCGACCTCGAAGACCTTTACCCCTTGTCACCGCTGCAACAGGGCATGCTGTTTCATGCCCTGCAAGGCGCCGCGGGCAGTGCCTATGTCAATCAGGTCTGCGTGCCGCTGAGCGATGTCGATGGCCTGCGCTTCGCCGCAGCCTGGGAGCGGGTCAGCCATGAGCACGGGATCCTGCGGGCCGGTTTCGCCTGGGAAGGCGACTTGCCCCAGCCCCTGCAATGGATCCACCGCCAGTTACCTTCGCCGGTGCGCCATCTTGACTGGCGCGAACGCGGCGCCAAACAGGCGCGCCTGGAACTGGCCGAACTGGCCGATGCCGAGCGCGATCAGGGCTTCGACCTGCGCCGGCCACCGCTGCAACGGGTATTGCTGGTGCGTCTGGGCGAAAGCGCCTACCAATTGATCTGGACCCGCCATCACATCCTGCTCGATGGCTGGGCCACGGCGCGCCTGATCGAAGAAGTGCTGTTGCATTACCGCGGTCAGACGCCCGCGGCGGGGGCCAGCCGCTACCGCGATTACCTGGCCTGGCTGGGCCGTCAGGATGGCGCGTTGAGCCAGCAATTCTGGAGCCAGCAACTGTGCGAGCTGGAGCAACCGACCCTGCTGGCCGATGCCTTGCCGGCGGTGCCGGCCCGCAGCGGGCATGGTGACTTGCGCCTGCAACTGGCCCCGGACGTGACCTCGGCGCTGGGGGCGTTTGCCCGGCGCGAGCGGGTGACCCTCAACACCTTGCTGCAAGGTGCCTGGAGCCTGTTGTTGCAGCGCTACAGCGGGCAGCGCAGCGTGGCTTTCGGCGCCACAGTGGCCGGTCGCCCGACCGCCCTGGCCGATGCCGAGCACGTGCTGGGGCTGTTTATCAATACCTTGCCGATCATTCAGGCGCCCGGGCCGCAGCGCTTGCTGGGGGACTGGCTGCGGGATTTGCAATCGCTGAACCTGGCGGTACGTGAGCATGAACATACGCCGCTGTTCGATATCCAGCGTTGGGCCGGGCAGGGTGGCCGGGCGCTGTTCGACACTGTGCTGGTGTTCGAGAACTACCCGGTGGACAGCGCCCTGCGCAGCGGCAGCGGCGTGCAATTCGGCCAGGTGATTTCGCGGGAAACCACCCATTACCCCTTGACTGTGGTGATCCACGCGGGTGACACCCTGGACCTGCAATTGAGTTACCTGTTGAGTGCCTTCGACCCTGCCAGCGTGGCGCGCCTCGGTGAGCATTTGCAGAACCTGCTGCTGGCCATGGCGGCCGAGGCGCAGGGGCCGTCAAAGGTGCGCCTTGGCCAGTTGCAGATGCTCGATAGCGCAGAACAGCAGCGGCTCTCGCAGTGGAACGCGACCCGGTTCAACTATGCGCAGTACCCGAGCCTGCCAGCCTTGATTGCCGAACAGGTGCGCGCCACCCCCGATGCCCTGGCGCTGGTGTATGGCGACACGCAACTGAGCTATGGCGAACTGGATGCCCGGGCCAATCAACTGGCCCACTGGCTGCAAACTCAGGGCGTTGGCCCGGATGTACCGGTGGCGGTGTGCGCCGAGCGCTCGGTGGAACTGGTGGTGGCATTGCTGGGGGTGATCAAGGCCGGTGGCGCGTACTTGCCGCTGGACCCTGATCACCCGCGGGAGCGCCTGCAAAGCATTTTGACTGACAGTGGCAGCCCGTTGTTGCTGACCCAGGAACACCTGCTGGACAGCTGGTCCGGTGCTGCCGGTGTACCGGTGCATGCGCTGGAAAACCTGGCGCTGGCGACCCAGCCGCAGACTGCACCCAAGGTCGATATCAACCCGGAAAACCTGGTGTACTGCCTGTATACCTCGGGTTCCACCGGCAAGCCCAAGGCCGTCGGTAATCGCCATGCCGGGTTGCTCAATCGCCTGCAATGGATGCAGGACGAATACGGATTAAATGCCAGCGACCGGGTGCTGCAAAAAACCCCCTACAGCTTCGACGTCTCGGTCTGGGAGTTCTTCTGGCCGCTGCTCAGCGGCGCGGCACTGGTGATGGCACCACCCGGTGCCCACCGTGATCCACGGGCCTTGCGCGAACTGATCGTCGAGCACGGCATCACCACGCTGCACTTCGTGCCGTCGATGTTGCAGGCCTTTGTGTCTGCCGGCGAACTGCCCCTTTGCACTTCGCTGAAACGGATCATTTGCAGCGGCGAAGCCTTGTCGGCCGAGTTGCAGCGTCAGGTGTTGGGACAAACCGCCAGCCAGTTGCACAACCTTTACGGCCCGACCGAAGCGGCCATCGACGTCACCTCCTGGGCCTGTCGCGAAGACGGCAACAGCGTGCCGATCGGGCGTCCGATCGCCAACACGCAAATCCATATCCTCGATGCCGATCTCAATCCTGTGCCGGTGGGGGTGGCGGGCGAGCTGTACATCGCCGGGGTCAATCTGGCCCGGGGCTATCAGGGCCGTCCGGCACTGACTGCCGAACGCTTTGTCGCCAACCCCTACGGCGCTCCCGGCGAGCGTATGTACCGCAGTGGCGACCTGGCACGCTGGCGCGCCGACGGTGCCATCGACTACCTGGGCCGTCTGGATCATCAGGTCAAGTTGCGCGGCCAGCGAATCGAGCTGGGAGAGATCGAAGCAGTGTTACTGGCCCATGCCGCGGTGCACGAATGCGTGGTGATAGCCCGGGACAATCAGCTGCTCGGCTACTGGGTCGGCACCGACGCCGACGAAGCCGCGCTTAAATTTCATCTGGGTCAGCACGTTCCTGAATACATGGTGCCGTGGCGACTGCTGCAATTGCCGGCGATGCCGCTCTCGGCCAACGGCAAGCTGGATCGCAAGCAGTTGCCGCAGGTCGAGGCGCAAGCCGCTGCCACTGGCTATGTCGAGCCCCGCAATGACGCCGAGCGCGCCCTGGCCAGAATCTGGTCCGAGGTGCTGGGTGTGGAGCGGGTCGGTGTGACGGATGACTTTTTCGAGCTGGGCGGGCACTCGCTGCTGGCGACCCGCCTGGCCTCGCAGATTCGCCACCAGTTAGGCGTACAGATTCACCTCGGCGCGGTGTTCGAAACACCGACGGTCGAGGCGCTTGCTCGGCACCTGGAGCACATTCCGGCGCACGCCCCCGAAGATGAGGTGGACGCCATGACCCAATTGCTGAATGAACTGGAGCGCATTGAATGAATGACCTGAGCCAAGCCCGAGGCCCCAGCCACCGTGACGATCCGTTGCGCCCGCTGGCCGAACGGCTCAATGCTCTTCCAGGGGAAAAGCAGCGGCTGTTCCTGCAACAGCTGCGGGAAAAAGGCATCGATGCCCGGCGTCTGCCAATAGTCCCGGCACCTGCCGGGGCTGCGGGTGCGCTGTCCTACAGCCAGCACCGGCTGTGGCTGCTGTGGCAACTGGAACCGACCTCAAGCGCTTATCACATTACCGGCGGGCTGCAACTCACCGGGGAACTCAACGAGGCGGCGCTGGACGCTGCCCTGGCCGATATCGTCGCCCGCCACGCAGTACTGCGCAGCGACTTTCCCGAAGAGGGCGGCGAGCCCCGGGTGCGGGTACATGGCGCCTCTGAGTGCGGGCTGGTATTCGCTCGCGAAGACCTCAGCGAATTGTCGCCCCGGGCCCGGGACGCAGCCTTGATGCGCCTGGCCCAGGATCAGGCGCGGCAACCCTTCGACCTGACCCTGGGGCCTTTGCTGCGCCTGTGTCTGGTGCGTTGCGCCGAGCAGCGTCACGCCTTGCTGGTGACCCTGCATCACATCGTTGCCGACGGTGTGTCGATGGAGCTGTTTGTCCAGGAAATGGCCAGCGGTTATGCCCGTCACCTGGGGGGCGACGCCAGCCCTTTGCCCGACCTCGATGTGCAATACAGCGACTATGCGCGCTGGCAGCGGCTGTGGCTGGAGTCCGGCGAGAGCGAGCAGCAACTGGCCTATTGGCGCGAGCGCCTGGGCAGTGAGGAACCGGTGCTGGAGTTGCCGGTGGACCACCTGCGTCCCGGCTTGCCCAGCTACCGTGGGGCGCGGGTCGGCAAGACCTTGCCCGATGCCACCAGCAGCCGCTTGCGCCAGTTCGCCCGGGAGCAACAGGCCACGCCGTTCATGGTTCTGCTGGCCGCCTACGGTGTGTGGCTCAGCCGCCTGTGCGGCCAGGGGCAATTGCGGGTCGGGATCCCGGTGGCCAATCGTCAGGCGCAAGCGACCCAGGGTTTGATCGGTTGCTTCGTCAACACTCAGGTCTGGCCGCTGCAGATCTCGCGCCGCCAATCCTTTATCGATCAGCTCAAGGCTGTGCGTGAGCAAGCGTTGCAGGCCCAGGCCCATCAGGACCTGCCTTTCGAACAATTGGTCGAAGCGCTGCAACCCCAGCGCAGCCTTGGCCGCAACCCGCTGTTCCAGGTGCTGTACAACCACTTGCAGCGCGGCGACAGCCAGTTGCAGGCGGGCGGGCTGGTGTTCGAGCGCCTGGAGCAGGCTGCCGAAACCGCTCAGCTGGACCTGGCCCTGACCACCGAGGAAAACCCTCAGGGTCAGATCACCGCCACCTTCAGTTACGCCACCGACCTGTTCGAAGCGTCCACCGTGCACGCCTGGCACACGCATTTTCTGTACCTGCTCGAGCAATTGCTGGAGCAGCCGCAACGCGCGCTGCATGAACTGCAGCCGCTGACAGCGGCGGAGCAACAGCAACTGACAGGCTGGAATGCCACCCGCGAAGACTATCCGCAGTACCCGAGCCTGCCAGCCCTGATCGCCGAACAGGTGCTTACCACCCCCGATGCCCTGGCGCTGGTGTATGGCGACACGCAACTGAGCTATGGCGAGCTGGATGCTCGGGCCAATCAACTGGCCCACTGGCTGCAAGGCCAGGGCATTGGTTCGGACGTACCGGTGGCGGTGTGCGCCGAGCGCTCGGTGGAATTGGTGGTGGCGCTGCTGGGGGTGATCAAGGCCGGTGGCGCGTACCTGCCACTGGACCCGGATCTGCCCCTTGAGCGTCTGCAAGGGATGCTGGCCGACAGTGGCAGCCCGTTGTTGCTGACCCAGAATCACTTACTGGAGAAGTGGTCCGGCGCTGCCGATGTAGCGGTGCATGCACTGGAAAACCTGGCGCTGGCGACCCAGCCGCAGACTGCACCCAAGGTCGATATCAACCCGGAAAACCTGGTGTACTGCCTGTACACCTCGGGCTCCACTGGCAAGCCCAAGGCGGTCGGTAATCGCCACGCCGGGTTGCTCAATCGCCTGCAATGGATGCAAGCCGAATACGGATTAAATGCCAGCGACCGGGTGCTGCAAAAAACCCCCTACAGCTTCGACGTCTCGGTCTGGGAGTTCTTCTGGCCGCTGCTCAGCGGCGCGGCACTGGTGATGGCGCCACCGGGTGCCCACCGTGATCCACAGGCCTTGCGTGAACTGATCGTCGCGCACCGCATCACCACGCTGCACTTCGTGCCGTCGATGTTGCAGGCCTTTGTGACTGCCGGCGAACTGCCCCTTTGCACCTCACTGAAGCGGATCATTTGCAGCGGTGAAGCCTTGCCGGCCGAGTTGCAGCGTCAGGTGCTGGGGCAAACCGCCAGCGAGTTGCACAACCTCTACGGTCCGACCGAAGCGGCCATCGACGTCACCTCCTGGGCCTGTCGCGAAGACGGCAACAGCGTGCCCATTGGCCGCCCGATCGCCAATACACAAATCCATATTCTTGATCCCGATCTCAATCCGCTGCCGGTGGGCGTGGCAGGCGAGCTGTACATCGCCGGGGTCAATCTGGCCCGGGGCTATCAGGGCCGTCCGGCACTGACTGCCGAACGCTTTGTCGCCAATCCCTACGGCGCTCCCGGGGAGCGCATGTACCGCAGTGGCGACCTGGCACGCTGGCGCGCCGATGGCGCCATCGACTATCTGGGCCGTCTGGATCATCAGGTGAAATTGCGTGGTCTGCGTATCGAACTGGGGGAGATTGAAGCGCTGTTGCTGAGCCACGCCAATGTTCAGGAAAGCGTGGTCATAGCCCGGGACGACAAGCTGATCGGCTACTGGGTGGGCGCTGCCATCGAGGAGGATGTCCTCAAGGCCCATCTGGCCCGCCACCTCCCTGAATACATGGTGCCGTGGCGTCTGCTGCAATTGCCGGCGATGCCGCTGTCGGCCAACGGCAAGCTGGATCGCAAGCAGTTGCCGCAACCCCAGGGGCAGGTGACCGAAGACTATTTGGCACCCGGCAGCGAAATCGAACAGACCCTGGCGACCATCTGGGCCGAGGTGCTGGGCCAGGATCAGGTAGGGCTTGGCGACAACTTCTTCGAACTGGGCGGCGACTCCATCCTGTCCCTGCAAGTGATCAGCCGGGTGCGTCAGGCCGGCTGGCAACTGAGCCCCCGCGACCTGTTCCTGCACCCGACACTGGCGGCCCTGGCCCGGGCGGCGCGCTGCGTGACCCAGGGTGGCGAGCTGCAGCAGGCGGTAACGGTCGGCCCGGCGCCACTGACACCGATCCAGCAGTATTTTTTCGGCCAGGATATCCCGCAGCGTCAGCACTGGAACCAGTCGGCGTTATTGCGCCCGTTGCAGGCGCTGCAGGTCGAACCCCTGCGCGCCAGCCTGGCGGCCCTGGCCCAACAGCATGCCAGCCTGCGCCTGCGCTACGAACAGGACGCCATGGGCGTCTGGCAACAAGGCTACAGCGAGCACTGCGCCGAGGACTGGCTGGTGGAAGTGGATGCCCCGGACGCCGAGGTGTTCCTGCGCGAGGCCGAGCGCTTGCAGACCAGCCTGGATCTGGGCCGCGGCCCTCTGCTGCGGGCCGCCTTGCTGACCCTGGGGGATGGCAGCCAGCGCCTGCTGATCGTGGTTCATCACCTGGTGGTGGACGGCGTGTCCTGGCGTGTCCTGGTGGAAGATTTGCAGCAGGCCTATCGCCAGCTGACGGCCGGCCAGAGCGTGACCCTGGCACCGGTGGGCGCCAGCTTCGCCCAGTGGGGCCAGCGTTTGCAGGCATTCGCCGCCAGCCCGGCGCTGCTCGATGAACTGCACTACTGGTGCGCGCAGACCGCAGGGCAGCCGCTAATGGCTTTGGGCTGTGAAGGCCAGGCCGTGGAGCGCCGCCTGCGCCTGCCGGCGGAACTGACCCGGCGTTTGCAAAAAGAGGCGCCGGCGGCCTATCGCACGCGTCTGGATGAATTGTTGCTGGTGGCCCTGGCCCGGGTCCTGTGCCGCCAGAGCGCACAGGACGGCCTGAGCGTCGAGCTCGAAGGCCATGGCCGCGATGCGTTGCCCGCACCTTTCGGCGAAGGCCTGGATATCGAGCGCAGCGTCGGCTGGTTCACCAGCCTGTACCCGGTGCGTCTGAGCCCGGGCCCGGGGGATCTGGGCTCGGCGATCAAGGCGATCAAGGAACAACTGCGTCAGGTGCCGAACAAGGGCATCGGCTACGGCGCGTTACGCTATCTCGGCCCGGCGTCTGCCCGGGCATTGCTTGAGGCACAGCCGCGGCCACAGGTGATGTTCAACTACCTGGGGCAGTACGACACCAGCCTCGATGGCCAGCGCCTGTTTGCCCTGGCCGGCGAACCCCAGGGCCGCCAGCGCGACGATGCTGCACCGCTGAGCCATGCCTTGACCCTCAACGCCCGCCTGGTGGAAGGCCAGTTGCAATTCGACGGCCGCGCCGATGCCCGGCACTACAGCGCTGCGCAGCTGGAAGCCCTGCTGGACGACCTGCGCGCCGAGCTGAGCTTGCTTGGCGCCTATTGTCTGATCCCGGAAAACGCCGCGCTGACCCCGGCCGATGTGCCGCTGGCGGGCTTGAGCCAGGCCCGGCTCGACGCTTTGCCCCTAGCGGCCCGCGATGTCGAGGACCTGTACCCGCTGTCGCCGCTGCAACAGGGGCTGCTGTTCCACAGCCTGCAAGGGGATGCCCGGTCGGCCTACGTCAACCAGATCGACGTGGTGCTCGAAGGCCTCGACCTGCAACGCTTCCTGCAGGCCTGGGAAACCACGGTTGAGCAGCACGCGACCTTGCGCAGCCTGTTCCTCTGGGAAAGCGGGCTCGATACGCCGTTGCAAGCCGTATTGCGCCGTGGCCCGGCCGTAGCGCAATTGCACGACGCCCGCGGGCTCAGCCAGCAAGAGCTGGATGATTGGGCCCGCCGCGAACGCGCCGAAGGTTTCGAGCTGGACCGCTTGCCGCTGCAACGGGTGCAGTTGCTACGTCTGGACGCCACTCGCTGCCGGATGATCTGGACCTTCCACCACATCCTGCTGGACGGCTGGAGCAGCGCGCGACTGATCGGCGAAGTGCTGCAACATTACGCCGGTGAACGGCCGCGGGCACCCCGCAGCCAGTATCGCGACTACATCGCCTGGCTCGGCGCCCAGGATGAACAGGCGGCCGAGGCCTGGTGGCAAGGGCGTCTGGCAACCCTGGATGGCCCGACTTTGCTGGCCCAGAGCCTGCCGCCCCGGGACACCCGGGACCTTGCTCAGGCCCTCGGTCACGGGGTGATCCGTGGCGGTCTGTCGGCGGCAGACAGCCAGCGCCTGCGCCAGTTTGCCCGGCGCCAGCGGGTGACCCTCAATACCCTGGTGCAGGGCGCATGGATTCTGCTGCTGCAAACCTACACCGGCCAGTCCCGGGTGGTGTTCGGCACCACGGTCTCGGGCCGTCCTGCGGCCCTGGATGATGCCGAAGCGGTGGTGGGCCTGTTTATCAATACCGTGCCGGTGATCGCTGGCGGTGCTCCGGCACAGCCGGTGGGCGACTGGTTGCGCGAGCTGCAGGCCAGCAGTGCCGATGCCGGCGAGTTCGAGCACACTCCGCTGGCCGATATCCAGCGCTGGGCGGGGCTCAGCGGTCAAAGCCTGTTCGACAGCCTGCTGGTGTTCGAGAACTACCCGGTCGATCACGCCATGCGCCAGCGCAGCGGCGTGCGTATCGAAGCCTCCAGCACCCTTGAAGCCACCCACTATCCGTTGTCCCTGGCGATCTTCGCCGGCGAGACCCTGGACATCACCTTTGGCTACCGCCGTGATGCGTTCGCCCCGGAGCGGGTCGAGGCCCTGGCCGGACACCTGCAGCAGCTGTTGCTTGGCCTGTGTGCCGATGCGCTGCAGCCGTTGGCCGCACTCAGCCCGCTGAGCGCGGGCGAACAGGCTCAACTCATGGCCTGGAGCCGCTCGGACTACGCGGCCCCGGCCTTCACCAGTGTCCAGCAGCGTATTGCTGCCCATGCCGCGGCCGATCCGCAGCGCATTGCGCTGATTTGCGAGGGGCAGCAGTTGAGCCGTGGCGAACTGGAGGCACAGGCCAACCGCCTGGCCCATGCCTTGATCGCCCGTGGTATCGGACCCGAGGTTCGGGTCGGGGTCGCTTTGCAGCGTTCCAACCGCCTGCTGGTGGCGTTGCTGGCAGTGGCCAAGGCCGGTGCGGCTTTCGTCCCCCTGGCTCTGGATTACCCGCGCGAACGTCTGGGTTTCGTCCTGGCCGACAGCGGCATGAGCCTGTTGCTCACCGAGGGGATGGCCCTGGATCGCCTGCCGCAAACCCCGGGTCTGGCCATGCTCGACCTCGACCGGCTGGATCTGGACAACTACAGCGATCAGGTGCCCGGGGTTCAGGTGCATGCCCAGAATCTCGCGTACCTGATCTACACCTCCGGCTCCAGCGGCACGCCCAAAGGCGTGGCCGTGGCCCATGGCCCGTTGGCCATGCACTGTGATGCCACTGCGCCGCTGTACGACATGAGCGCCGAATCCCGGGAGTTCCACTTTATCTCCTTTGCTTTCGACGGTGCCCATGAGCGCTGGCTGACTGCACTGACCTGCGGTGCCAGCCTGGTGCTGCGCGACGAAGAACTGTGGTCTGCGGCGCGCACCCTGCAGACCCTGGAAGAGCAGCAGGTCACCAACGCCGGCTTCCCGCCGGTGTATCTGACCCAACTGGCCGCCGAAGCCCGGGCCCGGGGCCGTGCCCCGGCGCTGGATCTGTACTCCTTCGGCGGTGAAGCCATGCCCCAGGCCAATTTCGAGCTGATCCGCCAGACCCTGGCGCCGCGCACCCTGATCAATGGCTATGGCCCCACCGAAACCGTGGTCACCCCCCTGGTGTGGAAGGTGCCGGCCAGTCAGGCCTGCCTGTCGGCCTACGCACCCATCGGCCGTCCTGTCGGCGACCGGCGTGCCTACATTCTCGACGCGCGCCTGCAGCCGGTGCCGGCCGGGGTCAGTGGCGAGCTGTACCTGGGCGGCAGCGGTCTGGCCCGGGAATATCACCGCCACCCGGCCATGAGCGCCGAGCGCTTCGTGCCTGACCCGTTCGGCGCACCGGGGGCGCGCATGTACCGCACCGGTGACCGGGTGTTGTGGGGCGTCGACGGGGTGATCGAATACGTCGGCCGCATCGATCAGCAAATCAAGATCCGTGGTTATCGCATCGAACCCGGGGAGGTCGAGGCGCATATCCAGCAACACCCGCAGGTGCAGACGTGCGTGGTGCTGGCCTTGCCTTCACCCACCGGCCCGCGACTGGTCGCCTATGGCGTGGCCAGCAGCCCGGCCGCCGAGCCGGGCCTGGAAGCGCGGGTCAAGCAGGCCCTGGTCGGGCATTTGCCGGACTACATGATTCCGGCCCGGCTGATCTGGCTGGAGCAGTTGCCGGTGACGCCGAACGGCAAGCTCGACCGGTCGGCCTTGCCGACCCCGGACTGGCAGGTGCAGGACTGGCAGGTGCAGGACGGCGAATTCGTCGCCCCCCTGGGCGAAGTGGAAACCGTGCTGGCCGGGATCTGGCAGCAGTTGCTGGGTACGGCGCGGGTCGGCGCCAGCGACAACTTTTTTGAATTGGGCGGCGACTCCATTGTTTCCCTGCAACTGGTGGGGCGTGCCCGTCAGGCCGGGGTGCTGTTGACCCCCAAGGATGTTTTCGAGCAACAGACCATTCGTGCTCTGGCCCAGGTGGCCAGGGTTGCGCCAAGTGTGGCCCGGGTCCAGGGCCCGGTGACCGGGCCGGCGGCCCTGACGCCGATCCAGGCCTGGTTCTTCGACAGCCCGATCACGGTTCGCCAGCACTGGAACCAGTCGGTATTGCTGCAACCGCGGGAAAACCTCGACCCGCTGCTGCTGGAGCGCGCCCTGCAAGCGCTGCTGGCCCAGCACGATGCCTTGCGCCTGCGCTTTACCCGGGACGCCCAGGGGGTGTGGCAGCAAAGTCACGCCGACACGGCGGCGGTACCCCTTGAACAGGTACGGGTCAGCGCCCCGGCGCAACTGGCCAGCGTTTGCAGCATCGTTCAGGCCGGCTTGAACCTGAGTGAGGGGCCGCTGTTGCGCGGTCTGTTACTGGACACCGGGGATGGCCAGCGGCTGTTGCTGGCCGCCCATCACCTGGTGGTGGACGGCGTGTCCTGGCGCATTCTGCTGGAAGACTTGCAGCGCGCTTATGGCCAGTTGCAGGCCGGCCAGGCGCTGGATCTTGGTAACAAAAGCAGTGCTTTCCAGCGCTGGGGCGAAGTGCTGCAGGCCGAGGTGCCAGCACGTCTGGCCGAGATGGACTTCTGGCGCGCCACCCTGGCCCCGGGGGCGGTCAGTCTGCCCTTGCTGGACCCGGCGGGCAGTCGCCGCCGCGATCAGGTGCGCGAGTGCCAGGTGCGGCTTGACCAGTCGTTGACCCGGCAGTTGCTGACCCGCGCACCGCTGGCCTATCGCAGTCGCGTCGATGAACTGCTGCTCACCGCTCTGACCCGGGTGGTGCTGCGCGAAACCGGTGGCGAAAGCCTGCTGGTCGGCCTCGAGGGCCATGGCCGCGAAGTGCCGGCGGGCTGTAGCGATGTGGACCTGAGCCGCAGCGTGGGCTGGTTCACCAGCCTGTATCCGGTGCGTCTGCAAACCGACCCGGGCGTGGCTGCGGGGGTGGCGATTCGCGGGATCAAGGAACAACTGCGCCAGGTGCCTGACCAGGGCATGGGCTACGGCTTGCTGCGCTATCTCGGCGAGCCCGGGGTGCGCGCCGAGCTGGCTGATGCCGCGCAACCGTCGATCACCTTCAACTACCTGGGCCAGACCGATCGCGGCCTGGATCACCAGGCCTTGTTCAGCATCGCTGCCGAGCGCGGCGGTGACGATCAGGCGGCCGATGCACCGTTGGGCAACGAATTGATCATCAATGCCCAGGTGCGCCAGGGTGAATTGCAGATGAACTGGCAATACAGCGGCGCGCGGCTGTCCAGGGCCTGGGTCGAGGGTCTGGCCGCTGCTTGCCGGGATGAGTTGCAAGGCTTGATCGAACATTGCCTGAGCCCCGACGCGCAACGCTTCACGCCGTCGGACTTCCCGCTGGCGGCGCTGGATCAGGATGCCCTGGAGCGCTTGCAACTGCCCGCCGATACCGAGTTGCTCTATCCGCTGTCGCCCTTGCAGCAGGGCATGTTGTTCCATGCCTTGCAGGCCCCCGGCGAAAGTCATTATCTCAACCAGTTGAGCCTGGCCATCGACGGCCTCGACGCCACGCGCTTCGCCCAGGCCTGGGACAGCACCGTGGCCCGGCATGACGTATTGCGTACCGGGTTCCTCTGGGAAGGACTGGACCAGCCATTGCAGGCCGTGCGCCGCAGCGTGCCGTCGCCGGTGCGCCTGCTCGACTGGCGCGAGCGCAGCGACCGGGTCACGGCGGTGGAGGATCTGGCTCGGGAAGAGCGCGAGGACGGTTTCGACCTCGCCCGGGCGCCCTTGCTGCGGGTGTTGCTGGTGCGCCTGGAGGATGAGCGCTACCAATTGATCCTCAGCAGTCATCACCTGTTGCTCGATGGCTGGAGCTCGTCGCGGCTGATCGCCGAGGTCTTGCAGCACTACCGGGGCACACCGCCCGCCGAAGTGGCGGGGCGTTTCGTCGATTACCTGCAGTGGCTGCAACAGCGTCACCCGGCCCAGCGTCAGGCCTTCTGGCGTGAGCGTCTGGCCGGGCTGGACGCGCCGACCCTGCTGGCCAATAGCGTCGAGGGTGCAGCCGTGGGCAGTGGTCACCGCCAGCACCACTGGCAGTGCGATGCGCAGCAGACCGCGCGGCTGGTGGCCATCGCCCGTCGCGAGCGGGTGACCCTCAACACACTGGTGCAAGGTGCCTGGAGCCTGTTGCTGCAACGCTACAGCGGCCAGGCCACGGTGGCGTTTGGCGCCACGGTGGCCGGGCGACCGGCGCAACTGGTGGATGCCGAACGTACCCTGGGGCTGTTCATCAACACCTTGCCGGTGATCCAGACGCCGCCGGCGCAACAGCCCCTCGGGGATTGGCTGCGCCAGTTGCAGGCCTTCAACAGCGCGTTGCGCGAGCATGAGCACACGCCCCTGTTCGAGATTCAGGGCTGGGCCGGGCAGGGCGGGCAGGCCCTGTTCGACACCTTGCTGGTGTTCGAAAACTATCCGGTGGAACAGGCCCTTGGCGAAGCCAGCGGTCTGGCTTTCTCGCCGCTGCAGCGCCACGAAACCACGCACTACCCGCTGACCCTGGTGATCCATGCCGGTGCGCAGTTGCAGATCGAATTCAGCTATCGCCGGGACGCCTTTGCCGAAGCCGACGTGGTGCGCTTCAGCGAGCACCTTGGCGGTTTGCTGCAACAGTTCGAAGACAGCACCCGGCCCCTGGCCAGCCTGACATTGCTGAGCCCGGCCGAGACCCGCCAGATTCAGACGTGGAATGCCACCGCCAACCGCTACCCCGAGCATCCGCACCTGGCGGCGATGATTGGCGAACAGGTGCGCGCCACCCCCGATGCATTGGCACTGGTGTATGGAGACATGCAACTGAGCTATGGCGAACTGGATGCCCGGGCCAATCAACTGGCCCACTGGCTGCAAACTCAGGGCGTAGGCCCGGATGTACCGGTGGCGGTGTGTGCCGAACGCTCCGTGGAGCTGGTGGTGGCACTGCTGGGGGTGATCAAGGCCGGTGGCGCGTATCTGCCGCTGGACCCGGACCACCCGCGGGAGCGGTTGCAAGGGATGCTGACCGACAGTGGCAGCCCGTTGTTGCTGACCCAGGCGCACCTGCTGGACAGCTGGTCCGGTGCTGCCGGTGTACCGATGCATGCACTGGAAAACCTGGCGCTGGCGACTCAGCCGCAGACTGCACCCAAGGTCGATATCGGCCCGGAAAACCTGGTGTACTGCCTGTATACCTCGGGTTCCACCGGCAAGCCCAAGGCCGTCGGCAATCGTCATGCCGGGCTGCTCAATCGTTTGCAATGGATGCAGGCCGAATACGGCCTGAACCCCGGCGACCGGGTGCTGCAAAAAACCCCTTACAGCTTCGACGTCTCGGTCTGGGAGTTCTTCTGGCCGCTGCTCAGCGGCGCGGCCCTGGTGATGGCACCACCCGGTGCCCACCGTGATCCGCAGATATTGCGCGAATTGATCGTCGAGCACGGCATCACCACGCTGCACTTCGTGCCGTCGATGTTGCAGGCCTTTGTGTCTGCCGGCGAACTGCCCCTTTGCACCTCACTGAAGCGGATTATTTGCAGCGGTGAAGCCTTGCCGGCCGAGTTGCAGCGTCAGGTGCTGGGGCAAACTGCCAGCCAGTTGCACAACCTCTATGGCCCGACCGAAGCGGCCATTGACGTCACGTCATGGGCCTGCCGCGAGGACGGCAACAGCGTGCCGATCGGGCGTCCGATCGCCAATACGCAAATCCATATTCTCGATGCCGATTTGAATCCTGTGCCGGTGGGGGTGGCCGGCGAGTTGTACATCGCCGGGGTCAATCTGGCCCGGGGTTATCTGGGTCGTCCCAGGTTGACCGGGGAACGCTTTGTCGCCAACCCCTACGGTGCTCCCGGCGAGCGCATGTACCGCAGTGGCGATCTGGCGCGCTGGCGCGCCGACGGTGCCATCGACTATCTGGGCCGTCTCGATCATCAGGTCAAGTTGCGCGGCCAGCGAATCGAGCTGGGAGAGATCGAAGCAGTGTTGCTGGCCCATGCCGCGGTGCACGAATGCGTGGTGATAGCCCGGGACAATCAACTGCTCGGTTACTGGGTCGGCACTGAGATCGACGAAGCGGCACTTAAATTTCATCTGGGTCAGCACGTTCCTGAATACATGGTGCCGTGGCGCCTGCTGCAATTGCCGGCGATGCCGCTGTCGGCCAACGGCAAGCTGGATCGCAAGCAGTTGCCGCAACCCGAAGGGCAGGGCGCAAGCAGCGGCCATGTAGCGCCGGGCAGCGATGCCGAACGGGCGCTGGTGGCCATCTGGCTCGAAGTACTGGGGCTGGAGCAGATCGGCGTCACCGACAGTTTCTTCGAACTGGGCGGGCACTCCCTGAGCGTCATGCAAGTGCGTGCCCAACTGCAGCAGCGCCACGGTTGTCACCTGCCGATCAACGCCTTCTTCGATCACGTCACCGTGCAGAAGTTGGCCCTACAACTGCCGGGCGATTTGTTCGCTGCGGCGGTCGAGCATCGCGAGCGCCTGGATGACATGGCCCGCTGGCTGGATGAAATCGAGGTTTGAGATGAGTATTGATCCGCACCAAATCGCCCGGCGTTTCGCCGAACTGTCCCCTGAGCGGCGCCAGGCTTTTCTCGCCAGGCTCGAGGAAAACGGCATCCGCTTTACCGACCTGCCGATGGTCGCGCTGCCCCGGCCGGATGCCTCACCGCTGTCCGCCGCCCAGCGCGGCCTGTGGATTGCCTGGCAGCGTGAGCCGGACAGCCCGGCCTATAACCTGGCGGGGGGGCTGCGTCTGGGGGGGCTGCTGAATGTCGAGGCCCTGGAGCAGGCTTGCAACGACTTGCGCGCCCGTCACGAAGCGCTGCGTACCTCCTTTACCCAGGACGCCGACGGCGAACCGCAGCAACGGGTCAACCCGCAGCAGTTCCAGCCACTGGCCTGCCTGGAACTGGACGAGGGCGCATCGCGGCAACGGGCCCAGGCGCTGACGTGCCAGGCGTTTGACCTGCTGGCCGAACCGGCGCTGCGACTGGAACTGCATCGCCTTGATACCCGGCAGCACCGGCTGGTGATCGTGCTGCATCACATCCTTGCCGATGGCTGGTCCATCGGCCTGATCATCGAAGATCTGGCCACGGCCTATGCCGCGCGCTGTCAGGGGCAGGCCGCGCAATGGCCGGAGCTGACCGTGCAATACGCCGATTACGCCGGCTGGCAACAACGCTGGCTGGATGCGGGGGAGCAAACCCGGCAACTGGATTATTGGCGCAAACAACTGGGGGACGATCACACGCCCCTGGCGCTGGCGCTGGACCGCCCCCGCAGCGCGCTTCGCGAGTCACGCGGTGCCAGTGTGCGCGTGCAATTGCCCGGCGATACCAGCCAACGCTTGCGCAACCTGGCCAAGGCCGGCGGCGCCACCACCTTCATGGCCATGCTGGCGCTGCTCAACCTGTTGCTCGCCCGCCACAGTGGCGCCGACAGCGTGCGCATCGGTTCGCCGCTGGCCAACCGCTCGCGGGCTGAAACCCAACGGGTGGTGGGCTACTTCACCACCCTCAGCGTGTTGAGCAACCGGGTCGATGAGCGCTGCAGTTTTACTGCGCTGCTGCATCAGGTGCGCGGCACCTTGCTCCAGGCCCAGGAACATTCCCAACTGCCGTTCGACCAGCTCTTGCAAGCGCTGGCGCCACCCCGCGAGGCGGGCACTCACCCGCTGTTCCAGGTCAAGTGCACCGAGCAGTCGGCCAGCCGCCCGCAGCGCTTCGCCGATCTGTCCATGGGGCTGGACGGGCTGGTGGCGGGGGAAGTGCATTTCGACCTGAGTGTGGACTTCACAGACCGCGCCGATGGCATCGAAGTGCTGATCGCCTATGCCTGCGACCTGTTCGATGCCGGGCGCATCGAAGCCCTGGCGGATGAGCTGCGAGTGCTGGCCGAAGCCGTGAGTCTGGCGCCGGAGCAACCCTTGCTGGAACTTGCCGTCAAGCCTGAATACCACGCCGATGCACCGGCAATCGCCACTGAGGATGTGCTTGATGCCTGGCAGCGCCAGCATCTGCTCAGCCCTGACGCCGCAGCCGTGACCTGCAACGGTCTGACTTTCAGCCGCGGGCATATTGACCGCGCCGCCGAGGCCCTTGGCCAACAGCTGCTGGCCCGGGGCGTAGGTCCCGGTGACCGGGTGGCCTTGTTGACCGGACGTACAGCGGGGCTGGTGACCGGCATTCTGGCCACCCTCAAGTGTGGCGCCGCCTATGTGCCCGTGGACCCGCGCTGGCCGGCCGAACGCCGCTCGGCAGTCCTGGCCGACAGCGGGGCGTGTCTGGTGCTGGGTGCCGATCCCGGGGTGCCGGGCCTGGACTGGCTGGCGCTGGAGACGGATTCGACCCTGCCCGCGGTGCTGAGGGCCTGGCCAGCCCGGGTGCCGCAGTTGCCCGCGTACCTGATCTACACCTCAGGCTCCAGTGGCACGCCCAAGGCCGTGGTCGCCAGTCGCGGCAACCTGGCCGCCTATGTCGCGGGGCTCAGCCAGCGCCTGCAATTGCCGGCCCGCAGCAGCTTCGCCATGGTCTCGACGGTGGCCGCCGACCTCGGGCACACGGTGCTGTTCAGCGCCCTGAGCAAAGGCGGGGTGCTGCACCTGGCCGACGATGATCAGGCCTTCGACCCCGATGCTTTTGCCCAATGGCAAAGCGAACAGGGAGCCGACGTGCTGAAAATCACCCCCAGTCATTTGCAGGCCTTGCTCAACGCCCGCGATCCGGCCCGGGTGCTGCCGCGGCACAGCTTGATCCTCGGCGGCGAAGCCACGTCCTGGGGGCTGCTGCAGCAGATTCGCCAGCTGGCCCCGCAGTTGCGGGTGTTCAACCACTACGGCCCCACCGAGACGACTGTGGGGGCGCTGTGCCAGGACGCCGCCGCTGCCGACCCGCTGCGCGCCCGCACCTTGCCCGTCGGCACTCCGCTGGCCGCCGTTGTGGCCCGGGTACTGGATGCTTATCTGAACCCGGTGGGGCGAGGGGTGAGCGGTGAACTGTACCTGGGCGGCCCGGGTGTTACCCAGGGCTACGCGGGCCGCCCGGGGCTGACTGCCGAGCGCTATGTGCCGGACCCGTTCGGCGCACCCGGTACACGCCTGTATCGCAGTGGTGACCGGGTACGCCGGCTGGATGACGGCAGCCTGGAATACCTGGGCCGCAGCGATGACCAGGTGAAAATCCGTGGTTATCGGGTCGAGCCCGGCGAAGTCAGTGCCGCGCTGCGGCGTCTGGCCGGGGTGCGGGATGCGGCCGTGATCGCCATGCCCGGGGAAGAGGGCGGCGATCAACTGCATGCCTGTCTGGTGCTGGAGCCAGGCATGGCTGTGCAAGCCCTGCGCGAGTCCCTGGCCAGGCAATTGCCGGACGCCCTGGTGCCGTCCCATTGGACAGTGCTGGAGCAGCTGCCGCTGACTGCCAACGGCAAGCTTGACCGGCACGCCCTGACCCTGGCGCAAACGGTCCGGCCCCTGGGCGAGGGCCCGCGCGGTGCGGTGGAAGAGGCGCTGGCGCAGCTGTGGAGCGACTTGCTGGGGCAGGCGGTTATTTGCCGCGACGCCTCCTTTACCGAACTGGGGGGCGACTCGCTGCTGAGCCTCAAATTACTGGCGCGCATCCGCAAGCAGGGCCTGCAGGGTGAGCGCAAGCTGACCCTGGCCGACTTGCTCAATGCCCCGAGCCTGGCGGCGCTGGCTGAACGTCTGGCGCCACCGCCGGTGAACGACCCGCAGGTGGTGTTCCTGTCGCGTTCGGGGCGCGGAGTGCCGCTGTTCTGCCTGCCGGGGCTGATCGTCAACAGCAGTGAATTCAAGCCGCTGGTGGATGCCCTGGGCGGCTCACGGCCGGTGTATGGATTCGTCAGTCACGTCTACACCGAGCAACGCTGGCGTGGCTATGATCTGCCCGCGCTGGCCCGGGAGTACGCCGATTACATCGCGCGCACGGTCAAGGGCGGGCGCTGCGCCTTGCTCGGCTGGTCGTCCGGGGGCGAGCTGGCGCTGGAAACCGCGCGCCTGCTGCAAGGACGGGCGCAGGTCGAGTTCCTTGGCCTGGTGGATGTATTTGAGTCGGTGCCGTTTCACCCGCGCCAGGCCCTCGACGAGGGCGCACATGCCCGGGCACAACCGTTGCTGGAAAGCTGGCTGGCACGCTCGGCCATGGCCAGACAGTGGCGGCAATTGTTCGCGCTGATGGACGAGCGCGAGCGTGATGCCCTGACCGAGCATGTGCTGGCCCACGACGGGCAATTGCCCAGCGACGGACCGGACTTGCTGTCCCGGGAATTCGAACAATGGGCCTTGCTCGACAAACGCTTGAAAGCCGCCCGCCATGTGCACGCGCCGTTGCCGGTGGCGGCCCATGTCTGGCAGGCCGCCGATTCCCAGACCCGCAGCGAGCGCCTGCGGGACTGGAGCGCGCTGGTGGAGGTGACCGAGCACAGCTGTGTGGCCGATGCGCACCATCTGGACATCATCCGTCACCCGGTCTTCATGGCCGATTTTGCCCGGGCTCTGGCGGCTCTTGAACTCAATGGCCAGGCAGAGGGGGTTAAATTCGCCGAGGCCGCAAGCGTCTTCTAAAGACACATTCTCCAGCGGCCGGACCCGGGTCCGGCCACCGCTCTCTCACTCTCTACAGGAAGGAATCGGTCCCATGACCCAGCACTTCAACCCGACGGCCACCCACGACCTGATCGGCATCGGCTTCGGCCCTTCCAACCTGGCCCTGGCCATTGCCCTGCAAGAGCGCGCGGAGCAGGGCGGCAAGGCATTCGACGCGCTGTTCCTGGAGCGCCAGCCCGACTACAACTGGCATGGCAATACCCTGGTGGCCCAGAGCGAACTGCAGATTTCGTTCCTCAAGGACCTGGTGACCCTGCGCAACCCGTCGAGCCGCTTCTCGTTCGTCAACTACCTCAAGGCCCATGGCCGACTGGTGGACTTCATCAACCTGGGCACCTTTTATCCGTGCCGCATGGAGTACAACGACTATCTGCGCTGGGTCGCCGTGCAGTTCGCCGAGCAGAGCCGCTATGGCGAGCAAGTGCTGCGCGTCGAGCCGGTGGTGGAAGCGGACGGCCGGGTGCAGCGGCTGAATGTGATCAGCCAGAACCAGCAAGGCCGTGAAGTGAGCCGCCAGACCCGCTCGGTGATCGTCAGCACCGGCGGTACGCCGAAGATTCCCCCGGCCTTTGCCGGGTTCAAGGACGACCCCCGGGTGTTTCACCATGCGCGCTATCTGTCGGCCATGGCCACCCAGGCGTGCAGCCGTGGCGAGCCAATGCGGATTGCCGTGGTGGGTGCCGGGCAGAGCGCCGCAGAGGCCTTTATCGACCTCAGTGACAACTACCCGAACGTGCAGGTCGACATGATCCTGCGCGCGGCCGTGCTCAAGCCCGCCGACGACAGCCCGTTCGTCAACGAGATCTTCGGCCCCGATTACACCGACCTGGTGTTCAATCAGCCGGAAACCGAGCGCGAGCGGCTGATCCGCGAATACCACAACACCAACTATTCGGTGGTGGACCTGGACCTGATCGAGCGCATCTACGCCATTCTCTATCGCCAGAAAGTCAGCGGCAGCGAGCGCCACGCCTTCCTCTGCCGGCGCATGATCGAAAGCGCCATTGATGTGGATGGCCGCGTGCAGTTGCAACTGCGGGATCTGGCCACCGGCAGCAGCGAGGCGCGGCGTTACGATGCGGTGATCCTGGCGACCGGCTACGAACGTCGCTCCCATCGCGAGCTGCTGGCTCCGCTCAAGGACTATCTGGACGATTTTCGGGTCGATCGCGACTATCAACTGCTGGCAAGCCCGGAACTGGAAACCCCGGTGTTTATCCAGGGTTTCAGCCAGCATTCCCATGGCCTGAGCGACACCCTGTTGTCCGTGCTGCCGGCCCGTTCGGGGGAAATTGCCGCCGCCCTGGAGCAACGTCTGGATGGCATTCGCCAGCCCCATTCGGGCCAGGAAGCACGGGCCCTGCACAGCGTTTCGGCCTGATGGCTGAATCCGGGCGGCGGTTCGGGTATGCTGGGTGAATGATGCTGTTTCTCATTTACCTTTTTGAACAGGGTGCCAGGGGCTGATGATCGACGTGCTTGCACCGCTGTTTCGCGGTGATTTTGAAGCCTACCGGGAGGTGCTGGTGCTGGCCGACGATCCTCGTCCGGCCATTCCCTGTGACGTGCTCCTGGCGCCTGCGGCCTTCAGCGACGTGCTGGGCGGTTTTGCTCAGCGCTATAACGGCGACGACCGGCGGGCCCTGGCGTCTTTGTGGGCCAAGCACTACATCGTCAAGCTTTTGCCGCCGGTGATGGGCGCCACATTATTGCTGCGCTGGCGCCTGCCGCTGGCTCTCGCCGACACCGCCGTGCTGCTGGACGAGGGGCATCTGCCCCAGGGCTTTCGCCTGTCGGGCAAGGGCGAGCCGTTCGCGCCCCAGGTGAGTGATCCGTTCGAGCTGTTCGCGGGCTTGCTGGACGACCATTTGCAGCCGCTGTTCCAGGCCATCGCCAGCCAGGTCAAGGTTTCACCCAAGGTGCTGTGGAGCAATGCCGGCAACTACTTCGAAAATCTGCTCAACCTGATGGCCAGGGCCGGCATGCCTGCCGAACGCCTGGCTGCGGGGCGTGCGCTGCTGGAAACCCGGGTCCGCCCCGATGGCAGCCGCAACCCGCTGTTCCAGCCGGTGCAGTACCTGCCGGTCACCGACGAACAGGGCCAGCCGACCATGCGCCGCGAGCGCAAGGTCTGTTGCGTGCGCTACCTGCTGCCGGAACTCGAGCTGTGCGGCAACTGCCCGTTGAAGGTCAAGCCGTCCGGCAAGCCTTCTTGCGTGCGGGCGGGATAAAAATCCGCCACCGGTTCAGTAATGAAAACTGATTGCCGAGCCGTCGTGGGGGTGGGGCATGACGCCCATACGGATGCCGTAGATGGATTCCAGCACGGCACTGTTCATCAGCTCTGCCGGTGGCCCCTGGATCAGTAAACGGCCGCTGTGCAACGCCACCAGGTGGTCGCAGTAGCGCGCCGCCATGTTGATTTCATGCAGCACCACCACCACCCCCAGATCCAGTTTGTGGCTCAGTTCGCGAATCAGCCCCAGCACCTCTACCTGATGTGCGATGTCCAGTGCCGAGGTCGGTTCGTCGAGCAGCAGGTAGCGGCTGTTCTGTGCCAGCAACATGGCCAGCCAGACCCGCTGGCGTTCGCCGCCGGAGAGGTTGTCCACCAGGCGCTCGGCATAGGCGCCGGTGTGGGTGAGTGCCATGGCCTGTTCGACCTGGGCGTGATCCTCCTCGCTCATGCGTCCCAGGGCGCCATGCCAGGGATAGCGGCCAAAGCGCACCAGTTCGCGCACGGTGAGGCCGTCGGCGGCCGGCAGTTGTTGCGGCAAGTAGGCCACCTGGCGGGCGAATTCGCGGTTTTTCCAGGCCGGCAACGGCACGCCATCGAGTTTCACTGTGCCCTGGCTCGCGACTTGCTGGCGGGCCAGCAACTTGATGAGGGTCGATTTCCCCGAGCCGTTATGCCCGATCAGGCCGATGATCTGGCCATGGGGCAGGGTCAGGTCCAGCGGGTACAGGAGGGTGCGCTCGGGAATGTCGAAAGAGACGGCCTGCAACTCGAACATGGGAGGGTCCTGGGGCAAAAGGAGCCTAATCTAGAGCAAATAAGAACCATTATCAAAGATTGTATGGCGCAAACCGCTGCCGGTGACGGTTGTCGGGCAGGCGGGGGCGGCAGCGCCATGGGCAAGTCATTGCCTGCATTAATAGGAAGCATTACTATTCGCACCCCCACCTTTGTAGTCCAGAGCGATGACTCGTAAAGCGCCCCGCCGGGCGGGTTTTCTTGAATATTACGATGAGTTGATCGGGACCTGGACCCGCCGTCTGCGCAATCGTCAGCAGGCGCAGGATCTGGCTCATGACACTTTTGTCCGGGTGTTCGAATCCGGCCCGGATGCGGTCGAGCAGCCCCGTGCCTATTTGCATCAGACCGCGCGCAATATCGCGGTCGACGGTTTTCGCCGGGAAGAGTTACGCGATGCCAAGGAGCAGGCTGCCGTTCCCCCAAGCTCGTGCGAAACGGGCGATCCGGAGCAGTACATGCGCGCTTACCAGTTGGCCGAGGCGGTTGAAAGAGCCTTGCAGGAACTGCCGCTCAATTGCCGCAAGGTGTTTGTCTGGCAAAAGATCGAAGGCCTGACCCAGGCCGAGATTGCCGAGCGCCTGGGGCTGTCCAGGAACATGGTGGAAAAGTATATGATCCGCACGCTGCGCCATCTGCGTGAGCGGGTGGAGGCGCCGTGACGACATCAGATAAGGACAGGATGATGGATAGCCGTGACTGTACGGGTGACAGCGCGAGCGTGCGCGATGCCGCCGCGACCTGGTTTGCGCGGGTGCAGGCACAGTCCCTGAGCCCTGCCGAGCAGGCCGAATTCGAGGCCTGGCGCACCCGGGATGCCAGCCATGAGGCTGAGTACCAATGGCTGGCAAGCCTGTGGTCGGCCACCGATCTGCTGCCAAAAGCCCGCTTGCAGGCGCTGTGTGAACTGCCGGACAGAGCGCCCAAACGCCGTTCGGTCATGGCCTGGGGGCTGGCCGCCAGCCTGTTGCTGGCGCTGGGGGCCGGTTTAAGCCTGCAATGGCAGGAGCCGGGTGCTTATCACGGCGAATTTTCCACACTGGCGGGTGAATACCGTGAAGTGCAGTTGCCCGACGGCTCATCGATCGAGCTCAACAGTCGCAGCCGGGTCAAGGTCAGCTTCGAGGGGCAGCAGCGCAGGGTCGAGCTTGAGCAGGGCGAGGTGATGTTCAGCGTTGCCCATGATACGTCCCGACCCTTTGTGGTGCGCGCCGGTGCCGGGCAGGTGACGGTTACCGGCACCCGCTTTGATGTCCGTCGCGACGGTGATCAGGCCCGGGTTGCGGTGGAGTCGGGGCATGTCCGGGTGCAGGGCAGCGATGCCTCGGGCGCGGTCAGCCTGACCGCGGGCCTTGGCACCCGGGTCGATGCACAGGGGCAGGTAGACGCACCGCTGGCGGTGGATACCCGGGCGCTGACGGCGTGGCGCACGGGGCAACTGCAGTTCAATGATGCAAGCCTGGCGCAAGTGGCCGCCGAGGTCTCGCGCTATCGTCAGCAGCCGTTGCACGTGACCGATCCGGCCGTGGCCCGGCTCCGGCTGACCAGCGTGTTCAAAACCGCTGACACCGATGCCTTGCTCAAGGCCTTGCCGCGAATCTTGCCGGTGGCCATTAACACCCGTGCGGACGGCAGTCAGGAAATAGTGGCCCGATAATAATTGGCTGCTGGATTCAGGTTTTTTCCGAGTTCTTCGTCTTCTAGATCAACCGCAACTGGTTTGCATTAACAGTCGCACTCAAGTGCGATCTACAGGGCAAGACTCGACGTGAAAAATAACAATCTCCGTGGGCGACTTTCTGCGCTTGAAACACCTTTGAGCTGCTCTTTTTCGATTAAACCAGGCCGCTGGTTGCCGCTGGCACTGGCCCTGGCCGTCAGTGCGGGGTTGCCGGCTGCGTTTGCCGGTGAGCCTGCCTCCAGTGCCATCCATATTCAGGCCCAGCCTTTGGGCGCAGCGCTGAGCCAGCTGGCCCGCCAGACTTCATTGCAGGTGTTCTTCAGCCCGCAGCTGGTGGCCGGCAAACAGGCCCCGGCGGTCGATGGCAATTTGTCGCCGGAGCAGGCATTGCACGCATTGCTCCAGGGCAGCGGCCTGAGCTACGAATTGAACGGCGATGCGGTGATCCTGCAGGCAGCACCTGCGGTCAGTGCTTCAGCGGCTTCCGGCCCGCTGGAACTGGGCCCGGTGGATGTGAAAGTGGTGGGCGACTGGCTGGGTGATGCCAATGCGGCGGTGGTGCAGAACCATCCCGGCGCCCGTACCGTGGTGCGCCGCGAAGCGATGGTCGAGCAGGGCGCGATGAATGTCAGCGACGTGCTGAAGAAGATCCCCGGGGTCCAGGTACAGGCGCCCAATGGCACCGGTGGCAGTGATATTTCCCTGAACGTGGGGGTGCGTGGCCTGACCTCGCGCCTGTCGCCGCGCTCCACGGTGTTGATTGACGGAGTGCCCGCGGCCTTCGCCCCTTATGGCCAGCCACAGTTGGCAATGGCGCCGATTTCCTCGGGCAACCTGGACAGCATCGACGTGGTGCGCGGTGCCGGCTCGGTGCGTTACGGACCACAGAACGTGGGCGGGGTGATCAACTTTGTGACCCGGGCGATTCCCGAAACCTTTGCCGGTGAAGTCGGCACCACCCTGGAGACCTCCGAGCGTGGTGGCTGGAAGCACATGGAGTCGGCCTTTTTGGGCGGTACCGCCGACAATGGTATCGGTGCGGCGCTGCTGTACTCCGGGGTCAAGGGTGATGGCTATCGGGCACGCAACAATGACAACGACATCACTGACGTGTTGCTCAAGACCCACTGGGCGCCCACCGATCAGGATGATTTCAGCCTCAACTTCCATTATTACGACGCCACGGCGGACATGCCCGGGGGCCTGACCCAGGCGCAGTTCGACGCCGATCCGTACCAGTCGGTGCGCGACTACGACAACTTCAGCGGACGGCGCAAGGACGTGTCCTTCAAGTACCTGCGCCAGATCGACGACCAGACCCAGTTTGAAGTCCTGACCTATTACACCGACAGTTTCCGTGGCAGCAATATTGCCGCGCGCAACCTGCAAACCCTGTCGGCCTACCCGCGTAACTATCACACCTTCGGCATCGAGCCACGGGTGTCCCATGTCTTCACGCTGGGGCCGGTGACCCAGGAGGTTGGGGTCGGTTATCGCTACCTCAAGGAAGCGATGCACGAGCAGGCGAGCATGCTGGAACTGGTGGATAACGTGCCGGTGCCGGGGCCCAAAGGCGACGGTCATGTGTATCAGGACCGAACCGGGGGCACGGAGGCCAACGCCTTCTATATCGATGACAAGATCGATGTCGGTAACTGGACGGTCACCCCGGGGATCCGTTTCGAGCGCATCAGCACCAACTGGCACGACCGCCCGGTGCTGGATGGCAAGGGTGTGCCGGTGCCGGAGAAAAACCGCAGCATCGACAGTAGCGAAGCGCTGCCGGCCCTGAGCGTGATGTACCACCTCTCGGACGCGTGGAAGCTGTTTGCCAACTACGAGACTTCGTTTGGCAGCCTGCAGTACTTCCAGCTGGGGCAGGGTGGCACGGGGGACCAGACGGCGGCAGGTTTGCGTCCGGAAAAAGCCAAGACCTATGAACTGGGGACGCGCTATGACAATGGGGTGTGGGGCGGTGAAGTGACACTGTTCTACATCGACTTTGCCGATGAGCTGCAATACATCAGCAACGATGTGGGCTGGACCAACCTTGGAGCCACCAGGCACCAGGGTATCGAGACCTCGATCCACTACGACATGGCGGCGCTGGATGCCCGTCTTGACGGGCTGTCGGTCAATGCGGGGTTCACCTACACCAAGGCGGTGGCCGAGGGTGACATCATGAACTTCAAGGGCCGCGACCTGCCGCTGTATTCGCGTCAGGTGGCCAACCTGGGGGCGCGTTATGCGGTCAACCGCTGGACCTACAACCTCGACATGTTTGCCCAGTCCAAACAGCATGCGCCGGGTACCGGCGGCACCTACATCACCGACCCGACCGCGGACGGTCAATACGGAGACATTCCGGGGTATGCGACCTGGAGCACCCGTGTGGGCTACGACTTCGGGCCTGAGGCGTCGAACCTGAAAGTGGGCGCGGGGATCAAGAACCTGTTCAACCAGCAGTACTTCACCCGTTCCAGCGACAACAACTCCGGGATCTACCTCGGAGAACCCCGCACCTTCTTCGTCCAGGCAAGCGTGGGCTTCTGAAACCCGCCCGTCTCTGTAGGAGCGAGCTTGTCTCGCGATCTTTTGATCTTGAAAGGCTCGCGAGGCAAGCTCGCTCCTACGGAATGCGGGCTATTTTTGGATCTTCGGGCAGGACACGGGATTTACCCCTGTAGGAGCGAGCTTGTCTCGCGATCTTTTGATCTTGAAAGGCTCGCGAGCAAGCTCGCTCCTACAGAGTGCGGGGCTATTTTTGGATCTTCGGGTAGGGCACGGAATTTACCCCTGTAGGAGCGAGCTTGTCTCGCGATCTTTTGATCTTGAAAAGCTCGCGAGGCAAGCTCGCTCCTACAGAGTGCGGGGCTATTTTTGGATCTTCGGGCAGGGCACGGGATTTACCCCTGTAGGAGCGAGCTTGTCTCGCGAGCTTTTGATCTTGAAAAGCTCGCGAGGCAAGCTCGCTCCTACGGAATGCGGGGCTATTTATGCCCATGCTTACTATTCCTTCAGAGCGTTGATCAGTGCCCTCAACGCTGCGGGGACGTGACGTCGATTGCTGTAATAAACGTAAAGATCACCAATTGAGCATGTCCACCCTTTCAAGCATCGGACAAGCTGGCCGCTCTCAATTTCAGCTTTTACAAGGTCTGAAAAAACCAGGGCCAATCCTGATCCCGCCAGGGCAGACTCGATCATCATTCGCTGGTCGTCCAGCGTCAGCCTGCCGTTGGTTTCGACGCTTACCTGTTCTTTCCCCTTGGCAAACTCCCACGGAAAAACCACACCACTGGCGAGGCGGTAGCGAATGCAACTGTGAGCCAAGAGGTCTTCCGGCGTTTTCGGTACGTCATGTCCTTGAAAATATTCCGGCGAGCCAACAACCACAAATTCGAGGTTTTGCTTCAAGGGTATGGCGATCATGTCAGGCCTCAAGCTCCTGCCAAATCGGATGCCCGCGTCAAAACCTCCTGCCACGATGTCAACCAGACTGTCGTCGCACGATACATCAACACAAAGGCCGGGGTTCTCACGCAAGAGCTTGGCCAGGACCCCACCAAGAATCAGGTGCGCTACGGCCCGGGGCACCGTTAGCTTGACCGTGCCAGAGGGCGTACCGCGAAATTTATTAAGATCGTCCAGTGCACTGGCAACCTCATCGAAAGCAGGCTTGAGGCGTTGCAGTAATTCCTCACCCGGTTCGGTCAAGCTCACAGCTTTGGTGTTGCGGTTGAGCAGTCTGACGCCTAGATGTTGCTCCAGGGTTTTGACTGCATGGCTTATCGCCGAACGTGTGACTCCGCGCTCAATTGCTGCCTTTTGAAAGCTGAGGTGTGTGGCGACAGCAACGAAAGCAGACAGCTCGCTCATCTTCGCTTTCATGTTGAATTTTCCTCACCATTGGATCAAATGTGTTGAGCCATAAATTCTACCCCGGGGCGGGTAGACTCTCCTTCGATTGATGATTGATTGTTAGGAGATTCAAAAATGCGAGCTTATGAAATTGGCGATCAAAGCGGTCTTGATACCTGGAAGCTGGTAGAGCGTCCCGATCCCGAGCCTGGTCGTGGACAGGTTGCGATTCGAGTACACGCGGTGTCACTCAATTTTCGCGATGTGCTGCTGGCAAGCAAGGGCTACGGATTCCCTGTCCATAGCCCTCAGGCTATAGCGGCTTCTGACGGCGCGGGTGAAATCATCGCAATCGGAGAAGGTGTAACGCGCTGGGAAGTCGGCGACCGTGTGGCTGGAATCTTTGTACAGAATTGGTTTGGCGGACGACAACCAGACGATGCCTTTGACAACATGCTCAGCGGCTCGCTCGATGGAATGCTGGCGGAGATCGTCGTTCTCGATCAACAAGGCGTTGTGGCGATCCCTGAGCACATGTCATATCGCGAGGCATCAACCTTGCCGGTAGCAGGTGTGACGGCGTGGAACGCGCTATATGGCCTCAAAGCGCTACAACCCGGCCAGACGGTACTGACCCTGGGTACTGGTGGAGTCTCAATCTTTGCGGCCCAGATAGCCCTTGCCGCAGGTGCCCGGGTTATCACTACATCGTCGAAAGAAGCAAAACTCGTTCAAGTTCGCAAGTTAGGTGCGATAGAGACCATCAATACGAGTACGACGCCGCAGTGGAGCAAGGAAGTTCTGCGACTTACAGGCGGCATGGGCGCTGACTATGTTGTTGAGACGGGGGCGCCGGGAAGCCTCGTTCAATCAATTGCAAGTGCCCGCGCAGGGGGTATTGTCAGTCTGCTTGGAGTGCCTCCCGGTGAAACGATCAATGCCCTGAGCCTTTTACAAACGAGTGCGATTGTGCGAGGGATGATGGTGGGCTCCAGAGAGATGTTCGAAGCACTCAATGCCTTTGCAGGCATAGCCAGGCTTCACCCGATAATTGACAGCGTCTTTGGCTTTGAGCAAGCCACAGAGGCGCTGAAGGCCCTTGCTCAAGGCAACCATTTGGGGAAAATCGTGGTGGATGTTTCAGGTCGACAAGCCTGATTTTCATCACCACGACAGCAGTGACACTGGCCGCCCAGCCGGCAACCTGGGCGGGGCCATTTTTGGACCTTCGGCCAATGCACGGGGATTTCCCCTGTAGGAGCGAGCTTGCCTCGCGAGCTTTTGATCTTGAAAAGCTCGCGAGGCAAGCTCGCTCCTGCAGAGGGCGGGGTTATTTTTAGACCTTCAGGATCCGTCCGCTGATGGCTACGGCCACCAGCATGGCGGCGATCAACAGGAAGGCAATGCTCAGGCTGCTGGCATGGGCGACAAAGCCGATGGCCGCCGGGCCCGCCAGTATCCCCGCATAGCCCAGGGTGGTGATGGCCGGTACGGCAATGTTCTCGGGCATTACGGTTTGTTTGCCGACCGCGGTGTACAGCACCGGCACGATATTGGAACAACCGATACCCACCAGGGCATAGCCGGCCAGGGCCAGTTCCCAGCCCGGCGCCAGGGTTGCCAGCGCCAGCCCGGCTGCGGCGAACAGACCGCCCAGGACTATCACCCGGCGCGCCCCCAGATGTCTGACGATGCTGTCGCCGGTCAAGCGGCCAGCGGTCATGGTCACGGCAAAGGCGGCATAGCCAAGCCCGGCATAGGCTTCGCCGATCTGTTTCTCGGTGGTCAAGAACACCGCGCTCCAGTCGAGCATCGCGCCTTCGGCCAGGAACACGGTAAAACACAGCAGCCCGATAAACAGCACCACGCCGTGGGGCACTGCAAACGCCGGGCCGGTGCTCTCACTGCCGTAAGACAGCAGGTGCGGCGCAGCCTTGAGCAAGGCGGCGAGGGTCAGCACAATCACCACCATAATTGCCCACAGCGGCGTCATCCCCAGCGCCAGAAGGGCGCTGACACCGGCCGCACCGGCAATCCCGCCGACACTGAACAGACCGTGGAAGCCCGACATCATGTTGCGGCCGCTGGCGCGTTCGACGATCACCGCTTGCAGGTTGATGGTGGAATCAACGACCCCCAGGCCTGCGCCGAATACAAACAATGTGGCGATCAGCAGCGGTATGGAGCTGGCGGTGGCCAGGAGCGGCAGCGCCAGGCAAATCAGCAGGGTGCCGCCAATCGTCACCCGGCGACAGCCAAAGCGCGTGGCCAGCAGGCCGGCGATGGGCATTGCCAGAATCGAGCCCGCGCCGAGGCACAGCAGCAACAGGCCGAGGGTGGCTTCATCGAGCCCGGCCCGGGCCTTGGCGTAGGGCACCAGTGGCGCCCATGCGGCCAGTCCGAAACCGGCGATAAAAAAGGCGATGCGGGTCGACATTTGTTCGAGGCGCCCTGGAACAAAAGGCGTCTGAGTGTTGATGGCGGTCATGTTCATCCTTGGGTGTCGGGTCTGTGTCGCGCAGCTGCGCATCATCCTGACATATTTGCGACCTGTGCCGCGAGGGCACTGGTACAGGCACGGGCGGCAGTGGTTGAATGGCGCGCTTGCAAATTCAACTGCCCAAGGTGCGACTTTTATGGACAAGAATCTTCACCCCGCCGTGCAACTGCTGAACCCTGCCGGTCTGTATGACCCTTCGGGCAATGGCTATTCCCATGTGGCCCGCCTGGCGCCGAATGTGCGGTTGGTCTACACCGCGGGTCAGGGGGGAGAGAACGCCGATAGTGAGCTTGCGGCGGATTTCGCCGGGCAGGTACGACAGGCGTTCGCCAACCTGCAGATTGCCCTGGCCGCTGCCGATGCGCAGATCAAGGATGTGGCCAAGCTGACGGTACTGATCGTTGATCACAGTCAGGAGCGCTTGCATATTCTGGGGGCGGAAATTGCGCGGGTCTGGGGAGCGCTACCGGCGCCGGCCTGCACCTTGATTCCGGTGCCGCGCCTGGCGCTGGAGGCGATGCTGTTTGAGGTAGAAGCGGTGGCGGCGGTGGCTGACTGAGGCACCGCAAACATCACACCCTGTAGGAGCGAGCTTGTCTCGCGAGCTCTTTCAAGATCAAAAGCTCGCGAGGCAAGCTCGCTCCTACAGGTCAGTGTCAGGATCAGGATCAGGATCAGGGTTGGGCGGGGATTAAACCTGCAGCAACCGCTCCCTGAGCTTGCCGATTTCGTCGCGCATTTGTGCCGCGGCCTCGAACTCCAGGTCGCGGGCCAGGGCGTACATTTTTTCTTCCAGCTGGCGGATGCGCTTGCTGATTTCGCTCGGCGAACGCAGTTCGTTTTCGTACTTGGCGTTTTCCTCGGCCGCCTTGGCCATGCCTTTGCGCTTCTTGCTGCGCGAGCCGGGCACCACTGCGCCTTCCATGATGTCGGCGACATCCTTGAACACGCCTTTGGGCGTAATTCCGTTGGCCAGGTTAAAGGCGATCTGTTTGTCGCGACGGCGCTCGGTTTCGCCAATCGCCCGTTCCATCGAACCGGTGATGCGGTCGGCGTACAGGATCGCCCGGCCATTGAGGTTACGGGCGGCACGGCCAATGGTCTGGATCAATGAACGCTCGGAACGCAGGAAGCCTTCCTTGTCGGCATCGAGAATCGCCACCAGCGACACTTCGGGCATGTCCAGGCCTTCACGCAGCAGGTTGATCCCCACCAGCACATCGAATACCCCGAGGCGCAAGTCGCGGATGATCTCGACCCGCTCCACGGTGTCGATGTCCGAGTGCAGGTAGCGAACGCGCACGCCGTGGTCGGCCAGGTAGTCGGTGAGGTCTTCGGACATGCGCTTGGTCAGGGTGGTGACCAGCACCCGCTCTTCCAGCGCCACGCGCTTGGCTATTTCGGACAGCAGGTCGTCGACCTGGGTCAGTGCCGGGCGGATTTCGATTTGCGGGTCCACCAGGCCGGTCGGACGCACCACCTGTTCCACGACCCGGCCCGAATGCTCGGCCTCATAGTTGCCGGGGGTGGCCGAGACGAAAATGGTCTGCGGGCTGATGCGTTCCCATTCGTCAAAACGCATCGGCCGGTTATCCAGGGCCGACGGCAAACGAAAGCCGTACTCCACCAGGGTTTCTTTACGTGAACGGTCGCCTTTGTACATGGCGCCCACCTGCGGCACGCTGACGTGGGACTCGTCGATCACCAGCAAGGCGTCGGCCGGCAGGTAGTCGAACAGGGTCGGCGGCGGCGCTCCGGACTCGCGACCGGAGAGGTAGCGCGAGTAGTTTTCGATACCGTTGCAGTAGCCCAGCTCCATGATCATTTCCAGATCGAAGCGGGTGCGTTGTTCAAGACGCTGGGCTTCCACCAGTTTGTTGTTGGCGCGCAGGTACTCCAGGCGTTCCTTGAGTTCTTCCTTGATCCCTTCGACTGCGTCCAGCAGGGTTTCCCGGGGCGTCACGTAGTGGCTTTTCGGATAGAAGGTAAAGCGCGGCATCTTGCGGATGACTTCGCCGGTCAGCGGGTCAAAGGCGCTGATGCTTTCGACTTCGTCATCGAACAGTTCGATGCGCACGGCTTCGAGGTCGGATTCGGCCGGGTAGATGTCGATCACATCGCCGCGTACCCGAAACGTCGAGCGGGCGAAGTCCATGTCGTTGCGGGTGTACTGCAGGTCAGCCAGGCGGCGCAGCAGTTCACGCTGGTCGAGTTTGTCGCCACGATCGACGTGCAAGACCATCTTCAAATAGGTTTCCGGGCTGCCCAGGCCGTATATGCACGACACCGTGGTGACGATGATTGCGTCCTTGCGCTCCAGCAACGCCTTGGTTGCAGACAGGCGCATTTGCTCGATGTGGTCGTTGATCGAGGCGTCCTTCTCGATAAAGGTATCGGAGGAGGGCACGTAGGCTTCAGGCTGGTAGTAGTCGTAGTACGAGACGAAGTATTCCACCGCGTTGTTCGGGAAGAACGACTTGAACTCGCCATACAGCTGCGCCGCGAGGGTTTTGTTGGGGGCCAGCACCAGGGTCGGGCGATTCACATGGGCGATCACGTTGGCGATGCTGAAGGTCTTGCCCGAACCCGTTACCCCGAGCAGGGTCTGGTGCGACAGCCCGGCCTCGATGCCTTCGATCATCTGGCGAATGGCTTCGGGTTGATCGCCTGCGGGCTCGAAGCGGGTAACTAGCTGGAAATCGGGCATAACGGACCTCTGGGTCGCATCTATCAAAGGCTTGGACCTTGGTAGATCGAGAAAGACTGCATGCGACGCAAGCCGCAGGAGAAAACAGGATACGGCTAAATATGGAGGTCGTGACTGACTGTTTCAAGGCGCCGTTCTGACATGGACATCGGAGCAAAGCATGCAATTGGACCAGTGGCTCGAAAATAAAGGCAAATACTTGGCCAAAACCGGGAATCCCCTGTTGCCCGAATCGCTATCGCCTTTATACTTGCTCCCCGTTTGTGCACCGCTCTAGTGCAATCGGCTGGAGCGTTGTCACCCCCTCCATTCCCCATTCAGAGCCGCCGTAATAATGAGCCTGTTCTCCGCTGTCGAAATGGCACCACGCGATCCTATCCTGGGCCTCAACGAAGCATTTAACGCCGATACTCGTACCAGCAAAGTGAATCTGGGGGTCGGTGTTTACTGCAACGAGGAGGGACGAATTCCACTCTTGCGTGCCGTTGTCGAAGCCGAAACGATCCGGGTTGCTCAGCATGCATCCCGTGGCTACCTGCCGATCGATGGCATCGCCGCCTACGACCAAGCCGTGCAAAAGCTGCTGTTCGGTGCCGAGTCGCCGCTGCTGGCCGCTGGCCGTGTGATCACCACCCAGGCCGTGGGTGGCACCGGTGCACTGAAAATCGGTGCCGACTTCATCAAGCAGCTGCAGCCGGGTGCTGTGGTCGCCATCAGCGATCCAAGCTGGGAAAACCATCGCGCATTGTTCGAAGCAGCCGGTTTCCCGGTGCAGAACTATCGCTACTACGACGCTGCCAGCCATGACGTAAACCGTGCCGGCATGCTCGAAGACCTCAACGCCTTGCCGGCTGGCTCTGTGGTTGTGCTGCACGCGTGCTGCCACAACCCGACCGGCGTCGATCTGACGGCGGCCGACTGGCAGAACGTGCTGGACGTGGTCAAGGCCAAAGGCCTGATCCCGTTCCTGGACATGGCCTACCAGGGTTTTGGCGACGGCATTGACGAAGACGCCGCAGCAGTGCGCCTGTTCGCCGAGTCGGGCCTGAGCTTCTTCGTTTCCAGCTCGTTCTCCAAGTCGTTCTCGCTGTACGGCGAGCGCGTGGGTGCATTGTCGGTCATCACCCAGTCGAAGGATGAGAGCGCCCGGGTTCTGTCCCAGGTCAAGCGTGTGATCCGTACCAACTACTCCAACCCGCCGACCCACGGTGCAACCATCGCCGCAGCGGTGCTCAACAGCCCTGAGCTGCGTGCAATGTGGGAAGAAGAGCTGGCTGAAATGCGCCTGCGCATTCGCGGCATGCGTCTGCAAATGGTAGAGCTGCTGTCGAAGAAGGCTCCGGGGCGCGATTTCAGCTTTGTTGCGCGTCAGCGTGGCATGTTCTCGTACTCCGGCCTGACCGTTGAGCAAGTGGCGCGTCTGCGTACCGAGTTCGGTATCTATGCCCTCGACACCGGCCGTATCTGCGTCGCTTCTTTGAATCAGCGCAACATTGAAGCGGTTACCGATGCGATTGTTCAGGTCATCTGAATAATCCCTGAGAAGTCATCGAAAGTGTTGACTTCTCTTTTTATATCAGTAAGATAGACGCCATTCCGCGATAGCTCAGTTGGTAGAGCAAATGACTGTTAATCATTGGGTCCCTGGTTCGAGTCCAGGTCGTGGAGCCAGATAGTAAAAAAGCCGCTAGCGATAGCGGCTTTTTTTTGCCCGTGATTTTTTGCCCGGGCCCGGGTCGAAGCGGGCCTGCCTGGCGATGATCTGAAAAACGCCGCGTCCAACAGCAGTCACGGGTTTTATCGTCGATCATCGCCGGCCGGCGATTACCGGGGGGGTTGATCGCCCTCACGCAAATGCCCAAGCAGCGCCTGCAGGGGATGCAGCAATTCTTTGCCGTCCTGGCGCTTGACCTGGCTTCTGCAGGAATACCCGTCCGCCAGTAGCGTACCGTCGCCGTGATGCTGCTCTACCAGTGGCTGCCACGATTGCGAGTAGATGATCTTCGAAGTTTTGACGTTGCGTGTTTCATGGCCGTAAGTGCCGGACATGCCACAGCAACCGCTGGGCAAAACCTTGAGGCTCAGCCCCCATCCTGCGAATACCTTTTGCCACAGATCAATGCTCGCGGGCTCATTGGTGCGCTCTGTGCAATGGGGCAAGAAGTGAAAGACCTTTTGCGCGGCGGCCGGTGGCTGGATCGGCATGGCGCTCACCAGCCACTCCTGCGCCAGGGCAACCTGGGGCACCGTGCCGTGATCCAGGGTCTTGGCATATTCCTGGCGGTAGACCAGGGTCATCGCCGGGTCCAGTCCCACCAGCGGCACGCCGCAGTTTTGCAGGGCCAGCAGGCTCCGGGCATTGTGGGTTGCGGCTTTCTTGAAGGCGCCCAGCAAGCCTTGCACCTGAAGGGGTTTGCCATTGGCCGAGAACGGCGCGAGGTAGACCTGATAGCCAAGCCGCGCGATCAGCTCTATCCACTGTGCGGCCAGCGGCGTCTCGAAGTAGCGGGTGAATGCATCCTGCACCAGGATGACGCTGCGCTTGCGCTGCTGCGGGGTCAGTCGGGACAGGGTTTTGACCGTCGCCGTCTGCACCTTCCATGTGGCGCACAGCTGCTCGAAGTTCATCAGGCTCAGCAGCGGGCTATCGACCATGCCGACCCCATGTTCAAGCATCCACTTGACCGGCCTGGCGCCCAGCATGGCGTTGTACAGCCTCGGGAAGCGGGCAATAACGGGAATGCTGAACTCCAGTGAGCCGACCACGTAATCCTTGAGCGGGCGCAGGTAACGACTGTGATAAAGCTCAAGAAAGCGTGCCCTGAAGTCCGGGACATTGACCTTGACCGGGCACTGTCCGGCGCAGGATTTACAGGCCAGGCAACCGCTCATGGCCTCGTAGACTTCGTGGGAGAAATCCTTTTGCCCCAACTGTCGGGCGAGGGTGTTGCGGGCTTTGCCAAGCCAGTGCCCGAGGGCCGAAGCTGGCGCTTGATTGCCCAGTACGTCCACGCCCTGGGCACCTTGCAGGCGCAACCATTCGCGTATCAGGGAGGCGCGGCCCTTGGGTGAGTGGATGCGGTTGCGGGTGGCTTTCCAGGATGGGCACATGGCGTCATCGGGATCGAAGTTGTAGCAGGCGCCATTGCCATTGCACTGAACGGCGGTCTGATAGCTTTGCCACACCCGTTGATCTATCTGGCGATCGAGGTCGCCGCGCAACGGGACTTCGTCGACCCGGGTCAATGCGGCTGCAGCCAGCGTCGCCGGTGTGGCAATTTTCCCCGGGTTCAACTGGTTGAACGGGTCAAATACTGCCTTGATGGCCTGGAGCGAGGGGTAAAGCCCGGCAAAAAACTCAGGCACATATTCAGAGCGCAGGCCTTTGCCGTGTTCGCCCCACAGCAGGCCACCGTACTTTTTCGTCAGTGCCGCGACGGCGTCCGAAAGCGGGCGGATCAGTGCCGCCTGCTGCGGGTCTTTCATATCAAGGATCGGCCTGACGTGCAGGACGCCGGCATCCACATGACCGAACATCCCGTATTCGAGGCCGTGGCTATCGAGCAGGTCGCGAAACTCGGCGATGTAGTCCGCCAGATTCTCCGGTGGCACGGCGGTGTCTTCGACGAATGGCTGGGGCCTGGCTTCGCCCTGGACGTTGCCCAGTAGCCCCACTGAGCGTTTGCGCATGCTGTAGACACGCTTCACCGCCTCGCTGCCGATGGCCAGGGTATGGCCCAGACGGCTGACGCTGGTGTCGGATTTCAGGTGCCGGGTGAAGTCATGCACGCGCTGCTCCAGGCGCTGCAGATCATCGTCGCTGAATTCGATCAGGTTGATGCCCAGGGTGGGGCGGGCGGGGTCTTGGGGAAAATATTCAGCCACGCCGTGCCAGACGATGTCCTGCATCGCGAGCATCAGTACTTTTGAGTCCACGGTCTCGATCGACAGCGGCTTGAGCGCCATCAGTGCTTTGGCATCGCGCAACGCGTCCATGAAACCGGCGTAGCCCACGTTGACCAGAATGCTATGGCGGGGGATCGGCAGCACATTGAGCCGGGCCTCGACAATGAACCCCAGGCTGCCCTCGGAACCGCACAGCACGCTGTTGAGATTGAAGCGGCCATCGGGTTCGCGCAGGTGGGCCAGGTCGTAGCCGGTGAGGCAGCGATTGAGCTTGGGAAAGATGTCCTGGATCAGCTGTTGCTGGTTGTCGGCAATCTCCTGGGTGCAGCGATAGACCTCGCCGATCATGTCCTGGCGGCTGGCTTGCTGCCGGGCATGGCCGGCCTCCACGGCCTGGCTGTCGAGCCTGTTGCCGCCCAGCAGGATAGTGGACAGCGCCAATACGTGGTCGCGGGTTTTGCCATAGGTGCAGCTGCCCTGGCCGCTGGCATCGGTATTGATCATTCCGCCAATGGTGGCCCGGTTCGAGGTGGACAGCTCGGGGGCAAAGAACAGGCCGTGGGGCTTTAGCGCAGCGTTCAGCTGATCTTTGACCACGCCGCTTTGTACCCGCACCCAGCGCTCCTCAACGTTGATCTCGAGAATCCGGTTCATGTGCCTTGAGAGGTCGACAATCACGCCGTCGGTGAGGGACTGGCCGTTGGTGCCGGTACCGCCTCCGCGGGCCGTCAGTACCACCGAGCGGAACCGGGGCTGGGCTGCGAGTCTGGTCACTCGCCCGACGTCAGCGTCATGCTTTGGAAACACGGCGGCCCGGGGCAGACGTTGATAGATTGAATTGTCGGTGGCCAGCACCGTGCGTGAACCATGATCGCTGGCGATCTCGCCTTCGAACCCTTCGTTTTTCAGTTGCTGCACAAAAGCCTGGTAGATGTCTTGCGGGCTGTTCGTGGGGACGAGGCGGGCGATCATTGACGGCGTTTCCTGCTGAGTGAATTCGTTTCTGTATTCGCTTAACGTATGCTCGTTTGTCAGTCGGGCTTAGAGCGAAATTGGGTATAACCCCATTGTCAGGGCTACGACTTGGGCAGACAAACGTAAACACGCAGTATTTGCATGAGGTTTATGAATGAATCCGAGGCGCCTCACCCCCTCGATGTCGGTACTGGTGGCTTTCGAAGCGGCGGCCAGGCATTGCAGTTTCACCAAGGCAGCGGATGAACTGTCACTGACCCAAAGTGCTGTCAGCCGCCAGGTGCAGGCACTGGAGGCTTTGCTCGGGGTCGAGCTGTTCCATCGCGAAGGGCGGCGTATCGAGCTGACGGCTGCCGGGGCCCTGTATCAACATGAGCTGGCAGCGGCGCTGGGGCGAATCCGTAGCGCGACGCTGCAGACCATTGCCTTCAGCTCCCGGGGCGGGACACTGCACCTGGCGGTTCTGCCCACGTTCGGTTCGAAGTGGTTGCTGCCGCGCATGAATGACTTCTACACCCGGCACCCCGAGATCGTGGTGCATATCCATTCGCGCATCATGCACGCCGACCTGGCCAGCGCTGCGGGCGAGATGAACGCGATCATCGTGGCGGGCGCAGGGCCGTGGCCGGGCTTTATCTCGCACAAGCTGCTGACTGAAACACTGGTGGTGGTGGCCAGTCCTGCCGCGCTGCCTGAATACGCCGGGATGAGTCCGGCAGACCTTGCTGCCAGTCATTCGCTGCTCAGTGTGGTGTCACGGCCCAACGCCTGGTCGGACTGGTTTGAGCGCCACGGCCTGGATCATCGGGCGATGCGTCCGGGGCCGGGTTTCGAGCTGACGGGGCATCTGATTCAGGCGGTAGTGGCAGGCATCGGTATTGGCCTGGTGCCAAGGGTGCTGGTGCAGGACGAAATCAGGGCGGGCACCCTGGTGACACTGTTCGAGCCCCTGGAAAGCGGCAGGAGCTACTACCTGGCCTATGCCAACCGGTACCAGAACCTGCCGTCACTGATTGCCTTCAGTGAATGGCTGCAAAGCCTGCCGTTTCCGGACAATTGAGAGCGCCCCCTAGTTGAAGTTCTGTTCAAACAGCGCCACCTGATCCGGGGTGATCAGCTTGAAGGGCACCCAGATTTCAGGCTCGACGGGCTCGCCCTTGATCAGCTTCAGGGCGACATCCACGGCCTTGCTTGACTGGGCTTTGGGGTCCTGGAATACGGAGGCTGCGAGCTGGCCGCGCTTGATCGCCGCGAGGCCGTCGGGCAGGCCGTCGATGCCGACCACCGGGATCTCGCCCTTGGTCTTGCCGGCCTGCTGCAACGCCATGGCGGCGCCAATGGCCATTTCGTCATTGTTGGCGATGATGGCATCGAACGGGATGCCCGCCAGCAACCAGTTACTGGTCAGATCCATCCCTTTGTTGCGGGTCCATTCGCCACTTTGTTCCTCGACGATCCTGATCCCGGGATAATCCTTGAGCACCTGCTTGACCCCTTCGGTACGATCATGGGTGGCGTTCTGCGCCAGATCGCCCTTGATGATGACCACATTGCCTTTGCCGCCGAGCTTCTCGGCCAGAAAACGCATCTGTAGCTGGCCGGCCTCGATGTCATTGGAGGCCACTGTGACCACGCCTGCGGGCAGCTCCCTGGTGTCGGGGTGGCGGTTGACATACACCAGTGGAATCTTCGCTTCGACGGCCGCCCGGGTCATGCGTGCGGTACCGCCGGTGTCGGCCGGCAGCACTATCACCGCATCCACCTGCTGACTGAGAAAGTCCTGCACCTGATTGAGCTGGCGTACCACATCGCCCTGGGCGTCGACGAACTGGATCTGGATGTTTTCCCGCCTGGCGGCGTCTTGCAGGCCGCTGCGGATATAGGTCATGAAGTTATCGTCGACCTTGGCGATGCTCACGCCGATACGGTAATCGGCAAGCGCCAGTGAGCTGGCGAGCAATAGCAGCGGGGCAAGAAAAAGAGAGCGGCAGCGCATGGGGGTTTTCCTTTTGTTGTTATGAACAGGCCTTTACGTTGAAACCTGTAATCGTTGACGAGTCGCGAGGCTGCAATCGGGGGCGCCGCAGCCGTAATAGAATCCATCGATTGCAACGGCTCGCAGCCTCGTTCCTCGTCAGCGACTACGGGCGGGGCAGGGTGAACGCTTGCCGGAAGCGCTCAAGGGCCAGCTCACTGTCGCCCGAGGCCCAGCCTTCCAGTCCCACCACGCCGCTGTAGCCGATGCCGTGCAAGGCTCTGGCGATGGCCGGGTAATGGATCTCGCCGGTTCCGGGTTCCTTGCGCCCCGGAACATCCGCCACCTGGATTTCGCCAATGGCCGGCCCCGCGCGCTGGATCAGCTCGATGAGGTTTCCTTCGCCGATCTGTGCATGGTAAAGGTCCAGATTCAGTTTGAGGTGCGGGCTGGCAACGGCTTCGATCAACGCCAGGGTGTCCTCGGCGCGGGCGAACGGGGTGCCGGGGTGGTCCACCTGTGTGTTGAGGTTTTCCAGCAAGAACACCTTGCCGGCCGCTTCCCCCAGCCTGGCAATTTGCTCCAGGGTCTTGCAGGCACTCAGCCACATGCGGCCAGTGGTATGGCTGACCGGCTTGACCGGCAAGCCCTGGTCGCCCAGGCCGGTGCCGTGCAGGTTGAGGCTCGGGCAGTTCAGCTGCGCGGCCACGGCCAGTGATTCCCGGGCGCTGTCGAGCAACTGGCGAATGCCTTCGGGTTCCGTCAGGGTGCCCGAGATGTAGCCGGTCATGGAGGTGAAGTCGGCGCCGGTGGCAATCAGGGCGGCGATGTCCTTGTTGGTCCAGTCCCAGATTTCAACGCTCAAGCCCTGGGCATGAATACGTTTGACGCGTTCGGTGAACGGCAGGTCGAGAAACACCATTTCGGCACTCACCGCCAGTTTGAACGGAATAAAACCCATGCTGTTGCTCCTTAAAGGCGGACAGGTCCGGCCTGTTGCACTGACTCGATACAGGCGCGGGCAATGGCCAGCGCGGCGCGGGCGTCTTCGCCGCTGGCCAGTGGTTTGCTGCCCGTGCGAACGCAGTCGACGAAATGATTGAGCTCGGCAATATAGGCATCGCGCAACAGCTCAGTGTCGAGGCGCCGGGTCTCTATCTGGATCCCGTCGCCCAGGTAGCCGACCTTGTCCGATCGGGCGATGCTGCCCATGGTCAGCATGCCGCCACTGCCGAAGACCTCGCCGCGCACGTCATAACCATACACGGCCTGGAAGTTGGCCTCGGCGGTGGCGATCGCTCCGTTGTCGAAGCGGATCGTCACCACTGCGGTGTCCAGCAGGCCCTTGCTTTTGTAGGCGGGCGCGACCAGCGCGTCGGCCATCACGAAGACTTCGACCGCTTCGGCACCGGGGTTCAAGTAGCGCAGGGTGTCGAAGTCATGAATCAGGGTTTCCAGGAATATCGTCCACTGGGGCACCCCGGCCGGGTTGCTCAGGCCGGGGTCCCGGGTCAGCGAACGCAGCAATTGCACAGTGCCGATGCGGCCGGCGAGTACATCCAGGTGGGCATCACGAAAGCCCCGGACAAAACGGCGGTTGAAACCCACCTGCAAGGTCACGTTGGCCCTGGCGGCAGCGGCGATGGCACGGTCGGCTTCCTCCAGGGTGATGGCCATGGGTTTTTCGCAAAAAATGCTTTTGCCGGCCTCGGCGGCGCTGATCACCAGTTCGGCGTGGCTGCGGGCGGGGGCGGCAATCAGGATGGCGTCGACTTGCGGATCATCCAGCAGTTGCTGCGGATCGCTGTAGACCCGTTGTACCCCCAGTGTATCGGCCAGTCGCGCAGCCTGGCCCGGGGTCGGGTCGGCGATGGCAACCAGACTTGCGCCCGGAATATGCAGGGCAGCCGTCTGACCATGAAAACTGCCCATGCGCCCGGCACCGATGAGGCCCAGGCGGATAGTTTTAAGCGTGCTCATGTAATGACTCCTTTTATTGTTGTTCGCGGTTGGCTGAGCAGCTGGAAGCGCAGGTGCTCACCAGACCCAGGAGCAAAGCCTGTGCCAATGTTCAAGTAATTAAAAAATAACGATTTAAAATTAAATGCTTAAGCAGTCATGTCCATATTTCAGACATGTCTATGCTGACATGTCTAAAACATGGACATGGAAGCGACCGCACATGACGGTTGATCAACTGATGGCGTTTAGTTCCGAAGACCTCAATTACATTACCGCCCTGGGGCCTGCCTCACTGGGGGAGGGGCCCATCGTTGAGGTGCAGCAGGCCTGGCAGGATTGCCTCAGTGGTAGCGCAACGCGGCCGGCCGGGGTAAGGCAGGTGATTTGGGACTCGTGGCAGCGCAGCCTGACTTGCGGGATAGATCCGCAGGATTGCGCCTACCGTTTTGTCGACCCGCAGATGCTGGCCGCCAGGCTGGAAATCAATCGCCATCTGATTGCCGGCGCAGCACAGGTCATGACCGGGTTGCTGGCCTACAACCCCCGCGGGCACATCAATCTCACCGATGCCGAGGGCGTGACCTTGCACTTTTGTGGCCTGGACCTGACGCCGGTCGGCAGTCGCCTGCTGGAGACGGTGCAGGGCACCAACTGCACCGGGCTGGCCATCGCCGAGGACCGTCCGGTGTATGTACTGGCTGAAGAAAATTTTGCCACGGCTTTGCGCCAGCGCCGCATGCACTGCGCTGCGGCACCGATCCGCGATGCCCAGGGCAAGACCTTGGGCATGCTGACCCTGACGGCCGAGCCGGGGTGGTTCCACTTTCACACCCTGGGCACGGTGCAGGCGGCGGCCGAGGCGGTATCGCGGCAGTTGGCGCTGCAGGAACTGCTGGAGCAGCAACAGGCGGTGCTCGAGGTACTCAACGAGGGGCTGGTGGTGCTGGACGGTCAAGGCCGGATCAAGGCCATCAACCGCTATGGCCGGCAATTGTTCCGCGTCGGGCTGGATGTGCTGGGTTGCCCGTTCCGCCAGCTGGGGCAAAGCGAGCTGACGGATGAGATTTTGCTCCACTCAGGGGAAAGCCTGCGCGATCTGGATTGCACCTTTGTACTGCCTGATCGCAGCCACCTGGCCTGTCTGGTCTCGGTGTGTTCCCTGGAGCAGGGCGGACGCATTGTGTCGCTGCGCGAGCACCGACGAATTCGTGAAATCACCCGGCGCATCATCGGCACCCAGGCGACCTATACCTTTGACACCATTGAGGGGCAGTCCCGGGCTATTGAAGATGCTTTGCATCTGGGGCGGATTGCCAGCCGCAGCGATTCAACCACGCTGATTCTGGGCGAAAGCGGCACCGGCAAAGAACTCTTCGCCCAGGCTATCCACAATGCCAGCGAGCGGGCCAGTGGCGCCTTCGTGGCGGTCAATTGCGGCGCCATCCCCCGTGATCTGGTGCAAAGCGAACTCTTCGGTCATGTCGAAGGGGCCTTTACCGGCTCGGCGCGTGGAGGCTCGGCGGGGAAGTTCGAACTGGCCGATGGCGGCACCATTTTTCTGGATGAAATCGGCGATATGTCCTTCGATGCCCAGGTCAGCCTGTTGCGGGTGCTGCAGGAGGGTGAAGTGACGCGGGTGGGGGCCAAGAAGTCGCAACGGGTGGATGTGCGGATTATTGCCGCCACCCACCGCAACCTGAGTCAGGCCGTGGCTGATGGAGCTTTTCGCGAGGATCTGTATTACCGCCTGAATGTGCTTAACCTGACGGTTCCGCCATTGCGCATGCGCCGTGAAGACATTGCGCTGCTGGCCCGGCATTTCCTCGGCCGTTGCGCCCGTTCACTGCGCAAGGCGGTGCTGGGCATATCCCCGCAGGCTCTGGCCATGTTGACGGCCCATAGCTGGCCGGGAAATGTCCGGGAGCTGGAAAACGTGATCGAACGCGCCACCAATCTGGCCGCAACCGCGCACATCGAGGTGGGCGACCTGCCACTGGACATCGTTCAGGGGCAACCGCGGGCCGCGCTGGAAGATGTGCCCGTGCCTGGCGCCGGGCCGGGTTTGGGGGCCGTGGAAGCGAATGCGATCTGCGCGGCGCTGCGAGATACAAAAGGCAATATCCGCCTGGCCGCGCAGCAGTTACAGGTGTCCCGCGCAGGCCTGTACAACAAGATCAAGCGCTTCGGGCTCAGCGTCGACGCCTATCGCCAGGGGGCCGATTAGCCCCTTCAACGGGCCGGCAGTTGTTCCAGGGCTGCGCGCAGCGCATCGGCATCGGCAAACTCCTGCTGTGCGACCAGGGTGCCGTTGTCCAGTTGCATCCAGAGCACCTTGTCTTCGGCGCCAGGGTAGTTGGCGGCAATACTGCCATCGCGATCCAGTATCACGCGGTAGTTGTAGTCACGCATGGCCGGGATGGCGATGAATTTGCCGATCAACGATGGCATGCGTTGTACATCTGCAAGGAAGGCAACATCGCGGGCTTGCAGGTAGCCCTTTGGCTGGTTTTCCAGCGCGGCTTTCACCAGCTTGGAACCGTCCATGTTGCGCGCCACCAGGAGCACGCGGGTCTGGGCATCCAGGGTATAGGGTTGATCATGCTGGTCTTGCAGAGTCCAGGGTGTCAGGTGATCACCGATGTTGGCGGCAAAAGCCGGCATGGACAGCGCGCTCAACAGCAGTACAAGTGCAATTTTCACCGTTTACTCCCTCCTGATTCAGGTTGTGTGTTCGCGCCTCATCAGACCTGCGCGGCGGGGATGGTAGCTGTGCGGCCGGTGCGGTGACAGCGGTAAAGTCATGGCGCCCGTTCACCCGGAGCCGGACAGGCAGGGACGCGGCGCATTCATTAGGTGTGCAGGGTGGAACCAAGTATTTTCAAAATATGTCTACTGGCCTGATGGCCTGCCCCATAATTGGCGGTGCCTTTCCGGCAACCAGTGGTAAACAGGATTAGAGCGCAATGGCTGACTGGCTCCAGCACGACGGTGTAATGGCCCAAAAGATCAGAAATCATGACTGGGCCAGTACCTCTCTTGGCCCCCTCGATGGGTGGCCGGATGTATTGAAAACCACCGTGGCGCTGGTGCTGGCCTCGCACTTTCCGCAGTCGATTGTCTGGGGAGAGGATTTAATCACCCTCTACAACGATGGGTTTGTGCCCATTCTCGGGACCAAGCCTGAAGCCTTGGGGCGGCCCTTCAGTGATGTCTGGAAAGAGGCCTGGAGCGAAATCAGTGGCATCGCCGATGACGCATTTGCCGGGCAGGCCACCTATATCGAAAACTTTCCCCTGGTGATTCAGCGCAGCGTCCGGCCCGAGCTGGCGTACTTCACCTTCTGCTACAGCCCGATCCGCGATCAGTTCGGCCAGGTGGTGGGGATGCTCAACACGGTGACTGAAACCACAGCCACGGTTCTTATGACCCAGCGCCTGGCGGTGCTGGATGCCATCGGCAGTGCCGTGTCCGAGACCAGCGACCCCCGGGAAATCATGCAGGCCACCATGGGCACACTGGCCGGGTATCTGAAGGTCACCCATTGCGCCTATGCGGACATGGAGGACGATGAAGACGGCTTTTTCATTCGTGACAACTGGCTCGTCGAAGACGCTACCAGCCTGTTCGGTCAATACCGCCTGGGTGATTTCGGGGAGGGGCCGCTGGCCAGCCTTCGCGCCGGCCAGCCGCTGGTGATCAATGATATTGCAAGTGATCTGGCCCCCGGGGTTGCAGCCACTTTCCGTGCGTTCGGGATTGTCTCCGCCCTGTGCCTGCCGCTGATCAAGGGCGGCAAGCTGACGGCCCTGATGGCCATTCACGACAAGGCGCCACGTACCTGGTCACCCTACGAGCTGGCTTTGCTGGGTGAGGTGGCCGAGCGTTCCTGGGCCCATATTGAGCGTGCCCGGGCCGATGCTGCTGTGCGTGAGGGGCTGGCCGCACTGGAGCACTTGAACCTGACCCTGGAGGAGCGGGTACAGGAGCGCAGCGCGCGTCTGCTGGTTGCCGAAGCGGCCCTGCGTCAGTCGCAAAAGCTCGAAGCCATCGGCCAGCTCACCGGCGGTGTGGCCCATGACTTCAACAACTTGCTGACCATTATTCGTTCCTCGGTGGACTTTCTGCGCATGCCCAACCTCTCGGACGAACGCCGGGAGCGTTACATGAGTGCGGTCTCCGACACCGTCGAGCGTGCCAGCAAGCTCACCAGCCAGCTGCTGGCTTTCGCCCGGCGCCAGCCGCTGAACCCGCAGGTGTTCAATGTCGGGCAGCGGATCCAGGATATTGGCGACATGCTGAATACGCTCACGGGGGCGCGTATTCAAGTGAATGTCCAGTTGCCCGAGCAGGCGTATTACATCCGTGCCGACTCCAGCCAGTTTGAAACCGCGCTGATCAACATTGCCTTGAACGCCCGCGATGCGATGGAAGGCCAGGGCAGCCTGACACTTCGTCTGGACCACAATGTTGCGTTGCCGCCAATCCGTGGCCATGCCGGATCCCGGGGCAGCTTCACCGCCATTTCCTTGCAGGACACCGGTGGCGGGATTGACGCCCGGGTGCTGGAGCATATTTTCGAGCCGTTTTTTACCACCAAGGAGGTGGGCAAGGGTACCGGGCTGGGGCTGTCCCAGGTTTTCGGTTTTGCCAAGCAGTCAGGCGGCAACGTTGATGTGTCCAGTATTGCCGGCCAGGGCGCGCGGTTCACCCTGTATCTGCCCCAGGTCGACGGGAGCGGGGTCGATGAGCTGCCTGCCGATGGCCAGCAGTGGGGCGAGCCATCCGCAGAGGAGGGTAAATACCGGGTGCTGATCGTAGAAGACAATCTTGAAGTGGGGCGTTTTGCCAATCAGATCCTCCAGGATCTGGGCTACGAAACCGCATGGGCGGCCAATGGGCAAGAGGCATTGTTGATGGTGGGCCCGGACGCAATGGCGTTCGATGCCATTTTTTCGGACGTGGTCATGCCCGGCATGACCGGGGTGGCGCTGGCCCGGGAGCTGCGTCTGCGGCGCGCCGAACTGCCTGTGATTCTGGCCTCGGGCTACAGTGATGAGTTGGCCCGCAGTGCTTGCGAGGGCGTTGAGTTTTTAGCCAAGCCGTATTCGGCGGATCAGGTTTCCCGTATTTTGCTCAAGGCCATCAGAAAAAAATAACTGCCGGCGCAGGGTTGATGCGCTTGCTCATGCACGTTCAACCAGGTTCAAAAGGAAGCGCACAGATGCCCCGTCTCACTGCTAAAGACTTTGCTCCTGAATTGCTTGAACTCTATGACTATTACGCCCACGGTAAAATCAACCGGCGCCAGTTTCTGGATCGGGCGGCGGTCATTTGCGCAGGCGTGTCAGCACTCTCGATACTGAACGCACTCAGCCCCGATTATGCCCTTGCCGAGCAGGTGGCTTTCACCGATCCGGACATCCTGGCCGAGTACATCACGTATCCCTCGCCCAAGGGGCACGGGCAGGTGCGCGGTTATCTGGTACGTCCAGCCAAGGCGCAGGGCAAGTTGCCCGCGGTGGTAGTGGTTCACGAAAATCGCGGGCTCAACCCCTATATCGAGGATGTTGCGCGGCGGCTGGCCAAGCAGGGTTTTATCGCCCTGGCTCCAGACGGCCTGTCGTCGGTGGGGGGCTATCCCGGCAACGACGAAAAAGGTCTGGCGCTGCAGCAGACGGTGGACCCGGAAAAGCTGATGAATGACTTTTTCGCCGCCATTGAATGGTTGATGCAGCACGATGCCGGTACCGGAAAAGTCGGGATCACAGGATTCTGTTATGGGGGCGGGGTGGCCAATGCGGCGGCGGTGGCGTATCCGGAGCTGGGGGCAGCGGTGTCCTTTTACGGGCGTCAGCCTGGCGCCAATGAAGTGAGCCGGATCAAGGCTCCCGTCATGCTGCATTACGCCGGGCTGGATACGCGCATCAACGAGGGCTGGCCGGCCTATGAACAGGCTTTAAAGGCCAGCGGGAAAGTCTACGAGGCGTTTATCTACCCGAATGTAAACCACGGTTTTCATAATGACTCCACGCCTCGCTACGATGAAGCAGCCGCTACGCTGGCGTGGAGCAGAACCCTGGACTGGTTTGGCAAGTACCTGTCGTAACCGGCCTCAGCCTTTGTTCGACAGGCGTTTTGGCCAATTGCCGCCACAGGCCCGCTGGCATTCTTCTTCGGAATCGTAATACACGTGGGTGGCGGCGTTGCGCACCCGCACATCGGCGTCAGCCAGGGCCTTGTCGGTCAACTCGACCATGAAGTGCGCCTCGCCATCGGCCAGGGCAAAGTCTTTGCTGTCCTTGGTATCGAACACCCAGACTATCTTCAGGCTGGCAGGGAAGGCCTCATAGTTGACGGTGTGGGTCAGCCAGACAAACCCCGGGATTTCATTTTTCGCCTTTTCACAGGCAATGGTCAGGGCTTTAACCAGGCGGCGTTCAATTTTGGCCTGGTTGGCTTTGCTTAAAGACATGGGTGAATCCTGTTGGCGGGCGGGGCAAAGGGCCAATCATACGTGAGTTTGGAGTTTTGGGTCTGGTTGAGGCACTTGTTGTGGGAGCCGGCTTGCCGACGATTCGGGCATTGGCGCAGCGCTGAAATCATCGCGGGCAAGCCCGCTCCCACAGGTTTGCGGCAGTTGTTGTGGGGAGCTGGCTGCCGGCGATACGGGCACTGGCGCAGCGCTGAAATCATCGCGGGCAAGCCCGCTCCCACAGGTTTGATGCAGTTGTTGTGGGAGCCGGCTTGCCGGCGATGGGGGCGCTGGTGCAGCGTTGAAATCATCGCGGGCAAGCCCGCTCCCACAGGTTTGATGCATTTGTTGTGGGAGCCGGCTTGCCGGCGATTGGGTACTGGCGCAGCGCTGAAATCATCGCGGGCAAGCCCGCTCCCACAGGTTTGCGGCAGTTGTTGTGGGAGCCGGCTTGCCGGCGATGGGGGTACTGGCGCAGCGCTGGAATCATCGCGGGCAAGCCCGCTCCCACAGGTTTGCGGCAGTTGTTGTGGGAGTCGGCTTGCCGGCGATTCGGGCATTGGCGCAGCGCTGGAATCATCGCGGGCAAGCCCGCTGCCACAGGTTTGAGGCAGCTGTTGTGGGAGCCGGCTTGCCGGCGATCCGGGTACTGGCGCAGCGCTGAAATATCGGTTTTCGTCCAAAGTGCCACCTGAGGTAGAATGTCGCGGCTTCAGACTGGCCGCCCCGGGCTACAAGGTCCACGCAGGCTCCCCGGAAGGAGCTGCGGGCAGGTCGCAGAGCAAAGGGATCGCATAAGTTGCAAGCATGAATGTCACCCAAGTAGCTGAAGCCAAAATCAATAAGAGATCAGCGCCCAAGGTACATAAAAGTGAGGTCTATAGTGTACATAGGCCTTATAACTCTACCCGTTCAAGGCTTGAAGACCGGTTCGATTGCAGGCCACATGCCTGCACCGGGTCGAGCTCTGTCATGAACCGCGTGCCGGGTAGATGGCGTTTTATCTTAGGTACCAAAAATGTTTAAAAAAATGAATAAGGGGCTACTGGGCCTGGCGCTGACCATGGGACTTACGTCCGTGCAGGCTGCCGAGACCAAACAGGTGGATGTTCTGCTGATCGGCGGCGGCATCATGAGCGCAACTCTGGGTGTCTGGCTCAATGAGCTGGAACCCGGCATGTCCATGGAGATGGTTGAACGTCTCGATGGCGTTGCCCTTGAAAGCTCCAATGGCTGGAACAACGCGGGTACCGGTCACTCGGCTTTGGCCGAGCTGAACTACACCCCGGAAGACAAGAACGGTAACGTCGAAATCCCGAAGGCCATTGAAATCAATGAAGCCTTCCAGGTATCGCGTCAGTTCTGGTCCTGGCAGGTCAAGAACGGCGTACTGAAAGATCCGCGTTCGTTCATCAACTCCACTCCGCACATGAGCTTTGTGTGGGGCGATGACAACATCAAGTTCTTGAAGAAGCGCTACGAAGCACTGCAGGCGAGCCCTCTGTTCGCCGGCATGCAGTACTCCGAAGACCCGGTTCAGATCAAGAAGTGGGTTCCGCTGATGATGGAAGGGCGTGACCCGAACCAGAAAATCGCGGCCACCTGGTCTCCACTGGGTACCGACGTCAACTTCGGCGAAATCACGCGCCAGTTCGCGGCTTACCTGCAAACCAAGCCCAACTTCTCGCTGAAGCTGTCGAGTGAAGTCAAAGACATCACCCGCAACGCTGATGGCACCTGGCATGTGGTTTACAAAAATCTGAAAGACGGTTCTGAAACTGCCACCGACGCCAAGTTTGTATTTATCGGCGCAGGCGGCGGTGCACTGCACCTGCTGCAGAAGTCCGGCATTCCTGAAGCCCAGGAATACGCAGGCTTCCCGGTTGGCGGCTCGTTCCTGGTGACCGATAACCCGACTGTTGCCCAGCAGCATTTGGCCAAGGCTTACGGTAAGGCTTCGGTAGGCGCGCCACCGATGTCGGTTCCGCACCTGGACACCCGCGTGCTGGATGGCAAGCGCGTCATTCTGTTTGGCCCGTTCGCTACCTTCTCCACCAAGTTCCTCAAAGAAGGTTCGTACCTGGACCTGCTGACCAGCACCACCACCCACAACATCTGGCCAATGACCAAAGTCGGTATCGAACAGTACCCGCTGGTTGAATACCTGGCCGGTCAGCTGATGCTGTCGGACGAAGACCGCTTCAATGCGTTGAAAGAGTACTTCCCGGATGCCAAGTCTGAAGACTGGCGCCTGTGGCAGGCCGGCCAGCGCGTTCAGATCATCAAGCGTGATGAAGAGAAGGGCGGCGTGCTGAAACTGGGTACCGAAATTGTCAGCGCCAAAGATGGCAGCATCGCCGGTCTGCTGGGCGCTTCGCCTGGTGCATCGACCGCCGCGCCAATCATGCTGACCGTGCTTGAAACCGTGTTCAAGGACAAGGTTGCGAGCCCTGAGTGGCAAGCCAAGCTGCACCAGATCGTGCCGAGCTATGGCACCAAGCTCAATGGCGATCCGGATCGCGTTGCCAAGGAATGGGCCTACACCGCCGAAGTTCTGCAACTGACTCCGCCGCCGGCAATCCCGGCTGCAACGCACACTGCAACTCCTGCTGACGCACAGGCCAAGCCTGCGCCGAGCAATCCAGCGGCCGACATGGCGCTGTAAAAAATCAGCCCCGCCCGACGCAGGTCGGGCGGGGCTGTTTTCTTCGTATCACCCCTCGCAACATCCCCCTCGCTCAGCTCACTGCGTACCGAACAACGCGGTCCAGTAAATCCCTGCGTCACTTTTCGGGTCTACCGCGTAAGCGGCACCCAATTCGCGGAACTGCGGATTCATCACATTGGCACAATGCCCGGGACTGGCCAGCCAGCCATCGACCACCTTGCGCGGTGTGTCCAGGCCAGCGGCAATATTCTCGCCGATTTGCTGACCTATATAGCCCGCCATCTCGGCGCGATCCCCCGGCGTGCCGCCGGTGCGGTCCTTGTGATCGAAGTAGTTGTTATTGGCCATGTCCCGGGTATGGGTCTGGGCAGCTGTGGCCAGTGTCGCGTTCCAGGTGACGGGTGTCGTGGGACTGAAGGCCTGGGTGCCGCACTGGCGGGGCTGGGTACGGGCGCTGTTGATCAGCTCAAGCACCTTCTGGCCTTCGGCTTGCGCGTCGCCCAGGCGCCCGGTCAACAAGGGGCGCGCCAGCACGATGCGCCAGTCGCGTTCGTTATGGCTGACGCCGATATCGACAAATTGCGGGTCCAGCACCACTTTGCAGAAGCTTTCCTGGACGGCCTGCATGGCGGCCTGGGCATCACGTGGCCCGGAGAGATTGATCGCCTGCACGTTAACCATGGGGTAGGCCGCCCGCCCGAGGGCTTCCTGCAGATCACCAAAGCGGGTGGGCGGTAGTATCAGGCGGGTATCCGCGGCCAATGGCGGCAGCTCTTGCGAGGCCTGGCCTGCACAGGGCTGGATCTGGCTACGGTAGGCGTTGATCGCGTCCACCAGTTGCGACTCTTCGCTGGCTGCAGCCGTGCCGCTCAATACCAGCCCCAGGGCCAGGGCGGCAAAACGGGTCAGGGTGAAATGAACACGCATAAAGGTTTCCTCTGTCCGGAGTGCGCCCATGATGCGTTATTTCACCCCGGCAGGGGCAATCGCTTTATCAGCCTTTTACCTGCGCCACAAAAGCCCTGGCCCTGGCGCTCAGTTGATCGATCTGGCGGTCGCGCTTTTTCTCGGCATCGAGCATGGCTTTTTTGCCGTTGCGTTGCAGCAGATAGGTATGGATCTGCCGCACTTCGGTCGAGTTATAGACGGCGGCCACGTCGAGCACGCCCATCAGGCCATCAGTGCTGTGGTCGCGGGTGTTCATCAGTACTTGCGGGCCGCGGGTGCCCAGCACCTGAAACCCCGATTGTTCAAAAGCCGCGACCTTGCTCACGCTGCAGGTCAATTCGCAATGGGGGTAGCGGCGCACCACTTCCCGGACCATTGCCTGAGTCACTCCCAGGTGTCGATGACTGGCCAGCTCTGCCATGTAAGCGATGCCGCAGGCTTGCGGGTCATCCTTGACCGGCAGGTACAGCACGAAACCGGTGACTTTTTCCGGGTCCTGGTCATCGGTGGCGACTATCAGCTCAACGGCTATCCCTTTGCCACCGCCGAGTGCTTCCAGGTACAGATGGACTTCAAAGCCGATTGCATATTGATAGATGCTGTACAGCAGATTGCTCGGGGCAATCTCCATGGCACTGATGTCGGTCAGGTGGTCGACCACCAGTTGCAGGATCTGGCCGTTGACGGACTCGGGGCAGGGGGTGTCGAAGTGGGTGAGGGTGGTCATGAATCATTGTCTCCGGGTGCCGCAATATATCTGCAGGAGCGAGCTCTTCAACAACTCGCGAGCAAGCTTGCTGCTACTGCGCAGGCGGGTTTAGCGCTGGCTCAACCAGAAGTCATGCAGGCCACGTGCTGCCGGCTCGATTTCAGCAACCTGTTGCTGATGGGCGGCCACGTCCAGATCCTGCGGCAGCTCGAAGTTGTCCTGTTCGGCACATTCGGAAATGCCCTGCAGCAGCTGCGCCTGAACCACAGGCAAGGGTGTCCAGTTGGCCACGGCGACACCGCGCAAGTAGCCAAAGCACCATTCTTCGGCAAGGGTAACGGGCTGGCCGTTATGCTCGGTTTGTTCGAAACGGGGGGCGAATACTTCGCTGCCATCGGCCAGTTGGCGGGCCAGCGTGTTCATGTGGCGCACACTCAGCTCGATGAACTGCTTGGCTTCACCGGTGTTTTCCCAGTTCGGGTTCTGGCCGCCCCAGATAGCCGGGAACCAGTCAGCGATATCGACCTGTGCCGGGCCGGAGACCAGCGCGGTGAAGAAACCATCCAGCTCGCAGGTGTTGAGCACGGAGTGGTCGTCGCCATGTTTGAGCAGGATGTCGTCGAGGATTTCGAAATCGGCGTCGTTCAGCGGTTGAGTTTGCATGGGCAGGTTCCTTGACCGGTTGCGCATCTTGGGGACGCAGGGCTGAGCGTTAAAAAGTCGCGGAGAATGCCTTCTGCCGCGACTTTAATCCAGAGCCAATTGCCTTTGGGGTCTGCTAGTCAATCAACCTGAACAATAGACTCGACCACAAAGTATTTAAACCCGGCTTTGGCCAGGGCTTTTTTGGCGGCCTGTTCCGCATCGAACCGGCTCAAGGTCTTGGCATCATGCACGAACCGGGTTTCTTCTCCGTCGTACTCTTTGCTCACCTGCAGGGTGACGCGCAGCATCGGGCCGCGGCGCTTGACCGGCTCCTTGGTCGGTGTCTTGGGCGACAGCAGCGCAGGCTTGACCGGGACAGGCTCGGGTTTCACAACGACAGGGGGCGCAACGGGGGTGGCAGGAGTGTCAAGGCCGAGCGCTCTGCGCATTTCGTCCTCGGTGAATCCGGAGCTCATGTTAAGACTCTAATTGGTTTGAAAGACGCGCTTATAGGGTGCTACGCCGATGATGGCAAGCTAATTCAGTGTGCTGTTACCAAATAAGGCCTTTTTGCCATCAAACAGCCCATGGGCGGTGCGACTCAGGTGTCGCGCAGCAGGTCGTGGCTGTCCAGCAGCTTGTAGGCAATTTCGGGGTGTTTTTGCAGTGCGCGGCGGATGGCTGCTGGGATCTCCTGGCGGGTTTTGCGGCACAGGCCGGGTTGCTCCAGCACCCGGATGTCGATCCCGCGCATGGTCCGCACCTCATTGAAGCCGGGCTCGATGGCCACCCGGATGCCCAGCTGCTCGTGCATCCGGCGCTGCATATGTTCGAGGTCGCTGAGGCTTTGAATGTTCTCCAGTCGTTGCAGCAGGACTTTCTCAGCCTGGCGGGTCAGGCTGAGGATGCGCAGGTCGGTCTCAGGCGTCGCCAACAGCTGTTCCCGCTCGCAATTGCAGGCGCCGGGAGGGCAGGGAGAGCGCACGGCCGGGGAAGGAGTCATCGGCCCAGCATAGTCGCGCTGCGGTTCAGGCGTCCAGACGCAGCGCTATCAGGGGCTTATGCGTCAAAACCTTCGTCCAGAATCCCGGCATACAGCTGGCGGTCAATATTGGCTCCGCTCAGAATCACCGCCACCCGCCGGCCTTGCTGCTGCGCCTGCTCCTGGATCAAGCCGGCCAGCGCGGCGGCACCTGCGCCTTCGGCGGTGTTGTGGGTGGTTTCATGGCACAGGCGCATGGCGTTGGCTATTTCCCGGTCCGACACCCGAATAACCCGTGCCGCGCCCTTGGCGATGATTGCCAGCGACTCGGGCAATGGCTGGCGGCAGGCGAGACCATCGGCAAAGGTGTGCGCGGTATCGGTGCAGATGACCCGGCCCTGTTCAAAACTTTGCGCAAAGGCATCGGCATGGCTCGACACCACGCCGACGATCCTGGTCTTGAGCCCCAGCAGATCACGGGTGCGGATCAGCCCGCAAATTCCCGAGCCCATGCCGATGGGTACATACACCGTATCCAGTTCACTTACGGCTTCGAATAATTCCAGAGCGTAGGTCGCCACTCCTCGAATCAGGTCGGGATGGAAGGCCGGGACCAGATGCAAATCATGGTTTTGGGCCAGGGCGGCGGCTTTGCTGCGGGCTTCATCGAAGTCCTTGCCGCACTCGATCACGGTGGCGCCCATGGCGCGCATGGCGGCGTTTTTTTCCAGGGAATTGCCCTCGGGCACCACGATGCTGATTGTCAGCCCCATGCGGCTGGCGGCCAGCGCCAGGCTTTGCCCGTGATTGCCACGGGTTGCGGTAACCAGCCCCTTGATAGCGGGCTCGCGCGCAAGCAGGCCCTGCACATACAACAGGCCGCCGCGCACTTTGAAGGCGCCGGTGGGGGTGTGGTTTTCGTGCTTGACCCACACCGTGCAGCCCAGGCGATCGGCCAGCAGCGGCCAGGCCAGTTGCGGGGTAGGCGCCATGCTGCGGTACACATCAGTAGCGGCGAGGCGAAGGGAGTTCAAATCAAACATGGCGTACCGTCATCCAGGGGTTTGACTCGATTCTAGGCGCGCGGCATTGTATGGGCCGACCCTTATATTGCATGGCCAACAATAAATGTGGATACCTGACCTCGGCGAATCCCCGCTACCGCGCTATCTGGCGCTGGTGGAGGCCATTGCCCGGGCCATTGCCTGTGGCGATCTCAAGCCGGGGGCGCGCCTGCCACCGCAACGGCGGCTGGCCTGGGCCCTGGGCTGGAACCCCAGCACCACCATGCAGGCTTACCGCGAGGCTGCGCGCCGGCATCTGGTATCGGGTGAAGTCGGGCGCGGGACCTATGTGCTGGCGGGCAGTCAGGAGGCGACCCTGTTTCGTTTGCAGCAGGTCGACGAGCAGGCTGCCCGGATCGATCTGCGAACCAATGTCCCGGCCATTGATCACATCGGCCAAAGCGATGCGCAGGCATTGTCGGGCTTGCTGGCTAGCGGCCAGGCAATCCGCTTGCAAGGTTATCTGAGTGCCGCGGACCTGCTGCGGGCGCGGGTGCAGGGAGCGCTGTGGTTCAAGGGCCGGGGCCTGGAACTGGCAGTAGACAACATCATGCTCTGCACCGGTGCCCAGCAAGGCCTGTTCACGGTGTTGCTGTCGTTATGCCAGGCCGGTGAACCGGTCCTGGTCGAAGCCTTTACCGCACCGGGAATCAAGGCCGCCTGCGCGCAGTTACGCCTGCCGATGCACGGCGTGGTGATGGATTGCCAAGGTATAGTGCCGGAGGATTTTGACCGCATGATCCGCGCCACGGGCGCCAGGATTGCAGTGCTCACGCCAACCCTGCAAAACCCGACTTCAGCGCTGATGAGTGTCGAGCGCAAACAGGAGATTGCCCGGATCGCCCGGCGCCACGGGGTCTGGGTGGTCGAAGACGATGTCTACGGGGCGCTGACCGACAGTCCGCCGCTGTACCGCTATTTACCGGATTTCGGGGTGCTGGTGAGCAGCTTGTCCAAGACTGTCGCCGCGGGGGTACGCATGGGCTGGATCGTGGCGAGTGCGCCATTGCTGGAGCGCATTGACCCCCATGCCCAGTCCGCTCACTGGGGGGTTGCGCCGCTGTGCGTGGCCATTGCCTGCCAGTGGATAAGCGATGGAACGGCCCATGAGCGCGCGCAGTGGCAAACCCTTGAAGTGACCCGGCGCTGGCGTCTGGCGAAAAAACTGCTGGGGGCGGCCATGTACCAGTCCGACACTCCGTCGCCGCATATCTGGCTCAGCGTTGCCGAGGGCGATGTGTCGCTCGCCGAGGCCTGTCGCGGCGCCGGAGTGGATGTAGTGCCCGGGGACGTGTTTGCGGTGAAATCCACCACCATCAATGGCGTGCGCATCAGCCTGACGGCTGCCGAAAGTGCCCTGACCCTGAAAGTGGCACTGGAGCGCATCGCCGGTATCATCCGCCTGGATAAAAACCTCCAGGAGCGGGCGTGCTCGCGATAGCATCGCCGCGATCAGCCGCAAACACCGACCAGGGACACCCATGCGCAGAGAAATAGGCTACTGGCACCGCGAAGGCCGCGAGTTGTTTTACTACCTGGAATTCAGGCCCGAAACGGCCGAGTTCTACCTGACCTGCGAACACACCCCTGGCGAAGGCGAAGGCAGTGTGCGTTCAGTATTGCTCAGCGAGGCCCGGGGCGAGCGTTACTACGAAGACGCGTTGCTGATTATCAAGGAGGAGCTGTTCAAGCAATACACTGTGTGAAGGATTCACTTCCGGATATCGGTGACGGCAATGGCATTGCTGTCCACCGCCTGCTCCATGTCTGCAGCGCTCGCCTGGTGTCTTTCAGCGTTGCCATCGAGCAAGAAAATCAGGCATTGAATGTCGTATACAACGCCAGTGATATCCAAGGGGATTGATTACCAGCAAAATCAGTATTCTGGTATTAGAGGTACCGTTTACGCCGTTTTTAAACCTTTCGGGTTTGGCAACAGTGCAACACAAAGTGAGTATTCAATTTTATAGCCTGCCCGCAAAATACCGGGTCAGGTCTTTCAATAATATGCTGTTATTGATCTCGAACTATGCAGGTTGTTTTTCGGATGTATCCTACGGTCTGAATGAGTTGCGTGTCATAGAGTGCTCCGCTGATTAAAAGACGTGGTGCATATGGATAATGACTGTTACATGACGATCGACGGTAAAGGTCGCGCACTCTTGGCTAATGACGTCAATCTGCAGGAATACTTTGCTGTTCGATACCATAAGGTTGTCAGACAGGGAGCGCCGGGTACCGTTGTTGGGAGTGAAAGATGGGTCAACTAAAGGATACCTCTAAATCCAGTCGCTGCGATTATTCGGCCGTCTGTAAGCATGGCGCTTGTTTAGGTATGTACGCGCCGATTTTGTGCGTGGATATGAACACTCAAGTAAGGCGGCACTCACATTTGAAGTTATTTCCAACACCACAACAATAACACCCTGTCTGTGGAGGCCAGCAGTCGTGACCAGTCATCAATTCTTTGCAGTGGTCGTGTATTTTCTTTTATCCCTGGGCGCCTTTCTGATCTTTTACTCAATCTCACGAAGCCTCTCGGGTGCTAATCTTACACCTCGAAGGTTTTGGTTTTTCTTTCTATTTCTCGTACTTTGGGGAGGCATCCAGCTTGGTGTGGCACGCGATGGCTATATTTTATTGTATTTGCCTTTCAAGGGTTGCTTTGAGGGTGACTCTATAGTCAGGTGGATTGCTTTTGTTGGCGCTGTTCTGCAAGTCGCGTGTGTTCCCGGAAAGACACCGTCGAAGCGTTGGTTTGCACGCAGGTAAGTTTAAGATGGCAGGGGTCGATGTTTTGTGAGCGCGAGTGATAAGCGCTTTCTATTCAACGGCTCCTCGACCTGCTTTTTGCTGTATCCACCCCCTCGTCCCAGACGCGGAAGTCTTTTGAATAGCTATGTTCACAATTAACTACGGTTCCTATAGACGTAGTAGGCGGCTGCTCAGTTATTCGGACGTTTCGGATGAAAAAGCAAATCCGACCGTGGGTGCAGGCTTCAGTGGCATACGGGGCAGTATTTGAATGCGATCACCTAAACCCTGGCTCCGTTGATCCGGGTTGCGACGGCCTGAAGAGTTCACAGGTTCCCTTCAAGGCAACGAGTACCGATAATGCCGCCGGCCTGGCAGACGCCGGGTAAGGAAATAGCGACTCAAAGGAGCTGTAGATGCGCGCGTTATATGTATTTGCCTTGTTGGGCACCCTGTTGTTGACCGGCTGCGCCGGCAACCCGATGACCCCGGTGGCCGACCAGACGCTGCCAGCCGCTGCCCCGGACATGGCACAAGTGGTCTTTATGCGCGACGCCTTTACCGGTAAGGCGATTACCTCGTCGCTGTATGACGTGACGGATGGCAAGACCCGATTTATTGGGGTGATGGCCAACGGTACGAAAATCGCGCACCCGGTCACAGCGGGCAAGCACACCTTTATGGTGGTGTCCGAGGCGGCTGACTTTATGGAAGCTGACCTGGTGGCCGGCAAAACCTACTACGCCCTGGTAACACCGCGTATGGGGTTGTGGAAAGCCCGTTTCTCTCTGTGGCCGGTCAGCAACGACCCGGATGCGTCCCACAGTCTGAAGTCGAAAAACTTCAAGGACTGGGTTGAAGACACTGACCTGGTGACCAACTCGCCCAAGTCCCTGGCCTGGTATGAGCGGGTCAAGGCCAGCGTTGAGAAAAAACGTGCCGAGTACTGGCCGGTATGGCAGGAAAAGAGCGCCGAAGCTGTTGCCGAGCGCACCCTCAAGCCTGGCGATGGCTTGTAAGTGAATACGCCGGGGGGATGTCACCCCCCGGCGGTTTAAAACACCACTTCGCTGACCTGCAATACCCAGGCGATTGCCTGCTTCTTGTCATCCCACACATAACGAAAATGCGGCCCCTGCACCGGCAACGTCAGTGCCGGCGGGCGAAACGCGGCCACGCATTCGTGGCCTTCGAGGCGCACGCTGTTGTACAGCAAGCCCCATGCCCCTTCTTCCCGTAGTGGCCGGGCAAAGGCCTGGGGGATGCCGTAAGTGGCGGGAGAGGGCTGATGCAGGGCGGGTTCTGCGCGTACGTCGAGCATTGGCCGGCACACCTTGTTGATATAGGTGCGCAGGGTGATTTCAATACTGGCTTCCCGGGTGGCTCGCCAGAATTGCTCCTGATGAAAGCAGGTCTCGGCGATCGCCGCTTCAAGGCTGCTGGCGCAGTAATACACCCCGTAGCTGCCATCGGTAAAACGGCTGGCCCGGCCGATATGGGTAAAGGCCGCCATCACCGGGGTTGAGCCCTGGCCAGACAGCCGGTCTTCAGGCCTGACCCGGGCGAGCAGGCCGGCTTCATCGCGCAGGCGGTCATTGGTCAGCCCTTCCAGGGCATAGGCGAGTTCGAGGTCTGCCGGGTCGAGGGTGTCTTCAAACACCGAGATCGGCGGGAACGCACTGTTGATCAGGCGCCAGGCTTTGTCCCAGTCGGGCAAAACCCCGGGCATCAGCCGCGCACCCCGTCGAGGTAGCGGCGTACGTCAGCCAGGTCGACAACCTGACCGCCGAGCATGTAGCTCAGGGCCGTGAGGCCATTGAACGGCGCCGCGGCATTGGGTTTGTGCACCCATTCGTAGGCGCGCTCAGGCTGGTTGCTGAACAGGATGCGCAACGCTTTGTGCACCCCCATGAGATACGAAATACGCTCCAGGGTGTCGTGGGGCAAGCGCACGTTGGGCAGCTTTTTGTATTTGAAATAGGTGGTGTTGCCAATCGCCCCCAGCAACGTGCATTGCTGCTCTTTGCTGCAACCCCAATGCTCCATGAGATTGAAGAAAAAGGTCAGGGCGACGCGGCCGGCATCACCGGTGGTGATGTCGGGTTCGGTGTTTCTGGCGGCGAGACCCATGGCGTTCTCCTGGGATAAGGTCATACTTACCTTACTCCGCATATGAACTTTTTCAATCATTATGTTCGCAAGCGAATGGGGCTGGGCGCTTGCTGCTGCAGGCTGCGACAAGGCTCCCGTGGCCCTTCAGGATTTCAAGGCGCTTGCCCGGTTCATGCAGCGCTGGCGCCGCTCGTCCACCCGTTTGGCAAACCAGGCAGTCGTCAGGGTGCGGGTAATTTTCGGACTTTGCAGGGTAATGCCCGGCAGTACGGCGCGGGGCAGGGGTTTGCCCTGTTGGCGGTCGGCCATGGCGAACACCTTGCGGTACAGGTCGGTCTGGTCAAATTCAAGGCGGTCGCCTTTTAACAGCTGGTTTCTGATGGCGTTGTCACTGAGGTCGAGCTGCTTGCCCAGTGCGCGCGCCGCCCGCTCGGTAGAACCCAGGGCATAGGACCCGGGAACGGTCAGGTCACCGTCCAGGGCCAGAGGTATGCCGGAGAGCTGGCTCACGGCGTTTTGAAAGGCTGCATTGCGGCTGGCGTACCAGCCGGCATTAAAGTCGGCAAAGCGGTACAGCGATTGCGTGTAGTCCACCGGATAGCCCAGCAAGTGGGCAATACCGAAATACATACCGCCGCGGCGGGTGAAGACTTCCTGGCGGATTGAGCCTGCAACCGGGTACGGATAATCCCGCGCCTGTTTTTGTGCGAAGGCGATACTGACCTGCATCGGGCCGCCGGTATGCACCGGGTTCAGATTGCCGAACAGGCTTTTACCCAGCGGCACCATGCCGATGAAGTCGTCAAAAATGGCGCTCAGTTGACCCTCGGTCCGGGCTGCGTCGAGGCGCTGGTTGTAGGTTTTGCCATTTGCCGAGCTGATGTTCAGCGCGCTGCGCACCACAAATTCGGGGATATGCAATTTGCTGGCGCGGCGATTGATTTCAGTGCGGGCGATTTTCGCCAGCCCCGGCACCGGCGGGTCGGCCTGGAAGTTGGATTCCTGCTCGGCCACGGCCAGTACCGAACACAGGTTTTCATCACTGGGGGCCAGGCCCTGCGCAGCAAAGGCGGCCTGGATATCAGTGGCCCAGCCCTGGCGATCGGCAATGCTGGCCGGCAGCAACTGCACGACCCTGGCCCGCACCTGCTCCGGGGACCGGTCGGGTAATGATTGAGTGCCCTGGCTGCTGCAACCGGCAAGCACGGCTAATGGAGCAAGCAGCAAAAACTGCAGGAAGACTCGGTTCAACAGGGTTTGACTCCTCAAAAAATGGCCCGGCGCAAAGTACTTAATCGTCCCGGGTCAGAACTTCCAGCAACTGGATCTCGAACCTGAGGTTCGAGTTCGGCGTGATGTGTGCGCCCATGCTTCTTTCACCATAGGCCAGGTGTGCCGGAACCTGCAGGGTACGCGTACCGCCGACCTGCATGCCCATCAGACCGATGTCCCAGCCTTTGATTACCCGTCCAGTGCCAATCACGCACTGGAACGGTTTGCCGCGTTCGAACGATGAGTCGAACACTGTGCCATTTTCGAGCCAGCCAGTGTACTGGGTGGTGATCAAGGCGCCCTTGACCACGGCTTTGCCATCGCCCAGTACCAGGTCATTGATCTTTAGTTCGTCAGCCATGATGCGGGACTCAAAAAGTGAAGAGGGGCAACAGTTTACCCTGCCCAAGCGAGCTTGCCCGTGATGTTCTTGGCGCTGCAATGAGCACTGTTGGCCCTGTAGAGGGTACGGATCCGGCAATCGATTTAATATTTTTTGTCCGCCAAAGGCTCTAAAACAAAGGCCCAAGGGAACTTTATAACGAGTATCACTATCAAATGCGCTTTACTCTTAAATGAGATTGTTTATCATTGCGACCCTGGCAGTGCCGGGGAGCGCTAATCGAGCACGGGTCCATCCGGACCGTTCACACGCGATCCCAGCCTTTGGCCTGCTGAGCACACTCCATTGTTAAGGGATCAACTGGACATGTCGTCTCGATTCAAACGCAGTCAATTTTCTCTGGCTATAGTCGCCGCACTTGCTTCGCCAACCTTGCTCGCCGACGCGCTGGAGCGTGATCGCGATGAGGTCCCGGTGCAAGCCAGCGACCTGCCGGTCGATGGCACCCGGCAAGCAGTGCAACTGGAGGAAACCCGGGTACTGGGTACCGCTGCACAAGAGCTGAAGCAGGCGCCAGGCGTCTCGATTATTACCGCAGAGGACATCAAAAAGCGTCCTCCGGCCAACGACCTCTCCGACATCATCCGCCGAGAGCCCGGGGTCAACCTCACCGGTAACAGCTCCAGCGGCAGTCGCGGCAACAACCGCCAGATCGACCTGCGCGGCATGGGCCCGGAGAACACCCTGATCCTGATTGACGGCAAGCCGTCTTCTTCGCGCAACGCCCAGCGCTACGGCTGGAGCGGCGACCGTGACACCCGGGGCGAAACCAACTGGGTACCGGCCGAAGAAGTCGAACGCATTGAAATCCTGCGTGGCCCGGCAGCTGCCCGCTACGGTTCCGGGGCCATGGGCGGGGTGGTCAACATCATTACCAAGCGCCCGTCCGATAAGCTCAGCGGCTCACTCACGGCCTACTACCTGTCACCTGAAGACGACTCCGAAGGCATCAGCAAGCGTACCAACTTCAACCTCAGCGGCCCGATCACCGATGATCTGGTGTTCCGCGTCTACGGCGGCGTGAACAAGACCGACGCCGATGATCCGGGCATCAATACGGCCGCCCAGGCCTCGCCTGACAGCGTGGTAGCGGGGCGCGAAGGTGTGCGCAACAAGGACGTCAACGGCTTGCTCAGCTGGCAGTTCACTCCGGAACAAAGCCTGGACCTGGAAGCCAGCTACAGCCGTCAGGGCAATATTTTTGCCGGTGACACCATGCTCAACAGCGGTGGCGACTTCGTTAACAGCCTCACCGGCAAAGAAACCAGCGTGCTGCAGCGCAGTACCTTTTCGGCGACCCACAATGGCTCGTTTGACTGGGGCTCAACCACCGCCTCGCTGAGCCACGACCTGACCCGTAACGCGCGCCTTAACGAAGGCCTGGCCGGTTATGGTGAAGGCGCTCCTTCAGAGAGCGCCGGCCGGTTCGAATCGCGCCTGCGCAATACCCGCGCCACCGGCGAAGTGAACTTGCCGCTGACCATGGGCACCGCCCAGGTCCTGACGGTGGGTGGCGAATACCTGTACGAGTCACTGAATGATCCGGGCTCGTTGCGTCCGCAAAGCTGGGACCCGGGTGCCAACGGCGATGCTGCGATTCCCGGCCAGGACCGTAGCCAGACCAAAACCACCGCCAACAGCTACGCGTTCTACGTCGAGGACAACATTGAAGTCGGCGCCAAAACCATCGTCACCCCGGGCGTACGTTTCGATCACCACAATGAGTTTGGCGGCAACTGGAGCCCGAGCCTGAACGCCTCGCACCAGATCACTGACGAGCTGAGCATCAAGGGCGGTATCGCCCGGGCTTACAAAACCCCGAACCTGTACCAGTCCAACCCCAACTACCTGCTGTACAGCCGGGGTAACGGTTGCAGCGTGGTCGAGGCCAACATCGGTGGCTGCTACCTGGTGGGCAACCCGGACCTGAAGCCGGAAATCAGCATCAACAAAGAAATCGGCCTGGCGTTCGACAAAGGTACCTGGCGTACCAGCGCGACCTATTTCCGTAACGACTACCAGAACAAGATCAACGCCAGCAACGAGTCGGCGTTCCGCCTGCCCAACGGGCGTCGCGTGCTGCAATGGGAAAACAGTGGCAAGGCCATCGTTCAGGGGGTCGAAGGCAATCTGTTCGTCAACTTGCGCGAGGATCTGGACTGGAACACCAACCTGACCTACATGATCGAAAGCAAGGACAAGGAAACCGGCGACCCGCTGAGCATCATCCCCAAGTACACGCTCAACACCACGCTGGACTGGTACGCCACCGAAGCACTGTCGTTCCAGGTCAGCGGTACTTACTACGGCAAACAGGAAGCGCCCAAGCGCAACAACCGGGCCAACGAACAACTGGACAAGTCGGTCCAGCAACCGGTTGATCCCTATGGTCTGGTGGGGTTGAGCAGCGGCTATGAATTCAACAAAAACTTCAGCGTGCGGGTGGGCATCAACAACCTGTTCGACAAGCAGTTGTACCGCAAGGGCAACGCTGACGAAGCCGGCGCACAAACCTACAACGAGGCAGGCCGTGCCTACTTCGCCTCGGTGACCAGTTCGTTCTGATAACAACCCGGGCCTGTTCGGCACGAGCAGGCATTAACAGGCGCGACACCCACGCGGGTGCCGCGCCGTTGTCGCATCTGGTGCCGGTGAAAACCCGGGGTTCGATCAAGGATTAAAACATGAACATCACAACGTCGGCCTGGGTGCCGATCCTGTCTCGTACGCTGGCGGCACTGGTCGGCGGCTACGTCTTTACCTATGCCTTTACTGCGGCACTGGCGCGCCTGTTGCCGCTGGATAACGTGGACTCGATGGTCGTCGCCAGCCTGCTGTCGTTTGTGATTTACACCTTTGCCATCCTTTGGGCGTTTGCTGCCCGCCAGCAATGGTCGGCCTGGATGGGCGCCGTACTGGCGGTCCCTCTGGGCGCTATCGGTTTCTGGCCACAACTGCTGGAGCGCCTGGGATGAAGCAGACTCTGACCCAATCCATGGCCTGGCTGCACACCTGGGGCGGCCTGGTGGTCGGCTGGTTATTGTTCGTAATCTTCCTGACCGGCAGCCTCGCGGTGTTCGATCAGGAAATCGACAACTGGATGCACCCCGAATTACCCGCCCACCACCTGAGCAATGAGCAGGCGGTGGACACCGCACTGAATTACTTGCGCGCCCACAAGCCCGACGCCAAACAGTGGGGCATCAGCTTGCCCTACGAACGTTCTGCGCAGTTGCAGGCCTCCACGGGCGGGCGCCGGGACGGAGTTTCGGTGACCCTTGATCCGGTGACCGGCGAGGTCTTGCCGGTGCGCGAAACGGTGGGAGGTCGTTTTTTCTTCCTGTTCCACTTCACGTTGCATATGCCGCGCATGCTCGGCATCTACCTGGTGGGCGCTCTGGCGATGGGCATGCTGGCGGCGCTGGTCAGCGGGATCGTGATTCATAAAAAATTCTTCAAGGAGTTCTTCACTTTCCGCCCGGCCAAGGGCCAGCGTTCGTGGCTCGACGCCCACAACGCCAGCGCCGTACTGCTGTTGCCGTTCCACTTGATGATCACCTACAGCGGACTGGCGATTTTCCTGGTGATTTACATGCCTGCGGCCATGGACGCGCTGTTCGATGGCAACCGTGAAGCTTTTTTCAAGGCTCAGGACTCTGCGCCAGCGGCCCTTGAGATCCAGCGCCCACAAGTGGCCGGGCCAGCGCCGCTGGTGGCAATCGGGCCATTGCTGGCCAAGGCCCGTGAGGTAATGGGCCCATTGAGCGGGGTAAACATCAGCAACCCCGGGCAGAGCAATGCCCAGATCCAGATCCGGCCGATTCTGGGTAACCGGATTGCCCTGACCAAGGGCCAGGGCATGCGCTTTGATGGCGTCACCGGTGAGCAACTGTCCGGGCCGACCGAAATGCGTGCGACGGTGCTTACCCATCGGGTGATTTCCGGCCTGCATTTCGCCCAGTTTGGCGGCTACCCGATGCGCTGGCTGTACTTCATTTGCGGGCTCATCAGCAGCGCCATGATCGCCAGCGGGCTGGTGTTGTTCACCGTCAAGCGGCGACGTAAATACGCCAGTGAAAGCCGGGCCGGGCAGGTGTTCTATCGCCTGGTGGAGGCCATCAACGTCACGGTCATGGCCGGTTTGAGCCTGGCCTGCGTCAGCTTGCTGTGGGGTAATCACCTGTTGCCGGTGGGGCTCAAGGAGCGGGCAGATGCAGAGCTGAACGTGTTCTTCGGGGTATGGGCCTTGAGTCTGGTGCATGCCTTGCTCAGACCGCGCATGCAGGCCTGGCGCGAGCAGTTGGGGCTGGCCGGGTTGATGTGCCTGGGCTTGCCGTTATTGAGTGTCTTGACGGTAGACCGGCCATGGGCATTGCCCAGCCGCATGGGGGTCGAACTTACGGCCATGGCGCTGGGGGCGATGCTGTTGTGGGCGTGCTGGAAAGTTTCGCAACCGGTGGTGGAGCGGGTGCCGCGTAAAAAGACTGCAGTCATGGCCGAGGTGAATTGAAATGCTGGCTGATTTTTTTGCTGGATGGGCATTCGCCTACCTGGGCATGCTCGCGCTCTGTCAGGGCCTTGAACGCCACTACAAGCAGCTGTGGCACAAACTGCCCCCGGCTGGATTGCGCCATGGCTTGCGTGGGGCCGGCTGGTTGAGCCTGGGGCTGAGCCTGTACTTTTGCGCGCAAGCCTGGGGCTGGGCCATGGGGCCTGTCGGCTGGTTCGGCATGCTCTCGTTGAGTGGTTTCGGGTTGCTGATGCTGCTGCCATACCGGCCGCGGCTGGCGGTGTGGTTACCCCTGGGATTTGCCCCGGTGTGGGCAGTGATCAGCACCCTGACCTGACCCTGGTAGGAGCGAGCCCCTGTAGGAGCGAGCTTGCCTCGCGAGCTCTTCGTTGGCCGCTCAAAGGCTCGCGAGGCAAGCTCGCTCCTACAGGGTTAGCGGGTCTTGGCTCCGGGCTTGACCCAGCGGTTGGCAATCAGGTCCAGACTGCTGCAAAACACGAAGTACAGCAGCCCCACAAACAGGAAGATTTCTGTGGGATGCACCATCACCCGATTGCTCACCTGAGTGGCGACGAACGACAACTCGCCCACGCCGATTACATACGCCAGCGACGTGTCCTTGATCAGGGTGATCCACTGGTTGAGGAACGAGGGCAGCATCATCGGCAAGGCCTGGGGCAGGATGATCAGGCGCAGGACTTGCCAGGTGCTCAGCCCCAGCGCTTTGCCCGCCGCCCATTGCCCGGGGGGCAGGCTGCTGATGCCGGCATGTACCGAATGCGCCAGATACGCGCCGCCGATCAACGACAGGGCACACACCACGGTGGCCAGGGCCGGCACGTCAACCTTGAACAGGATGGGCAGCAGGAAATAGCTCCAGAAAATCAGCATGACCACCGGGATCGCCCGCAAAAACCCGAGCACACCGAGCAGCAGCCAGCGCACCTTGCCGTCAATCAACACCAGGGCGATACCCAACACCAGCCCCAGCACCGCTGAGATCAGCCCCGACAGCAGGCTCAATAGCAGTGTGAGTGCCGCGCCGCCCAGTGGGCCGTCGGGGTAGGCGCCGAGCAGAAAGTACGACAGATTGTCGCCAATTACCGAAAAGTCCATGGCCTACAACACTCCCTGTTTGTACCACTTGCTGCGGGCCAGCCCTTGGCCGATCACCTCGATCAGCGCAATGCTGGCCACATACAGCAGGGTCGCGAAACCAAAGGCCTGGAACGTCTTGAAGGTTTCAGTCTCGACCTGGCGTGAGGCGTAGGACAGTTCGGCCAGGCCGATGGCCATGGTCAGCGAAGAGTTTTTCAGCGCATTCATGTATTGCCCCAGCAGCGGTCCCAAGGCCGTGCGTACTGCCTGGGGAAACACGATATAGCGCCACACCTGGGCCGGGGTGAAGCCCAGGGCCAGACCGGCCGCCCGCTGTTCGAGCCGCACCGAGCTGACGCCAGCGCGGAACTCTTCTGCAATAAAGGCGGCGGTATAGAGCATCAGGCCCCAGAACCCGGCAATGAATTCAAAGGACGGCCATTCAATGTCAAACAGGCCCAATGCCAGGCTGCGCGGCTGATTGAGCCACATCACCAGCCCCTCGGGGAGCATCGCAGTGACCCCGAAGTACCAGAAAAACAGCTGCACCAGCAGCGGTGTATTGCGAAACAGGGCCAGGTAGGCCCGTGCCGGCCACGACCACAGACGGGACGGCGAGATGCGTGCCAGGCACAGCAGAAAACCCAGCCCGGTGGCCACCAGGCAGGTCAGGAGCGAGAGGATCAGGGTCAGTACAAAACCATCGAACAACCAGTGCAGGTATTTCGGGCCAAGCAGTTCACCAAACATAAACAGGGTCCATCCAGAAACGAACAAAACCCGTCCGGTTGACCGTGACGGGCTTGAAGGTGCTGCGAAGTCTGATCAGCTCTTGTCGCCAATCTTGTACAGACGGGTCAGCGGGGTCTTGGTGGTCGTACCGAACCAGGTGTCATAGATGCCCTGGGCCTTGCCCTGGGCTTCGAGGTCGGTGAGGGTCTGGTTGACCACTTCGGTCAGGCGCTCTTCACCTTTTGGAATACCGACACCGATCAAGTCATTGGATATGGTGAACGGCGGCACTTCGTACTTGTCTTTGTCCGGCACATTGGCCAGCAGCCCGATCAGCTTCGGACCGTCCTGGGTAATGGCCTGCACGTTGCCGTTGCGCAGGGCAGTGAAGGCAAACGGCGTATCGTCATAGGCCACCACTTTGGCGCCGGGGAATTTCTCGCGCAGTACACCTTCGTTGACCGTGCCCTTGTCCACGCCCACGCGCCACTGGTTCAGCTCCTGTGGGGATGTGAGCGTGCCTTTCTTGACGATGAACTGCTGGCCTGAGGCGAAGTAGGGAATGCTGAAGTTCACCTGTTCGGCGCGCTCCGGGGTAATCGTGAAGTTGGCCAGTACCAGGTCGACCTTGTTGGCGACCAGCAGCGGTACGCGGTTGGCCGGGTTGGTTGGCTGCAACTGCAGTTTTACCCCGAGTTTGTCGGCGATGGCCTTGGCGTAGTCCACGTCCAGGCCTTCGATCTGCTTGCTTTTGGCATCGACAAAACCAAATGGCGGGTTGCTGTCAAAGGAAGCTACGCGCAGCACGCCAGACTTTTTGATGTCATCCAGACGATCGGCGTGGGCCAGCCCCGACAAAACAGCCAGGGTCAGAGCGGTGAGGGCAGTGAGTTTTTTCATTTCGTTCTCATCATGAGTTGGAATGCTTATGACGAGAGTCTTGCAGGAAATTTAGAGTTTAAAAAAGAATATAAAACTATTTGGTTATTCTCTTGGGGTATATGTGCCCTTGTAGGAGCGAGCTTGCCTCGCGAGCTTTTTGCGATCCGCAATACAACGCTAAAAGCTCGCGAGGCAAGCTCGCTCCTACAGGGGGTGATGGGTGATGGGTGGTGGGCGGCTCAGCCCACTTTGATCAGGCTTTGTCGGCAGTGCAGCGTCAGTTTCGCACCGCCGCCCTCGCGGTCGCCGACATCGAGGCTGAAACCGTGCAGGTTGACGATGGCCGCGACGATGGACAGACCCAGGCCAAACCCGCCGTGTTTGTCATCGCTGCGGTAAAAACGCTGGAACACCGCCACCCGTTCCGCTTGCGGTATGCCGGGCCCGGTATCCAGCACTTCGATGCGCGGACTGCCTTCATCGTTCACCGCCCGCAGGATCACTTCACCGCCGGGCGGGGTGAATTTGATCGAGTTACTCAACAGATTGGCCAGCGCCTCAAACAGCAACGCCCGGTCGCCCGTCAGCCCGGGCAGGGTTTCGGGCATATCCAGGGTCAGGGTGACCTGGCCTTCCTCCGCCAGGGGCAGGTAAAAGTCGTACACCTCCTGGAGTAAAGGCCGCGGGTCGAGTTGCACAAAGCCCGAACGACGCTGGTGGTCTTCCAGTTCGGAGATGCGCAACAACCCGCGAAAACGCGCCATCAGGGTGTCGGTTTCGCCAATCACTTCATCCATTTGCAAGGCCTGGGCAGAGCCTTCGACGGCTTGCTGCCGGATCCGGTACAGCTGCGCCCGCAAACGGGTGAGCGGGGTGCGCAGGTCGTGGGCGATGTTGTCGCATACCCCTTTGACCTCGTGCATCAGCCGCTCGAGGCGGTCGAGCATGGCGTTGACAATGGCGGCCAGCATGTCCAGCTCATCGCGGCGGTTGGACAGCGGCAAGCGGCAGGTCAGATCGCCGGCGACAATCGCTTCGGCGCTGGCCTGAATCGCCCTGATGCGTTGCAGCGGACGTCGGCGCAACAAGTGCCAGCCGGCAATGCCCGGAATGATGGTCAGCGACAGCCCCCAGAGCAGGGCATGCAAAATGATCCGGGTCACGGCAAACAGCGAACCGTTATCGCGCACCAGTATCAGCCAGCGGCCGTCGCGGGTCTGCGTGGCTACGGCATCACAGCTGTCTTGCGGCAGGTTCGGATCATCGGAGTCGATGCAGGTACTCAGTTCATGGATCCGACCATCCAGTGGCAGACCTTCGGGGATGCTTTGTATCGGACCGCTTAGGGGCTGGTGCTGCGCATTGAACAGTCCATAAGCATCAACTGCACGCATATCGAACGTCATGCTGGTGGCGAGCGCTTCGTCCAGTTGCTCGCCCTGAAAACGGGCAAACAGGTGCTGGCGCTGCATCAACGAGTGTTTGGCCAGGTTGCCCAGGTAATCCGAAACCTCGTAGTAGAGCACCCCCATGAGGATGCAGCTCCAGGCCACGAACAGAAAACTGTACAGCGCCAGCAGACGGCTACTGGAAGAACGCCAGCCCTTAGAGGGGTTCGGCAATGACATAACCCGAGCCTCGAACGGTGCGGATAAGAGGCACCTGGCCCTGGGGGTCGATTTTTTTGCGCAGGCGCCCGATATGGACGTCGATCAGGTTGGTGCCCGGGTCGAAGTGATAACCCCAGACTTCCTCGAAGATCATCATGCGCGAGAGGATTTGCCCGGTGTTGCGCATCAGGAATTCCAGCAGCTTGTATTCGGTGGGCAGCAGGCTCAGTTGTTGCTCGGCGCGGCTGGCTTCGCGGGTGATCAGGTTGAGTTCGAGGTCGGCGACCCGCAGCGAGGTTTCGTGTTTGTCGGCCGGGCTTTTGCGGCGCAGCAAGACTTCAACCCTGGCGGCCATTTCGTCACTGGCAAAGGGTTTGGTGAGGTAGTCATCGCCACCTGCGCGCAGGCCGCGAACCCGCTCGTCGACGTCGGAGAGGGCGCTGATCATCAGGATCGGGGTGCTGACGCCAATGGTGCGCAGGGTGGTGACAATCGCCAGCCCGTCGAGCTCGGGCAGCATGCGGTCGAGGGTGATCAGGTCGTAGTCGCCGCTCACGGCGCGCACCAGACCTTCGCGGCCATTGGCTACCCAGTCTACTTCCAGGCCGTGGCTGCTCAACTCAGCCACGATCTCTTTTGCCGTTACGGCATCGTCTTCGATGGTCAAAATCCGGGTCATACCGTCACCTGATGGGCCTTTTGTGCAGTGAGCACATTTTGCCCACAAAAAGCTGAAACGTTTCTGAATATTTCTTCATGTTCGAAAGGTTAGCCCCGCAGGGGCAAGCATGCCCGCGATCTTTTGATCTTGAAAAAGCTCGCGCCTGCAGACCGGGTCATTCCTGCAGGGCCGGCCGCGCGGTTGCCATCTGCGGTATCGGTTTGCGCATCAGCGTCCCCACCAGCAGTGCGCCCAGCAAGGCCAGGATCCCGGCCACCCACAGCACCACCCCGAAGCCGAAAACAAAAGCCCGGGTTGCCAGCGGTTCAATGCGTGTGCGGGCTGCCTCTGGCAGTTGGCTCAGGGCTCCCGGCATGTCTCCCGCCACCACCCTTGTGGCAATAAAGTGGCTCTGTTCAAGCCACGGCCGCGCTTGCTGCATGAGGCTGGCCTGCAGGTTTTGCTCGGTGTGACTGCCAAGCAAGGCACCGAATACACCGATGGCCAGCACGATGGCGCTGAAGCGCATGGTGGTACTCATGCCGGACGCCATGCCCACCCGGTCCCGGGGTACGCAGGCCATGATGTTTTTCTGTGTGTCGCCATTGAGCAAGCCGGCTCCGGCACCGGTCACTGCAGTGGTCAGGGCAAAGCTCAAGTAGCCACCATGGTCCACCGCCCAGGCACTGAGCAGGTTGCCACAGCCAACCAGGGTCAGGCCTGCCGCCATCAGGCTGGCCGGGCTGACGTGCGAGGCCAGGCGGGCACCAATACGCGGGCAGATCAGCATGGCCAGGGCAAACGGCAACATGCCCAGGCCCGACGCGACGGCGCTGAAGCCCAAGCCGTTTTGCAGGTAAAACGGCAGCAGCGTCATCATCACTTGTGCGCAACCGGCGTAGGCAAACATCCCGAGCAGGGCACCGATAAAGCGCGGGTGACGGAACAGTTTCAAGTCAATCATGGGCCGCCGTTGCACCGCCTCGACCCATACGAACAAGCCCAGCAATAACGCTCCGGCACTGAGGCGGGCATAGGTTATCGGGCTGTCCCAGCCAATGCGGTTGGCTTCGATCAGGCCCCAGATCAGGCACAGCAGACTGGCGCTGAAGGCCAGGCTGCCCCAGGGGTCGAGACGGGCTGCCTGGGGATCCCGGGACTCGGCAATGGCATGCCTGACCAGCAGCATCAGCAGCAAGCCCACGGGCAGGTTGAGGTAGAAAATCCAGCGCCAGCCCAGGGATTCGGTGATCAGGCCGCCAAGGGTCGGTGCAGCCGTCATCGCCACGCCCATGCACGCCCCCCAGAACGCCCAGGCCTTGGCACGTTCGACCTCGTCATGAAAGGCGTGGCCAATGGAGGCCAATGCGGAAGTCAGCAACAGAGCCGCGCCGACCCCTTTGACGGCCCGGGCGATCTCCAGCAACAGGCTGTTGGGGGCAGCGCCGCAACCGATGGAGGCAAGGATGAAAATGCTTAAACCCCAGAGCAGGGTTTTCTTGCGGCCAAAGCGGTCGGCAATGCTCCCGGCAGGCAGCAGCAGGGCCGCAAATGCCAACATGTAGGCGCTGACCACCCATTCGATGTCGACAAAGTTGGCCCCAAGGTCGCGGGCGATGCTGGGCAGGGTGACCGCGACGATATTGGTATCGAGCACGATTAACGAACACACCCCGCTGGCAGTCAGCAGGGTCAGGCGTGGGCTGACAGTTTTCATGGCGCAGTTCCTGGATGATGGGTCTCAACATTGCTTTGCAGGTAATTGGTTTGACGGGCAGGTTCCCTTCTCTCTAGTGTGGGGTGGCCACAGACTATCGCGCTGCATGGCAGAGTCTGTTAGCTGCTAACCCTGACTTCATTACCTTTGAGCTAATGCTGGTATGGACATACGTCATTTCCGCTATTTTCTGGCTGTCGCCCGACAGCGCAACTTCACCCGCGCCGCGCAAGTGCTGGGGATTGCGCCGCCTACCTTAAGCCGGCAAATCCAGGACCTCGAGCATGCACTGGGGGTGCGTCTGTTTATTCGCCAGCAACGTCAGGTCAGCCTGACCGAAGCAGGCCAGGCCTTGCTGCCCGAGGCTGACGCCACAGTGCGCCAGTTCGAACTGGCGCAGCGCAATGCCCGGCGGGCAGGGCGCGGTGAAGTGGGGCATATCGAATTGGGCTACGTTGCGTCGGCGGTTTACTCCGGCGTGTTGCAACGCCAGGTGCAGGCTTTTTCCCGGGACTGCAGCGAAGTCAGTCTCAATGTGCAAGAAGCGCCGATGGCCGACCTGCCGCTGAGTGTGGTGGAAGGCCGCTTCGACCTGGGTTACGTGCGTTCACCCATGGCCTTGCCTCCGGAGCTGGAGGCGATTGGCCTGAATGCCGAGGGTTTTGTACTGGCCCTGACGGATGATTCATGGCTCACGCGTCTTAAAGGCATCAGCGCGCAACACCTGCAAAACGAGACCTTTATCCTGCCCGAACAAATCAGCGGCACTTTGCAGGTTGCGGCCCAGGGTGGCTACGCCCCCAGGCTCGGCGCCCAGCCCGGTGGCCTGGTGGCGGTGATTGCTCTGGTGTCGCTGGGGCAAGGGGTGGCGGTGGTGCCGGAGTCGGTGGTCGGGCATATCAGTTTGCCCAATGTGATTTACCGGCCGATCGAGGGCTGCGCGGCAACGTCATGGTTGTCCCTGATTCACCGCCGGTTTGAAAAGTCCCCGGTGGTGGCCCGTTATATCGCCAAAGTGAAACATGATTTTCGTACCTTCACGCCGGCTGCCAACTAACAACCCGGTCTTTCTGAATATCTGCTTGGTATAGGTGCGTTTGCCTGTAGACCCAGTACAATCGCGCACTTTTTACCAGGCATGGATGCTGTTCGGCACCTGCTTACGAGAAAGCCCATGGTTTCTGCTAGTTACTCCCCTTCGCTGGTTTTTATTTCCCTGTGCGTCGCAATACTCGCGTCGTATACCGCCCTGGATCTGGCCGGACGAATCGCCACGGCCCGTGGCCGAACCGTGTATCTGTGGATGAGCGGCGGGGCGCTGGCAATGGGCTTTGGCGTGTGGTCGATGCATTTTATCGGGATGCTCGCCCTGCAGTTGCCGCTGGAGCTGGGTTATGACCTGGGGCTGACGGTGTGGTCGTTGCTGGTGGCCATTCTGTCGTCTGGTTTCGCCTTGTGGCTGGTCAGCCAGCCGCGCTTGCCGGCCCTGCAATTATTGTTCGGCGCATTGGTCATGGGGGCAGGCATCAGCGCCATGCACTACAGCGGTATGGCGGCGTTGCGCATGCAGCCGGGAATCGATTACGACCCGGCGCTGGTGGGACTGTCCCTGGTGATTGCGGTAGGGGCCTCGGCCGCTGCCTTGTCCATAGCGTTCCGCCTGCGCAAGCACACCCCCTATGTGCATCTGGTGCGGGCCGGGGCTTCGATCATCATGGGCGTGGCAATTGTCGGTATGCACTACACCGGCATGGCTGCGGCGAATTTCCCGGTCGGCAGTTTTTGCGGCGCGGCCGTGGACGGTTTGAGTGGCAAGGGCCTGGATAATCTGGTGCTGGTGACCAGCCTGGCGGTGTTGGTCATTGCCTTGTTGACTTCAGTTTTTGACGCCCGGCTGGATGCAAGTACTGCGGCCCTGGCGAACTCCCTGACCCTGGCCAATGAAGAACTGACCCAACTGGCCCTGCATGACACCCTGACCGGCCTGCCCAATCGCACCCTGCTGGCCGACCGGATCAGCCAGGCCATGGCCAAAGTGGCGGAGCAGGGCGGATGCTTCTCGTTGATGTTTATCGATCTGGACGGCTTCAAACCGGTTAACGATGCTTTTGGTCACCACTTGGGTGACCGTTTGCTGCGCGAAGTGGCGTTGCGCTTGCGTGAACAGTTGCGCAGCCAGGACACCCTGGCGCGCATCGGTGGCGATGAATTTGTGTTGCTGGTGCGCTTGAGCGAACCGGACGATGCGCCCCAGGTCGCCGCGCGGCAGGTCAGCCTGCTGTCAAAGGGGTTCCGGGTTGATGAACATGATTTGCAGATCTCCGCGAGTGTCGGCATTGCCCTGTATCCAGGCAACGGGCAGACCGCCGAAGAGCTGCTGATGAACGCCGACGCGGCGATGTACCACGCCAAGGGCGCCGGCAAAAACGGTTACAGCTTCTTCGATGTCTCGATGAACACCAATGCCCGCAAACAACTGCAACTGCTCCAGGACTTGCGCCAGGCGGTGGAGCAAAACCAGTTCCGCTTGCACTACCAGCCCAAGTTTGACGCCACCACCGGCCAGCCGGTGGGGGCCGAAGCCTTGTTGCGCTGGGAGCATCCGCAGCAGGGGCTGTTGCTGCCCGAGCACTTTATCGAACTGGCGGAAAAAACCGGGTTGATCATTCCCATCGGCGAGTGGGTGCTCAATGAAGCCTGCCGCCAGATGCGTATGTGGTTCGATCAGGGGTATAGCCACTGGCGCATTGCAGTCAATCTGTCGGCGTTGCAGTTTTGCTATTCGGGGCTGGTCGACAGTGTGGTTGCGTCGCTGGAGCAGCACGGGTTGCCGGCCAACAGCCTGACCCTGGAAATCACCGAAACCACGGCCATGAGCGATGCGGATGCGAGCATGACCGTGCTGCAAAAGCTCTCGCAGATGGGGGTGGATTTGTCCATCGATGACTTCGGCACCGGCTATTCGAGCCTGATGTATCTCAAGCGCCTGCCGGCCAATGAACTGAAAATCGACCGCGGGTTTGTCCGCGACCTGGAGCATGACAGCGACGATGCCGCGATTGTCTCGGCGATTGTGGCTCTGGGCCAGGCACTGGGGTTGCGGATTGTGGCTGAAGGGGTTGAAACCGACACCCAGCAAAGCTTCCTGACCACTCTGGGCTGTGATGCCCTGCAAGGTTTTCTGCTGGGGCAACCGCTACCGGCCGAGCAATTCATGCTGGATATCCATCGCGCCGAACTGTCGCGTTAAGGCCAATCGCCAGCGTCCTGACAAACCAAAGCTTTCGCGGTTATTCTGCCGGTCACATTTGCACCGTCGAACTGGAGAGCGTTTTTATGGACAAAGTCATCTTGATCACCGGCGGCAGTCGCGGCATTGGCGCTGCAACTGCGATCCTGGCAGCACAGCAGGGCTACCGGATTTGCATCAACTACCTGACGGATGCCGCCGCCGCCCATGAAGTGCTGGCCCGGGTGCATGCGCTGGGGGCAAAGGCGATTGCGGTGCAAGCCGATGTCAGCAATGAAGAAGAGATCATCAGCCTGTTTACCCGGGTTGACGAAGAGCTCGGGCCGATCACCGCGCTGGTCAACAATGCCGGCACCGTGGGCCTCAAGTCCCGGGTCGACGAAATGTCCGAATCGCGTATTTTGCACACCCTGAGAACCAATGTGCTGGGGCCGATCCTGTGTTCCAGGTATGCGGTACTGCGCATGTCTCCGCGTTACGGCGGCCAGGGCGGCAATATCGTCAACGTGTCGTCGGGGGCTGCACGCCTGGGCTCGCCCAATGAGTACGTGGACTATGCCGCTTCAAAAGGCGCACTGGACACCTTTACGCTGGGCTTGTCCAAAGAACTGGCGGGCGAGGGGATCCGGGTCAACGCGGTGCGCCCGGGCCTGATCTTTACCGAGTTCCACGCCTTGAGCGGCGACCCGGGGCGGGTCAGCAAGCTGGAGTCGAGCATCCCGATGGGCCGTGGCGGACGCCCCGAGGAAGTCGCCGAAGCCATTATCTGGCTGCTCAGCGACAAGGCTTCCTACGCCACCGGTACCTTTATCGATTTGTGCGGCGGGCGTTGATCCAGGCCCGTTAGATACCCAACAACAGGCCCGGCCTCTGTGGGCGCCGGGCTTGCCCGCGATGGCATCGCTGGCAAGGCTGGCAGTATTACCTGGATATGCATGTTGCTTTTCCCTGGGATCTATCGATAATGCGACTTATTGCTATTTGAGTCTGGTTATCTATCGTGTCTAGTCCTGTGGATCCCAAAGCCCTGCTGGCGAGTCTTTATCACGACAATCATGCGTGGCTGCGCGGCTGGCTGTCGCGACAGGTGCGCTGCCCGCAGGATGCTGCCGATCTGACTCAGGACACCTTCGTGCGGGCTTTCGATGCGCAGCAACTCGAGCGCATTGAACAGCCCAGAGCCTATCTGAGTACCGTTGCCCGGCGGCTGCTGTGCTCGCTATGGCGTCGACGCAAGCTGGAGCAATCCTATCTGGAGCAGCTTGCAGACCTGCCCCAGAATTATGCCCCCTCAGCCGAAGACATTGCGCTGGTACGCGAGGCGATCGAAGCGATTGATCAGGCGCTGGAAGGCTTGTCGTCGCGGGTGCGGCGGGCGTTTTTGCTCAATCGCCTCGAAGCCATGCCGCAGCAGGCCATCGCCACTCTGCTGGGGGTTTCACTGGCCACCGTTGAGCGCGATTTGCGCCGGGCCTTTTTCCATTGCCTGGCGCAAACCCGGGAGTGCCCATGAGCCAAGTCAGAGTTGATCCAGCCACCCGTGCCGCCGTGGACTGGATGCTGAGGCTTGAGTCCGGGCAGGCCTGCCCTTCGGAACGTCAGGTGTTCAAAGCCTGGCTGGCGGAAAAACCCGAGCATATGGCTGCCTGGCAGCGGGTGGCCGGGGTGTTGAAAAACCCGCTGGCGGATTTGCAGTCTGTTGAACGGCGTAACCCCGGGCAGTTGCATGCCGCGAGCAAGGCGCTGCTGGCCAGTTCAACGGTCCCAGGCAAAAAAGCCCTGCAAGGCGGCCTGTTGCTGTTACTGCTGGGGTTGGGCGCCGCGAGTGTGGTCGACCGGGTCACCCCGCTGAGGGGCTTGATGGCCGATCAACATACCGCCACCGGCGAGCGTAAAACCATACAGCTGGCGGATGGCAGCCGCCTGACACTCAACGCCCGCAGCGCCGTGGATATCCAGTTCAGCGCCGGGCAGCGGCGGGTGCAATTACGCGCAGGCGAGTTGCAGGTCGATGTTGCCGCCGACCCGCTGCGGCCCTTTGTGGTTGCGACCGCCCAAGGCCAGGTCCAGGCCCTGGGCACACGGTTCATGGTGCGCCAGGGGCCGGACGAAAGCCTGGCCAGTGTGCAGCAGCACAGTGTGCAGCTGGATACGCTCAATGGTCTGCAGCGACGCATCAATGCCGGTCAGGCGGTGTCGTTCAGCGCCAGCCAGATTGACCCGCAAACCTCGACCGCACGCAGTCAGGCCGATTGGCTCGAAGGCCGGGTCGAGCTGCATGACGAACCGTTGTCGACTCTGGTAGAGGCGCTGCGGCCTTATCAGGCCGGGGTTCTGCGTATCAGTCCCGAAGCCGCCAGGGTCCGGGTGTTCGGGGTTTTCTCGTTGGACGACACACCGCAGACCTTGAGCACTCTGGCGCAAACCTTGCCGATCAAGGTCACGCGCTATGGGCCCTGGTTGACCCTGATTGATGTGCGCGGGTAAAAATTCCACCGAATGGGAATTATTTACAAATAAGCTGAGGGGAAAACTCTGCTCGTTGGTCAAGGTTACAACTGCCTACCTTGCAACGAGAAAGGATGCCCCATGTCGTACGCCCCGTTGAGACCCTGCCTGCTGGCGCTGACCATTACCCTGAGCATTGCCTGCCCTTTGGGTGCGGTGGCCGGGCCGCTGGCCAATGAACAGAGCGCCCTGCGTGCCTTTGACCTGCCGGCGGCGCCGCTGGGTGTGACACTGAGCCGGATTGCCCGTGACAGCCAACTGACCCTGTCGGTAGCTCCTGCCTTGTTGCAGGGGAAAACCTCGGCCCCGGTACGGGGCATGTTCACCCCGCAGCAGGCCGCCGAGCGTGCCCTGGCAGGCAGCGGTCTGGGTTTGAACGTGACCCAGAGCGGTGCCCTGAGCGTTTACCCGCTGGCGGCAACGGGCACCTTGAATCTTGGAGCAACCACAGTATCGGGGCGTACCGCCGAGGACGCTCGCGGAGCGGTTGACGGTTTTGTTGCCACCCGATCGGCCACGGCCACTAAAACCGATACACCGATTCTGGAGATCCCGCAGACCATCAACGTGGTGACGGCGGATCAGGTGCAGGTCCAGGGCGCCCGCGATCTGACCCAGGCCCTGCGTTACACCCCGGGCCTGAGCACCAATGGCTACACCGACCGCAACACCATCGCCGATGAAATCACCAGCCGCGGCTTTGCCCCGACCCTGCTTTATCTCGATGGCGCTTATTTGCCCTCGGCCGGGAGTCTGGGCGGCGCGCCACAGATCGACCCCTATACCCTGGAGCGCATCGAAGTTCTTAAAGGGCCGTCCTCGGTGCTCTACGGGCAGAATCAGCCCGGAGGCATGATCAATATGGTGTCCAAGCGGCCGAGTACCGAAGCCGCGCACCAGATCAAGGTCGGCACCGGCAGTTTCGATCGCTACAACCTGGCGTTTGACTTCACGGGGCCACTGGACGAGGCCAAAACCCTCAGTTACCGGTTGATCGGGGTCGGCAATACCGGCAGCGAACAGGTGGACCACACCGAGGATTCACGCCAGCTGCTGGCGCCCAGCTTCAGCTGGATGCCTGACGACGACACCGAGCTGACGCTGTATGCGCAAATCCAGCGCGATGACGCCCTGGCCGACTATCAGGCCTTGCCGGCGGTGGGCAGCCTGTATCGCAACTCCCAGGGCAACAGGATTGATCGTGATACGTTTCTGGGCGACTCGAAATGGAACGACTACAAGCGTGATCAATACGTGCTTGGCTATCAGTTTTCCCACGCTTTCAATGAGGCCATGACCTATCGCCAGAGCCTGAGCTATATCGACGTCAACGACCGCTACAAAGGCTTTTACCTCAACCGTTTTGTCACCACCCCCGAGGGCATCAGTGATACCCACGCCAGTCGCACCAAGCTCGACTGGCGCCAGCAAAACAGTTCCTACAGTTTCGACAACCACCTGCAAAGCGACTTCACCACCGGCCCCCTGCAGCACACCCTGCTGGTGGGCCTGGACTACCGGGATTTTACCCGCAAGTATCAGGGCTACAACCTGTCGGGCAGTGAAATCATCGACCTCTACAACCCCACCAACTACCGCACCACGGGGGTGCCGACCCTGACCACCAAGTGGGATAACAGGGTCAAGCAAACCGGCTTCTATGTGCAGGATCAGATCAAGTTCGACAACTTCATCCTGACCATTGGCGGGCGCCATGACTGGGCCAAAGTCGATAACAATGACCTGCTGGCCGATTCCCGGGAGATGCAAAACGACAACAAGTTTACCGGGCGCGTGGGGCTGACCTACGTCACCTCGTTCGGGCTGGCACCCTATATCAGCTACACCGAATCGTTCCTGCCGTCAGTGGGGACCGCAGCTCCGGAGCGTGGGGGCAAGGCGTTCATCCCGCAATTGGGCAAGCAGTATGAAGTGGGGGTCAAGTATCAGCCTGACGACAGCACCTTGCTCACGGCGTCGGTGTTTCAGATCAAGCAGCAGAACGTGCTGACCGGTGACTTGCAGTACCAGGAGTATCAGATTCAGGAAGGTGAAGTCAGCTCGCGGGGGATCGAACTGGAAGGCAAAAGCAGCTTCAACAATATTGACCTGATTGCCTCGTTGTCCTACCTGGATGTGTTCTACAGCAAGTCCAACTATGGCAACCAGGGCAACCGCAGCGAAGCCCAGGCGCCATGGGCGGCGAGTGTGTGGACCGATTACCACTTCACCGGCAACCTGCTGCAGGGGGTGACCCTGGGCGGCGGTGCGCGTTACACCGGGAAGAATTACGGTGACTCGGACAACACCTTCAAAACCCCGTCATTCGTGATCTACGACGCCACCCTCAGCTATGACCTGGCGGCGCTGGACCCGGGGTTCAAAGGGGTGAGTACCAGCCTCAATGTGCAAAACCTGTTCGACCGCGAGTACGTCTCGTCGTGTAATTACAGCTTTGGCTGTTACTACGGCCAGCAACGGACTGCGGCGCTGGAAGTCAAATACGACTGGTGATACCGGAGCTTTACGGGCTTGTTTGGTGGGCAGGATTGATCTGCCCCCCGGTTTTGCGCACCGCTAATCGCAGCCTTTATGGGCTTTCAACGGCGCAGTTTGAGTGCGCTTGCCAGGCTGATGGCCAGCGGTAGGCGCGGTAACAAGGTAGCCTGGTAGGCGTGGTACAGATCGCCCTTGCCGGGCCATATTTTTTCCGAAGGCTGATTGTCAGGCCCCAGTTCGTGGTGCCAGCTACCGTGCTGGCGATCGATCAGGTGCAGGTCGATGTAGTCCCAGAAGCACTGATACCAGACTTCATACTCCTGCTCGCCGGTGCGTTGCAACAAGGCCGCCGCTGCCGCCGAGGCTTCGGCCAGGGTCCAGTGCAGGCGTTCGCGCACCACGGGCCGGTTGTCCCAGTCCAGGGTGTAAACAATGCCGGTGTCACCATCGACATTCCAGCCATGCAGGCTGGCACTGTGGAACAGCTGGCGGGCGTCTTCGAGCAACCAGGCGGGCGCGGGCAGGCCGCGCTGCTTGCGCGCAGCTTCCAGGTGCAGCAGCAGGCGCGCCCATTCAAAGGCGTGACCCGGGGTTTTACCGAAGGGGCGGAATGGGTCGCACGGATGGTCCCGGTTGTACTCCGGCAACGGCTGCCACCGGGCATCGAAGTGTTCGACGGGCAGGTAGGCGGACTGCGCGGCGTGCTGGTGGATCACCCGCTCGCTGATGCGCAGGGCGCGCTCCAGCCACAGGTCCTGGTCGAGCACGTCGGCCAGGGCGAGAAAGGTTTCGGTGCCGTGCATATTGCTGTTGGCCCCGCGATACGCTTCGCAGTCGCTCCAGTCACTAGCGAAGGACTCCAGCAGGGCACCTTCGTCTTCGCACCAGAACCGTGTTTCCAGCACCGCTACCGCTTCATCCAGTAATGCGCTGGCGCCCGGGCGTCCGGCCACCACTGCGGAGCTGGCGGCCAGGGCGACAAATGCATGCAGGTACGCGGCTTTGCGGGTGTTGCCATCCTGCGCGTCGGGGGCGGCGAACCAGCCGCCGTGCACGCCATCGCGCAAGGCCCCGGCCAGTGCCTTCAGGCCGTGGTCGATCAACGGTGCGCAACCCGGCAGGCCCTGGATATGGGCCAGGGCGAAACTGTGAACCATACGGGCGGTGGTTACCGTGTCTGCCGGGGCATCGTCTGCGCGCTGGCCAAAGCGGTCAAGGCCGGCGAAACCGGAGGGAACACGGGCGGCCTTGGCGAAATCCAGCAGGGTCTGGCCCTGGGCGTGCAGCCACTGTTGATGGGGGGCGGAGGTCAGCCAGCTGTCGCTGGTCCGGGTGAGATCGGTCATGGGCCACCTGTGCGGTTCTTGTGATTATCTGGCGCTCGCAGCCTAAGGGATTGGCTGCAAAGTAGAAAGCTGAAACCTTTCATTACGGCAAGGACAAGCCCGCTGCCACAGGCCGTGGCAACGGCCGGTCAAATCTCCGGGATCCAGCGCTGGGACCAGTCGCTGTCGCGCTTGACCACCTCCCGCAGCAGTTCGATAGCCTGTTGCAAGGCGCTACCGTCGCGTTCGCGGGAATACACCAGATAGGTCGGGTAACTGAACTCGGGGGCCTTGGGAACGCGCTCCAGCGCGCCGCTGTCCAGATAACTCTGAACCACCCGGGTGCGAAAGTAGCCGCTGCCGCCGTTTTCCAGAATGTAGTGCAATGCCACCGGCCCCAGGTTGAAGCTGATGGCGGCCCGCGCCCGGTCCGGCAGTGCTGCGTCATGCTGGCGGCGGAAGTCCTCGCCCCAGTCCACATACACATAGGGTTCGGGCATGGCGGGGCGGCGGATCTGAATCAGTTTTTCCTCCAGCAATTGCTCCACCTGCACCCCGGGCCAATACACCGGCTGATAGACCAGTGCCGCGTCCAGCAGGCCCATTTCAACCTGCTCCAACAATTGCTCGCCGTCACGAATCTGCACCCGCAAGGCGTGGGTGTCCAGGTGTTCGCGCAGGGCTTTGGCCCAGCTCAGAATCAGCGGGTTGCACAGGCTGACTTCACCGCCGATGTGCAGCATCTGGTGCAAGCCTTCGGGGCGCGGCAGATCCCGTCGTGCGGCTTCCCAGGTCTGCAGCAGCTGATTGGCGTAGACCACGAAGGCTTCCCCGTCGCAGGTCAGTCTGGCGCCTGCGCGGTTGCGAATGAACAGCGTCACGCCGAGCAGGCTTTCGAGTTTTTGCACCCGGGCCGTGACGGCTGTCTGGGTGACATGAAGTTTCTCGGCGGCACTCGCGAGGCTGCCGCAGCGAACAATTTCGAGAAAGGTCCGGGCCAGGTCGAGGTCCATGATCGCGCCAGTCTGCAAGGGGCCGTCAGTGTAAGGCTAACGGGTCAAAAAACATAAATACCGACCTTATAGTGGCCTGCATCAATGTCTGATTTTTATATTCAGCTAACGTCACCTGCCCTGGCACAGGGTGCCAGTGGTTTGCCGAACTGCAACACACACAAAAAAGGGATACCAGACATGGATGACTTGAACCGCCAGTACGACATTCAACCTTTGATAAAGGCTGACATGTCGATCCTGATCAATGGGCAGGCGGTAAATGCAGCTAAAGGAGAGACCGTGCTCAGCGTGTTGAATGCAGTGGGGGTGCGCCAGTTGTCACCGAATGATCACGGTGAAATGAATGGTGCTTATTGCGGCATGGGGGTGTGCTATTGCTGCCTGGTCAAGATCGATGGCCGGCACAAACGCCGGGCCTGCCAGACCCTGGTGCAGCCGGGGATGAGCGTGGAAACCGGGACCAACCGGGTCACTGCACAAGAGGCTGTGTTATGAGCCCGGATCCGGTGATTGTCGGCGGTGGTCCGGCGGCTATTTCGGCAGCTATCGAGCTGGCGCAGCATGGAGTGCGCAGCACCTTGCTGGAAGAAGCCTCCAGACTGGGTGGCGTGGTTTATCGCGGGCCATTGCGTGAAGGTGTCGAGCTCGACTATCTGGGGGAGCGCTACAAGGATGCACTGCACAAACTGCACGCAGAGTTTGCCGACATTGCCCACTCAGTTGATGTGCGCCTCAACCACCGCGTAGTCGGCGGGCAGGGCGAACACAGCCTGCAAGTGCTGGACCCGGATGAACGTCTGCAGGAAGTCGGCTTCGGCCAGCTGCTGCTGGGCGCCGGGTGCCATGAGCGCAGCGTGCCGTTTCCTGGCTGGACCATTCCCGGGGTGATCATGCTGGGCGGTCTGCAACTGCAGATCAAAAGTGGCGTGGTCAAACCCCGTGGGCCGACGCTGATCGTCGGCACCGGGCCGCTGTTGATGCTGGTGGCGTGCCAGTTGCACGCGGCGGGAGTTGAAGTGGCCGGTGTGTATGAGGCCTGTGAATTTACCCGGATTGCCAAGGAAAGCCTGGCGCTGCTGAACCAGCCCCAGCTGTTTCTCGACGGCTTGAGCATGCTGATGTACCTCAAGCGCCACGGCGTGACCGTGCGTTACGGTTGGGGCGTAGTGCAGGCGCGGGGTGACGGCGAGCTGAGCGAAGTCATAGTGGCGCCGTACTCCGGCACCTGGCAACCGGACCTGAGCAAGGCGCAACCGGTCATGGCCCGTACGCTGGCGGTGGGCTACGGCTTTATCCCCCGTACGCAACTGACTCAGCAAATGGGTCTTGATCACGCCTACAACGTCGACGGCTACCTGGCTGTCAAAGCCGATACCTGGCAGCGCAGCAATCAGCCGCACATCCACCTGGCCGGTGATGTCACCGGCATGCGCGGCGGTGAAGCGGCGATGCTCACCGGACGGATAGCGGCGTTATCGATTTTGCTCCAGCGCGGGGTTCTGAGCGAGAAACAGGCCCGGGCCCAGCGACGGGTTTATCTTTCACGGCTCAATACCATCGTGCGCTTTCGTGGCGCCATCGATCGCTATACCCAACGCGGTACGCGCCAGATCGAATTGCCCCAGGCGGACACAGTGGTTTGCCGCTGCGAGAACGTCACCCGAGCCGACATCGACCTGGCCCTTAGCCAGGGGGTGCAGGACATGGCCAGCCTGAAAATGCGCACGCGGGTCAGCATGGGCGACTGTCAGGGCCGGATGTGCGTCGGCTACTGCAGTGATCGCCTGCGCGAGTCCACCGGCCGCCAGGATGTGGGCTGGTTGCGCCCGCGTTTTCCGCTGGAACCGGTGCCGTTTTCGGCTTTTACCAATGCCTGCAAGGATGCCTGACATGATCAAGACATATGACGTTGTAATCGCCGGTGGTGGCGTTATCGGTGCTTCCTGTGCCTACCACCTGTCCCGTCGCAAAGACCTGAAAGTGGCGATGATCGACTGCAAGCGCCCGGGCAATGCCAGCCGCGCGTCGGCGGGTGGTCTTTGGGCCATCGGCGAGTCTGTCGGGCTTGGCTGCGGAGTGATCTTTTTTCGCATGATGTCTGCCGAGCGCAAGCGTGAAGCCCAGGGTACGGCAGTGATCGTCGACTCCAGCACCCCGCATATCCTGCCGGAGTGTTTCTTTGACTTCGCCCTGCAGTCCAATGCGCTGTACCCGGGCCTGCATCAGGAAATGATCGAAAAGCACGGCATGGACTTCAAGTTCGAGCGTACCGGGCTCAAGTACGTGATTTACGACGATGAAGACCGTCTCTACGCCGAGCATATCGTTGCCAACATCCCGCACCTGAGCGCCGAGGTGCGCTGGCTTGACCAGGCTGCCTTGCGCGAGTCCGAGCCGAGCGTCAGCCATGACGCCCTGGGGGCGCTGGAGTTTCTCTGTGACCACCAGGTGAGCCCGTTCCGGCTGACCGATGCCTACACCGAAGGTGCGCGGCAAAATGGCGTCGACCTGTACTTCAACAGCAACGTCACCGAGGTGCTGCGTCAGGGCAGCAAGGTGGTGGGGGTACGCACTGACAACCAGGGGGCATTTCACTGCAAGACCCTGATCAATGCTGCCGGCGCCTGGGCCGCAGAACTCAGCGTGATGGCCACGGACCTGAGCATCCCCGTGGCGCCGGTCAAGGGCCAGATCGTCTTGACCGAGCGCATGCCCAAGCTGCTTAACGGCTGCCTGACCACCAGCGACTGTTACCTGGCGCAAAAGGACAATGGAGAAATCCTGATTGGCAGTACCACCGAAGACAAGGGGTTCGACGTGAGCACCACCTTCCCGGAGATTACCGGTTTGGTGCAGGGGGCGATGCGTTGCATTCCAGAGCTCAAAGACGTCAACCTCAAGCGCACCTGGGCCGGGTTGCGCCCGGGGTCGCCGGATGAACTGCCGATTTTGGGGCCGATGGCAGGGGTTGAAGGGTACTTGAACGCCTGCGGGCATTTCCGTACCGGCATCCTGACCTCGGCGATCACCGGGGTCATGCTGGATGCGCTGGTGCGTGATCAACCGTTGCCGCTGGATGTCACGCCGTTTCTGGCGGACAGGTTTAACCTGCAACCGGTGGGGTTAAAAAAAGTGATAGGCGCCTGAAGGGCGTCAGGGCTTGTAGTCGCTGACGAAAAACGAGGCTGCGATCCCCGATCTGCCAAGGCTGCGCCGTGGATCGCAGCCTTCGGCAGCGACTGCGGTGATCGCGGGTTGTGCAGGTAACGCCAATATTGCGCTTTGAACTCCTGTAGCCCTGCATGGGTCAGCCGTTATGCCCATTCATAAAGCAGGCGCAGACAACCATGCAGATTTCTCTCGCGCATCAGGTCGCCCTGGTCACCGGGGCCAGTTCCGGGCTGGGGGCTGCCAGCGCCCGGGCCCTGGCGGCTGCCGGTGCCTCGGTGGTCCTCAACTACAACTCCCAGGCAGCTCCCGCCCAGGCACTGGCAGACGAAATCAACGCCGCAGGCGGCAAAGCCATTGCCCTGGGCGCCGATGTATCGAAAGAGGCTGAAGTTGAACGCCTGTTTGCACAAACCCTGGATGCTTTCGGCTATCTCGACATTCTGGTCGCTAATTCAGGGCTGCAGAGAGACGCCGCAATCACCGACATGACCCTGGAACAATGGAACACCGTCATCGGTGTCAACCTCACCGGCCAGTTCCTGTGCGCGCGCTCAGCCCTGAAGATCTTCAACCGTCAGGGCGTTCGTGAAGGCGTGTCCTGTGCAGCAGGCAAAATCATTCATATGAGCTCTGTGCACCAACTGATTCCCTGGGCCGGGCATGTGAACTATGCAGCCTCCAAGGGCGGCGTTGAAATGCTGATGCGCAGCCTCGCGCAGGAAGTCAGCGAGCAAAAGATCCGGGTCAACGGCATAGCCCCCGGGGCCATTCGCACGGCAATCAATCGCGACGTGACCCAAGGCGCGGCCGAGAAGCAACTGCTGAAACTGATCCCCTATGGTCGCGTCGGTGAGCCCGGGGATGTGGCCAGCGCGGTGGTGTGGCTGGCCAGCGATGCCTCGGATTATGTAGTAGGGACTACCTTGTTTATCGATGGCGGCATGAGCCTTTATCCGGAGTTCCGTGACAATGGTTAACATCCAGGACGAATTGCAAAGCTCGATCGAGGCACACGGCATTATTGGCGACATGCGCACCGCGGCATTGGTCAATGACCAGGGCAGTGTGGATTTTTTCTGTTGGCCCGAGTTCGACAGTCCTGCCATCTTCTGCTCACTGCTGGACACCCCCCAGGCAGGGATTTTTCAACTGGCCCCGCAGATAGCCGATGCCCGCCGCGAGCAAATTTACCTCCCCGACACCAACGTTTTGCAGACCCGCTGGCTGGCGCCGCAAGCGGTGGTGGAAATTACCGATTTGCTGCCGGTCAGTGACCACGATGATCAACTGCCGCTACTGATGCGCCGCGTGCGTGTGGTCAGCGGCAGCGCCACCTTTTTGCTGCGTTGCGCGGTTCGCCATGACTACGCCCGCGCGGCCACCAAAGCCCGTGCCGATGGTGAGGATGTGTGCTTCGACGCCGAGGGGCAGCCCGGTCTTCGACTGGCCTCCAGTGTTCCCTTGACGGTTGCGGATCAAGCGGCCTGTAGCACGTTCACCCTGGCGGAGGGTGAAACGGCCGAGTTTGTACTGGGCGCAGTTGACGATGAGCGGGTGAAAGCGGACGCCAGCGACCTGGCGTTACAGCGCACCCTGCAATTCTGGCGGCAGTGGATCGCACAGTCGATCTATCGCGGACGCTGGCGGGAAATGATCAACCGCTCGGCCCTGACCCTCAAGCTGCTGACCTCGCGCAAGGAGGGCGCGATCATTGCGGCCGCCACCTTTGGCTTGCCGGAAACCCCGGGGGGCGAGCGTAACTGGGATTACCGCTATACCTGGATTCGCGATGCGTCCTTCACGGTTTATGCCTTTATGCGCCTGGGCTTTGTCGATGAGGCCAATGGCTTTATGCGCTGGCTGCGTGGCCGGGTAGGGGAGTGCTGCGACCAGCCCCTGAAGCTGAACATCATGTACAGCATTGACGGCCGCAATGATTTGCCCGAGGTAGAGCTGAGCCACTTGTCCGGATACGGCGGCGCCAGGCCGGTGCGGATTGGCAACGGCGCATTTGATCAGGTGCAGCTGGATATTTTTGGTGAGCTGCTGGACGCGGTGTACCTGACCAACAAATACGGCGAGGCCATCAGCCATGAGGGTTGGCAGCATGTGACCCAGATTGTCGATCACGTGTGCGTGACCTGGCAGGAGGAGGATGTGGGGATTTGGGAGATGCGCGGCGAGAAGCATCACTTTTTGCACTCCCGGCTGATGTGCTGGGTGGCGCTGGACCGTGCCATTCGCCTGGCCTCCAAGCGCTCGTTGCCTGCGCCGTTCTCCCGCTGGAACGAGACCCGGCAAGAGATTCACACTGACATCTGGCAGAACTTCTGGAATGCCGAGCGCGGCCATTTTGTCCAGTACAAGGGCGGCACGGCGCTGGATGGTTCGATGTTGTTGATGCCGCTGGTGCGTTTTGTCGCAGCGAAAGATCCGGCCTGGCTGGCGACCCTTGCGGCCATTGAAAAGAGTCTGGTGCGTGATGGCATGGTTTATCGCTATCGCAATGACGACAGTGGCCTGGATGGCCTGCAAGGCACAGAAGGTGCGTTTGCCGCCTGTTCCTTCTGGTACGTGGAATGCCTGGCCAGGGCCGGGCAAGTGGAAAAGGCGCATCTGGAATTTGAACAGTTATTGCGTTACGCCAACCCGCTGGGGCTGTATGCCGAAGAGTTCGACCTTTATGCCAGGCATTTGGGCAATACCCCGCAAGCCTTGACCCATTTGGCGCTGATCAGCGCGGCGAGCTTTCTGGACCGAAAGCTCGACCACCAAAAGCCCCAGTGGCAGCCCTGACCCACCCCTGACCCTGTAGGAGCGAGCTGCACCCAATACCTGTGGGAGCTGGCTTGCCAGCGATGCGGGGCCGGCTTTTAGAAGATGTATTTGCTGGTCAGCATCAGGCTGCGCGGCTCGCCGTAGTAGGTGGTGCTGAAGTTGCCCAGGCCCGACAGGTATTTCTTGTCGAACAGGTTGTTGGCGTTGAGGTTGAAGCTCAGGTGCTCGTTGTACTCGTAGCGGGTCATCAGGTTGACCAGCGCGTAACTGTGCTGCTCGATGATGTCGTAGTCACCCTTGGCATCGTTGTAGATCTTGCCGTAGAACGGGCTCTGCCAGTTGACACCACCGCCCACGATAACTTTGTTCAACACCCCCGGCAGGCGGTAGGTGGTAAATACCCGCGCCACGTTTTCAGGCTTGGTGGTTTCCAGCGGGTAGCCGTACAGACGACCGCCATCTGCGGTTTTGGTCTGGGCGTAGGTGTAACCGGCCATCAGGTTCCAGTCCGGCATCAGTTCACCGGCCAGCTCGAATTCGATGCCTTTGGTGGTCGCTCCGTCGACGGACTCATAGTAGGTCTGGTTGGCAGCGTCGATGCCTGCATAGACGGCCAGGTTTTTCTGCTCGGTGCGGAACACCGCGGCACTGGCATTCAGGCGGCCGTCGAAGTATTCACCCTTCAAACCGATTTCATAACTGTTGCCTTCGGTGGGCGCCAGGGTTGTGCCGGACTTGCTGCGCTCGGTGACCGGTTTGTAAATCGAGGTGTAGCTGGCGTACGCCGAGTAGGTGTCGTTCAGGTCATACACCACGCCAGCGTAGGGCGTGACTTTGCCGTGCTGTTTGGAGGTGGTCTTGTTGTCGCTGAAGGTGGGGGTTTGCACGTAGTACGTGCGCGTGTCGTTGTACTGGAAGTCGCTCACGCGGCTGCCGAGAATCAGCGACAGGTCGTCGGTCGGCCTGAAGCGCGCAGCGAGGTAAGCACTGTTCTGGTTTTCGTTGGTCTGGTATTTGCCGTTTTTCGGGAAGTAGGGTTTCGGGTAATCACCCTTCCAGTCAAAGATGCTGCCGGGGACCTTGCCGAATTCACTGGCATCAAAGGTTGCCCCGGTTTGGCGGGAGGTCTGCGAAGTAACACCGACCACCAGTTCATGTTCGCGGCCAAACAGGCTGAAGGGGCCGCTGGCATTGAGGTCGAAGGTGTTTTGCACCCGGTGACCTTCCCACTTGCCCCAGTAGAAGAACATGCCGTCGCCGGTGACCGGGTCCGGCATGCCGCCACCGGCCGATCCCAGTTGGGTGTCGTGGTCGTTGGTTTGCTGGGTCAGGCTGCCTTTGACTTTCCATTCATTGGCAAAGCGGTGTTCCAGGGAGGCGAAGGTGGTCTGCGCGACTACATCGCGACGGCTCCAGTCGGTGGCCGGGTTGAACGAGCGACTGAAGTCGGTCTTGCTGTAGTTGGAGAAGTAGTAGGGGTTGCCGGTCCAGGACGAGCCGCGGGGCTTGATGTTCTGATAGTCCATGCCGAAGGTCAGCAGGGTATCGGGAGTGATATCGGCTTCGAGGATGCCGTAGAACACATCATTCTTTTTCGAGTAGTGATCCAGATACGAATCGGCATCCTGATACACCCCGACCAGGCGCCCGCGCACGCTGGCGTCTTCATTCAACGGGCCGGAGATATCGCCTTCGGTTCGGTAGTTGTCCCAGGAGCCTGCGCTGGCAGTCACCGACGCCTTGAATTCGCGGGTCGGTTTTTTGCGGATCAGGTTGACCGTAGCCGAGGGTTCGCCGGAGCCGGACAGCAGGCCGGTGGCGCCTTTGACGATATCAACCCGGTCATACAGGGCCATGTCGACCTTGGTCGCGCCCTCATCGAACACCCCGTCATAGCGGGCGTTCACGCCGTCGTACTGGAAGTTGGTGATGGCGTAGCCGCGGGCCGAATATTCCATGCGGTCGCTGTCGTAGGCCTGGGTCGAAATGCCCGGCGCGTTACGCAGCACATCGCCGATGCTCTGGACCGCCTGATCGTCCATGAGCTGGCGGGTAATTACGGTCACGGTCTGCGGGGTTTCGCGGATCGACAACGGCAGTTTGGTCGAGCTGTTGCTGGCGGCAGTGGTGTAGGACCCCGTGTCCTCTGTGGTCAGCAACGCCCCCTGGCCCTGGCCGGAAATGGTGGTGGCCCCCAACTCCAGGCCCTGGCCTTGGGCGACATTGAGAATCAGCGTGTCGCCATTGAGCTGGTATGAAATGCCGCTACCCTGCAGCAGGGCTTCCAGAGCCTTGATCGGCTCCAGTGAGCCCGAGACGGAGTGCGAACTGATCCCCTGTACCTGATCCGGGCTGTAGAGCACTTGCAGACTGGTCTGCTTGCCGAACTCGTTCAGGGCGCTGGCCAGCGGTTGTGCCGGGATATTCAACACGACCGGCGCGGCCAGAGCCATGGGTGTGCCCAGCAGTGCCGAGGCCAGCAGTGCGCTGCTTAACAGGGTACGGTTCAAATTGGATCGTTGCATTGCGTGCCGAGGCTCCGGGAGGGGAATGATTGATGCGAATAGTTATAAGACGCAGCACGCGGGTTAAACCGGAAACAAGCGACTGAATTGGCTGGATTTGATTTTGCAGAGCAATCCCCAAACCCTGTAGGAGCGAGCTAGCCTCGCGAGCTTTTCAAGATTCCCGCATTCGCTCGGCAATCAATCAGGGCTCGATATAAAGCTCGCGAGGCTAGCTCGCTCCTACAGGGGTATGTGGGGGCAGCTACTGTGGCAGCTGGCTTGCCAGCGATGCGGGCCCGGGTTTGTGTCGGAGCCATCGCGAGGCACGCTCGCTCCTGCAGGGGTATGTGGGGACAGCTACTGTGGGAGCTGGCTTGCCAGCGATGCGGGCCCCTGATTTGTGTCGGAGCCATCGCGAGGCAAGCTCGTTCCTGCTGGGTTATGTGGGGACAGCTACTGTGGGAGCTGGCTTGCCAGCGCTGCGGGCCCCGGGTTTGTGTCGGAGCCATCGCGAGGCAAGCTCGCTTATACAGGGGTATGTGGGGACAGCTACTGTGGGAGCTGGCTTGCCAGCGATGCGGGCTCCGGGTTTGTATCGGAGCCATCGCGAGGCACGCTCGCTCCTGCTGGGGTATGGGGGGGCAGCTTCTGTGGGAGCTGGCTTGCCAGGGATGCGGGCCCGGATTTGTGTCGGAGCCATCGCGAGGCAAGCTCGCTCCTGCAGGGTTACGTGGGGACTGCTTCTGTGGGAGCTGGCTTGCCAGCGATGCGGGCCTCGGGTTTGTGTCGGAGCCATCGCGAGGCAAGCTCGCTCCTGCAGGGTCATGTGGGGACAGCTACTGTGGGAGCTGGCTTGCCAGCGATGCGGGCCCGGGTTTGTATCGGAGCCATACAGGGATATGGGTGGCAGGGTCGTTCTATGTATGGAACGCTGAGTGCTATTTATGCTGTCTAGTCTTATGGGTGATACGAATCTATCCTTGTTGCCATGATTTACAGGAGGTGCAACATGAAAAACATTCTGGGTGTCTATACGGCTCCACGTGCGCATTGGGTCGGTGATGGCTTTCCGGTTCGTACGTTATTTTCCTACGACAGCATGGGTGAACACGTCAGCCCGTTCTTGTTACTTGATTACGCCGGGCCTGCGGAATTCACGCCCACTACCGAGCGTCGTGGTGTAGGCCAGCATCCCCATCGTGGGTTTGAGACGGTGACCATCGTCTACAAAGGTGAAGTCGAGCATCGGGACTCCACCGGCAATGGCGGGGTTATCGGCCCCGGTGATGTGCAATGGATGACCGCTGCGTCAGGGATCCTGCATGAAGAGTTCCATTCCGAGGCGTTTGCCCGCAGTGGCGGCACCCTGGAAATGGTGCAGCTGTGGGTCAACCTGCCGGCCAAAGACAAGATGGCCGAGGCTGGCTATCAGGGTATCGTCGACCGGGACATTCCTGAACTGGCGCTCAAGGACGGTGCCGGCCGGCTGCGCTTGATCGCCGGCGAGTTCGACGGCCAGCGCGGCCCGGCCCGTACCTTCACCCCGATCGACGTGTGGGATATCCGCTTGAACGCGGGCAAGTCGACCACCCTCGATCTGCATCAGGGCCGCAACACCATGTTGGTGGTGCTGCACGGTGCGGTCGAGGTCAATGGCCAGGAAGTGGTGCGCGAAGGACAAATGGCGCTGTTTGCCCGCGACGGGTCTCAGGTTCGTCTTGAGGCCAATAACGATGCGGTGCTGTTGATCTTGAGCGGTGAGCCCATCGACGAACCGATTGTGGGGCACGGTCCGTTTGTGATGAACACCGAAGCTGAAATCCATCAGGCCTTCATCGACTTCCAGTCGGGGAAATTTGGCCGGATGCCGGTGTAACAAGCCAGCCGTAGTCGCTGGCGCAGGCTGCGACAAGGGCCGCAGGACCTTCGCTGTTACCAGCAGGTCTTACGCAGTCCATCGCAGCCTTCGGCAGCGACTACGGTCATTTACGGGTTCAGACTCGCTCGAAAATAACCGCTATGCCCTGACCGCCACCGATACACATGGTGGCCAGCGCATAGCGGCCTTTTATCCGGTGCAGTTCGTGGATGGCCTTGGTGGCGATAATCGCGCCGGTGGCACCCACTGGATGGCCCAAAGCGATACCGGAGCCATTGGGGTTGACCCGGGCCGGGTCCATTTCCAGTTCTTGCATCACCGCACAGGCCTGGGCCGCAAAGGCGATATTGGCTTCAATCACGTCCATGTCGCCGATCTTCAAGCCTGCGCGCTTGAGCGCCAGACGAGTCGCCGGAATGGGGCCCAGCCCCATCAGTTCAGGTTCTACCCCGGCGTGGGCATAGGCCACCAGGCGTGCGACAGGCGCGAGGTTGTCAGCCTTGACCGCGGCACCACTGGCCAACACCAGCGCAGCGGCGCCGTCGTTGAGCCCCGAGGCGTTACCGGCCGTCACGCTGCCGTCTTTTTTGAACGCCGGCTTCATTTGCCCAAGCTGTTCCAGGGTGGTAGCCCGCGGGTGTTCGTCAACGTCGAACAAGACGCTGCCTTTGCGGCTTTTAACCTCGACGGCAGCGATCTGGCTGTCGAAATAACCCTGGGCGATGGCGTGGGCGGCACGCTGCTGGTCTGTCAGCGCCAGGGCGTCCTGTACCTCGCGACTGATATGGTTGCGCTGCGCAATATTCTCGGCAGTGATCCCCATGTGAATACCGTGGAACGGGTCGTGGAGAATGCCCAGCATGTAATCCTGCACCTGGGCATCGCCCATACGCGCGCCCCAGCGGGCGGATGGCAGCAAGTACGGGCCGCGGCTCATGGACTCGGCCCCGGCGCCGATGGCGAAATCAGCATCGCCGAGCATCAGGGTATGGGCGGCAGAAATGATCGCCTGCAGGCCCGAGCCGCAGAGGCGATTAACGTTGTACGCGGGGGTTTGCTTGGGGATGCCGGCGTTGATTGCAGCCACTCGTGCCAGATAGGCGTCCTGGGGGGCGGTTGGAATCACGTTGCCCATCACCACGTGGCCGATGCGTTGCGGGTCGACCTGGCTAGCGATAAGGGCGGCCTTGACTGCGGTGGTGGCCAGGTCGCACAGGGCAACGTCCTTGAGTGCACCGCCAAAGGTGCCGATGGCGGTGCGCCGGGCGCCCAGGATGAAAATCTCGGAGGTTTGCATGGTAGGTCCTTATTATTTTTCTGACTCGTAACAGGCTGGATTATTTCATGGGGCCAGGGGGCACAGAGTAGTCCGTTTGCAGGGTAAATCCGCTCTTCATGGGATGTGGGCCATGGGATGCAGGAGCGAAGGTGCCCGATAGCCCTTCGTGCCGGGTTGGAACAGCTCGCGAGCAAGCTCGCTCCTACAGGGGGTTTCAGGTGGGGTCAGTGTTGCAGCAGTTTGCGGAACTGGGCCAGAGGCACCGGCCGGCTGTGCAGGTAGCCCTGGTACAGATGGCAACCAATACTCTGCAGAAACTGGAGCTGGGCCGCTTGTTCGACGCCTTCGGCCACCACCTTGATTTTCAGGCTGCGGGCCATGGCAACAATGGCGCGGATGATTTCCGCATCGTTGGGGGCGTTAATGGCGTCGCGCACAAACGACTGGTCGATTTTCAGGGTGTCCACAGGCAGGCGTTTGAGATGGGTCAGCGAGGAGTAGCCCGTGCCGAAGTCGTCCATCGCAAAGCTCACTCCCAACGCGATGAGCGCCTGCATTTTGGCGATGGTGTCTTCCAGATTCTGAATCACGATGCCTTCGGTGACTTCCAGCTTGAGCATCGAGCAGGGCAGGTCATGGTGCAACAGGCTGCGCTTGACCTGTTCCACGAAGTCGCTTTGGCGAAACTGCCGGGGGCTGATGTTGACGCACAGGCTGAATGCCTGGGGGTCGATAAGGCCTTCGCGCAACAATTTGCCGAACGAACGGCAGGCTTCATCGAGAATCCAGGCGCCCACTTCCAGAATCAGGCCGCTGTCTTCGAGGATCTTGATGAAATCGGCCGGGGATTGTGCCCCCAGTTGCGGGTGCTGCCAGCGCAGCAGTGCTTCAGCGCCGACGATGCGGTTTTCCCGGGCGTCGACCTGGGGCTGAAAGTGCAGGCTGAACTCGTTGCGTGCCAACGCTGTGCGCAGGGCGCTTTCCATGTTCATGCGTTCGCTGGCCGCAGCCTGCATGGAAAAATCGAATAGCTGGCTGGTATTACGCCCGCAATCCTTGGCCCGATACAGGGCAATGTCGGCCCGTTTCAGCAGGTCTGTCGCGGTGATCCCGTGGTCGGGCAGCAAGGCAATGCCGATGCTGGGGGTTACTTGCAGGCGCTGGCCATCGAGAAACATGGGTTCGGCCAGCAGCTCGCGCAAGGTGTCGGCAGTACGCAGAACATTAAGCGTGACTGCTTGCAGCGAACCCTTGAGACCGGTCAGCAGTACTACAAACTCGTCACCGCCCAGGCGTGCCACGGTGTCTTCGCTGCGGACACTGGCTTCGAGCCGGGCGGTGATGATTTTCAGCACCGAGTCGCCCACCGGATGCCCGAGCGAGTCGTTGATGTGTTTGAAGTGATCCAGATCCAGAAACAACAGCGCCCCGCGCAGATCATGGTGTTCAAGCAGCTCGGTCTGATGGTTCAGGCGCTCCAGCAGCAACGAGCGGTTCGCCAGGTTGGTCAGCGGGTCGTGGTAGGCCAGGTGGCTGGCCTGGGCCTGGGCCGCTTTGAGCTGGCTGATGTCGCGGGCAGTAAGCAACAGGCAGGGGGTGTCATTAAGGGTGATCGGTTCGATGGATATCTCAAGGTTGAGCAGGGCGCCACGTCTGGAGCGCCCGAGTATTTCCCGGTTGCGGATACGGCCCTTTTCCTTGATCTCGTCGAGTAATGCCTGACGCTGTGAGCTATGCCCCCAGATCCCCAGTTCGTAAGGGCTGCGGCCAATCACCTCGGCGCTGCTGTATCCGGTCAGCCGGCTGAAGCCGTCATTCACTTCCAGATAGTTGCCAGTGGCAAGTTCGCTGATGGTGATGGCATCGGGGCTGGAGTGGAATGCCTTGGCAAATTTGTCTTCGGAGGCACTCAGGCGTTGTTCGCGCTCCACTTGCTCGGTGATGTCGAGCAAGGTCCCGGCCATGCGCAGGGGCAGACCTTCAGCGTCGCGATAGAGCCGGGCACGACTTTCTATATAGCGTGAAGTGTCGTTCTCGCCGGGCACCCGATAGGTCAGTTGATAACTCCCGGCGGGGCCTTCGCGCAGTGTGCGATAGGTGTCGCGCATATTGTCACGCTCGGCTTCGGGCACACCGTCGAAGAACGCTTCGAATGACTCGTTGAACGGTTCGGCCGGCAGGCCGTGCAGTTGGGCGGCACGGGCCGAGCCGTAGAGTCTGTCGCTGGGGATATGCCAGTCCCAGGTACCCAGTTGTGCCGAGTCCAGCGCCAGGTCCAGGCGCTCCTGACTGTCGATCAAGGCTTGCTCGACTTCTTTGCTTTTGCGGGTGTCCAGGAAGGTACTGACCAGATAGGCCTCGCCCTCCAGTTCGACTTTTTGTGCGCTGAGGATGCCGTCGTGCAGTTGTCCATCACGGCCCTGCAGGCAGACTTCCATACTCACCGAGGCATTTTTGCTGCGTATGTTCTTGATGAATTGTTTGCGCTGCCGGGGATCTGGCCAGATCCCCAGTTCGATGGTCGTACGCCCGATTGCCTGGTTTAACGGCCAGCCCAGCAGGCTCTCGAACCAATGGTTGGCCTCACTGATCAACCCGTCTTCGATGCGCACCAGCAGCACCATGTGGGGCGATAAATGAAAGAGTGTGGCGAAGCGCTGTTCTGAGTTGTTGAGCGCTTGCTGGCGTGTGCGCCGATGGCTTGCATTGTTGATGAGCCCCGTTTCAATGTCCCAGTACCAGGGCTGCGCTGACCCGTTGTTTTGCCTGCCGTGTTCCAGCGATATCGGGTCAACCTCAGTCAAACCGTCTAGGGGGAGGCTGGTATATCTCTGGTATGGCATTGACTGCGATCCTTGGATCTCGATCCATTGAGACGGTTTTGCTTCTGAACCGCTGGAGCGATCTCAGGGTTGCTCACTGTGACCCCTGTCGACCTGGGCATCCAGTAGTTTCATGAAGGCATGTGCGGCATTGGACAGGGTTCTTTCGGTGTGCACGATGTAGCCTAGCTGGCGCGTCAGTTGAATGCCGGGCAACTCGATCGATGCCACTTGCTCATCGAGCATGGTGCGCGGCAGGACGCTCCACGCCAGGCCGATGGAGACCATCATCTTGATGGTTTCCAGGTAGTTGGTGCTCATGGCGATATTGGGCGTCAGGCCCTGGGCTTCAAACAGGCGCTGGACAATATGGTGGGTGAAGGTATTACCGCCCGGAAACACTGCCGGATGGTGGGCAATGTCGGCCAGACTGACCTTCGAACGGCGGGTGAGGGTGTGTTCTGGGGCGACTACGAAGTCCAGCGGATCATCCCACACCGGCACGGCGCGAATCAGCGAATGGGGCTCCGGGGCCAGGGTGATGACCGCCAGTTCGGCGCGGCCGTGGAGAATTTCTTCGTAGGCCACTTCTGAATCCAGGAACTGAATATCCAGCGCGACCTTCGGGTAGGTGCGGGTGAACTCGCGCAGCAGGGGCGGCAGGCGGTGCAGGCCAATATGATGGCTGGTGGCCAGAGTCAGGCGGCCACTGACCTCACCGTTGAGGTTGTTCAGCGCCCGGCGGGTGTCGTCCAGGACGTTGAGGATCTGGTAGGCCCGCGGCAGCAAGGCCCGCCCGGCCTCGGTCAGGCTGACTTCGCGGCCTAGCCGGTCGAACAGCCTGAGCTTGAGTTGCTGCTCGATACTGGCGATGCGTTTGCTGATCGCCGGCTGGGTCAGGAACAGGCGTTCGGCAGCCCCGGAGAAGCTCCCGGTTTCAGCAATAGCGATAAAAGCATTGAGATTCGCGAGATCCATCTATTCGAATTCCTGTTGGTTATCCAAAGCATGAAAATTATGAATTTGAGTTATTAACTGTAACGCCATAGGATCGACCTCACAAGCCAAGTGGTTATTGGCACAGAAAAGTAGCTGATGAGGAAACCGTCTGATGGCCGGCAAAACGCTCTACGACAAGCTCTGGGATTCGCATTTGGTCAAGCAGCGCGACGATGGCTCGGCGCTGATCTACATCGATCGTCACATCATTCATGAAGTGACGTCGCCGCAGGCCTTTGAAGGTCTGCGTCTGGCCGGGCGCAAGCCTTGGCGCATCGATGCCAACATCGCGACCCCGGACCATAACGTACCGACCACGCCGGAGCGCAAGGGCGGGATTGAGGCCATTACCGACCAGGTTTCCCGTTTGCAGGTGCAAACCCTCGACGACAATTGCGACGAGTACGGCATCACCGAATTCAAAATGAACGACATCCGCCAGGGCATCGTTCACGTGATCGGCCCCGAGCAGGGCGCGACCTTGCCGGGCATGACCGTGGTTTGCGGTGATTCGCACACCTCGACCCATGGTGCATTTGGCGCATTGGCCCACGGTATCGGCACTTCCGAGGTGGAGCACGTGCTCGCCACCCAGTGTCTGGTGGCCAAGAAAATGAAAAACATGCTGGTCTCGGTTGAAGGTCAATTGCCGTTCGGCGTGACCGCCAAGGACATCGTGCTGGCAGTGATCGGGAAAATCGGTACCGCAGGCGGCAATGGTCATGCCATTGAGTTTGCCGGCAGTGCGATTCGCGATTTGTCGGTTGAAGGGCGCATGACCATTTGCAACATGTCCATCGAAGCCGGTGCCCGCGTGGGTCTGGTTGCAGCGGACGAAAAGACCGTGGCCTATGTCAAGGGTCGCCCGTTTGCACCGAAGGGCGCCGAGTGGGATCTGGCCGTGGAGGCCTGGAAGGATCTGGTTTCCGATGCCGACGCGCATTTCGACAGCGTGATCAAGTTCGATGCGGCGCAGATCAAGCCGCAAGTCAGCTGGGGTACCTCCCCTGAAATGGTTCTGGCGGTGGATCAGAACGTTCCCGATCCGGCGCAGGAAGCTGACCTGGTCAAGCGTGGTTCGATCGAACGTGCCTTGAAGTACATGGGCCTGAACGCCAATCAGGCGATCACCGATATCCAGCTGGATCGCGTGTTCATTGGTTCGTGCACCAACTCGCGGATCGAAGACTTGCGCGCTGCGGCAGTGGTCGCCAAGGGCCGCAAAGTGGCCTCCACCATCAAGCAGGCGATCGTGGTGCCGGGCTCGGGTCTGGTTAAAGCCCAGGCCGAGTCCGAAGGTCTGGACAAGATTTTCCTGGAGGCCGGTTTTGAATGGCGTGAACCGGGCTGTTCGATGTGCCTGGCCATGAACCCGGACCGCCTGGAGTCGGGCGAGCACTGCGCTTCGACCTCCAACCGTAACTTTGAAGGCCGTCAGGGCGCCGGTGGTCGTACTCACCTGGTGAGCCCGGCGATGGCCGCCGCCGCCGCTGTAAACGGTCGTTTCATCGACGTCCGCGAATTGGTTTAAGGAGCTGCGCATGAAAGCTTTTACTCAGCACACCGGGCTTGTCGCTCCCTTGGATCGGGCCAACGTGGATACCGACCAGATCATTCCCAAGCAGTTTCTGAAATCCATCAAGCGCACCGGCTTTGGTCCGAACCTGTTTGACGAGTGGCGCTACCTGGATGTCGGGCAACCGTACCAGGACAACTCCCGGCGCCCGTTGAACAAGGACTTTGTGCTCAACGCCGAGCGTTATCAGGGTGCCAGCGTGTTGCTGGCCCGTGAAAACTTCGGCTGCGGCTCCAGCCGTGAGCACGCGCCCTGGGCGCTGGAAGAATACGGCTTTCGCAGCATCATCGCGCCGAGCTATGCCGATATCTTCTTCAATAACAGCTTCAAAAATGGTCTGTTGCCGATCATTTTGAGCGACGCCGAGGTCGATGAACTGTTTGCCCAGGTCGAGGCCGAGCCGGGTTATCAGCTCAGTATCGACCTTGAGGCGCAAACCGTGACGCGTCCGGATGGCAAGGTGCTGAAATTCGAGATCGATGCCTTCCGCAAGCATTGCCTGCTTAACGGCCTGGACGATATCGGCCTGACCTTGCAGGACGATGTGGCCATCGCCGCCTTTGAAAGCAAGCACCGTGCGAGCCAGCCCTGGTTGTTTCGCGACGCTTGAATCAGCTCGCTCCTACAGCAATCGCGTAATGCCGGCCCTGATCGCTGCTGCAGCGATCAGGGCAGCCCATCAAACAAGGGACTTCAACATGAGCAGCAGCGCCCGTCACAGTCAGGTTGTACAAAAGCAGTTCGGTGAACAGGCCTCGGCCTATCTGAGCAGTGCCGTGCATGCGCAAGGCACCGAGTTCGGCCTGCTACAGGCCGAGCTGTTCGGCAAGCAGGATGCCCGGGTACTGGATCTGGGCTGCGGTGCCGGTCATGTCAGCTTTCATGTGGCGGCGCTGGTTAACCAGGTGGTGGCCTACGACCTGTCGCAGCAAATGCTCGATGTCGTCAGCGCCGCCGCCCAGGATCGCGGGCTGGACAATATCAGCACCCAGCGCGGTGCGGCGGAGCGTCTGCCGTTTGCCGATGGCGAGTTTGATTACGTGCTCAGCCGTTATTCCGCTCACCACTGGAGCGACCTGGGCCAGGCTTTGCGCGAAGTGCGGCGGGTGCTCAAACCCGGTGGCGTGGCGGCTTTTATCGACGTGATGTCGCCCGGTAGCCCGCTGTTCGATACTTATCTGCAAAGTGTCGAGGTGCTGCGCGATACCAGTCATGTGCGTGATTATTCTGCAGGCGAGTGGCTACGCCAGGTCAGTGAGGCCGGTTTGCATACCCGCAGCACACAGCGTCAGCGTTTGCGTTTAGAGTTCGGCTCCTGGATTGAGCGCATGCGTACACCGGTGAGCATGAGCGTGGCCATTCGCGAGTTGCAGCAATCCATGGGCACTGAAGTGCGCGATTATTTTGAAATCGAACCTGATGGTTCGTTTAGTACCGACGTATTGGTTCTTTGGTGTGAAAAATAAAAGCACCAGACAATAAAAATTATGGATACCCCTCAGGGGGGATCAACTGACAGGTAGCGAGAGACCCATGAGCAAGCAGATTCTGATTCTTCCAGGTGACGGTATTGGTCCGGAAATCATGGCCCAGGCAGTAAAAGTACTGGAGCTGGCCAATGACAAGTTCCAGCTCGACTTCGAACTGACCCATGACGTGCTCGGCGGCGCAGCCATCGACAAGCACGGCGTACCCCTGGCGGATGAGACCCTGGAGCGCGCCCGTGCCGCCGACGCGGTGTTGCTGGGTGCCGTGGGTGGCCCTAAATGGGACAAGATCGAGCGTGATATCCGTCCTGAGCGCGGCCTGCTGAAAATCCGTGCGCAACTGGGTCTGTTCGGCAACCTGCGTCCGGCCATTCTTTACCCGCAACTGGCAGATGCCTCGAGCCTCAAGCCGGAAATCGTTGCCGGGCTGGATATTCTGATCGTTCGTGAATTGACCGGCGGCATTTACTTCGGCGCCCCCCGTGGCACCCGTGAGCTGGAAAACGGCGAGCGTCAGGCTTATGACACGCTGCCCTACAGCGAAAGCGAAATTCGCCGTATCGCCCGGGTCGGCTTCGACATGGCTCGTGTGCGCGGTAAAAAGCTGTGCTCGGTGGACAAGGCCAACGTGCTGGCTTCCAGCCAGTTGTGGCGCGAAGTGGTCGAGGAAGTGGCCAAGGACTACCCGGACGTCGAGCTGAGCCACATGTACGTCGACAACGCCGCGATGCAGCTGGTGCGTGCGCCCAAGCAGTTCGATGTGATCGTAACCGACAACCTGTTCGGCGATATCCTGTCGGACGAAGCGTCGATGCTGACCGGTTCCATCGGCATGCTGCCGTCGGCCTCCCTGGATGCCAACAACAAGGGCATGTACGAGCCATGCCACGGTTCGGCGCCGGACATCGCGGGGCAGGGCATTGCCAACCCGCTGGCAACCATTTTGTCGGTCTCGATGATGCTGCGTTACAGCTTCAATCAGACCGCCGCTGCCGATGCCATTGAACAGGCCGTGAGCCTGGTTCTGGACCAGGGCTTGCGTACCGGCGACATCTGGTCGGCGGGTTGCACCAGGGTCGGAACGCAGGAAATGGGCGATGCAGTAGTCGCGGCGCTACAGAATCTGTAATCTCTCTGGCCCGTTACTTCCTGTTGGTGGAAGTAACGACCCCACTTTTTGTTAAAGGTGTCGTTGTGATGAAGCGTGTAGGTCTGGTCGGTTGGCGCGGTATGGTTGGTTCTGTGCTCATGCAGCGGATGCTGGAAGAGCAGGATTTCGATCTTATTGAGCCGGTGTTTTTTACTACTTCCAATGTCGGTGGACAGGGTCCGTCTGTGGGCAAGGATATCGCCCCGCTCAAGGATGCTTACAACATTGAAGAGTTGAAAACCCTCGATGTAATCCTGACCTGCCAGGGCGGCGACTACACCACTGAGGTGTTCCCCAAGCTGCGTGAGGCAGGCTGGCAAGGTTACTGGATCGATGCAGCGTCGAGCCTGCGGATGCAGGATGACGCAGTGATCGTTCTGGACCCGGTCAACCGCCGGGTGATTGACCAGCAGCTGGATGCGGGCACCAAGAACTACATCGGCGGCAACTGCACTGTCAGCCTGATGCTGATGGGCCTGGGCGGCCTGTTTGAGGCCGGTCTGGTGGAGTGGATGAGCGCCATGACTTATCAGGCGGCATCCGGTGCCGGCGCGCAGAACATGCGCGAGCTGATCAAGCAAATGGGTTCGACCCACGCTGCTGTGGCCGATCAACTGGCCGATCCGGCCAGCGCCATCCTCGATATCGACCGTCGTGTCGCTGAAGCGATGCGCAGCGACGCGTACCCGACCGAGAACTTCGGCGTGCCATTGGCCGGTAGCTTGATCCCGTGGATCGACAAAGAGCTGCCAAACGGTCAAAGCCGCGAAGAGTGGAAGGCCCAGGCCGAAACCAACAAGATCCTGGGTCGCTTCAAGAACCCGGTTCCGGTGGATGGTATCTGCGTGCGTATCGGTGCAATGCGCTGTCACAGCCAGGCTTTGACCATCAAGCTGAACAAGGATGTGCCAATTGCCGACATCGAAGGTCTGATCAGCCAGCACAACCCTTGGGTCAAGCTGGTGCCCAATCATCGTGAAGACAGCATCCAGGAACTGAGCCCTACCCGGGTAACCGGTACCCTGAATGTGCCGGTTGGCCGTCTGCGCAAGCTGAACATGGGTTCGCAGTTCCTCGGTGCGTTCACCGTGGGCGACCAGTTGTTGTGGGGTGCGGCCGAGCCGTTGCGCCGCATGCTGCGGATTCTGCTGGAGCGTTAATCCGCCCTGGTTGCAGCCAGGCCCGCCTCTCGCAAGAGAGGCGGGCTTTTTAATGAGTGGCGCTTTTTACTGCCGCGCTGGCGGGCACTGTCCGTTGCCTGCAAAGGTTGCGCCCGGTACAGTGCCGCTCCCCACGTTTCGCCTGAGGTAGATGCATGAACCAGTCCTTTGATATCGCCGTCGTTGGCGCCACCGGCACTGTCGGCGAAACCATTGTGCAAATTCTCGAAGAGCGCAATTTTCCGGTCGCTGATTTGCATTTGCTGGCCAGCAGCGAGTCAGCCGGGCATTCGGTGCCTTTTCGGGGCAAAAACGTCCGAGTGCGTGAAGTCGATGAGTTTGACTTCAGCAAAGTGCAGCTGGTGTTTTTCGCTGCCGGCCCCGCCGTAACCCTGAGCTTTGCCGCCAAGGCCCGCGCTGGCGGGTGCGCGATTATTGATTTGTCGGGCGCATTGCCCGCGGCCCAGGCTCCGCAAGTGGTGCCCGAGGCCAATGCCCAAGTATTGGCCGGGTTGCCAAAGCCGCTGCAAATCAGCAGCCCGAGCCCGTCGGCAACCGCTCTTGCCGTAGTGTTGGCGCCCCTGCGCGGCTTGCTGGATATTCAGCGGGTCAACGTGACGGCATGTCTGGCAGTTTCTGCCCAAGGCCGTGAAGCGGTTTCCGAGCTGGCGCGTCAGACCACCGCACTACTGAATCTGCATCCGCTGGAGACCAGTTTTTTTGATCGCCAGATGGCGTTTAACCTCTTGGCGCAAGTGGGCAAGCCTGATGCACAAGGCCATGTACCACTGGAAAAACGCCTGGTAACGGAATTGCGTGAAGTGTTGGCTATGCCCGCGCTGAAAGTTTCGGTGACCTGCATTCAAGCTCCGGTATTTTTTGGCGATAGCTTCAGTGTTGCCGTGCAACTTGCCGGGCCGGTGGATCTGGATGCGGTGAATGCGGCGCTTGAAGCCGCTGAAGGTATCGAGCTGGTAGAGGCGGGCGACTATCCTACGGCGGTGGGCGATGCGGTAGGACAAGACGTGGTTTATGTCGGCCGGGTGCGCCATGCTGTAGACGACACTTCTGAACTTAATTTCTGGATGACGTCAGATAACGTAAGAAAAGGCGCCGCTTTGAATGCCGTGCAACTGGCTGAGTTGTTGATTAAAGATATTCTGTAAAAGATACTTGGCGTCAATTTCCAGCAGGGTTCCAGAAGCTATACAGGCCTCGGGGGACGAGGCCTGTACCAATAAGGAAGAGGCTATGCTTCAGGTTCGCAAATTAGTGTTAGCAATCGCCGCCGCTTCGGCGCTGTCATCCGGTATGGCGCAGGCGCTCGGGCTCGGAGAGCTGACCCTGAAGTCGACTCAGAACCAGCCTCTGCTGGCTGAAATCGAGTTGTTGGACGTCAAGGATCTGACCGCTGCTGAAGTGGTGCCGAGCCTGGCACCGCCTGACGAATTCACAAAGGCCGGGGTGCCGCGTCCGGCATTCCTGGATGATCTGCGTTTCACGCCGGTAATCAATGCCAACGGCAAAAGCGTGCTGCGCGTCACTTCCAGCCAGCCTTTGTCCGAGCCCTTCGTAAAGTTTCTGGTGCAGGTGATGTGGCCAAGCGGCCGCTTGCTGCGGGACTACAGCGTATTGCTGGACCCGGCCAAGTTCTCTCCTCAAACCGCTGCGGCTGCCTCTGGCGCGCCTGCAAATGCAGGTCAATACACCACCACGTCCCGTGACACCCTGTGGGAAATCGCGGCCAAGGCGCGCAATGGCGGCTCGGTCCAGCAGACCATGCTGGCGATTCAGGCGCTCAACCCTGATGCCTTTATCAACGGCAACATCAATCGGCTCAAGACCGGTCAGGTATTGCGCATGCCGGATGCCGCGCAAAGTGTCCAGCTGTCCCAAGGCAAGGCCATCAATGAAGTCGCTTCCCAGAATGCCGACTGGCGTAATGGGCGTCGTACCACGCCATTGGCCCAGCAGCTGGATGCGACCGGTCGGCAGCCGGTTGCGGCTACCAGTCCTGCCAAGGCTGGCGGTAGTGACAGCCTGAGCCTGGTTGCGGCGAGCGCTGCCGATGGCAAGGGTGCAGTTGGCGATGCCAAAAATATCAGCGACAAGCTGGCGACGACTCAGGAAGGTCTGGATTCGGCCCGGCGTGAAAATGCCGAGCTGCAAAGCCGGATGCAGGATTTGCAAAGCCAGCTGGACAAGCTGCAACGCTTGATCGAGTTGAAAAACAATCAATTGGCCAAGCTGCAGGCTGACAGTTCGGCGCCAGTCGATCCGGCAGCGGCGATAGCGGTCCCGCTGCCGGGGCAGGCTGTGGACGCTCCGGAAGCTGACATCGCGCCGGCAGATGAAGGTGCGCCGGCGACGGCGGTGCCGCCAGCTCCGGCGCAGGACGATAGTGCCACTCCGCGTGCAGAGCGCAGCATCCAGGACTTGTTGCACAGCCCTTGGCTGCTGGGTCTGGTCGGTGGCGCGGCGGTCTTGTTGTTGCTGCTTGCGCTGCTGCTGGTGCGTCGCCGTAAAGCCCTGCAGGCGGCGCAAAGGCATGCGCGGATGGCCCGTGAGCTTGAGGAAGAGGCCGAGTTCCCATCTGATCTGGACATGCCGCAAAGCAGCTTCGAAGGGCTTGAAGTTCCACCGCCGAGCGTCAAGCTCGAGGCGGCACCAGCTGCGGCAGCACTGGTGGTACCTCCGGTTGCGCCAGTGGTGGTTGCCCAGGCGCTGGTCAGCCCGCAGGCCGATGCATTGGTCCAGGCTGAACAGTTGATTGAGCAGCGTCAGCTCAAAGAGGCCGAGCAACTGCTGGCAGGTGCAATCGAGCAAGAGCCGCAACGCAGTGATCTGCGACTCAAGTTGATGCAGGTCTATGGTGAACTGGGCGAGCGTGATGCCTTTGTTGCCCAGGAGCGGCAGCTGATTGCCAACGGCAAGAATCATTCTGAGGTTGAACAGCTCAAGCATCGCTATCCGGCCATGGCACTGGCAGCCGGTATCGCCACGGCTGCGGTTGCTGCGCAATTACAGGCGCAGTTTGTCACAGAGATGATGCGCGATGATCGCGAAGTGGAGCCTGAGCCACAGGCCAGGCCGGCCGTTGACGAGTTCGATCAGGACTTTGATCTGAGTCTGGATGACCTTGAAGCGGCGTCGCCTGCCGAGTTGCCGCCCGAGAAAAAATCCGGTGACGAGCAGAGCTTTGAAGACGTGCTCAAGCAGCAGGCTGAGACGTCGGGTAGCGACATGTCCGACTTCGATCTGGACCTGCCGCCTGATTTCGATTTGTCCCTGGCTGACGAACCGGTTGCGCCGGCCGCTGAGCCGGACAGCTTTGCGCTTGAGCTGGACAAGGTCAATGCGGAGTTGCAGCGCTTGTCCGAAAGCCTTGAACAGCCATCGATAGTCCCGTCCTTTGCCGACGAACCCGAGTTTGACTTCTTGTCGGGCGCCGATGAAACGGCGACCAAGCTTGATCTGGCCCAGGCGTATATCGATATGGGGGATGACGAGGGCGCGCGGGATATCCTGACCGAAGTTGTCGAGGAGGGTAACCCGGAGCAGCAGGCTGAAGCCCTGGAGCTGTTGTCGCGCTTGCCTTGATCTGCTGTCACCTGTGGGGGCCGGCTTGCCGGCCCTTGATCTGTGAACCCGATGCTGATTTATCCTCGCCATGATTTGTTTCGTGGCGTCTTTGCGGGTGCGCCTTATAATGGCCGACTTTGCGTTTACGAGCAGGCTGTAGCACCTTGGCAAATATAGATAACCCGGCAGCCGAAATGGCCGCCGAAGGCTTTTCCCGAATCGCGCTGGGCGTTGAATACAAAGGCTCGCGCTATAGCGGCTGGCAACGTCAGGCCAGTGGTGTGCTGACGGTCCAGGAAACCCTGGAAAATGCCTTGTCGAAAGTCGCCGCATCTCCGGTTTCATTGCTTTGTGCAGGCCGCACTGATGCGGGTGTACACGCCTGCGGGCAAGTGGTGCACTTTGACACCATGGCCGAGCGCTCCCTGAAAGCCTGGGTCATGGGCGCCAACATCAACTTGCCCCATGACATCAGCGTCAGTTGGGCCAAGGTCATGCCGGCGCATTTTCATGCACGCTTCAAAGCCATCGCCCGGCGTTACCGCTACGTGATCTACAACGATCAGATTCGCCCTGCGCACCTGAATCAGGAAATTACCTGGAACCATCGCCCGCTGGATGTCGAGCGGATGGCCGAGGCCGCGCGCTACCTGTTGGGCGTGCACGACTTCAGCGCTTTTCGTGCGGGTCAGTGCCAGGCCAAATCGCCGGTCAAGGAAATGCATCACCTGCGCGTGACACGTCATGGACAGATGATTGTGCTGGATATTCGCGCCAGTGCTTTTTTGCATCACATGGTGCGCAACATCGCCGGGGTGCTAATGACCATCGGCACTGGCGAGCGGCCGGTGGAATGGATGAAGGAAGTGCTGGAGAGCCGGGTCCGTCGTTCCGGTGGCGTAACAGCGCATCCCTATGGCCTGTATCTGGTACAAGTTGAATATCACGATGAGTTCCAATTGCCGCAACGTTACATCGGTCCACATTTCTTGACCGGTTTTACCGAACTGGACGGCTGACGCCCGGATGAGCATTTGTTACCATCCGGGGCTTTCGCGTTTCTTGAGGTGTATTCGACATGTCAGCCGTTCGCAGCAAGATCTGCGGTATTACCTGCATAGATGATGCACTGGCAGCTGTTAGTGCCGGGGCTGACGCCATCGGCTTTGTGTTCTACGCAAAAAGTCCGCGGTCAGTAACGGCGCAGCAGGCGCGCGCGATCATTGCCGCCTTGCCGCCTTTTGTGACCACGGTCGGGTTGTTCGTCAATGCCACGGCTTGTGAGCTGAACGAAACACTTGATGCCGTACCGCTGGACTTGCTGCAGTTTCACGGCGATGAAACCCCTGAGCAGTGCGAGGGCTACCACCGGCCCTATATCAAGGCGTTGCGGGTAAAGGCGGGTGATGACATCGCAGGCGCCTGCAAGGCGTATGCCGGTGCCAGCGGTATTTTGCTGGATGCCTACGTTGAAGGGGTGCCCGGGGGAACCGGCCAGGCCTTTGACTGGTCATTGATACCGCAGGATTTGAGCAAACCGATTATTCTCGCAGGCGGCTTGTCTGCCGAGAACGTGGCCCGGGCCATTACTCAGGTGCGGCCGTATGCCGTTGATGTGAGTGGCGGGGTGGAAAAGAGCAAGGGCATCAAGGATCACGACAGGATTCGGGCCTTCATGCAGGCAGTACGGGCAACAAACTGATGCCCGATGTGACGGTTGGCAGTCTGCCACCGTCCATCATTACCGCTGTATAAAGCAGGCGGGCCCGGTGGTTCGACGGGCAGAAATTAAACTGGCGGCCGCTCTGGGGCGTGTTGTCGGGAAGGCTGAGGGTCCGGGGGTTACGCTGGTTTGCCATGTGCTGACCGCTTCTCCCCGGTAATCATCGCCGCATACCTAATGAATTTAGCTCAAGGGCATACACGGGGCCTGAACCCAAGCGTTCTGGCCACCGGTACTGGAGAAAGAAAGCATGAGCAACTGGTTGGTAGACAAGCTGATTCCTTCGATCATGCGTTCCGAGGTCAAAAAGAGCTCGGTACCTGAAGGCCTGTGGCACAAATGCCCGTCTTGCGACGCTGTGCTTTATCGTCCGGAGCTGGAAAAGACCCTGGACGTTTGCCCCAAATGTAATCACCACATGCGCATCGGCGCACGTGCCCGCATCAATATCTTCCTGGATGTCGATGGTCGTAACGAACTGGGCGCCGATCTGGAGCCTGTAGACCGTCTGAAATTCCGTGACAGCAAGAAGTACAAGGACCGTCTGGTCGGTGCGCAAAAGCAGACCGGCGAAAAAGATGCCCTGATCTCCGTGAGTGGCACCTTGCTGGGCATGCCGGTGGTAGTGTCTGCGTTTGAGTTCTCCTTCATGGGCGGCTCGATGGGCGCCATCGTTGGCGAGCGTTTTGTACGTGCCGCCAACTATGCGCTGGAAAACCGCTGCCCGATGGTCTGCTTCGCAGCCTCCGGTGGTGCGCGGATGCAGGAAGCCCTGATCTCCCTGATGCAAATGGCCAAGACCTCTGCGGTACTGGCGCGTCTGCGTGAAGAAGGCATTCCGTTTATCTCGGTCTTGACCGATCCGGTCTATGGCGGCGTTTCGGCCAGCCTGGCGATGCTCGGCGATGTAATCGTGGCTGAGCCTAAAGCCCTTATCGGCTTTGCCGGCCCGCGTGTAATCGAGCAGACCGTTCGTGAAAAACTGCCAGAAGGCTTCCAGCGCAGCGAGTTCCTGCTGGAGCACGGTGCAATCGACTTGATCATTGCCCGCCAGGAACTGCGCCCGCGCCTGGGTAACCTGCTGGCACAAATGATGGGCCTGCCTACGCCTGTGTTCGTGGCGCCGCCTGTTGAAGCAATCGTTGTTCCGCCGGTACCTGCAAACATATGACTGAGCGCACCCTTGGCGAGTGGCTCGCCTATCTTGAACAGCTGCATCCATCTGCCATCGACATGGGCCTGGATCGCGCGCGCGAGGTAACGAACCGCATGGGCCTGCAAAAGCCCGCGCCTCGGGTGGTGACGGTTACTGGCACCAACGGCAAGGGTTCGACCTGTGCGTTTGTAGCGTCCTTGCTGCGGGCGCAAGGTCTGAAAGTGGGGGTTTATAACTCTCCGCATCTGCTGCGCTACAACGAGCGTGTGCAGATCGACGGCGCCGAGGTCTCGGACGAGCAGCTTTGCGAAGCCTTCAGCGCTTTGGAAGCTGGCCGGGGCCAGACTTCACTGACCTATTTCGAGATGGGCACGCTGGCGGCTTTCTGGCTGTTCGAGCGTGCGCAACTTGACGCCGTGGTGCTGGAAGTCGGTCTGGGCGGGCGACTGGATGCGGTCAATCTGGTAGATGCCGACTTGGCACTGGTCACCAGTATCGGTGTGGATCACGTGGAATACCTTGGTAATACCCGTGAATCCGTGGCTTACGAAAAAGCCGGCATTTTTCGCCCGGGCAAGCCTGCTCTTTGTGGCGACTTGAACCCGCCTCAACCCTTGCTCGACAAGGCTGCAGAGTTGGGTTGCCCGCTGTTTGTACGTGGTCGTGACTTTGACCTGGCCACTGCTGACAGCGTCTGGCACTGGCAGGGCCGGGATGCGGCAGGGCAGGTGGTGGAGTTGCGCGACTTGCCGCTGCTGGATTTGCCGATGGAAAACGCGGCGCTGGCGTTGCAGGCTTATGCATTGACAGGTCTGCCGTGGCAGCCTGAACGAATTATTGAAGCGTTACAGGGTACGCAAGTGACCGGTCGGCTGGATCGTCGGCAGTTCAACTGGCACGGAAAAACCTTGAATATGCTGCTTGATGTGGGCCATAACCCCCATGCAGCGGAGTATCTGGTCAAGCGTCTGCAGCAGCGTCCGATAGCGGGCAGGCGTCTGGCGGTATTCGGCCTGCTGGCCGACAAGGACCTGGATGGCGTAGTGTCACAGCTCGCGCCAGTGGTCGCGCATTGGGCGGTAGCACCGCTCAATACCGGGCGGACCCGGCCGGCGGCTGAGCTTCAGGGCTCGCTGCAGGATCTGGGGGCTCGGGTCTCGGTTTTCGCCAGTGTCGAGGCGGCACTTGAGGCACAGTGCGAGCAGGCTACCGGGCAAGACGAAATCCTGTTGTTCGGATCATTTTATTGCGTCGCTGAAGCGCTCGAGTGGTTGCAGCGGCGTGCCACGGAGGAGGCTGCAAATGGCTTTGCTGGATAAGGTATACAAGCAGCGGATGGTGGGCGCCCTGGTACTGGTGGCGCTGGCCGTGATCTTCTTGCCGATGCTGTTCTCGCGCGAAGATGAGCAGCGCCAGATTCAGGTCGATGCACCGACTGCACCCCAGATGCCGGTCATGTCCGAGGTCAAGGTAGAGCCGGTTGCGGTGCCCGAGCCGCAGGTAATCGCTGAAGAGCCTGCACCGCCTGAGCAGGAAGTCGTCACGCAGCAGGCACCGGCAGCTGCGGTGGCAAAACCTGTGGTTGCGGCGCCAAAACCACCGGCTGTCACGCCGGCTCAAACGGTTGCGCAGGCACCTGCCAAGCTCGATACCACGCAAAAACGTCTCGATCCTAACGGCTTGCCCATTAGCTGGTCGGTGCAACTGGTCAGTCTGTCCAATCGTGCAAGCGCTGATAACCTGCAGAAAACCCTTAGAAATCAAGGTTATAACGCTTATGTCCGATCTTCGGGCGGGATGAATCGGGTTTTTGTCGGTCCATTGCTTGAGCGTGCAGAGGCCGATCGCCTGCGCGATCTGCTCGGCAAGCAGCAAAATCTCAAGGGTTTTGTGGTGCGCTTTCAGCCCGAGCGTGGCTGAGTCGGTAAAAAGGTGTCACCTGATTGCCAAAGCACTGATAAATCGCCTTACCTGAGCGGCGGCGCTCTGCTAAAATGCGCCGCCTTATCTGTCCGTAGGCTGAACTGTGCCATTTACCTGGGTTGACTGGGCGATCGTTGCAATTATCGCCATCTCCGCTTTGATCAGCTTGAAGCGCGGCTTCGTTAAAGAGGCCCTGTCGCTGTGCACCTGGATCATTGCCGGGGTCGTCGCCTGGATGTTCGGCGGTTCACTGTCTCAATACCTCACCGGTTATATCGAAACACCTTCCGCCCGCGTTATCGTTGGGTGCACCATCATGTTTGTCGCCACCTTGCTGGTAGGCGCAATGATCAATTTTCTTATCGGCGAACTGATTCGCGTCACCGGACTGTCCGGGACCGATCGTTTTCTTGGCATGGCCTTCGGCGCTGCGCGTGGCGCGTTGCTGGTGGTTGTGGCGGTCGGGCTGTTAAGCCTGGGGCCGGTACAGCAAGACTCATGGTGGCAGGGGTCAAGGCTCGTGCCACAATTTCTATTGGTTGCCGATTGGTCGAAAAATCTCATTTTGGGGTGGAGTAGCCAGTGGTTGGCCAGCGGTATCAGCGTTCCTGCTGATATTCCGTTCAAGGAGCATCTCTTGCCGGCCAATCTGGCCAGGTAAGCGATGTTCAGTTCAGATCCATTAAGTAGGGGTTGCGTCGCATGTGTGGCATCGTCGGTATCGTCGGTAAGTCGAACGTCAATCAGGCGCTGTATGACGCGCTAACCGTCCTCCAGCACCGCGGCCAGGATGCTGCCGGTATTGTGACCAGTCATGAAGGCCGGTTATTCCTGCGCAAGGACAACGGGCTGGTTCGCGATGTATTTCATCAGCGACACATGCAGCGTCTGGTCGGGCACATGGGCATTGGCCATGTGCGCTATCCAACTGCAGGCAGCTCGACTTCAGCTGAAGCCCAGCCGTTTTATGTCAACTCGCCATACGGCATTACCCTGGCGCATAACGGCAACCTGACCAACGTTGAACAACTGGCCAAGGAGATTTACGAATCTGACCTGCGCCACGTCAACACCAATTCCGATTCGGAAGTGCTGCTTAACGTATTTGCCCATGAGCTGGCTCAGCGTGGCAAATTGCAGCCAACCGAAGAAGACGTGTTTGCAGCGGTCACAGACGTACACAACCGCTGCCGCGGTGGTTACGCCGTGGTTGCGATGATTACCGGCTACGGTATCGTCGGTTTCCGTGATCCGAATGCCATTCGTCCTATCGTCTTCGGTCAGCGTCATACCGACGAAGGCGTCGAGTACATGATCGCTTCCGAAAGCGTGTCCCTGGACGTGCTGGGCTTCACCCTGATCCGTGACCTGGCGCCGGGCGAAGCGGTTTACATCACCAATGACGGCCAGCTGCACACCCGTCAGTGTGCTGTTAACCCGCAACTGACCCCGTGCATCTTCGAGCACGTGTACCTGGCGCGTCCCGATTCGATCATCGATGGCATTTCGGTATACAAGGCCCGTCTGCGCATGGGCGAGAAGCTCGCCGAGAAGATCCTGCGCGAGCGCCCGGATCACGATATCGATGTGGTCATCCCGATTCCGGACACCAGCCGCTGCGCTGCGCTGGAACTGGCTAACCACCTGGGCGTCAAGTTCCGCGAAGGCTTCGTCAAGAACCGTTACATCGGCCGTACCTTCATCATGCCGGGCCAGGCTGCGCGTAAAAAGTCCGTGCGCCAGAAGCTCAACGCCATCGAACTTGAGTTCCGCGGCAAGAACGTGATGCTGGTGGATGACTCGATCGTGCGCGGTACCACCTGCAAGCAGATCATTCAGATGGCCCGCGAAGCCGGCGCGAAAAATGTTTACTTCTGCTCGGCAGCTCCGGCTGTGCGCTACCCGAACGTATATGGCATCGACATGCCAAGCGCTCACGAACTGATCGCGCACAATCGCAGCACCCAGGAAGTGGCCGAGCTGATCGGCGCCGACTGGCTGATCTATCAGGACCTGCCTGACCTGATCGAAGCGGTGGGTGGTGGCAAAATCAAGATCGACAAGTTTGATTGCGCAGTGTTCGACGGCAAGTACGTCACTGGCGATATCGATGACAACTATCTGGAGAGAATCGAGCGTGCGCGCAACGATGCTTCCAAGGTGGTTGCTCAAGGTGTCGGTGCAACGATAGGCTTGTACAACAACTAAGTGTTCACCAAACCGGCCCTGATGGGCCGGTTTGCGTTTCTCCAATACAAAGCAAATACACAGCAAGGAGTGGGCAGCATGAGTCAGGATTGGGATGCGGGACGGCTGGATAGCGACCTCGAGGGCGTAGCGTTCGATACCTTGGCTGTGCGTGCTGGCCAGCACCGTACGCCGGAAGGCGAGCACGGTGATGCGATGTTCCTGACTTCCAGCTACGTGTTCCGCACCGCCGCAGATGCAGCAGCCAGGTTCTCGGGCGAGGTGGCGGGCAACGTCTATTCGCGTTACACCAACCCCACGGTGCGAGCATTCGAAGAGCGCATGGCGGCCCTCGAAGGGGCGGAGCAGGCCGTGGCGACAGCGACCGGCATGGCGGCAATTTTGTCAGTGGTCATGAGTCTGTGCAGTGCCGGCGATCATATTCTGGTCTCGCGCAGCGTGTTCGGCTCAACCATCAGCCTGTTCGAGAAATACTTCAAACGCTTCGGCGTGCAGGTCGACTATGTACCGCTGGCTGAACTGGCTGGCTGGGACGCGGCGATCAAGCCCAACACCCGATTGCTGTTTGTTGAGTCGCCTTCCAATCCGCTGGCCGAGCTGGTGGATATTGCGGCTCTGGCAGAGATTGCCCACGCCAAGGGCGCGATGCTGGTGGTCGACAACTGCTTCTGCACGCCTGCCTTGCAGCAGCCGCTCAAGCTGGGTGCCGACATTGTTGTGCATTCGGCCACCAAATTCATCGACGGCCAGGGTCGTTGCATGGGCGGGGTGGTTGCCGGCCGCAGCGAGCAGATGAAAGAAGTCGTAGGCTTCCTGCGTACTGCAGGGCCGACCCTGAGCCCGTTCAACGCCTGGATTTTCCTCAAGGGGCTGGAAACCTTGAATCTGCGCATGCGTGCCCACTGTGCCAGTGCCCAGGCCCTGGCTGAGTGGCTGGAGCAGCAGGACGGGATTGAGAAGGTCCACTATGCCGGTCTCAAAAGCCACCCGCAGCATGCCTTGGCCCAGCGTCAGCAGCGCGGTTTTGGCGCGGTGGTGAGTTTTGAAGTCCGGGGCGGCAAAGAGGGCGCATGGCGCTTTATCGATGCCACGCGCCTGATTTCAATCACCGCCAACCTGGGGGACAGCAAGACCACCATCACCCATCCGTCCACCACCTCCCATGGCCGGTTGGCGCCGCAGGAACGTGCAGCTGCCGGCATTCAGGACAGTCTGATCCGCATCGCCGTGGGCCTGGAAGATGTCACCGACCTGCAAGCAGATCTGGCGCGAGGCCTGGCCGCACTGTGAACGATATGATCCTTGAGGTACCTGTTGCCGGTAATGGGCGTGTGGCGCTGGTAACCGGCGCTGCGCGGGGCATTGGCCTGGGGATCGCCGCGTGGCTGGTCAGTGAAGGCTGGCAGGTAGTGCTGACCGACATTGATCGTGCACGGGGCTCTAAAGTGGCCCGGGTGCTGGGTGAAAATGCCTGGTTCGTGACCATGGATGTGTCGGTAGAGGCCGATGTCATCGGTTGCGTGGCCCAGGTATTGGGGCAGTTCGGACGTCTGGACGCGCTGGTGAGCAACGCGGCAATTGCCGACCCGCACAACATGACCCTGGAAAGCCTCGATCTGGAGCACTGGAACCGGGTACTGGCGGTCAACCTCACCGGTCCCATGCTCCTGGCCAAACACTGCGCGCCTTACTTGCGTGCGCATTGTGGCTCGATCGTTAATCTGGCTTCCACCCGTGCCCGTCAATCCGAGCCCGATACCGAGGCTTACGTGGCGAGCAAGGGCGGTTTGCTGGCATTGACCCATGCGCTGGCCATCAGCCTCGGGCCGGAGATCAGGGTCAACGCGGTCAGCCCGGGCTGGATTGACGCCCGGGACCCCTCTGTGAGGCGTGCGCAGCCGCTCACCGACACGGATCACGCCCAGCACCCGGCAGGGCGTGCAGGCACCGTGGAAGACGTTGCGTCCATGGTTGCGTGGCTGCTGTCGCGCAATGCCGGATTTGTGACGGGGCAGGAGTTTGTGGTCGACGGCGGCATGAGCAAGAAAATGGTTTACGGGGAATAAAGCAGTCCGCGGGAGCGATGTTCGGGTTTTTTGCTTATTTTGAAAAAAACTCAACCTTGTCCTTGACTTAGGTTCAATACCTGCGTAAATTTCGCGGCCTCAACGAAGCAAAGGGTGATTAGCTCAGCTGGGAGAGCATCTGCCTTACAAGCAGAGGGTCGGCGGTTCGATCCCGTCATCACCCACCACTTCTTGAGTTTCTCGAAAGAGAAAGGTGGTTCTGAAAAGAACAACCAACCGACGCGCAGCGGTAGTTCAGTCGGTTAGAATACCGGCCTGTCACGCCGGGGGTCGCGGGTTCGAGTCCCGTCCGCTGCGCCATATTTGTACAGGTCAGGTTTTCCTGGCTTGGGCTTGAAAAGCACCGAAGCTTTTCAGTCACAGGTTTTAAAAGTTTCAAACGGACGCAAGTCCGAGCGATACGCAGCGGTAGTTCAGTCGGTTAGAATACCGGCCTGTCACGCCGGGGGTCGCGGGTTCGAGTCCCGTCCGCTGCGCCATATTTGCTCCAGAGCCCTTGAACTCTCTGGAGCTACAAAGAAAGCGACCTTAGGGTCGCTTTTTTTGTGCCCGGATTTCTTCATTTCGCTGCGTGCTCCGTAGTCGCTGCCGAAGGCTGCGAAGGGCGGTGAAGCGACCCCTTGCATGTTTGAATGACAAGGGAAGGCCCTGCGGCCCTGGGCGCAGCCTTTGGCAGCGACTACAGGTTTGGGCGGTTTCAGCCTTGCTGCGCAAATGTGATCGAATCAAACTGCGCGCAAAAAATGCCAACTGATGCACAATACGTCCCGTCACCGTTCTCTTCAGGATCTTTAATGCTTAAGTCATTCCCCTTGCGCGCTTTGGTTGCCGTCCTTTTGCTGGCCGGACTCGCAGGTTGCTCGTCGAAGAAAACAGCCATCTACGAGCATGAGAACTTCGATGATTCGGGAACGTTTTCGCGTAATTATCCGGTGACCGATAAAGCCTCGTGCGAAGCTGCACGACGCGCCTTGCTCAGCCAGGGCTACATCATCACCAGTAACGATGCAAAAATGATCAGTGGCCACAAGAGCTTCCAGCAAACCGGCGAGAGCCATCTGGAGATCAGCTTTAACGTGGTCTGCGCAGACGACGGCGGCTCGGAGCATCACGCCACCATGTTTGCCAACGCCCTGCAGGATCGTTACGCACTGAAGAAGGTCAACAACTCGGCCAGCCTCGGGGTGGGGGTGCTGGGTTCGGTGTCGATGCCGATCGGCTCCTCCGATGACTCGATGGTGAAAGTGGCCAGCGAAACCGTGTCTTCGCCCCAGTTCTATGATCGCTTTTTCGCGCTGGTGGAAGTGTTCCTGCCCAAGGAAGTGAAAAAGGCTGCGCATATTCCGGAAAAGCCCAAGACCGATCTGGGTGTACCTGAAGTTGTCCCGGCCAAGGTCGAGGCGGCCCCCAAGCCGGCTGCGCCAGTCGAGGTGCCTGCGGCTGCCGAGCCTGCCAGCTTGCAACCGCCAGTGGAGAGCGCCCCGGTGCTGCCGGCAGAAGTCGTGCCTGCTCCGGCGCCGGTCGAACCGCCAGCCACACCGCCGGCCACACCTTCGGCGCCTGAAAAAGCCGCCGCACCCGCAGTGCCTGCGCCGGAACCGGCGATCACCCCTCTACCCGTTGTGCCAGAGGCGCTGCCGGCACAATAAGCGTGCAGTAATTTCCATGAACTCTGCTACGTTTAAAAAGTCAGTGAAGTCGAGTGCTCGCAAGGTGTCATTTTTCCTTCATGGGAGCGCTTTAAACTCACTTTCAGCGCCCCTCAGGCATGACTTGAACCAATAGAACGAAAAGGGATGTGGCAATGGACGACTATCAGGAAGAGTTGCTTGAGTATCAGGCTTTTGAGCTGGACCCGCTGGAACCTGCGGACGACGCAACCGAGCTTTAGGCTCTGGACCGCCTCATGCAGTGTTGCGCTGGCGACGACGGAACTCTCCCGGAGTCTGCGCGTTCCAGCGCTTGAACGCCCTCTGAAAGGCCTCTGCCGAGGCAAACCCCAACAAGTAGGCAATCTCGCCAAAGGCCAGTTCCGTATCGCGGATATAGGTCATGGCGAGGTCACGCCGCGTATCGTTGAGAATCGCCCGGAACTGCGTGCCTTCTTCTGCCAGCTTGCGGCGTAAGGTCCAGGTTGGCAGCTTGAGGCGCACCGCCACTTCCTCCAGATCGGGTTCGCGCCCGCCATTGAGCAAAGGCCCCAGCATTTGCGTAATCCGCTCGCGCAGGCTGCGGGTTCGGGTCAATTGCTCCAGTTCGCGCTCGCACAGTTGCAGCAAGAATGCCCAGGTTGTGGGGCAGTGCTGCGGGTTACGCAGATCCAGACTGGCGTGGTTCAGCCGCAGCTGGTTGGTCTCGGCCCGAAAGCTCACCGAGGTATGGCTCAGGATGGCGTAGCGCTCGGCATACTCCGGCTCGCTGAACTCGATATCGATGTGCTCACCCAGCAAAGGCCGGGCCGCAACAGATGACAGCTGCTGCAGCCAGCCAGCAATGATCGAGTCCACCACAAAACGGTTGTAGGCGTTATACGGGCTGATGGAATAAAAGCGCAGCCAGGCGCCCTGAGCGTCTTCGTGCAGGCTCGACTGGCCGCGATAGTTGGAGGCATACAGGGCTTCAAAGCGAATCAGCGTGCGTGCCGCTTCCCGTACCGTGGGTGCCTGGGCTGCGGTTACACCGGCCAGACCGGTCTGGGGCAGCCTGCTCATCTGACCCATGCGCAAACCCAGGGCCGGGTCGCCGGTCAAGGCAATCGCGGCGTGCCCCAGGCGCATGTAGCGCGGGATCGACAGTCGCGCCAGCGGTTGCCCGAGGCGGGCCGGATCGAGTCCGTATTGAGCGAGCAAAGGCAGAGGGTCGTGACCATAACTGCGCACCGCGTCGGCCAGGCATTCAACAAACCCGACTGAAAGATCCCCCAGACGCATCGGCAGCGGTTTCACAGGTTTACAGCCACAGGTTCAGCAAGCGGGCACCGCTGCCGGGCTGGTCCGGGCTGGTTTGCCCGTTACGGCTGACAAACCCCCAGCCGACGCTGTGCTTGTCCCAGAATTTGCCACGGGAGAACACCGTGATGCCGGCTTCGGCTGTACTGCTGGGGACGCTGCTGATCAGCGTCAGCCGGTGCCAGGCTTCGCCTTCGCTGACTTCTCCGGGCTTGAGGCTGATTTCACTGGGGCTCGTGACACTTTTAAAGCCGCCCCAGGGTTGATCCCAAGTGTTTTTACCAATCATGAACGCGGGGACAGCGATCAGTTGCGCCCCTTGCTCGTTCAATGTGCGGTAGTTCTCGGGATACCAGCTGTCGCTGCCGACCAGAATGCCCAGGCGACCGGCCGGTGTGTCGATCACGTTCAATTGGTGTTCAGGGCTTGGCTGGATATAGCTTTGTTCTTCGTAAGTGGGGAGTAACTGGCGTTGCGGCGTACCCAGGGGCATACCGTCCCGGCCAAACACAATGCTGCTGTTGTACAGCGGGCCTGAGCCGGGCAGCAGTTTGCCGTTCTCGATGCGTGGCTCCGGCAAGGCGATGCTGCCGGCCACCAGGGTCACCCCGTATTCTTTGGCCAGCCCCCCAAACAGGGTCTGGTAATCGCGGGCCATGCTCCTGGCTTTCATTCGCAGATGAGCATCGTTGGCCCGGCTGTCGCCCTCGGCGCGAAGCCAGGCACTGGCGAAGGCCAGCGGGTTGCTCCGTACCAGCCAGTCCATGGCCTGCGCAAGATTGGCCGCCTGATACAGCTCATTCTTTTCGCCGCGAAACACCAGCCAGGTGCCGATGTGTTCCGGCAGCACGACGATGGTCTTGTCGTTGAGCAGTCCGGCATCCCGGGCTTTGTCCAGATACGCCGCAAGCTTGAGGCGCACCAGATCCAGGCTTTGGTAGTCCCGGGGTGACAGGTCCGGCTCGATACCCAGCAGATTGCCACGGTCGTGGTTGACGCCGTCGTTGAGGGTCAGCTCGATGCGCAGGTCCGAGAGGTAGTGGCCCACCTCGCGTTGCTGGGCCCAGAACCAGTAGCCGGCGGTAGCGGCGATGAGGGTGACGATTAAGGTGCAGGCAAATAATTTACGCATTGGAAATAGAGCAACAGCCTTGGGCGGGATTCGGCAACTAGGGTAGGGTGCTGGTCCCGGCTTGCCAAGGGGGGCTGCGCATTTAGGTTAGCAATTTGTCACTTTGAGTCATTGAGTGAGCCCGGAGGTATCTTTACTGTGGCTGGCATAAACGACGGGAGCCACAGAGCATCCCGCGTTCCGTGATTTATCCTGTTGTGGAGCTCGCCGATGACTGCCTCTCACTACCCGCATTTGATGGCCCCGCTGGATCTGGGTTTTACCACCTTGCGCAACCGCAGCCTGATGGGCTCCATGCACACCGGCCTTGAAGAAAAACCCGGTGGCTTTGAGCGCATGGCGGCCTATTTTGCCGAGCGTGCCAAAGGCGGGGTCGGCTTGATGGTCACGGGCGGCATTGCCCCCAACGACGAAGGCGGCGTGTACAGTGGCGCGGCCAAGCTGAGTACCGCCGAAGAGGCAGAAAAGCATTTGGTGGTGACCCGGGCGGTGCACGATGCGGGCGGCAAGATCTGCCTGCAGATCCTCCATGCCGGGCGTTATGCCTACAGCCCCCGTCAGGTGGCTCCGAGCGCAATCAAGGCGCCGATCAACCCGTTCACCCCCAAAGAACTGGATGAAGAAGGCATCGAGAAGCAGATCAGCGACTTCGTGACCTGCGCCAGGCTGGCTCAAAGCGCCAACTATGACGGCGTTGAAATCATGGGTTCCGAAGGCTACTTCATCAACCAGTTCCTCGCCGCGCACACCAACCATCGCACCGACCGCTGGGGCGGTTGCTATGAAAACCGCATGCGTTTGGCGGTGGAAATCGTGCGCCGGGTGCGCGAAGCGGTGGGGCCGAACTTCATCATTATCTATCGCCTGTCGATGCTCGATCTGGTTGCTGAAGGCAGTGTCTGGTCCGAGATCGTGCAACTGGCCAAGGCCGTCGAACAGGCCGGTGCGACCCTGATCAACACCGGAATTGGCTGGCACGAAGCGCGCATTCCGACCATTGCCACCAAAGTGCCCCGTGGTGCCTTCAGCAAAGTGACCGCCAAATTGCGTGGCTCGGTCAACGTGCCGCTGATTACCACCAACCGCATCAACACTCCGGAAATTGCCGAACAGATTCTGGCTGACGGCGACGCCGACATCGTGTCCATGGCGCGACCGTTCCTCGCCGACCCCGAGTTCGTCAACAAGGCTGCTGCTGGCCGCAGCGATGAAATCAACACCTGCATCGGCTGCAACCAGGCATGCCTGGACCACACCTTTGGCGGCAAGCTCACCAGCTGCCTGGTCAACCCCCGAGCTTGCCACGAAACCGAGCTCAACTACCTGCCAACCATTGCGGTGAAGAAAATCGCCGTGGTCGGTGCCGGGCCTGCGGGGCTTTCGGCAGCGACCGTGGCTGCCGAGCGCGGGCATCAAGTGACACTGTTCGATTCGGCCAGCGAGATTGGTGGCCAGTTCAACGTGGCCAAGCGTGTACCGGGCAAGGAAGAATTCTTCGAAACCCTGCGCTACTTCGGTCGCAAGCTGCAGACCACCGGGGTTGAGGTTTGCCTGAACACCCGTGTCGACGTAGCGCAATTACTGGCAGGCGGTTTTGACGAAATCATACTGGCTACCGGGATTGCTCCGCGCACCCCGGCCATACCGGGCATCGACAACCCCAAGGTACTGAGCTACCTGGATGTGATTCTTCAGCGCAAGCCGGTGGGCGCCAGGGTTGCCGTGATCGGCGCCGGTGGCATTGGTTTTGACGTGTCCGAGTTCCTGGTGCAACAAGGGGTTGCCACCAGTCTGGATCGCGAAGCGTTCTGGAAAGAGTGGGGCATCGATACCCGGCTGGAGGCCCGGGGCGGCGTTGCGGGGATCAAGCCCGAGGTGCATGCCCCGGCGCGTCAGGTGTTCCTGCTGCAACGCAAGGCGAGCAAAGTGGGCGACGGTCTGGGCAAGACCACCGGCTGGATTCACCGCACCGGTCTGAAGAACAAACAGGTGCAAATGCTCAACAGCGTTGAATACCTGAGCATCGACAACGACGGTTTGCATATCCGGATTGGCGAAGGCGAGCCCCAAGTGCTGCCGGTGGACAACATCGTCATCTGCGCCGGTCAGGACCCGTTGCGCGAGCTGCAGGACGGCCTGATTGCCGCCGGGCAGAACGTGCATTTGATTGGTGGTGCCGACGTCGCGGCCGAGCTGGATGCCAAGCGCGCCATCAACCAGGGCTCGCGTCTGGCCGCACAGCTGTAGGGTAGGAGCGAGCTTGCCTCGCGATGACATCGCTGCGGTGCATCTGAATGAGCAGGTTGTCGGTATCGCGAGGCAAGCTCGCTCCTACAGCGGGAGCGGGCCCACTTTATGTGCTGTCAGCTGGCTTGCTCGCGAGCGTTGCAACGCACAGGGCTCGCTCCTACAGAGGAACAGGCAATTGTCTGTCAGTGCACTATCTGTGCAAGAAAGGCTTTGGCCCGCGGGCTTTTCGGGGCGTTGAAGAAGTCTTCGGGCGGTGAATCTTCGATGATCATGCCGCCATCCAGAAACAGCACCCGCTCGGCCACCTGGCGGGCAAAGCCCATTTCGTGGGTGACACAGAGCATGGTCATGCCGCTGCCCGCCAGTTTGACCATCACATCCAGCACTTCGCTGACCATTTCCGGGTCCAGCGCCGAAGTCGGTTCATCAAACAACATGATTTTCGGCTCCATGCACAGTGCCCGGGCAATCGCCACGCGCTGCTGCTGGCCGCCCGACAGCTGGCTCGGGTATTTGTTGGCCTGAATGGCAATGCCCACCTTCTCCAGAAAGTGCTGCGCCAGTTCAACCGCCTTCTTGCGCGACAGGCCGCGCACCGACATCGGCGCCAGAATGCAGTTGTCCAGCACACTCATGTGCGGGAACAGGTTGAAGTGCTGGAACACCATGCCGATTTCGCTGCGCACCTGGGCGGCTTCGCGCGTGGCCTGGGACAGGTCGGTGCTGTTCACCAGAATCCGCCCTTGCTCGGCGATCTCCAGGCGGTTGATGCAGCGGATCAGGGTCGACTTGCCCGAACCCGATGGCCCGCACAGTACGATCCGCTCGCCTTCGTGCACTTTAAGGTCGATACCTTTGAGTACATGAAAGGCGCTGTAGTACTTGTTCAGACCGGCGATATCCACCACCACCTTGCGGGTGTCAGTGACTGGCGACACAGGATTATGAACGTAAGCAGGTTGAGCGTGCATGGTGCGTCTCCAGTGATCAGTTAAAGCGCTCGGCGCTGTAGGGCGTCGGGTCGGTGAACGGGGTCTGGCCGGTCATCATCTCTGCCAGCAGGCGGCCGCTGACCGGGCCCAGTGTCAGGCCGTGGTGGGCATGGCCAAAGTTGAACCACAAACCTTTATGCCGGCTGCCGGGACCAATCACCGGGCACATGTCCGGCAGGCAGGGGCGGCGGCCGAGCCAGGGTTCGGCGTCCACCCGCTGACCCAGCGGATACAGGCGTTGGGCACGCTCTTCGCAACGGCGTAGCTGGATTTCGTTGATCGGGTCATCACTGTCTGCAAATTCGATCCCTGTGGTCAGGCGAATACCACCCACCATGGGGGCCAGGACATAACCGCCCACCGAGTCGAGAATCGGATGCTGCATGGTGTGGCCGTCCTTGGCGGCGTAATGCATGTGGTAGCCGCGCTTGATCGCCAGGGGAATCCGGTAGCCCAGCGGCTGGAAAATTTCCCGGGCTTGCGGTCCGAGTGCAATCACCACTTCATTGCCGATGATCAGGCCTTTGTGGCTCTCGACCTGCCATTGCCCGGCCGTTTGCCGCAGGCTGGTGGCATCGCCGGTCACAAAGGTGCCGCCGCGCTTGATAAAGAGTTCGGCATAGCCCCGGGTCAGGCCGCCCGGATCGCTGACGGTCTTGGGGTCGAGCCAGTGAATGCCACCGATCACATCGGTATGCAGGCCGGGTTCCAGCGCGTGCACCTGTTGCTGGTCCAGTACCCGATAGTTGAGCTTGAACTCGCTCAAATCGGCGGCATCACGCTGGGCCTTGGCGAAGTCGTCCGCGGTGCGGTAAACCTCGATCCAGCCGCTGTCCTGGATCAGATGACCCATGCCCGCCGGCTCGGCCAGCAGATCATGTTCGCTGACACATTGTTCAATCAGCGGCAGCATGGCCCGGGTGGCATGGGCCAGCCCCTTGCTGCCCGACTGCTGCCAGTATTTCATCAGCCACGGCCCGGCTTTGGGCAGGTGTCTGAGGCTGTAGCGCACGTCCGATTGCTGATTGAGGCCATAGCGCAGCAGGCGGGTGATTTCCCGCGGGAACGAGTAAGGGATAACACTGGCGCGCTCGATCAGCCCGGCGTTGCCATGACTGGTGCCGCTACCCGGTTGGGCGCGGTCGAGCAGCACCACGCTGCGCCCGCGTGCCTGGAGTTGCAACGCGGTACTGACGCCGACGATGCCGGCCCCCAGAACGATAGTGTCGCAATGCATAAACAAATCCTTGAGACGAGGGCCGTATTTGCAGCCCGAAAAATGGGTTTACTGCAAATGCCGTCCGAGACGGCCTTCGATGAATTTCAGGCTGCGGCGCACGATTTCCACGATCACCAGGTACAGCACGGCGGCCCAGAGATAGACCTGGAAGTCGAAACTGCGGGAGAACACCATCTTGGTGACCCCCATCAAGTCGTAAATGGTGACCAGCGAGGCGATGGCGCTGGCCTTGATCATCAGGATCAATTCATTGCCCAGCGGGCCGATGGCCACCAGCAGCGATTGCGGCAGGATGATTTTGCGAAAGGTGGTCCAGCGCGACAGGTTCAATGCCTTGCTGGCTTCACGCTGGCCCTGGGCTACCGACAGAATGCTGCCGCGCAGAATCTCGGCCTGATAGGCCGCCGTGTTCAGGGTGAAGGCCAGCAGGGTGCAGAACCAGGCATCGCGGAAAAACCACCACAGGCCGACGTCTTGCCAGAAACCCTTGAACGATCCCAGGCCGTAATACAGCAGGAACAGCTGTGCCAGCAGCGGTGAGCCGCGAAAGAAGTACACATAGGCGCCGGTAAAACTGCGCAGGAAGCGGTTGCCGGACAAGCGGCCCAGGGCAATCAGCAGGCCGAGCACCGCGCCCAGGGTGAAGGAAATCGCCACCAGCTTGGTGGTCACCAGCAGCCCGTCGATAAAGCGCGGGCCGTAGCGTTCCAGCAGCTCGGGGCTGAGAAACATGTTTTGCAGTTCCGCCAGGCTCATGGCTGCACGCTCCGTATATGGCGGTTGAAGTGGCGCTCAAGAAAGGCAAACAGACGCCCGGAAATCGCCGAGAAAAACAGGTAGATGAAGCAGGCCACGGTGTAAAACAGCATCGGGTCCTTGGTGACGCTGACCGCCAGGTTGGTCTGGCGCATCAGGTCCACCAGGGCGATGGTCGACACCAGGGACGTGTCCTTAAGCAGCGACAGCCAGTTGTTCGACAGGCCGGGCAGGGCGATGCGCGCCAGTTGTGGCAGCACCACTTTGCGAAAGGTGGTGAACTTCGACAGGCCCAGCGCCGAGGCCGCTTCGAATTGGCCCTTGGGAATGGTCTTGAATGCCCCTAGCCAGATCTCGCTGGAAAACGCGGCAAATACCAGGCTGAACGCAATCATCGCCGCGACGAAGGTATTGATCGTGAACTGTGCGTCGTAGCCCATCAGGGCGAGGATCTTTTGCGCGGCGATCTGGCAGCCGTAATAAATGATCAGCAGCGTCAGCAGTTCCGGCAGGCCACGGAATACCGTAGAGAAGGTTGTTGCCCAGGCCCGCATCCAGCGATTTTTGGAACGGGCCGCCACGGCCACGATCAGACCCAGCGGTAAACCGATGGGCAGGCAGCTCAGGGCCAGGGCAATGGTGACCAGCGAGCCGGCAAGCAGCGCCGAGCCCCAGCCGCCACTGGCGAAGGAAAGAAGTGAGAGTTGATCGAGCATGCTCGAATCCCCGGGCAAAAAAAGGGCCGAAATTCAGCCGCCGCGCACGCCAGGTGCGCAGGGCCGGGTCATTGGCAGGGAGGCCCTCAACCGAGGGCGGGCGACTCAGTAAATGTCGAAGTCGAAGTACTTGCTGGAGATCTTTTTATAGGTGCCGTCGGCAACGATCTCGTCCAGCGCCTTGTTGAAGCGCTCACGCAGGGCGTTGTCTTCCTTGCGTACCGCAATCGAGGCATCGGCCATGGTGCCGTTGACGTCACCAATTATTTTGCAGCAGTCCTTGCCGGTTTTATTGACCCACTCCAGCAGCGGGAATTTGTCGGCAATCACCACATCGACCCGTTCGTTTTCCAGCTCGCTGTTGGCTTCATCCAGGGTTGGATACAGCTTCAGATCAGCCTTTTTGTAGTGCTCTTCGGCATAGATGCTTTGGGTGGCGGCGCTCTGGGCACCTACGGTTTTACCGGCGAAGTCGGACTGGGCATCGGTGATGTCAGAGTCTTTGGGCACGGCAATGGACAGCGGAGTGCGGTAGTAGTGATTGGTGAACGCGATCTTCTTTTTGCGCTCTTCGTTGACGATCATGGACGCGACAATGGCGTCGTATTTCTTCGCCATCAGGCCGGCGATGATTCCGTCCCAGTCCTGGGCCACGATGGTGCACTCGGCGCCCATGCGCTTGCACACTTCTTCGGTGATATCGACGTCAAAGCCGTGCAGCTTGTTGTCGGAGTCAACGTAGTTAAACGGAGGGTAGGCGCCTTCCGTGGCGATTGTCAGTTTGTCGGCCTGGGCGTTGGACGCGAAGGCGACAACCATTGCACATGCACTGGCAAAGCGAATGACGTGTTTCATCTAGCACCTCGTTTTATTGTTTTGATCCGGGTGAGGATGTGTAGCCCACGAACTCATTGTGTAAGGCCGCGGTAGCCTCAAGACGCTTCTCCACGTCCGGCCCCAGTTGTTTGCACACTTCGTTGATCAGCAGGTGCACCAGCGACAGCATGGCTGCGGTGGATTCCCAGAACAGATTGAATTCGGTCGGTACACGAAACACTTCGTCGGCGTTCTGCTCGGCCCAGTCGCAAAAAGTGTCGGTCACCAGGGTGACGGCAATGCCAGCCTCGCGCGCCTTGCGGCATAACAGTTGGGCGTGGCGCGAATAGCGCCGGGCCTCGAATACCACCAGGGCGCAGTCCTCGGGTGGGCACAGCAGCACGTCGGCGTAATGCCCGGCGGCGCCGTCCACCAGTTGCACGCCATCGCGCAGGTATTGCAGCAAATGCACCATGGACGCGGCGATCCCGCGTTCGGTCTGGAACCCGGCCACGAACACCTTGCGCCGGGTGGCCAGGCGCTGGCTTACGGCTTGCCATTGCGGGGTGAGGCTGTATTCGTAAACCTTGACCAGGGCGCCGACTTCCAGCTCAAAGCTGCGCGGTAAGCCTTGGGGCCCCTGGCTCGATTGCTGGCGGAATTCCTGCAGACGATCACCCACCAGCCACGGGCCGTCGCCCAGGTCGTCCTTGAGATCGTTCTTCAGGTCTTTGAAATGGCTGTAGCCCAGCGCGCGGCAAAAGCGCCCGACACTGGACTCGCTGACACCCAGCCTGGCGGCAATGTCGGCAGCGGTCTGAAACGGCAGCTCGTAAAGATTGGCCAGCATATAACTGGCAATCGCCCGACCCGAAGGGGCGGCGGTTGACAGACTGCTTTCTAGGCGTTGTTTAATCGACTGGCTCACGGCTGCTTTCCTGTTGTTGTTTCAGCGCGTTGCAGAAAGTGAATGTTTTCTGTCATTAAGTCAAGAATTGACAGATAACTGTCATCGCAGGATAGTTGGCCGAGCATAAAAATAACTAGATTGGAGCGCCAGAATGTCCCAGCCCGCTACCTCGTCCCAGGCTATGGAGTCGCTGAACCTCAGCGAACTGACCGCCTTGCTGCAACAGATCTTTGAGCGTCACGGCACCTCCCGGGCCGTGGCGCAGGTATTGGCAGACAACTGCGCCCGGGCTCAGCGCGACGGTTCCTACAGCCACGGTGTGTTCCGTATCCCGGGTTACCTGGCCTCCCTGGCAAGTAACTGGGTCGACGGCCAGGCCGTGCCGCAGGTTGAAGACGTGGCCTCGGGCTTTATCCGCGTGGATGCGGCCAACGGCTTTGCCCAACCGGCGTTGGCAGCGGCGCGTGAATTGCTGGTGGAAAAGGCCCGCAGTGCCGGGATTGCAGTGCTGGCGATCCGCAACTCCCATCACTTTGCGGCGCTCTGGCCCGATGTCGAGCCGTTTGCCGAAGAAGGCCTGGTGGCATTGAGCGTGGTCAACAGCATGACCTGCGTGGTGCCCCATGGTGCGCAAAAGCCGCTGTTCGGTACCAACCCCATTGCCTTCGCCGCCCCCTGTGCCGGCGGCCACCCGATCGTCTTTGACCTGGCCACCAGTGCCATTGCCCACGGCGATGTACAAATTGCCGCGCGCAAGGACCACAGCCTGCCGGCCGGCATGGGGGTGGACAAGCATGGCGAGCCGACGCAAAACCCGAAAGAGATTCTGGACGGAGGTGCCTTGCTGCCCTTTGGCGGGCATAAAGGTTCGGCGCTGTCGATGATGGTCGAACTGCTGGCGGCAGCGTTGACCGGTGGCAACTTCTCGTTCGAGTTCGACTGGAAGCAACACCCCGGTGCGCAAACCCCCTGGACCGGACAACTGTTGATCGTCATCGACCCGACCAAGTCCGGCGGTAACAGCTTCGCCCAGCGCAGCGCAGAACTGGTGCGCCAGATGCATGCCGTGGGTCTTGAGCGCATGCCGGGTGATCGGCGCTTTATCGAGCGCGCCAAATCGGTGGGCGAAGGGATCCCGATGGCTGCCGAAGAACTGGCCAGATTGCGCGCACTGGCGCAGTAATACCCCGCACACCCAAACCCCGTAGGAGCGAGCTTGCTCGCGAGCTCTTGGTCGTTACGACCCAAAAGCTCGCGAGCAAGCTCGCTCCTGCATATAGATACAGCTGACAAGCATCAACACCTCCCTTGCGCCACGGGCCTATGCTGCACAGGACTTCAAGCATAAGGAACTGGCCATGAATGCCCCTGCAACCACCCCGGAGCCTGTAACGGCGAAAGCAAAACTGCCCATAGGCCTGGTGATTGCGGTCCTGGTGATGATAGGTATTTTGCTGCTGCCATTGCCTGCCGATCTACCGGTTGCCGGCCACCGCATGCTGGCGATTCTGGCGTTTGCCGTGGTGGTGTGGATCACCGAGGCGGTGTCCTATGAAGCCAGCGCCATCATGATCACGTCGCTGATGGCGTTTCTGATTGGCATGGCGCCCACCCTGCAAGACCCGTCGCAGCTTTACGGCACTTCTGCCGGCATCACCATGGCCCTGACCGGTTTCTCCAATGCCGCGCTGGCGCTGGTGGCCGGTGCGCTGTTTATCGCGGCGGCCATGACCCATACCGGGCTGGACCGGCGTATTGCCCTGGTCACCCTGTCACGTATCGGTACCAGCACCCGACGCATCCTGCTGGGGGCGATTGCGGTCACCATCCTGCTCAGCCTGGTGGTACCCAGCGCCACGGCCCGCAGCGCTTGTGTGGTGCCGATCATGATGGGGGTGATCTTGGCTTTTGGCGTGGACAAGCGCTCGAATATCGCAGCAGGAATCATGATTGTGGTGGCCCAGGGCACCAGTATCTGGAACGTCGGGATTCAAACCGCAGCAGCGCAGAACCTGCTGACCGTGGGTTTTATGGACAAGATGCTGGGCGCGCGGGTGAACTGGCTCGACTGGCTGATTGCCGGGGCGCCCTGGGCCATCATCATGTCGGGGGTGTTGCTGTTTGTGGTGCTCAAGTTGCTGCCTCCCGAAAGCGACAGCATTCCCGGCGGCAAAGAAGCGGTCGAAAAGTCCCTGGCCGAACTGGGGCCGATGACCGGGCCACAGAAACGTCTGATGGCGGTCTCTGTGGCCTTGCTGCTGGCTTGGGCCACCGAAGGCAAGCTGCACAGTTTCGACACCACCTCGACCACCTACGCCGGGTTGGTATTTTTGCTGTTGCCGCGTTTTGGAGTGATGACCTGGAAAGACGTGCAGTCGCGAATCCCCTGGGGCACGGTGATTGTATTCGGGGTCGGGATCAGTCTTGGTACCGCCTTGCTCACCACCCAGGCCGGGCAATGGCTGGGGGCGCAGGTGGTGAACCACACCGGGCTGGATCAAGTGGGGCCGCTGGGGATCTTTGCGATTCTGGGGGCGTTCCTGATTTTGATTCACCTGGGGTTTGCCAGTGCGACTGCGTTGACCTCGGCCTTGCTGCCGATTCTGATTGCAGTGCTGCAAACCTTGCCGGGTGAATTCAACCGGTTGGGCATGACCATGCTTCTGGGCTTTGTGGTCAGCTACGGGTTTATCCTGCCGATCAACGCTCCGCAAAACATGGTGTGCCTGGGCACGCAAACCTTCACCGCCAAACAATTCGCCAAGGTCGGGCTGATCGTCACGGCGGTGGGTTATTTGCTGATGCTGCTGTTTGGCGCAACCTACTGGAGCTGGCTGGGCTGGATGTAAGCAGAAGCGAGCTCACCTGTAGGAGCGGGCTTGCCTGTAGGAGCGAGCTTGCTCGCGAGCTCTTCTTCGCGACGCCCAAAACATCGCGAGACAAGCTCGCTCCCCCAGGCCCGGGTTAGTTTCCGCCTTCGCTGCGTCCGCCACTGCTGACTTCGGGCGGTACATCTTCGCCCGCTATGCGCTTGCGGAACAGCGAGGTGCGCGCCAGCAGCAAGGTGGTCACCGGTACGGTAATCGCCAGCAAAATCGGGATCAGCCAGGCGTGCAGCACCGGTGTCGATTTGAGTGCCGAGAAGTACAGGATCGACGCCAGTGCCACGCACCACGCGCCCAGGGTCGAGGCCAGTGCCGGCGGGTGCATGCGCTGGAAAAAGTCTTTCAGGCGCAGCAGCCCGATAGCACCGCACAAGGCAAACAGGCTGCTCAGAACCAGCAGCACTGCCACCGGTATTTCGATCCAGAGCGATAACTCGCTGACTGAATTCATTCGATCACCTCGCCACGCAGCAGGAATTTGGCCAGTGCAAAAGAGCCGACAAAGCCGAACAGGGCAATCAGCAGTGCGCCCTCAAAGTAGGTGTCACTGGCATAACGGATACCCAGTACCAGCATCACCAGCATGGCGAGGATATACAGGTAGTCCAGCGCCAGAACCCGGTCCTGGGCCGACGGCCCCTTGAACAGCCGGATCACGGTCAGGACCATCGCCAGGCTGAACAGGAACAGGCTGGTGAGGATGGCATTGGAGAGCAGGGCACTCATTCAAAGATCTCCATCAGGGGGCGTTCGTAGGTGTCTTTGAAATGCCGGATAAACTGCGCTTCGTCATCCAGGTCGAACACATGCAGCAGCAGTACGCTGCGGTCCAGCGCCAGCTCCGACCAGATAGTGCCGGGCACCACGGTGGTAATCATCGACAAGGCGGCCAGGCCGTTGGCATCGCGCAGATCCAGGGGGATCTTGATGAAGCGTGAGCGGGGCGGTTTCTTGCCGGCCATGAGCACGCCCCGGGCGACTGCGATATTGGATGCCACCACATCGCGGCCCACCACAAAGAACAGCTTGATGACCACGCCGGGCCGGCGAATATGGATGGGCAGCGGCCGCAGGGGCGCGAACATCAACGGGGCCAGAAAGCCCAGCGCAGCACCAAGCAGCAGATTGCCGGCGCTCAATGACAGGTTGAGCACCAGCCACAGCAGCCACAGCGCAAGTGACAGCCAGGGAGCCGGAAACAGGCGCTTCATGGTTGTACCTCCTGTAGCGCCGCTTTGGCTTCGGGGCCGGGTACCGGGCGGGTGCCGATAACGGCCATCACATAGCGCTCGGGATTGTTCAGGGTGTCAGCGGCATCATGGGTATAACGCAATACGGGCTCGGCCTTGAACGTCAGGACCACACAGAGTCCGATCAACAACACGATGGGCAGGTATTCGAAGCGACGCAGCAGCGGCGACGGGCGCTCGATGGGTGTCCAGAAGCGCTGGATACCCATGCGCGCGAAGGCAATCAAAGAGGCCAGACCCGAGAAGATCAGCAGCGCAAACAGGCCCCAGGCAGCGGTCGAGACTGGAGCGTCAGCGGTGTTGCCCAGGCCCGCCGGGTTAAGCAGGGCATTGAGCAGGCCGAGCTTGCCGATGAACCCGGACAGCGGCGGCATGCCGATAATCAACAGGGCACAGGCGATAAAGCTCAGGCCCAGGAAGGCCATGGTCCAGGGAATGATTTGGCCGACCACGGCTTTTTGCTCGTCATCCAGATTGGTGCCCCGCGGCGGATTCAACGACTCCATCAGGGCGGGCAGTTGCCCGGCATCGTCCTCAAGCAGCATCTCGTTGGAGGAGCGCGAGCGTTCGATCAGCTCGGCCAGCAGGAACAAGGCGCACAAGGCAAGGGAAGAGCTGACCAGATAGAACAGCGCGGCAGCGGTCAGGTTGGGTTGGGCGAAACCCACGGCCGACAGCAGGATGCCCGCCGACACCAGAATGCTCAGGCTGGCCATCCGCTCAAGGCGTTGGGCGGCCAGTATGGCAATGGCAGCACAGACGATGGTCGCCATGCCGCCGTATATCAGCCAGTCACCGGCAAAGTAGGCCGACGCTCCGGCCTGACCGGAAAACAGCAGGGTCCACAAGCGCAGAACCGTGTAAATGCCGACTTTGGTCATGATCGCGAACAGGGCGGCGACCGGGGCACTGGCTGCCGAGTAGGCCGGAACCAGCCAGAAGTTCAGCGGCCACATGCCGGCCTTGGCCAGAAAGGCGATGGCCAGAATGGCGGCGCCGGCATGCAGCAAGCCGCGGTCTGCCTCGGGCACCAGCGGGATTTTCAGCGCCAGATCGGCCATGTTCAGGGTGCCGGTGACGCCATAAATCAATGCCGCACCGATCAGGAACAGGGATGACGCCAGCAGGTTGATCGAGATGTAGTGCAGGCCCGCAGACACCCGGGCCTTGCCGGAGCCGTGGAGCATCAGTCCGTAGGAGGCGGCCAGCAATACTTCGAAAAACACGAACAGGTTGAAGATGTCGGCGGTCAGGAAGGCACCGTACAGGCCCATCAGCTGGATCTGGAACAGTGCGTGGAAGCTGGCCCCGGCGCGGTCCCAGCGGGCCATGGCGAACAGCAGCGCGCAGCTGGCGATGATGCCGGTCAACACCAGCATCAGCGCCGACAGGCGATCAACCACCAGGGCGATCCCGAACGGTACTTGCCAGTTGCTGGGCAGGTACACGCCAATCGCTGACGGCAGCGGTTGCTGCTGGGTCCATAGCAACAACAGCACGGAGATGCCCAGGCCCATAAAAGTCGAGATCAGGTTGATCCGGGCTTTGAGCGGGCGGCGTTTTTCTCCCAGCAACAGCATGCAGGCTGCGGTGAGCAGCGGTAACAGAATGGGCGCGACGATCAGATGCGGCATCAAATTCATTCTTTAGGCTCCCGGCCATCGACGTGGTCGGTACCGGTCAGGCCCCGGGAGGCCAGCAAGACCACCAGAAACAGGGCGGTCATGGCAAAGCTGATGACGATTGCGGTGAGTACCAGGGCCTGGGGCAACGGGTCTGTGTAGTTGAGCAGGTCCTGGGGCACGCCGTCCTTGATCACCGGCTCCTTGCCGATAAACAGGCTGCCCATGCTGAAAATGAACAGGTTGACCCCGTACGACAGCAGGCACAGGCCCATGACCACCTGGAAGGTCCGCGGGCGCAGCACCAGCCAGGTTCCGGACGCGGCGAGTACGCCGATTGCGATAGCGATGACTTCTTCCATCAGGCAGCTCCCGTCCTGGGTAGAGTGGCGGGTTGAGAGGCAGGCTGATTGCTCGGGCGATGGGCCCGGACCGACTGGTGAGCCAGTGCCGTGAGGATCAGCAGCGTGGCGCCGACCACGACGGCATAAACGCCGATATCAAAGAACAGGGCGCTGGCGATATGGATGTCACCCAGCAGCGGCAAGCTGAAGTGTGCCGTGTGGGTGGTCAGGAACGGATAGCCCAGAGGAATTGCGCCGAGACCGGTGAGGGTGGCGCACAACAGGCCGGTGCCCATCCAGCGCAGCGGCCGCAGGCTCATTTGAGCCTCGACCCACTGGGTGCCTGCCACCATGTATTGCAAGATGAACGCCACGGACATCACCAGGCCGGCAACAAAGCCGCCGCCCGGCTGGTTGTGGCCGCGCATGAACAGATACATCGACACCACGAAGGCAATCGGCAACAGCAGGCGCACCAGTACCGCGGGCACCATCATGAAGCCCAGGGCGGTGTCGCTGGCACTGCGCGGGTTGACCAGATCGGTCATTACGTCCTTGGCCAGCAGACGCTGCTGGGAAGGCAGCTGCATGCTCTCTTTGGGCGGGCGGAAGCGACGCAGCAGGGCAAAAACGGTGAGTGCCACGGCTGCCAGCACGGTGATTTCACCCAGGGTGTCGAAGCCCCGGAAATCCACCAGCATCACATTCACCACATTGCTTCCGCCGCCATCCGGCAAAGCCCGGCTCAGGTAGAAAGACGACGTGTCGTTCGGGGTCTGGCGGGTGAGCATGGCGTAGGACAGCATGGCCATACCGCCGCCGACTGCGGCCGACAGCAGCAAGTCACGCAAACGGCGGATCTGCGCTTTGCGCAATGTCCCCGGTAGTGGCGAGACTTCTTCTATCCGCCGCGGCAACCAGCGCAACCCGAGCAGGATAAGGACCGTGGTGACCACTTCGACTACCAGCTGGGTCAGCGCCAGGTCAGGTGCGGAGAACCAGACAAAGGTCACACAGGTCATCAGGCCGCACACGCTGACCATGGTCAGGGCTGCCAGACGGTGGTATTTGGCTTGCCAGGCAGCGCCCAGGGCGCAGGCTATAGCCAGCAGCCAGAGGGTCACGAACACAGTCGACCCCGGTATTTTCGGCCGGTCGCCCCAGCTCAGGCCGCTGTAGAGCATCGGAATCAGGCCCGCGATCACGGCAGCCAGAATCAACACGAACAGCTGGGTTTGCAGGCGCTGAGTGCTGATGCGTCGCTCAATGCGGCGCGCCCAGCGCATGATCACCACCAGGCAGCGCTCGAAGAAACGCTTGCCATTGAAATACGTGATTAGCGGCGGCAGCGGATAACGGCCGAGTTTGAGCTGTTTACGCAGCACCACATACAGCAGGATGCCGCAGGACATTGCGATCAGGCTCATGATCATCGGTGCATTCAGGCCGTGCCAGATCGCCAGGCTGTATTCAGGCAGTTCGCCGCCCACCACCGGTTGCGCGGCAGCCGCCAGCAACGGGCCGACGGTTTGTGCCGGGAAGATCCCGACCATCAGGCAGGTGAACACCAGCAGCTCCACCGGGGCCCGCATCCAGCGTGGCGGCTCGTGGGGAGTCAGGGGCAGGTCGGTGGGCGGCGGACCGAAAAACACATCAACGGTAAAGCGCAGGGCATAGGCCACGCTGAATGTACCGGCGATGGTTGCGATTACGGGCAGGGCAATCTCAACCCAGGCCGTGGAGTTGATGAACACGGTTTCGGCGAAGAACATCTCTTTGGACAGAAACCCGTTAAGCAGCGGTACACCTGCCATCGAGGCGCTGGCCACCATGGCCAGGGTCGCGGTATAGGGCATGAGTCTGAACAGGCCGCTGAGCTTGCGAATATCCCGAGTACCACTTTCGTGGTCGATGATGCCTGCCGCCATGAACAGCGACGCCTTGAAGGTCGCATGGTTGAGAATGTGGAACACCGCAGCGACCGCCGCCAGTGGGCTGTTGAGGCCCAGCAGCAGGGTAATCAGGCCAAGGTGGCTGATGGTTGAATAGGCCAGCAAGCCTTTAAGGTCGTTTTGAAACATCGCGCAATAGGCGCCCAGCACCAGGGTGCAGGCCCCGGCGCCGCTGACAATCCAGAACCACTCTTCACTGCCCGACAGCGAGGGCCAGAGCCGGGCGAGCAGGAACACCCCGGCCTTGACCATGGTTGCCGAGTGCAGATAAGCCGAAACCGGAGTGGGTGCTGCCATCGCGTGGGGCAGCCAGAAGTGAAACGGGAATTGCGCACTTTTACTCAGGGCGCCGATCAGGATAAGCGGGAGCAGAACGGGATACAGGTTGTGGGCGCGAATCTTGTCGCCGGCGACCAGCACTGCATCCAGATCGTAGCTGCCGACGACATGGCCAAGCAGCATGACCCCCGCCAGCAAGCACAATCCGCCCGCACCGGTAACCATCAGCGCCATATAGGCGCCGCGTCGGGCATCTGAGCGGTGGTGCCAATATCCAATCAGCAAGAAAGAGAAGAGGCTGGTGAGCTCCCAGAAAAACACCATCTGGATCAGGTTGCCGGACACCACCAGGCCGAGCATGGCGCCCATGAACGCCAGGAAAAAAGCAAAGAAGCGCGGCACCGGGTCTTCGGGTGACATGTAATAACGGGCGTACAGCGACACCAACGTGCCGATGCCCAGCACCAGAATCGAGAACAGCCAGGCGAAACCGTCCAGCCGCAGCACAAAATTCAGGCCGAGACTGGGCAGCCACATGAACTCTTCGCGAATCACCCCGCCATGGGCAATTTGCGGATAGAGCAGGGCTACTTGAATGGTACCGATCAGAGCAATCAGACCGGCCAGCAGTGATGCACTGTTACGTGCGTTGTGCGGCAAAACAGCCGCCAGACAGCTGCCGATAAATGGCAGAAGCAGTAGAACTATCAGGGACATAGGCTTCTAATCTGCAGGAGTTTGTGAGCGATCATACGTGGCGACTTGTATATCACCAACAAAGAAGCTGTAGATGAATCCTACAAAATGTGTGCAAACGCAAGTGGCGCGGCGCGGCATCTTCCCTGTATGAACACTCCAGAGTGTGAGTCTTTGCTTTCAGTATCAGCGCGTGCGCTTCAGTCGCATGCTTCATTGCCTTGCTTGTCTTCCAACGGGTCGGGCGCTTTACCCTTTGTTTTTAACTCACTGACGATCACCGCTGCAACAATCAATACCGCACCCAACAAGGCGATACCCGGCAAACGCTCCCCGGCCAGACGTCCGGCGATGCCGGCCCACACCGGTTCACCTGCATAAATGAGCGTGGCGCGGGTGGGGGAAACGCTCTTCTGGGCCCAGTTCATTGCTACCTGAATTACCGCACTTGCAGCGCCCAAGCCTACGGCGCTGGCTAACAAAAGCCATGAGAAATCGGGAGCGGTCTCACCGGTAGGAATAGTCATCAGGAAAGCCAGAATCGACGCAGTACTGAGTTGCACCACCGTGACCCGTCGAACATCGACTTTGCCAGCATAGGCGCTGATCAGGATTATTTCTGCCGCTATGGCGATGGCGCTGATCAGTGTCGCGATCTCGCCAGGGCTGAAGTCAAGGGACGCACCGCTCGGGCCTGACAGCAGCATCAGCCCGGTGAACGCCAGGACAATACCCAGACTTGGCATCAGCCCGGGTCGGCGTCCCAGCACCAACCACTGCAGCAGCGGTACGAAAGGTACATACAACGCTGTAATAAAAGCCGACTGACTACTGGGAATAGACTGCAGGCCAATGGTCTGCAAGCCATAACCGAGCATGATAGACACCCCGATAAACACCCCGGCCTTGAGTTCAAACAGGGTAATGCCGCGCAGACTGCGAATTGAAAACAGAGAAACAATCAGCGCGGCGGCAGCAAAGCGCAGCCCCACAAAAAACATCGGTCCGCTGGACGTCAGTGCATGCTGCACTAATAGAAAAGTGACGCCCCAAACCATGGTAATCAGCACCAGCACACATTCGGCCTTGCTGAAACGGGAGGTCAAAGACATCAATTTTGAAGGTTTCAACGTTGTCATAGCCTTGCACGCTGCCGGAAGAGAGACGCACAATGCGTCAAAGCTGAGCAGTATACTGCGCAGTCCCACAAGGTGAGCAATATAGTGCCCAAAGAAAATTCACAACGTGCGTCGGTGTTACAACACGTCAGCCAGAACGTCCGGCGCCTGAGGCTGGTCGCACACCTCAGCCAAAGTGCACTGGCCGAGTTGTCGGGAGTAAGTCGGCGGATGCTGGTAGCTATAGAGGCGGGCGAAAAGAACGTCAGCCTCAGCACCCTGGACCGGGTCGCCGAAGCGCTCAATGTAGCTTTCAGCGACTTGATCCAGGCACCGGGCTCTGCCGACCCGAGCCGCATCAATGAAGTGGCCTGGACAGGTACCGCCCCGGGAAGCAAGGCCGTGTTATTAGCCAAGGCTGTAGCTTCAAGAGAAGTAGAGCTGTGGGAATGGACCCTGGAACCGGGCGAGGAATACCAGTCCCAAGCCGATGCCGAGGGTTGGAGTGAACAGCTGTACGTATTCGAAGGGTGTTTGACCCTGGTCATAAGCGAACAGGCATTACGTTTCAGCGCTGGAGAGTTCTACATGTACGCCAGCAATAAACCGCACTCCTACAGAAACGAAGGCGACGTGGTTGTGCGCTTTATCCGTAACGTAGTGATATGAGCGCAGGCGTCGGGCGAGCCATGGCGAGGGCTGGTCAAATAACTAAAAATTATTAGAATTCAGGGGGTTGCCAGCTTCGATCTTCTAGTACATAATGCGCGCCATCAGCTCGGGGCAACAACCTGAATCGCTGAAGAATCAAATGCTTGTAGCGATAAAATCGCAGCAGCAACCTTTGTATTTGATGTTTCTCATGAAGTGTCACGCACAATTGGCCGAATAGCAAAATGGTTATGCAGCGGATTGCAAATCCGCCCACGCCGGTTCGATTCCGGCTTCGGCCTCCACATTCGAAAGCCCCGCAGATCAAGGTCTGCGGGGTTTTTTATTGGCCGCAGGAAAGTGAAGTGTTGCATAACTACTTCACTTTGCGGGCTTGGCGACTGCTCCGATACGCCGGTAAATCCGTTCCGTAATCCATTCTTTTGAGTGCCCAAGAAGCGCGCTCGCCTCCGAAATATCTGCAACTCCCGACGCAGCCTTTGGCCTGATATCACGAAACTGCGCAGTACGAGTGAGGGCTGAAGAAGTTGACCGAGCCCTGGCCGATGAACAAACCAAACAGGCACGCCTGCGTGATCGCCTTGCTACTGCTGACCTGCGGCTGTCAGTCCAGCTCGACGCCATCGGTTCAAATGGTAGTGGAGGAGTGCAAGCCACCACCGGCGCCGGCGGCGTGGTTTATGGAACCGCGAGAGCCCAACTTGCCCCAGAGCATGCTCAACGAATTATCGGGATCACCGGCGACGACGATCAAGGACTGATCGCGCTGCAGGCTTGTCAGGCCTTCGCAAAAGAGGTTTCAGGCAAGAAATGAAAGTAGTGACTGACACTGGGAGCTTAAGCGTTCAATCCAAGTATCGATATCGCACTAATGCCTGCAGTTTCAGGACGTTAGTTGGCTATCAGTTATAACCAAAAGCCAACTAGAGGCTTGGTGTTTAGGAGTGTTCTTATTGTGTTGAGGTTTGCTTGCTGTACCGTGCTCGCGCTTGTTGGTGTTTGAATGATGTGTAAATAGTTTTTTAGAGTGTTATTTTTAAACTAAGGAATATTGATGCCTTTGGATAGTGCAGTGCGTGGTCGTTGGTCAGTACTCGAATATCTGGGCCGGCCGGCCAACTCTCGGAAAGTGCTCATAGTCGGTTGTGGCACCACTCCCCAGCACGTAACCATGGGAAGCGGTGCAATGACGATACCTGGCATTGCCTGCTCTCTGGGTAGGGCTCACAGTAGAGACTTTACTTTGGACGTTAGCGCTGATGCGGGTGCTGATCTGGTCATTGATCTGGTAACGTTTCAGGGGACCGAGTTAGGCCAGTATGGCTACGGAAGATTTGATCAAGTTGATTTTGAGTATCTTAATCGCGGGCCAGCTCAGCCCTTTTCGGATCAGCATATACGTTTGTGGATCGATGCAGCTGACAAACTTTTGAAACCAGGCGGAAAGATTGTTTTTTATTCTGGTTCCACTCAGTACAGGAATGTAGCCAAAAGCAGAATGGTTGAACTTGGCTACCGTTGTGCTGAGGAGGCATTAAAGCCTGATGGTACTCCAGGAAATAAATACGGGCATATATTCTGTTATGGAGTAAAAAAAGGGCGTTAAAGCGAGTCTGTTAAGAAGTATGCATTAAATCTGCGAAGTACCTCTGCCACTGCAAATTCCCGTGTTAAGACTTCAGCGGCCTGACCAGCTCGGGCCCCTGGTTTTCCACATTCCCCACTGAGTACCAATCAAAGTCCTTCGTTGGCTGGCAACAGGTCAACGCCAACGCTTCAGCTTTTTTTTGGTCAAGGTCGTTATGGAAAGTGGACGCATGGCGCTACGGAGAACAACTGGCCGACCTAAGCGCTGCCCATCAATTGGAGTTAGCTAATATGGCCAATGCAAACTCAGCAGTGGTCCTCGAGGAGCAAGATAAACGCTTTGCCCTGGAGCAATGGCTGGCAGCCAGCGACCAAGCCCGTTACCGAGCCCTGAGCGATGAACAAACCCAACAAGCACGCCTGCGTGATCGCCTTGCTACTGCTGACCTGCGGCTGTCAGTCCTGCTCGACGCCATCGGCTCAAATGGTAGTGGAGGAGTGCAAGCCACCACCGGCGCCGGCGGCGTTATGGTAGTCAGCAAGCGGCCAATAGCAGGCCCGCAAATGTATTCACCGCGGCCTTTCAGAAGCAGCTGGGAGTGAAGTCCATGCAATTACGTAAAAGGTCCAACCGGCACTGTGCTGAGTCAGTCCGAGGCCGGTTAGTTCCTTCCTGTGTTTGCGGCCTGGGGCACAGGAAAAGTGCACAAGGCTTCTGTGTGCATGGTCCGAAAACTGGAGACTCAAATCAGCAGAGGGGGTTCCAGGTCCAACCCAATTGAACGGCTCATTGCTTCACTTGGTAGTAGCGGGCAGGGATCCCCCATATCACCAGTACAGTGGCCAGTACGCAGACGGCACTGAGCATGTACAGGGCAGGCGTTGCACTACCCGTCAGGTCTTTGATCCGCCCTACCATGAAGGGGGCGATAATTCCGCCCAATTGGCCCAATGAGTTGATCAAGGCGATCCCGGCTGCGGCTGCCAGTCCGGTGAGAAAACGCGGTGGAATGGTCCAGAAAATCGGCATCCAGGCAATGATCCCGGTGAGAATCATGCTCATCCCAGCCATCAGGGGCAACAGCTGACCAGGAAACCAAGCGCAGAGTAAATAACCCCCAGCAGTCAATGACGCGCAACCGGCCATATGCCAGCGACGTTCGCCACGTTTGTCCGAGCTGCTGCCAATCAGCAGGTTTCCTACCGCCGCGATCAGATACGGGATCATAGTCAACAAGCCAATATCGAAGGTATCCGCCACCCCGGCGCTTTTGATCAATTGCGGCATCCAGAACAACAAGCCGGTCAAGGCCATGACCAGGCAAAGGTAAATGGCCGACATCACGTAGGTGACCGGGTGCTTCCAGATATCCGAAAAGCGGCTGGAGGAATCAGGTTTGGGCTCGCTCGCCATACGCTCAAGCAGCACGCGCTTTTCGTCTGCCGTTAGCCACGACGCATCTTCGATCTTGTCACTCAACAGCCACAGCACCACAACGCCCAGTACTATCGAAGGCAAACCTTCAAGCAGGAACAGCCACTTCCACCCTGCCATGCCATACATCCCGTCGAAATGCCCCAGAATGAAGCCCGCCAAGGGTCCTCCGACGATTCCGCACAGGCAGATCGAGCTCTTGAAATAGGCATTGACCCGACCCCGGCGATTACCTGGATACCACTGGGTAAAGTAGTACAGTACGCCCGGCACAAACCCTGCTTCCATTACACCAATAAGAAAACGCAGGGTATAGAACCAGAACTCGTCGCTCACAAACATCATGCACGCCGAGGCAATGCCCCAACTCACCATGATCCTCGCAATCCAGACCCGGGCACCGATCTTGTGAAGCAGAATATTGCTCGGTACTTCAAACAGAAAGTAGCCGACAAAAAACAGACTCGCGCCAAGACCATAAACGGTGTCGCTGAATCCCAAATCACTTTGCATCTGTAATTTGGCGAAGCTGATATTGACGCGATCCAGGTAAGCAAACAGGAAACAAATAATAAACAGCGGTATGATCCGCCAGTTCACTTTGCGGTATAGGACATCGTCCAGCAATTCGACCCGCGATTGCGCGGTCGAGAGGGTTTCAGCAGTCATGGTGCACCTATTGGTTATTGTTTTTAAGGTGTTGCACAGAGCATGAGAGTGCCACTGCACCTGCCTTTACGCGCAAAGCGACAGGTGCCCTTGTAGAACCATCCCGAATGATCGCCGGCCTTGTCTGCCTTCGTGCGACCACCTTTAACCCCCCCACTGAAAAATCTTAGGGTTGTGGGTCGGACCGCCTGATCGTCTACTTTCTGCTGGTGAATTTGGTCTCGGGTGGCAGCGCTATCCAAGTAACCCGAACTTTGCCCGATTGTTGTAGGCGGTTCTTCAGAAACCGCGTGGGCGTTACTGTATTTTTTCCAAAGGCTGCTGCCTAATGACACTTGCTGATTGAGTGATAACTTTTAGTCATCCCCGATGCTGCCATCCTGGATAACCATATTGTTTGGACAAGTAGGAGTCCTGTTACAAGGGGAGGGTGGTGTCGACCTGTCTTGTAGTCCGGTCAGGCTGCTTTCGGCCGATCCTGTTGTAAAGTCGGCCTTGGGTTCCACGGCAGAGGCGTATGCAATCCGAGATTCAAATCCTTACTTTTGGCTGAGGCTCTCAGCCTCAGCTTTCTCGTCGCCGCGTGCAGAAACGGAGTTGTCGCCGGTCGATTTCCGGGCAGTTTGAGCGGTGCAACTTTTTCAACACTATCGGCCATGAGCAGGCATCAGCGAACGCTGATGCTAAGCGTCCTTTTTCAGGCGCGCGAACACCTCATCACATGCCTCTCTCCAAGCCAGCATTGCCCCATTCTTTCGAAGCTTTTCTAACCCGGCGTAAGTGTAGGTACCAGGTGTTGCGATACTGCCTCCCAGAGCTTCCAGGCTGACGTCAGGTTGGTGCCGTGCACTGGACAGACAATCCTGCATATTGCCCATCACCAACTGTGCTGCCTGTTCATGGGAGAGGCCCTTCCCGGTAAACCACTCTTGAAGATCACCGAGGAAGAAATAAAACCAGCCATTCATGCACGCCGCAACGGTGGCGAGCTCAAATGCGTCCTCCTGGTCGATCACGACCAATGATCCAAGGGCGCCGAGCAAGCTCTCATGAGGCTGGCCGCCTGGGGTCAAGACAACAGTTGATTGGTTGATCTGAGCGGCATAGGACAGCATCGCCCGCACGTGCCGAGCTTTGGGAAAGCTTTGTTCCAGCTCGCTGATACTCATACCCGCTACGAGTGAAACCAGCGTCTGTTCGGGCTTGAGTCGTACCTCATTGGCAAGTTGCTCAACAGCATCGGGTCGCACGCCCAGAAATAACAGGTCGCTGTCATCGACCACACCCTGGTTGTTCTGCGCAATCTCACAGGCCCAGAGCCTGGATAGCTCTCGGGCACGATCATTATTGCGCGGTGAAAGCAAAACCCTCCCGGAAAACCCGCTTCGGCGCAAACCAATAACGATCTTCTCCGTCAGTTCGCCAACACCCAGAATTCCAATGTTCAGCACGCTGCCTTCTCCTGTGTTGAGCAAATAGAGAGTGTCTCACGATAACTGGGTGGCAGCCTGCCCCGGAGGGCCAGTCGACCCAAAGCCTTCATCTCTGGCCAATCATGAAACGCTGCCCAGAGCACCTGGACATCTTCAACCCTCTGCCGCTGACCTCGTACTCAAGCAAAATTACAGCTTCACCCAAGCCAGTCGCTCACTCGGGATGGGCGAGTCGCCTCTGCGGGGAGGGGATCCGGGCTTGTCGGCATTACTGGGTTGCACTCGCGCAGCCGCAGCGATCGCATGCTTAACCCCGCATGCGACAACGGTATTCAAGGTCTGATCCAGAACAGGTACACGCGGTGCCTGACCGGCCCTTTCGCCTGCGGGCGCCAAGTCTCTGGCCGCGCATTCTGTGGTCGTGCGCTAAGTCCTTGATTTATAAATCACTACTTGTTTCTGAATGTTTCAGGTGGTTGTGCGGTCATTATCGCCATGTTTGAGAGATTAGTGGTGCCAATCGTATTTTTACCGAGGTTTATCACTGGATATATCGGCTTATATGGTGAAAAAAGCTGCCCGACAGTTCTTATACTGCGGGCGGCGTCCGTACACCCGGGCAGCACAACAAATCGCACTGATTTGCGCTGCTGCCCAGAGCGAGTCGTTCCATGGAAAGAAGAGGCCGGCACTGCATCTCTATTCCCATGCATCTAATAAGTCTAAGAATGAGAAATAGTTTAATGAATAAACAATCGATCCAGATTGCCCTTGCTTACATGTCCGTCGTGATTGGTGGTGGTTTTGCCTCCGGGCAGGAGGTACTCCAGTTTTTCACCGGCTATGGGCTTATAGGTATTGTCGGCACTCTGGTCAGCGGCCTGATGTTTGCCTTCCTCGGCATGCAGATCGCTCGAATGAGCTCGAAGATGCAGGCGAGCTCGCACAAGGAGGTTCTCTACATTCTGTTCGGTGCGCGCATCGGCCTGGTCGTCGATGTGGTGCTGTCCTTCTTCCTGTACGGCGTCGGTGTAGTGATGCTGGCCGGCAGCGGTTCGATCTTTGCCCAGCAGTACGATCTGCCGCCCTTGTTCGGTGGCGTATTGATGACGGTATTGGTGATCGCCACGTTGTGCATGAACGTGAAGCGCATCATCGACCTGATCAGCGCGGTAATGCCTTTCCTGTTGGCGATGGTGCTTATCATCACCACTTACTCGATCTTCAGTTACAACGCCCCGATCGAGACCCTCGACGCGGTTGCCCGTGAGAACAACGAAACAGTTTCTGGCAATTGGTTTGTGGGTGCCTTGCTGTACGCGTCTTTCAACATCGCCGTAGGCTTCCCGATGCTGGCTGTCATTGGTGGCATGACCAAGCAACCCAAGGCTGCCGCACTGGGTGGCGTACTCGGTGGTCTCGGTCTGGGTGCGTTGATCCTGCTGTTGAACATCGGCCTGTTTGCCAACATCAACCAGCTGGAAGGCATCGAAATGCCTTCCCTGGCACTGGCAGGGCGTATCTCGCCGATCCTTTCGGTGGTGATGTCGGTGGCACTGGTTTGCATGGTCTACAGCACAGCGGTGGGGATGTTCTTTGCATTCAGCGCCCGCTTCGCCAAGCCTGAAACCAGCCGCTTCAAGTTGATTAGCGCAGTCACGGTATGCATAGGCCTGGCCTTGAGCCTGGGTGGCTTCAGCAAGCTAGTAGGCACTGTCTACCCACTGTTGGGCTATGTCGGCTTCGCCCTGATTCTCGCTATTTGCTTCAACTGGCTACGCAGCCGCTCCATTGCCAAGGCGCAAAAAGCTGCGCTGGAAGCTGTTTCCTGACCCTTGAACCTGTGGGCAATCGTTCGCAGGCACGGCAGTAGATCCAGCGCTGACTCTTTGATTGAACCCCGCCTCGAGCGGGGTTTTTATTGCCTGGAGATTTCCAAAGGCCGACATCGCCATTTTTCCACCCTGCGAATGCCACGTCTAAGACCTGCAGGCGGCCGAGCACTGTATTTACTGCATTCGATGGAAATACTTAATGGTAGTAACGGCGACCTGCCGGCGATGTGTCGTGTTGTGCAAAACCCTCAGAAAGAATTTGTCCGCCAATTCACTAAATGAATCAAAGAACATTAAGTTGAAGTATTGTCGATCCACTATATGTTCCAGGCGGTTTACGTCCCTTGTAAGAAGCCTTTATCCATACCGGGCTGGAACCTCGAACATCGAGTGTTGCAGAAGAGCCGCCGTCGGCGATACCCAGTACAACTGTACCCGCGCCTGTCAAATCTACTTCTCCCTGATTGGGGATCTGCAGGCTGACGGTAGTGTTTTCGCTGCACTCGATATAAGTATAAGCCCCGCCTGCATTAACTTCAGTGGTTGTACCCCTTAAATATATGCTGGTCGCAGTTGCTGAGCATGTGACTGGCGGTGGGATGGGAGGGGTCGTCGCAATATCGTATGAGAGCTGGAACCAACCATAGCTTCCGGGCTTCAAACAACGGAAGTCGAGAGATTCACGAGTTGTCACAGGTGCACTGACCCGATTTATGGAAGCTCCCACCAGGCTTTGAAGTGTGGCTCTTGCCTCTGCTTCAGTACGGCATATGAAATTAAGACGAGGGCAACCTGATGTGCCAGCCGTGTTGCATTCAAAAAAAGCGTAGGGGCGCGAAAGTCTGAAGAACTGATAGCCCGGCACGGGATTGTTACTATTAATATCCCTGATCTCACCACTCATGATGTCGATGGATAAGATGGTTCCGGTACATAAACCTGCTCTCATTGGTTTTCCACACCCAGGCCCTGTTTCAGACACCCGAATGATAGCTGCCGTTGACTGTAGAGGGGCGAGCAGCAGCATGATTAATACGGCATTCAGGATTGGTAGATACATGAGCTTCCTTGGTTTTTAAGCAATCGATAATCAGTGTTGCGTACCTGTTTAATAGTTCTCGGTGCCCTATCGAATTTCGAGTGGAATGTTGTTCAAATTTCAAATAGCAGTTTGCGCTGCGCTGATCAAACCGCGCTCAATATGTTGTCGAGATATCACGTCCGGCTCACCTTGCATGTCGCTCCGTAGCGGCAAGGGGCGGCTGCCAATTATACGAGTCAGGTGAGCACAAGGATCCGAGACAATTCTTTAGACAGGGCAAGGTATTTCTTGATTGACATAGGGAGCTACCGATCGTGCTTCAAACATCAGCATTGCAGAGGCTGTCTGAAAAAACCGGGTTCTGGCACTGCAGAACCAGGCGCGAAAGCGCCACTCTTTCACGAGTAGATCATTCGCCAAATTCTGCTCACCAACATAGCGCCTTGTCACAGCAGAATTTCGCTGTGCCTGCTGACACCTGCCCGAAAGTCAGGGCTGTCCTGAATCAGGTTCTTGCGGTTGACCGGGAGCATGGGTATGGGTTTTGTATCCAGTTTTCGAATACAGCGATCGGCATCGGTTTAGCACACAAAAACCCCTGACCAAACTGGACTCCCATCCCATACAGCTGATCGTGCTGAGCTGCGGTTTCAATACCCTCCACTACCAGATGCATGCCCATTTCGGCGGCCAGCGCTACAGTGTGGCGAATGGCTGCAATGTACCGGCCGGGACCATCGATAAATCGGGTGAATTCTTCAGCCAGTTTGATTTCACTGAACGGTACCTGGCAAAGGCGCAAGAGTGACGAATAGCCCGTTCCGAAGTCATCAATTGACAGCCGTACACCTAAATGATGCAGGCGAATCAGCTGTTTAACGCTGGCAGCGCAAGCTTCGCCGACCCCGTCCTCGGTGATTTCGAAGGTGAGGGACGAGAGTGGCAGCGCGTGCTGGCGCAAGCGGGTCTCCAGGCGTTCGATGAGTGCATCACTCATCAATTGATCAAGAGACAGGTTGAATGCCATGCCTATGAATCTGCCTTGTTCCAGTAGCTTTAGCTGAAAGGCCAGGCTCTGCTCCAACAATTCGAATAGCAGTGTATCGAGCCATTTTTCACGGGCCATCAGTGCAATGAAGGTTGCTGGATTGAGTACGCCATACAGAGGGTGATGCCAGCGTGCCAGGACTTCCACCGAGTCGACCTGACCAGTGTGCAAATCGAATTTGGGTTGTAGGTACGCATTGAACTCTCTGCGTAGAAGACCACGTTTTACCTCCCCGGCACTGGGCAGTCGGGCTGGTTTTTTCGGAGCGCTTGAACTGTCCGGCCGGTTTTGCAGAGCTTGCTTTGGTTGGTAGGTGTGGCTCGCAACGAGCGCGTGCAATGAGGTTTTTTGCATGGTGGGGCAGCCTGAATGGGTATGCCTCTGAGCCTAAGCGACCCCACCCTGGCGACACGAAAGACGAATCTGTATTTTTGCCGAGATTTTTCTGGAACTGCGCGCAGATAACTCTCGGCGCCAGCCCGGAACATCAGCTCGGTCGCAGTGCCTGGTTGATTGCCTCCAGTGACTGCATCAGGGTCGTCACAGCTTCAAGTGTATTAATGGACATCATTCCATCAGCGCACAGTTCTTCGACCTCAATGCATTGTTCCAGTAGTCCTGAGTGGTTGAGCATGTACGCGGTGCCTTTGAGCTTGTGCGCAACGCGTTCCATTTCCTTCAGGTCTTCCTTGTCCAATGCACGTTGCAAGGCTTCGAGTTCGCTGTTGTTGCTTTCGATCACCTGTTCGGCCAAGGCCGCGTGGATAGTGCTCGTCGACGACGGCAAATTTTTGAGTTGTTGCTCGTCTGTGTCGAGCTTGGGGATCCAGCGGTTCAGGTCGGCCAGGGTGATTGGCTTGGTCAGCGCATGATCCATACCGCTGGCCAGGCAGCGCTCAAGCGCTTCGCGTTGGGCATCGGCGGTCAGTCCAATGATGATGCACGGGCGAACGCCCCGGGATTGCTCCAGCCGGCGGATGCTTTGGGTCATTTCGATACCGCTCATCTGCGGCATGTTGGCATCGGTGAGCACAATGTCGATTTCATTTTCTTGCCACATCGCCAGGCCTTCAAGGCCATTGCTGGCGGTTACCACACGATGACCCAGGTAGGAGAGTTGCTGGTACAACAGGTACTGGCTCGGCAGGTGGTCCTCGACAATCAATAGGGTCAAGGCTACATCGAGGCTTTTGTCCGCAGTCGACCCGGACACCGGGGAAGTGACATGGGTCTCGGCACTGACGCACTCAAGCACTATGCTGAATGTCATCTGAGTGCCGAACTTCGTATCGCTTTCTACCTCCAGATGCCCCCCCATAAAGTTGCTTAGCTCTTTACAGATTGCCAGGCCCAGGCCAGCGCCAGCATTGGGATCGTTGATCGCATCCCGGGTAATAAAGAAGGGGTTGAATATCTGATCAATTTGCGCCGCCGGGATGCCAACCCCGGTGTCGCTCACGCTTATAACAACCTGTAGAGAGGTTTTGCTCGCGGGGCTGACCTGGCAACGAATTTCGATGCCACCCTGTTCGGTGAACTTGATCGCATTGCTCAGGAGGTTGGAGATGATTTGTTTGACCTTCAGCGCGTCCACCCAAACCAGCTCCGTGGCCAGCGGGGCGATGTCCAGGCGCAAGTACAAGCGTTTCTGCCGGGCCAGGCCGGAAAATACATTGCTTGTCGATTCCAGTAGTTCCTTGATGCGGGTGGGTTCAGGCGACAGGCTAAGCTTTCCTGATTCGATGCGCGATATGTCCAGAATGCTGCCGATCAGGGCTAACAGGTGATTCGCTGACTCGTAGGCTATGTGTACGGACTGCGTGTTGAGTTCGGCGTTGTCCTTGCGAGTGAGCACCAGTTCCAGCATGCCGATGATAGCGTTGAGGGGGGTGCGGATTTCGTGGCTCATGGTGGCCAGGAAGACTGATTTGCTTCGGCTGGCCTTTTCCGCGGACTCCTTGGCGACCTGCAGTTCGTCCAGCAGTAATTGTCGCTGCTCAAGGTCGTGACGTTTTCTCAGAATGCGACGGCGTTGAACCACAATCAGCAGGCCGGCTACCACCAGCAGGGCGCCCAATACCTCGAAAGATCTCCAGATACTAGAGGCGATTCCTTCCCAGTACTTTTCATCGGTAGCTGAATTGGCGCGCCAGAGTCCGATGATCTGCAGGTTCTTGCGCGGAGGGATTTCAATCATGGCCTTGTTGATGATCGAGATCAGTTCCGGATGGTTTCCAGGGGCGGCGAACACGATTTTTGCATCCTCAACATTGAGGATGCCGCCGATTTTCAGGCTTGATTCGTATTTGTAGGAGAGGTAGTAGCGCGCTACGTTGGCAGGTGCCAGGACAAAATCAGCTTTACCGTCACGGACAAGATTGAACGCCTCGCCCATGGTTTCGGTATTGACTATCCGTACATGGGGATATTGCCGGGCAATCAGCGCATTTTGCAGATAGCCTTTTGCAACTGCTACGGGTGCAGTGCTTTGTGCTTCCAGCTGAGCTTGATCATTGCGGCGCATCACAAACAGGTAGGGCGCGACAGCCAGAGTTCGGGTATGCAGATATGACAGTGAAGACTCACTGGGCTCTGTCAAGATGCCAAGACTTGCCTTGCCAGTGTTCAGCAAAGCGTTGACTTCGCTCAACGAGCTGACACGGATAATCTTGAGGTGAATATCGGTCTTTCGCCGAATGATGCCCAATAAATCTGAAGCAATGCCATTCAAGCGACCATTGCTGTTGAAAAAAGCGTAAGGGGCAAGATCTTCACTGATCGCAATGTTGACTACCCCGGCATTGCTGATCCAGGTGCGTTCCGCGTTGCTGAGGTGCAGGCGAAAATCACTTAGATCACCACTCTCAAAGTCGCCCCAGAAATACTGGGCATTGTTCATCTGGCGATGCGTGATACTTCCCAGCCCGCGTTTCAGGAGGCCAGCCAGTACCGGATTGTTGGCTGCAAGGGCAAAAGAAAGATCCACCTTGGGCAGGCGCGTGCTCTGGTTGATTTCAAACTGCACACTGAATAGCTGGCTGGACAGGTAGTAGGTCGAGAGCGTGTCACCGAGGTAGACGTCATTATCACCGGTCAGTACCGATGCCATCGCTGCAAGGGGGGTGGCATACATGATGAAAGCCCCCTGGCCGCCGTTGCGCCTGTACATCGAGAGCGCAGCGCTGTTAGCCACAGCGATGCGCAATTTGGGGTCACTGATGCTGTATTCGTGAAGATCCCCCCCGTCTGCGAAGAGGGCCAGCTCTGACTGCCCGTAAGGTGGCGTAAGTTGCACGCCAAAATGGCTGGCCTCCTGCGAGGTGGCGGTGGCCACCAGATCTATCTGCCCTTGACGCAGGGCGTCAAAGGCGGCATTGGCCGTGGTGAACGGGCGCACCTTGATCTCGATCGCCAGTTCGCTCTGCAAAGCAGCCAGGTAATCCGCGGTAAGTCCTTCAAAGCTATTGTGTTCACTAAAGATGCGGTACGGCGGCAAGGAATCACTGGTCACGCCGACTATCAGCGCTTGCTTTTGATCGAGCCAGGCCCGCTCAACATCGTCGGGCTGGACTTTAATGTTATCCAGTTGTTGTCGCGCGGTGGGCTGTAGATCGCCCGTCTCGGACCTGACCGGCATACAGGACAAAATAGTGAGTAGAACGAAGGCGCCGAGTCGGGATATTGTCGATTTCACGTCAAGGTCAAATAAGGTTGTGCTGTTTGGCAATGTTCGCCAACTCGACCACTGAGGTCACGCTGAGTTTCATCAGAAGGTTGACCTTGTGGCCGCTGACCGTCTTGCTACTAAGGTTGAGTTTGGCTGCGATGTCACGGTTGGAGTAGCCCTCGGCCAGCAACTTCAGGATCTGCATCTCGCGATCTGTAAGATTGCCCAGGTCGCCCGCGGCAACTGTTTGAGCACCGCCAGAGTAGATCGGCATGGCATCCCTTGGAAATAACACATAGCCATCGGCGATGGTATTGATCGCCTTGATCAGTTGGCTAATAGGTTCGTGTTTGCTCACAAATCCGCTCGCTCCGGCTTGAAAGCAGCGAGTGGCATAAGCCTCTTTCATCTGTGAGGTGAATACGAGCACCCGGGTATCGAGTTTTTCCCGGGCGATTCGTTGTAACACCGTAAGCCCGTCCATTTTTTCAAGACTTATATCCAGAATTACCAGGTCTGGCTTAAGGGAATCGATCATTTGCAAGGCATCGACCCCATCGGCCGTCTCGCCAACGGTCTCGAACCCGATCTCATCGAGAGCGTTACGGATGGCCATGCAAATAACCGGATGATCATCGACGATCAATACTGTCTTACTCATGAATCTTGACTCACCTGTGGGCATGCATCGGGAGGACAACTATGGCTGGCTACAGCCACCGCTCAACCCGCTCAGTCTGAACAAGACTTGGCTGAGCATTTTCGAATTTTCCGGGTATATAAAATATTACATTTTGTTACATGGGGGATTATTGCAGGAGCCGCCCCGATGGTCACCAAGCTTTGTGCTGCTGATCGGCGAGAGCATTCTTGCCTGCAAGCAAGATATTTCTGGCTGGCGCGCAGGCACCTTGAATGCATCAGCACGAGTCAGCGCAACAAAAGAAACTGTCCAGTAGACGCTAGCTGATTTGTGCCGGGACGCTATCTTTTCCCGGTGCAGGCTGCGCGCAAGGGTAGAGGCATTAAGACTGCGCCTGTAACAGTCCCCGCTTTGTCTATCGGGCATGCCGGGGCGCTCAATAAACGGTGCAGGGCGAAAGTCCGTGAGGCTTCACTTCTGGGGCTCTGCAAGCCGCCTCCGGCTCTGGTGTGTTTTATAATTTGCGCGAATGAGTTTATCAAAGCAGGTTGTTGTTTCGCCTCGCGATACCCTGGTTTAAAAGGGTTATATAAAAAGCGCCGATACCGATCGAGAAATTTCCCGGTCTGCCTCAAGAAGCGTCTCAGTTACCTTGATGGGCCTGGCTCTTATACTGGTCGAAGTTCAACGATATCGATATATCGGGGGCTTTGACCGCATGCCATTGTGCGCCACTTTGATGGGGCACTGTCTCTATTAAAGGATTGTAGCTAGAGGCTTGGTCGCAAACTTATAATTGTCATAAAGGAATCCTTAATATGAAACTTAATAAAATCGCTCTGGCAGCCGCGCTGGTACTCGGTACTATCACAACGGTACAGGCTGCAGACGAAGGTAATGGCGTAGTCCGGTTTACCGGTTCTATTATTGATGCGCCTTGCTCTATTGATCCGAACTCTGTTGATCAGACGGTCGAGCTGGGTTCGGTCTCTAACGTGGTACTGGTTGATGGTGGCAACTCAGCCCCGAAGCCTTTTGAAATTCGCCTGGAAAAATGCAGTCTGGATACTGCAGCCACGGTCAAAACAACCTTTAACGGTGCAGCAGGCCAAGGTGGTTTGCTCGGTATTACCGGTGACGCTCGTGGTGCGGGTATTGCGTTGACCGATGGTAACGGTACTGCGATCACCTTGGGTACAGCCACTGCTGGTCAGTTGGTAAGTATCGGGGCCTCCAACGCCACTCTGACCTTCAGTGCCTACCTCAAAGGTAACGGTGGTGATGCTACGACCATCATTCCGGGTGAGTTCAGCAGTGTGGCCAACTTCATGCTGTCCTATAACTAACCGGCTCCCGGGCCCGGTTTGGCTATGCATGTGGGCGCATCCCACATGCATCTTTGATCTGAATAATGAGCTTTACCAACTACAGGGCTTGGCGCAAGTCGCGGTATTTGAGCGGCTCTCGGCATTGACTCGGTAATCAACAAAAAGCACGAACTGAGACGTTTAATCAAGTCCTGTGCTTTTTCGTGGGTGGTGGTTGAGTGAGCGTCATGTCTCGTCAGTGGCTGGCGTACTTTTTGGTGTGAATATAAATGATATGGGCTCCTCAATCGTGAGTGCACCGAACTGGGCACTTGCACCTTTTCGTCCGCGCATATTGGGCATTTCCATAACCTGTGTATTCAGTTGCGTCGGGTATCAAGCCAGCGCACAGGAAGTGCAATTCAATATTGACGTTCTGGATGTTAAAGATCGCGAAAATATGGACTTGGGCCAGTTTTCCCGTGGCGCTTATATCATGCCGGGCGATTACACGATGCTCGTACGTATCAACAGGCAGGAACTGCCTGAACAGTCTGTGGTTTTTTATCCCTCAGAACAGGATGCAAATGAGAGTTCCGCCTGTCTCAGTCCGACGCTGGTGGAGCAGTTTGGTTTAAAACCGGACATCAACAAAAAACTCACGTGGTGGCACCAGGGGCAATGCCTGTCACTGGACAGTCTGCCGGGTGCAACAGCCCGTGCTGAATTGGGCACTTCCAGCCTGATGGTAAACATACCGCAGGCTTATCTCGAATATGCCGTAGACACTTGGGATCCGCCGTCGCGTTGGGACGAAGGCATCCCCGGGCTGTTCGTTGACTATTACATGAATGGCCAAAGCCAGCGCCAGGAGCAGGGCGGTGGTACCTCTTACAACCTGAGCGGTAACGGCACCGTGGGGGCTAACATGGGCGCCTGGCGGCTACGTGCCGACTGGCAAACGCGGCTGGATCATCGGAGCAATGGTCAGGGCCCGGGCAATAGCTGGGACTGGAGCCGCTACTACGCCTACAAGGCTATTCCGACCCTTGGGGCGCAGTTTTCCCTGGGTGAAAACTTCCTGTATTCCGACATCTTTGACAGCTTTCGCTTTACCGGCGTCAGCCTGATCACCGATGACAGCATGCTGCCGCCTAACCTGCGTGGTTATGCCCCCGAAGTGGCAGGCGTGGCACGAACCAACGCCAAAGTGGTGATCACCCAGCAGGGCCGGGTGCTGTATGAAACCCAGGTCGCCTCGGGGCCGTTCCGTATTCAAGACATTAACGATGCCGTTTCCGGGCAACTGGATGTACGGGTAGAAGAGCAAGATGGCAGCGTGCAGACATTTACCGTCGATACTGCCAGCGTTCCCTACCTGACCCGGCCAGGGGCGGTGCGTTACAAGGTCAGCAGCGGTCGCCCCTCGGACTTCAGCCACAGTACCGATGGGCCCATGTTTATCACCGGTGAGGCTTCGTGGGGGGTGAGCAACGGCTGGTCGATTTACGGCGGCGGTGTCGAAGGCGGTGATTACAAAGCCTTGGCCCTGGGGGTAGGGCGGGACCTGATGGCCTTTGGGGCATTGTCGTTTGACATTACCCAGTCGCGGGCCCGACTGCCTCAACTGGCGCAAGACACACTTAGCGGTGCTTCTTACCGGCTGCGCTATTCGAAAAACTTCGACAAATACGACAGTCAGGTGACCTTTGCCGGGTATCGCTTCTCGGAGAAGGACTACATGTCCATGAGCGATTATCTGGATGCCCGTAACTTCGGCACCCGCAATGAAAACAGCAAAGAACTGTACAACATCAGTTTCAGGCAGAACTTCAGCGACAGCGGGTTGAGTACCTACCTCAACTACGACCATCAGACTTATTGGGATACCCAGGCCAACGACCGGTACACCTTTACCTTGTCCAAGAGCCTGAGCTTCGGTCAGTTCAGGGGCATAAGCCTGTCGATGACGGCGTACCGCAACAAGTACAGCGGTGCCAATGATGACGGCATGTATGTTTCGTTCTCAATGCCACTGGGTGGCGGCAGCAGTTCCGTTAGCTACAGCGGCAGCTATGACCGCGATGCCAACAGTCATCAGGTGGGCTATTACGATCGTTTGGCTAATGCCGACAGCTATCAGCTCAATGGCGGCAGAAACAGTAACGGCACCACCGCCAGTGGTTTCTACACCCATGACGGAACTCTGGCGCGGGTCAATGCCAACACCAGCTACCAGGAGGGGGGGTATGCCTCGGTGGGTATGTCGCTGCAAGGCGGGGCAACGGCCACCTTGAAAGGCGCTGCGCTGCACCGCTCGAACATGGTTGGCGGCACTCGAATCCTGGTCGATACCGACGGCGTCGCGGACATCCCTATCTCGGGCTACGGCTCAGCCATCCGCACCAACAGGTTTGGTAAAGCAGTGGTCACCGACGTCAACAGTTATCACCGCAACCAGCTCAGCATTGACGTTAACAAGTTGCCGGAAAACGCCGAAGTAGGGCGCTCGGTGACGCAAGCCACCTTGACCGAAGGGGCTATTGGCTATCGACGGTTCGAGGTGGTGTCCGGTGAGAAAGCGATGGTGGTGATCCAGCTGGGCGATGGTTCAAGCGTTCCGTTTGGTGCCACGGTGAAAAACCACAAGGAGCAGGAGGTGGGCATCGTCAGTGACGATGGCAACGCCTACCTCAGCGGCATCAACCCTGGCGAGCAAATGAGCGTGCACTGGAATGGCCAGGCGCGGTGTGCGCTGCAGATGCCTGCGCAGATTGCCGAGGGCAGCATGGCAGAACTGGTGTTGCCGTGCACCCGGATACCCGCTGGCGATTCGCCAGAGAAAGCAGCGGGTTGACTGCTTGCAACAACTACACCGGCTGCCCTGTGGCAGGCCATTGCGGCCTTCTCTTTAGCGGCCTGCCTTTGAAGTTTTTACAGAGATACAAACAGTGAGTAATAAAAGATGAACATGTGTAGTAATCCTTTTTTTCGCGTGACTGGAGGCTTGTTGTTAGGCCTGCTGGGCCTGCAACAGGTGCAGGCGGCCGTGGCGCTGGACCGTACCCGGGCAGTGTTTAACGGTGGCGAAAAGTCCATCAGCCTCAGTATCAGCAATGACAACAAGACACTGCCTTACCTGGCACAAGGCTGGGTGGAAGATGCGCAGGGCAACAAGATTACCAGCCCGTTGACCGTACTCCCTCCGCTGCAGCGTCTGGAGCCGGGGGCTCAAAGCCAGGTCAAGATTCAGGCCTTACCGGCCGCCCATCAGTTAGTGCAGGACCGCGAGACGCTGTTCTATTTCAACCTGCGTGAAATCCCGCCCAAGAGCGAAAAGCCCAACACCCTGCAGCTGGCACTGCAGACGCGCATCAAGCTGTTTTATCGGCCCAAGGCGCTGGGCGCAACCATCGGGATGGTGCCCTGGCAGGAACAACTGACGTTGAGCAAGCAGGGCGAAAAATACCAGGTGAATAACCCGACCCCGTATTACGTGACGATAGTCGACGCCGGCAGCAAACCCGGCCCCGCCGGCGCCGTGGGGTTTGAGCCGGTGATGGTGGCGCCACAGGGAAAAGAGATTCTGAACCTGGGGGTTTCCGTGCTGGGCCTGAACCCGGTGCTCACCTACGTCAATGACTACGGCGGTCGCCCGCAACTGCAGTTCACCTGTAGCGGAACTGAATGCAAGGCCGAGCCCGCCAAGAAAGAATTTTAACCGGCGTAACGGTGTCATGACCCGATGAAGGAGCCAGACATGCAACAGCAAACTAAAGGCAGTACCGGCGTGTTGCGTGGGTATGGTGCGTTGACAGACAGTTCTCGGACACTGGAGATGGGCATGGCAAACCAGGCTGTTCAGCCGCAAAGCATGGACGCCACCCGGGTCGCGCAAGCGAGGGCCGGTATAGCCCGACTGAGCATGCGATATGAGTAACGGGAGCGCTATGGCCAGTGAAAAATCATGCCCGTATACCTGGCGTGTCCTCTACGTTGCCCTGTACGCCGCTCTGTTCGCATTGGGGGCGACAGCTCACCCGGCTCTGGCGGCCTCATCCAGCACCATCAACGTCACGGTCACCCTCACGGCAGCGCCGTGCGAGATCAACAGCAACATGCTTATGGAAGTCAACTTCGGCAATGACGTGCTGACCACGCTGGTAGACGGTAACTATAAAAAAATGCCGGTGCCGTACACGGTGAAGTGCCCGCCTGATGCACCCAGTGCGATGAATATCCGCATAGAAGGCACGGGCGCGGCGTTTAACCACGACGTATTGACGACCAACATCACCGACTTCGGCATTGCGATATCAAGTAACGGGACAGCCCTGCCGATCAACAGCTCTAAGGGCTTCACCTACCCGGACTGGCCGCAAATTGAAGCGGTACCGGTCAAGCGTCCAGGCGCCACTCTGAGTGGTGGTGTTTTCTCAGCGGGGGCAGTCATGAAGGTGGAGTACCGGTGAACAGGTGCGACGTGATGAAGCTTTATGCAGGCATGCTGTTGTTACTCGCTATTAGCGCATTGAGTGCGCCGGGCATGGCGGCGGACAATATGAAATTCTCCGGTACTCTGATTGAGCCGCCACCATGCACCATCAATAACGACGGCCAGGTGGATGTTGATTTTGGTAACCGGGTGGGTGTGAAAAAAGTGGATGGCGTTAACTATCTGCAAGTGATGAATTACCAGATCAAATGTGATCCCAGTGTGAGTGCCCGGGACATGACCCTGGAAATCATGGGTACCCCCGCGGATTACGATGCCGCGGCAGTGAGCAGCAACGTGACCGACCTGGCGATCCAGATCCAGCAAAACGGCGTGCCCTTTGAATTGAACAAGCCGATCCCCATCAGGCTGGCCAGCCCGCCGGTTCTGTCGGCCGTGCCGATCAAACGGGCAGGAGCAACGCTGATAGAAGGGCCGTTTGAGGCCACTGCGACCCTGCGGGCGGTGTACCAATGAGCCGGCGCACCAGGCATGTATATGTCCTGGCGCTAGTGTTGCTGCTAAACCCGCCGGCGCAGGCTGACAATGTTCGGTTACACGGCGTCCTGGTGGCAGAACCCTGCGTCATTGCGCCAGGGGGCGAGAGCGTGGCACTGGACTTCGGCACGGTGATAGACAAGTACCTGTATACCAACCAGCGCACCCACGGCCAGCCAGTTGATATACGCCTGGCGAAGTGCGATGTGAGTCTGGGCAGAACGGTCAAGGTGACCTTCAGGGGTACTGAAAACCCGCATCTGAGCGGATTGCTGGCGATCGACGCTGCCAGCCAGGCCAAAGGCATTGCCATCGGCATGGAAACCCCGGCCGGTCAGAAGTTGCCGCTGAATAAGCCCGGCCAGGGCGTCCGGTTGGTTAACGGGAATAACACTGTGACGGTTCAGGCCTATGTGCAGGGTGAACCCGATGCAATTGCCAACAAGACTATTGAGCGTGGGCCGTTCAGTGGCATTGCCACGTTCAACCTGGAATATGAATAAGGCTGTTAGTGATTGGCTGGCGGCGTATGTCTGGCATCGACGGCAAAGGCTACAAGCGTCCGCTTGCGGTAGTTGGTAATACGCAGCCCTAGGCTAATATTGGCCCGCAAGCCCAAACAGCTAAGTAACAGATTTTAGGCGGCAGCAAGTCAGGGGTGGACATGAGGGGCATATCACACGTTTGGATATGCCCCTCAAACTCGTCAACGTTTACCGGAGGCTGGCCACAAATACTTGATCGCCTTTCTTTCATCAGCAGAAAAGCCTTTCCACTCGTGGCCGGAGGTGTACATCACGTCATTGGGGTTCGGCTCGGGGCTGGTACCGGGCACTAACAGGTCAGGGAAACCAACAGGGAAGCTGCTATCCTCGCCTCCTGAGTGCGTCAGGCCCATGGCGTGCCCCATTTCATGAACGATGGTGTTGTAATAAATTTCAGCTCCGAACTGCTCGTAATAGAAGTAATTAATATCGACCGACACGCCGACCTGGTAGCCCCATGGCCATTCGGCCCATCCCAATTGGCCGTCCTCTGTCCAGTACATATTTGCCTGACAGTTGGCTTCATCGGGAGTATCGACAAACTGAATATTGATACAAGACTCCAGGTCGGGGTTGTTCCATTCGTTTAGCGCCGCCTGGATAAAATCTTTCCATCCAGCATTGAAAATATCATTAACAAACACTTTGACGTTGCTCACTGCCGCGGGGGAGGCAATGTACCAAGGGTCTGGCGCCATGTAAGCCCGACCTTTTTTATGCTCTTCACTTTGTTGGTAGTTTTGCCATAACTCCTCGACGTGTTGACCCGTGATACGACGGCCGTTCGGCTCGATGATGAAGCCTTTTGGCACCACCTCTACGAACTCGGCTTTAAATCCCATCTTCGACAGGTATCCCAATTGCTTTTGGGTTTCCGGGCTCCACCGGTTATGTGCCGGTACACATTGGCAAACAGGCCCAAAGTGCGCTCCAGCCTTTTTTGAGCGGGTGGGGATTTTTTTAGGGGCAATCATAATTGAACCTCTCCATGGTGAGCATCGTTGATATACGTATGGGTGGGACGGTGGTGCTGAGGAAAAAAACTAGCCGTCAGCCGTTAGATTTCAAGGGTGGCTTGAAGGTTGTTAAAGGTAGTCTGGCGAGCGGTTTGAGGTAACCGTTGGAGTTTGTAGGGTTGCTTTTAACAAAGTGGAGGTCGATGGATTCACATCATCCCAAGCGGCAAATCCCTTTTTTCATTCATGCGGGAGCGCATATCCATTCACTATAGATAAGTCAGGTGTCCAGACTGGGGTACTCCAGTTATCCATGCCACTGAGATATTTGACGCCGAAGAAATTTTTATTGATGGAGCTTGACTACCTCGTAAATTGGCTGATGCGTATTATTTATGCGCTATGAAATTATCTTGGTCCAACTGAAAGCTGTATTTTTTACTTTATGTGCATGCTAATACCGTGCTGTTATGCTGCGCTTCCGCATTTTTGCGGATGGAAAAGCACGTGGAGTTGGAATGAGAAGAAATTTGAAACATGTAAAGCATCTTTTGGCCCTGGTGCAGGCTTACGCTGATCATAAGGGTATTGAGTTTAATCATCTTGCGGAAAAGTGGACCGCTAGCGGTAGCGGTAAGTCCCTGGAGGAGCCTGAGTGCCTTTATCTCGTGGCTTTGTGTAAGCAGGCTGGATACCTCAGCGAGTCCAAAGGATTCAAAGGTGCTCGGTTAATTCAGATGACTTGGTCAGGTCATGACTACCTTGATTTGAATACGTCTATATCCTGACCCAATCGCTATTGATTACCTTAAGGACCCGACCCATGTGTCGGGTTTTTTATTGCCTGAATTTGTCTGACGAAGACGCTTAAGGATAGTGGCCTGATGATTCCGGCCGCTCATTTAGACGACAATGCTCGCCCTATCGAGGTGTCAGATGACCAATTTACGTCGTGTCTTTATAGCTGAAATTTAACGCGAGGTTGAGGAGCTCGTACTAAAGCAAAACTACAGCTTCATCGCAGCAGGTCGATTAGTCGGGGTTGGCGAATCGGCTCTGCGCCTTTGGGGTGGTCAGCTTCAGCAGGTACCCACAGGCTTAACCCCACAAAGCAAGGAGTTAAAAGGATGATGGGCGGCCTGCTATTGCCCCTATGATCCCAATCTAGCCATAATGCATGCTAAATCACACCATTCAGGGAAGATCTTAAGTGTCCGGTTTATTGTTCGATCGTCCAAATAATATTCAAATAATATCTGTTTTAAATAAGCTTTCATCACAGTCGGGGGGAGTAACCCGAGTTTCCTTGGCCAGGGCAAAATCACTTGCTGAGCGCGGCTTTCGCTCGATAATAGCCACGGTAGAGTATGATCCTCTCTTGCTTGATTCGATCAAAGCGCTGCGCAGTGATGAGCGACTGGGTAGTACGGTCGGAATTTTAAATTTTTTCATTTACTTTGCAAAACTCTCCAGGGCTGGTGTGGGGACTGGGACTCTTTCAGACTATTTTGCTGACCCGGAAGGGGCTGAGTTTTCAAGGCGTTCCAGGTATGTAGGGATTTCGGGACTTCGCTCAAATGAGTATTTGAACTCGGAAGGCTGGGTGTTTGCACGGGAAATAGTGGATGCGACCGGTGAAGTGGTAAGTATTCAGCTAGATATTCCGGGCAGAGAAGTAGTCAATTTTTTGACAAGGGATGACGCTTATATCTATTGGCTTGACGAGGTATCGAGCTACGGGGAGTTCACTATTTTTATAGCAGATGCCTCGAGTCGATCTGATGCGGTGTCCAAGGTAACGGCAGTCAATGCCAGAACAGTCTTGACGTTACATGGCAATCATTTTGCCAGGCCCTTTGTGTTCGGCAGTGAAGTCACAGGTCTAAGTGGGAAAATTATTAGTAATGCCAGGTTTTGTGACGCATTAGTTGTTTTAACTGATGCCCAGAGGGTGGATTTGGTCAATCAGTTCCCAAGTCTAAATAATCTGGCAGTGATACCTAACTCAGTGAGTAAGGATACTCCGCCGCCGTTGACGCGCTCTGGCAACACATTTGTCGTTGTTTCGCGCTTGGAATCCGTTAAAAATATTGAATTGGTTATCAGGGCATTCAAGATTGCGTTGGCCAAAAATCACAGTCTTTGCCTGGATATATGGGGGCATGGAAGCAGGGGAGGGCATATCCAGGCTCTCATCGACGCTAGTGGCATGAGTGAGCAGGTCGTCCTGCGAGGTTATGCAAATCCGGTGTCTGAAGTTTTTGTTCAGGCCAGGGCTTCGCTATCCGCTTCGGTTTCGGAAGGGTTTGGCCTAAGTATCCTTGAATCAATGGCATTTGGATGTCCCGTCATATCGCTGTCTTCGAATTATGGCCCGGTAGAGTTAATTAAAAATGGCGTGAATGGTTATTTGGTAGGCGATGAGCAGGAAATGGCTGAAAAAATTCTTGGCCTGGCTGCAGACGATGTCAATCATGCGTCGATGTCTTCAGCTGGGGTGGAAACGGCTGATGAACATAGTCCTTCAAAGGTGGCGGATAAGTGGGTCAGTTTAATACATAAGTTGACCGCGCCTGGGTGGGGGGCGAAAACGGCAAATTGTTCTGTCAGTATTCGTAATGCCGCTTCAAGTGTCGGTGGGAATATTATACTTACGTCGTATACCAAGGAGGAGTTGTCGATTTACCGGAGGCTTCTGGTCGTCAGGGTTGATCGATCGAAAAAGGTAGGCGGTGCGGCGTGCCTGATTGAGCCGGGTGTATATAATATTCATCATCTTCAATTTGAAGACGATGGGCGTGTACTGCTGAAGTTTGCTCAGGGGGCTAATGTATATAAGGGTGTTGTTCCAAGATATTCTGTCGAATTCAAGCTTTTATCCTGATACTTACCCTTCGCCGGCCTATCTTTGGCGCCGCCCCGCAGCATGTCCCCCAGCCCGTTTTCATTGAGCTTGAGTCGCAGAGCGGGGTGTAGGCCAAAATTTGCAGGAATAGAGGAATTAGTAGTGCGTAGGCCCCGCAAGAGGTGGCGGTCATCTGGGGGCGCCAGCGGAAAATGACCTGACTCTTGCCTTGAATTGCCGTTAAGGATCTTCTTGAAATCCACAGCTTCGTTGGTCGACTGGTCTTGGGTCGCATAGATGAGCATCAAGCACGTGGTGGTAATGGGGGGCAGTTGAGTGAGTGGTCTCAGGGTTGACTGCCCATATTAGTTGTTGCTCAAAATTATTTTTGGCGACATTTTTTGGGTAGTCGCAGACAACCTCATCAACTCCTGGCGAGGGGATTAAGCTTTGGTGGCTGTGCCCTAGGCTGGAGTGATGGCATAATGATTGATTACCTATGGATCAGGGGGGGCGCGGGCAGATGTTTGGTGCATTGCTGGGAAGGAAAGGGTCGGATCTTACTGGCACTCAAGTGATATCGGTTCTTAATAGATTGTCTGCTACGGCTGGCGGCGTGACGCGAGCAGCGCTCAATAGAGCTGGGGTGCTTGGAAGAAGTGGGCTGAATTCATATGTTGTGTCAATTGATTATGATTCGGGGTTAGCCAACTCAGTCGAAGTGCTGAGACGAGATGGCAGGCTTGACCCGGACGTTCTTGTATTTAATATGTTTTTCTATTACGGCGCTTTGTCTGAGTCTCTCGCAAAGCTTAAGAAAAAACCGCCGCTGAGCAAGCTCTCCGTTACGCCTGCGCTTTCAGTTCCAGTGCGCCGGTCCAGGTTCATTGGGGCGACGGAACTCCAGTCCGTTGAGTTTTTCAATAGTGCAGGGGTAATTTTTGCTCGTGAACTTCTGGACAAGGCCGGAAATTCGGTTTCATTTCAATTGAATATTTCGCCTGCCCTGACATACACATTCAAGGCAAGAGAAGACGCTTGTACACATTGGCTCGAAGAACTTTCTGAGAATGGCTCTCATACAGTAGTTATTGCAGATGCCTCCACAGCCAGTGATGTGGTAACAAATATTAAGTCTAAAAAGGCCTCAAAGGTCCTGACGCTGCATGGCAATCACTTTTCCGATCCTTATGTGTATGGCAGCTCTGTTAAACCTAGAAGTCAGCTGATCATTGATAATGCCAAGGTCTGTGACTCCCTGGTGCTGTTGACGGAGAGCCAGAAAGTAGACGTAGGGCGGCAGTTTGGGGACAGTCAGAAAATATCGGTAATACCAAATTCTACAACTATATTTAAAGACGATTTTGTTGTCAAAAGAAAGCCGAAGCTGTTTGTGGTGGTTGCAAGACTTGACGCAGTAAAGAGTATTGGTCGTGTTATCCGGTCTTTCAAACTTGCCGTCGAGAGTGATCCGGAACTGGTGCTGGAGATTTGGGGGCGCGGTTCGTTAGAGGGTGAACTAAAAGCGTTGATTCTGGAACTGGGCCTTTCAGGTAGTGTTTTCATGAAGGGGTACACGCGGAACCCTGACACCGTTTTCAGGCGGGCTCGTGCGTCGCTGTCAAGTTCGTTGTCAGAGGGCTTTGGGCTCAGTTTGCTAGAGTCGATGTCTGTTGGGACACCTGTTATTTCGTTTGACGCCAATTATGGGCCTAAAGAAATTATTCAAAACGGTGAAAACGGTTTTCTTGTGAATAGCGAGCAGGAGTGTGCTGCAAAAATCGTTAAGTTGGCGCAGGATAATTCACTGTTTGATTATTTGGCAAAAGGCGGAATTGAAAGTTCAAACCGTTATTCGCCAGATTTGGTTGGCCAAAAGTGGTTGGGGCTTGTCAAGAATTTGAGCGGCGGAGAAAGCTATAACAATGATTTTGGCGAGAGAACCGTATTTGAAAATACTAACTCCAGTGGTTCCGGGAGTATTTTTATCTCTGCCAGCGAAATTGCCGGACGCCCGCTTGATTGCGTTAGGCGGGTAGAGATCGTTCGTATAGACAGGACAAAAGTGTTCAACGACCAGTACTCCAAGCTTGAGCCGGGGGTCTACCGAGTTCATAGCATAACTCATGAACCTGGTTCATTCAGGTATGCCATTAAGATTGCTCATGGCGGGCGACAGCATAAAGGTGTCATCCCACTAAAGTCGCTGACGTTCAAACTGCTCAGTTAGTGGCCGTTGTGCGGGTGTAGGTGCTTGCTCATGTGATCTTGCCCCCCCAGTGTTGTCTATAAACATCAAGCCTGCCGAGTGCAGGCTTTTTTTTGCCTGGAGATAAGCAATGCCATTACCACGCAGCACCGGCTCCCTGGCAAGGCACTTGGGCAATACGCCCCAGACTGATGGCGCCGGTCAGAAGCATCGTGAGCGTGGCCTGATCCAGTTCGCCGGCCGGACTAACCATGTCGAGTACCGCGAAGCCAGGGCCTCGAACACCGGCTGCGGTTTCTTGCGGCAAGCTGCGTAAAGCCTTTTATTCAGCCTTCGCAGAGTGTTGGCAATATTCCGTGAAAAATACCATGCGCTGGCAGGTGGCCCACGCTGTGCCCTTGAGCCCGGTTAGTCCGAAAGAGGTAAGTACCGACAGGGGGGGTTGTGAAAGGATTGAAAGGCCCGGGCTCCGGGTTCATGCAGGAGCCGATCCGGCGAAGTGCAGGGGTGCTTTTTAAACGTATGACAAGGAGATCAATGTTGAAGGACGCCTTTGACTTTATCGTGGTGGGCTCCGGCTCGGCGGGCGGCACCTTGGCGGCGCGTCTCAGCGAAGACGGCCGCTACCGGGTGCTGGTGCTGGAGGCCGGCGGGAGCCACAAGCATTTTTTAGTCCGAATGCCCGCAGGTTGGGGGGCAATGACGTACAGCCCCAGATTTTCCTGGATGCACAAGACCGAGCCGGAAAAGTATGCCGGCGGCCGACGCATGAAGATGCCCAGGGGCAAGCTCGTCGGCGGCTCGTCCTCGATCAACGGCATGATCTATATCCGCGGGCACCAGCATGATTACGCCGATTGGGTCGCGGCGGGCGCCACGGGCTGGAGTTGGCCGGAGCTGTTGCCGCACTTTGTGCGAACCGAAGATCAGCAGCGCATTCATAATGCCTGGCATGGCCGGGGCGGTCCGCTTTCGGCGAGCGACCTGCCGTCAGTGCACCCGTTGACGCACGCGATGGTTGACGCCGCCGTACAGGCGGGCCTGGAACAGGTCGACGATTTCAATGATGGTCAGGCCAAGGGGGCGGGAGTCTTTCAGGTCAATTTCCGTGACGGTCGGCGCTCCTCGATTGCCAGCAATGCGATCGAGCCGGCCCTGCGCCGACCCAATTTCAAGCTGGTGATGCGGGCGATGGTGCAGCGGATTGTTTTTGAAGGGCGCCGCGCAACCGGCGTGGAATACAGCCTGCCTGATGGCAGCCGCCACCTCGCCAAGGCCCGGCGCGAAATATTGCTGTGCGCCGGGGCCGTACAGTCGCCTCAGTTGCTGATGGTCTCGGGCGTCGGGCCGGCTTCGCAGTTACAGGCCCTGGGTATCCCGGTTGTGGTGGACTTGCCCGGGGTGGGCGAAAACCTGCAGGACCACGTGAGTGCGCCGTTGTGCTGGAGGTTAAAACCGGGCGTGTGCGGGATGAACAGCCGGTTCCGTGGCGTGGGCCTGGCGGGCTCGGTACTGCGTTACCTGGCGAGCCGCACCGGGCCGATGACGAGCCCGCCCGCGGAATTCGGCTGCTACCTCAAGAGCGATCCCGATCTGGCGTATAACGATATTCAGGTATTCGGCCTGCCGATGACCGGCCAGAGCGATGGCGACAGCGACAAGGCCGCGCAACCGGACCGTTTCGAGGGCATGACGCTGGGGCCCTTTCAGGGGCGGCCGTTCTCACGCGGCCATGTACGACTCAAAAGCCGCGACATGGATCAACACCCGGCGATCACCATGAACTATCTGCACGACGCGCGTGACCGTCGTGCGCTGATCTGGTCATTGCGCTGGTTACGGGACATGGCGAAACAGCCGGCGCTGGCCGGATTGATCGACACTGAGGTCCGACCCGGCCCGCAGGTGCAGACCGACAAACAATGGCTGGACTGGATGGAGCCTTTGCTCACCACTGCCTATCACCCTGTGGGCACCTGCCGTATGGGGCATGCTGATGACCCGATGGCCGTCTGCACGCCTGATCTGCGTGTGCGCGGGGTACAGGGTTTACGGGTAATCGATGCGTCGGTCATGCCCAATCTGATCTGCGGCAATACCAATGCCACGACCGTGGTGATTGGCGACAAGGGCGCCGATCTGGTCTTGGGGCACGCGCCGCTGGCGCCTCTGCATCTGTGACGTCTACTGTCTTCAGTCTGCTGGCAAATGGTGCAAGAGGGGCGTGGGAGTCATCGCTGAATCATCTGATGGATGTCCATGTCGGGTTGGCCCAAACAATCCAGTCACTCAGAACATTGCAAAAGCCGGAGCCTGACTTTTCACCCTCCCGCGTGGAGGTGAATGGGATATCTTGTCGGGCTGTCAATCTGCTCAACAATTCAGGGAAGTCAATGCTGAGCTCACGTGTATCAAATGGTCAGCAATCAATGTCCGGTCGATCAGAGCCGGCGGTGCCCTGGTGGAGCTTTACGAAGACCGTCCTGGCCGCTACCGCCCTGTCATTGGTGCGTGATGGCCGGGTCGCACTGGACGCTTCGATTCTTGATCAGCCTTTCACGTTGCGCCAACTGCTTCGACATGAAGCAGGGCTCGCCGATTATGCCGAGCTTGCGGATTATCACGCCGCCGTCGCCAACGGTGAGGCCGCCTGGACAGTCGACGAGATGATGCAGCGCCTTGATGGTGCCCGGCTTCGATATAGTCCCGGAGCCGGTTGGCGTTACTCGAATGTTGGCTACCTGCTCATCGGCAGGCTTATTGAACAGGTGACTGATCTGTCGCTCGAAGAGGCAGTGAGTCGATACACACTGAAGCCGCTGGGCCTCTCGAACGTTCGCTTCGCTAGAACCCGGGCAGATTTACCCGATTCCTGTCTTGGGAGCACATCAAGTTATGACCCCGGCTGGGTTTATCATGGCTTGCTGATCGGCCCTGTTTCGCAAGCAGCACTATTCCTCGACCGGCTTCTCGCGGGGCATTTGCTCCCTTCGGGCTTGCTCCAGGACATGCAGATAGCAAAAGCATTGGGTGGCCCGATTCCGGGACGTCCATGGATGACGCCGGGATACGGCCTGGGGTTGATGCTGGGTTCGATCGAAGGGGGCTTTAACCTCAGCGGGCATACAGGTTGCGGCCCTGGTAGCGTCATTGCTGTGTATCGTACCTGCAAAGGTGATTCATCGGCTTGTTGCGCTGTTTTTTGCACTGGCACCAGTGAAGGCGCTGTCGAAGCCCTCGTTGTTGGGCAACTGTTACAAGATTTGCGGTAGGAGCATGATGTTGTCCAAGTTCTTTGGGCGCAAACTTCATAATCGCCGTATCACTGCATTACAGGCTCGGGGTTCAGGCGCATCAAGCTAAAGCTTTTGCGGCATTTGATTGGCAATAACTTGCTGATTTACCAGTAATAAACTGTGCCGTTCACATTGCCCGCGCCTCCAGGAAGCCTCAAAGGGTTGTATTCAAGTCACTGGCCAGACCATGGCACAGCGGCTGTGCGGGGCGAATCCGTACCTGTACTCCTCGCGCAATATCGCCGCCAGCCTCGGGTCCAGATCTGTGGCAGCTTTAGTCCGAAAGCCTGTGCGGGCGTAAAATGGTGCATTCCATGGCACGTTTGTGAACGTCGTGAGCGTCACGAAACCCAGTCGGCTTGACCGTGCATAATCCTTCGCGGCCTCAATCAGATGCCGCCCTGTGCCTTGTCCTTGCATCGATTGCATCACTGATAATTCATGGATGTGAAGATCATTGCCGTAGCGCTCAGCACTGAGAAATCCTTGCGGTCGACTTTCTGCATCAAGTGCAACCCAGCATGTCGATAGCGCTATGAGTTGGTTATGGCGCTCGATGGACATCGGGGGCGAATCGGCCAGCCAGCTCAACTCGTCAATCATGCGAAATGCTTGAGCTGCGCAGATTTCAATGGCGGGCAGGCATTGTGCATCTTCCGGTACAGCAAGGCGGATAATCGCGGGCATGGGTCGTCCTTGGTGATGTGAATGGGAGGGCGGTCATACTGGAAAACCAGTATTGAATAATAGTTGGAGGCACCATGCGCCCGGATGATCAAGTTGAGTGGTTGTGGTGATCACTGAACTCATCACAACCCGAGCTTACGAAAAAACGCCCCATTGTTGAGGCGGGAGATGCCTGATCCCTGTCATTCGTTGCAATGGCAGGCAAGTCAAAACGTCTTGAGCTAAATAAGTTTGCAGTATGGCTATATGCTACTTTTTAAAGTGACTTACTTACCGGTGTTCAAAGGAGTTGGCATGTTTACTGAAATCAAGCCCGGTGAAAAACTCGAGCAAAATGATGGCAGCAGTGCCATGGCCGGCATGTGAATCTCCCCGGCAATCAAAAGCCCCCCCGACTGGCCACAAACACCTGCCTCTGGACTGGCCGCAGCGATCAGCCTGACGTAGCGGCTCGCAAATCTGCTCATTCATGGACTGGATTTATTCAATAACTGGCTGATTTTCAAGATAATATCTGTGGATCGAAAATCGCCGGTGCCGGTTCGATTGCGGCTTCGACCTGCACCTTCAAAACCCTGCAGATTCAAGTCTGCGGGGTTTTTTATGGGCGCGGGAAAGTCAGGGAGTTCGACGCTTCACCAGCTTGTCCAGTGCTGCCGGGGCTTTCGTCTGCCTGCTGCGTGTCACTGGGCGGGAAGTCATCGCGCAGTGCTCAAGACGTTTTCCCTGATGCCACGGATCGAGTATTATTCAAAATGTATCTAGGAATAATCCTAGAAGTAGTACGACAATAGATTTTATTCGTCCCGTGTGTGCAGCAAGTCAGTCGCGAATATATCGACAACCTCCAGGCGACGCTCCACAACTTGCCGGCAATAACATGCTCGGCATGCAGCCATCGATAGGATGGGATGGTGGTCATGAGTATTTTTAAGGAATGGTTTTGACAAAACGTAGGCAGGTAGCAATTGTTGGTAATTCTTTCCGTTTCCCCGGTTCCACGGCCAGCAGTTTCTGGCAGAACCTGATAGAGGGGCGCGATCTGGTGACCCAGGTCGATGCTTCCCGCTGGGAACATGCCGAGTTTTTACATCCTGACAAAGCCAGTCCGGCCTCCACGTATACCTTCGCCTCGGGCTCTCTGGGCGATATCACTGCTTTTGATGCGGGCTTTTTCAGCATTTCGCCACGCGAAGCCATGATGATGGATCCGCAACAGCGAATGTTGCTCGAAATGTGCTGGGAAACCTTCGAAAACGCAGGGGTTAAACCGTCTAGCCTGCGGGGCAGCAATTGTGGCGTTTACCTGGGTATTGCCAGCGTCGAGCAGGCTTACCGTGTGGTCGATGACATGGCGTCCATCGACGCGGCAACGGCCACTGGTAATACCATGAGTATTGCCGCCAATCGTCTGTCCTTCTTTTATGACCTGCGTGGCCCGAGCATGGCCATCGACACCGCATGTTCTTCTTCACTGGTTGCCTTCCACCAGGCGTGTCAGGCAATTCTCAGTGGTGATATCGACCAGGCCGTGACCGGCGGTATCAGCCTGCACATGCACCCGTTCGGCTTCATGATTTTTGCCAAGGCCTCAATGCTGTCGCGTACGGGGCGTTGCCAGTCGTTCGATCAGAACGGTGATGGTTATGCGCGTTCGGAGGGCGGTGGACTGTTCTTGCTCAAGGACTATGAGCAGGCCCTGGCTGATGGCAACCCGATTCTGGCCGTGGTTGCGGCCAGCGCTGTGAATACCGATGGCCGCAAGTCTAGTCTGACGCTGCCCAGCGCCGATGCTCAGGCGGCGTTGCTTAAAGGCGTTTACGCCAAGGCCGGCATCGACCCTTCGCAGCTGGATTACCTTGAAGCCCATGGCACGGGAACCGCAGTCGGTGACCCCATTGAGAGTCGGGCCATCGGCGAGTCACTGGGCCAGGCCCGTGGCGCCGGTAACCCGCTGCCGATAGGGTCTGTTAAAAGCAATCTTGGGCACCTCGAGGCAGCATCGGGTGTGGCGGGATTGATGAAGGCCCTCAACTGCCTGAATGAGCGGATGGTGCCCGCGACCATCGGCGGCGACGCACTCAACCCGACGATTCCGTTTGCCGACCTGAACCTGCAGGTAGTCACCGCCAATCAGCCACTCAAGGCTGCAGGGCAACTGACTGTCGGTATCAACTCTTTCGGATTTGGCGGCGCCAACGCTCACGTTATTTTGCAAAGTGCCGAGCCTGTCGCAGCCTCCCGCGAGTCAACGCCAGTGCGCCGCCTGCCGTTGATGCTGAGCGCCAAAGACGCCGAAGGCTTGCGTGCTACGGCTCAGGATTACGCTGATTATCTGGCGTCCAGGCCTGAGGCCGATTTTTACGACGTCGCCTATCAAACCCTGTTTCGCCGTGATGCTCACACCCATCGCCTGCTGTTGATTGGCTCCGATTGTGCCCAGGCTGCGCAAGCTCTGGCCGACTACGCCCAGGATCCGAGCCTGAGCGAATTGAGCTCAGTGGTCGAGGCAGGTCAGGCCCTGGACAACGCCGAGGGCCCGGTCTTTATCTATTCGGGTAACGGTTCGCAATGGCAAGGCATGGGCCGGGGGATGCTCGGCGACCCTGTGTTTGAACAGGCCGTGGCCGAAGTCGATGCACTGTTCCAGCCATTGGCCGGTTATTCGCTGCGGGCCGAGCTGCTGGGTGAAAACGGCGACGACCGTTATGTGCGTACCGAGATCGCTCAGCCTGCGCTGTTTGCCTTGCAAGTGGCAGTCACCCGCGTGCTGGCGGCGCAAGGTTTTCATCCGTGCGCCGTGATCGGTCACAGCGTCGGTGAAGTAGCGGCCGCATGGGCCAGTGGTGCCCTGAGCCTGGAAGACGCGACTCAAGTCATTTTCCATCGCAGTCGTTTGCAAGGGCTGACCCGTGGTACTGGCCGTATGGCCGCTGTCGGCCTGTGCGCCGAAGCAACTGCGGCAGTGCTGGTGGAACTTGGGCTGGACCAGCAACTGGTGATCGCGGGCGAAAACAGCAGCCGTGGCGCCACGGTGGCAGGTCCGCTGGAAGCCTTGACTCAGCTTGAGCAAGTGCTGAGCGAGCGCCAGGTGTTTATCCGCCTGCTGGATCTGGATTACGCGTTCCACTCCCCGAGCATGAACCCTATAGAGCAGCAAGTGATTGCTGATCTGGCGCACATTCGCCCGCGCAGTACCACTCTTCCATTCTATTCCACCGTGATTGGCGGCGAGCTGGACGGTAAGAGTCTGGACAGCCACTACTGGTGGCAGAACATTCGTATGCCGGTGTTGTTCCAGGGCGCGATGGATGCACTGGTGGCGCAGGGCTTCAACCTGTTTGTCGAGGTGGGCCCGCACCCGATTTTGCGCTCCTATGTGGCTGATGCACTGACGGGCGCCGAGCGCTCAGGCCAGGTGATTGGCACATTGTTGCGCAAGGATCACAGCGTTTTCCTGCTGGAACGCAGCGTTGCCAAACTGCTGATTGCCGGTGCGCAACCGCAGTGGCAAACGCATTTCCCGGTGACCGGGCGCCACGTGAATCTGCCGAACTACAGCTGGCAGCGCGAACACTTCTACCTGCCGGTCAGCGCCGAGTCGCTCGGGGTACTGCAACGCAAGCGTGTGCACCCTTTGTTGGGTCACTTGCTGCCTGATCGTGCGCTGACGTGGGAAAACCGCCTCGATACCCAGTTGTTCCCTAGCCTGGGCGATCACAAGGTCGGTGAAGCGGTATTGTTTCCTGGTGCAGGCTTTAGCGAGTTGGCGCTGGCGGCGGCCTTGCAGCACCAGCCGGGCGAGTTCGTCGACATCGAAGAGCTGGAAATTCACAACCCGCTGCTACTCAGTCATGACGCCAGCAAAAAAATCCGCATCAATATCGAACCGGCTGATGGCACCTTGCACATTGCTTCCCGCGGCCATGCCCAGCACGAAGAATGGGTACAGCACGTGGTGGCGCGTCTTCCCGGTGAGGCCCGAGGCGTGATGCTGGACGGGCGTGCACCGGCCTTGCCGTCACGCCCGGCGGACTTTACCGGTTCACAGCATTTGGCGCTGACCTGTGCCGTGGGCCTGAACTACGGCCCGGCTTATCAAACCGTCGCGGCAGTGTGGGTCGAGCCGGCCCGCATCCTCGCGCAATTGAGCGTGCCTGAGGTTATCCGTCCTGAAATGGACGACCTGTACGTGCACCCGGCATTGCTGGATGGCGCGTTCCAGCTGATTACCGAATTGCTGGTGGGCCAGCCCGGCACGAACAAGGGGTTGGCGTTTATTCCAGTGAAGCTGGGGCGTATTGCCTACAGCAAGGCGGGCGGCGTGCCGTGCCTGGCCGAGGTGCGCCAGCTCAAACGCACTGAGCATTCGTTACTGGTGGATTTCACCCTGTTCGACGCCACTGGCGCTGCCGTGTTGTCGATAAAGGACGCGCGCTTTCGCGGTGTGCGTCTGCAGCGTGACCGCAACGGTGATATCAAGCACATGGCCCACGTGGGCATGGCTGCTCCTGGCCAGGTCACGCCGGTGCAGCGGGTTGCCATCGACAGCTCGCCGTTACTGACGCATTTTCAGACCCTGGGTGATGAGCCAGCGCAGCTGCGCTACCTGAACGAAGTCGAGCCATTGCTGGATGTATTGTGCGCCAGTTTCGTGCAGGACCTGATCGAGCAGGCGGGTGGTCAACTCAGCGCTGAGCAAATTAGCCTGTGGTCGCAACAGGATGGTGTTTCCAGCCACTATCTGAGCACCTTGCTGCGTCAGGGCCTGGAAGACGGCAGCCTGAGCCGCGATGCCGGCGGCGGTGTGAGCATCGTCGACAGCGGTGAGCGTCCTGCCAGCCAGGCTATTTGGCAAGAACTGTTCCAGAGCTATCCGGAGCATTTTCAACTGATTCATTCGGTGGGCCGCATCGGTCGCCATTTGCGGGCATTGCTTGACGGGCAACAGACCCTTGAGCAGTTGCTGCCCCGCGAAACCAGTGGTGCCATGCTGCTGCGACAGGTACTGGGTTCGGCTGGCCAACAACGTTTGTTGGCCGGTGTGCGCGATACCCTCGCGCAGCGCCTGGCAGCGTTGCCTGACGGGCAGCGTCTGCGGGTGCTGGAGCTGGGCCTGGGCGGGCCGTCGTTTGCCGAGTCACTGTACGCCGGGATCGATTTTGATCGCGTCGACTATAGCTACTGCGTGCAAGAGCCTGAGTTGGCGCAGATGCTGCGGGCAGATTGCCCGGCGCTGAACCTGATTGACTTTGCTCAACTCAGTGATGCCAGCAACTTTGACTGGGTGCTGGTGCCCAGCGATCTGGCGCCACTGGATGCCGTGGGCGAGGCGCTGCGCCAGGCTGCAAGCCATCTCAACCCCCATGGCGAAGTGGTGGTGCTGGCGCAGCACCCGACGCGCTGTGCTGACTTTGTGTTCGGTGCCCGCAGTGACTGGTGGCTGGAAGGTCCTGAGCAGGCGTTGTCGCGACAGCAGCGTCCGTCATTCTGGCAAGTTGAACTGCAACGTCACGGCCTGACCCTGAGCCACACCCTTGAGGCGTTGCCGGGCAATGCCTGCGGCAGCTATCTGTTGCTCGCCGGCAAAGGCGAAGCCACGGGCAAGGTTGTACCTGAAGTGGCTGTGCAGCATTGGGCGCTGCTTGCGGAACAGCAGCATGGGGGCGTTGAACAACTGCTGGCGGCCTTGCGTGAGCAAGGCCAGGTGGTGAACCTGCTGGTGCCGGGCGATGCCCGGGCCGTGGCGCAGCAATTGCTTGCGCTGGCTCAGGCCCCTGAACATGTTGTGCACTTGGCCGGGCTTGACGCGGCACAGGGTCTGGACGCACAAGGTGCCCGCTGCATGCAGGCGGCCGCGCTGGTTCAGGCTTGCGAGTCGTTGGCAATGGCCCCGACTTGCTGGCTGCTCAGCCGTGGTGCGGCCGGTCATTGGTACGGTGCCGAACCCGCATCGGATGTGAACGCCATTGCCGATGCGGCCTTCTGGGGCTTTGGCCGGACCTTGGCCAATGAGTCTGCAAGCTGCCGCATCCGCCTGCTGGACCTGGCACTCAACGCGCCTTTGCTCAGCGTGATCCCTGCGCTGTTGCATGCCGATGGCGAAACCGAGATGGCAATCACGGCTGACGGTCAACGTTATGTGCCGCGTCTGCGGGTTCTGACGCAAAAGGCCCAGGCAGTAGACGGCAAGGACACTCGAATCAGCCTGGGCTTTGACCTGCCGGGTCAGTTGCGCAACCTGCGTTGGGAAGTACGCGATCCAGCTGTGCCGGCCGTGGACGAGCTGGATATCGCCGTGCGCGCCACCGGCCTGAACTTCCGTGACGTAATGTTTGCATTGGGGCTGTTGTCCGATGAAGCCATTGAAAATGGTTTCTCCGGCCCGACCCTGGGCTTTGAGTTTTCCGGTGTGGTGCAAGGCAAGGGTGCTGAAGTCCTGGGCGATTTTGCTCCGGGCGACCGGGTCGTAGGCTTTGGTCCATGCAGTTTTGCTAACCGTCTGGTGACCAACGCCAACGCGGTGGCGAAAATCCCGGCTGGCATGTCGTTCGAAGCGGCTGCGACTATTCCGAGTACGTTCTTCACCGTGTACTACGCCTTGCATTACTTGGCACGTCTGGAACCGGGTGAAAAAATCCTCATCCACGGTGCTGCGGGTGGTGTCGGTATTGCCGCGATTCAAATCGCCAAATGGTGCGGTGCCGAGATTTATGCTACCGCCGGCAGTGACGAAAAGCGCGACTTCCTGCGCTTGCTGGGCGTCGAGCACATTTTCGATTCCCGTTCGCTGGCATATGCCGATGAGGTGCTGGCAGTGACGGGCGGACGTGGTGTCGACGTCGTGCTCAATTCGTTGGCAGGTGAGGCGATCAACCGTAACCTGCGAATCCTTAAACCGTTCGGCCGCTTCCTGGAATTGGGCAAGCGCGACTTCTACCAGAACACCCGTATCGGCTTGCGCCCGTTCCGCAACAACATCAGCTACTTCGGCATCGACGCTGACCAACTGATGAGCGAGCGTCCGGACCTGACCCGACGCCTGTTCGGGAACATGATGCAGTTGTTCGAGCAAGGCATCCTGCACCCGCTGCCGTACCGCGAGTTCGACGCCAATCAAGTGGTCGAAGCATTCCGCTACATGCAGCAGGCCCGTCAGATCGGCAAGATCGTCGTGACCTATGGCAACCCCATCGAGCACTTGGTGGAAACCCGTGCCCAGCCTGCAAAGGGGCTGCAACTCAGTGGCGAAGCGACTTACCTGATCACGGGCGGGGTCGGTGGCTTTGGTCTGCGTACCGCACAGTGGCTGGTGGACAAGGGGGCGCGGCATCTGGTGTTGCTGGGCCGCCGTGGTGCGGCCAGTCTCGAGGTCCAGCCAAGTCTGGCCCTGTGGCATGCGCAAGGCATCGATGTGCAGGCGGTGGCGTGCGACATCACCGATGAAGCTCAGCTGCGCAGTGTCTTTGAACGCATCGCAACCAGTGCGTATCCGTTACGGGGCCTGGTGCACGCGGCCACCGTCATCGATGACAGCCTGATCCGTAATCTCGACGCCGAGCAATTGCAACGCGTGCTGGAACCCAAGGCCAAGGGCGCGCAATACCTGCACCAACTCACCCGTGAGCTGGAGCTGGACTTCTTTGTGATGTTCTCCTCGGCCACCACTCTGTTCGGTAACCCTGGACAGGCCAACTATGTGGCGGCCAACCATTGGCTTGAAGCGCTGGCCCGCTATCGCCGTGCTCAAGGGCTGGCGGCCACCGCCGTGCTGTGGGGCGCGATTGACGATGTCGGCTTTCTGGCCCGCAACGAACAGATCAAGGATGCGCTGCAAAGCCGTATGGGCGGCGCTGCACTGCGGGCCGAAGTCGCGTTGTCGCACCTGGAGCAGATGTTGCTCAACGGCGATGACGGCACTGGCGTGCTGGAGCTGGAATGGAAAGCCTTGTCGCGTTTCCTGCCGAGCGCTGCGTCCCCGCGCTTCCTGGAACTGGTGCGCGCCCACGGCGGTGATCAGGAAGACGATAACGACGCCGAAGACATACAGCGCATGCTTGTGGAGCTGGACGATGCCCAACTGCTGGAGCGCTTTGCTGAACTGCTCAAACACGAAGTCTGTGAAATTCTGCGCCTGCCCGCAGCGCGCCTGGACACACAGCGGCCGTTGCAGGAACTGGGGCTGGACTCATTGATGAGTGTCGAACTGATCGTGGCCCTGGAAGAGCGCTTTGGCGTTCGTCTGCCGGTCATGGAGCTCAGCGAAAGCTCCAGCATAGACAAGCTCAGCGTGCGTATTTTGAGCCTGCTGCGCGGTGAGGCCCCGGCCAACGAGTCGTCGGCACCTGCTGCCATGGCCGAAAGTGTGCTGGCCAGTCACGGCACGCACATGACCCACGAACAAGTGGCCGCAGTGGCCGAAAGTGTTGCAACACCTAACCGATTGATTCAGTGAGTGATACCTGCTTGAGTGAGATAAGTGCAAAAACACCCGGGGGTCTGAGTGGGGGTATCAAGCAGCGTTTGATCCAGCAAGCACTGGAGCGCCGTCGCAACGGCGCAGGAGACAGTAATGGCGCGACCCTTGAGCAAGCGCAGCAGGCGGCACTGAAAGTTCCCGAGGCGTTTTACCGTTTCGATCTGTATCCCGGCTATCAGCAGATGCAGTTCCTGCAACAAAGTGCAGCACGCATGGGCTTGGGAAACCCGTTTTTCCGTCTGCATGACGGGCTGGCAGGTGCCCAAACCTGTATTGGTGGCCAGGATTATGTGAACTTCGCCAGTTACAACTACCTGGGCTACTCCGGGCATCCGGTGGTGGTTCAGGCGGCTAAGGACGCTATAGATCGTTACGGCACTTCGGTGTCGGCCAGCCGCGTGGTGTCCGGTGATCGACCGTTGCACCGCGAGCTGGAGCGTGAGCTGGCCAGCTTTTACGAAGTTGATGACGCTGTTGTGTTTGTCAGCGGTCATGCCACTAACGTCACCACCATCGGCTATCTGTTCGGTCCGCGAGATTTAGTGCTGCATGATGAGTTGGTGCATAACAGCGTGTTGCAGGGCATTCAGCTTTCGGGCGCCCGCCGCCTCAGCTTTGCTCACAACGACTGGCAAGCGCTGGACCGCATTCTGGGTGAACAACGTCAGCATTTTGAACGGGTGCTGGTGGTGGTCGAAGGCATTTACAGCATGGACGGCGACTATCCGGACTTGCCGCGATTTGTCGAGCTCAAACGCAAGCACAAAATCTTCCTGATGGTCGATGAGGCTCATTCGTTGGGTGTCATGGGCGCGACAGGCAGGGGCATACGTGAACACTTCGGCCTGGCCGGAGATGATGTAGACATCTGGATGGGAACCCTGAGCAAGACCCTCGCCAGCTGCGGTGGCTACATTGCGGGTAATACGGCGCTGGTGGAGCATTTGAAGTTTCTGGCGCCCGGTTTTCTCTACAGTGTGGGCCTGCCTCCGTCCGTCACTGCGTCGGCCCTGGCGGCGCTGCGCTGCCTGATCAACGACCATGAGCGAGTACAGGCCGTTCAGGCCCGTGGCGAGCAGTTTTTGCGACTGGCCAGGGAGGCCGGGCTGGACACGGCAACCAGCACCGGGCTGGCCGTGATACCGGTGATTACCGGCAGCTCGCTCAAGGCGGGGCAACTGTCCAGCGCCCTGTTTGAACGGGGCATCAACGCTCAGCCGATCCTCTATCCGGCGGTGCCGGAGAAAACCGCGCGGGTGCGCTTCTTTGTGTCTTGTGAGCACACGCAAGAGCAGATCAGCCGTACCGTGGCCATCGTGGCAGAAGAGCTGGCACGGCTGGATTGAGCTGCCGGCTTGCAGCACATTGAAACGCTGTGCAGCAAGCCGCCTGGCTGGTGGTTCAGGCGGCGCCACAAAGGCTAGATAAAGGGCTTCTCATAGGCATTGAGCTGTTCGATGAACCGCCAATGGCTGCGTTTATCAAACCCCATCATGCGTTTGAGACGAATGTCCCAGCGCATGTGGTGGTTGGCAATCCATGGCAGGGCGAACAGGTGGGCGCCGCGCCACGGGATAAAGGGGTTGCGGCGCAGGCTTGCGTAGATTTCCACTCGGTGGCTCGGGCGCAGACTCGGGCAGCGGGCGTGGAAACCCGATGTGTCAGCCACTACCAGAGTATTGGCGGGTACCGCGAAACGCCGCGGTGGCGGCAAACCCAGCCCGGCCAATTCATTCTCATAAATCCGGAACGAGCCCTCGCGGTGCATTTGCTCGGGTGAACAGGCTGCGCCCAGGCTCTGACGATACTCCCAGGCCAATCGCTCGGGCGTCAGGCGATGGGACCCCGGCACATAGCTGAACGGCCCCTGATCGTCGGCCACGTCATCCAGAAACAACCACGCCTTGGCGGTCGGATGGAAAGTGTCGGTGTGCAGGCGGGTTTGCGGGTCTTCCTCGGGATTCACCGCATCGATCACGATCGACTGCAGTTGATAGGTGATGCCGCCGGTGTTGGATGAAGCATAGGAAATCAGATCACGCACGCTGCGGTCAGCGATAAAGGCTGCGGTGGCCGGGTTTTGTGCCAGCACGTCCTGGTCCAGGCTTACTCGGCGGGTCACCGCCTTGCCCTGACGCATTTCCCAGCCGGTGCTGCGCAAGTCACCCAGTTCGGCCCGCAAGGCCGAAAATTGCTCGGCGGGCAGGGCGTTCTCGCGCACGAAGAATCCCTGCTCCTCGAAGCTTGCCTGTTCGGCCGGGTTCATTCGCGATGCCAGTGCCCGGCGGCGCATGGCCGCCATGGCCATGGCAATCTGGCGACGTTGCACGTGCAAGCCCATGGCATTGAGTCGGGGGCTGCCCAACACCGGGTTGTTTTCGAACGATTTAGCGTGGGTCAGCAGTTGCAGGCAATGCCATGGCAGCGCTGCATAACGGCCCAGATCCTTTAATGAAGCAGGCATGGACTAATCCTTTAGCGGAACCGCTGCACGGGGGAATCCGAGCATGGTCCGGGTGTAATTGAGCAGTGCCCGAACACGCGGCTGAAGTCTCAGGCGTGGCGGGGAAGGGTTCGACAGGCATGCCAGGGCATGCCACGCATCGCAGGGCAAAGCTGTGTGCGGGTCGGCGTAGCGCGCATAGCGCAACAGGACGCCGGCGACCAACTCATCCAGGCTCAGGCGCCGGGTTCGGCGGGTCAAGGGCTGCGAGTCCTGGGTCAGCCCCCAACCGGCATAAAACGGGGTGCCGTAGGTCACTACGGTCAAATGCCGCAGCAAGGCTTCGAAGCCGGCCGTGGAACTGATCGTATGCACTTCATCGACCTGGGCATAAAGCTGAGTGATGTCGGCACCGGGCAACACCTGATCCGCCAGTTCGTGCAAGAGCATTTCGCTCAGGCTGCCCTGACGCTTGCCCGCTTCGACATCCGGGTGCGGCTTGTACACGATCCAGGCATCCGGAGCGTTGCTGCGCACATGCCTGAGCAGCGCCAGGTTGTCGTGCAGGTGGGTGACACTGCAGCGCAATGAGGCATCGTCCTGCACTTGGCCGGGTACCAGAATCCGGCGCTGGCCCGGACGTGCCCGTACCAGGTGATCGGCGTTGCTTTTAAGGTTGAACTTGCTGACGCCCAGCGCCACGATCCGTTCGCGCAAACGGGCGGCTTCAGCCAGCGTAGCGGGGTCAAAAGCACCCTGTTCGAGCAGGGTTTCGAGGTCGGAAGGCGCGCTGGCATCGTAGTGAATGCCGCTGCGGTCGAGTACCAGTGACAGCGCCGGGGCGTTGAGCGAGCCCAACCCGTTGGAACGCAGAAAACCATCTTCGATGCGCAACACCGGTACGTTCGAGGCCTGCGCCCGGGCCTTGAGGCTGGCCGGTTCGCGGGCCGCCCATACCAGCAAGGTGCCGCTCTGGGCGGCCACTTCTGCCAGCAGCATCGGGCTGTCTGCGCTGAACTTCAACTGACCCCAGCGGCTACTGAAAAAACGCCGCAGGTTGTGCTGTTTATGCCGTTTGATCCCGAGCACCGTGATGTTCCCGGCAAACTCGGCATCCTGTGCTTTTTGCCGCGCCAGCTGACGGGCAATGGTCAGTGCATCGGTCGGCAGGCTGGTGAGTGGATCGACATAGCGGCTGTAGCGTATGTAAGCGGCTGCCACCAGTTGCACCAGATCTGGTCGGGCCCGACGCCGCGGGATTGGCATGCGGTCGTCCGTCAGGCCCCAGCCTGCATAAAAAGGCAGGCCGAAGCAGGTCACGGGTACGCCTTGAATCAAGGCTTCAAGCCCGGCCTGGCTGGTGCCGATGTACACCCGGCGCGCACGCCGTGCCAACGAAGCCCAGGACACGGGCCGACTCTCCAGCGCTACGCCCCTTGCGGTTGCTGCGGCGAGCAGGCAACTGGGCTTTTGCCCGCCAATACAGTCCGGGTGAATGCGTACGCGGACTTCGGCGTCCGGGTTTTCGCTAATGGCCACGTCAAGCATGCGTACATAATCGGCTTCGCACAGACCGCCGCCCGGGATCGAGTAATCCCCGGCGGTTTGATCCACGACCAATATCAATGGCCGCTCGCGACCCAGCGGATCGGCGGGGTCGAGGTCGGGTGCGTTGTTGTATTTGCCGATGCCGGTACGGCGCATCAATTCGATCAACTGGCGGGCGCTTTGCAGTTCGTCAGGGCGAAGGCTGTCGGGGGACTGAAGAATGTTTTCCAGCAGGGAAGGGCGATCTGCCAGGTAGTGGATGCCCATCGGGTCGACCACCATCGACATCGGTGTGTCGCCTTCGATACCCAGTGACGAAGAGCGCAGAAAGCCGTCTTCCAGTGCGATGTAGGTCAGGCCCCAGCGCTGGCACAGCACCCGCGCATGAGCCGATGATTGTTTATAGCCGATGCCGGCGATAGCTTTCAGGCCTTTGGGCGCACGTTGCCCGCGCTGCCAGAGCCAGAAAGGCTCCCCTTCCGGGCCGAGAAATTGCGGTAAATGCAGGACCTTCCACGCCACCCATTGCGACATGATGCCGATCCAGCCGGGCCCTTCAACCAACGGTTGCAAAGGCATGAAGGGGGTGTCCAGACCGTTCACGGCTGAGTCTCCACATAACGGCGCATGGTGCGCACGGGCGGCCATGGTACCCAGCGCTTGGGCAGCAGGCTAAAGCCGTTTTGCAGGTACAGGTGGCGAGCGCGGTCATTGGCCAGCGGTACTTCCAGATAAACAGCCCTGAATCCTTGGGTCGCGGCATGTTTGCTGCACGCCTGCAGCAGCGCGCTGGCGATGCCGTGATTGCGTGCCGACCTGCTGACCCGCAAGCCATACAGCAGGAACGGGTAGCGCCATTCTCGGCACTCGCTCAGGCAGAACGCGGCGAACCGCAGTGTGCCGCTGAGCCAGCCAAATTCGCGAACAAAAGGTTTGACGCGCAACGCAAACGGCCCGCGCATCTGATACTTGAGTGCTGCATAGCCCACCGCTTGTCCATCTTCAAAGGCCAGCAGTATGCGGTCCCAATGAATGCTGGCGCCAAGCAGGCGTTGGCGGCAAGCGGCATTACCGATGATGAAGGCCAGCGAGCCCCGGCCTTCTGTCACCAGGCGTGACAGCCCGGGATCGGTGAGCAGGTCCGGCGTCAGGCTCGAACCCTGCACGATGGGGACCATGCCTCACGCGGCTCCGCGGGTGGAGGGTGTTTGAGCAGCGCAGGCCAGTAAATGACAGGCCAGCCTGTCGACCTGCAGCGGGCTTGGGGTGACGTTGAGCGGGCGGCGGTTGGACCATATCAGGTAGTCGGTGTCGCCCACGGGTTCGCCAATGGCTTGATAGACATCGGGGAGGATCGGCACATGATCGCCAAAGAAACACAGCAGGGCTTCGTTGGGTTGTTCCAGGAGGGTCGTGCGCAGCTTGCCGAGCATCAGGTCGGCATTGGCGATATGGCGCAAGTAGGGGGCGAGATCGTCCATGCCTTGCAGCAGTGGCTGGTCAAACCAGGTCGGCAACTGCGCCGCTTCAACCTGTTCAAGGTGCAGCGGCCCATGGTTTTCCATGGTCACGGCGTGGATGAACAGGGGTTGTGTGCGGGTCGGGTCTTGCAGCAGTTCGCGGATCTTGTCCGCCACGGCGCAATCGCCAATAAACGGCCCGGCTTTCTGTGACTCATCAAAGCTTTGTATGTCGATGAATTCGTCGAAACCCAGCGCGGGCAACACCTTGTTGCGTCCATAAAAACTGCCATGGAACGGGTGAATGCACACCGTGCGATAGCCCTGTGTCTTGAGGTGGCTGGCCAGACTCGGCAAGCCCTTGCGCGCCAGCACACGGTACGGATTAAAGCGGTGAACCCCCAGGCGTTCGCCGGGTATACCCGTGAGGTAAGCGAACTCGGTGCGTACGGTATTGGCCCCCCACGCGGCAACCTGCAGCTTGCCCCGCGCCAGAGCTTCTTGCGTGAGGCGATCGTACTCGGTCAATACCTGAGGCTTGACGCCGGACCACAGTTCACGCACATCAAAAAAAGACTCGCTCTGCACCGATACCAGGTCGGGTAATGGCGTGGCAGGCGCTGCGATATTGCCCTGATTGAACGGTGAGGCCAGCGCTGCCGGATCAACCGGTTTACGGGCGGCCCAAAAATAGCGCCACAGGCAGGCCACCAGCCCCCAGCGCTGAATATCGGCGTTGGCATCAAAGCTCGGTACGCTGGAGCGATGGCCCAGTTTCAGCAGGATCAATCCGCCCAGCCCCAGCCATAGCGCATCCAGCCGGCCCCCGGCCACTTGCGGCTCGAAGGTCAGCCCTGCCCAGAGGTAGGCGATAAAACCGGTTGCCAGCAGCGCGGCTTTACCGATGCCGAAAAATGGCAGGTACAGGCGCGGGAAGCGTACGGCGTCGCTGAAGTATTCGAAATCGGCACACACGAATGGCTCGCGCAGCGAGTGGTACTTGGCGTTGCTGACCATCACGATCAACAACCATCCCAGTACCACATTGATTGCGCTGAACAACGGGCGCGCGGTCAAAGCGTATAGCACCGCCAGGCTTACGCACCAGACACCGGTGTGCAGCAACCAGCAACTCAAGGGGCGGCGCAGGGCGGGTCGCGGAATCAGCAGGCGTTCGAGAGCAATGGTCAGCAGCAGGCCGACAATACTGATGTGCAGGATGGAAAACTCACTCACTGTAATTCAGACCGCGCAAGATAAACGAAGAAAGGCGCTGTGGAATCACCCCCAGCAGCCAGGTGCCAAGGTTCAGCGGAAAGGGGAAGCTGATACGCGCCTGATTTGCCGCCAGACCGCGCTTGATACGATTGGCCGCTTTTTCAGCGCTCCATAGAAATGGCTTGGGCCCGGGCATTTCAAAACACATTTTCGACTCGACATAACCGGGCACTATCACATTGATTCTCACGCCCTCCGGAGCCAGCCAGTCGCGAATGGCTTCGCCATACACGCGGATCGCAGCTTTGCTCGCGCTGTAGCTGGGCGTCACCGGCAAGCCGCGCCACCCGGCCAGGGAGCTGAACAGCGCAATCTGCCCATGGCCACGGGCGCGCATTGCGGGCAAGGCGGCTTCCACCGTGGCGAAAGCAGCCATCACGTTGATTTCCAGCAAGGCGCGGGTTTCATCCCATTGCTCGCCTTGGCCCTGAGCACCGATATCGATATTGATTCCGGCACCGACCACCACCAGATCGGGTTGCTCGGCGTCACTGATGCGGCGAACCATGGCGCGCAATTCATCGAGTTCACGCACGTCAATCGGCTCAAGCAATACACGGGCGCCGAGAGCGCGGCATTCAGCGGCCATTTCTTCCAGACGGTCCAGGCGACGGCCTTGCAGGATCAGGGTCACCCCTGGTGCGGCATAGGCCGGAGCCAGTGCGCCGCCGATGCCGCCAGTAGCGCCAGTGATGAAAATACAGCGGGGGGTAGAACGTTGGGTCATAGGAAGTTTTCGATTCTCGATGTTTTTGCCATCAGCACGTCCAGGCATTTGTTTACGGCCATGTCGATACCACTGCGCGAGTAAAAACCGCCATTGATCTGCGTGGTGTGGATCACCGTATTGCGGAAATGATGAAACAGGGTCATGTCCGGCTTGACCGGATGGGTCCAGAAATCTTCAAGTTTTCCGGGTTGTGTCAGGCCGGGCAGGGCGTAAATCGGGTTGGCCAGGACGAAAGTCGGTCGCTGGTGCAACAGTGCCGAAGCGCCGGCCGTGCTGTTGATCGTGATCAGCCCGGCAATATGCGACAACAGCGTGGGCATATGCCCGCTGTCGAGAAAGTCCACCCGGTCGGCCACGTCATAGTGTTTGGCTAGGGTTTTGGTGATGCGCTGATAGTTCACCAGCCCCGGTGTCAGCGGATGGTCCTTGACCACCAACCGTGCATCCCCTGGCGCATGGGCGGCAAACGAAGCCAGCACATGGTCGATCACTTCGGACATGTTGTTGAAAGGGGAGTGATCCTTGATCTGTGTATCACTGTCCAGTTGCAGGGGGAGCAGGAACGTCGGGTTGCGCTCGCGGGCCACTTCTTCCACCACGGCGTCATCGCGGGCCCCGGCGAGCAGCAGGCGCGCGCCACGGCGTATATACCCTGCGTACTCGGTGGCAGCCGTGAAGGGGGCATGGGTACGGTAGTTCGGAAAGAACAATTTATTCAGCGCGCCGCCGCAGTGATACAGCACGTCGTGGGTGGCGCGGGCTGCAAACGACTGCTTGAACGCAGTACCGTTGTCGTAGCGCGGAACGAACTTGCCGACTTCCCGGTACCAGTCCGGGTCGCTGGGCAGTTGCGAGTGGTTGTTGACCCCGCCGCGTTCCAGGGTGACCCAGTAGGGGCGGAAATAACCCTCCTCGAACACATGAACCCTGATGCCCGCGCTGCGCGCCAGTGCGATGGCGGGGAGATGCACGGGGCGACAGTCACCGAACAGCACCAGGTCGGTGACGCCAAGACTGTGAAATGTTTGCCTGTAAAACGACTCCAGCTCCGCTGCATGGGCCAGACAAAATGTACGGGCGCCAGGGCTGTACAGCACGTCGCCCACATTGAAATTGACGCATTGCACCTGTTGGCCATTATCGCGCAACGTTTTGTTCAGACGCGCAAAGAACGGAGAGCTGACGCCTTGTAGAAACAGAAAACTGCGAGAATCAGGACCAACCAAAGGATTTGGAACGCGCGCCTTCAGTTTCTCAGGCGCATTTTGCCCAACAAACTGTTCAAGCGCTGTATCAAATCCTGCCATTTGGTAGTTGCTCCAGGCTGCGGTGACGCGCGCCAGTGTTGTAGTTCGTGAAGAGTCTGCTCGGCGGTGGTAAAGCAATCGGTAATGCGGCTGACGTAGGTGGGGTACAGCAACAATGTACCCGCCACCAGTTGATCCAGATTCAGGGTCCGTGTGCGTCGTGCTTGTACACCCGGATGCAGGTCTTCGTCTCGGGTCAAGCCCCAGCCGGCATAGAACGGCTGGCCATAGGTGGTTACAGGCACTCCGCGGAGCAAGGCTTCAAAGCCGGACTGGGAGGTCAGGACATGCACCTCATCCACTATTTCAAACAGGTGCTGCAGCGGCGTGTTGCCGATTACCTCGTCACACCAGTCCACCGTTTGCGCTTCGTCACTGCCACGGGCACGGGTGCCGGCCAGTACTTCAGGGTGTGGCTTGTACAAAATCCAGGCATCGGGATTGCGTTCGCGAACCGTCTGCAGCAATTGCAGGTTGCTGCGGATGCGGTTGGCGCCAAAGCGGATCGATGCATCGTCTTCCACTTGCCCTGTGACCAGAATCACCCGTTTGGCTTCGGCAGGTCGCACCCAGGGCTCGCCGGGCAAGTTGTATTTGGTCACCCCTGTACGGCAAATAGCCTCGCGCAGGGCCTGTGCCCGCATCTGCAACGAATCTTCAAAGGGATCGTCAAGCAAGATGCGTTCCAGGCGCGACGGGCGAGTAGCGTCGTAATAGATACCCAGGTCGTCCACGACCCAGGACAGAGGCCTGGTCTTGCCCGCGCCGAGTCCGACCGAGCGTAGAAAACCGTCCTCAACCCGGCTCACCGGGTGTGGGTGTTCCGTGAGTTCAGTGTCGTGCTTACAGCCCCAGGACACCGTAGACAGAAGCGGGTCAAAGGGCAGCTCGGGTTTGACGAACTGAATGGCCGAGCCCTTGAAAAACAACATGACCAGCGGTTCTTTCCAGCGGCTGAAGCCCAGCATCTGCACCGAGGCCGGCAATACACTGCGATGGCGGCGCTGCAGACCCAGCCAGTGCATCAGCACCTCAGGCGTGCATGACTGCCCGGTTTCGGGGCTGACGTAGCGTGCATAGCGCACCAGGCTGGCATGCACCAGTTGCTCAAGGCTGACCGGGTGGCGGCGTGAAGGCGGTGGCAAGCGATCCTGTGTCAGTCCCCAGCCGGCATAAAACGGCATGCCCCAGGTATGTACGGGCACATTCCACAGCAGGGCATCGAAGCCCAGTTGCGAAGTCATCACATATACGGCCCGCATGCGCGGCAGTAATTCGGCCGGATGAACATGGTTCGCCAGTACTTGCACCCGAGGGTGGGTTGCCAGTGCCGCCAGATCAAAATGCCCTTGCTTGCGGCCCGCGACCACGTCGGGATGAACCTTGAGCAGCACTGTGCTGGTGGGGTAGCGCTCCAGCGCCGCCTCGAGCATTGCGTTGAACGCTTGCGGGTCGGCACCTTGCAGTGATGCATCGCCAAAGGTTTGATCCGCCAGCAGCACGCAATCATCAGGCAGTTCAGGGTGTTCGATGCGTGCGTCGTTGTATTTGGACACCCGCTGTTGTTGCCATAGCTGCTGCAGCGCTCTGGCGCGTATGGCTTCGGCCGGGCTGAGCGGGGTAGCGATCAACTGTTCCAGGCGCGAGGGCGCGCTGGCGTCGTAATAAACACCCAGGTCATCAACAATCAGCGACAGCGGCGGCTCATCAGCGCCCAGCCCCATGGAGCGCAAAAAACCGTCTTCCAGGGTAACGACCGGCAAATTGGCGCGCGAGGCTATTGCCAGGGCTTTGATTGCGCTCGGCTTGCGTCCCCAGGCCATCACGCAATCGGCTTTGCGAATGTCGGCCACAGTGCCGTTTCGCAGCACGTAATCGGGCAGCAGCGCGGGTAGGGTGGGTATGCCCTGAGCACCTTTGGACAGGACTAGCAAGCGCGGTAGAGGAATAGCTTCATCCATAAGCGTGAAACAGAAATCCGTTGGAAGTATCTTGCGGGATAAGCCGTCGAGCAGGGCTGGACGACAAAATATGAAGCGCGGATATTAATACAAATCAAGGTCGGGTAGCCTGATTTTTATCAGTTGTATGTAGGAAAAATCCTAAAATCAGAGAGGGTGTATGGTGGCGATTTGCTCTTGTTTATCCAGTAGTCCGAGCAGGTAGTCATACTTTTGTCGCAGCAAAGGCATGCGTTTCTTCTCTTGGTACTCGCTGATGGTTTCTGAGCGCAAGCAGTGAAATAAAGCATTGAGCAGGAATATATAGTGAAGGTTGCATAGCGCATCATCGGGGTTGAAATGCGCGGGCAGTGCCTGGCGGTAAGTGTCTATAAACTGCTGCTGGGCTTTGAGGAACAGCGGCATATCCTTTCGTCGGAACAGCGCACTCAAGTAGGCCCCGCCGTCAAAACCGACGCGTCCTACCTTGACCTCGCTCCAGTCGATCAACAGCAGTTGGCCTTTGTCGACAAACAGGTTCTTTCGCAGGTAATCCATGTGGCTAATGCATTTGGGGCTACGACGCGCTGCCTTGCTCAGCCGTGCCAGCAGCGGAGTGAAGGGCTTGAATTTGTCCGCCAGGCCGCTGAAGCGCTCATCGCTCTGTCCGAGCCGCTCAAGTTCGGGCAGGCAGCGTGCAAAGTTGAACCGCGGACGCAGCAGAAACCACGGGCGGTAAAAGTCCATGCTCCAGAGCAGGGGGGCCTTGTGTGCGGATTGGCGGCTCAGGTAGTCGTGGCTCAGTGCTTCCTGTTCGGCAATGCCAAGGGCCAGTTGCGGTGCAATGTTTGGCATGCGCGGCGGCTTGCCGCGCACAAATTCAGTAAAGATCAGGCTTTCCCACGGCGTTTCAATCACTCCCAGGCAGGCCGGGTATTGAAATTGCGTGCTGGCATTGAGCATGTCCCGCTGCCGATAAAAGCGTGCTTCCTGGCTGCCAATAAAAAACATCTTGCGAATGGACTTTTCGACCAGTTCCACGGTCATACCCGTGCCGGGATCAGTTATCTGATGGTGGCGCACGTAGTTGACGAAAGAGGCATTGGAGTCCAGATCCTGGCTAACGATTGTCAGTGGCTGTATTCGCCATTGTGGCAATAGCGCACGTAAATGGTCCTGCAACTGACCGTGCTGCCAACGGTAAAGTGTTCTGCGACCCTGCAGAGGGTGTAGATCCGAATTCATGGTTTCAACTTAGGCGAATGCCGTACGTCCGACTTACTGCGGTATTGGTAGCAATATGCTGAGTGATAGAGAACTCAGGTACAACGAAAAGTTTACTTGTCAGACCGATTTTTCTTGGCTGAACAGAATTCCAATCAACAAAACTAAACGGGCGTATGTATCGTGAGTTTGCTAATTGTTACAAAACCCTTAAAATTCTCCGCCCCTCCAATTCCATCATTTCAAGGACGAAAGTCAAAAAGATGAATCACCTCGCTATCGCAAAAGAAGCCCTCATCGCCCAGGCGCAAGCTGTTACCCAAATGGCTGACCGTCTCAATGGTGAATTTCAGAGCGCTGTCGAACTGCTTCTCGGCTGTAAAGGACGTACAGTGGTCTGCGGCATGGGCAAGTCTGGCCTGATCGGTCAAAAAATGGTCGCGACCTTCGCCTCCACTGGCACCCCGAGTTTCTTCCTGCATCCGGCTGAAGCTTTCCACGGCGACCTGGGCATGCTCAAGCCGATTGATGTGCTGATCTTGATCAGCTACAGCGGTGAGACCGAAGAGCTGATCAAGCTGATTCCGAGCCTGAAATCCTTTGGCAACAAAATCATTGCCATGACCGGGAATGGCAAGTCGACCCTGGCCAAGCATGCAGACATCTGGCTCGACATTTCCGTCGAACGCGAAGTGTGTCCTAACAACCTGGCTCCGACCACTTCAACCCTGGCCACCATGGCCATGGGCGATGCACTGGCCGTCGCCATCATCGAAGCCATTCAATTCAAGCCGATGGACTTCGCCCGCTACCATCCGGGCGGCAGCCTGGGCCGTAAATTGCTGACTCGCGTCAGCGATGTGATGCACTCCCCGGCACCTATCGTGTCCCCGGCCACCAGTTTTCACGACTGCCTGCTGGTCATGACCGAAAGCCGCATGGGGCTGACCGTGGTTCTGGACCAGGGTGTGCTGGTGGGCATCGTTACTGACGGCGACCTGCGTCGTGCACTGCTGCAGAACCAGGGTGTCACTGGCAGCACGGTTGACCAGTTCATGACACGTAACCCGCACACCATCAGGGAAGAGTCGCAGCTGTCCGAAGCGGAAGCCTACATGATCGACAAAAAAATCCGCGCCCTGGCCGTGACCAATCACGCCAATGAGATCGTGGGTGTGGTTGAAATTTTCGACTGATTGATGTGTAGCTGCGTCAGGCATGGGTAACTGCCTGGCGCTGTTGAATAAAAAAACGGGGCCTGCCAGGGCCCCGTTTTTTTATTCAGACACAAGCTGTAGCTTATTGCGCCATCTTGGCCATGACCTGCGCATAACCTGCCGCAGTGCCCAATACCGCGTCCTTGCCCTGGGCAAACAAAATGCTGTCTGCCACTTCGCGGAAAGCGCCCGTGCCACCAGCTGCCGTGAGTACGTGAGTAGCAGCTGCCTTTACGTACACCGGAGCATCGGCGACCGCAAACGACAGCGCGCACGCTGCGAAAGCCGGCAGGTCGATGCAGTCGTCACCAATGCACGCTGTGTTCGCAGCGCTGACACCGGCTTCGGCCATCAACTGATTGCATGCAGTCAGTTTATCCTTCACCCCGAACTGACACAGGGTAATGCCCAGATCCGCAACGCGCTTGCGCAGCGTGGGCGAGTCACGGCCGGACAACACCGCTACGCGCACGCCATTCTCTTCCAGCAGACGCATGCCCATGCCATCCCGCACATGGAAACGCTTCAGGCATTCGCCAGTGGCGTCGTAGTAAATGCCGCCATCGGTCAGCACGCCGTCCACGTCGGTAATCACCAGGCGAATGTCGTTCAGCGTAGTGCGAGGTGCCGGTGTTTTTCCGCTCATCAGTGCGCGTACCTGCTCCAGGCACTCGGGTGTATCAACACCCGGCCCGGTTGGCTCGACAACATATGCCCGAATGCACACGCCGGCAGCCAAAAGCCGCAGTTGCTCAAGTTTTTCGGCGTTTTCCAGCATCGCTTGCGGCAGGCCGGTGTAGTCCGCCAACACGTCGCGACGATAACCGTAAACGCCGACATGCTTGAGGTAACTGGCTTCCTCGCCATCCCGTGGGTACGGGATGGGCGAGCGGCTGAAGTAGAGTGCATTGCCGTTGTGGGCCAACACCACTTTCACGGTGTTGGGGTTGGCGGCTTCGTGAGCATCGATCACATGGCACAGCGTACCGACCTTGACCTGTGCGTCGGCCAGCATGCCTGTAGCGAGGGCGTCGATATCCGCCGGGCGAACCAGCGGCTCGTCGCCTTGCAGGTTGATGTAAATATCTGCGTCAACTTTCGCCATGACTTCTGCCAGACGGTCGGTGCCTGACGGGTGATCCGCAGAGGTCATGATGTATTGACCGCCAAACGCTTCTACGGCTTGGGCCACACGCTCGTCGTCGGTTGCCACGACAACTACGTCAGCGTGTGCCACTTGCAGCGCGCGTTCGTACACATGCTGCACCATTGGTTTACCGCAGATATCCGCGAGCGGTTTACCCGGCAAACGAGTCGAGCCGTAGCGGGCCGGAATAACAATCGCGACCCGTTGTTCTGTACGTGCCATGCTCAGAATCCTTGCTTCAGAAAGCCGGTTTAACCAATGTTCAGTGCTGGGAACGACTTGACCAGATCATCCAGTGCTTTGATCTGAGCCAGGAACGGCTCCAGTTGGTCCAGCGGCAGGGCGCTTGGGCCATCGCACTTGGCTTGATCCGGGTTCGGGTGAGCTTCCAGGAACAGGCCGGCCAGGCCGACGCCCATGCCTGCACGTGCCAGTTCAACCACTTGCTCACGACGACCGCCGGACGCTGCACCCGATGGATCGCGCTGTTGCAGGGCGTGGGTCACGTCGAAAATGATCGGCAGGTTGTCGCATGTGCGCTTCATCACGCCAAAACCGAGCATGTCGACGACCAGGTTGTCGTAACCCAGGCAGGTGCCACGGTCGCACAGGATCAGTTGGTCGTTCCCGGCTTCCTTGAACTTGTGCACGATGTTCTGCATCTGCGACGGGCTCAGGAACTGAGGCTTTTTGATGTTGACCGGCTTGCCAGTCTTGGCCAGCGCGACAACCAGATCGGTCTGGCGGGCCAAAAACGCAGGCAATTGCAGTACATCTGCCACTTCGGCGACAGGTGCACACTGATAAATTTCGTGGACGTCGGTAATGACCGGTACGCCGAATGCCGCTTTGACGTCCTGGAAAATACGCAGGCCTTCTTCCATGCCCGGGCCACGGTACGAGTGAATGGACGAGCGATTAGCCTTGTCGAAGCTGGCCTTGAATACATACGGGATGCCCAGCTTGTCGGTCACGCGCACGTATTCTTCACAGGCGCGCATGGCCAGGTCGCGGGATTCCAGAACGTTGATGCCGCCAAACAGCACGAAAGGGGCATTGTTGGAGCATTCGATTGCAGGGGTGATTTTGATCATGGTTACAAGTCCATTTTGAAAATTATGAAAAAGGTCAAGCAATGTACGGATGTCAGATCACAACACGTGTGTCTGACACCCGTCGCGGGTATGAAAAAACCCTACCGGGTCTGGCATAAATCGCGCTTAGCCGTTTAACCAGCGGGCGAGATTGTTGTGAATGCCGGCTTCGTCATTGGCTGCCATCGAATACGCATTAACGTAGTGATGAAGAAGATTTTGGGTACGCTGCGCGTCATAAACGAGCTCGCTGTTGAGGCGAGTCTTCAATTCGTCAATGCTGCGCGGGTATGCAGCAACGGCGTAGGAGTAATCACATTCGCCTGTGACAACAACGGGCCGACGATGCAGCAGCGCTTCCAGGCCAACGCCGGAGTTGACGGTAAATACGGCTTTCGCGCCCGATATGAGGTCATGGACCGAGGCGTTTGACATCTCGATGGCTCCACTGCTTGAAAGGGCTTCGAGTGTTTTTTGAACCGTCATGCTGTTGCAATACGGGTGGCGCTTGACCCGCACTTTTGTTGTCGTGCCGGCATAGTACTCGGCGACAGTACGCACCAATTCTGCGCCTGTGATTGCGGCAAGGGCGGCAACGGTATCGGTGGGTATCTGCAGGGCTACGAAAACATAATCATCTGTGTACGTGATGCGCTCCGCGCTCTGCGCATATTTGGAGACGTTGTGATGGATATAAGCTTCGCGTAACGCTTCTTCATTCGCCGCCAGCACCTCTGTTGCGACACCGGCAGTCGATTGCTCAATCGGAGCATGGATCGTGGCGAGTGAGGAGTAGCCCGCAAATCCCTGGTGGTCCATGCTGCATCGACCTGCCAGCGGAACTTCCTGGATGTGCAGGTGATCGGCGTTCAGCGGGGCATTGGTGTGGTAGCTGACAATACGTGCGCCTGGAATTCGAGGATCACAGTTCCTCCAGTTCCATTGGTGGCGTGGTACCAGAATCAGGTCTTTACGAGCCAGAAGGTATCCGTACACGTTTGACAGGAATTCGCGAACAGTCGCGTAGCTTGGTTTTTCTTCGTTTGGGGCAGCGAAAAAGACCGTTGGAATAAAGACTTCGACGACTTTCGAAAGATCCATGGTGTCGGGTTCGATGTCGACGATCGAACCATTGCTCCAACCGTACAAATGCTGAGACACCTCGTTGGTATTGGCGATGTCAGCAAGCACTCGGGATTTACCCAGATTCCGGATCACGGCATCCAGCCAGGCCTGATTTTCCTCGGAAACGGGTTGGGTGCCGTTCTTGTTCCGGTCAATGATCTGCTGTGCTTCGTGGAGCCAGCGACACTTCACTGCAACCTTGACCTGCTCATTCGGGTTGATGCCTTTCTTGCCTTTTTCCGCTGAGAGCAGTGACTGGGCCAGATTTCGCGCAGCCTGGGTTCTTTCGTACAAATCAGGAAAGAAAGGTGTCGCGCGGTTAATCATGGGCATGAACTTCATCAGCGTTTCGCGAGGAAAGCTCAGAATGCCCAGTAATGTGTTGCGCGCATCATCGTACAGCGCGTGATCAATCTCGAAGGACAGGCGCTTGACTGATCCATAGGCCGGATAACAGGCTTGGGCCGCACAAAGATAGGAATAGGCGCGGGCGACCTGAGCATCGTCACGCAACATGTCGCTGATCCGCATCAGCAGTTTGCGTTCGGAGGGGTAATTGACTTGCGCCGCCAGCAGCACATCAAGCGCCGCTTCTTGATTGCGCGCCATTTGATAGGCTTTGGAAAGCATCAGGCGGTAGTTAAGTGTTGATGACACGTGTTCGGGAAACGAGTTGATCGTTTCAATCAGTGCTTCATGCTGATTCAGCTGGCTGTATACGCGCGTCAGGATGCTGAAGTTGGTCAGGTTCAGTGGGTCGGACTTGATAGCCTGATGAGCCTGGGTAGCAATGATGTTGAGCCACGATTCGTCGTTACCGGCCAGCAGAAATGACTTTTCCAGGTCGCTGGTGGAAACCAGTGGCTTGGGTTTGGAAAAGGTTTCTTTAGGTTGTTGTGCAAACAGGGGCGAGCGATAAAGCGCGAGTATTTCGGAAACCTGGCTGCACGAGGGGGCTAGCTTCAGCGTTTCGACGGCTTCTTCTTCGTCGCCGCGACCGGCCAGAATCTTGGCTTTTTCAATGTAGCCGAACGAGTTGGACGGGTACTTTTCAATCGCGCTGTTCGCGTAGCGCAGTGCCGATGCCTGGTTGTTATGCAGATTGGCCGTGACTACCGCCTGGCGCAATTGACTCAAGGAAACATTCAGCCGGAGCAATCTGTCTGTGCAAGCCAGGCTGGCACGATGAGCCCCCATTTTTGAAAGCAGGAAGATTGCCTTAACAATGATGTGTCGCTGGATGGATATCATTATTTTTTCACGCTCTTCTTTTTCTTGGCGATCGCCAGCTCTCGCTTGGTTTTGTAGAACTCTTTCAATTCCTTGCGCACGTAGGATTGAGGTTGAGTAGGTGTGAACTCGCCGTTCCACAGTTTTATCAGCGCATCCCGGGCCAGGCTCAATGAGTCCTTGGTGTCGGTAAAGAGAGAGCTACGCAGCGGTTCATACAGCTGGACGTATTGTTCGCTGTTTTCGGCCAGCTCTGTGATGCCGGCTGCCAGCGCCTCGGGTGTTTTGATCGTCAGGCCCAGCTCGCTCCGGCGCGAATACTCCAGGCTGTAGCCGTCGATTTTTTTACCGCCCATCTGGTCGGACAGGTCGGTATCCAGCAGTGCGATGGGTTTCTTGCAATACATCGCGTCAAAGATTGCGCCGCTGTAATCGGATATGACGACATCGCAGATGGACAGCAGCTCCAGCAGGTCGTCATTGGCCCCGAAATGGCAAATGGCACCCATGTCCATCTTGTCTTTGCGCGCGCTTTCGAGCAGTTCGGTGTTGTGGTGCATCTTCATCAAAACATTGTAGTTATCCGCCAGGTCGTAAATAGAGGTCACGAACTGGTCAACGCTGGACAGATCGCCCCAGGTTGGCAGATACAGCACTGTTTTTTTGTTCGGATTCAGTTTCGCCGCGTGTTTTGATTTGGCGGCCTGATGAAAACTCTCCAGATGCCAGTCATCGTAACGAGGATTGCCAACGGAAGCCGTCGGGCTGAAATAATCGATACGCTCTGAAGCATAAGGGCCGTAAGTCAGGCACAGATCTGCGAACGCACGCCATGGGCCGTAGTTATGCGGCTCTTTGGCATAGCCATACTGGATCATGGCTATTTTTGATTTTTCAAACACTTCGATGCGTGAAAAAGGCGTCTGGCAAACGATGATGTCGAAGACTCCATCGAGTGTGGCCATTTGCGCGCGATCCCACACCATTATCGGAGTGTGGGGGTTTTTCAGGATGTCATCACTGAATTCAGCGATGAAATCCATTCGCTTTTCAATCACAAAGCATGCGCCAGGGAAGGTGCTGGCCAGCTTCTGAATGTGAAGAAATTGAAACGGGTTCCACCCAACGAAACCAATTCTGGGTGACTTACCCATACTTTTTGATCTCTGCGATCAGTTGGGTAGTGGAGATACCTTCTGTGCGCGGCAGGTAGATAACTTCGCACAGGGATTTGAATTCATCGAAGCGTCCTTCCCAGTCATTGCCCATGACCAGAGCGTGAGCGCCAAACTCTTTGATGTACTCGCCTTTGAGCTCAAGAGACTCCTCAATGAAAACCTCGTCCACACATCCGAGCGAGGCGATGATGTCGCGACGTTCGCCTTCAGGGTAAACCGGGTTGCGTTGTTTTTTCGAGAAGTTCAACGCATCCGAAGAGATACCCACAACAAGCCGGTCACCTTGGGCGCGAGCGCGCTGCAGGATTTTTACGTGACCGATGTGCAGCACGTCGAAGGTACCGAAGGTGATGATAGTTCTCATATATATCCTTATCGCGTAAGCGGTTGCGTCGCATGGGGCGGGTAGAAAGGGGGGGTAGGCCTTGGTCTTGAAAGCTCAGCTTTTTGGAATCGTCGTTTCTCAGCGAGGATGCAGGCATCTTCAGTGTCGGGTGTTGATTCTGTGGCGCCTGCGCTCGACTCACTTTTTAAAAGGTCCGGCATGCAGCATCTACAAAAGCCCGCCATTCTACCGGGGGCTCTTGTGGTTCGGATATGGGTTTTATTCTGCGCTGCCACGAGCATAAGTCGTGCCGAGTTTAAAGCTGAATTTTTTGCGGGCCAGCTTTCCTTTGAAAGGCTTGCCATCCACGAGGAAAGTCAGACGATACCAGCCACGCTTTGCATCGAATGATGTGTTCTGGATCTGATAAACGCCTGGCGCAACCAATGGTGAGGCGCTGCCTGATCCGGCTTCGTGCGAAACCACCTCAATCGAGGTAAAGCGGTCCAGGGCATTCATGTCTGCATAGGCAGTAGGCGTGGTGAGCCAGACAATGCCAGAGCTTGTACCGCTTGCAGAGTTGGAGACTGTGCCAGCGAGGACGCTGCGGTTTTTCAGACCCATATGCAGCTTGATTGCGCTGATCTTGTCGAGTGCTTCTGACACGTTAGTGAAATCGACGTCAATCATGTCTTTAGGTTCAAGATCCCACCACTGGCTGGCCAGAAGCCGTTCAATGGTTGCTTCGTCGAAGCGATAGCGGATGACTTGAGCGGGAATGCCACCCACGATGGCATAAGGTGGTACGTCTTTTGTGACCACTGCGCCGCCGGCAATGACGGCGCCAGTACCGACAGTTACGCCCTGGCAGATCATCACTCCGGCACCAATCCAGACATCGTGGCCAATCACTGCCGGGTTGGCAGTGGGGCCCTTTACTCGCTGATGAGTCGAGTAGTCTTTAAAGTCGGTGAAGTGATTGGTGTTGTATTGGAAGGGGTGGCAGCTCAGGTAATCGGTTGGGTGGTTGATGGGGCTGATTTCGGCATTGCGTGCGATGGAGCAGAAATTACCAATAGTTACGCCCCGGCCAACATAGCCGCCGTTGCCAATGTAGGTGTACTTGCCTATCAGAGCTTTCGCGTTGACAGTGACAGCGCCATAAAGTTTCACTGGCTCCATTAAAATGGCTTCCGGAGAAATATTGGCAAGTTTCGATATCAAAGTGTTTTCCAAAATCCACGCGCTCCGTAATATTGCAATGCCATCATTTAGATGTTTAAGTGCCGCTACATGATTATCCAAGGATATTCATTGGGTGCTTCTAAGATGTTTTGGTGTGGGGTTGGCAAACCGCGGATTTTATCGGTGTGTCCTGCGTGTGTCAAGATATGTATGAGGTAGATGGGGTGGTGCCTGGTGCAACTGTAATTGCAGTCGTTGAGCGCTGTGTTGGTGCATACAAGGTAGCGTTATATGAAGGTGTTAATCAGAGTTGTTCCATCCCGACATAGGGTTGAGCGGGGCAGTCCATTAACTTCGTTTGAGTACTATCGTGCCAAGTGGATAGAGTGGTCGCCTCTGGTGCGTCCTGATAAAGTGCTGGGTGTTTTTGGTGCGAAAAGTTCTAGCCATAGAGAGATATGGATGGTCTGGGTGGTTTTGGTTAAAAGGGGGTTGCTGTGCGGCAAGTAATATCTGTCTTGTATGAGTTGGCGGAGCAGGGAGGGGGGGTGACGCGTGTTTCGCTGGGCAGAACCGCTGCGCTGGCAGAGGCGGGAGTGAGTGCGCGGATAGCCGTACTTGACTTTGATGAGCGGCTGGACGCAACCATCGGCAACCTTGTTGAGCAGGGCCGTATTCCTGAAACACTTAAAGTTGTTAATTTTTATAAGTGGTTTGCCTGCAAGGCTCTGGAAGTTATAAGTGCAGGCGCTGCAGCGCGTAATGATTCGAATATTGAACATCTGCAAGTTAAGGTCGTCCGGCGCATTGATCATATTAATGGCGCGAATATCAGTGTTGTTCGATATATGACGGTCAAGGGCTATGTATATTTAGAGGAATTCCAGAATCATTTGACGGGTGGCGTGATGGTTTTGATTTCCATGCCCGGTAAAAGGCCGCTCAAGTTCAATTCGCTCGACTCGGCCCACGCATACTGGTTGAAGTGCCTGTCGGTCGAGTGTTTGCCCAGTTTTATCGTTGCCGATTCAATTGGTGCTGCGGATGCGGTGTGCAGCATAGAGGGCGATGATATTTACAGGGTGCTGATGATGCACAGTAATCATTTGCTTAAGCCGTACCGCGTCGGTGGTGCTATTGCACCGAAATACCACGGTGTTATCAGGGGGATTTCTAACTGTGATCGGCTGGTTCTTTTGACCCGGGGACAGCTTCACGACATGCAGCTGCAGTTTCCGTCAGGGCGATATTCAGTGATCGGCAACCTGATCACGCTTGAATCGCAGGAAGAGCCGGTTCTGCGTGAGGCTAATCTAGCTGTCATCGTGTCGCGGCTTCACGGTGTCAAGCGTATCAAGTCGATGGTCAGTGCGTTCGCCAAAGTTGTAGCGATAAACCCTGATGCGCGCCTGGAGATCTGGGGGTCGGGAGATCAGGAGGAAGAGATAAAGGCATTGATTCTCAAGCTCGGTATGCAGGACTCCATTCAGGTGATGGGGTTTGCAACCAGTGTATCCCGCATCTTCAGGCGAGCCAGTGTCAGTTTGGGCATGTCGGTTACTGAAGGCTTTGGTATCAGCTTTGCTGAGTCATTGGGGTATGGCACTCCGCTGGTCTCTACGCGAACCAACTATGGGCCACAGGAGATTGTGGCTGATGGGGAGGATGGGTTTATCGTAGATACCGAAGATGAGTTTGTTGAAAAAATCAATCTGTTGCTCAGTAATAGTGCTCTGGTTTCGTCCATGGGTAGTAAAGGCAAGCTCAGTGCGCAAAGGTTCGCGTCTCAAGCGATCGTTAAGCTTTGGCTTGATTTGTTTGATGGCTTGGCGGGCGGGCCAACCGGGCGTCAAGGTTATGCCGGGCCCGAAGGAGAAATTCTCCTGAACAGGGTGTCAAGTAAGGTCGGCTGGATTTATCTGCCAGAAGGGGTCAGTGATGAGTGTGCCGAATCCTATCGATTGGCCAGGAAGGCCTGGGTGCTGGAGGTTTCTGCTGAGCGTGAGTTTATGGGGGGGGTGGCCAAAGTGCTTCCGGGGGTGTACGAAATCGACGAAATGGCTCTCGATGAGGTTAAAGGGCGGTACCGCTTTCGCTTGATGAAGGACGGTGTTTCTTTTCGGGGTGTGATTGCAAGTCGCGCGATAAAATTCATCTTTTCTTGAGCGCGGGATCTCTCTCTTGGTTGATGGGGATCTTTTTTTTGCTTCAGGTGTTGAGCGAGTTTGATTCCATGCTTGCCTCTGACTCTGGTAACTCGCTCTCGATGAGGTGATGACCCTGTTGCAGTAGATGCCTCGCCCCTTTGGTTGTGTGGTGCATGGTTGGTGATTTAAGGGGCTGGCTTATGGCACTTGGCAGGTGCTTGTCATTGCAGTCAGTAGCGTGACTGCATTTCGTGGGTGTTGGGGTTAGTTTTTAGCTTGGGGATCGGGGTTTTTTTTGAAGGTGAAGGTCACGGTCCCTGCTGGAATGGTTTTTGGGACGCCATTGATTTTCAGTGCGAAATGATTTTTTTCCGGGTTATGCCAGGCCTTTTCAATCTTGAAATTTCCTGATCCGAAGCCTGACTCGATGATGTTCACGCTGTCAAAGTCCCGCAGGATTTCTGGCTCTGCATATGACTTTTCGATATCAAACCAAATGACGCCATTTTTGCTGGTGGACGAATTTTTGAGGGTGGTGAGCAGTGACTGGCTTATTAATTTCTTGTAAAAGGCTCGGCGGGACTCTATCTCGTTGAGCGCGGCATCAATGTCGTTAAAGTCGACTCCGTTCATGTCGGTAGGGTCAAGTTCCCACCAGCGCGACTCCAGCAGGCGCGAAACCGTGTCCTCATCAAAGCGCATTCGTATTTCTTTTGCGGGGGCTCCGGCGACAATGGCGTAAGGTCGAACGTCTTTTGTAACGACGGAGCTTGAGCCAATCACTGCGCCATGACCGATCTTGACGCCTCCGCGTATTACGGATTTTGTTCCGATCCAGACATCACTACCGATTTCTGTCACATGGTCCCTCTTGCGAGGTTGTTTTACTTTGGTTATTTGATATTCGGGTTGATTGGCGAAATGGTTGTTGTTGTACTGGAATGAGTGCGATGACAACATGGTCAGTGGGTGGGCTTTAGCACCAATCTCAATGTCTCGAGCTATCGAGCAATAGTTGCCGATATGGGTGTGTTGTACGTATGAGCCTGTTCCGATGTAGGTGTACTTGCCAATTGTCGAAGTCTTGTCTACCACAACTACGCCGTATAGCCGTACGGGGGCAACGAGGGTAGCTTCTTCCGATATCCTGCAGCCGGGGCCAATTATGTTTTTGCTTTTATATCTGGAACTGTTCAAGTCTGACTCCGGATGACTTATGGTTGGAGATGCTTTGGTTTTCAACTAAGTCTTGTATGACTGTTGTTCAATGCATTCAAAAGCGGTGGATGTTATTTTATTTTCGGAAAAAATTCCAGAGTTAAGGCGGAGAAAGCGCAGGAGGTGCGTTGCCTGTTGCCTGTTCTGTGACTGGGCGGCAGTACTGTTGCCTCGTCGGGTGGCGGGTTGGAGGGCGCGCGGGGAGGCTTGTTCGTTCTGATCAGGTCTGGCGGGTTGCTTCTTGGTCGGCAAAACCATTCTGGGCAATAAGGGTGCTGATGACGGGGCGATTTCGGTTCTATTAAAGCATGTCGCGGTATTACTTCGAGAGACATGTGTCGAACTGAAAAGTTCCCGGAATCTTCATCGGTTCTCATGTAAATATTCTAATTGACTGCAATCTCAACGGCGTCCCGAATACGTCCGATTTGCATCGGTCGTGTAGAGGGGTGGTGTTATTTGATTCGTGGTCGTCACCAGAGACTTCATTGAAAAATGGAGGGGTTGCAGTCAAATTTCCATGTTTAAGGGGTACGCCTCTGCTTTTCAGAGTGTATTCTAATAATTCCTTATGCGGCATTGAGCGGAGACAATGAAAATGAAAAAAAGTTCTGGATTGAAACGAAGTCTGAACTGTTTTTTTTCGTTATTGGTCACTTGCCCGGTTGTAGTCTTTGCCGGGGAAGGCGGGGCCTGCCGGCTGCCGGCGCAGAATGCGTTGAGCGGTCAGGTCGAGCTGGACGGTTCTTGTACCTATACCCAGTCTTTGCGTCTACCTGCGAGTAATACGCATCTGAACTGCAAGGGCGCTACGCTGGACGGTGGGAATAATATCCCTATTGGTATTGTTATTGGTGGGGGTAAAAAGAAGATCGAGAATGTAACGGTTGAAAACTGCCGTATTCAGAATTTCAAAAATCGTGGCATCAGTATTACTTCCGGCTTTCGTATCAAAGACCTTTCTGCCGACCGGAATGCGAACTATGACGTGGCGCCCAGTCATATTGTGATCGACAATGTCACTGTGTTAAACAGCGGTCGTGGTGGTGTGTATTTTGACAGCTATACGACGGACTCCACGCTAAAAAACTCCACTATTCAAGACTCAGGTAACGTCGGTGTCTATCTGGAGCAGGGGACGCAGCGCCTGAATATTGTCAACAACACCATTCAGGGCAATGGTAAGGCGGGGAAGCGTGAAGGCTTGTCCGTTGACTCCTCGGCGCATAATACGATTGAGGGGAACCGGTTCATAGGGAATACGCGCGGCGGGGTACTTATGTACAAAAACTGCGGGGAAAACTTTCTGTCCGGAAAGTCTGCACTTCGTTGGCAGTCAAGTGATTTTAATACCGTCCGGAATAATACCTTTACCAATGAACGTGTCGGTGTCTGGATTGCCTCGCGTCAAGGTAAGGACTTGAGCAAGTGGGGATGCGGTGATCCAGCTGTGGATCCGAGTGGAAAGTACTACAAGGATTACGCCAATAATAATGTTGTTGAGGATAATGTGTTTTGTCATACCAAGACGGCTGTTCGCGTTGAGGGTGACAACAATAAAATCATGAGGAATCGTATTGGCGGCGCCAGTCGAGAGCCTGTGCTCGAACCTTATAAATATACAAAAAAACCGGATGGCCAGAACACGCAAGGCAACACAGTCGAAGGTAATGACACCGTTGAGTGTTCCCCTGAAGGTAAGTGACGACGGTAGAGAAACCTGCCGTTTTGATGTAAAAAGGTAGACCTTCTCGGGGGGAGGTCTCCTTTGTCGAGTGAGGGCAGGTGCTCACACGCCTGTGAACTGCTTGTGCGTATGTGAGATGCATTCCAGGTCTCGACTTTTATTAAATAATAGGTTTGTTGGTATGGACACGTTTTCGGAGATGGAAGGTAAGCATTTCAAGATCGTTGAGCGTGCAGGCTCCAGGCGTCTCATGGTTTTTTTGGCGGGTACAGATAAAACCGACGGGAAATTTGATTTTTGGCACGTTGCGAATGCCCAGTCGTCTCACTTGTTGTTCTTTAATAACGGTCGGAACGAATGGTACCAACAAGGGATCCCCGGTTTTGGTGACAGCCATGAAGGCACCGTAGAAAAGCTAAAGTCCCTTGTTCAATACTTACAAGTTGACGAGGTGTTTTTTGTGGGCGTCAGCATGGGTGGTTATGGTGCGGTTTTATATGGCGCTGCCCTGGATGCAAAAGTGCTGGCCTTTGGTTACGATACCAAGCTGAAAATTAAGGGCAGTCGCAGTCTGAAGCGAATGCCTAAAAATGTTCCCCTTGCATTTCCCGATCTGCGTCCGCTGATTGAGGCCTCGAAAGTTGAAATTTTGCAAATTGCAGGCGAGTGTGACTCTCTTGATTTGCTTTCAGCTGCGCATATTCAGGACATGAAGCAAGTTAAGACCATTACCTTGACGGGTGTTGGTCATGGTGGTGCGCCTTTTATTAAAGATCATTATGGTTTGTCTGAGTTTATTGCCCTGTGGGCCGACGATCAGCCGCTGCCGGAAATTATCGAGGCCGGTGCCTCGGTGAGTAACGGGCCTCTGGTCAGGGCGCTCTATAAAACGTTTCTGGCCTTCCAGGAAAAGGACTGGCTAAAAGTTGAGCTCGAAGCAGCCGTTGCGCTCAAGCTTGATCCAAGGCATGAATACTCAAACTATCTGCTGGGCACAAGTTTGTTGGAGGTCAAGCGGATAGAAGAGGCTCTGGCGCCATTGCTTATGTCTGTCGGCTCGGCACCGCATTACATGGGGGCGCGTTATCGTCTCGGCCGGGCATTGATGCTTAATAAGCGCCATGGGTATGCGAAAGTGCACTTTATGGCCTATCTGAAACGTAATCCAACGGCTCACACTGTGTTGATGATGCTGTCGGATATATATGCGAGAGAGGGGAATCTTCAGATGGCAAGGCAGTACTTGCTCGAAGCTCTTGAGCATGGCGGGGATGCAGAGAAAATAGAACCTCGTCTGGCCAAGCTGGCGGCCTGATTGTTACGGCATCGCCATACCTTTTCAGGGCTGTAATGGATTTCTCCAAACAAAAACGCCAAGACCTAGGGTCTTGGCGTTTTTGTTTAACGGCAGTATTTTTCCGTTTACTGAATACCTGTTACTCGGCCTAGCATCATCGTCTGCACAACAGGGCTGATGATTTTTTGCCATTCATGCACTGCCGAGTTGGTGACATAGATGGTGTCATCCGGCTTGATCACGACCTGACGAGCATAGAAGATCGCTGCCGGGTCGCGCATGTCGAGGCGCAGAACGGTAGGTTTGGCCTGTTTGCCTTCGCCCATGCGGAATATAAATACGCCTTCAGGGTTGGCGCTGCCTTCTTTCAATCCGCCGACACTGCTCAGGGCATCCAGCAAGCTGGTATTTTGCGCTGGCAGATCTTTCAGTCCTGGCTCAGCCACGGCGCCCATGGCCACGAAGCGCTGACGGGCGCGTTCGAGTATGACTTCCGAGTTCGGGCGCAGCACCATGTTGTTGCCGGCCAGAATGTCTTCGTAATTGAACTGTTGAACCTGGCTACCGGTACGCACGGTAACGTTGACCAGATGCGGTTCCATTACCGGTCCGCCCGCCTGGTTGACGGCATCGAGCAAGGTCAAAGGCCCTTGCAGGGTGCTGAAGCGCCCCGGGGACTTGACTGCGCCCGCAACCAGTACCGAGCCTGACAGGTCGCCAACCAGTTCGACGTGGGTTTGCACGTCGGTGGTCATGCCTTTGAGCTGCTTGACGATCAATGCCTCAACTTGGGTGAGGGTCAGGCCTGCCACAAAAGGCTGGCCTACATAGGGCAGTGAAATCGTGCCCTGGTCGTTGATGCGTGTTTTAAGCTGAGTGCCGCCAGTGGACAGCGGGGCAAATAGCGCCGAGCCCTCCGGTGCGTTGTCGGTGATCAGGATGCTCAGGACATCACCGGGCATCAGTCGCGCCGAGGGGGCGAGCGGTTTTGCGATGTTGGCTTGCATCGGGCGCACGGCACCACGCATATAAGGTGCGATGGTGTTGGCGTTGATCTCCACCAGATTGTAGGTCGTGTTCTCGGACTCGATGGCACCCTTGTAAGGGCCAGCGCCGGATATCACGCCACTGCAGCCCGAGAGGCCGAGGATCGCCAGGGCCACTGTTGCCAGTTTCAGGTGGAACGAGTGGGAGAGAGTAAGGGATTTAATCACGGTGATCCTCGATCGAAGCCAGGATGAAGCGAGTAATGCCGTACAGCATCAGTAGGCCGAGCAAGATAGTTGCCAGGTTATACAGACGCTCTGGGTACAGTGCCTGTTGCGGGGTGTTCGGGCTTACGACCGTCACCAGGGTGCGGATCTTTTTGCTGGCTTCAATCCGTGCATTGTCGAGCGCAGCTACTGCGGTTTTGTAGCTGGCTTCGGCGATGCCTGCATCCAGTGTCAGTTGCTGGAAGGCTGAGGCGACTACGTTCAGCTGGGAGCCGTCCGTTGACGACACCAGCAGGCGTTTTTCCTTGGCCAGTTGCTGGGCGATGGCGCTAACCCTTTGCTTCTGCTGTTTCACTTGCGGCGAATCGGCGCGAAGCTTGAACTGCATCTCGGTCAACACGGCCTGTTCTTTGGTGTGCTGGGCTTCGAGGTCGGAAATGATGGTGGCACGGCTTTGTGCAGTGTTTGCGCCATCGAGCACTTTGTTGGTGTTCTGGAAGTCGATCAGTTCGGCTTTGCGATCGGCGTATTGAAGCCTTGCGGTTTCCAGCTCACTTTTGGCGAAGGTCATTTGTTCGCGGGCAATGCTGTGGCTGACTTCGTTTACGAAGTTCTCGCTGGCGGAAAGTATGGTGCGCAGCATTTGCTCCGAAAGCTCGGGGGTAAAGGCTTGCACTTCAACCCGCAACAGGCCGGTAGTTTCGTCGTAGTGGGCGGTTACCATGCGCTGGTAGTAGCTGAGCAGGTCTTCGCGCGAGGCGTCCTTGTTGAGCCAGAAGAACATGTCGCTGCGCTGGGCGGCATATTGCTCGATCCAGTGCAGGCGCTCTTCGAGCAACAACATCATGTCCATTGACCCGATGTATTCGCGCAGGTAGAGCGTCTCTTCCCTGGACGCGGGGTTGGTGCCGGTCAGCAGGGTAGCCAGGCCAGGCATGGCGGCGGCCTGGTTGCCACCGTCCTGACGAACGACGACCTGTGCACTGCTGACATAGCGATCGGCGGCGAATATGCCGTAGTAAATGGCCGCCAGTACCATTGGCAAAATCACCAGGCCGATAGCCAGGCGCCAGCGTCTGAGTTTACCCTTGCTGCTCATATGTGATGCATCCTTGAAGTCGAACGGTTCTGCTTTATAAAAGAGAGTATGAAGTCAGGCGTTGTAGGCTTTGATGCCTTCGGCTACGTCTTCGTAAACCTGGATCTCGCCATTGCGAACCAGCAGTACGATGTCGCAGATTTTTTGAACTTCATTCATGTTGTGGGTCACCAGCACGACTTTTGACTGCTGTAATTTTTCCTGGAATACGTCGGCACATTTACGTTTGAACTGTGCATCGCCGACGGACATCACTTCGTCGATCAGGTAGTAATCAAAATCGAAGGCCATGCTCAGGCCAAAGGCCACTCGAGAGCGCATTCCGGAGGAATAGGTCTTGATGGGCTCGTCGATCCAGTCGCCGATTTCGGCAAATTCCTGAACGTAGCGGATCTTGTCGCGCATGTCGTCGCCCATTGCGCCGTAGACGCGGCAGACAAACTTGATGTTTTCCCGGCCGGTCATGCTGCCTTGAAAACCGCCCGTCAAGCCTACCGGCCAGGAAATACTCCTGTCTGTAGCAACGGACCCGGAGTCAGGGATATCGGCACCGCCAAGCAGGCGCATCAGGGTCGATTTGCCTGCACCGTTGCGTCCGATAAGGCCGATATTCTTGCCTGGCGGAATCGACAACGAGAGGTTGCGGAACACATACCGACGTCCCTTCGGAGTCAAGTAGGATTTGGTAACGTTTCTAAGTTCGAACACGTTGGCCTGTACTCATCCGTTCTTCGTGGAAACCAGGTGCAAGCGGCGTGCGCGATAGCTACCCATGGCAATAAACAGCAGCACTATCGTGATGCAGATCACGTAACCTTCCGACACGCCATCCACAGGGGTGTAGTGCGGCAAGACCTCAGCGCGGATCAGCTCGACAATGTGCAGGAAAGGGTTTAGCAGCAACACCGGCATCATCGCTTGTGGCAGGTAAGCAGCAGGTACCAATACGCCGGAAATGAAATACAGCGGGAAAAAGGCCATGCGAATGACCACCTTCAGGCTGGGCAGGGCATGGGTGATCAATGCCAGTACCATGCCCAAGCTAAACGCAAACAACAGGCCCACGGCCAGTGTCGTCACCCACATCAGCGGGTTGGCCACCGACATGTCGAAGCCGTACCACGCGAAAGCAAATACCAGAATCGCGTACACCGTGGCACTGATGCAGGTTTCCACCAGTACCCGGGCGACATAGGTGTCCAGAGGCTTGATTTGCTTGTAGCCAAACAGCGAGCGGTTTTCCCGCAGGCTGTCCATCAGGCGCAAGGCGGTGTTGCGGTAGAGCAGGAAGGGAGCCATCGCGACCAGGACAAATACCGGGTACTCAACGTCAGCGACGGTACGTCCACGAATGACCGCGAATAAAATACTGAAGATAAGCAGGTGGCATATGGGCTCGATGAGAGTCCATACGGCGCCCATGCGTCGCACGCCAAAACGTGCCCGGGCTTCGCGCAGCACCAGGGCGAAGATCACCGATTTTTGAATCTGGAGCGAGGATCGAGGCTTCAATATGTTTACCGCAATGCAGAGCCGCGCAAATGAATGCGCCGGGGAATTCATTTTCAGGAAATGCAGAACCCCGCGCGGTAAAGCCGGGATTCGAGAGTCTTCCATGTTCTGGGGGCAGGGAGATTAATCGTTTCGTAGTATGAGCGTCAATAAAGAAGCGCCTTTGTATACAGGACAGCTCCTAAAATTATTGTGAATCGCATATTAAAGCGGCGGGTGATTTCTCGAGACACAAGAAATTATAAAGAGTTCAGCGCAATATCCAAAAACCACTGCCGGGGCTGGATTCGAGTTGTTTTTTCTTGAATTTATTGGGTGTCATTGCCCGTTTTGAGAAAAACAGGTTTGCGCTGAGGCTTTGCTGTGTAGCGAAAGACAGTTCGGCTGCCGGCATGACTGCGGTCGCAGTTTTCACGGGTGCCCGTCTGTCAGTGAAGTTCCACGTTCTTATTGAGGTGGATCCGCCAGGCATTTATCAGGGCGCCAAGGAGGGTGACGGTGACGACAGTGCAAATAACGGTGATCCAGATCATTTTTGGATTCCTTTTGCTGTACTACCCGTATAACCCTCGAAAGTTACAAACTTGCGACGGCCCCTGCGCCTTGCTCCTTACTGAGGATAGACCGTCTGCGCGGGTATTTTTGCGTTTGGGGAAATGACAGCCCGCAACTGCTGTCTGCGGTACATGGAACCGTGTTGTGTTGGTCCCCCAGCAATCGATCTCAGTCGGGCCACTACGTTGCTTGAAGGCTGATGCCCGGGGTGTGGCCATGATCCATCCGTCGAAATCTCGGCCTGAACAATTGACCGGATTCGCTCTACACAGTTAACTGTATATACATACAGCTAACTAAAGGGCGCGTGTCATGGGCTTCACTGTTTTGGGTCCTCTTGCTGAAGGTGGCATTCGCCTGCCGATGTGCTCGTTCAAGATTCCTGCCGGGTTTCCGTCACCGGCGACGGATCATATGGATAAGCAAATCTCGCTGGATGAAGTGCTTAACGTGCGGGCTCCGCATGTTTATCTGGTGACGATCGATGGCGACAGCATGCAGGGCGTCGGGATTTTTGCCGGGGATGTGGCAGTGGTTGACCGCTCCATCGAGCCTGCCCACGGGCATGTGGTGGTCGCGCTGCTCAATAATGATCCGGTCTGCAAGCGTCTGTGCCTGCGGGGCAAGAGGGTCATTCTGGGTTCAGAGAACCCCAGATACCCGGATCGCTATGTGATGGAAGGCGATGACCTTTCGATCTGGGGCGTGATCACCTATAGCGTGCGCAACCATGGCCATTAAGTGCGATCCGGTGTTCGCCCTGATCGATTGCAACAGCTTTTATGCCAGTTGCGAGCGGGTGTTTCGCCCGGATCTGGCGAAAGTACCGATTGTGGTGCTGAGCAATAACGATGGCTGCGTCATCGCCCGCAGTTATGACGCCAAACCCCACATCAAGATGGGTGAGCCGTACTTTCAGATCAAGCACCGGCTGGAGCAGCTGGGTATCGTGGCATTTTCGTCGAACTATGCGCTGTATGGCGACATGAGCGAGCGGGTGATGAGCCTGATCGAGGCGCAGGTGCCGGCGGTGGAGGTCTATAGCATCGATGAGTGTTTTGCCGATTTGACCGGTATTGCCGATGCCAGCGCCATGGGTTGCCAGTTGCGCAGCCGTGTCCTGCAGTGCACGGGGATCCCGGTCGGGGTCGGGATTGCGCACACCAAAACCCTGGCCAAGCTGGCCAATCACACGGCCAAACGCTTACAGGAGCAAACCGGCGGGGTGGTCAATCTGTGTGGTGAGCATCAGCGGCACTGGGTATTGCGTAATACGGCGGTGAGCGAGGTGTGGGGAGTAGGGCGGCGGATGACGGCTCATCTGCAGGGGATGGGGATTCGCACGGCCATGGACCTGGCCAGCGCTGAGCCGTGGATGTTGCGCAAGAGGTTCAGTGTGGTAATCGAGAAAACCGCCCGGGAGCTGTCGGGCACGCCGTGCCTGGAGCTGGACGAACCTGATCCTCCCAGGCAGGAAATCTGCTGCAGTCGCATGTTTGGCAAGCGTCTGACCAGCGTGGCGCCAATTAAAGAGGCGGTGGCCACTTATATGATGCGGGCTTCAGAAAAGCTCCGCGCGCAGAACTCCTATTGCAGCAAGGTGCGGGTAAGTATTCGCACGGGCATGTTCAACCCTGACGAAGCCAAGTATGCCAAGGGGGTGGTAGTGACATTGCCATACCCGACCGATGATGTACGGCTGCTGACCAAGGCCGCGGTTGATGCTGTGGATAGCGTGTTTCAGCCGGGTTTCAGGTACAGCAAGGCTGAAGTGATGTTGCTGGACCTGCGCCAGCCGGGAGAGTTCTCCGATGATTTGTTTGCGCTTAATCAGCCGGCGGAGGCGACCCGGGTGATGTCGGTGCTGGATGCGATTAATCAGCGTTGGGGCAGGGGCACGCTACGGGCTGCCAGCGTGCCGGTGAATCCAGCCTGGGGCATGCGCCGGGAGTTGATGAGTCAGGGCTACACCACCCGACTGGATCAGCTGTGGCGGGTGTCGTAGGTGCGGCTCCCCGGGACCTGTGGGAGCTGGCTCGCCAGCGATGCAGACAACTCGGCATACCTGCCGGATTGCGGCGCAGCCATCGCGGGCAAGCCCGGCTCCTACAAAGAGTGGAATGGTGTGGCTCCCCAGTACCTGTGGGAGCTGGCTTGCCAGCGATGCAGACAACTCGGCATACCTGCCGGACCGCGGTGCAGCCATCGCGGGCAAGCCCGACTCCCACAAAGGGTGGAGTGGTATGGCTCCCCGGTACCTGTGGGAGCTGGCTCGCCAGCGATGCAGACAACTCGACATACCTGCCGGACCGCGGTGCAGCCATCGCGGGCAAGCCCGGCTCTCACAAAGGGTGGAGTGGTGTGGCTCCCCGGTACCTGTGGGAGCTGGCTTGCCAGCGATGCAGACAACTCGACATGCCTGCCGGACCGCGGTGAAGCTATCGCGGGCAAGCCCGACTCTCACAAAGGGTGGAGTGGTGTGGCTCCCCGGTATCTGTGGGAGCTGGCTCGCCAGCGATGCAGACAACTCGACATTACTGCCGGACCGCGGTGCTGCCATCGCGGGCAAGCCCGGCTCCCACAAAGGGTGGAGTGGTGTGGCTCCCCGGTATCTGTGGGAGCTGGTTTGCCAGCGATGCAGACAACTCGGCATACCTGCCGGACTGCGGTGCTGCCATCGCGGGCAGCCCGACTCTCACAAAGGGTGGAGTGGTGTGGTTCCCCGGTACCTGTGGGAGCTGGCTCGCCAGCGATGCAGACAACTCGACATACCTGTCGGAGCGCAGTGCAGCCATCGCTGGCAAGCCCGGCTCTCACAAAGGGTGATCTGTGGGAGCTGGCTTGCCAGCGATGCAGACAACTCGACATACCTCCCGGACCGCGGCGCAGCCATCGCGGGCAAGCCCGACTCCCACAAAAGGTGATCGGTGTTGGTTGCTGTCTTAGAGGTATTTGACCAAGGCCAGGCCGGTTATATACAGCCCAAGGCCGAAGGTCAGGTGGGTGACCAGGCTTCTTTGTCGCGCCACCCAGGGTTTGGGGGTGTTTGCAGCAGCAATGCCCATGCCCCAGGCGGGCTGCATGATCAGCCAGGGCGCAGCGACGCTGATGACGCCGGTAATCAGGGCGGGCAGCAGGCTCGGGTGTTGGAGCCAGGCGCTGCCGGCAACGGCCACCAGTGCTGCGGCGAAAATGATGCCGGTCAGGTAGTGAAAAACCCAGCCCGCAAGGCGTTCATTGCGCATTGGGGCGGCGGCTGCAATCGAGGTGTGACGGAATTGCCCCTGCAGCATATGCCCCAGCCAGCGGCCGACGAGCCGGTAGTCGAGGGACGGGATCTTGAAGGCGCGGGTTTTGATCGCGGCCACAAGGTCCATGAACAGGGTCGCGCCTATACCCAGGGCGGCTGCGTTAATAATGATTTCAACCATGGTCATTTCAATTATCCCTTGCCTGTCATGTCTTCTGATTGCTTGAATTGACAAGTGTGCAAGTTCAAGCCGACTTGAGGTCAAGCATGAAAGAGCTGGTCATTGGAGAGGTGGTAAGGCGTTCGGGTGTCGCGGCATCGACTTTGCGCTACTACGAAGAGAAAGGGCTGATCCGCTCCATAGGACGACGGGGCTTGAGCCGGGTGTTTCGCGCGGATGTGCTGGAAAAACTGTCATTGATCGCGCTCGCCCAGTCACTGACTTTTTCACTGGATGACATCGCACATATGGTCAGCGCAGATGGCAGGCCGGCGCTTGATCGCGCGCAGCTGTTGGCAAAGGCCGATGAGCTGGAGCAGGTGATTGTCCGGCTCAGTGCCGCACGGGATGAACTGAGGCGTGCAGCGGTCTGCCCTGCGGCCAGTCATGTGGAGTGCCCGAGCTTTCAGCAGCTGCTGGAGACTGCCGCCAGGGGAGGATCAAAACATTGAGATGAGCCCGTGGAGTAATGCCCTCAAGGGTGCTTTACTCATTCTCTAACCGGCGATTCTCAACGATGGACAAGGCAGTCCGCGAGGTAGAAATAGCCTCTTCCCTTGAGGGCTTTACATGTCCACTGTGCCCGCCACACTGTTGATCGTTGACGATGAAGTCCAGATGCGCACCTTGCTCGACACCCTGTTGCTCAATCAGGGTTATTACACGCTTACCTCCAGCTGCGGCGCAGAAGCGCTGACTGTCGCACAGCAACACATACCGGATCTGATCCTGCTGGATATCAAAATGCCGGGCATGGATGGTTATGAAGTTGCCCGCCAGCTCAAGAGCAACAGTTTGACCGCCAATATCCCGATCATCATGCTTTCCGAGCCCGGGGATCAAAGTGCCCGCATCTCTGGCCTGGAGGCCGGGGCCGAGGACTTCCTCAGCAAGCCGGTGTCCAATACCGAACTGTGGGTGCGGGTGCGTAACCAGTTAAGGCTCAAGGCATTTGGCGACTTTCGGGTTGACCCTGTGCTGGAACGGCATGTTGAACAAGACTCCTCCGGGTTCGGTCTGAGTCATAAGGCCAGTACCGAGATCAACCGCACCAGTGCGATCGAGCATTTCACAGCGCTGGATATCGAGCAGCAGCAGATGCAAGCGGCATTGCGCGACGCGGTGCGCAAGCAGGCTCTGGATTTGGTTTACCAACCCAAAATCGGTCTGGCTGACGGTCAGATTTGCGGGGTGGAGGCGCTGTTGCGCTGGTACCGACCGGGGCTGGTGACTATCTCGCCGGGAGTTTTTGTTCCCGTGCTTGAGAGCCTGGGGCTGATCTCAGAGGTCGGGCAGTGGGTCATCGACACGGTCTGCCGGCAAATTGCCAACTGGCAGCGCGCCGGTCTGGATGTGGTGCCGGTGGCGGTGAACGTATCGGCTCAGCAGTTGCTCGAGGGCGACCTGATCCATGACATTCAGCAGTCCCTCGGCGCGCACCGGGTTGACGCCAAATGGCTGGAAGTCGAGCTCACCGAGAGCTCGCTGATGGTGAATACGCCGCGCACCATCGCCAGCTTGTTAAAACTCAAGGAAATCGGGATCAACATCTCCATCGATGACTTTGGCACGGGCTATTCGAGCCTGGCTTCGCTGGTGCGTTTTCCCATCGACAAGCTGAAAATTGACATCTCCTATATCCGCGAAATCACCCGCAACCCGCAGGATGCAGCGATTGCCCGCACCATCATTGAACTGGCCCGCAGTCTTGATATGAAAGTCATCGCCGAAGGCGTGGAAACCCGCGATCAGCTGGCGTTTTTGAGCGACAACGGTTGCGACCAGCTGCAAGGGTTCCTGTTTTGCCGGCCGTTACCCGCAAGAGAACTGGAACCCTTGTTGCGTGAACCCCGCAGCTTTATCTGAAGGCTCGCTGCCCGGGCAATATCAGGGGTAGCTCACCACCTGCACCCAGTTCGCGCCCTTGCCCGAAGGTGCAGTGGCGTGGCGCGAGAGGGTGCCGTCTTCAGGGTCAATGGCGTACACCCCGACCTGCGGGCTTTTCTCCCCGCTCACCAGCAACCATTGTCCCGAGGGATCTAGCGCAATGCCCCGTGGTTGTTGCTCGACTTTAATGTTCTGCACAAAGCCGGGCAGCCCCGTCTTGCTGTCGATGGCAAACACGCTGACCGTGCTGCCAGTGCGCTCGGAGGTGTAGAGGTGGCGTGCGTCCGGGGTCAGCTTGATATCGGCGGCCCAGATCAGATTGGACGCCAGTGGCGGCGGGGTCGGCTGGCCGGGTTTGATCATCGGGCGGGCGACACCGCGTACCAGGCCGGAGTCCGCCGGTATTGCACTGACATCGCCGAGCTCGGTCAGGCGTCCGGTTTTCGGGTCGATGGCAAAGGTGGTGACGCTGCCGGCCATTTCGTTAAGCAAATAGAGGAAACGGTTGTCTGCCGAAATCACTGGATGACGCGGACCGCTGCCTTCAGGCAACTGAACCTGACCCAGGGGCGTGAGTTTGCCGCTGGCGGCATCGAATTTGAACTCCAGCAGGCGATCGGCGCCCAGATTGGCGGCGTACACGAAACGGTTGGTGCCATCGACAATGATCGAATGGGCGTTAGGCCCGGTCTTGATCACCTGCTGCACGTCATCGGTCACGATGCCGTCGGCATTGATCATATTGACGCTGACCAGATCCTCGCCGTACGAGGCGCCAAACAGGTAATGGCCGTTCTTGTCGGTCGAGATATAGGCCAGGCTGTCGGCCACGGTCGAGTTCTTCAGGTGCTTGAGTGCACCGTTTTCAGGATCGATGGCGAAGGTGGCCATGGCATAGGGTTTGCCGCGAATGGACGCATAGAGCTTGCTGTGATCGGGGCTCAGGGCCAGGGGCATCACCCCCGGGCCGGCTTCGGTGGTGGCCAGGGGCTGCAGTTGACCCTGTGCAGTCAACGTATAACTGCTCAGGGTGCCATCGGTGGCGTTGGACACGTAGACATAGGTACTGGCCCAGCTCAGCTGAGTCAGGCTCATAAGCACGGCGCCAGTCAAGGTTTTCAGGGGTGTAGCTCGCAGCATCAGAAGGCTTCCTTATTGTTGTATGTTGTCGTACCTCTTTGCTGGATTGTTAGGTGGCTATCATTGTCCTGTCAATCAGTTTATGGGTGCTTGCGGTGCCCGTCAGGGTGCATCGCCGGTAGCGTCTTGTCCCTCAATGCCTACAGGCCCCAGCCGTCCCGTGCTGCCCGCCGTATCCCTTCCAGCAACATCGCGAATGCCGGGTTGTCATTGTTTTCGCGCCAGATCAGATGCAGTTCGCTCTGCACCCCTTCGCCCAGATCGATATCGCGAAACACCACATTCTTGAACGCCACGCTGGAGGCGCAACGCGGCACCAGGGCCAGGCCCATCGCCGCATTGACCAGCGCCAGAATGGTCAGTGACGAGCCCAGCCACTGCACGTACTGCGGGGTCACGCGGGCAGAGCGCAGGGTGCCGGTCAGCAGTTCGTTGAAGGGCGGGTAGGCGGCATGGGAGTACATCAGGAAGGGCTGTGCATCGAGGTCTTTGACATTCACGCTAGCAGCGCTGGCCAGTGGGTGGCTGCCGGGCACCGCCAGCACGAACGGCTCGCGTACCAGGCATTCAGTGGCGTAGCCGGGCTCCAGCAGGGGCGCGCGGGCGATGCCAAGGTCGATGCGCCACGCGCGTAACGCTTCATGTTGCTGATAGGTGTTCATCTCTGACAGATCAATTTTGACCTGGGGCTGCTTGAGCCGGGCCTCGGCGATGACCTTGGGCAAAAATTCATACACTGCGCTACCGACGAAACTGATGTTGACCGTGCCAATGTCGCCTTCAGCGAAGCGCCGCGCGGTGATCGCGGCTTGTTGGGCGCGTTCCAGCAAGTTCTGGGCTTCGATGAAAAATGCCCGCCCGGCAGCGGTCAGGGCGACGCTGCGGGTGGTACGGGTGAACAGCTCGACTCCCAGGTGATGCTCCAACAGTTGAATCTGTCGGCTGAGGGGCGGCTGGGTCATATTCAGCCGCTCGGCGGCACGCCGGAAGTTGAGCTCGGTGGCCACCGTGGTGAAGCAACGCAGTTGGGTCAGTTCGAACATTGATCTAATTCCGGTATCAATCCAGTGCCAAGTTAGATTAGACCGGGAACAATGTCCGCGTCCATGATCGCCCTGTCCCTAAAAAAACAATGATCGGGAGTCCCCCTTGAATACCCTCCAGAGTCTGCCAGACCCCACGGTGCTTGCCCGCGCCGCGGCCAAGGTCAAGCGTCATGTCTTGCCCCTGTTTGTGGTGATGTTCATCGTCAACTACATCGACCGGGTCAATATCGGCTTTGTCCGCAGCCACCTGGAAACCGACCTGGGCATTGGCGCTGCCGCCTATGGCCTGGGGGCCGGGCTGTTCTTTGTTGGTTACGCGATATTCGAAGTGCCCTCCAACCTGCTGCTGCAACGCTATGGCGCCCGCGCCTGGCTGACACGCATCATGTTTACCTGGGGCGCAGCGGCAATGGCGATGGCCTTTGTGCGCGGCGAAACCAGTTTCTATGTATTGCGCTTTATTCTCGGCGCCGCTGAAGCGGGGTTCTTTCCCGGGATCATTTACTACTTCACCCAATGGCTGCCGTCGACCGAACGCGGCAAGGCCATGGCGATCTTTCTCAGCGGCTCGGCCATTGCTTCGGTGATCTCGGGGCCGGTGTCCGGGGCGTTGCTCAATGTCAGCGGCATGAGCCTGCATGGCTGGCAATGGATGTTCCTGATTGAAGGCTTTGCCTCGATCGTGCTCTGTGCCTTCGTCTGGTTCTGGCTGCAGTCGCACCCGCGCCAGGCGAAATGGCTGAGCGAAGAAGAGAAGGCTGCATTGCTGGGGGCCATCGTACTGGAGCAGCAGGCCCGGGAAAGCGTGCAGACGGTCAGGCCGTCGATGTTCAAATTGCTGGCCGACAAACAGATCGCGCTGTTCTGTTTAATCTATTTCTCGATTGCCCTGACCATCTATGGCGCGACGTTCTGGCTGCCGAGCATGATCAAAAAGATGGGCAGCTTCGGCGACTTTCAAGTCGGGCTGTTCAACTCGATTCCGTGGCTGATTTCCATCGTCGCGATGTACGGCTTCGCGGCTTTGGCCAGCAAATGGAAACACCAGCAGGCCTGGGTGGCGCTGACTCTGGTAATCGCGGCGCTGGGCATGTTCATGTCCACCATCGGCGGGCCGGTATTCGCCTTCGTTGCCATCTGTTTTGCGGCCATTGGCTTCAAGGCCGCCTCGGCTTTGTTCTGGCCGATTCCACAGGGCTACCTCGATGCGCGCATCGCTGCCGCGGTAATTGCCCTGATCAACTCCATCGGCAATCTGGGCGGGTTTGTGGCGCCCACCGCGTTCGGTTTTCTGGAGCAGAGCACCGGCTCTATCGAAGGCGGCCTGTACGGGTTGGCGGCCACTTCACTGGTGGCGGCAGCGGTGATCTTTTTTGTCCGTATGACCCCGCGCAATCAGTTCCTTGCCATCCAGCCCGAGGCCTGCGCAGCCATTACCCCGTCCCGGCATAACCCTTTGAAAACTGATCCAGCAGGAGCCGCTTCTTGAAAATCCAACGCGTCACTGTCACCCCCATCGCTTTCCGGGACCCGCCGCTGCTCAATGCCAGCGGCATTCATGAACCCTTTGCCCTGCGCTCGATCATCGAGATCGAGAGCGACAATGGCTACATTGGCCTGGGCGAGAGCTACGGCGATGCTCCGGCACTGGCCATCCAGCAGCAGTTGCAGGAGCAACTCATAGGTCTCGATCCGTTCAATCTCAATCAGTTGCGGGCCATTGTGCAGGCCACAGTGGCGGCCAATAAACCGCGGAGCATGGCGGGGGCGGAACTGGCCCCCGGCTCCCATGCCAGCAAAGCGGTGAGCAACGCCTATTCGGCCTTTGAAGTGGCGTTTCTTGACCTGCAGGCGCATTACCTGAAGGTGCCGCTGGTGGACCTGCTCGGCGGCGCGGTGCGCGATGAGATTCCCTTCAGTGCCTACCTGTTCTTCAAATACGCCGAGCATATTGATTCACCCTACAAGGCCGACGCCTGGGGCGAGGCACTGAACGAAGCACAAATCGTCGCCCAGGCCCGGCGCATGATTGAGGACTACGGCTTCAAAAGCATCAAGCTCAAGGCCGGGACACTGCCCCCGGAGCAGGAAGTGGCGTGCATCAAGGCGCTGAAAAAAGCTTTTCCCGGCTACCCGCTGCGCATTGATCCGAATGGCAACTGGTCGTTACCAACGGCCATTCGCATGGCGCAATTGCTGGGTGACGATCTGCAGTATTACGAAGACCCGACCCCGGGTCTGGAGGGCATGGCCGAATTGCACCGGCGCACCGGCTTGCCACTGGCAACCAACATGGTGGTCACCGACTTCGATGAGTTCCGCCGCAGCGTGGCCCTCAACAGCACACAGATTGTGCTGGCCGACCACCATTACTGGGGCGGGCTGCGTGACACCCAGGTGCTGGCCAAAATGTGCCAGACCTTTGGTCTGGGCGTGTCCATGCACTCCAACTCGCATTTGGGCATCAGCCTGATGGCCATGGCCCATGTCGCGGCCTCGGTGCCAAACCTGGACTATGCCTGCGACACCCATTACCCCTGGCAGGAGCCGGACGAAGAGGTGATCAAGGGTGGCAAAGTGCCGATTGTCGACGGTTGCGTGAAAGTCACGCGGGCTCCGGGTCTGGGGCTGGAACTGGACTACGGGCAATTGGCCAGATTGCATGACCAGTTCCTCAGCTGCGGCATTCGCCAGCGCGATGACGTGAAGCAGATGCAGCGTTACAAGCCTGAGTGGAAGGCAGTCAAACCGCGCTTTTGATCGCTGCTACAGGTTGTGTGCAACGCCCGGGCATTGTGGGAGCTGGCTTGCCAGCGATGCAGACAATTCGACATTACTGCCGGACCGCGGTGCTGCCATCGCGGGCAAGCCCGGCTCCCACAAAGGGTGGAGTGGTGCGGCTGCCCGGTACCTGTGGGAGCTGGCTTGCCAGCGATGCAGACAATTCGACATGACTGCCGGACCGCGGTGCTGCCATCGCGGGCAAGCCCGGCTCCCACAAAGGGTGGAGTGGTGCGGCTGTCCGGTACCTGTGGGAGCTGGCTTGCCAGCGATGCAGACAATTCGACATGACTGCCGGCCCGCGGTGCTGCCATCGCGGGCAAGCCCGGCTCCCACAAAGGGTGGAGTGATGCGGCTCCCCGGTACCTGTGGGAGCTGGCTTGNCTGGAACTGGACTACGGGCAATTGGCCAGATTGCATGACCAGTTCCTCAGCTGCGGCATTCGCCAGCGCGATGACGTGAAGCAGATGCAGCGTTACAAGCCTGAGTGGAAGGCAGTCAAACCGCGCTTTTGATCGCTGCTACAGGTTGTGTGCAACGCCCGGGCATTGTGGGAGCTGGCTTGCCAGCGATGCAGACAATTCGACATGACTGCCGGCCCGCGGTGCTGCCATCGCGGGCAAGCCCGGCTCCCACAAAGGGTAGAGTGGTGCGGCTCCCCGGTACCTGTGGGAGCTGGCTTGCCAGCGATGCAGACAATTCGACATGACTGCCGGACCGCGGTGCTGCCATCGTGGGCAAGCCCGGCTCCCACAAAGGGTGGAGTGATGCGGCTCCCCGGTACCTGTGGGAGCTGGCTTGCCAGCGATGGCGGTGAGGCCACCGCGGGGTAATCCAGGTTGTGTGCAACGCCCAGGCTTTGTGGGAGCTGGCTTGCCAGCGATGCAGTGATGCCACCGCGAGGTAGTCCAGGTTGTGTGCAACGCCCGGGCTTGGTGGGAGCGGCCAGTAATATCAGTCGTGAGCCTGGTACACGGATTTACCCTCGACGATGGTTTCCAGCACTTTGATGTCCTTGATGTTCATCGGGTCGACTGTCGCAATGTCGTCCGACAGGACCACCAGGTCTGCGTATTTGCCGACCTCAATCGAGCCGCGCTCCTGCTCTTCGAAGTTCTGCCGGGCCGCGTTGATTGTGGTGGCGCGCAGGGCATCGGCCACCGGTACACGCTGCGCGGCACCCAGCACCTTGCCGCCGGTGGTCACCCGGTTCACCGCCGACCAGATCAGGCGCATCGGCTCCATCGGCACGATGGGGGTATCGGTATGGATGGTGTAGCGCAGGCCTCTGTCCTGGGCGGAACGGGCGGGGCTGATGCGCTCCGCGCGGTCCTTGCCGATGAATATATCGCGATGGCGGTCGCCCCAGTAGTAGGTGTGCAGCACGAAGAACGAAGGAATTATATTGAGTCGCTTGACCTCGTCGAGCTGATCTTCGCGCATCATCTGCGAGTGGATGATCACTTGCCGAGCATCCTCCCTCGGGTAGGTTTCCTGGGCCTTGCGATAGGCATAAAGCACATCGTCGATCGCCGCATCGCCATTGGCATGGATCATCATCTGGCGCCCGGATTTGTGCACGGCCAGCACCCGGGCTGCCAGCTCCTCACGGCTGAAACGGGGGAAGCCGCGGTAGGTCAGGTCGTTATTGAACGGGGTGTGGTAATGCTCGCTCAGGTAGCCTGTATAGCCTTGAATTGAACCGTCCGAAAACTCCTTGACTCCGCCGACCTTGATCATGCCGCTGGGCAGCGCAACTTGGTCCACCGCGTCCATGGTTTCCAGGCTGCTCCAGGTCATCACCCGGATAGGCAATTCTTTGGCCTGCACCGCATCTTCAAGCATTTTCAGCAGTGCCGGGGTGGTGCCGGCGCCGTGATTGGCGGTGGTCACGCCGTGGGCGGCATACCACTGGCCGGCAAGACGGATGCCTTCCCGTTGCAGGGGCTCGGTCAGGGCCGGGCGCAGTTTGCCCACCAGGGCCAGGGCCGACTCTTCCAGCACGCCATTGGGCTGGCCGTCGGCATCCTTGCGGATCACCCCGCCCGGCGGGTTGGGGGTACTGGCGGTGATGCCGGCCAGGGCCAGAGCGGCACTGTTGGCGACCGTGAGATGCCCCGAGACATGGGTGATGTAAATCGGCCGGGTGCTGGACACCCGGTCGAGATCGGCACGGGTCGGGTGGCGCTTTTCGGCCAGCAGGGTGTCGTCATAGCCGGCGCCGCTGATCCAGTCCCCGGGGCCGACCTTGGCCTGCTGGGCCTTGAGGCGCGCGACGATATCTTCGATGTTGCGCACATCGCCGATGGGCGGGCTGTTGAGGTCGGCGACAAAGGTCCCGGTGATTTTCGAACTGGCAAAATGACTGTGGGCATCATAGATCCCGGGGATCATGGTCTTGCCGTGCAGATCCACCACCCGGGTGTCGGGCCCGATGTAGCGGGCGAGGGCGTCGGACTCGCCCACCGCGAGGATTTTCCCGTCGCGCACCGCAACGGCCCGGGCCGTACTGTTGTCCTTGTCCACGGTCAGTACATTGGCATTGGTATAGACCACCTGGGCGTCGACTTTGGCCGGATCGGCGCTGGCGTTGACGGTCAGCGTGGCGAGCACTGCAAGCAGATAGTTGGCGTTCATTCAAATCCCCGGTGTATGGGTGGCTGCGATGGGTGTCAGGACATTTTTTGCCCCGGTGTCTGTCGCCGTACGCGGCTGCGACCGGGGTGCCGGGCCGCTATCAAGTGCCAGTTCATCGGCATCGGCCTGCTCGGCCGTCGACAGTTCTGAGGCCGTATGGCCAATACGCTTGAGCAGCATCAGCATGCACACCAGCGAAACCAGGGCGTAGCAGGCCGAGGCAATCGCCACGCCTATGATGCTGCCGGTGGAGTTGAGAATGCCCTGGGCCAGCACCGGGGTCGCACCGCCCACCAGCAATGAGCACAGTTGATAGGAGACCGACAGTCCGCTGTAGCGCACCTTGGTCGGGAAGGCCCGGGCCAGGATGCCGCCCACTGCACCGTAAAACATCGAATGGGGAATGGTCGCCAGGCACATGCCGAGCACGGCGATCCAGTAGATTTTGGTTTCCACCGCGAGGAACATCGCCGGCATCAGCAACAGCTCCGGGATCACCATAAAGGCCACGGCCTTGCGCATGTCGATCTTTGACACCAGCACCGCGCCGAACGGCTGGACCAGGAACTGCACCACCAGAGAAATGATGATCACGCTGAGAAAGGTGCTTTGGGCGTAGCCCAGTTCCTTGGTGGCCCAGGACAGGGCAAAGGTACTCTTGAAGTAAGTGACATGGATGATCGGCAGGACGCCGGCACACAGCAGCACAATCCGCCAGTGGTCGCGCAGCACGGCCACAACGGGCAGTTTGACGGTCTTCTTTTGTTCCATCAGGCGCTTCATGTCATCCGACTCTTCGAGCTTGAGACGAATCACCATGCCGACGATCACCAGTGCTGCGGAGAGCAGGAACGGAATGCGCCAGCCCCAGAGCATGAAGTCCGAGACCGGCAGGGCGCTGAGGGCGAAGAACACGATGGTCGCCAGCAGGTTGCCGGCGGGGGACCCCTGCTGGGCGAAAGCGGCATACAGGATGCCCTTGCCCTTGGGCGCATTCTCGCTGGCTATCAGAATGGCACCGCCCCATTCGCCACCCACCGCGATTCCCTGAATGACCCGCAGCACCACCAGTGCGATCGGGGCCCAGATACCAATTTGCAGATAGGTGGGCAACAGGCCGATGCAGGTGGTGGCCACGCCCATCATCACCAGGGTGATGACCAGGGTGGTCTTGCGCCCGATCTTGTCACCCAGGTGACCGAAGATAATGCCGCCTATGGGGCGCGCGATAAACCCGGCCCACAAAGTAAGAAACGACAGCATGGTGGCGGTGCCGGGGTTCAGGTCGGCGGGAAAGAACACTTTGCCGAACACCAGAGCAGCGGCAATGCCGTAGGCATAAAAGTCATACCACTCGATGGTCGTACCGATGAACGAGGCCACTCCGGCCTTGCGGGCTCTTTTGTGGGCGGCAACTTCCTGGGTGGCATTCATAGTTTTTTCCTGCTCATTATTATTGGTCTATGTCCTCTCCCGAACACCTGGAGAGGCTTGCACGGCACATCAGCCTCCAGGCGGGCGAGGAGGTCTGATGGCTGGAGCCTATACAGGCAGAATTGAAAAAAATAATGATTAAATTTTATTGTTTGATACGTGATTTCGTATCGTCGAAAGGCTTCAGCGGCAGTTCTGTTGCTGGGCCTTGAACAGCTCCAGCAGGCTTTGTGCCGCCGCCGAGGGCAACGTGGCCTGGCGAATGGCATGAATTTCGGAGTGCGCGCCGCTGCCGTTGATTTGGCAATAGTGCACCCCCTGTTTCCAGGTTGCAGCCAGGGTCTGGGGTACCAGCGCCACGCCCAGGTTGTAGGCCACCATAGACACCACGGTTTGCCAGAGCCGGGTTTCATGGCGGATTCGCGGACTGAAACCGGCGGCCACGCAGTGGGCAATGATCAGGTCGTGATAGTGGGGAGACACGTTGCGCGGGAACAGAATGAAATCTTCGTCCGCAAGGTCCTGCAGATCGATTCGCTCCTGACCCGCCAGCCGGTGCGAGTCGGGGAGGCAGCACAGGAACGGCTCGCGCAGCACCGGCTCGCAGCAGATGCTTTCGGGGAATTTGCTGCGGTGCACGAAGCCGATATCGATCTGCCCGCGCTGCAAGGCCTGGACCTGCTCGGCACTGTTCATTTCCATCAATACGATTTCGGTGTCGGGGTGCTGCTGCTCGAAAATCCTGACCGCCTGTGGCAGGCCGCGATGCAGGATCGAGTTGACGAAGCCGACACTCAGGCGCCCGACAAAACCCTGGGCCGAGCGCCGGGTCAGGTGCCTGGCCTGTTCGGCCCGCAGCAGCAGGTAGCGGGCTTCGTCGAGCAGCACCTGACCGGCATTGGTCAGACTCACTGACTTGTTGTTGCGGTTGAGCAACTGAATGTCGAGCTGGCTTTCGAGCTTTTTGATGTCGAAGCTCAGGGCTGGCTGGGAGATAAACAGGCGGGCGGCGGCTCGGCCAAAATGCAGCTCTTCGGCCACAGCTACAAAGTAACGCAGTTGCTTGAGATCCATGGGGATTGGCCTCGGCTTACGATAATTTTTGGTTATCGTAGTTGATTAACTTTGTATTAGATACTTATCGATGGCGACCCTACTCTTGGACCACAAGAATCAGGAGAACTGCCATGGATACCCAGCCAGACCGCGCCTACGACCCCTTGAATATCCCCGACAGCCGGGGGCTTAACCTGTTCGATTGCGATGCCGGGCTGGCCGCGCTGCTCAAGGTGTATCTGCCAGCCGCGGTCTATGACCACTGGCTGCCGACCTGGCGCAAACTGGGCGCCAGAGCCGGTGGCGAACTGGATCTGCTGGCGCTGTCGGCCGACAAAAATCCGCCGAAACTGTTGCCCCGCACCCGCCGTGGTGAAGACCTGCAAAGCATCCAAAAACACCCGGACTTCGTCGCGCTGGAGCGGGTGGCCTACGCCGAACTGGGCCTGGCTGCCATGAGCCACCGTGAGGACGGCACACTGGCGCTGTCGAAATACGCGCTGACCTACCTGTTTGTACAGGCCGAGTTCGGCCTGTGCTGCCCGGTGAGCATGACCGATTCCCTGACCCGCACCCTGCGCAAGTTCGGCTCCCCGCAACTGCAGGCGCGTTACTTGCCGTCGCTGGTGTCCCAGGATTTCGACAGTCTGTTCCAGGGCGCCATGTTCATGACCGAGCAGGCTGCAGGCTCCGATGTGTCGCGCACTGAAACCCGGGCCCGGCAGATCGATGGCGAGTGGCAGTTGTTCGGGGAAAAGTGGTTTTGCTCCAACCCCGATGCTGACCTGGCCATGGTGCTGGCCCGTCCCGACGATGCGCCATCGGGCATGAAAGGGGTCAGCCTGTTTCTGCTGCCCAAGCTGCGCCCGGACGGCTCGCGCAATGCCTACCGGATTCAACGGCTCAAGGACAAACTTGGCAGCCGCTCCATGGCCAGTGGCGAAATCACCCTTGAGGGCGCCACGGCGTATCTGATCGGGGAGGTCGGGCGCGGGTTCCAGCAGATGGCCGACATGATCAACATGTCGCGTCTGTCCAACGGCGTACGTGCGGCCGGGCTGATGCGCCGGGGTATCAACGAGTCGCTGTACATTGCCCGTAACCGCCGGGCTTTTGGCCGGCACCTGATCGAAATGCCCTTGATGCAGCGCCAGTTGCTGAAAATGATGCTGCCCACCGAACAGGCTCGTTCGATGTTCATGCAAATTGCCACGCTGCTGCCCAAGGCCGATGCCGGCGACGAGGCCGCCCGCAAATGCGTGCGCATCCTCACGCCGCTGATCAAATTCCGCGCTTGCCGCGACGCCCGCCGGGTCACCGGCGATGCCATGGAAGTGCGTGGCGGTGTGGGTTACATCGAAGAATGGAGCGATGCCCGACTGGTACGCGACGCCCACCTGGGTTCGATCTGGGAAGGCACCAGCAATATCGTGGCGCTGGATATCGCCCGTGCCGTGACCCGCGAGCAGGCGCTGGAACCCTTGCAGCTGTTTCTCGCCAACCTGCTGGCCGAAGCGCAGTTGCCTGCGGCCAGCCAGCGTCTGTTCGAGGGCGTGCTGCAACGCACCGTTGCCAGAGTGGCCGAGGTGGCCCATGAGCAACGGGACGAGCAGGTGCGGTTGGCGGGCAGCGCGCTCTATCACATTGCCACGGCGATATTCATGGCCTGGGAAAGCAGCCGGCAGGCGGGTGATTACCGGCGTCTGGCTCTGGCGCACCTGTTGCTGCAACACAAGCTGTTGCCACGGGACCCGCTGAGCCCGGAGCCGGAAATCGAGGCCGGCCTGCTGGCGCGTCTGGCCAATGAAAGCCCGCTGACGCAAGCCGACGCCCTGCAGCTGTTACCCAAAACCCTGTAGGAGCGAGCTTGCTCGCGAGCATTTGGAAATACCGCGCAAAAGCTCGTTTCTACAGGAAATCAGATTGAATTCGATATTCATCAGAGCGTATCTATGAGCACTCCCAAAGGGGCCCTCGACGGCCTCAAAGTGATCGACCTCAGCCGCGTACTGGGCGGCCCTTATTGTTCTCAGGCGCTGGCCGACCATGGCGCCGAGGTAATCAAGCTGGAACCCTTGAGCGGCGATGAAACCCGCGGCTGGGGCCCGCCGTTCGAGGGTGACGACGCGTCCTATTTCCGCGGGGTCAATCGCAACAAGCAGGGGATTGCAGTGGACTTGTCCCGCCCCGAAGGCATCGGGTTGCTGATGCAATTGCTGGAGGACGCCGATGTCCTGATCGAGAACTTCAAACCCGGTACCCTCAAGCGCTGGGGAATTGATTACGCCGATGTCCTGAGCCAGCGCTTTCCCGGGCTGATCCACTGCGCGATCTCCGGTTTTGGCGGCGACGGCCCGCTGGGCGGCCTGCCAGGTTACGACGCAGTGATCCAGGCCATGGCCGGGCTGATGAGTGTCAACGGCGAAGCCGATGGCGGCCCGTTGCGCATTGGCCTGCCTATCGTCGACATGGTCACCGGGCTCAATGCGCTGGCGGGGGTGCTGCTGGCGCTCAATGAACGTCATCGCAGCGGTTTGGGCCAGTCGCTGGACATCACCCTTTACGACTGCGGTGTGTCATTGCTGCACCCCCATGTGCCGAACTATCTGGCGGCCGGCAAGGTTCCGCAGCGTACCGGCAATGCCCACCCCAATATCGCGCCCTATGACAGTTACCGCACCGCCAGCGAGCCGATTTTTCTGGCCGTGGGCAACGATCGGCAGTTTGCCAGACTGTGCGAACAACTGGGCGCCGGGGACTTGCCACAAGACCCGCGTTTTATCGACAACGGCGCCCGTTCGGTGCACCGCGAGGCCTTGAAACAGGCGCTGGAAAAGCTCCTGGCCCGGCACGACGGGGCGACGCTGGCGCCGCAGCTGATCCAGCTCGGTGTGCCCTGCGGCTCCATTGCCACCATCGACACCGTGGTTGTGCACCCGCACACCTTGCATCGCGGTCTGCTGGTGGAGATCGGTGACTATCGCGGCATTGGTTCGCCAGTGAAGCTCTCGCGTACCCCGGCCACCTATCGCAGCGCGCCTCCGGCCCTGGGGCAGGACACCCGCCAGGTGTTGCAGGGCATGGGGCTGGACGCGCAGATGATCGAAAAACTTTATGCCGCGGGCATTGTGCGCGGCTGATTCCTTACCAATACCGGAGTCCTGCGCATGCAATTACAACAACCCATCGGTCTGGTCGGCACGGGCGCCATGGGCCAGGGCATTGCTCAGGTCATGGCTCAAGCCGGGTTGAAGGTATCGCTGTTCGATACGCGCCCGGGTGCTGCCACCAACGCCCGGGAACAACTGGCGTCGACCTTCGCCATGCTCCGGCAAAAAGGCCGGATCACCCCCCAGGCGGCCAGCGCGGCGCTGGATCGGGTACAGGTGGTCAACAGCCTGCAGGAACTGGACGATTGCCAGGTGGTAATCGAGGCCATAGTCGAGGACCTGGAAGCCAAGCAGCAGCTGTTCCGGCAACTGGATGCGCTGCTCGATCCGGCGACACTGCTGGCAAGCAACACCTCGTCTCTGTCGATCACGGCAATTGCTTCGGTCTGCGCGCATCCGCAGCGGGTGGCTGGGCTGCACTTCTTTAATCCGGTGCCCCTGATGCGCATCGTCGAAGTGATTGGCGGTATCGCCACCGCGCCGCAGGTGATTGATCAGTTACAGGCGCTGGTGCGCCATGTCGGCCACTGTCCGGCGATCTGCAAGGACTCGCCGGGCTTTATCGTTAACCACGCCGGACGGGCATTCGGTACCGAAGCGCTGCGTATTCTCAGTGAAGGGGTGGCGCCGCCGGGCCTGATTGATGCGGTGCTGAGGGTCGGCGCCGGGTTCGCGATGGGGCCGTTCGAATTGCTCGACCTGATTGGCCTGGATGTCAGCCTGCCGGTGATGGAATCGGTATATCGCCAGTTTTATCAGGAACCGCGCTACCGGCCCCATCCGCTGTTGCACCAGATGCTGGCGGGCGGGCACCTGGGGCGCAAGAGCGGGCAGGGCTTTTATCGTTACCAGGGCAAGGCGGGTGCGCCACGCTTTGCCCAGCCGGTACCGGACTGCAAGCAGATCCCGCCCGTGTGGGTGGCAGGTGATGATGAAACCGGCAAAATCCGGCTGCTGAGGTTGCTCGAGCAACTGGGGGCCAGGATCGAGCATGGTCCGCAGCCATCTGCCGAGGCCCTGTGCCTGCTGGCGCCCCTGGGTGATGACTGCACCGAGTCGGCCCTGCGCCATGGCACCGATCCGGCGCGCACGGTGGCGGTCGACACCTTGCTGGAACTGGATAACCTGCGATGCCTGATGCCCACTCCGGTGACCCGGGTCGATATGCAACACGTCGCCCACGCCCTGTTCAGTGCCGATGGCGCCACGGTGGTGGTAATCGGTGACAGCTGCGGTTTTATCCTGCAGCGCACCCTGGCTTGCATCGTCAATCTGGGTTGCGACATCGCCCAGCAGGGCATTGCCTCGGTGGCTGACATTGATGGCGCGGTGCGCCTGGGTCTTGGTTATCCGCAGGGGCCACTGGCCTGGGGCGACCTGCTGGGCGTCGGGCGGGTGCTGCAGATTTTGCAGCGCATGCATGCCTTGACCGGCGACCCGCGTTATCGCCCCAGCGGCTGGTTGCGGCGCCGGGCGCGACTGGGAATCGCGCTGTGCCAGACGGAAAACCCGCTGCCCGCAGCCCACCTTGTTCAGCAGGAGATAAATCATGCTTGAGGCTTATGTTTACAGCGGTTTGCGAACGCCTTTTGGCCGCCATGGCGGCAGCCTGTCGGCGGTGCGCCCGGATGATCTGGTGGGTGAGCTGCTGGCCCGTCTGGTGCAGACCTCGGGCCTGCCCGTGCAAGCACTGGAAGACGTGATTCTGGGCTGCACTAACCAGGCCGGCGAGGACAGCCGCAACCTGGCGCGCAATGCTTTGCTCAGTGCCGGCTTGCCCATGACGGTGCCGGGGCAGACGGTCAACCGCCTGTGCGCCAGTGGTCTGTCGGCAGTGATCGATGCCGCCCGGGCCATTACCTGTGGTGAGGGTCGCTGGTATCTGGCGGGCGGGGTAGAGAGCATGTCTCGGGCGCCACTGGTTATTTCCAAAGCCGAGACTGCGTTCAGTCGCAGCCAGGAGATCGCGGACAGCACCATCGGTGCCCGTTTCGCCAACCCCCGGCTGGTACAGCGTTATGGCAATGACAGCATGCCGCAGACCGGCGACAACCTTGCCCGGCTGTACGACATCAGCCGCGAGGAGGCCGACCGCTTCGCCGCCGGCTCCCAGTCCCGTTATCAGGCGGCTTTGCTGGCAGGGGTGCTGGACGACGAAATCATGGCTGTAGACGTGCCTTCTGCGCGCAAGGGTGAGTCCCGTCAGGTAAGTGTCGACGAGCATCCACGGGCCCAGTCCGACTTCTCTGCGTTATCGCGGCTCAAGCCCCTGTTTGAGGGCGGGGTGGTCACTGCAGGCAACGCTTCGGGAATCAACGACGGCGCGGCCGCTCTGGTGCTGGGCAACCGAGAGATTGGCCTTGCCCATGGCGTGGCGCCGATGGCGCGGATTCTGTCCTCGGCGGTGGTCGGGGTAGAGCCACGGATCATGGGGATTGGTCCGCACCAGGCGATAGTGGTGGCGTTGCAGCGGGCCGGTATCGGCCTGGAGCAAGTCGATCTGATCGAAATCAATGAAGCCTTCGCGCCACAGGTGCTGGGGTGCCTCAAGGCCCTGGAACTGAGTTTCGACGACCCTCGGGTCAACCCCAACGGCGGGGCAATTGCCATGGGCCATCCGCTGGGCGCATCGGGTGCGCGGCTGGTACTGAGTGCCTGCCGTACCTTGCAGCGTCAGCAACAGCGTTATGCGGTGGTCAGCCTGTGCGTAGGTGTCGGCCAAGGCGTGGCGATGGTGATCGAGCGCGTGTGATTTTTTCGCAATACCCTCGAACCTAAAATAAAAACAGGGCGTGTAACCGCCCAAGGGAAAACTTTGCCATGAATACACCTTCACCCCTGTCCTGCCTGGTTCTGGGGACCTTGAGCTGTGCGGTCGGCCAGGCCGCACACGCCGACTTTGTCAGCGACAGTCATGCCAGCCTGGGCTTGCGCAATCTGTACTTCAGCCATGACTTTCGCGACCAGCGCGGACCGTCCGGGCAGGCTAAAACCGAGGAGTGGGCCCAGGGTTTCATGCTCAATTTCACCTCGGGGTTTACCCGGGGGACCCTGGGGTTTGGCGTGGATGCCCTGGTGCTGCAAGGCCTGACCCTGGACAGCGGTGCAGGCAGGCATCGCGGCAGCAGCATGATCCCGGACGATGGCCAGGGGGTTGCCAGTGACTGGAGCCGTCTGGGCCTGACCGGCAAGGTGCGGCTGGGGCAAACCGAAGCCCGGGTGGGTACTCTGCAGCCCAAATTGCCGGTACTGGTGGCCAACGACGGCCGTCTGTTGCCGCAAACCTTTGAAGGTGTACAGCTCACCAGCCATGACCTCGACAACCTGACCCTTACGGCCGGGCGTATTGAACAGGCCACCGGGCGCGGTTCAAGTGACCGCACCGGGCTGGCCGTGGCGGGCGGAACGCGCCAGAGCAATGACTTTGTGTTTGCCGGCGCCGATTACAAGGCCGGCCGCGATCTGCTCCTGCAGTACTACGCGGCCAACCTGGAGAACTACTACACCCAGCAGTTTTTCGGCTTGCAGCATACCTGGGCACTGGGTGAAGGGCAGTCGATCAAGACCGACCTGCGTTACTTCGACACCGGGTCGAGCGGGGCGAACGGCAGCGGCGGTGGTCGTTCTGACGGCTATCGGGTGGGGGGCTATACCCGCGATGGCAGAGGTGAAATCGACAACCGCACCTGGAGTGCGATGTTCACCTGGAACCTGGGTGGCCATGGGTTGACCGGTGGTTATCAAAGCGTTTCGGATGCCAGCAACTTCGTGCAGCTCAATCAGGGCTCATTGCCGGACAAGGGCGCGGGAGGTGCGAGCCTGTACCTGTTTACCGATCGCTTGCTGACCAGTTTCAACCGGGCCGGTGAGAACACCTGGTTCGGGCAGTACGCCTATGATTTTTCCACTGTTGGTGTCCCGGGTTTACGGGCGTCGATGGTCTACCTCAAGGGCGACGGGATCCGCACCGTTTCAGGGGATGAGCACAAGGAATGGGAACGCGATCTGTTGCTCGATTACGTGATCCAAGAGGGGACGTTCAAAGGGCTGGGGCTCGGGGCGCGGTATGCAACATTGCGTTCGCAGGCGGCCCCCGATCAGGACCAGACCCGATTGATTCTCAGCTATAGCCTAGCGTTGTTCTGAACGTAGGCGCGAGCTTTGAGGGAGCGGCCAGTAACCTGTAGGAGCGAGCTTGCTCGCGAGCTCTTTGTTGCGGTGTTGAAAAGCTCGCGAGCAAGCTCGCTCCTACAGGTTGTATACAACGCCCGGGCTTTGTGGGAGCTGGCTTGCCAGCGATGCAGACAATTCGACATGACTGCCGGCCCGCGGTGCTGCCATCGCGGGCAAGCCCGGCTCCCACGAAGGGTAGTGTGGTGCGGCTCCCCGATACCTGTGGGAGCTGGCTTGCCAGCGATGCAGACAAATCGACATGACTGCCGGCCCGCGGTGCTGCCATCGCGGGCAAGCCCGGCTCCCACAAAGGGTGATCTGTGGGAGCTGGCTTGCCAGCGATGGCGGTTAGGCCATCGCGAACAAGTTTGGGCTTAACCCCGGCGTTTGCGACGTGCTCGCCATACCAGCAGCAGGATCAAAACAATGACGCCGGCGGCAATCGCGCCCTGGGCCAGTGCGGCCAGGTGCGAGACGGGGCCGCCTGCGCGGGTTTGCTTGACCTGGGCGGCGCTGACTTTGACCTGCGGGTTGCCGTAATGCTCGGTCAGCCAGGTGGCCAGTGTCGCTACCTGCTGGTCACTCAGGGTCTTGGCGAAACCTTGCATGCGGATGTCCTGACCGTCAGCGCCACGTTTCACGCCTTCCAGAATCACCATTACCAGATTGGCCGGATTACTGCGTCCGACCGCCGTGTTGTGCAGCAACGAAGGCAGGGCGCCTTCAAAGCTGCCCTGGGCCTGGGCCTGGTGACAGGAACTGCAGTAGGCATCGTAGATCTGCGCACCGGTCATTTTGTCGCCATCAGCCGGCAACTCTACGCCACGGATGCTGTTCAGCTCGTCGGTGGCTTGGCCAAGGGCATACACCGGTTTGCTGTCAGCCGGGTTGTGCTGAGCAGGCAGGGCCTTGAGGTAAACGGCAATGGCCTTGAGGTCGCTGTCGTTCATGTACTGCAGGCTGTGATCCACCGCTTCGGCCATCGGCCCGGCAGCTTGTGCCTTGCCCCGGACTTCGCCGGTTTTCAGGTACGCCACCAGCTGCGCGTTGTCCCAGCCACCGATACCGCTGTTGAGGTCGGAGGTGATGTTCGGCGCGTGCCAGGTCCCTACATCACCACCGGCCAGCTCTTTGGACGAGACTTCGGCCATCAGCAGATTGCGCGGGGTGTGGCAGGTGCTGCAGTGGGTCAGGCCCTGAACCAGGTAGGCGCCACGGTTCCATTCGGGGTCGCGGCCGGTATCGGCAACGAAGGTGCTGTTGTCGAGAAACAACAGGTTCCACGCCGCCATGGACAGGCGAATGTTGAACGGAAACGGCAGCTCGGTGGCTTTGGTCGGGCTGTCCACCGGCTCCACGGCGTTCATGAAGTAGGCGTACATATCCTTGATGTCTTCATCGCTGACTTTGGCGTAAGCGGTGTAAGGCATGGCGGGATAAAGATGCTGGCCGTCGGCACGCACACCCTTGCGCAGGGCATCGCTGAACTGCTCCAGGCTGTAGTTGCCGATACCCGCCGTTTTCGACGGGGTGATGTTGGTGGCGATGATTTCGCCGATCGGCGTAGGCAGCGCCAGACCGCCGGCAAAGGGTTTGCCACCGGGCACGCTGTGGCAGGCGACGCAGTCACCGGCGGTGGACAGGTACTGGCCACGTTTGATCTGTGCGTCATCGGCAGCATTGACGTTGAGTGCCAGCAGCATCAGCGCGCTAAGGGAAACAAGATTCCAGTTCATGGCTCAACCCCGTCCCTGTTCAGTGGCAATGATCCGGTTCGGCAGGATGTGTTGCGCAGTGCGCAAGGTCAGTGCCGCAGCGGTCAGGGTCGAGTTCATGGTGGCGGAGGTCGGCATCACCCCGGTGCTGCAAATGAACAGGTTGTCGTGGTCGTGGGTACGGCCATAGCTGTCACAGACCGAAGTCTTCGGGTCGATGCCCATGCTCATGGTGCCGGTGATGTGCTGGTTGTTGGCAAAGCTGCCTTCGGCGCTGTAGCGCAGATTGGTCCCGCCCATCATTTCGGCAATCCGGGCGAAGTCTTTGTGGGACCGCGCTGCACCCTTGCGGGTGTATTCGTCGATGGCGTAGTTGACCTTGGGTTTTGGCAACCCCAGCTTGTCTTTCTGGTCGCTCAGGCTGATGCGGTTCTCAGGGTTGGGCAGTACTTCCAGCACGTCCTTGAGGCTCATTTCAAAGGCGGCGCGGTGACGCAACTGCTTCTCGAATTCGGCACCGTAGACCCCGGCCGTGATCAGCGCGTCAGTGGCGCTGTTGACCCGGGAAATATTGGTGAAATCCAGGCGATACGGGGCGTGCTCAGAGCGGAACTCACCATCGCGCATGGTATTGATCGAGCTCGGGCTTTGCGGGCCACGACCCAGCCACAGTTCTTCATCGGCATCGAAGGTCAGCGAGGTGCTCGGGTGGTCCATCAGGTTGCGACCCACCATGCCCGAGCTGTTGGCCAGGCCGTTGGGGTACTTGTCGCTGGCAGACATCAGCAGCAGTTTCGGGCTTTCGATGCCGTTGGCCGCGAGGATGAAAGTCTTGCCGGTGACCCGGTGCGACTGTTTGTCCGCGTCGAAGTAGTGCACGGCCACGATATGGCCCTTGTCATCATGTTCGATGCGGTAAACCACGGCGTTGACCTGCAGTTGGGCGCCTGCGTCCACTGCGGTCTGGATCGCGATGCCGCCATGGTATTGCGCGTCAATCGGGCAGATCGGCTGGCAGCTGTTGTTGCCACAGCAGGCCGGGCGACCGTCATAGGCGCGGCTGTTACGGGCCGTGGTGTTACCCACTACCGGGAACGCCGGGGCCAGGCGTTCGCGGATGCGGCGCATGGCGTAGGGTTCGGTCACGGGCTCCATCGGGAACGGCTGGCTGCGGGGTGAACCGGTGTTTTCGGCGCCTGACACGCCCCAGATCTCTTCCGCTTGCTGATAGAAAGGGTCGAGTTCTTCGTAGCTCATGGGCCAGTCGACGCCCAGGTTGTAGAGGGTCTTGATCCGCATGTCGCCGGGTACCAGGCGCCATGCCTGCGCTGCCCAGTGCCAGGTGGTGCCGCCGACGCCACGGATGTATTCGGCCGGGTACGGGTAAGGGCCGCCCTGGACCAGATAACCGTTGTCGGTGGGCTTGTAGATCGGGTGCGGGGCAATGTCGCTACAGGTGTAGGGCGACATCCAGTCACTTTTACGTGTCGAGTTGCGGAACGCGGCCACCACACGCCCGCGATCGATAGGACCGCCGGCTTCGAGAATCAGTACCGAAGCGCCTTGCTTGAGCAGGTGAGTGGCAGCCATGGCGCCGCAGATACCCGAGCCGATGATGACGATGTCCGCGGACAGTTGATCAGACATTGTTCACCTCTTTTTTCAATTCGACTGTCGGGTTGCGAGCCCAGCTTCCATAAGCGCCATAGGCATAGGTCGGTGGCTTGAGCACGTCAGCCACGATCTGCGCATTGAGTGCATGCTCGTACGCCAGGCAACGGGCCTGGGCGCCGCTGCCGACTACGCCCATGAACCAGGCCATGGCCACTTTGCGCGGCACGCTGGCCAGGGAGGATTTTTCGTCGTCCAGGGTCTTTTGCAGTTGCATGGGATCAATCTGGCGTTGATTGATCAGTGCCAGCAGCTCTTTGGCCGCCTGGGGAAAACCGGGGTCTTGTTCAACCAGGGCGTTGTACAGCATGCGGGCCAGCACCGGATCGAGGCTTTGACGCCCGGCGATGATCGCTGACAGCGCCACAAAGGCACCCTGTTCTGGCGTGTCGACCGTTTCGGCCAGGGCGAAGGGAATCAGGGACGCGGTATAAGCAGTCAAGAGCCCTTTCAGCAGCACGCGCCGCGTAGGCTTCTTCAGTTCATTCAGGCAATTCATGGTACTTCCTGTCGTGGCAGGTTTTCGTTATAGGAGTGAAGCTTGCGCAATCAGCGAAGTGATGGCGCGGGGGGGGGCGCTGGCGGTGGTTAGTCGCCAGCGGTAGGGGGAGGCAAGAATAACAAATGTTTAGCTAACTATCTTTAATTCTTTCAGTGCCCTGGCCGCTGCTACATAAGTGCCAGAATGCGCTGGCCCAGGGCTTCGGCGCTGGCTTGTGACGGGATGTTGGCAAAGCCGAGCAGAAGAGCCGACTGAGGTGTGCTCTGCAGGCTCCATTCGCTCAGTGCTTCGGCGAACAGGCCGTGCTGGCGCATGCGCTGCACCAGTAACCGGTCTGGTTGCGGATCTGCCAGGCGCAGGATCAGATGCATGCCTCCGGGGTTGGCATCAATCCGGATGTGTTCGCCCAGCACTTTGCTCAGCCCGCTCACGGCCATGGCCCGGCGTTCGCCATAGAGTTTGCGCATGCGCTGGATATGCCGGGCAAAGTGACCCTGGCTCATAAAGGCCGCGACGATGGCCTGGGTCAGTGGCGGGCAACCGCTGCGAAAAACCTGGCTGATGCTTTCGAAACGCTGGATTTGCGCTTCGGGTACCACCAGATAGGCCAGGCGTAGCCCGGGGAACAGCACTTTGCTGAAGGTGCCGCTGTAAATCACCCGGCCATCGCGGTCCAGGCTTTTGAGTGCCGGCAGCGGGCGACTGCTGTAGCGGTACTCGCCGTCGTAATCGTCTTCGACAATCCAGGCCTGTTGCCGGCTGGCCCATGCCAGCAATTGCAGGCGGCGCGGCAGTGCCAGGGATACACACAGCGGGCTTTGATGGGCCGGCGTGACAATGGCCGCCCGGTATCCCTGGCCCATGTCGTCGGGCAGGGCCATGCCGTCCTGATCCACAGCGGCGGGGACCGCTTGTATATCCAGGGCTTCGAGCAACTGGCGGGTGGGCGGATACCCCGGGTCTTCCACCAGCACCTGCTCCCCAGGTTTGAGCAAGGCATGGGCGATGAGCGACAGGCTGTCCCGATAGCCCGAGGTGATGAACACCTGGGACGGCGTGCAGCTAATCCCGCGGGCAACCTGCAGGTAACCGGCAATGGCGGTGCGCAACGATTCCAGGCCCTGGTCCGAAGGCAGGGCCATGTCCTCGATGGTGGCGCTGCGCACGCACCGAGCACTGATCTGGGCCCAGGTTTTTCGCGGGAAAACGTCCAGCGCCGGCAGGCCCATTTGAAAGGGCATGATTGCCGTTTGCCGGGGCAGGGCCGGGCTGGCGGCGGCAAGGGCAGGTAGCGGTCCGGGATTGAGGCTGATCCCCGGTGTCACGACTGTGCCTGCCTGACCCCGCGCCTGCAGATAGCCTTCGCCGGTCAGCAGTGAATACGCGCTGTCCACAGTGCCTCTGGCCAGGCCCAACTCTTTGGCCAGAGCCCGTGCTGCGGGTACCCGTTCACCGGGTTTCAGCGAGCCGCTGGCAATGGCCGCGCGCAAATGCTCATAAAGTTGACGGTAGATGGGTTCGCTGGAGCCCGGGTCCAGGGGGGAAATGCGCGGCGCGGTGGTTTTCATGGTCTGCCTGAAGGAATCATGGCCTATGGATAAAGACGATTCTTGGCTCTTTTTGGCAGGGCCAAGAATCGGCACTATGGCCCCACCTAATGTGCCACTGCAAGGACAGTTCATGAGTCAGCGTATCGATTACTCCAAGGCGTCACCGGAGGGCAACCGGGCATTTGCCAATGTCTATGCCTGTGTGCAAAACAGCAGCCTGCCCAAAGCCCTGATCGACCTGGTGTATCTGCGGGTTTCACAAATAAACGGCTGTGCCTACTGCATCGATCTCCACTCGCGGGATTTGCTCAAGCACGGCATGGCCGTGGAAAAACTGGTGCTGGTGCCGGTGTGGCAGGAAGGGGGGGAGTTGTTCAGCGCACGGGAGCGGGTTGCATTGAGATGGGCTGAAAGCGTCACCCGGGTCGAGCAAACCGGCGTTGGCGATGCGGACTATGAACTAGCAACCGCCGAATTCAGCGACCAGGAACTGGCGGACCTGACCTATGCCATCGGCCTGATGAATGCCTTCAACCGCTTCGGTGTGGCCTTTCGCATGACCCCGGCAGCGGCCCGGGGTTGATGCCATCGCTGGCAAGCCAGCTCCCACAGGAGAAGGGATGCCTTCCATCGCTGGCAAGCCAGCTTCCACAGGAAGAGGGATGCCTTCCACCAGTGGCAAGCCAGCTCCCACAGGAGAAGGGATGCCTTCCATTAGTGGCAAGCCAGCTTCCACAGGAGGAGGGATATCTTCCATCGCTGGCAAGCCAGCTCCTACAGGAAAAGGGATGCCTTCCATCAGTGGCAAGCCAGCTTCCACAGGAGAAGGGATGCCTTCCATCAGTGGCAAGCCAGCTTCCACAGGAAGAGGGATGCCTTCCACCAGTGGCAAGCCAGCTTCCACAGGAAGAGGGATGCCTTCCATCAGTGGCAACCAGCTTCCACAGGAGAGGGATGCCTTCCACCAGTGGCAACCAGCTCCCACAGGAGAGGGATACCTTCCATCGCTGGCAAGCCAGCTCCTACAGGAAGAGGGATACCTTCCATCAGTGGCAACCAGCTTCCACAGGAAGAGGGATACCTTCCATCGCTGGCAAGCCAGCTTCCACAGGAGGCGGGATATCTTCCATCGCTGGCAAGCCAGCTCCTACAGGAAAAGGGATGCCTTCCACCAGTGGCAAGCCAGCTTCCACAGGAAGAGGGATGCCTTCCATCGCTGGCAAGCCAGCTCCTACAGGAAGAGGGATGCCTTCCATCAGTGGCAAGCCAGCATCCACAGGAGAGGGATACCTTCCATCGCTGGCAACCAGCTCCTACAGGAAGAGGGATGTCTTCCATCAGTGGCAAGCCAGCTCCCACAGGAGGATGGATGTCTTCCATCGCTGGCAAGCCAGCTCCTACAGGAAGAGGGATGCCTTCCATCAGTGGCAACCAGCTCCCACAGGAAGAGGGATGCCTTCCACCAGTGGCAAGCCAGCTCCCACAGGAAGAGGGATGCCTTCCATCATTGGCAAGCCAGCTCCTACAGGAAGAGGGATGCCTTCCACCAGTGAGAACTGGCTTGTGTGGGAGCCGGCTTGCCGGCGATGGGGTCGGCCAGGCCTTTCTTAGAACTTCCAGCTGACCGACGCCGTCACGTTGCGCGGATCGCCATAGTTGCTTTGACCGTAGCGCACGCTTTGCAGGTACTTGCGGTTGGTGAGGTTGTCCAGGTTGAGCTGGGTGCTCCAGTGCGCATCGATGTCGTAGCTGGCCATCAGGCCCACCAGCGCGTAGGCCGCCTGGTTGGCCGCCGGGGCATCGTCGTTCTCGATTTTGCTTTGCCATTTCAGGCTGCCACCCACCTTGACCTTCGGCGCCATCGGCAGTTTGTAGGTCATGGATGAGGTCAGGGCATTGCGCGGGATGAATTTGCGCCCGCGGTCATTGTCGGCATCGGTGATGTACACATAGGTGTAGCCGCCGCTGATTTGCAGGCCCGGCGCCAGTTCCCCGGACGCCTCAAGCTCTATCCCGTCGCTCTTGTAGGACATGCCGTCATACAGATACCCGCCCAGCGCCGGATTAAAGCCGGCATAGGTGGCCACGTTGTCCTGCCTGGTGTGGAATACCGCCGCGCTGACATCCAGTTTGTTATCCAGCAAATGGCCCTTGATGCCCGCTTCGTAACTCTTGCCTTGCAGCGGGTCGATCACTTTGCCCTGGGTGTTGAGGTAGTACTGGGGATTGAATATCTCGGTGTAGCTGGCATACAGCGAGTATTGCTCGGTCAGGTCGTAAACCACGCCCGCATAGGGCGTGACCTTGCCATGGATGCTCACATCCCGGGCCGAGCCGTAGTTCTCGCCGTCGCTGTCGGCGCTGAGCATGCGCGCCCCGATGATCAGGTGCAGATCGTCGGTCAGGCTCAAACGTGTGCCGGCATAGACACTTTTCTGCCGGTCGGTGTAGTTCGAGGTATCAGCGGCATTGGCGATGTTGTAGGTGGGCTTGGGAATTACCCCGTTGAGGGCATCTTGCAGCGAGACGTCGGTGTCGTACGACGAGGAGCCATACAGCGAGGTCTCCTGGGTGCGCGAGCGGGCCACGTTGGCGCCGAAGGTCAGTTGGTGTTCACGACCGCCGAGGGTAAAAGGCCCGCTGAAGGAAATGTCGCCATCCAGCTCGCGGGTCTTGTCCTTGTAGTTGGAGGCAAGACCGGTGAACCCGGTGGCCGAGCCGCTGTCGCCATACACGTAGAACATGTCGGTGTCTTCGCGGTGCTCCATGGCGGTCAGGGTCAGCGTCGACTTCCAGTCATTGGCGAAGCTGTGTTGCCACTCGGCAAAGGCGCGGGTGGTATGCACGTCCCAGTACACCCAGGGTTGGGCGATGCTGGAACGGGTGCTGCTGTAGTGCAGCGCCTTGCCGCTGGCATCGGTCAGCGGCAGCGCGCCCCAGCTGGCGCCGTTGGCATTGCTCTTCTGGTCTTCGATGCCCAGGGTCAGGGTGTCGCTATCGCTCAGGTCGAAGGCTAGCAGGCCGCTGAAAATATTCTTCTCCCGGGAGTAGCGGTCGAGGTAGGAATTGCCCGTCTCGTTGGCATAAATCACCCGTCCACGGACATTTCCCGAGTCGGTCAGAGGCCCTGAGACATCGAGGTCGACGCGGCGCTTGTCCCAGGACCCGGCACTGACACTGACCTTGGCTTCGGTGTCATAGGTGGGGCGCTTGCGCACAAAGTTGACCGTGGCCGAGGGGTTGCCGCTGCCGGTCATCAGGCCGTTGGCGCCGTGCAAAATGTCCACTTGCTCATAGGGCGCCATGTCGATATCGCCCACCAGCAACCCGCCGTTCAACGGCATACCCATGCCGTCGTACTGAAAGTTGGTGATGTCGAAGCCGCGGGCGGTGAAGTAAGTACGATCGGTCTCGATCTTCTGCACGTTGACCCCCGGGGTGCTGCCCAGCACGTCGCGGATACTGTTGAGTTTGAAGTCATCCAGTTGCTCGCGCTTGATGCTGGTCACGCCTTGAGGGGTTTGCCCGGCGCTGAGGTTCAGGCGGGTGGTGCTGGCATTCGGCCTGGCCTGATAACCCTGCGGCGCGTCTTCACCGTCGCCAGTGATGCTTGTGGTGGGCAGGTCCAGGGTGTCGGCAACGGCACTGTTGAGAATGCCCAGGGCGATCAGGGTGAGGGCTGACGTGGGCAGGGTGAACATTTTGCGCATGATCTGCGAATACTCCGGGCATGGAACTGCGTAAACGAGAATGGGTTACAAATTTTTACATTCTCGCAAATAACAATCAATGCCATTTACCAATCTTTACGATTCGCGTTTACCGGAGGGGCGATCATGCTGCGGTCTACCCAACGGTAGGAGCGAGCTTGCCTCGCGAGCTTTTTGCACGTGGCGCATAAATCGCCAAGAGCTCGCGAGGCAAGCTCGCTCCTACAGGTTCAGGGTTCAGGTTGTTATTGGTCGATCAGGATCTTCGGGTTGGAGTTGCCCCATACGGTGTACAGGTCGGCCAGCAGCGCGCCGTTGATGTCTTCGACCTCTGCCTGGCTGATTTGCGCCTTGCCCTGTTGGCCGAACAGCACCACTTCATCACCGCTTTTCACGTCCGGGGCATCGGTGACGTCAACCATAAGGGTGTTCATCGATACTTTGCCCACCACCGGCACGCGGTGGCCGTTGATCAGCACAATGCCTTTGTTGGTGAACGCACGACGGTAACCGTCGGAGTAACCGACTGTGATGTTGGCCAGTTTCGAGTCACGACCCAGGGTGTAGGTGCGGTCGTAACCGACGGTATTGCCCTTGGGGTAGCTATTGACCGAGGCCACGTGGGACTTGAATTGCATCACCCGTTTGTAATCTGTGTGGGACGGTACGGTGTCACCGAACAGCGCGCCGCCGGGGCGGACCATGTCCAGATGCGACTCCGGCACTTCCAGGGTGGCGAACGAGTTGGCCGCGTGCAGGGTGATTTTGCTGCGATCGAGCCCGGCGACGTTCATCAGCCACTGCGCCTGCTGGTTGAAAGCCTTGAGCCCGGCGCGCACGTCATCGGCATCCTCGACGGCGAAGTGGGTCATGATCGCCCGTATTTCAAGGTTCGGCACTTTGGTGATGGCCACCGCGTCACGGCGCCCCTGGGCGGTGGTCATTTCCACGCCGTTACGGCTCATGCCGCTGGAGTTCAACCCCAGATGGACCACCAGCGGGCGACCGTGTTGCTCGGCAATCAGGCTGGCCCTGACCGCGAAGTCGAGGTTGCCCACCAGTTCTTCCATGTTGTACGGCAGCGCTGCTTCCAGCTCGCTGAGGGCGGCGGTGCGTACGCGGATCAACTGGCCCTTGAAGCCGCTTTCGCGCACCACACGGGCTTCTTCGTTGCTGGCAACCCCGACACAGGGAACGCCCATGGCAATCACCGACGGCATCAGCAGACCGATACCGTGACCGTAGGCATCGGCCTTGAGCACGGCGCAGATTTTCGACTTGCCATCCAGAGTGGCTTGCAGCACCCGGATATTGTTTTCAAAGGCAGCCTTGTTGATTTCGACCCAGGCATTGCTGTCCTGGGTACTGACCTGTGCCACACCATCGGTCATCGTCAGGGGCGGGGCGGCGAAGGCCGGGTTTTGCAGCAGAGCCATACCCAGAGAGAGGGCGAGCAGGGTGCGAGTGAAGGGCATCATCAGCGTTTCCATACTTTATTTTTAGGGAGGTAATAGGGCGGGGCGATACTAGATTTGACGCTGGCTAAAGTCACTCCCCTGGCCGCGGATCTGTCTCATTGTGTCGTGATGCCGATGATCTGTGGCCGATCCCCAAAGCTTGGCTATGCTCGAAAGTTTGCGGGGGGACGCGGGCGATGATTTCAGATCCGGAGATGTGTTTACGTTTGTTATTGGCGGCCTTGCTGGGCTGTCTGATCGGGCTGCAACGGGAGCATCTGTTCTGGTCCGCAGGATTGCGTACCCACATGCTGGTGTGTACCGGCGCCTGCCTGTTCATGATGGTCTCGGCCTTTGGTTTCCAGCAGGCCCTGACCATGCCCGGTACCCAGCTGGACCCTTCACGGATCGCGGCACAGGTGGTGACCGGCATCGGCTTTTTGGGGGCGGGCTCAATTTTGCAGCGTGGTGCCGTGATCAGGGGCCTGAACACCGCGGCCAGCTTGTGGGCAGTGGCCGCCATTGGCCTGGCGGTGGGCGGCGGGCTGTATACCTTGTCGGTGGCGGCCGCAGCCTTGATCCTGGTGATTCTGGCAATTCTCGGGCCGCTGGAGCGCAAGTACCGCGATTACCTGAAGGTGCATGTGGTCAGGCTGGTGGCGCCGACCGCTACGCTGACAATGAGCCGGCTCAAGGAGGTATTGGGCGCCCGGGCCGATAACATCAAGCATCTGGTGACTGAGCGGGGGCCGGTGCATGACACGGAAATCGTCACCATCGAGTTCAGGAACACGTCCCGGCTGGAGTACAACGCCATCGTCAACGACATCCTCGGCATACCGCAGGTTACTGAAGAGCAGTCTGTTCAGTAACCTGCGGTTTTGCAGCGGTCACGACTTGCTGTTGGCTCGCCCCGGATAATTGAGCACGAACTGCACGTGCGCCTTTACCCCTGTGGCAAGGGTCGCGTCATCGGCGGTGAAGTAGGGGCTGTGATTGTTGGGGGCCGAGGCCATGTCCTGGTCTGCGGGAGTGGCCCCCAGAAACACGAACAGCCCCGGGACCTTTTGCGCGTAATACGAGAAGTCTTCGCTGGGCGACAGCGAGGCGGGCAGCCGCTCAACCTTGCCCGGTGCTGCCAGCTCCAGTGCCGGCACCATGGCCTCGGTCAGGCCCGGGTTGTTGACGGTCACCGGGGTATGGTTGAGCAGCAAGAGATCGCCCCGGGTCTCATAGGCACTGGCAATGCCCTGAACCAGTGGCGGCATTTTTTTCAGGATGGTGTCGCGGATCGCCGGGCTGTTGCTGCGAATGGTCCCGGTGAGCTCGACTGACTGCGGGATGATGTTGCTGGCCGAGCCGCCATTGATGGTTCCGACACTGACCACGGCCATGCCCTGGCTCAGATCCGCACGGCGGCTCACCAGGGTCTGCAGACCACCAATGACGGCGCTGCTGGCAACAATCGGATCGGCTCCGCTCCAGGGTGCCGAGCCATGGGTTTGTTGACCGTTGAGGGTAATGCGGAACTGATCGCTGCTGTTAAGCACCGTGCCGGCCTTGTAGTACAGGTGCCCGGTGGGGTAGCCCGCCATCACGTGAACCCCGAAAATGGCTTCAACCTTGGGCGCGTCCAGTGCGCCGTCACGGATCATGGCCTGGGCACCGATCAGGGTATCGGTCTGCGAGTCATCCACATCGGCGGCGCCTTCTTCGGCCGGCTGGAACAGGAACACCACGGTACCGGCCACCTGGTCCCGATGCTCGGCCAGTACCCTGGCGGCACCCAACAGCATGGCGGTATGGGTGTCATGACCACAGGCATGCATCACCGGCACGGTTTTGCCCAGGCGTATGCCGGTGGCTTTACTGGCATAGGGCAGGTCGTTCATTTCCTTGACGGGCAGCGCGTCCATATCGGCACGCAGTGCAACCACCGGCCCGGGGAGGCCGCCCTTGAGCACACCGACCACGCCTGTTTTACCGACCTGGGTCCGCACTTCAATCCCCAGCGCCTTGAGCCGATCGGCCACCAGCGCAGCGGTTTTAACCTCCATATTGCCCAGTTCGGGGTTCTGGTGAATGGTGTGGCGCAGATCGATGACGTCCTGGTTGACCGAGGCGACCGCCGGGTCAACCCAGCTCAGGTCAGCGGCCTGGGTGGTGGTGGCAGTCATTGCGCTGATCAATGCAAGGTATAAGAGGCCAGGTCGTAGCGGCATGGGCATGCTGTTCACTTCTTGTTGTTGTGGATCCGCTCAGGGTATGTGGTTGCCCTGACGGGTTCAAAGGCAGCCGGCCGATAGTGTTCGATTACCGGGCATTGGCGCCGGGCCACCATCGTTGCCATCGCGGGTTAACTCGCTCCTGCAGGGGCCGCGATGTTGCTCAGGTGTCTTTGAATACGGCCATCAGCAAGGGGTCATTCAGGTACGCCACATTGAGCCGGGTCCAGGGGTTGATCCGCGACTGCTCGGGGGAAAAGATGTGCCCCGGGGCGATCATGAAACCCTTGGGCAGCAGTTGCCGGGTCAGCTCCCGGGCATCGTCGATGTGCTTGAACCTGGCCCACAGGTAGAGGCTCTGCTCTGGACGGCAGAATACTTCGGCGCCGATCTCGTCGAGCATCTGCAGGCCGGCCGCCGTCGCAGCCTTGAGCCGCTCCTGCAGGCGGATCAGATGCCGCAGGAAATGCCCCTCGGTCAAAATCACATCCACCGTGCGCTCGCAGAACTCCGATGAGCTGGTGTGCAACAGCATCTTCAGGTCACCCAGTTCGTCTATCAGTTCCTTGCTGCCGGCGATGAAACCGACCCTGAGCGCCGCCGAGACCGATTTCGAAAAGCTGCCCACATACAGCGAGTGCCTGAGCTGATCCAGTGCCGATACCTTGATGGCCGAAGCCGGCTTGAAGTCGGCCAGTGCATCGTCATCCACCAGAATCAAGTTGTGCGCCTGGGCCAGTTGCACCAGACGATGGGCGATGCCTGGCGAGATATCGGAGCCGGTGGGGTTGTGACCCACCGATTGAATGAAGAACAGCCTGGGCTTGTGCAGGCGCAGATGCTGCTCCAGCACTTCGATGTCCGGCCCTTCGGCTCGCCGCGGTACCGACAGCATGCGCGCACCTTGCAGTTGCAGCTTGCCGAACAGCGGGTAGTAGCCGGGGTCTTCCACCAGCACCGTATCGCCGGGGGCAATGAAGCGCCGGATGATCAGGTCCAGTGCGTGATTGGCGCCATGGGTGGTGACGATTTGCCGGGGTGTGGCGTTAATCGAATAGCTGGCCAGTTTCTGCACCAGATGCTGGCGCAAGCCGGCATTGCCCAGGCGGTTGCCATAGCGAAACAGCGTGCTGACGCCGGTGCGCATGATCTGTCGGGTGAATTTGTCCAGGCGCATATCCATCAGCCATTCCACCGGCGGGAAGCCCTCACCCAGGGGCGAATGCCCCGGCTCGCGGACAAATTGCTGGCGCATCAGCCAGACGGTGTCCATGGCCCTGGCGTAGGGCAAGGGTTCGTCGGCTTCGTGGCTGGCAAGCGCCCCCTGACGCACGAAAAATCCCTGCCCGTGGCGGGCCTCGACCAGCCCCTGGGACGCCAGCGATTCGTAGGCATTGATTACCGTGTTTTTCGAATGGCCGAACAGGCGCATGCATTCGCGCAGCGACGGCAACCGATCCCCTGCACGATAGGTTCCATTGCCGATTTGCTCGCACAACGAAGCAGCCAGTTGCTGGGGGAGTGTCAGGCGCGTCATGGTCCGGAGTCCCTGAAATCAGAGGAGGGTACAGCTTGGGTACTGTTTGTCCGAACTGTACCTTTTACCCGGAGCCAAGGCGAATTAGGGTGCAGGTCAAACAATAAAGACCACAGGATTTGTTTATGAGCCTTGATTCGCGCCTTCCGATGTTCCGCAGCATGACCCCGTCCGCGCGTCTGGGGCACTTGCAAGAGGTGCTCGAACTGAGCGCCGAGGACGTTGCCCTGCTCAGCGATGCGGGTGCACTGGCGCTGGAAGTCGCCGACGGGATGATCGAAAACGTCATAGGGACCTTTGAACTGCCCTACGCGGTTGCCAGCAATTTCCAGATCAATGGCCGCGATGTGATAGTGCCGATGGTGGTGGAAGAACCTTCGGTGGTGGCTGCGGCGTCCTTCATGGCGAAACTGGCGCGCGAGGCCGGGGGCTTTCAGACTTCAAGTTCGCTACCGCTGATGCGGGCCCAGGTACAGATTGTCGAGGTTCCGGACCCGTACAACGCCCGCCTGAGCCTGATGCGGCGCAAGGACGAAATCATCGAGCTGGCCAACCGCAAGGATCAGTTGCTCAACAGGCTCGGCGGCGGTTGCCGCGATATCGAGGTGCATACCTTCGCCCAAAGCCCGCGCGGGCCGATGCTGGTTGCCCACTTGATCGTCGATGTACGCGATGCCATGGGCGCCAACACCGTGAACACCATGGCCGAGGCCGTGGCTCCGTTGATGGAAGAGATCACCGGCGGCAAGGTGCGGCTGCGGATTCTTTCCAACCTCGCCGACCTGCGTCTGGCCCGGGCCCAGATCCGCGTGGCACCGCAGTTGCTGACCACGGCTTCGTTCAAGGGCGAGGACGTGATTGAGGGCATTCTCGATGCCTACAATTTTGCGGTGGTTGACCCTTACCGCGCCGCCACCCACAACAAAGGCATCATGAACGGGATCGACCCGCTGATCGTTGCCACGGGCAATGACTGGCGGGCGGTGGAGGCGGGTGCCCACGCTTATGCCTGTCGCAATGGTCATTACGGCTCCCTTACCACCTGGGAAAAAGACACCGCAGGCAATCTGGTGGGCACCCTGGAAATGCCCATGCCTGTGGGCCTGGTGGGCGGCGCCACCAAAACCCATCCGCTGGCCCAACTATCGTTGCGCATCCTGGGGGTGAAGACTGCCCAGGAACTGGCCGAAATTGCCGTGGCCGTAGGCCTGGCGCAAAACCTCGGCGCATTGCGGGCGCTGTCTACCGAAGGCATTCAACGTGGACATATGGCCTTGCACGCCCGCAACATCGCCCTGTCTGCGGGGGCCCGTGGCGAAGAGGTGAGCTGGCTGGTGGCACAAATGGTCGAGGCCGGTGATGTGCGTGCCGACCATGCGGCCACCTTGCTCAAACACAAGCGCGGGCTGTAGGACTGCCCCGCCAACCCTGTAGGAGCGAGCTCTTGGTCACCGGGTTGAAAAAGCTCGCGAGCCAGCTCGCTCCTACAGACAAGATGGCCCCTGCCGGGGTAGGCGCCATCTCTTCATCTCCATAACAATAAAAGTGGGAGAACTCTTTGAAACCCGAACTCTACGAAGTATGGGGCGACACGGTCGATGCCCGTCACCTGGTGTACGCCATTGGCATTGGCGCAGTGATCAGCCTCAGCGCATTTTTCGTCGCCCAGCACTTTCTGCTGATGTGGGTGGAGTCGGCGCAGATGGCACGGGCCTACGCCATGCTGGTGGGCATCCTCGGCTGTCTGGCAGGCGGGGCCATCAGTGCCACCCTGTTTAAACCCAAGCGCCATGTGGTGGAGCATCAGGCTGACCCGGCATGGCGCGCGCAAGTGCTGGTGGAATTGCAGAACGAGTTCGGCGACCTCGGGCGGCTCGCTGACTTGCCGCCAGAAACCGTGGCCGAGCTTCGGGAAATGGACCTCTACGATCTGTTCGCCAACTATGAAAAGGACCTGGCTGCAGCCCCGGTCGCTGATGCGGCCAGTGGCCTGAGTGTCAGTGGGAGCCGGTCATGATCGCGCCCTTGCTGGAGCAGATTGTTATCGCCCTGGGCATGGGCATTTTGGGCGCGGTGATTTTTGCCGGTATCGGGCTGATTTCCGGCAGCGATGAAACCACGACCCTGGCCCCTTTGACCCTGCTGGTGGTGTTGCTCGGAGTTCCGGCCCCCGGCGTGCTGACCTTTTTTCTCGCCGGCGCCGTGGCCAAACACATGACCCACGCCGTGCCCACTGCACTGCTGGGTATCCCCGGCGACACCCTGGCCACACCGCTGATGCGCGAAGCCAACCTGTTGCGCAAGCTCGGGGTGCCGCATATCGCCTTGCGCAAGATGATCTCGGGGGCGGTGATCGCCGCCTTGATCGCGGTGCCGATGGCCGTGTTGTTCGCGGTGATGCTGGCGCCGTTCGGCGATGCCATCAAGCGCAGTGCACCGTGGATTTTCCTGGCGGCGGCGATCGCCATTGCCTGGTTTTCCAAGGGCCGGCTGGCGGCCGTACTGGCCTTGATTCCCTTTGTGCTGATCATCCTCGGTTTGCAAGCCCTCACCGGGCAATTCGGGGTCAAGCTCAGCGTCAGTTACTTTCTGGGCATTGCCATAGGCCCGTTGATCGCGGCCCTGTTCGCCTTGCTTGCACCTGACGAGCGCCGCAGCATGCGTCGCAGCGAAGTGCGCACTTTCTCCCTGTCACCGGATGTCAAAAGCGCCGGTGGCTACTTCCCCAATCCGTTGAAGGTGCTCGACAGCCAGCAAAGCCGCTGGACCGCCATCACCGCGGTAATTTCCAGCGCCACCTTTGTCTTCAGCCCGGTGGCCATGACCGTGATTCTGGGAGAACTGGTCGGCTCCAGAATCAAGCATGTCTACCATCGCCTGACCACGGTGATCACTGCGCGCAACGGGGTGACGGAGTCGACCTACATCGCCGAAGCGCTGATCCCGCTGATTGCCTTCGGACTGCCCCTCAGCCCGGTGGCGGCGGGCCCGGCAGCACCGCTGTTCAATGCACCGCCACGCTTTACTGTGGACTCGGCCACCGGTGAGGTGCACAACCTGCACACGCTGCTCAGCACCTGGGAGTTTTTCGGCTACGGCATGCTGGCGGTGATCGTTGCGATTCTGATCGCCTATCCATTCACCATGAACTACGCCTACCGTGCGGCTTCCTGGGTCACGCGCAAGATCAGCCACGAGGCGGTAATCGCCACCTTTGTGGGGCTGATACTGGTGATCGGCATTTGGGAAGGCGGCTTGCTGGGGCTGCTGGTGATCGTCACCGTGGGGCTGCTGGGCGGGTTCCTCTCGCGTTTTCTGGGCTTCAACATCGGTGTGCAGTTCATGGGCTACTACACCGCCGTACTGACCGTGCCGGCGCTGCTATGACTCTGTAGAAGCGAGCTTGCTCGCGAGCTCCTGGTCTTGAAATAGCTCGCTCCTACAGGTTGGAAGGGCAAAAAATCATAAATTCGAAAAGCCCCGCCCGGGGCTTTTTTTATGCCTAAGGTAATGCGAATAAGTTATTGGCTGACTCTTTTTAAGATCGTTTAGCTTTAAGTCATCGCCGGTTACAAACCGCTAAACGTCTTTTTGTTGATTCTTGGGGGAGTAAGCCATGCCGTATACACGGGACATTAGCGCCTTGCCGATTCTGGATCTGTCTTTGCTGGACGGTAGTGCGCTCCAGCGTCAGGGGTTTCTTGACGATCTGCGCCATGCCGCGCGGGATGTCGGTTTTTTCTATCTGACCGGGCATGGCATCGACAGCGGGTTGTTGCAGCAGGTACAGGCCAGCGCCCGGCAATTTTTTGCCTTGCCGGAGAGCGAAAAAACCGCGGTGGGCATGATCAATTCACCGCACTTTCGCGGCTACAACCGCGCCGCTTCCGAGATCACCCGGGGTCAGCCCGATCTGCGTGAGCAGTTCGATGTGGGCGCCGAAAGAGCAGTGCTGCCCAGCGCTGACAACAGCCCCTGGTGGGCTCGCCTGCAAGGCCCTAACCAGTGGCCGGCGGCGCTGCCCGAACTGAAACCGTTGCTGCTTGACTGGCAGCAAGCCATGACCGGCATGTCACTGCGGTTGCTGCGGGCCTTTGCCGAGGCGTTGTCGCTGCCGCAGGACGCTTTCGACCGCTTGTACGGCGATAAGCCCAATGAGCATGTCAAGTTGATGCGCTATCCGGGACAGGCGCGAGAGCAAAGCAATCAGGGGGTGGGGGCGCACAAGGATTCGGGCTTCCTCAGCTTTCTGCTGCAGGACCGCCAGGGCGGTCTGCAAGTGGAGATTGAAGAGGGGCGCTGGATCGATGCACTGCCGCTGGACAACACCCTGGTGGTGAATATCGGTGAGCTGCTGGAGTTGGCCACCAACGGCTATCTGCGTGCCACGGTGCACCGGGTGGTGTCACCGCCCGTGGGCAGTGAGCGGCTGTCGATTGCATTCTTCCTCGGCGCGCAACTGGATGCCGTGGTGCCGCTGTATCCATTGCCCACGGTATTGCTGCGTGAGGCGCGGGGACCGGTCAGCGATCCGGATAACCCGTTGTTCCGTGATGTGGGCTGGAACTATCTCAAGGGCCGCCTGCGCTCGCACCCTGATGTTGCCCGGCGCTACTACGCCGACGCCCTGATTCCCAACGCGCTGAGCGCTTGATTAAGGACTGCACCATGTTCAAAAAAACTGGCTTGACCCTGGCTGTGCTTGGCGCGTTGCTGACTTCCTTCGGTGCCCTGGCCCAGGAACCGTTGCGGGTGGCAGTGGACCCGGTACCCCATGCGCAAATCCTGGCGTATGTACAAAAAATCGATCCGCAGTTGAATCTCAAGGTGATCGAGATCCCCAATGGGGTGAACTCCAATGAGCTGCTGGCCCATGGTGAGGTGGATGCCAACTATTTTCAGCATCTGCCGTATCTGAAAACCCAGGAGCAGGCCCTCGGGCAAAAATTTGTGGTGGCCGCCACGGTGCATATCGAGCCACTGGGGATTTATTCCCATCGTCACAAGACCTTCGCCGAGGTACCGCAACAAGGTACGGTCGCCGTGCCTAACAACGTCACCAACCTCAGTCGCTCACTGTACCTGTTGCAGGACAACGGGCTGATCAAGCTCAAGTCCGGTTTCAATGACCCGGCCACCGATCAGGCGACGCTCAAGGACATTGCCGAAAACCCGAAACAGCTGAAGATTCTGGAAATCGAATCGCCGCAGATTCCCCGCGCCCTGGATGATGTGGACCTGGCGGTGATCAACGGCAACTACGCGCTGGAAGCAGGCCTGGTGCCGGCCAAAGATGCGCTGGGGCTGGAGAAAGCCGAGGGTAACCCCTACGCCAATATTCTGGTGACCGTCCCGAAACTGCAGGACGACCCGCGAATCAGACAACTGGCCAAAGACCTGACTTCCCCAGAGGTTGCCAAGTACATCAACGACACTTTCTCGGGCTCGGTGCTTGCGGTCGCGGTCCCGGACAGCAAGCCATGATTGTCGTCGAGCAGTTGAGCAAAACCTACGCGCCCGGGCAGCCGCCGGCGCTGGATCAGGTGTCGCTGAGCATTGCCGATGGCGCGATTTTCGGGATTCTCGGGCGTAGCGGGGCGGGCAAGTCGACGTTGCTGCGGTGTCTCAATCTGCTCGAACGCCCCAGCTCCGGGCGCATTCTGCTGGATGGTGCTGACCTGACGGCCCTGTCTGACGCTGAACTGCGCCGTCAGCGTCAGCGCATCGGCATGATTTTTCAGGGTTTCAATCTGCTGCACTCACGCAATGTCTTCGACAACGTGGCCGTGCCCCTGGAGATTGCCCGGGTGAGTAAAGAGCAGCGCCACAGCCGGGTCCGCGAGCTGCTGGATCTGGTGGGCCTGAGCGACAAGGCACAGGCGTTTCCATCGCAGCTGTCCGGCGGGCAAAAACAGCGGGTCGGTATTGCCCGGGCCCTGGCTGGACGCCCGGCTTACATCCTGTCGGATGAAGCCACCAGCGCTCTGGACCCGGAAACCACGGATTCGATTCTGCAATTGCTGCGCAATATCAACCGGCAATTGGGGGTGACCATCGTGTTGATCACCCACGAACTGGAGGTGGTCAAGGCCATTTGCGACAGCGCAGTGTCCCTGGCCGCCGGACGCATAGTGGAGAGCGGCAGCCTGGTGCAGTTGCAGGCTGACCCGTCGTCAAAACTGGGGCGTTTACTGGCTCCGGGTCTGCAAGTGGTGAGGGCAGGATGAAAACGGACTGGCATGACATTCTTCAACTGTTGCTCACCGCCACTGGCGAAACCCTGTACATGGTGCTGCTGGCCGCACTCTTCACCGTGCTGATCGGCCTGCCGCTGGGGGTGCTGCTGTTCATCAGCCGTCGCGACGGGTTGTTTCCCTTGCCACGCCTTAACCGGGTGCTGGGGGCGGTGATCAACCTGGGGCGCTCGTTGCCCTTTGTGGTGCTGCTGATTGCCCTGATCCCGCTGACCCGGTTGCTGGTGGGCACCACCCTGGGCAGCACGGCTGCGGTGGTGCCGATCACCATCGGGGCCTTTCCGTTTTTTGCCCGGATTGTCGAAAACGCGCTGGATGAAGTGGACAAGGGCCGGATCGAAGCAATCCTGGCGATGGGCGGCCACATTGGCCATGTGATTTTCAAGGTGCTATTGCCCGAAGCGCTGCCGGCCTTGTTGGCGGGCATTACCCTGACCCTGGTGATGCTGATCGGCTTTTCATCCATGGCCGGGGTCATTGGTGGTGGCGGCCTGGGTGACCTGGCGATCCGTTATGGCTATCAGCGTTTCAATAATCAGGTGATGGTGGCCACTGTGGTGGTGCTGGTGATTCTGGTACAGAGCGTGCAAAGCCTGGGTGACGGGCTGGTGCGGTCACTGGCCCATCGGCGCTGAAGGATCGAGGGCAGGCAGTCTCAGGCCATAATTTTTTCTTTGCCAGGCTGGCGATGTGATGCAGGATCACGTCCAGCCGTACCTCTCAAGTCGCGACTTTTGAGGGTTTGCGTTCAGGCCGTTGGGCCGCGCATTACCAAGCAAGGAAGAAGGAAGCCCTTTTGACCATTACCCTGTGTGCTAAAAAAAATAATCTTTATGTGATTGGTTTGTCGGCTCTGGCCCTCTTGATCGGGGGGTGCCGCAGCGAGAATCCGGGGCTTGAAAAAACCTCCGGATTGCCGCCCGCCCCCGAGATTGCCTCTGGTTATCGCAACGATATGGTTCCTGTGCATGCGGCGCGTCATATGGCTGCGGCAGCGAACCCGCTGGCAACCGCGGCGGGTCAGCAGATGCTGCGCAAAGGCGGGTCTGCGATCGACGCGGCCATTGCCATGCAGGCGGTACTGACCCTGGTTGAACCCCAGGCCAGCGGCATCGGCGGCGGTGCTTTCATCATGTATTGGGACGGACACAAAGTGCAGGCCTTCGATGGCCGGGAAACGGCACCGGCCGGCGCCGACGGGCGCATGTTCCTCAATCCGGCCGGCCAGCCGATGGCCTTTGCCGACGCCCAGATCGGTGGGCTGTCGGTGGGCGTGCCTGGAGTGCTGAGGGCGCTGGAAATGGCCCATGCCCAACATGGCAAATTGCCCTGGAATGAGCTGTTCCAGCCTGCGATCCAATTGGCCAGAGACGGTTTTCCGGTGTCTCCCCGTTTGCACGCGCAAATCGCCTCTGACAAGTTCATCGCCCAGTCGCCGGCACTGGCCAAATACCTGCTCACGGCCCAGGGTCAGCCCTTGCCGGTGGGCACGTTGCTGAAGAATCCGGAACTGGCACTAACCCTCCAGGCCATTGCCGATAGGGGCGTGGATGCGTTCTATCAGGGCGCCGTTGCACAAGGGATGGTTGATCAGGTCAACGCCCATCCCAACCCGGGTTCGTTGTCGTTAGCCGATATCAGTGGTTACCGGGCCAAAGAGCGTCACCCGGTATGTGGTGATTACAAACAGTGGCGTGTGTGCGGCATGCCGCCGCCTTCTTCCGGTGGCGTTGCCGTGTTGCAGACACTGGGCATTCTTGATGCCTTGCAACGCAAATCTGCCGCCCTGGACCTGGCCGCCATGCCTCCTGTTGGCCTGCAGCCAACGGCCACTGCAGTGCACCTGATGGCAGAGGCCGAGCGTCTGGCCTATGCCGACCGTGCGCAGTACCTGGCGGACAGCGACTTCGTTCCGGTGAACGTTAAAGGCCTGACCGACAGAGCCTATCTGGAGGCCAGGGCGACCCTGATCGGTGACAAGAGCATGGGCCGTGCGCAAGCCGGTACACCACCGGGAATCAACCTCGCGCTGGCGCCTGATCGCTCGCCGCTGCGCATTTCGACTTCGCAAATAGCGGCTGTCGACGATCAGGGGGGCGCCATTTCGATGACCACCTCGGTTGAATCGGCGTTTGGTTCACATGTCATGAGCAACGGCTTCATTCTCAACAACCAGCTCACTGACTTTTCCTTTGTTGCGGATGAAAACGGCAAACCGGTTGCCAACCGTATCGAGCCGGGCAAGCGACCACGTTCTTCAATGGCGCCGACCCTGGTGTTTGATCGCAACACCGGCGCCCTGGTTGCCACCATTGGTTCCCCTGGCGGTTCGCAGATCATCGAATACGTGAACAAGGCGGTGGTGGGGCTTGTGGACTGGAAGCTCAACCCGCAGGACGCCATCGGGCTGCCCAACTTTGGCAGTCGCAATGTGGGCACCGAGGTCGAGGCCGGACGAGTCAGCCCGGCACTGATACAGCAGTTGAAAGATCGCGGGCATGAGGTGTCCGCCATCGAAATGACCAGCGGGACCCAGATCATCGTTCGTGATCAGAACGGCTGGGCCGCCGGTGCCGATCCCCGCCGCGAAGGGACAGCATTGGGCGATTGAGGCTGGTGACTGACACACCGCCATCGCCGGCATACCACCCACTCCACTGTAGGAGCGAGCTTGCCTCGCGATGGCGCAGTGTCATTGCCGGATGTATTGACTGACCCACCGCCATCGCTGGCAAGCCAGCTCCCACAGAGGAGGGGCGATAGAAGCATTTGTAGGAGCGAGCTTGCCTCGCGATGGCGTAATGTCATTGCCGGATATATTGACTGACCCACCGCCATCGCTGGCAAGCCAGCTCCCACAGAGGAGGGGCGATAGCAGCATTTGTAGGAGCGAGCTTGCCTCGCGATGGCGTAATGTCAGCGCCGGATGTATTGACTGACCCACCGCCATCGCTGGCAAGCCAGCTCCCACAGAGGAGGGGCGATAGCAGCATTTGTAGGAGCGAGCTTGCCTCGCGATGGCGCAATGTCATTGCCGGATGTATTGACTGACCCACCGCCATCGCTGGCAAGCCAGCTCCCACAGAGGAGGGGCGATAGCAGCATTTGTAGGAGCGAGCTTGCCTCGCGATGGCGCAATGTCAGCGCCGGATACATTGACTGACTCACCGCCATCGCTGGCAAGCCAGCTCCCACAGGTTGGTCGCGGCATGCGGCACCATGGCCACCCGCACAAAGCCACGACTGCCTCGTAAACCCGGGGTCATTGAACTGGGGGGAATTGGGTAATTTGCCAAGGCTTCCAAGTCTGCATCGGAGTGCGATCTGCCGGACGACATTCAGATTACACTCCGATGCGACCTCCCGTGAGGGATCGGGCAGTTAGCGACAGGCTGTCGTTGGCGCTGGTTGTTCTATGGGAACCTTCATATCTGATTGAAGCTTGATTGCAATGATCTGCACTGTTTTCTACAGGTTTATTTGCATGCAGGGATGGCGTAGTTAACGGAGTAGGCATAACGATGATTGTGGTTGTTGAAGGTATCAGCGCCAGCGGGAAAACCACCTGGTGCGCCCAGCATGGAGGGCAGCATGTCATCCCTGAAAACGGCCGTTTTGAGAACGAGCCGGACCGGATAAAAGATCCAGCCGGTGCAGCGGCTTTTTGGGCAGAGCGAAACGTGGATCGCTGGCAAACGGCGCTGGCCATGGAGGCCGCTTCTTCATGGGCGGTGTGTGACAGTGACCCCCTCAAGCTCCACTACATTTGGACTCTTTGGCAGATCGGCGAGGCGAGCGAACACGACTGGCGAATAGAGCTGGAGGCCACAAGAGAAACGATCGCCCAAGGACGTATCGGCTTTGCTGACTGTTACATTGTCGGCCCCATAGATCCTCGGCTCGCACGCGAGCGAGCCAGATCCGACGCCTCCCGCCGCCGGAGCAAGTTCGAGCTGCACGTGCGCCTCCAGCAAGCTCTGCTTGGCTGGTACTCAGCTATGGATGAAGTGCTCCCCGGCAGAGTGCGATTCGGGTTTCCTACACAAATGCCCACCGTGAAAAGCCTTGATGGAAGATATGCGGTGGCGGCCTTTGATCAAATGATCGCACTGCTCCCGCGATCCGGTTTGTTGTTCCAGGCACCCATCAGCAGCACATCATGTTCAGCGCAGTAGCCGCAGAATTGTGGTTGCCCATGCACCGGGCAATATCAGTGCGAAAAGGTTCAGGCGATGGGGCGACTGACTCATTAGGCATGCTTGCTTGCGGGATCACCTTTTGTAGGTGAGTCGCAGAAAGATAGCCCAGGTTTTGAGCTGTAACCCATGCACGCAGGCTTCGGGCCGACTGCAGCCAGTCACGATGGGTTGCAATCGTCCAGATGCTGGCGAGTAGGCTAAGGTTCACACGCGCGATGACTCATTATCAGCTGCCGCCCGAGCGCTACATCGGAGCTCGGGAGGTGGTCAGGCATCACGAAGAGCTGGACTCCAAGGGTACGCAAGACACTAACGTACTCACAGGAAACTAACTTTACCGTGGAGGCTGCCTTGGCTTTCACAGTGGTCTAGGAGAAATCGAATGTCTGTCAAATACAAACGTCTGGACAAAGATCAAGCTGCCGTATTGTTAGTCGATCATCAAACAGGCCTGCTGTCTCTGGTGCGTGATATTGACCCCGACAAGTTCAAAAACAACGTATTGGCATTGGCCGATCTTGCCAAGTACTTCAACCTTCCTACGATTCTGACAACCAGTTTCGAAGACGGTCCCAATGGCCCGTTAGTCCCTGAGTTAAAGGCAATTTTCCCTGATGCGCCTTACATCGCCCGTCCAGGGCAGATAAATGCCTGGGATAACGAAGACTTTGTAAAAGCAATCAAGGCTACAGGTAAAAAACAGCTGATTATTGCTGGGGTTGTTACCGAAGTGTGCGTCGCGTTCCCGGCACTTTCTGCGCTGGAGGCAGGCTTTGACGTGTTTGTGGTCACAGATGCTTCCGGAACATTCAACGAAATCACCCGGCACTCGGCATGGGATCGTATGTCCAGCTCTGGTGCCCAATTGATGACCTGGTTCGGTCTGGCTTGTGAGCTACATCGAGACTGGCGCAATGATGTGGAAGGACTGGGGGCATTGTTTTCAAACCACATTCCTGACTACAGGAACCTGATCACTAGCTATACCAAGCTCACCACAGCCAAGTAAATCAATCGTCAGTGGGTTCCAATGGGCCCACTGGCGCCAGGTCCTCAGAATCGCCAAGCCAACCGCCCCGAAGCAGACAGTTACGCAACACGATTAACCAGGCAAAGGTATGGCCAAAGATAACCAGGTGTTCCAGCCCTCCGGACGGTTCTTTGCATCAAACTCGTAGTAGCCTTTGAGGTTGACGTACCAGAGGTCTTTGCCAACCTTGAAGAAATGCCCGGCCTGAGGCCCTACGGCGCTGACTTTTGATTTGAAGTCGCCCAGGGTGGCACCGCTGCCGCTATCTCCTGTGATCTGATTGAAGAAGTAGCCAACCACGCCCAACTGAGTCTGGCTTGTGATGAAGTGAGAAGCACTCCAATCCAGGTGGGCGTCGATGCCATTTTTATAATGGGTGTCCGGGTTCTTCCAGTTGTAGGTCATGCCCGCCACAACGGAAAACTCGTTGGTTTTGTCGAAGTAGGTGTAACCACCGCCGGCGTCCAGCGCGGCATGGCCGAGCCCGATGTTCACCAGGCGGTCAGGGTCATAGGCACCGACCGGCAGGTTACCCATGCTGTACGCCATGAGATTGTGCACGCCATGGTTCCACTTCAGGGTACCCAACAAGTAAACGTCGCTTGCACCCTTTAAACTGTCGTCCGTGCCACCGGAAAAACTTTTGCCACGGGGGCCGCTCAATGTTGCATCAACGCTGGCTTCGGACCTTCCAACGGCGGCTACCATCGAGATCGCCGCTTGAGCCCCGAGCAACGGCTCGGCGAATGTGTAGGTGGGACTGGCAAATAACAAATCAGCTTTCGCATCCAGCCCAAGTGTGGTTCGGCCGCCCCTGGGAAATGGCTTGCTGCCGCCATCGCTGGCGTTAACGTGGTAATAGACCAGTGGCAGGCTTCAGCCCGGGGCAGTGGGCGCCGCCGCTAGTGTGCCGAATTGGCCCGGTAGCCAGAAACTGATGCCACCGTCATCAGCGTGGGCGGTGCAAGCAGTAAGTAGGGCAATAAAGCCAATCAGTCTGTTTGTTGTCATCAGGGGGCTCTTTCAGGCGAACGATGATGATTCTTACGAGTAGAGCAATCGAGTCAGAAACGCACTGAGAAGTAGCGTAGGCCAATTTGCGTTTTTCGCCGCTGGCTTGCGTGAAGGGCCGCAACTGGCCGACCTCTTAGATTGAGCGCTGGTTGACCCTGGCCATCAACTGTTCGGCCGATTCCTTACGCTCTGAATAGCGATCCACCAGAAACTCCTGTCGGTCGCGAAGCAGTACGGTAAATTTCACCAGCTCTTCCATCACGTCGACGACGCGGTCATAAAAAGGCGAAGGTTTCATCCGTCCCTCTTCGTCGAACTCCATGTAGGCCTTAGGTACCGAGGACTGATTGGGGATAGTGAACATACGCATCCAGCGCCCCAATACGCGCAGTTGATTGACCACGTTGAACGACTGCGAACCTCCACATACTTGCATCACCGCCAGGGTTTTGCCCTGGGTGGGGCGAACTGCGCCGAGCTCCAGCGGAACCCAGTCGATCTGCGCCTTGAACACCGCCGACATCGCGCCGTGGCGTTCCGGAGAACACCAAACCTGGCCTTCCGACCACAACACCAGATCACGCAATTCCTGCACCTTGGGATGATCCACCGGGGCGTCATCAGGCAACGGCAACCCCGATGGGTTGAAGATGCGTGTTTCAGCGCCAAAGTGCTCAAGCAAGCGCGCGGCTTCCTCCACGAGCAAGCGGCTGAAGGAGCGTTCGCGGGTCGACCCGTAGAGCAACAAGATGCGCGGTTTGTGCGATGCCGACGTAGAAGCCTGAGAGCCGTCGAACAGAGTCAGGTCCAGATTGGGTAGATGTTCAGACATACATTTTCCTTAAAGCACGCCGATCCGATCGAGCTCGGTTTTGAGCTCGTCGCGGCTGAGGCGGTTGAGGGGCAGTTCGAGAAAGGCTTTGCAGCGTCGTTCGATATGCGCCAGCGTGGCGCGGAAGGCTGCATCAATCGCAGATTCATCACCCGTCACTTCGGACGGATCCTCCAGACCCCAATGGGACTTCAGTGCCGGGCCGAAATACACCGGGCAGCTTTCGCCTGCGGCTTTGTCGCAGACGCTGATCACGATATCCGGCGGCTGGCCTTCGAAGGCGTCGTTACCTTTGCTGTACAAACCGTCGATCGAGATGCCGGCCTGCTGCAAGGTAGACAGGCTGCGTGGCAGCACTTGGCCCTTGGGCAAACTCCCGGAGCTCACTGCCTCGAAACCCTGCGGTGCCAGGTGATTGAACAGGGCTTCTGAAAGGATGCTGCGGCAACTGTTGGCCGTGCACATGAACAGAATTCGCATGGGTTTATCCTTCCGCTTCAGGCGGACGTCAGAGGCTGAGGCGCCGAGCCAGGGCACAAAGGGTGATCAACTAAACCGGGAAGGTCAGCAGAGCACCGCCCTTGAAGTCATTACTTCAAGGCTCGAAACATATGGATAAACGAATATATGCATTTCCATATATGATGGCAATACATGAATGTATGCGCCTGCGCATCTCCAGAGCTTGAGCGTCCATTTTGGTCGAACCCACACCTTCAGGAATGGCTGCTGTTGAGCAGGTATTAACGCATCAACGTTGGCCAGGATGGCGCGGCCTATCGGCAGGCGCTGTACGCCCGGGCGCTCAAGGTGTTGGCGTGAAGATCGATGCGGCGAAGTGGGGCGGGGTGCAGTTGATCATCCTGGCCCTGATGGCTGGCAGCGCGTGGGCCGCATGGGCATGGCAGGCCAACGCTTATGAACGGCGACTGGCCGCCAAGGACGCCGCCCTCCAAACAGAGCGCACAAATCTGGCCAACGCCGCGTTAGTGCCGGGCGAGCAGGGCAAGCGCTTTGCCCTTGAGCAGTGGCTGGCAGCCCGTGACCAAGCACGTTACGCAATGAGCTTGCAAGGTGTCTAGAGAATACGGGGCGGTTCAGCGTCCGGATGACAACACCTGCCCAAGCAGGATGTTGTCATTCTCAGAAGTGCGTAGCTTACATGCTCCACTTCATGGTCACGGCCACGTTACGCGGGTCGCCGAAGATGTTTGCGCCCGCCGGGTTACTGATGCTCTGGTAGTAATGCTTGTCGAACACGTTGTTCAGGTTGGCTTGCACCTTGAGTTTTTTGTTCACGTTGTAGCCGGTCATCAGGTCGACGATGCTGTAGCCGCCCTGAGATACGCCGTAGGTTGTGTATGTGCTGCTCTGGCTGCGGAATGAACCGCCGATCGACCATTTTTCGAGATCGCCCGGCAATTGATAGGTGGTGGACAGCTTAAGCAGGTTGTATGGCGTGTCGCTGTCGAAGCGACCGCTGCCGCCCTTGACGTTCTTGGCGCCGGCATAGGTGTAGCCCGCCGAGGCCTGCCAGCCAAGGGCAAGCATGCCTTGCAGCTCAAGGTCAACGCCTTTGGTTTCCACTTCGCCGGAGGCCACGGAGCAGGAAGCAACACCCTCGGCACAGGCATCAAGCCCTTGGGCGAGGTTCTCCTGGTTCAGTTGGAAGTAGGCCAGGCTGGCGTTCAACGCACCGTCAAAGTACTCGCCCTTGATCCCGATTTCGCGGTTGGTGCCGGTGACCGGCGGCAGCAGGCTGCCCTGGAAGTCCACGTTCGCTTGCGGCTGGAAGATTCTGGTCCAGCTGGTGTACACCGAGTAGGTATCGTTGATGTCGTAGATCAAGCCGGCGTAGGGGGTGTATTCCCGCGTCGCCTTGTAGTCGGCGCCGAATGTGTAATCGCCGGAAATAGTGTTCTGTTCGTATTCGTACCAGTCCAGGCGTGAACCGAGGATCAGTTTTAGGTCGTCGCGCAGATGGAAGCGTACGGTGGCGTAAGTGCTGTATTGATCGACCTTGCCCTTGCGTGACCAGTTGTAGTTGATAGCCGGTTTCTCTACGCCGTGATAGTCGAAGTTTGATGGATCGAGCACGATATTCGGGTCGTTGAGGAAACCACCGCCGGGGCCATCGTCGGTTTTATCATTTCGATAACTGCCACCGAGCACCAGTTCGTGGGTCGCACCAAGCAGGGTGAAGGGGCCGGAAACGTAGCCGTCGACGCTTTTTTGCGTGTGCTGGTAGGTGTAGCGGCCCACGTTCAGGTTCAACTGATCTGCACTGGGATCCAGTCGATAGAAACTGGTGCCCAGCATGTCCAGGTCGCCTCGCAGCCACGTGGTATTGAGGCGCAGTTTCCAGTCGTTGTCGAAGCGGTGCTCAATTTCGGCAAATGCGCTGGTGTTTTTCTTGTTCCAGTAGGTCCAGTTCGGGCTCATGCGCGTCGAACGGGATATTGGCAGGAACGTGCCATCGGCACGGGTCGGAATGCCTGACCAGTCGGCCCCCGGGTTGTCCTCACGGTTGTAATACGCTCCGAGGGTCAGGGTAGTGGCTTCACTCAGGTCAAACTCGGTGATGCCGTACAACAACTGGCGCTTGCTGCTGTAGCCATCGGTAAAGCTGTCTTTGTCCTGGAAGGCACCGACTACGCGGCCCCTGATCGAACCGCTGGAATTGAGGGCACTGCTGGCATCGATTTCGGTGCGATAGTTGTCCCATGAACCGGCACCCAGGGTGACAGAAACTTGCGGCTCGACAGTGGGCCGTTTGCGGATCAGGTTAAGGGTGCCGGACGGGTTGCCGGCACCGAGCATCAGGCCCGACGCACCGCGCACAACTTCAACCCGGTCGAACATCGCCAGGGTCGAGGTGCCAAGGGTGTCGCTGTCATACGCGACTGGCAGTCCGTCGATCATAATGTTGTCGATGGCAGAACCGCGGGAATAGAACTCAGGGCGCTCACCACCGGTTTTGCGCATGGTCAGGCCTGGGGTGTATGTCGAAATGTCCTCCAGAGACTGCATGTTCTGGTCATCCATGCGTTGGCGAGTGATTACCGTGACCGATTGCGGCGTCTCGCGCATGGAGGCCGCCAGTTTGGTCGCGGTACTCATGGAGCTGGTAGTGTAGGAACCGGTGTTTTCGCTGATTGAGCCCAGGGCCTGGCCGGAGATGGTTGTAGCGCCCAATTGCAGCTCATCACTCTTGGGCACGGGCACCAGCACATAAGCACCATTAGCCTGGCGTTGAGCCTGCAAGCCACTGCCCGCGAGCAAGCGTGCCAGGCCTTCGTCGGTGCTATAAGTGCCGCTCAATCCCGGTGTGGTCATGCCTTGGGTCTGCTCGGCGTTGAACGACAGCGTGACATTGGCCGCTGTTGCGAACAGGCTCAACGCCGCGCCGAGCGAGCCCGCATTGATTTGGTAAGTGTGGGTCTGGTTTTGCGCCAGCGCATGGGTTGGCGCCAGGCTCAAGGCCGAAAATACACCAAGCGCCACAGCCAGGTGAACGGCATGCGCAAGCGGCCGGGCGGCGTTGAGGGTGAATCGTGACATACAGGTTTCCTTCCGTTGGCAGGGCAGGCAAGCAGTCGTAAACGCTGCTTTCTGTACATGGCCGAACGAAAATAGGAATCGGCAACCCGGGATGGGAATAATTCGCAAAAAACTTCAGGCCGCTTCGACACTGGCCCAGTAACGCGTCACGAAACGTACGCTGACCGGCAGGGATTGGCTGAGGTTTTCCAGAATGGTATCGGTGTCGTCGATACGGAATGCACCACTCAACCGCAGGCTGGCAACGGACGGGGCACAGCGCAGCACGCCGCGACGGTAACGGCTGAGCTCGGCGATAAAATCCCCCAGGCGCCACTCGATGACAGTCAACATGCCTTGGCTCCAGGCACCGACACCTGCCGGGGAGGGGGTCACGGCGCTGATCTGGTCGCGGTCGAAGTGGGCCTGCTGGCCGGCATTCAGGCGCTGAACCCGTGAAGGATGATTCAGAGGGCGTAGCTCTACCGCCTTATCCAGCACGCACACATCGGTGAACGTCGGCCCGCAACGCACGACAAAACGCGTGCCCAGGGCACGCACCGAGCCTTGGGGGGCTTCGACGATAAACGGGCGACTATCGCTGGCTGTGTCTACCAGGATTTCGCCGCGGTGCAGGCGGATCAGACGCAAGTCGGCGCTGAAGGCAATGTCTACGGCGCTGTCGGTATTGAGGTCCAGTTGGCTACCGTCGTCCAGACGCATGTGCCGACGCTGGCCGGTGGCGGTGCGTTGATCGGCAAGCATCGCCAGGTAGGGCAGATGCTCGGTGGCCAGCCAGCCACTGCCGCCCACGGCGAGCAACAGTCCAAGGGTCTTGAGCACAGCGCGGCGGCGGGCCTTTACCCCGGCCAGCGTCGGCAGTGACACGTCTGCGGGCAACCGAGCCCATTGGCTTTGCAGTTTTTCTACGCGTGCCCACGCTCGCGCGTGCTGTGGGTTGGCGGCCAGCCAGTGGAGCCAGGCCTGTTGATCAGCCTCTGTGGGCGGCATGCTGTTAAGGCGCACATACCAGGTGGCTGCGGCTTCGAGGGTGAGCAGATCCAGGGGCGCAGCCATCAGTCCTCCGTAAGCAGCAGGCAATGGGTCATTGCGCGGATCACGTGTTTCTTGACGGTGGTCACCGAAACGCCCAGGCGTTCGCCAGTGGCCACATAACTCAGGCCTTCCAATTGCACGGCGAGGAATATCTGCCGCGTACGCTCGCCCAGGCCATCAAGCATGGTGTCGATGGCTACCAAGGTTTCGAGAATCATCAGGCGTGTTTCAGGTGAGATATCCAGCGGTTCCGAGCGCAGGGCCAGGACTTCGAGGTAAGCCTGCTCCAAGGCGCGGCGACGGAATTTGTCGATCATCAGTGCCCGGGCGATAGCGCTCAGGTAGGTGCGCGGTTCGCGAATCTGTTCGACGTCGCGGGAGGTCAGCAGACGCACAAAGGTATCCTGGGCCAGGTCTGCTGCATCGGCGGCGTTGCCCATGCGGGCGCGCAACCAGCTTTTGAGCCAGCCGTTATGTTCGCTGTACATTAGATGCAGGGCATAATAATCGGGAGCAGGCATGAGAGGACAAACCAATAGCAACAATTGATAATGATTTGCATTATCCTTGTTGCTCCAGATTTGCGCAATGTCGGTGCTAATGGAACGCCAACCAGGCTCCAGACCACGGCTTTAAAAGGCTTCCAGCTCGGATTGCAAATCCGTTGTAGTGGACATGAGTTATTTCGGGTTTGTGTTCATTCGGCAGGACGCCAGGGGAGGGGTAAAAAAGGAATTGCGCAGCGGTTTGAATTTTTGCGGTGCAAAAACAAAGGGCCTGCACGAAGAATCTCATGCAAGCCCTTGATTTGTTTGGTGCCCGAAGCCGGAATCGAACCGGCACGTCCTTTCGAACGGGGGATTTTAAGTCCCATGCGTCTACCAATTTCGCCATTCGGGCGGTAGCGCTATAAAGCGGGTCAGGAAGGAAGGTGCTTCGAGATCAAAGTACTCAAGAGCCTGCGTGACAGGTGGACGAATATATAGAGCCTGCACCGATGAGGCAAGTTGGTTAGTGCTGATTGAGTGAGTTTTTTTTGCTCCTTGGCTTAATAAAACCGTCGAAAAATCATAGGGCTAGGTAACCAGTGGGGGTTTGAGGGGGGATATGGCTCGTCCATTGCCAGAAATCCGTGGGTACCAAGGGGTAATGCCAAGTGCTGCCGCTGGCTGCTGCTGATTCAGGTCGCTTTGCCTGCGCGCTGGTCTAGGCTGCTTGCACGACTGAAACAGAAGTGGATGTGATGAATACAAGTGTGATTTATGCCTTGGCGGCGGCGGCGCTGTTCGGGGCCAGTACCCCGCTGGCCAAGTTGCTGGGCACAGAAATCCCGCCAGTGCTGTTGGCCGGGCTGTTGTATCTGGGCAGCGGCACGGGCCTGGTGTTGCTGCGTTTGCTTCGCGATCGGGGCTGGAAAAGGTCCGGGCTGAGTGTCAGCGAGTGGCCGTGGCTGGTCGGGGCGGTTGTGTTCGGCGGGATTCTTGGCCCGGTCGCACTGATGGTGGGGCTGACTCTGACCAGTGCCGCCACGGCGTCATTGATGCTCAATCTGGAACCCGTGCTGACCGCCGTGCTGGCGTGGGTGGTGTTCAAGGAAAATGCAGACCGCAGGATTGTCGTGGGGATGCTGGCAATTATTGCCGGGGGCATTGTTTTGTCGTGGCCGTCCGGCCAGGCAGCGGGTGTCGCGCAATCCTGGCTTGGGCCCTTGGCCGTGGCGTTTGCCTGTTTGTGCTGGGCGGTGGACAACAATCTGACGCGCAAGGTATCGGCTTGCGATGCGCTCTTTATTGCCGGGGTAAAAGGGTTGTTTGCAGGGCTGGTCAACTGCGCGATCGGATTGACCCTGGGGGCCAAAATCCCGCCTCTGGTGGCGCTGACGCCCACTTTATTGATCGGCTTTCTGGGCTACGGCGTGAGCCTGGTGCTGTTTGTGCTGGCCTTGCGCGGACTGGGCGCGGCGCGCACGGGGGCGTACTTCTCGACCGCGCCTTTTCTGGGCGCTGCGATTGCAATTGTGCTGCTGGGGGAATCAGTCTCGCTGCTGTTCTGGCTGGCCGCCGCGTTTATGCTGTTCGGGGTCTGGCTGCACCTCACCGAGCGGCACGAGCATATGCATCAACACCAGCCGCTGCAGCACACCCATCGCCATACCCACGATGAGCACCATCAGCATGAGCATGCCGAGGATGTACCGCCGGGTGCCGCCCACAGCCATGGGCATGTGCATTCTCCCGTTCGGCATAGCCATCCGCACTTTCCGGATATTCACCACAGGCACCGGCACTGACTGGCTGCGTGTTAGATTGCGCCGGCTGGATGCAGCAATACTCTCTTCCAATGGAGCTACAGAGTGCACATGTTTGAACACATCGATTTCAACTACTTGCTGGCGACCTATGGTTACCTGGCCATCTTTATCGGCTGTTTGCTGGAAGGTGAAACCATCCTGATTCTGGGGGGCATGGCAGCCCATCAACATGTGCTCAAGCTGTTGCCGGTCATTATGTATGCGAGTCTGGCCGGGATGCTGGGTGACCAGTTGCTGTTCTGGACCGGTCGCTACTTCGGTGCCCGGCTGTTGCCCAAACTGCACAAGCATCAAGCCGCCATCGAGCGGGTGACGCAGTTGATCAACAAGTACCCTACGGCGTCGATTTTCTCCGTGCGCTTTCTGTATGGCATGCGTCTGGTGGGGCCGATGGTGATTGGTGCAAGCCAGGTTTCACCGGTCAAGTTTACCTGCATCAACCTGGTGGGCGCGGCGGTATGGGCGACGCTGTTCGCCAGCGGCGGGTACTGGGCCGGAGAGTTTCTCGAGGGCTTGCTGGGGGATCTCAAACCCTATCGTTTGCCGATTGCCCTGGGCGTTATCGTATTGATGGTGGTGGTAGCCCTGGTGCGTCACTTCAGGGCGAAAAACCGGTCGCCGGCCAAATCGCTTTGAGCCTTGGGGCGCCAGGTTTCTGGTTGCCGGGCATGGCTTGTGATGAGCATTTCGCCATGGGCGACAGATCCGGATGCTGTTGCAAAAAACAGGCTTGAAAGGCAAAGTCCGGGTACCCGGTTGCGTGATCAAGCCCGTGGCCTACGCTTTGAATGACAAGCTCAACGCCACGGGTTTCAAGGTATTGGCAGCACACCCACGAACCCGGTCCGCTAATAAAAGGAGTTCTGGATGTTTATCCGTTTATTGATCCTTACCGGCCTGCTGGTGACTGGCATGGCGCAGGCTGTTGAAGTTCCAAGCCCCCTTGAACAGGATCGCGGCAAATTTCGCCCATTGATCATCGTCGCTCGTACAGAAGTCGATCCAACCCTGACCACACTCAAGCAAGCGCTGGCCGATCCGGCCAATCAGAAGGGCTTCGAAGAGCGCAACATGGTGCTCTATACGATTGTTGGCATTACCGGCAAACGTGATGGCAAAGACCTTGAACCCCAGAGCACGATGTCGCTGATTCGCGGACTCAAGCCGGGGATGATTATCGACAAGGCCAAAGTGATTCTGATTGGCAAGGATGGCGAAAAGAAGCTCGAAACCGAGGGTGATGCAAATCTCGCTGAGTTGTTCAAAACCGTAGACGCCTTGCCCGCTGCCGAAAACCAGATTCAGGCCCAGGCCGAGGTGGTGACGCCGGATAAAACAGCGCCGGCCGGCAAGCCGGGCAAGGCTGCAAAACCGGTCAAGGCTCCTGCACAGCTGGATGATTGAGGCCTGTTGAATCAGGGCCAAAAAAAGGCCCGCTGAGGGGAGCGGGCCAAATGGGATTCACAAAAGGAGTGGATCCAATCTAGGCCAGTCGATGTGAAAGTGGCGTGAAAAGCATGTAGGCAAAACGCAATTAATTCTCAATTTATGACGATTTCAGATCCGGCCTGCACGGCCCTGATGATGGCCCGGGCTCAGCCCCCGGCCTGTTCGTTCATGACTCCTCAGCGCCCGCATCATTAAGCCATTCCTGGCTCAGGGTGGGCGTGTCCCCCAAATATTCCAGCAACCAGTTCATCGCCGGAGAATGATTGTTCTGTACCCAGGCTAAGCATGACGGGCTGGCCGGGAAAGGGCGTTGCAAATGCAGCGCCTGCAATCGGCCTTGCTCGATCAGGGGTTGGGCCAGGTGAGCAGGCACCATGCCCACGCACAGTCCATCGCTAAGGCAGGCCAGCCCTGTAGTCCAGTCGGGCACCATCATCCGGCGCTGGTTATCCAGGGTCCAGGTGTCACGTTTGGGCAGGTTGCGCGAGGTATCGTCCATGCACAGTGAAGGGTAGGGGCGCAGTTGCTCGTCGCCGAGCAAGCCGTCAACCCGGGCCAGTGGATGCTGCGGGCTGACCACGCACAGCCAGTGCAGAAAGCCCATGTCGCGAAAGGCAAAACTGCCTGCTACCGGCACTGCCCTGGTGGCGCCGATGACCAGGTCGGTACGCCCATCCACCAGCGCATCCCACACTCCGTTGTATACCTCGTACTGAACAATCAGCTCCACATCGGGAAAGTGCCGATAGAAGTCGATCACCATTTGCCGGCAGCGCGGGTGTTTGATGATCGAGTCCACGCTCACCCGCAACTGGCCGCTCCAGCCATTGGCGACCTGTTGGCACAGGCGCCGGGTGCCGAGCATTTTCTTCATCACATCACGGGCTTCTTTGACAAACACCTGTCCGGCCGGGGTCAGCTCGACATCGCGATGGCGACGCACAAACAGGGGTACGGCCAGCCACTGCTCCAGTTGGCGCACTGTGTAGCTGATGGCCGAAGGCACACGGTGCAGCTCCTGGGCGGCACCGCTGAAGCTGCCGTGGCGGGCGACGGCATCGATTACGTCCAGCGAGTATTCAGACCACATGGCTTGCCTTCAAAATTATTGATGTCATTAGGCAATTATTATCGCTTCACAAGCAAATGTGCAGCTGGATAATGCACGCCAGTCAACAAATTGTTTGATGGCAAGTTTTGGAAGCCCATGAAAAACTCTTTTGGTTTTACCTGTTACCTCGCGGGGCTCAGCATGCTGGGCTACCTGGCCATGGATATGTACTTGCCGGCCTTCGGCACGTTGCGCAGCGAGCTGGGGCTGTCTTCCGGCGCGGTTGGCGCCAGTCTCAGCATCTTTCTGGCCGGTTTTGCCTTTGGCCAATTGCTCTGGGGACCGCTGTCTGACCGCCTGGGTCGCAAGCCGGTGCTGCTGGCGGGGCTGTCGATGTTTGCCCTGGGGTGCCTGGGGATGTTGTGGGTCGATAACAGTGTGTTGCTCCTGAGCCTGCGGTTTATCCAGGCGATCGGCATCTGCGCGGCGGCTGTGACCTGGCAAGCATTGGTAATCGATCGCTTCCCGGCCGATAAAGCCAATCGGGTATTTGCCAGCATCATGCCGTTGATGGCCTTGTCGCCTGCGCTGGCACCGCTGTTGGGGGCTGTGGTGCTGAGCCATTTGGGCTGGCAGGCGATTTTCAGTGTGTTGCTCGGTTTGGCGGTGCTGTTGATAGTGCCGACCCTGTTGCTCAAAGAAAAAGCCCGCGCCCCGGCAACAATCGTCACCTCTAAAGTGAGCTATTGGCAGCTGCTGCGCTCGCCCGGTTTCAGCGGCAACGTGATGATCTTTGCCGCCTGCTCGGCCAGTTTCTTTGCCTGGTTGACGGCTTCTCCTTTCATCCTTGGCGATATGGGCTACAGCCCCAGCGATATCGGCTTGAGCTACGCGTTTCCGACCCTGGCCTTCATGATCGGCGGTTACAGCTGCCGCAGTGCCTTGCAGCGGATCAAGGGCCACACGCTATTGCCGTGGCTGTTGCTGGCGTATTGCATCAGCATGGTGGGCCTGTACTGCGTTGCCACAATGACCGAGCCGACCTTGACCACGTTGCTGATCCCGTTTTGTTTGATGGCATTGGTCAACGGCGCGAGCTACCCCATCGTCGTGGCCCATGCTCTGATGCCGTTTTCGGAAAATTCGGGCAAGGCCGCCGCTTTGCAAAACACCCTGCAACTGGGTCTGTGTTTTCTCGGTAGCCTGCTGGTGTCGGGTTTTATCACCGAGCCCCTGCAGATCACCGTTGAGGTGATGTTGGCCACGGCTCCCCTGGCTGTGTTGGGGTATCTGATCCAGCGCCGCAAATCACCTGCAGCGAGCTGTGTCACAGGCTGAACTTTGTAATGGACGGGTCTATCCAACAGTGTTCGAGACATTGCCCGGGCGCTGCGGATGAGCAAAATAATTACGTCGCACAGTGAGTTACAGATTCAGAGCGAGCACGATGCCAAAATGTTCGGCTCGCCCAAGGACCGGCTGGATTTCTACCGGCGTGAAATCCAGTACGAGACCAGCATCCTGTCCCACCGCACCGATGCGTATCTGGCGGCCCAGTCATTTCTGGTGATCGCCTTTGCATCCTGCATGGCTAACCTCAACCCGGAGTGGGGCAAGTTTTTCACCCTCACAGTACCACCCATGCTGGCGGTGCTCGGGATACTGATCTCACTTAATGCGTGGCCGGGGATCCGGGCGGCCTACGACATCATCGATCACTGGCACTTCAAACAGAGCGAACTGCTCAGCAGTCAGCCGGTCATGGGCATGGCCTACGATGAATCACCGTTGTTTTGCGAGATGGAGTCCACCCACAAGGGTTATAAAAAATCCTTGATGTTTTCCGTGCGCTCGCCTTGGTTGTTCGCCTGTTTCTGGCTGGTGCTGGGTGCATTTTCTCTCTACATCCAGATCGACAATCCCCTGAGCTGAAGCCTGTCGCCTGAACGGCCGGCGCAAGCGTGCAGGCTATAAAAAAGGCCGGACACCCGTGAAGGTGCCGGCCTTTTTTCAAGTCATCAATCAGGCGATATCCACCAGCACGATCTCACTGTCTTCAATGGCCGTGACTCGCAATCGGGTCTCATCAACCACGGCCACTCCATCCCGGGCGCCGGCGCGCAAGCCGTTGACTTCAATCACCCCGGTGGCAGGCACCAGATACGCCCGGCGGCCGCTGTCCAGTGCATACTCCGCTGTTTCCCCGGCCTTCAGGTTGGCCGCCACCAGGCGTGCATCGGCGCGGATGCGCAAGCTTTGGTCATCGCCGTCCTTGCCACTGGCCAGGGTTACAAAGCCTTCGCGCCGGCCTTTGGGGAAGGGTCTGGCGCCCCAGGCCGGTGCGTCACCTTGCTGATTGGGAATGATCCAGATCTGGAAGATTTTGCTCGGAGTCGACTCCATGTTGTATTCGCTGTGGGCAATCCCGGTGCCTGCGCTCATGACTTGCACATCGCCGGCTTCAGTCCGGCCTTTGTTGCCCAGGTTGTCTTCATGGCTGATGGCGCCTTCGCGGACATAGGTGATGATCTCCATGTCGCGGTGGGGGTGTTTCGGGAAACCTGTACCGGGGGCAATCACATCGTCGTTCCACACCCGCAGGTTGCCCCAGTTCATCCGGGTCGGATCGTAGTATTCGGCGAACGAAAAGTGATGGTGAGCGTCCAGCCAGCCGTGGTTTGCGCCGCCCAAGGTGTTGAAGGGTCTGAGTTCAAGCATGATGCTTCTCCTGTTCAGGTGGCCCGTGCGCTGTGGACGGTTACCCGGTTGCTGATGGAGTGATTTTCCATCAAGAACATATCGATAAAAAGCTGAAAATATGCTTTAAAACTATCTATTTGTTAGATGTATTTTTCCGTCAACACATCCGTGCCTACTTTCATAAAATGCTCTAAAGAGCTGATGCTCCTAGATATCTTGGCGCAATGCAGCGACCATAGCCCTTCCGCCCGGACAGCCTCACACCCTGGAGTCAGCGTGCCGCAACACATTCCCGATTTGCCTGAAGAACTCGCCCCTCTAACCCGATTACCCTTGCTCAAGCGCCTGGCCGCCAGACTCTTTGGCAGCGGCCTGAACCATTTGCGTGCGCAACATGCCGCCTCCTGGTTGCAGGGTCAGGCCGACGGGTTTCGCAGCGGGCACAGCGCCGGGGTGGATTACGGCTTTGAGGAAGGTCATGCCGAGGGGCTGGAACAAGGCCGGCAAGTATTGTTCATCAGTGATACCCGCCCGCAGGTGCTGCGTGCGCCGGGCATCGACGACAACCTGTTCGATGACTGGCGCCTGCCGCTGACCGCCGAGCTGAAAAAGCGGATCAAGGCCGATGTTGCGGCGATCCTGCCCGAACAGGCACAACCCAGTGCCGCCCAGTGGAAGATGATCCTCAGCGATACACCTTCGACCTCGGTGGTTGCCGGGGCCGGGGCTGGCAAGTCGACATCGCTGGTGCTGCGTATTCTGCTGCTCAGCCATTACCTGGGTTTTGAACTCGGTTCGATGACGGTGGTGACCTTCACCCGCGAGTCGCGCAAGGACTTCATCAGCAAACTGCAATCCATTTTTGCCTTGTGGGGCCGCACCCTGAGCCTCAAGGAAGCGCGGGATGTGGTGCGCACTTTCCATTCGCGGATCTTGCCCATGGTCCGCAGCTTGCCCGGCTACAGCCAGTTGCAGGCATTCGAGACCCTGAGCACGCGCACTTTGCTCAATGACGATGACAGCGACAGCAACCCGTTTGACCTGCGGATCAATGATGCCCAGCGCCAGCAACTGAATGCCTGCTATCACGGGCTTTACACCCGGGATCAGCGTTTTCGCGAGACCCTGGCACCCCTCTGCCGGCATGCCCTGCAACTCAAGGAGCTGGAACGCGATCACCCGGAGGTGCAAAAACGCATGGCAGTGACCGAGCTGGCCGCCAAGCGCGACGAAGAGCTGTGCGACACCCTCGAAGACCTGTGGTTTGCCGCGGGCGCCTGGCCGATCCAGGGCATTGAACCGAGCCGGGAAACCGTGCAAATCAATGGTGCGCAGTTCCATTGCCACGGGTATGTGCCACAACTGGATGCGTGGGTGGTGCTCGGGTTTGATCCGCGGGAAAACCCGCAAATCTGCAGGCCGGGGGCCAAGTTGAGCGTGCGCGCCGAATGGGCAGTAAAGCGCACTCTGTTTCGAGCTTTTTGCAGTAAGCCTTTGATTTGGCTGGAAAGCTATGATGCTGCAAAGCGTGTTATTACCTCGCTGGCGGGTGATGCCAGTGCGGGTCCGGGTTTTGATTACAAGCTCAAGGGCGAACTGAGTTCGGCGCCGTTGCTGGACTGTTTTGTCGCGGCTGCCAGCTTTATAGAGAACCTGGGGCTGGACGTTGCCGCGGCCGTGGGGGACATGGCATTTGCCGCCGATGATCCGGACCGGTTTTTCTTCGAGGCCCTGAGCCTGTACTGGCGCGCGCTGGAAGATCACTTGCTGGCACAGTCGCCGCCGGTGATGACCTATAACCGAATGTTTTCGCTGTTCGGCGAGAACACCCCGCAAAACTTCAAATTGCTGAGCCATGAGCAACTGCGCCCGCTGTCGCATTTGATGATCGATGAGTTCCAGGACGTTTCGCCGCAAATCGTTTCCTGGTTAAGGGCCAGCCTGCGGGAAATCCGCAGTCGAGGCCCGGCAATGCATGTCGGGCGTGGTGCCCAGCGTTCATCGTTACTCTGTGTGGGTGATGACTGGCAGTCGATCTATGGCTGGCGGGGCAGTTCGCCCAAGTACTTCATGGAGTTCAACAAGGAATTCCCGTCGCCCGCCACCACCCGGGTGATGCTCAGCGACAACTTTCGTAGCCATCAGCACATCATCGATGCTGCCGAGCATATCGTGCGTGCAGCCCCTTCGATTGCCGGCAAACGGGCCAAAGCCAGTGGCGAGCCCAAGGTGCCAGTACCGGTGAATGTATTGAGCCGCGATGACCAGGCTTTGGCAGCGCGGTTGATCGAACATTACAACGCTGGGGATAGCGTCTTAATGTTGTATCGAAAAAGTAGCGATAAGTTATTGATTGAGAAGGATATTCAGTCGGTAGTTAATGTGGATTCTAGGTTGGCGCCTGAAGACCGTCGGCTCAAGCAACTGACCTATCACAGCTCCAAGGGCTTGCAGGCTGACGCGGTGTTCCTGTTGGGTGACTGTCAGCACCTGACGTCTTCGCCGTATAAAAACCAGGTCTATCGCATGGCGGGCCTGGGCAAGGATGGCGACCCGGACCCTTACGACACGGCGCAGAAGGATGAAATCCTGCGCCTGGCCTATGTGGGCATTACCCGGGCGGTGACGCATTGTTACTGGTATCTGGAAAACCCGGATGCCCAGGGTCCGAACATCCCCAGGGCCTCAGACCGCATCCCTCGGGGCAAGGTATTCTTTGAGGATCTGCGCAAGGTATCTGAGCCCGCCGGATAGACCTTTTGCATGAGCTGGCAAGCCCAACTCCCACGGATTCATGGGCCGGTCAGATTTATTGTAGGAGCTGGCTTGCCAGCGATTCAGGCGGCAAGGTCAGGCGGGTAGACCGGGTCGATGCCATCGCGGGCAAGCCCGCTCCCACAGGTGGCAACTGCCACTCTGATTTACTGTAGGAGCTGGCAAGCCCACTCCCATAGAGTCATGCACCGGTCAGATTTCTTGTGGGAGCTGGCTTGCCAGCGATTGAGGCGGCAAGGTCAGGTGGGTAGACCGGGTTGATGCCATCGCGGGCAAGCCCGCTCCCACAGGTGGCAGGCGCCACTCAGATTTACTGTAGGATCTGGCAAGCCCACTCCCATAGAGTCATGCACCGGTCAGATTTCTTGTGGGAGCTGGCTTGCCAGCGATTCAGGCGGCAAGGTCAGGTGGGTAGACCGGGTCGATGCCATCGCGGGCAAGCCCACTCCTACAGGTGGCAGGTGCCACTCAGATTTACTGTAGGAGCTGGCAAGTCCACCCCCACAAAGTCATGTGCCGGTGAGATTTACTGTGGGAGCTGGCTTGCCAGCGATGCAGGCGGCGCGGTCAGGCCTGCGCCTGCCAGGTCATCGGCGGGACGAAGCTTTCGAGTTCGTCTTCCACCGCCTGGATGATATTGCTCACTTGACCCGGGGTCATGGTGGTTGCGCAGGGGATGCCGGCGATGGCGATCAGGGTTTCGCCACTGGCACGATCAAACAGGCGGGCAACCAGGCTTCCCGGCGCATCCATGGTCGCCTCGAAGCCCATTGGATGAAAATGCCAGCGCATCAGCTGGCAGGCATTGGGGAAGGTAACCTTGTGCATGTCGCGTGTTTTGTTCATGGAGCACTTCCTTTTGCTCTGAATTTAAACAGCCAGAGAACAATCTCCGGCAGATGTTTTAGCGAGTGTTTCGTGTTTAAACCTATCATCCATATTCTGTGGCGCTAAGCCTTTTGTTACATACCGATAGACTGTTTAATCCGGTTTTGATGCACATCAAGCCCTGAAGCGTTTTTTAAGCCGTTTACCCCTGCACCTGGCCATTGATGCCAACGCACAAACTCGGCACTCTCTGCTCTTTTTGCCTACGAGCGTTCCATGTCAGACCCCGATGACGGCCCCGAACAGACCCGCGCTACCGGTCAGACCGTGATGCGTTACCACTTGTGCTGGAAGCACCGTGACCTGGACGGGGTGATGGCGCTTTATCACCCGGACGTGTGCTATCACGATTTTTTTCAGAATCGGGTCATGGCCCTCGACGAACTGCGCGAGTACGTGCGTCTGTCCATGCCAAGGGAGCCGGATGAAGCGCTGGAGCATAGCGATCGTATCCGTCTGGATGGCAATACGGCGTTCATTCAATATCGCATGACCCTGCGTGGCAGCCAGGGGCTGGTGTCATTCCGCGCCAGTGAGGCGATTACGGTGCGCGACGGGCTGATCTGGCGGGTCAATGAGTACGCATCCCTGGTCCATGAAACCGCGATCAATCCGGCGCTCAAACCCTCATTGAGACCGGCCGTCAGCCGTCTTGGGCTCTCGGCGCGGCAATTGAGTTTCATGGCCCGGGACCTGCAAAGCTACTTCGAGCGCCAACAACCCTATCTCGACCCTGAGCTCGATCTGCAGCAAGTGGCCAGTGCCTGCGGCTATACACGTAACCAGATGTCGTATTTGCTCAACCAGGTATTGGGACAAAGCTTTTACCGCTATGTGAATCAGGCACGGCTGCGGCATGTACTGGCGGCAATGGATGCTGCGGTGTCGCCGGTCAAAGTCGATGAGGTGGCGTTCTCGGCCGGGTTCAATTCGATCTCGGCGTTCTACAGCTGTTTTCGCCAGCACACCGGCCAGTCACCCAAGGCTTACGCCAGACAAATTTCTTTGCGGGCACGCGCGCAAGACTTTTCCTGACGCCAGGAGGTAGGGTCGACCCATTCTTTGAAGCAGTGTGGAGTCGGTGATGCCAGCGTGGCGCTCAATCAGTTTATGGATGGACCAGCTCGGGGATGAGCTTGCTCCCCGACCGGCGCTCGAACACGACCTGGACGTCGATGTGGCCATCATCGGTGCCGGTTACACCGGGCTCTGGACCGCGTACTACCTCAAGCGCCATGCGCCGCAACTGAACATTGCCATTGTTGAAGCGCAAACGGCGGGCTTTGGCGCCTCCGGTCGCAACGGCGGCTGGCTGATGGGCAATTTGCTGGGCGAGGACCGGTTGCTGGCGGGCTTGTCTGCCGAGCAGCGTCGGGCCTCCTTCGATTTGCTGCACGGCATACCTGATGAAGTGAAAAACGTCATCGATCGTGAAGGCATCGACTGCGATTACCGCAAAGGGGGCGCTTTGTATTGCGCGGCCCGTTACCCCGAGCAAGAAGCCAGTCTGCGCAGTTATCTGGCCAGCCTCTACGCCCAGGGCTTGAACGAATCCGACTACCGCTGGCTGAGCCCGGGCGAACTGGCGCAACAGATCCGCGTCGCCAGGCCCTATGGCGGCATCTTCACTCCCCATGTTGCAACCATTCACCCGGCCAGACTGGTACGCGGCCTGGCCCGCGCCGTTGAGCGCATGGGGGTGCAGATATTCGAGCAAAGCCCGGTCACGCAATGGCAGTCGGGCCAGGTGGTCACAGCCAAAGCCCGGGTGCGCAGCCGTTGGGTGGTGCCGGCCGTGGAAGGCTACGCCAATACCCTGCCAACCCTGGGCCGCTATCAACTGCCGGTACAGAGCCTGCTGGTGGCCACAGAGCCTTTGTCCCAGGCCGTGTGGGACGAGATCGGACTGTCCCGGGGCCAGGCCTTCAGCGAGAGCAGCCGTCAGGTCACTTACGGCCAGCGCACGGTGGATAACCGCCTGGTGTTCGGTGCGCGGGGCGGTTATCAGTTTGGCGGACGCCTGCGAGGCAATTTCGACCTCAGCGAAAGCGAAATTGAACTGCGCCGTTATTTGTTTGGCGAACTGTTCCCGCAGCTTAAAGACGTGCGTATCAGCCATGCCTGGGGCGGCAATCTGGGCATGTCGCGGCGGTTTCAGCCACACATGCTCTGTGATCGCCAGCAAGGCATCGCCCTGGCCGGCGGGTATGGCGGCGAAGGGGTAGGCGCCAGTCATCTGGGCGGCCGCACCCTGGCCGACCTGATTTTGCAACGCGACACCCTCGAGGTGAAACAGCCCTGGGTGTTGACCGAAGGCGGACTCGCTGCGCTCAAGGCCTGGGAGCCGGAGCCCTGCCGCTGGCTGGGTTACAACGCAATTATCCGCAGCTTCGTCTACGAAGACCAAACCCTGGCCAACCCCCACAGCTCGCCCTTGCGTCGGCGCCTGGCCAGCCGCGTGGCCGGGTTTATGGAAGGTTTCATGCAGTAATTAAACGTCGTCTTGATCAGGAAGCATTTCATGAGCATCACTCAATTCAAAAACACGGCCCTGGTACCGCTACAAGAGTCCTTCCCGGTGGCCGTGCCGCTGGGTACGCCGGTGGCTATCACCTCGGTCACCTGTGTGGAGCGTAACGACGGGGTCGAAACCGGCATCTGGGAATGCACGCCGGGTCGCTGGCGCCGACAGATTGTGGCGCAAGAGTTTTGTCACTTCATTCAAGGGCGCTGCACCTTCACTCCGGATGACGGAGAAACCCTGACCATAGAAGCAGGGGATGCACTGATGTTGCCTGCCAACAGCACCGGCATCTGGGACATTCAGGAGACCGTGCGCAAGACCTATGTCCTGATCCTGTAAGCCTTTGCTCACTTAAAACTGCCGATACCTGCCTATAAAAAAGCTGCCAGAACATGCAAGGAATCGAATCATGATCCGTATGACCCTGTTGCCCCTGATGTTGGCCGGGACTTTGTGTCAGGCCGCCGAGACCGTGAAGGTCTATAACTGGTCCGACTACATCGCACCCGACACGATGAAGAACTTTTCCCGTGATTCCGGAGTTGCGTTTACCTACGACCTGTTTGACAGCAACGAGACCCTGGACGGCAGGTTGATGACCGGCAATTCCGGGTATGACGTGGTGTTTCCATCCAACCACTTTATGGCCCGGCAGATTCAGGGCGGGGCCCTGAAGAAGCTCGACAGAAGCCAGTTGCCCAACTGGAAAAACCTCAACCCGGTGCTGCTCAAGGCGCTGGAGGTCAACGATCCGGGGAACCAGCACGGTTTTCCGTACCTGTGGGGCAGTACCGGTATCGGCTACAACGTGGCCAAGGTCAAAGCGGTGCTGGGCGAGAATGCCCCGGTGGATTCCTGGGACCTGATTTTCAAGCCTGAAAACATGGAAAAGCTCAGTAAATGCGGGGTCGCGATACTGGACAACGGTCCGGAAGTGCTGCCCGCGGCGCTGAATTACCTGGGCTTGCCCCATCACAGCAAGAACCCGCAGGACTACAAAAAAGCCGAAGCGCTGCTGATGAAAGTGCGGCCCTATATCAGCTACTTTCACTCGTCCAAGTACACCAGCGACCTGGCCAACGGCAATATTTGTGTGGCGGTAGGCTTTTCGGGAGACATTCTGCAGGCCGAAACCCGGGCCAAAGAGGCCAGTAACGGGGTGGATATCGGTTATTCGATACCTAAGGAAGGTGCGGCGATCTGGTTTGATATGGTGGCCATGCCCGTCGACGCGCCGGACGAGAAGGCCGCTTACAGCTTCATGAACTACTTGCTGCGCCCGGACGTGATGGCCGGTATCACCAACTATGTGCATTACGCCAATGGCAACGAACAGGCCGATGCCCTGGTCAGCCCCGAGATCAAGGCTGACACCAAGGTCTATCCAACGGCGGCGATGATGGACAAGCTGTTTGCCCTCCAGGCCATGCCGTTGAATATCGACCGCATCCGCACGCGGCTATGGACCAAAATCAAGGCCGGTGAATGATCAGCCCAGTGCTTGTGGGTTAACCAGGTTGGCCGGGCGTTCACCGGCCAGTGCCGCCAGCAGATTATCGACCGCACAGCGGGCCATGGCTTCGCGGGTTTCGTGGGTGGCCGAACCTATGTGCGGGGTGGCCACCACGTTATCCAGCTGCCGTAGCGGCGAGGTCAGCTCCAGCGGTTCGCGCTCGAACACATCCAGCCCGGCTGCGCGAATCTGGCCCTCTTGCAAGGCCTGAATCAGTGCCGCTTCGTCCACCACCTTGCCCCGGGAGATATTGATAAAGATGCTCTCGGGGCGCATCAGGGCAAATTGCTCTGCGCCGATCAAGCCTTCGGTTTGCGCGGTCAGGGGCAGGGTCAGGCAGATAAAGTCGGCTTGCTGCAACAGTTCATCGAGGCTGCGGTACTGCGCGTTGAAGCGTGCCTCTACTGCAGGTTTTGGCGAATTGCTGTGGTAGATCACCGGCATGCCGAAGCCAAAGTGGCCGCGCTGGGCCAGGGCTTCGCCGATACGGCCCATGCCAATGATGCCCAGGGTTTTGCCATGCACGTCGGTGCCGAACTGCTCGGGGCCGACGTTTTTTTGCCACTGACCATTGCGCACCAGGTTGGCCAGCTCCACCACGCGCCGGGCGCTGGCCAGAATCAGGGCGAAACCGGTGTCGGCCGTGGTTTCGGTGAGCACGTCGGGGGTGTTGGTGAGCAGGACTTTGCGCTCGGTCAGGTAGTCGATGTCGTAGTTATCAACCCCCACCGAAACGCTGGCCACGGCCTCCAGTGCCGGTGCCAGATCCAGCAGCTGCGCATCCAGCCTGAGGCTGGCCCCCAGCAATCCCTGGGCCTGGGGCAGGGCCGCCCGCAGTTGCTCCAGGCCCTGGGCATCAAGGCGCTTGATCAGGGTGACATTGACCTGATCTTCCAGGCGTTGCATCAGGGGCGCGGACAGTTCTTTGTACAGCACGACATTCTTTTTCAAGGTATTCACCGACGTTGAAATCAAGAGTGGGCCAGACCCTGCGTAGCCAATTGCTTGGGCGCAGGGGTGTCATTGACCGTGGGTTTGAGCATCAGGGTCAGCAGCACGGAAATCATCAGCGCGCCGCTCATCAACAGGAAGGAAGCTCCCGGTGAACCGGTCTCGCTGTTCAGGTATCCGACCAGATAGGAGCCGGCAAACGAACCCAGGGCCCCCATGCTGTTAATCAGCGCCATGGCGCCCCCGGCCACGTTGGACGGCAGTATTTCCGGGATGATGGCGAAAAACGGACCGTAGGGTGCATACATGCAGGCACCGGCAATCACCAGCAGGCTGTAGGACCACCAGAAGTGTTCCGCACCCAGCACGTAGGAGCCGTAGAAGGCGATGGAGGCGATCAGCAGCGGCGGCCAGACGAAGCGTTTGCGTTTTTGCAGTTTGTCCGAGCCCCACGACACCACGAGCATCGCGATCACTGCAGCCAGATAGGGCAGGGCCGAGAGCCAGCCGGCCTCGATCATGTCCATCTGCGCGCCGTGTTTGAGAATCGACGGCAGCCACAGGACAAAACCGTACACCCCGATGCTCCAGCAGAAGAACTGCAAGGACAGCAGGATCACTTTTGGCGAGCGGAAGGCCGCAGCGTAGTTTTTTACCGGTTTCATTCCGACCTGTTCGGCATCCAGCGCGCTTTGCAGGTCGTGTTTCTCTTGAGTGCTGAGCCATTTGGCTTCGCTTGGACGGTCATCGGCCAGGCGCCACCAGATAAACGCCCAGAGCACAGCAGGCAGGCCCTCGACGATAAACATCCAGCGCCAGCTGTAATGCTGCACCAGGTAGCCCGAGACCACCGACATCCAGAGCATGGTGACCGGGTTGCCGAGAATCAGGAAGGTGTTGGCGCGCGAGCGTTCGGCACGGGTGAACCAGTGGCACAGGTACACCAGCATTGCCGGCATGACTGCGGCTTCAACCACTCCGAGCATGAAGCGAATGGCAATCAGGCTGTAGGCGTTGGACACCACGCCGGTCAGGGTCGCCAGGCTGCCCCAGAGGATCAGGCTGACGAATATCAGTTTCTTGACGCTGTTTTTCTGCGCATAAATCGCCCCCGGGACCTGGAAGAAGAAATACCCGAGGAAGAACAGGGCGCCGAGCAACGACGACAGCCCGGGAGTGATGTTGAGGTCTTCGGCCATGCCGGAGGCCGCAGCGAACCCGTAGTTAGCCCGGTCCAGGTAGGCCAGGCTGTAGGTGATAAATACGATCGGCATGATGTACCACCAACGACGGGCGGCGAGTTTTAACGAGTGCATGGTGGTGCTCCTGAGCTTGTTTTTTTTGTCGCAGCAGGTAACGGGTGCAGCAAAATCACGGTGTTTATTCGGGCGCAGTCTGCGCGTTGTGGTGCGTCAGTTCGGCCCGGGTCGGTAGCCCTTCCATATCGCCACGGCTTTGCACGGCACGGCTGCCAACCCAGTTGCCACGCTGCACGGCTTCGGCAAAGTCGAGGTTTTCCAGCAAGGCACTGATGACGCCCACAGCAAAGCCATCGCCGGCGCCAACGGTGTCGATCACCTGGGCAACCGGTACGGCGGGCACGAATTGTTCAAGCTCGGCGGTGCGCCAGTAAGCGCCCTTGGCTCCCAGCTTGATGATCACCGCTTCTGCTCCTTGGTCGAGGTAGAACGCAGCGATGTCGCCCGGATCGTCGTAGCCAGTCAGTAACCGGCCCTCGCTCAGCCCTGGCAGTACCCAGTCGGCGTGGGCGGCGAGGGCGTTGATGTCGCGAATCATTTGCTGCTCGCTGGCCCATAGCGACGGTCGCAGGTTGGGATCGAACGACACGCTGTTACCGGCTTTGCGCATGGACTTCATCAGCTCAAAGGACAATTCATTGCAGCTGGCCGAGAGGGCTGGAGGAATGCCGGTGGCGTGCAAATGGCGGGCATCGAGCAATTGCGGGGTAATGGCGTCGAGGCCCAGATGACTGGCGGCCGAACCGCGGCGGAAATACTCCACTTGCGGATCGCTGCCGTCATCTACCCGTGACTTGAGTTGAAAACCGGTGGGGTGCTGCGGGTCGATGGCCACGTGCTGGCAGTCCAGCCCTTCGGCTTGCAGGGTGTTGCGCACGAAACGGCCGAGGGAATCGTTGCCTACGCGGCTCAGCCATTTAACATTGAAACCCAGGCGTGCCAGGCCGATGGCGACGTTGCTGTCGGCCCCGGCAATGCGTTTGTGAAACAGCTCGACCTGGTCCAGATCGCCGCAGTGTTCAGCCACCCACATGGCCATGGTTTCGCCAAACGACAACACATCAAACTTAGACATGGCTCAGCTCCTGTTGTTGTTGGCTCAGTTTGGCCAGTACCGCGACATGCTCTTTGGTCAGCCGGTCGAGGTCGCTGCCCTGCAGCGGATATTCGACGGCGCGGGTCAGGCCATGGGGCATGTGGGTCATCAGTTGCTGCCACATTTGCAGGTCGGTGGCGGTTGGCGCTATGGCAATCAGCTTGCCGTCCGGGCGCCGGGCCACGCCTTTGCAGTGCAGGTAGCTGACATAACGGCCGAGCAGGCGGGCGGCGGTGCCGGCTGACTGGTCCTGCCACTGCCAGTTACCAATGTCGAAGGTCATGCTGATCGGGGCCTGCTGTTGATCGACCTTGTCGAAGAAACGCTGCATCGGCTCGATCCGCCCGCCCTGGGACGTCTGGTCGTTTTCTACCAGCAATTTCACGGACTGTTGGTTCAGGCAGGCAGCCAGGTTTTGCAGATCGCAGTGTTCGGTGAAATAGCCCAGTGAGACTTTCAGCCATTTCGCACCGAAGGCATGGGCTCGCTGCAGGGTGGTGATCAATTGTGGATTGGGGCGCGACTGCCCGGCTTCCCACAGCTCCATTGGCGAAGAGAACACGCACTCAAGTCCGTGCTGCTGCACGGCCTGGCTGAAGGCTACCGGGTCTTCGCCGGTGAGCAATTCTTCCCGCAGCTCGATGCGGGTTGCACCGGCATTGGCCAGTACCTCGATGAAGCTGTGTTGTCCGCGCTGGCGAACCAGGTCGGCGCCGTAGCTCGACAGGCTGATGGATACGGGAAATGTGGTCATTGTCATTAATCTCTGAAACCGGTTTCATTTTGTTGTTAGGAAGTGCCGCAGGTTTAAACAGGCAACCGGCGGCAATAAAGCGTCAGGTAGCAGGGCGTTGAGTGGAGCCGCGCTTGATCAGGCTTGCAGCAAAATCCAGGACCCGGGCGGGTGCCTTGTCGCCCTTGAGGCGTCTGAGCAGGCAGTCAAAAGCGCTGGCGCCAATCTGTTGCGTGGGTTGGGCGAGGGCTGTGATACCGCTGCCGACCAGAGGGAACCATTCCAGGTCATCCAGGGCGATCAGGCCGGCATCCTCGAACAAGCGACAGTTCAACTCGCGCAAGATATGGGTGCAGGCCAGCGCGGCCACGCCATTGGCACAAAACAGTGCCTTGGGGCCGTTGCCGGGGGTTTGCAGGAAAGACTGGATGTAGGCCCGCAGTTGCGTACCGGTTTGCACCACGGCACCACGCAGTGCCGGGCGTGCAGCCAGTTGCGTGGTGAAGCTGTGAATGCGCTCGATCCGTGAGCTGGTGCCATCGACGGGCTCGCTGACCAGCAACAGATCGCGGTAGCCCTGTTGCTCAAGGTGATCAAGGGCAATGCGCACGGCATGGGCGTTATCGAGGCCGACCAGATCGGTTTGCAGTTGCTCGACCTTGCGATCGATCAGGACGATGGGCATTTCCTGATGCAGCTGTTGCAGGGCCACAGGATCATGGCCGAGGGTGTTAAGGATCAGGCCTTCGATATTGTAAGAGCGCAGGGCAGCGAGATGCTGGCGCTCCTGTTCATCGTTGCGGTCGGTGTTGCACACCACCAGGTTGTAACCGTGCTGTCGGCAGGCGGTTTCGACCCCATGCATTACTGCAATCGAGTAGGGGTTGCGGATATCGGCCACCAGCATGCCGATCAGCCGGGTGCGTCCGCGTTTCAAGCCGCGGGCCATTTGATTGGGCCGGTAGCCCAGCTCGTTGATTGCCCGTTCGATACGCTGGCTGATGGCTTCGGACAGCAAGGCGCGGTCTTCGCCGATAAAACGCGACACGCTGGCCTTGGATACACCGGCAAGTCGGGCAACATCAAGCATGGTCACGCGGGTGCGCTGGGCGGCAGAAAAACTGTTCACGGCCTGAAACCTTTTATTTGAGTTATCGCAGGCGATTTCGCGTGAGGGCGCTGAAACCGGTTTCAGGAAAACTCAAATCACCGGTTCGAGTCAAGTGCCGTTTGTAATATCGGTGCCCTGGACCTGGGTTGCAGGGAGCGATTTTGCCTCGCGATGCAGGCGACGGGGGCATACCTGCAGGATCGCGCTGATGCCATCGCGGGCAAGCCCGCTCCCACAGTGGCGGGGTGTGGGTGTGGAATGTCTGCTGTAGGAGCGAGCTTGCCTCGCGATGCAGGCGACGGGGTATACCTGCAGGATCGCGCTGATGCCATCGCGGGCAAGCCCGCTCCCACAGTGCTGGGGTGTGGAATGTCTGCTGTAGGAGCGAGCTTGCCTCGCGATGCAGGCGATGGGGTATACCTGCAGGATTGCGCTGATGCCATCGCGGGCAAGCCCGCTCCCACAGTGGCGGGGTGTGGGTGTGGGGTGTCTGCTGTAGGAGCGAGCTTGCCTCGCGATCCAGTCGATGGGTTACACCTGCAGGATCGTGGTGATGCCATCGCGGGCAAGCCGTTCCCACAGTGGTGGGGGGTGGGTGTGGGGTGTCTGCTGTAGGAGCGAGCTTGCCTCGCGATACAGGCGACGGGGTATACCTGCAGGATCGCGCTGATGCCATCGCGGGCAAGCCCGCTCCCACAGTGCTGGGGTGTGGGTGTGAGGTGTCTGCTGTAGGAGCGAGCTTGCCTCGCGATGCAGGCGATGGGGTATACCTGCAGGATCGCGCTGATGCCATCGCGGGCAAGCCCGCTCCCACAAGTGTGGAATGTGGGGTGCCTGCTGTATTTTGGTTAATTAAAAACCCTATATAAAGACGAACTGGCGACAGGTTTATTTAAATAAAAAAGTGCTGACCGGTCAGTCATGTTGCAAAAGGCCATTATCGACAAAATCGCTATTGTTATTCCTCAAGTGAATATGATGATTCTAATATTCGATGACTGAAAAAAATATTTCCCGGGGTGTTCAATGTTTGCTGTTGTTTATCCGGCTCTGGAGTTTTGATGGCAAAAAAACACTGGACTAAATATTTCGACTTGTGTCAGTTTCGCCCGGCCATAAACGGCGAGTGATAGGACGATCTCGCCATGGGGTCGTCGTGGTCTGTCAAAATTTTCTACTGTTAAACAAGGAAGTGTTTACATGTCGAAACTTAAAGAGAAAGCGTTACTGTCGGTTGGCCAGAGTCAGGCCGCAATCAGCAGCAGTTCCGCTTTTACCCAGATTGATAACTTCAGTCACTTCTATGACCGCGGCGATCATCTGGTCAACGGCAAGCCTTCGTTGACCACCGATCAGGCGGCTGATCAGTTGACGCGTTCCGGTGCCAGTTGGCATGACCTTAACGGCGACGGTGTGATCAACCTCAGCTACAGCTTCCTCACGGCGCCACCAGTGGGCTATGCCACCCGTGGCCTGGGCACGTTCGGCCAATTCTCGGCGCTGCAAAAGGAACAGGCCAAGCTGTCGCTGGAATCCTGGGCCGACGTAGCCAAAGTGACCTTCACCGAAGGGCCGGCTGCCCGTGGCGATGACGGCCATATGACCTTTGCCAATTTCAGTGCCAGCAATGGCGGCGCGGCCTTTGCCTACCTGCCAAACAGCGCCCGCAAAGGCGAGTCGTGGTATCTGATCAACAAGGACTATGAGGTCAACAAGACACCGGGCGAGGGCAACTACGGCCGTCAAACCCTGACCCATGAAATCGGGCACACCCTGGGGTTGTCGCACCCGGGTGACTACAACGCGGGTAATGGCAACCCCACCTATCGCGATGCGGTCTATGGCGAAGACACCCGTGCCTACAGCGTGATGAGCTACTGGAGTGAAAGTAAAACCGGTCAGCACTTCACCAACAGCGGTGAAGGTGCCTACGCATCAGCACCGCAGATGGATGATATTGCAGCCATCCAGAAGCTGTACGGTGCCAACCTGCAAACCCGTGCCGAGGACACCGTCTATGGCTTCAACTCCACGGCGGACCGTGATCACTACAGCGCAACTTCAGCCAGCGACAAGCTGATTTTCTCGGTGTGGGATGGCGGCGGCAACGACACCCTGGACTTCTCGGGTTTCAGCCAGAACCAGAAGATCAACCTCACTGCCGGTTCGTTCTCCGACGTCGGTGGCATGACCGGTAACGTCTCGATTGCCCAGGGCGTAATTATCGAAAACGCCATTGGCGGCGCGGGCAACGACCTGTTGATCGGTAACAGCGCCGATAACGTGCTCAAGGGCGGTGCCGGTAACGACATCATCTACGGCGCCGGTGGTGCCGACACCTTGTGGGGCGGCACAGGGGCCGATGTGTTTGTGTTCGCAGCGGTGTCAGACTCAGCGCCGCAGGCAGCCGATATCATCATGGACTTCCAGTCCGGTATCGACAAAATTGACGTCTCGGCCATCAGCAACCTGGCCGCTCTGAATTTTGTCGATACCTTCACCGGCCATGCCGGTGAAGCGATCGTCAGCTACGACCAGGCCAGTAATCTGGGGCACTTTGCCGTCGACTTCAGCGGTCACGCTGTGGCCGATTTCCTGGTGAACACCGTGGGCCAAATGGCAACGTACGACATCGTCGTTTAAGTCAGCCGCTGGATGGGCAGCGCGCAAGCGCTGCCTTTTGCCTGGAATTCACACCCATGCACAACACGCGAAGAGCATTCAGGTTTTTCAAGGCAACGGGCTATGTCGCCGCATTGCTGACCTTCACCATAGAGAGCGCCATGGCCAATTCCCTGTTGTTACTGAGCCCCGCGCAACTGGCGGGCAGCTGGACCTTTTACCCCCAGGATGACGCCACACAGGCCTGTCAGGTGCAACTGGTTGCCGACAAAACCTTCAGCCCTGAAATCAAATGTCTTGAAGTCTGGCTGGGGCAAGCGCCCGCGAGCTGGTCTGCGACCCCGGACGGGATATTTCTGATGGGCAAGGACGGCACGGATCTGGTGCATATGGATCGTATTGAACCCGGTCTTTATGAAGCGCAACTGGCGGGGAGCAAAGTTCTGATGATGAAACGGTTGCCTGAATAAACCGGGCGCAAGCATTTATTTAAAATCGTAAAGCGCTGCGTGGGCAGATCAGTGGCTGGTTTAATCTGCGTAGCAGTTTTACGTGTTTGGGTACTACCTGATTTATTCATCAAGGAAGATGCATGAAGCGGCTGAACAATACGCCTGTCGCACCGTTAATACATGCGCTGGCTGACTATAAAAGTATTTTGATCAGCGTCGGCTGTTTCACGGCCTTGATCAATATATTGATGCTGGTGCCCTCCATTTATATGTTGCAGGTGTATGACCGGGTTTTGTCTTCGCAAAACACCACGACACTGGCCATGTTGTCATTAATGGTCGTGGGTTTTTTTATCTTTATCGGGATGCTTGAAACGGTCCGTAGTTTTATTGTTATCCGCATCGGTAGTCAGTTGGAGCGCCGCTTCAACCAACAGGTGTACCGGGCGGCATTCGAGCGCAACCTGCTCAACGGTCAGGCCCAGGCCGGCCAGGCGCTGGGTGATCTGACCCTGATTCGTCAATTTGTCACTGGCCCTGCGCTGTTTGCGTTCTTCGATGCGCCGTGGTTTCCGATTTATCTGTTTGTGATCTATGGGTTCAATCTCTGGCTTGGGGTGCTGGCCACGGCCGGTGCCGTGCTGTTAATTGGCCTGGCGTGCATCAACGAACTCATGACCCGCCAGTCCCTGGCCCGGGCCAGCGTCTACTCCCAGCAATCCAGCCAACTGGCCAGCAGCCATCTGCACAACGCCGAGACCATTCAGGCAATGGGCATGCTGAGTGTGTTGCGCAAGCGCTGGTTCAACCTGCATTCGCGGTTTCTGGCTGAACAGAACAAGGCCAGTGACACCGGGGCCGTGATCGGCTCCATCAGCAAAACCTTGCGTTTATGCCTGCAATCGCTGGTGCTCGGCCTGGGCGCCTGGCTGGTGATTGAGGGCCAGATGAGCGCCGGGATGATGATTGCCGGTTCCATCCTGATGGGCCGGGTATTGAGCCCCATCGATCAGTTGATTGGCGTGTGGAAACAATGGAGTTCGGCACGACTTGCCTACCAGCGACTGGACAGCCTGCTTGGCCAGCATCCGGTCACCCAGGACAACATGACATTGCCTGCGCCCAAGGGGCAGGTGAGCTTCGAGCAGGTCAGTGCCGCGCCGCCGGGCAAGCGGCTGGCGACCTTGCAGCAGGTCAGTTTCAGCCTCAACCCCGGGGAAGTGCTGGGCGTGCTGGGAGCTTCCGGTTCCGGCAAGTCGACGCTGGCCCGGGTGCTGGTGGGTGTATGGCCAACGCTGGCCGGCACCGTGCGCCTGGACGCTGCCGATATCCATCAGTGGAATCGCGACCAGCTCGGCCCCCACCTCGGTTATTTGCCCCAGGACATCGAGCTGTTCAGTGGCAGTATTGCCGAGAACATCGCGCGTTTCCGCGAGGCCGATGCGCAGCTAGTGGTTGAAGCGGCGCGCCAAGCCGGGGTGCACGAAATGATCCTGCGCCTGCCCCAGGGATACGACACGCTGCTGGGGGATGCAGGCAGTGGTCTGTCCGGCGGTCAGAAACAACGGGTGGCGCTGGCCCGGGCCTTGTATGGCAGCCCCTGCCTGGTGGTGCTGGATGAGCCCAATTCCAATCTCGATACGGTGGGCGATGCAGCGCTGAGCCGTGCCATTGCCCAACTCAAGGCTGACGGGCGCACGGTGGTGCTGGTGACCCATCGTTCCTCATCGTTGGCCCAGACCGACAAATTGCTGGTCCTCAATGAAGGCCGGACCCAGGCGTTCGGGCCCACGGCCGAGGTGCTCAAGGCATTGGCCGGTGCCCAGAAACCCACCAGCCTTAACCGCCAGAGTGCAGGCGCATGAGCAAGGACGCTCCGATCATGAGTGATAACCATCAGCCAGCACGGGGTGCAGGCTTTTACGTACGAATGGGCTGGGTCCTGACCATCGTCGGTGCGGGCAGTTTCTTTCTGTGGGCCAGCCTGGCGCCGCTGGACGAGGGGCTTGCCGTGCAAGGCACGGTGGTGGTGTCGGGCAAGCGCAAGGCCGTGCAGTCATTGGGGGCCGGGGTGGTGACTCAGATTCTGGTGCACGAAGGGCAGGCGGTGCATCAGGGGCAACCGTTGTTTCAACTGGACCCCACCCAGGTCGAGGCCGATGTGCAATCGCTGCGCGCGCAATACCGCATGGCCCGGGCCAGCGTGGCCCGCTGGCAAAGCGAGCGCGACAACTTGCAGCGGGTAAATTTCGGCCCCGAGTTGAGTCTCGATCCCGACCCGCGACTGGCCCTGGTGCTCGAAGGTCAGCAGCAATTGTTCAGCAGCCGTCGGGAGGCCTTTGCCCGCGAGCAGGCGGGGCTCAAGGCCAGCATTGAAGGGGCTGCGCAGCAGCTGTCGGGCATGCGCCGGGCACGGGGAGATCAATTGGCCCAGGCCGACTCCTTGCGTCAGCAGTTGAGCAATCTGCGACCGCTGGCAGAAAACGGCTACATCCCGCGTAACCGCTTGCTGGAGTACGAACGGCAGCTGTCGCAGATTCAGCAGGATCTTGCGCAAAACAGCGGCGAAAGCGGACGCATCGAGCAGGGCATTCTGGAGTCACGGCTCAAACTGGCGCAGCACATTGATGAGTACCAGAAGGAGGTCCGCAGCCAGTTGGCCGATGCCCGGCTCAAAAGTCTGACCCTGGAGCAGCAACTGGCGTCGGCCAGCTTTGATCTGCAACACAGTGAAATCACTGCACCGGCGGATGGCATTGCGGTCAACCTTGGGGTGCATACCGAGGGCGCCGTGGTGCGGGCAGGGGAAACCTTGCTGGAAATTGTGCCCCAGGACGCACGTCTGGAGGTGGAAGGGCGTCTGCCGGTGAACCTGGTGGACCGGGTGGGTAGCGCACTGGCGGTGGACATTCTGTTTACCGCATTCAATCAGAGCACTACGCCGCGGGTATCGGGTGAAGTCAGCCTGGTGTCGGCCGACCAGATGCTCGACGAGAAAACCGGCATGCCGTACTACGTGCTGCGCAGTACGGTCAGTGACCAGGCGCTGGAAAAGCTCAACGGACTGGTGATCAAACCCGGGATGCCGGCCGAGATGTTTGTGCGCACCGGCGAACGCTCGCTGCTCAACTACTTGTTCAAACCGCTGCTGGATCGCGCAGGTTCTGCGTTGACTGAGCGATAGGATGCTGCGACCGATGAAAACAGTTTTTAAAGTGAGCCTGGCTGCTGCGCTGTGGTTAAGCCTGGGTGCCAGCGCCCAGGCGATGGGACCTTTTGAGGTATACGAACAGGCGCTGCGCAATGATCCGACCTTTCTCGGGGCCATGAAGGAGCGCGACGCGGGGCTGGAAAACCGGGTTATTGGCCGCGCCGGCCTGCTACCCAGGTTGTCCTATAGCTACAACAAGGGGCGCAACAACTCCCAGGCCACTTATTTGAACGAACGCGGTAACACCCATGAGGACCGCAACTACAACAGCTATGGCTCGACCTTTATGGTGCAGCAGCCACTGATCGACTACGAGGCGTACGCCAACTACCGCAAAGGTGTGGCCCAGGCCCTGTTTGCCGATGAAAGTTTTCGCAGCAAGAGTCAGGAGTTGTTGGTGCGTGTGCTGACGCACTACACCCAGGCCCTGTTTGCCCAGGATCAGATCGATATCGCCCGCGCCAAGAAAAAAGCCTACGAACAGCAGTTCCGGCAAAACCAGCAGATGTTTCAACAGGGCGAGGGCACCCGCACCGACATCCTTGAGGCCGAGTCGCGCTACGAACTGGCCACGGCCGAGGAGATCCAGGCCATTGATGAGCAGGACGCCGCCTTGCGCGAGCTGGGGGCGTTGATTGGCACTGAGTCGGTGAGCATCGAGCAGTTGCAGCCGCTGGCGGCGGCCTTCAACCCGTTACCGCTGGAGCCGGCCAACTTCGCCACCTGGCATGCCATGGCCCTGGCCAACAACCCGGAGCTGGCGTCGCAACGCGAGGCACTGGAGGTGGCGCGCTATGAGGTCGAGCGCAACCGCGCCGGCCATCTGCCCAAACTCAATGCCTATGCCAGCGTGCGCAAGATGGAGTCCGACAGCGGCAACACCTATAACCAGCGCTATGACACCAACACCATCGGCATTGAAGTCAGCCTGCCGCTCTATTCAGGCGGCGGCGTGTCGGCGTCGGTGCGTCAGGCCGGCAGCAATCTGGCCCGGGTGGAATATGAACTGGAAGGTAAAACCCGGGAAACCCTGATCGAACTGAGGCGCCAGTTCAACGCCTGTCTGTCGGGGGGGAACAAGTTGCGTGCCTATCAAAAAGCCCTGACCTCGGCGCAAGCGCTGGTGGTCTCTACCCGGCAAAGCATTCTGGGGGGCGAGCGGGTCAATCTTGATGCCTTGAACGCCGAGCAACAGCTCTACACCACGCGCCGGGATCTGGCACAAACCCGCTACGACTATTTATTGGCGTGGACCAAATTGCACTTTTACGCCGGCACGCTGGGCGAGCAGGATCTGGCACGGGTCGATGAGGCCTTTGTGCGTCCGTTTGATTAATCAGGAGAGTAAAACCATGGCAGTTTTTGACTACAAGGATGTAGGGTCAAACGTGTCTGCGGCACTGTTTAAAGATGCATTGGCGATCACGCTTTATAGCTACCACAACCTCGATAATGGCTTTGCCGTGGGCTACCAGAAAAATGGCATGGGTACCGGTCTGCCCGTCACCCTGGTCAAGGCCGTGCTTGGTGGCGTGGATTCTCAGGGGGTGGTGCCGGGTATCCCGTGGAACCCGGACTCGGAAAAACTGGCCCGGGAAGCGGTGGAAAAAGCCGGCTGGAGCCCCATCAGCGCGCAGCAGCTGGGTTATGCAGGCAAAGTCGATCAGCGCGGGACATTTTTCGGTGAAAAGCCGGGCTATGACAGCGCCCAAGTGGAGATCCTCGGCAAGTACGACGCCGATGGGCAACTGACCGCTATCGGTATCGGTTTTCGCGGCACCAGCGGGCCACGGGAATCCTTGATTAGTGATTCCATCGGTGATGCCATCAGTGATTTGCTGGCCGCCATCGGGCCTGCCGATTACGCCAAAAATTACACCGGCAACGCCTTTGACAGCTTATTGGGCAAGGTCGCTGCCTTTGCCGGCAGCCAGGGCCTGGCAGGCAAGGATGTGCTGGTCAGCGGCCATAGCCTGGGCGGGCTGGCCGTCAATAGCCTGGCTGACTTGAGTGGCGATCATTGGTCAGGGTTTTATCGTGATGCCAGCTACATTGCCTTTGCCTCGCCGACGCAAAGTACCGTTACCTCCAATGTGCTGAATATCGGCTATGAGAACGATCCGGTGTTCCGCGCCCTCAACGGGTCGGACTTCAGCCTGTCATCCCTGGGAGTGCATGACGCCAATCAAGCGTCTGCCACCAACAACATTGTGAGTTTCAACGATCACTACGCATCTGTGGCGTGGAACCTGATGCCGTTTTCCATCGCCAATGTCTCGACTTGGGTCACTCACTTGCCCAGCGGCTACGAAAGCGGGATGAACCGTATTCTTGATTCGGCCTTCTATGACCTGACGCACAAGGACTCGACCATCGTGGTGGCCAACCTGTCCAACCCGGCGCGGGAAAATAACTGGGTACAGGATCTGAACCGCAACGCCGAGAAGCACACGGGCACTACCTTGATCATCGGCAGTGAGGGTAACGACCTGATCCAGGGCGGGCGCGGCAATGATTTTCTCGAAGGTCGCGATGGCAATGACAGCTTTCGCGACAGCGGTGGTTACAACATCATTCTGGGGGGCAAGGGGGTCAATACTCTGGACCTGCAGCAGTCCCTGAACCGGGTAGATGTAGTCAATGACGGACAGGGCACTTTGTATGTGCGCGACAACCATGGCGGTATCACCCTTGCCCGGGATATCAGCCTGTTAGTCAGCGATGAGCCCGGCTGGCTGGGGCTGAGCAAGGCGGTCAGCCATCGGGTTGCCGATGACGGTCTATGGGCCGGCAATAGCCGCACGGACTACACCCATTCGGTGAACGCAGGGCCGGGCGACAGCATCCTCAAGGCCGGTGATCACGGTGACTGGCTGCTGGGCCAGGGCGGCAACGATCATTTGCTTGGATCGGCGGGTAATGATGTGTTTATCGGTGGCGCTGGTGATGACCTGCTGGAATCGCTGGGTGGTAGCAATACCTTTGTCTTCAGCGGGCATTTCGGCAACGACACCTTGCTGGGCTATCAGCCCGCCGACCGCCTGGTTTTCCTGGGCGTGGAGGGTGGCCATGAGGCCGATTACCGGGCCCATGCCAGTGTGTCCGGGAATGATACTGTGCTGAGTTTTGGCAGTGACTCGGTGACCTTGGTCGGTGTGGGACTGGCCTCGCTGGTGGGTAGCGATATCGTTATCGCCTAGGGCCGAGCCTGCTTCCGGTAGCAGCCACACAGGTACATATCCGTTTTATGTATCACGGCTTTTTACGGGTTTCGCCCTTACGGCGAGGCACTTTTGGCAAACGCCCCAAAAGGGACTCGCTGTAAGAGCGAAACCGATATTTCAGTTAAACGTCTGTAACGGATATGTACGCGGTACCGCAGTTAAAACTGAGCGTACATATCCGTTCTATGTATCACGGCTTTTTACGGGTTTCGCCCTTACGGCGAGGTACTTTTGGCAAACGCCCCAAAAGTACCCAAAAGGTCTGTGCCCTACCATACGGCCGAGCTCGCCTAGGCTCGCCCGGTACCCTCACTCCGGCACTGTTGTGGGGGCACGCCGTGACGGGCCATCCATGGCCCGGCACGGCTGGCTCGGCGTCCTGCCTCGCCACCCCCACAACAGCACCTGCGTTCGGCCTCCTGTGATGGGCATCCGCGTCGTTCCGGCTATCGAGTGGCGGGAGGGACATCGTCTTTAAAAGCAAAAAGCAAAACAGCGCCTACAAGGTCGTTTTTGATCTGCTTTTGATCTGCTTTTGATTTGTTTTTGATCTTGATCTACTGGCCCCTTCGGGAGGCCGAGAGGAGGTTCTGCGTAGTGGTCCTCCCGGCATGGATGCCGGGAGAGCCGTGTTGGGCCATGGATGGCCCGTCACGGCGTGGCCACGGAGCGGGGCCGGAGCGAGGGAACCTGAGCGCAGCGAAGGCCGTACGCTGGGGCAAGGCCTTTTTGGTTCTTTTTGTGGTGGTCCGACACTCGGCTGTTTGACAAAAGGGACTCGCCGTAAGGGCGAAACCCGTAGAGAGCCGTGATACATCAAACGGATATGTACACGGTGGGATTTATAGATCTACCGAGTACATATCCGGCACAGGCGTTTATCTGAAATACAGGTTTCGCCCCCACAACAGCACCTGCGTTCGGCCTTCTGTGATGGGCATCCGCGTCGTTTCGACTATCCAGTGGCGGCAGGGACATCGTTTTTAAAAGCAACAAGCAAAAAGCAAAAAGCAAAACAGCGACTACTGGATCGTTTTGATCTGGCCCCCCTCTCGATGTCATAGCAGCCAAACTGGAATGCGTCTGATAGGATCTCGGCCGGAATTCCAACGCCGGATATTTATTGATTTCCGACAGTTATTTCACATCACCTTGGTGAAAATGACACGGCTGTAACCCACCCCCGCGGCAGCGGTTGCACTCACATCTCGATTTTTGACTAATCCGCTCTGCAAGACGCAGGGCCTTATGGGGGAACGATGGATCTTTGGACTGCCGCACAGGCGTTGATATTGGGTGTAGTAGAAGGCCTTACGGAATTCTTGCCGATCTCGAGTACCGGCCACCAAATCATTGTGGCGGACTTGCTGAACTTCGGCGGCGAACGCGCCATGGCGTTCAATATCATTATTCAGCTGGGTGCGATTCTGGCCGTGGTCTGGGAATTTCGCCGCAAGATCATCGACGTTGTCGTCGGTCTGCCAACTCAACCACAAGCCCGGCGCTTTACTGTCAACCTGATCATCGCGGTAATGCCGGCGGTGGTGCTGGGGGTGATTTTTGCCGACGTGATTCATGAGTACCTGTTCAACCCCATTACTGTGGCCACGGCATTGGTGGTGGGCGGTGTGATCATGCTCTGGGCCGAACGTCGCCAGCATGTGATCCGTGCTGAAACCGTAGACGACATGACCTGGAAAGACGCAGTGAAAATCGGTTTTGCGCAATGTCTGGCCATGATCCCGGGCACGTCGCGTTCGGGTTCCACAATTATCGGCGGCCTGCTGTTTGGCCTGTCGCGCAAGGCGGCTACCGAGTTCTCGTTCTTCCTGGCAATGCCGACCATGGTCGGTGCGGCGGTGTATTCGGGTTACAAATACCGTCACCTGTTCCAGCCGGACGATTTGCCGGTGTTCGCGATTGGTTTTGTGACCTCGTTTATCTTCGCGATGATCGCAGTACGGGCCTTGCTCAAGTTCATTTCGAACCATAGTTATGCCGCGTTCGCCTGGTACCGGATTGCATTCGGTCTGCTGATTCTGGCGACCTGGCAGTTTGGCTGGATCAACTGGTCGGCAGCTTCTGCGTGAGAAAAGCAGCGAAGGAAGGTGCGGGCCATGGAGGGATGCCCGATAAAAACGGCGCGCCGATTCGTGGCCTGAAGATCAAGCTGCTGGTGTTTGTAGCAGTCTGCGCGTTGCCCCTAGGCGGTTCGGTGAGTCTGTTGCTCACCGGCATCAGCCGCGTACCGTTACTGGTCTATGGCCTGGCAAGCTGCCTGGCGTTTGCTCTGTACTGGTACGACAAGCAACAGGCCAAAGCCGGTCAGTGGCGCACCCCGGAGAAGGTCTTGCACGGGGTCGAGTTGCTGGGCGGCTGGCCCGGGGCGCTGGTGGCGCAACAGCTGTTTCGCCATAAAACCCGCAAACTCTCCTATCAGCTGTGGTTCTGGCTGATCGTGGCCGTGCATCAGGCGCTGTGGATTGATGTGCTGTTCCTGAAGCTGACCTTCGCGGATCTGTAAGCCATCAGAGGAGCAAGCCGATCTGCCGTTTTTTCGGCAGTTTGCCGACCACCAACTGGTGGGAGCGGCGCAGCAGGTCTTGTAACTCTGCGGCGCCCATGGGGTAGGGCGCCTGCATATTGATCCAGTACGCCCGCGCCAGATACGGCGACGGGCGTATCCCCGGGCGGTCCACGTAGCCCAGGAACAAGTCTGTCTCGACCTTGAACGACAGCCCGTTACTGTTGAGGTTGAACAGGGCAAACATCTTGCTCTGGTCGATGTAGAACACCTCGACCCCGCCCCATTTCACACCCTCCTTGACCCCGGGCAAGCTGCGGCAGAAGTCGGCTACCTGTTGCTTGGTCATGGCCTGGTTCATAGCAATTTGTCTCCACAACGGTTGAACGTTTCGGCCAGGTGATCGATCCAGGCCCGCACGGCCGGCATCACCCCGCGTCGATGGGGGTATACGGCATGCAGCCAGCCGCCGGGCAGTGACCACTTGGGCAGTAGCTGTACCAGCTGGCCACTTTGCAGTTCCTGTTCGCAATACATCATGGGCAGCACGGTAAAACCAAGACCGGACAGTGCGCAGGCTTTGCGTACCACAAAATCATCAATGCCAAGCCGTGCTTCCAGTACCAGGTCGCTGGCTTTTCCCTGTTCATCGAGCATCCGCAGATGGACCATGCGGTCAGCTTCAAGTGCGCCCAGCAGTGGCACGTTTTTCAGGTCGTCAGGACTATTGATCGGCCACTGGCGGGCAAATTCCGGGCTGGCAACCATTACCGTCTGGGCCTGACGTAAGCGGCGGGTGACCAGCAACGGGTCTTCATCCCCCAGTTCGCGCACGCGCAAGGCCACATCAATGCCCTCGGTGATCAGGTCGACGCGCCGGTTGAGCAAAATCACTTCCAGCTGTACGTGAGGGTAGGCACTCAGAAAAGAGCTGATGACTCCGGGCATGAATTCATGGGCCAGCCCCACCGGGCAGGACACCCGCAAGCGCCCCCGCGGCTCGCTGGACATGCTGGCGACAGCCTCGTCTGCCATCTCGGCCTGCAGCAACATGGCCTGGCAATGGCTCAGGTAGCGCTCGCCGACGGCGGTCAGCTTCAACTGACGCGTGGTGCGCTGCAGCAGGCGCGCCCCGAGACGTTCCTCAAGTTCGGCCACACGTCGCGACAAACGCGATTTTGGAATGCCGAGCAAACGGCCGGCAGCAGCGAAACCACCGGCTTCGACCACCTTGGCAAAGTAATAGAGATCGTTAAGGTCTTGCATGGCTGGGCTCACTGTCCTACAGGTGGGACGAACTATCGCATGTTGGCAGCCTTATCGTCGATTGCTTTCATTGGTAGCATCTACCTCACTTGATCGCCCAGTGGCGGTCCTCACTTGGAGATCACCATGAAACTATTGCATATCGATTCGAGCATTCTGGGCGACAACTCGGCTTCGCGTCAGTTGAGCCGCGAAGTGGTCAAGGCCTGGCAAGCGGCAGAGCCAGGGGTTGAAGTGAGTTATCGTGACCTGGCCAGCGAGGCCATTAATCACTTCTCGGCAGCGACTCTGGTGGCCGCCGGTACCCCGGCCGAATTGCGCGATGCGGCGCAAAAGCACGAAGCCGAGTTGAGCGCTGCAACCCTGGCACAATTTCTGGAAGCGGACGCAGTGGTGATTGCTGCTCCGATGTACAACTTCACCATTCCAACTCAGCTCAAGGCCTGGATCGACCGGATCGCAGTGGCCGGCCAGACGTTCCGCTACACCGAAGCCGGCCCCCAGGGCCTGTGCGGCAACAAGAAAGTCATCGTGGTTTCGACTTCCGGCGGCATGCACGCCGGGCAAGCCACTGGCGCAGCCCACGACGATTATCTGAAGGTGCTGTTGGGCTTTCTGGGGATCACCGATGTTGAGTTCGTACGGGCCCATGGCCTTGCCTATGGTGATGAAGTTCGCAGCAAAGCCATGAACGATGCACAGGCGCAAATTAAGCAGGATCTGTTCAGCGCGGCGTAAGTTATCTAAATCGTTACACCTACTAAACTCTGTATTCTGGGCGCTTGAAGTGGCCAGGGTACGGAGTTTTTTTACGTCTGGCCTTAGCCTCTGGCTCGGGTTATGCAAAGCCTCTGGATCAAGGTCCTGGCAGCGCTGGCATTAACCGGGCGTCATTCAAGGTGAGCATCGATGATGCGTCTGTGGGCAGTACTGGTTTTGTTGTTGGCAACTTGCCCCGTCATGGCGCAGGCCGAGCCCGCGGTGCACTGGAGTGCTGGTTTTCATCGCCTGAGTTTTCTCGATCCGCTGGATGAACAGCCGATGCATGCCATTGCCTTTTATCCGTCCACTGATGCCGAAGGCATAAGCAAAATCGGCGGTTATGAGATCGAGGCCGCCGAAGAGGCCAAAATCGCCATGGGCCATTACCCGCTGCTGCTGTTGTCCCATGGCAACACGGGGACGCCGCTGGCCCTGCACGATCTGGCTACATCGCTGGCGCGCAAGGGGTTTGTGGTGGTGGCGGTACTGCACCCCGGAGATAACTATAAGGACCATAGCCGTTTGGGCACCTTGAGTAATCTTTACGGCCGCCCGATGCAGATTTCGGCGGCCATCAGCGCTGTGCTGGCCGACCCCGAACTCTCGGCCTATGTGCATGACGATGAGGTGGGAGTCATCGGTTATTCCGCAGGGGGCGAAACGGCTCTGATCCTGGCCGGAGCCCAGCCCGATCTGGACCGCCTGCGCCGTTACTGTCAGGAACGCCCGGATGATCATGATGCGTGCACCACCAAGGGCGAGTTGACCGCCGACCGCGATGATCTGGTGCCGGTAGCCGATCCACGGGTGCGTGCGCTGTTATTGATGGCGCCGTTGAGCCTGATGTTCGGGCGTGAAACCCTGGCGCAAGTGCATGTGCCCGTGCTGCTCTACAGCGGCGATAACGACAAGCTGGTGTACCCCGATAAAAACGCCGATGCCCTGGCGCGCAAACTGCCGGTGGAGCCTGAGTTCAAGGTGATCCCCGGTGCCGGGCATTTTGTGTTCATGGCGCCCTGTACCGATGCACAAAAGGCGGTAATGCCCGGTTTGTGTACGGATGCCCTGGGGGTCGATCGCGAGAATGTCCATCGCGATCTGATTTATGAGGCCGGGCGGTTTTTCAGCAAAACCCTGGGCTCATCGCCAACCACGAGTACGGTCGCAACAGGTCCGTAAGGGCTGTTGGTCGAGGCGCTAGCGGGCTTTGCGCAGGGATAGCCCGACCGTCAGGGTCAAGCCCAGCACACTCAAAAGTGCTGCACTGAAAAAGATCCATGGGTAGCCCATGTTCAAGGCAATGGCGCCCATGATCGGCCCGGCAATGGCCAGCGCCAGATCGAAGAACACGGCATAGGCGCTTAACCCCGCGCCGCGGCTGGTGAGGGGCACCTGTTTGACGGCTTCTACGCCAAGGGCCGGGTACACCAGGGACAGGCCAAACCCCGCCAGCCCCGCACCCGCAAGGGCATAGCCGGTTGAGGGGGCCAGCCACAGCAATCCAAGACCGACGGTTTCGATGGTCATGCAGGCGATCGCCACGCTGTAGCCGCCAAAGCGATTGATGCTGTTAGTGAATAACAGCCGCGCCAGGATAAAGCACACCCCGAATACCGACAGGCAATAGGCTGCGCCGAACCAGCCGCGGTCGATATAAAACAGGGTGATGAATGTGGTGAGGGTGCCATAGCCAATGGAGGCCAGAGTCAGGCTGATGCCGTACGGGGCAATCAGGCTGAACACTGACCAGAAGGGCAGTGGGACGCCGCGAACCACCGGGATCGAAGGCTTGTTGCGTATCAGCAGCAGTGCCAGCACCGCCAGCACTAGCAGGGCGATGCCCAGGCTGAGGAAGCCAAGGCGGTCGATCATCACCACCCCCAGCGGCGCACCTATGGCAATGGCGCCGTAGGACGCGATGCCGTTCCAGCCGATTGCCCGGGCAGTGTGCTCGGCGCCAACCTGGCCAATACCCCAGACAATAGTGCCGACACCTATCAGCCCCTGGGCGATGCCCAGGAAAATCCGCCCGACAATCAAGACCCCCAGGCTCAGCAATGGCCAGTCCTGGAGCATCACTGCCAGCAACGTCAGAGCGCCACTGATGGCGATTCCGGTCAGGCCATAAACGATGGCGGGCTTGGTCCCGCGGCTGTCCACCAGACGTCCGGCCCCGGGTCGGCTGAGTAAGGTGGCCAGGTACTGCGACGCTATGGCCAGGCCTGCAACCACGGCGCTGAAACCCAGCTGGTCATGGACATAGCCCGGTAATACGGCAATCGGCAGGCCGATGCAGATGAAGGCGATGAAGGTGTAGAACACGATTGACAGAATTTGCAGCGTGACCGACAGCGAGCTCGCGGGGGAGGGATGTTGCGCAGGCATAAGCAGAGTGTCCGGCTGTCAGTCGTAGACCGGCATCATGGCGTGGCCCCGGGACAAAAGAAAGCAGGCTAACGATATTCGTGGTCTGGCAGAAACGAAAAACCCCGTCAGCGGGCGCAATGCCGGTCACGTAAACGACTGCTGTCTCAAGGGGGGAGCGAGCTTGTATCGCGATGTGCTCGAGGGCGCTGTGTTCAATCTGTAACACGCATTCTCGTTAACAATCATCGCGAGACAAGCTCGCTCCTGCAAAGGCAGGGTTTACTTATGTGAGCAGCATTGCGTCAGTGTGACGGGGTTTTCGTTATGACGCTTTGTTCAGCGATGCGCAGTGTCCGATATCAGAACACAACGCCCTGGCTGCGCAGGTAGTCATCGTAAGTACCGCTGAAGTCGATCACGCCGCTTGGGCTCAGCTCGATAATACGAGTGGCCAGCGAGGATACGAATTCACGGTCATGGCTGACGAAGACCAGGGTGCCAGGGTAGTTCTCGAGCGCCAGGTTCAGTGCTTCGATGGATTCCATGTCCAGGTGGTTGGTCGGTTCGTCCATGATCAACACGTTCGGCTTTTGCAGGATCAGCTTGCCGAACAGCATGCGACCTTGCTCACCACCGGAAATCACTTTCACCGACTTGAGGATGTCATCGTTGGAGAACAGCATGCGGCCCAGAGTGCCACGTACCATTTGCTCGCCCTGGGTCCACTGGCCCATCCAGTCGAACAGGGTGTAGTCGTCTTCGAAGTCGTGGGCGTGATCCTGGGCGTAGTAGCCCAGTTCTGCCGCTTCAGTCCACTTGACCGTACCTGCATCCGGGGTCAGTTCATTGACCAGGGTGCGCAACAGTGTGGTTTTGCCGATACCGTTCGGACCAATGATCGCTACGCGCTCACCGGCTTCAACGGTAAAGCTGAAGTCCTTGAACAGGGTCTTGCCGTCGAAGCCCTTGGCCATATTCTCGACGATGACCGCCTGGCGGTGCAGCTTTTTGTTCTGTTCGAAACGAATGAACGGGCTGACACGGCTCGAAGGCTTGACCTCGGCCAGGGTGATCTTGTCGATCTGCTTGGCACGGGAGCTGGCTTGCTTGGATTTCGAGGCGTTGGCCGAGAAACGGCTGACGAACGATTGCAGCTCGTTGATCTGGGCCTTTTTCTTGGCGTTTTCCGACAGCAGTTGCTCGCGCGACTGGGTCGCAACCGTCATGTACTCGTCATAGTTGCCCGGGAACAGGCGCAGCTCGCCGTAGTCAAGGTCAGCCATGTGGGTACAGACACTGTTCAGGAAGTGCCGGTCGTGGGAGATGATGATCATCAGGCTGTTGCGCTGGGTCAGAATGTTTTCCAGCCAGCGGATGGTGTTGATATCCAGGTGGTTGGTCGGTTCGTCGAGCAGCAGTACTTCAGGATCGGAAAACAGTGCCTGCGCCAGCAATACCCGCAACTTCCAGCCTGGTGACACTTCGCTCATCGGGCCGTTGTGTTGCTCGATACCGATACCCAGGCCCAGCAGCAATTCGCCGGCACGGGATTCAGCGGTGTAGCCGTCCATTTCGGCGAACTCGGTTTCGAGTTCGGCCACGGCCATACCGTCTTCTTCGGTCATTTCCGGCAGGGAATAGATGCGGTCGCGCTCAGCCTTGACCTTCCACAGCTCTTCGTGGCCCATGATCACGGTATCGATCACGGTAAATTCTTCGTAGGCGAACTGGTCCTGACGCAATTTACCCAGACGTACGTTCGGCTCCAGCATGACCTGACCGCCGGACGGCTCAAGGTCTCCGCCGAGGATTTTCATGAAGGTGGACTTGCCGCAACCGTTGGCACCGATCAAACCATAACGGTTACCGGCGCTGAATTTTACGGATACGTTCTCGAATAGCGGCTTTGCGCCGAACTGCATCGTGATGTTAGCTGTGGAGATCAATTACTTTACCTATCAATGGGTTGCGGGCCGCGCATTTGGCGCTTGGGCCATTCCTGGGGCATTTTGGAGCTTATCCATCTCTCCCCAGTCGCCGCTTGAGTTCAACCAGCGGGCATAAGTCGAGAGCAGCATCTGGACGCTGTGTCCAAGCTGTTGGGCAATAAAGGCGGGATTCATGCCAGACATTACGCATATTGTCGCATAAGTATGACGGTAGTTGTACGGCGGGCGATAACGGGTCTTCAGCTTCTCTGGCGCCGGCCTCCCATTGTTTGTGCCGGTCCCGGGGGCTGGCGGACGTACTGGCCCGCCCTGGCGGCTGGTTTTCCTGCGTCAAATCGCGCTCCGGCGCCCATATCCAGAACCGGCCAGAACGCCTGCGGGATTTGCTCCCGGAGGGTGACGGTTTTTTGGTGATCACAGGCGGTGATCACGGCATCAACATAAACGATTGGCGTCCCGGGGAGGTAGCGGTTGAAAGTGGCGGCATTGACCCACTCATCGATCCAGGGAAGGAGATGGACATGATCGACAGCTTTCGCCGCCAGTCCCTGTTCGTCGAGGGTGGCTTGAATCACGTCGTCTGACTCCCACGCCAAGGACTCTGCTATGCCTCAATCCCTGCCAACGCTGTGCGGCTCTATCATGGGGTCGCCGTTTTCACTCTCGGCAAAGATCCACAACGCGGCCTATGCGGCCCTGGGGCTGGATTACACCTTTGTCTGTTTTGGCGTCGAAGACCCGGTTGCTGCCGTGGCGGCCATTCGCGCTCTGGGGGTGCGCGGCATGAATGTCTCCATGCCCTACAAAACTGCGGTGATGCCTCATCTGGATGCCATCGACGAGTCGGCCCGGGTGATTGGCGCGGTCAACACCATAAACAATGTCGACGGGGTGCTCACCGGCTACAACACCGACTACCTGGGGGCGATTCGCGCGTTGCAGGAGGTTACCGGTCTGCGGGACAAACGTATCGCCGTGATCGGTGCCGGCGGCGCCGCCCGTGCGGTGGTCTTCGGCTGCTTGCAAGCGGCGGCCCGGGTCACGCTGTTCAACCGCACTGCCGAACGCGGTACTGCCCTGGCCGAGGATCTGGGGGCCCGATGGGGGGGCAGCGTCGAGGCATTCACGGCCAGCAACTTCGATATCGTGATCAATGCCACCTCGGTGGGCTTCAAGCAGCCGGACAGCAACCCGCTGGACGGGCGCCTGGCCAGCCATCTGATTGTCATGGATGTGGCGTTCATGCCGGTGCACACCGCTCTGCTGCAGCAAGCCAAAGCCCTGGGCTGCACGACCGTGGCCGGCACCCGGATGCTGGTCCATCAAGCCTGTCGGCAAATCGAGCTGTACACCGCAAAAGAAGCGCCCCTCGACATCATGGAGCAGGCCATGCTTCAGGAAATCCAGCGGTTGAACTTGTAACCAGCCCCACCACCGGTCAATAACAAGATGCCGTAAAGGCACCTGGAGGTCCCCCTATGTCTCTCGATAACGCCCCATGCGACAGCGCCTTGATCCCCGACGGCCAGGCGCGCAAGCAAGACCTGAACCGTGCCGCCTGGGCCTGCTCCCTGGGCAGTGCCCTGGAGTACTACGACTTTGCGCTGTATACCCTGGCTTCGGCGCTGATCTTCGGGCCGTTGTTCTTTCCTGAGCAGACCCGGGCCATGAGCCTGATCGCCAGTTTCGGCACCTATTTCCTGGGCTTTGCCGTACGGCCCCTGGGCGGCGTGCTGTTCGGCATGATCGGCGACCGCGTCGGGCGCAAGTTCGTGCTGACGTCGACGGTGCTGCTGATGGGCGTTTCCAGCACCCTGATCGGAGCCCTGCCAAGTTTCCATCAGGTCGGTTATCTGGCACCGGCACTGCTGGTGATTCTGCGTCTGCTTCAAGGGCTGGGCGCAGGCGCCGAACAGGCCGGTGCGGCGGTGATGATGACCGAATACGCACCCCGGGGCCGGCGCGGTTTCTATGCCGCCTTGCCGTTCCTTGGCATCCAGCTGGGCACCATCCTCGCGGCAGTGGTGTATTTCCTGGTGGTCAGCGGCAATGACGATGTCATCGAGAGCGGGCTGTGGCGCGTGCCGTTCTTCAGCAGTGTGGTGATCGTGGCGCTGGGGCTGTACATGCGTCTGTCTCTCAAGGAGTCGCCGACCTTCATCCGCCTCAAGGCGCTCAAGCGCGTCAGCGTCAACCCGCTGAAAAGTGCGATGAAACACTCCCGGCCCAGCTTGCTGATCGGTATCGGCCTGCGCCTGGGGGAAAACGGCGGTTCATCGATTTACCAGGCCCTGGCTGTGAGCTACATCGTTGGCGTGGTAGGTCTGCAAGGGCCGGTGGGCGTGCTGACACTTATCTGCGCCGCCAGTCTCGGCGCGCTCACCGTACCGGTTGCCGGCATGCTCAGCGACCGGTTCGGACGCGTGGTGGTTTACCGGGCCTTCGCCCTGCTGCAACTGGCCCTGGCCTTCCCGGTATGGTGGGTGCTGAGCCTGGGCAACGTGGTAGCGAGCATCATCGCCATCTCCATCGCGCTGGGCATCGGTACATGGGGTATGTTCGGCACCCAGGCGGCACTGATGCCTGAACTGTTCGGCTCGCGCCACCGCTACATGGGGGTGTCGATCGCCCGGGAAGCCTCGGCAGTGATTGCAGGGGGGATTGCACCGCTGATCGGTGCAGGTCTTATCGCCCTGGTCGTGGCCAGCCATGACGGCGACGCCAGCGCCGGGGTCGGTGCCTGGCTGCCGATTGCCTGCTATCTGACCCTGCTCACACTGATCACCCTCTATACAACCTTCAAGACCCCGGAAACCCTCAATCGCGACCTGGACGAGCCCCGTGATGCCTGGGAAATTGCCCACCCTGCAACAGCGCCGGCAAACGGCTCCAGCACCGCGACAGGTACTGCCTGATCAGCGCTTTGGCCAGGCTGCTTGTTACCCCGGGCAGCCCTGGCTGGCAGCTCACAGATGCTGACCGCGCAGGATGCTAGAGTCTCCAGTTCGGGAGTCTGGTTAAACCGGACCACCTTCGAGTCCTGGAGTCAGCATGCGCAATCTGGATTTCAGTTCCTGGGAGGGCATCCTCTCAACGCTTGCAGGATTAGTCCTGATCACCGTTATCGGGGTCGGGATTCGTCTGCTGGCTATGCATACGATCCAGCAACGGCGGGAGCGGGAAAACCGTCAGATCAATGAACGTTTGCGTACCCTCATCGCGGCCTACAAAACCCTGGGTGGCTCCTTCACCGGAAATCTTGAGGTTGATCCCACTCATCTGCGGGATTTGCGCCGCAGGACTGCGACTGCCAACACCAGCCCGGATCAGGCTGCCGAGAGCGTGACTCTGACCCAAGCTGTTGCCGTGCAGGGCAATGGCGACCGCTCAAGGCGGGTACGCGATGCGGTTGAAGCGGCGCTGTCCGATATCATTCTGCTGGGTACCGAGGAGCAGGTCCGGATGGCGGCAGTAGCAGCCACGGAGCTGGTGGCAGGGCGTCCCATTCATACCGCCGAACTGGTTACCTCGCTTCGTGACTTCATTCGCGCCGTGCTTGATCTTGATCCCGTACCCGCCGAGCTTTCGATTCCAAAGCAGGGGCCGGTTCGCCCGTCTTCTTCAGGTGGCGGCAAAGGTGATAAGGGCGACTCCAGAAGTGCTGGCAAGGGCGGGGGAGCCGGGGGCGATGGTGCAGGGGGTGGCAGTGCGTCGCACAGCGATTCCTGGCAAGAGCCGCATCATTGAAAGTGGCGCATATTCCTTTACTGCAATGATCCGTGGCACAGGGGCGTTATATTCGGCTGGCAAGCCTGTTCAAGGCAGTTTGTAGGGGGGCAACTGTTTTGCAAGTTGGTTTTCGCACATTTAACCGGGCATGTTTAATACCGCCATGACTTTCTTTGTAGATGCGCTGTGGACAAGGTGAGAGGGCTGCGCCACGGGTATGTTATCGGGATACTGCAGGACGTCTGACTCTTCAGGCGCCACCCGTCTGCCGGTGCAGTTAATAGCAAATGCGCTGTCTCGAGAGTTGATCTTTAGAACATTGCCCGGTCACCGCTCTTCAGGATAATCGCTATGAGTGAAGTTGAAGTACAAGATGTAAAGGCCTCTGGCTGGAAGCAGTTGTCTTATTTTAAAGTGTTTGTAAATAATGACAGTCACTTGCAAAACTCGCGCTACCCGCTTCTTAATAATGGCAATCAACAATTACTTGTCACTGTGCGTCTGGCGGCCAAGGACGCATCGGGGAACTTCGTAACTGTAACGCCAGCGGATCTGGCCACCATCCGACTGATTGATTACGGCACTTCGGAAATCATCTATTTGGGTGAACAACTGCATCCATGGTGTACCACATTCACTAACCTGGGCTATGCGTGGGATCGGGGTTTCCTTGACTCCATTCGCAGCTTGCGGCTGGAGCAGCCCAAGCTGTTCGAACAGGCTGCTATTGACCCGCCTACCTTGGATCAAGCCCTTGAGGGCGTACCGCTGCAGCCCCATGAGCAAGCGCAGCCAGGGTTGGAGTTGCACACGCAAAACCAGGCGCTCAGTGAACCCAGGGCCGACTACCAGACTGTCCAGTTTTATGTGCGAACCACGGCAACTACCTTGCGTCGACTGGCCGTTCGTATCAATAACAGTGACGGTACCGTATTTCGTACCAACTACAGTGAAGTGGGTGACGATACGGGAGAAGGTGATAAGCGCGGAAAATTCAATTCATCGTTTGAAGTCGAACCACTTACCTTTCCGCGCTTGCCATCGGAAAACTACGGCGATCGCCTCGCCAACGGCTATTTGAAAGATACCCCGATTGGCCATGGAGATTTTGCCGGAAAATTTCGTGCATTTGAACATCATGTCAATATTCGAATGCCCAACGGTCGCAGCCTGCCCATTAAAACGATAACCAATTACTCCTCTCAAAACGGAGTTGTCTGGGCGGCCCATGGCAGCGGAAAGTCCAAATGCACCGTCACCTACTTTGGCTTGCCTGGAAGTCAAGTGACCAGGTTGACGAACAAGCCCGAGTATATCGGCATTATGAGAAACGGCTTGAGCAGGGAGTACACAGGCGTGTGGCTAACTTATTTAGGCCGACACATGGGCATTGAAGGTAAAATAAAATACCCTCGCGAGGGTGAAGTGGTGATTGGACAAGTCATTATGGAGGAGAACTTTTACTTCTACCAATCGGTGACCAACAATATAGAAGTGCCAAACCGAATGACCCACGATTTCAGCGTCATTGATATTTATGGTACATCGCACAACCTTCGGGTCGGGCTGATTCCTGCCTTCAATTACCTGACGCTGGAACGCCGTTAGTCAACAGCTAACCACTGAAGGTGCGGATCGCCAAAAATCGATCTGCACTGGCGTGCGTCCAGTCGATACACACAAACGCTCAAGCCCTGGTTATCCAGGGCTTTTTATTGGGCAACAGGACATGACGACGCCAGAGACGACAGTGGCCCAGGTTCAGTGTTGCCGTTGCAGTTTACCTGGCGTCAGCCTCGGCCTGATCAGGTCAGTCCGTATTCAAGCGCGCATACAGGTCGAAGTTGCGTGGTGTTGCGCGGACCATGCGCAATGACCTCAACCTTCCTTCGAACTCGAATCCGCTGTTTATCAGCACCTGGGCTGAGCCGGGGTTGGTATCAAGCACAGTGCCTTGTACGCGCACCCATCCGTACTTTAAAAAAGACCATTGGGTTACCGCTGTACAGACTGCGCTGGCAATGCCTTTGCCCCAGAATTGCGGCGCAAGATCATAAGCCACTTCGGCCGTACGGTTCACTTGCGATATTGAATGAAAGCCAATGGTTCCAATCAGCTCGCCATTCAGTTCGTCAGTGATGGCCAGCCGTCTTGTGGAGGTGGCAAGAGTTGAGTCCATCTCGTCGAACATGGGTAACAGATCTTGCTCTGAGCTCAGGTTCCAGCTGGTATGTTGAACAACCGCTAGTTGTGAAAGGTATGCGTACCATTGCGGTATATCTGTCCTTTCCAGCTGGCGAAGCGAAACACCCGGGTATTGGACGGCAGGCGCCCTGGTAATTCTCATGTGCAGGGTCCGTTATCAGAACAGAAAATTGCTTGGGGCTCAGGCTACGCTCCGGGCAGTATGGGGTGTTACTGGTATTACATTCAGCTATGCGGTCCTGTGCGGCACAACCACCGCGGCCTTACAAAAACAATTCAAAAAACCAGGTAGAGAACAATGAATAGAAGGTTTTATGGGTGTGTGATCCTGCTATCACTGCTAGGCGCTCAGAGCGCGGTCGCCAGAAGTTGGCAGGAGATCAAGCAAAGCGGCGAGCTGCGGGTCGGCGTTCCTGGCGATTATGCTCCGCTGGCGTTTCACGACAAACAAGGTGATCTGGCCGGTTTTGATATTGATATGGCTAAGGCCCTCGGACATGAACAGCAACTCAATGTCAGATTTGTGCTCAGCAGCTGGCCAACACTGTCTGCAGATCTGGCAGCAGACAAGTTCGATATCGCAATGGGCGGGATTACCGATACACCGGCCAGAAAAAGCCAGTTCGGGCTCTCTGCACCGGTGGTCAAAAATGGCAAGATCGCCATGACGCAGTGTGACAAAGTCGCTCAGTTTGCGTCATTGGACGCGATTGATCGCAAGGGCGTGCGGGTGACTGTCAACCCCGGCGGTACCAATCAGGAGTACGTCGACAAACATATCAAGGATGCCCAGATCGTCCGAGCCCAGGACAATATCGCCAGCTTGCAGGGGATTCGTAGTGGTCAGGCCGACATCATGTTTACCGACCTGATTGAAGGGGATTATTACCAGAGCCAGGAACCCGGTGTGTTCTGTGTTTCCACTCGCCAGATTCTGCCCGGAACCGCCAGCGATAAAGTTTATATGATGCACAAGGACAACCAGCATTTGCTGGATGCGGTGAATGCATTGTTGTCCGGTGAATCCAGAAACAGGCTGATCACTCAATGGAAAATGTCGGAGTAGCCATGAAGGCTGCCGCACAGACGCAGGCTATGACGTTTGTCAGGCCAGAACGAGCAGGCAGCGCCTGGCGTATATAAAAACTACAGAAGGTCTTCGAATGTTCTCAACATTTGCAGTGCAGAGGCTTAGCGTCGGCTCGATCTACAAACTGTTTTTTATCGGGCTGGTCATTTCACTCGGGATCATCGGACTAGTCAGCGGGATCCTGGCTGTATTCGGTTTCGATACGGTCAACTGGAACGGGGAGCCTGTGCACGGGGTTGCCGGGATTATCGTAGGGCCCTTGGTTGGCCTGTTCCTGGCGCTGTTGTTCGGCACCCTTCTAGGCAGCGCTTGCGTGTGCGGTCTGTGGCTGTATTCGAAGTTTCGGCCTCTTACCCTGAGCGGTAAAAGCCTGGCTCAAGCATCCATAGATACTGCGGGGCCTGTCAGCCCGGGCAAGCCGCTGTAACTGTTATTGCCGTGCCGCCTGTCTGTGGAAACGATCGGCAAACAGGCGGCACGGGACTGCATTGAGTCACTCGGCAATTTCACTTTCGACCAGCCTGGCGAGCTGTATGAGCGAGTCCTGCCAGCCAAGGTAACAGGCCTCTGGCGGGATGACCCCGGGTATGCCTTCTTGAACCACGCTCAATTCGGTCCCGCAGGAAACCGTCCGCAGAGCTACCGTTGTGTGCATGACGCCCGGCAGGTTTGGATCATCGAAGCTGTCGCTGTAGCGAATCAGTTCATGGGGTACCAGTTCCAGGTATTGCCCGCCGAACGAGTGAGTTTCGCCCGTGCTGAAATTGCTGAACGACATTTTGTAACCACCCCCCACTGTCGCATCCATGTGCTGGACCTTGCCGGTGTAGCCGTAGGGGGGCAGCCATCTGGTCAGGGCATCGGCTTCCAGGAAGGCCCGATAGACACGTTCGGGCGGGGCTTTGATGACGCGATGAAGTCGAACGGTATGTGTGGACATGATGACTCCTCAGATCAGTGGCGGGCCTTCAGACATGCACAGGTTCAGGTGCTCAGCGGTCTGGCTTGTCATCACTGGGCCCGAGCGGGTGGATGTCTTGCCAGATGCTGTTTTTTGATAGCACCGAAACCCGCAGGCGTAAAGGCCGCTGCTTTGCCATGCCCATGGCTGGCCTGCGGCACAAGGGCGCGCGGATCACGGCATGGCTCAAAGGTTTGCCTGCGGCCAGCGCTGTTCCAGGTGTGCACTCAAGTAATCGATAAAGGCTTTTACCTTAGGCGTCATGGCGCTGCGGTCCTGGACACAGATGTAAATATCCAGCGGTTCGGTAGCGGACTCCCTTGGCCCATGACTGCTCTCAAGCAGGGGCACCAGTTGCCCGGACTCGATAAAGGGCGCCGCCACGAACTCCGCCAGCCGGGCTATGCCAGCACCATGGGCAGCCATTTGGGCCAGGGTGTCAATGTCGTCGCTCATGGCGGTCACATTGAGCGCCGCATAGTAATGTTCTGAGTCGCGAATAAATCCCCAGCGCAGGAAGCGGCCGTCCAGCGGGTAGCGAAAGCCCAGGCATGCATGCTGCTGGAGTTGCTCCGGCGAATCCGGCCGACCGGCCCGTTCAAGATAGGAGGGGGCGGCGCAAACGATAAAGGGCACTGAGACTATCTTGCGCGCGATAATTCCTTCCTCCAGTTGCGGCTTGATCCTCAGGCTCAGATCAATCCCGGCTTGAATATGATTGATCTTGCTATCGCTGGTGTTGAGCTCAAGGGTCAGGCGCGGGTGGCGGGCCGCGAAGCCTGCAACCAGCGGGGCCAGCACATGGCGCCCGAATGCAGCGGTAGAGGCAATGCACAGCCGGCCCTGAAGTTCGGCATGGGGCTCACTGATTGCCGATTGGGCGGCCTCCAGGTCTGCAACGATACGCTGCACTTTGGCGTAGTAGATGGCTCCGCTTTCGGTTAATGCCATGCTGCGCGTAGTGCGCTGCAGCAGGCGGGTGCCCAGGTGCTCCTCAAGGCGATTGAGGGTCTGGCTGACGGCTGCGGCACTGAGCCCCAGGTTTTTCGCCGCTCCCACGATGGAGCCTATTTCAACCACCTTGGTAAAGCTGGCGATGGCCGCAAGAAGATTCATGGCTAATCCTGAAAGAAGGGCTATTCGTAAGTTTTACTTTATAAAGTAAGCGGAAATTACCGTCTAGTTGCGCACTTTTGTTCTTGATATGGTGCGTTTCCCCAAAGAAACCGTGTTTAAAAGGGCTGGACATGAATTCAAAGACTTCTGCAAATATCCGTTTTTACAATCGATTGAAGCTCTCGGCCGCCATGGCTCCCTATGTATTTGCGTTCTATATGGCGGCAATCATGGCCTTTCTCATGTCATTGGTGATCACGGCGGCCAACTCCGGGATTAATGAGGATTATCTAAGCAATGCCCTGGGCGCCTATCGATTGGCCATGCCGGTGGCATTCCTGTGCATTCTTGTGGTTCGCCCCATTGTGATCAGGTTAGTGGCTGTCACCGTCCACCGGCATCCCTAGGGATGCTTGCCCTGCATGGCGCACAAAAAAAGCGCGTGCGCGCACTAAATCGGGCAAATAAGTAACAAGTTACATTCCCCGGAGCCTCCCTTCGCTCATCCTTGTTTCCCCCGATCCCTTGTAAACCGGCGTTTTCAGTCACTGCGCAGAGTCTGGCACAGGCTTTGCTTAGTCTGATATTCATCTGATATATCAGATGAATATCAGGAGTGAAAATGCCGAAATCCATTGATGTTTCCAGCCATCAGCAGTCCACGCCGCCGCTCATCAAGAGCGCCGCCCAACTGCGGGAGCTGGCGTATGCGCAAATAAAGCAGCGGATCATCAGCTGCGAGTTCCGCCCTGGCGACGCCATCAACGAGGCGCAACTGGCAGCGCTGCTGGGGCTTGGCCGAACGCCGATCCACCAGGCGCTGCATCGCCTTGAAGTAGAAGGCATGGTCACGATCATGCCGCGCAAGGGGGTGATGGTGACCGCGCTGTCACTTAACGATGTGCTGGATATGATCGAGGTGCGTGTTTCCAACGAGCAGCTGTGTATCAAGCTGGCGGTGGAACGTGCCCACGACACTGATATCAAGGCCATGCGCGACATTCTGGAGCGCACCCCTCAATTGCTGGCGGACCACGACGTGACCGGGCTCATGACGCTGGATCTGCAATTTCATATGTCGATTTCAGCCGCCGCACACAATCGCGTCCTGGCTGAACTGCTGCGCAACCTGCACGAAAAGCAGGCCCGTTTCTGGTACCTGACGCTGTCGGAAAACCACCACAGCCAGCGCATCTATGACGAGCACATGCACATTCTCGAGGCGGTGGAACAGCGAGACGGCGATGCCGCTGTCGCAGCGATCCATCACCACATCGACGACTTCCGTCGCGCCATCATGCGCACCCTTTAATTATCGATCCGGAGCACTCTTTCATGACTCAATTGACTTTCCACGTCGTCGGCCAAGGTGAGCACCAGGCCAGCATCAAGCATTTGATCATTGCCGGCTGGGCAGGGCGTAACAGTGAAGCGGTGGAACACCATATTGCCGAACTGGAAGCTCTTGGCGTGCGCCGTCCTACGCAGATCCCGTGTTTCTACCGGGTTTCGGCCAGCCTGCTGAACACCGCGCAGAGCATCCAGGTGCCGGGCAAGGACTCTTCCGGCGAGACCGAGTTTGTATTGATTCCAAGTGAGGAGGGGCTGTTGATCGGCCTGGGCTCGGATCACACCGATCGCAAGGTTGAAAGCTACGACGTCACGGTGTCGAAACAGATGTGCGACAAGCCGATTGCGCAGCAGGTCTGGCGCTTTGCCGAAGTTGAGGCGCATTGGGATCAACTGGTAATGCGTACCTGGCGCGTGCGTGATGGCGAACGTGCGCTGTATCAGCAAGGCCCGGTGACCAATTTGCTGGCGCCGCAAACCCTGTTGGGAAAACTCAACAGCGCCGGCGCATTGCCAGCGGATACCGCGATGTTCTGCGGCACCCAATCGGTGATTGGCGAACTGGGTTATGGCGAAGCCTTTGAAATGGAATTGTTCGACCCCGTCCTTAACCGCAGCCTGCGTCACCAGTACGGTGTCGAGTCGCTGCCTGTGGCGGAGTGAACAGACAATGAAAGATATTGCACAGCTCGCCCGGGACCTGGCTGAGGGTCGTACCACCAGCGAGGCGCTGGTCAAACAGGCATTGGCCCGCATTGAGGCACATCGCGAGGCAGGCGGAGTGGCCTATATCAGCGTTGATGCCAGCAGCGCCTTGCTGGCGGCCCGTGCCAGCGACCTGGCGCGGTCTTCGGGCTATGTGCCGTCGGCCCTGGCCGGCCTGCCGGTTTCGATCAAGGACCTGTTCGATGTGGCCGGGCAGATCACGGCCAGCGGCTCCAGTCTGCTGGCCGAGGCACCGGCGGCCAGTCGCGATGCAGTGGTCGTGGAGCGGTTGAGAGCGGCGGGGGCAATTGTGTTGGGTCGAACCAATATGAGTGAGTTTGCATTTTCCGGTCTCGGACTGAATCCTCATTACGGCACACCGCTGACCCCATGTGCAGAACAGCGCATTGCCGGTGGCTCCAGCTCCGGCGCCGCGGTCAGTGTGGCGCTCGAGATGGCGGTCGCGGGGCTGGGCACCGATACCGGCGGCTCGATCAGGATTCCGGCGGCCTTCTGCAATCTGACCGGGTTCAAACCCAGTGCCAGTCGCGTCCCGCTAACCGGTACCTTCCCCCTGGCGCCGAGCCTGGATTCCATTGGCGCTCTGACCCGCAGTGTCGCCGACAGCATCCTGCTGGACCGGATTCTCTCGGGGGAGCAACTTGCTACCCCCATGCCGTCCCTGGCCGGTCTGCGCCTGGCGGTGACCCGGGATTTCGTCCTCGATCAGCTGGATGAGACCGTGGCTGTGGCTTTCGAACGCAGTTTGGGCCTGCTCGCCGAGGCCGGGGCCAGCATCCGCTGGTTTGATTTTCCCGAGCTGCACCAGTTGCCCCGTATCAACGCTGCCGGCGGACTGACCGCCGCCGAAGCATGGCACGGCCATCGCCAGTGGCTGGAAGGCGACGACGCACAGCAGTACGACGCCCGTGTCGCCCAGCGCATTCGGCGCGGTGCGGCCATTGGTGCAGCTGATTACCTGGATACCCAGGCCGAACGCCAGCGCTTGATTGCCATCGCCCGGGAGCGTCTGGGCGATGCCGATGCCTGGCTGATGCCCAGTGTCGCCGTGGTACCGCCGAAGCTGGCAGACCTTGCCACGGACGAAAGCTTTTTCGCCGCCAATGGCCTGGTGCTGCGCAATACCAGTGTGATCAATTTTCTCGACGGTTGCGCCTTGAGTTTGCCCTGTCAGCTGGCTGAAGAGTTGCCGGTGGGGCTATCAATCGCGGGACTGCACGGGCAGGACGCACGGGTGCTGCAAGTGTCGCGCGCGGTTGAGGCTCTGTTGCGGGGAGTCGCCTGATGCCTTGCCCGTAACTGGAGGGCAGGCCCGGCCTGCCTGATTTTTAATACTGCTTTGCTCCCGGAACGCCACGGCCAACCACCGTGCGCCGACGCTCGCCTGAAAATCGGCAGGGGCGGCTCACTGCGCAACGTATTGACGAGATGACTTATGAACCGAAGCAACCCAAGTACAACAATGGCTTCAGAGCTTGACCTCGACCCGGTAGCGGCCGAAGTCAGTGCTGTCTATCGAAAGATCGCCTGGCGCCTGTTGCCGTTTTTAGTGTTTCTCTTCGTGCTGGCCTGGATCGACCGGGTGAATGTCGGCTTCGCCAAACTCTCCATGTTGCAGGACCTGGGCTTCAGTGAGGCGGTCTACGGCCTGGGAGCGGGGATTTTCTTTATCGGCTACTTCTTTTTTGAAGTGCCGAGCAATCTGCTTCTGGAAAAAATCGGTGCCCGCCGCACCCTGGCGCGCATCACCATCATGTGGGGCCTGACGTCCATTGCCATGGCCTATGTTGAAAGTGCCTGGTCCTTCTATGTGTTGCGGTTTTTGCTGGGGGCCTTTGAAGCGGGTTTCTTTCCGGGTGTGGTGTTGTACCTCACTTACTGGTTTCCAGCGGCCCAGCGGGCCAAGATCAACGGCATGTTCATGACCTCTTTCGCAATTGCCGGGGTCGTCGGCGGGCCACTGGCCGGTTTCATCATGAGTCGCATGGTGGGTGTCGGCAGTCTGGCCAACTGGCAATGGCTGTTTATCCTGGAAGGTATTCCGTCGGTTATCGCCGGCTTCCTGGTGCTGCGCTATCTTCCGGAAAAACCGGCGAATGCCAAGTGGCTGACGGCGGCACAGCGCAAAATGGTGTCCGCTACCATTGCCCGCGAGGACAGCGCGCCGGGTAAACACAGCGACCTGCGGACTCTGTTGCGTTATCCCAAATTGTGGTTGTGTGCACTGGTCTACTTCTGCCTGGTGAGCGGTAACGCAACCATTGCGTTCTGGACTCCATCGGTCATCAAGTCCCTGGGTGTGAATGACACCATGAACATCGGGCTGCTTTCCTCAATCCCTTTTATTTTGGGGACTGTGGCGATGCTGTGGAACGGCTTCCATTCTGACAAGAGCGCCGAGCGCCGCATCCATTGCGCCATGGCTGCGATCCTGGCGGGGCTGGGATTGATCTGCACCGGCCTGTTTATCGGTAACGCAGTACTGGCACTTATCGCCTTGACCGTTGCAGCCATGGGCATTCTTGCGGCTTTTCCGGTGTTCTGGTCAATTCCGGGGGCATTTCTGGCAGGTACTGCAGCAGCAGGGGGCATCGCCCTGATCAACTGCATCGGCAATCTGGCAGGGTTCGTCGCGCCTTATATGATCGGCTGGCTTAAAACCCAGACCGGTAGCCTGGCGGCAGGCTTGTATATGGTGGCCGGTTTTGAAATATTGGCGGGGGTATTACTGCTGCTGTTTTTCAAAGGTATAAAAGTCAGTAAAGTTTAATGTTACTTAATGGCAGAGCCGGCCATGGACAAGGGCGGTGAATATTTAAAAACTGTCACCGAGTATTCAACTTCCGGTGCCACTGCATGCCTTTTTCGAAGCCGCGACTTGCCCGAATAATATTATCCGGGCGAGTCGCCACTGCTCAGTTCATGGCGCAGGGTCGCTGCCTGATACCGGTGGTGCTCCGATACTGCTAGGCTGCCGGGCTCAGGCACGGCATGGAGCCGTTTCAAGGATTGAATATGCAGATCAAGAACAAGTGTCACTTTGCCCTCATCAGTATCGTTTTCGCCGCCGCTACCCTGACGGGCTGCGCCCATAGCCCACCCTTCAGCGGCCAGTCGGTCACTGACCCCGTCCTGCGCAAGGATGTGCTGGTGAATGTGCAGGGCCTGTTCTCGGCCATGACCCACTGCAGGTCCATCAGCAATGTGGACACCACGATTGCCAGTGTTGAGCAATCGCCCACCGGGTCAATCAGCAAAGCGGTTGAAACCTGGCAGGTGTCCGGCTGTGGCACCAGCAAGACTTACAAGATTGAACTCAGGTCCGACGCCAGGGGCGAAACCGATTTCTCGGTGTCGTCCAAAGGCTAGAGGCGACAGACCGCATGCTTAACCCGGGGCTTTATGACCTGCGGCAAGGGTGTATGGAGAAAAGGCTGCTTAACTGCATCGAACGACTTTGGGGGCTGGCGCTTGAGTCACATCAACGCCAGTTGCTGTTGTTTTTTGATCTGACTAAGGAAAGCCCATATGAAAGCGCTCACCTATCAGGGGCCAGGCGCAAAAGCCTGGTCTGATATCGCCAAACCGGTCATCGACAAGCCGACCGATGCCATAGTCCGTATTTTGCACACCACTATCTGTGGCACCGATCTGCACATCCTCAAGGGCGACGTACCCGAGGTCACCAAAGGTACGGTGCTGGGCCATGAAGGGGTCGGAGTGGTCGAGGCCGTAGGGCCGGCAATTCGCAACTTCAAGCCCGGTGATCATGTGCTGATTTCATGCATCACCTCATGCGGCAGTTGCCCCAACTGCCGGCGGCAGATGTACTCCCATTGCGCTGACGGCGGCTGGATTCTGGGCCATACGATTGACGGTACCCAGGCCGAATATGTGCGTATTCCCCATGCCGACAACAGCCTGTACCCGGTACCCGCCGGCGCGGATGAAGAAGCGCTGGTGATGCTCAGCGACATTTTGCCTACCGGCTTCGAGATCGGCGTGCTCGCCGGCAAGGTCAAGCCGGGTGACAGTGTGGTGATAGTCGGGGCGGGCCCTGTGGGCATGGCCGCCTTGCTGACGGCGCAATTTTACTCGCCCGCCTTGCTGATCATGGTTGATGGCGACACCAATCGTCTTGAAGTTGCGCAGCGTTTTGGCGCGACCCATGTGATTGATATCAACACGCAGAATGCCGTTGAACGCATCTTCGAGTTGACCCAGGGGGTAGGGGTGGATGTGGCGATTGAGGCGGTGGGCATCCCGGCATCCTTCGATACCTGCCAGTCGGTTGTAGCCCCTGGAGGCAGCATTGCCAACGTGGGGGTGCATGGCAAAAGTGTTGAGCTGCACCTGGAAAAACTCTGGATCCAGAACGTCACCATTTCGACCGGGCTGGTCAATACCAACACCACGCCCATGCTCATGAAAACGGTGCAGTCCGGCAAGGTAGATGCCGGCCAGCTGATTACCCACCGATTCGCACTCAACGACATTCTTCAGGCTTATGAGGTGTTCGGCAATGCGGCAAAGGAGAAGGCAATGAAGGTCATTCTTTCTCAATAAACGGCCCGCCATAGCCAATTCAGCAGGCATTCTTACCCAGTGTCGGGAGCCTGCGAAACTTGAACCTTAGTTGCTGAAGGTACTGAACGGATAACGCGATATCCGTTCAGGTTTAGTGTGTCTTTTAAATGTAAAACCCTGGTGTTACAGGCGCTAAAAGAATAAATAAGTTGTAGTGATTTTTTGACAGCTAATGCATTCACTACTATGTTCTTGGCGGCAGGTAGAAACACATCAACTCTTTTTGATAATAGGGAAATATTCATATGAAGAAGCACATTCTGCTGTTGAGCGCTGTCAGTCTTGTCGCACTGTCGGGCCTGGCACAAGCTGATGCCAAGCAGCCTGTTGCGCAATGGACGTGCGCGGATTTCCTGGCGGTTGATGAAACCTATCAGCCGATCGCCGTTGGTCTGGGTGAAGCAGTGAACAAGAAAGGCCAGGTTGAGGATGCTGTTCTGGACGTGGACGGCGTTGCCAAAATCACCCCGCTGGTAATCACTGCCTGCAAGGAAACGCCGAAAGAATCCTTCGTGCAAAAAATCAAGTCCGAGTGGGCCAAAGTCAAAAAAGACGTGTAATGCGCCAGGCCTGTACTTCACAAGAGTACAGGCTTACCTCCTCTGTTCCTGCCTGAGCCCGTTCGTGGCGAAAAACCTTTTCCAGCCTTGTGAATTTCTCGCCCCATCTATCCTCTACATCAAAAGCAGAGCTGCCTTGGCGGTCTGAAGGCCGTAGTAGACTAGGTTCGCGTTATTTTTAATTGGCGGGGGGGTAACTTATGTTAATCAGGTCACTGGCCGAACTTGATCGCATTCGTGACGAGTGCAAATCCATGGTCACCAAACGCTCGGCCGTATCGGCAGGCGCCGCGGCCATCCCTATTCCCGGGCTCGACATAGGCACTGATGTGGCGTTGCTGGTGGAAATGCTGCCGGCGATCAACAGCAAGTTCGGACTGACCCCGCAGCAGATCGAGCGGCTGGACTCGCGGTCCAGGCGCCTGATTGTGGTGGCGGTTTCCGGGATCGGCAGTGAAGTCATCGGCAAATTCATCAGCCGGACACTGGTCATGTCCTTGGTGCGCAAGATGGGCACCAAGGTGGCGACCAAGTCGGTGATCCGCTTCGTGCCGTTTGTGGGGCAGGCGGTCGCCGCAACCATCAGTTTTGGGGTGATGAAAATGGTCGGCAACGGCCATATCGAGGATTGCTATCAGGTCTGCCGTCAGGCGTTGCTGGAGGAGGCCCGGGAATCAGTGGTCATCGAGATCGGTCCTGAAGACTGAGCCTGCCAGTGAACGGCCCCGCACAGGAGCCATGTGATGAACAAACCATGGGGGCGAAGATGAATATTATCCGGTCCAGCTATCTATGCTTGCTCCTGGGGGCTGTACTTGTCGCCCAGGCGCAGGCCGGCACCTCTTTGACTTCAGAGTCCGGGCGGGTGGCGCAAAACACCCTGAGCCCCAATTCTGCGCCTGCAGACAATACGCTGCGACGCATCAATCCCAACAGCCGGCAGGGCACGATCCCCGCAACGCCAGCGGTACGAAGCCCGTCGACGGCCCCTGTGATACGCCAGCCGTCCATTGAGAACGGGCAAATCGGCAATGGCTACCCGCGTAGCCAGCCCCCACCCCGGACCATCAAGCCAACGGCGCCATCGCTTCAGCCGCGGGACAATCGTTAATCGAACAAGGATCAGCCAATGTTGAGAAAAACCCTGGCCACGCTGTGCGCCACCTCGCTGCTCAATGTGGCTGTCATGGCCCATGCCGATGCCCAGCGGACCTTTGCCTCCGAGTCCGGAACAGTCACTGCAACGCCAGTTGTCGAGGGCCTTGTACATCCCTGGGCCCTGGCCTTTCTCCCGGAAAAGCAGGGCATGCTGGTTACCGAACTTCCGGGCAACCTGCGGGTGGTGAGCCCGTCCGGCAAACTGTCTGCCCCGCTATCCGGTGTTCCCCAGGTATGGGCCAAAGGGCAGGGCGGCCTACTGGATGTGGTGCTGTCGCCGAGTTTTGTCGAGGATCGCCTGGTGTACCTGTCCTACGCCGAAGGGGGTGGTGAGGACGGCAAAGCGGGGACCACGGTTGGACGCGGGCGCTTGTCGGATGATCTGACCAAACTCAGCAACTTTGAGGTGATCTTTCGTCAGGAGCCCAAACTGTCAACCGGCAACCATTTCGGCTCACGTCTGGTGTTTGACCGTGATGGCTATTTATTTATTGCCCTTGGCGAAAATAATCAGCGACCGACTGCCCAGGACCTCGACAAGCTGCAGGGCAAAGTGGTGCGCATATACCCTGACGGTCGAATTCCGCCCGACAACCCTTTTGTGGGCCAGCAAGGGGTACGCCCGGAAATCTGGTCATTTGGCCATCGCAATCAGCAGGGTGCCACCCTGAACCCCTGGACCGGGACACTCTGGAGCCATGAGCATGGCCCCAAAGGCGGCGACGAAATCAACCTGATCGAGCGCGGCAAGAACTATGGCTGGCCACTGGCGACCCATGGCATTGACTATTCTTCGCAGCCTATCTCTGAAGCCGGGGGCAAAACAGCCGAAGGAACCACAGGCCCCCATCATGTGTGGGAGAAGTCTCCGGGCATTAGCGGGATGGCGTTCTACGATGGGGAGCGCTTCAAGCCCTGGCAGCACAACCTGTTTATCGGCGCGCTGGCCGATAAAGACCTGATCCGGCTACAGCTTGATGGTGACAAGGTGGTGCATGAAGAGCGCTTGTTGGGCGGTCTGAACGCGCGTATCCGGGACGTGCGCCAGGGCCCGGACGGTTATTTGTATGTCTTGACCGATGAAAGCAACGGCGCGTTGTATCGCGTCGGCTTGCAATAGTCAGCAGAGCCATAGTCGCTGACGAGGAACGAAGGCTGCGATCGAGCCCGCAGGGCTCGCGCATTTAAAGATGCCTGTCGCAGCCGTCGTTCCTTGTCAGGGTTATTGATTGTTTACTCGCTGACCGCCTGCTTGATCTGCTTGGAGGCCGACCAGATCCGGTAACGCACTTCTATGTCCTTGGGCACGTAGACCACGATCGGCAACTTGCTGTTATAGCGCAGCATGAAGCCATCGCCGACCACGGGGACAAATTCGGGGTGCGACTTGCCTTCAGGGCAGGCCATCATCGTGCTCATCGGCCCGCTGACCTTGTTCAGGCGATACATCGGATAGCCCCAGCCCTTGAGGGTTTTTTCTTCCAGCTTGCCGCCCAGACGCTGCTGGTTGCAGTCCACCTGCAGGGTCTTGCCGGCAATGATCTGGACTTTGTAGTCGTCCTCATTCTTTTGCTTGGGCAGGTGAATGACTTGTCGGCTATAGCCCGCTTCGGCTTTAGGGTAGGGCGCCACATCCTCAAGTTTGGCGGCGTTGGCGACGCTGCACAGCGTACTCAGCGAAAGGGCCAGGGCCGCGCTGATCAAGAGTGGTTTCATGCTGCTTCCTTATTTCAGAACAGAAAAATGTCGTTCAGGTGAATCTATGGGCTGTATCTGACAACTAAAAGGCTATTTAAGTGCAAAACAGATGCACTTGCAGGGATAGATTGCTTCGCGCCAGTGTCGAACTGCCAGTAAACTGCCTTTTTTCCTCTGAATCATTTATTTCCCGAGGTTTTGCATGACTCTCAGTCCTCTTGCGGGCAAACCGGCTCCTGCGAAATTGCTGGTCGATATTGCGCGACTGGTGACCGCTTATTACACCGGTCAACCTGATGCAACGATCGCCACCCAGCGTGTGGCCTTTGGTACTTCCGGTCACCGCGGCAGTTCGTTTGAGCTGAGTTTCAATGAGTGGCATGTATTGGCCATCAGCCAGGCCATTTGCCTGTACCGGCAAATGAAAGGCATCAATGGTCCGCTGTTTGTCGGCATCGACACCCATGCACTGTCGACGCCTGCTGGTGCCAGTGCGCTGGAAGTGTTTGCCGCCAATGGCGTCGAAACCATGATCGCCGCCAATGACGAATACACCCCGACGCCGGCCATTTCCCACGCCATTATTTGCTACAACCGCGGTCGGACTTCAGGCCTGGCCGATGGTGTGGTTATTACACCGTCGCACAACCCGCCTGAAAGCGGCGGTTTCAAGTACAACCCGCCTAACGGCGGCCCGGCCGATACCGATGTCACCAAGTGGATCGAGGCCAAGGCCAACGAGTTACTGGCGGCCAGGCTGGCGGGTGTCAAGCGCATCAGCTACGAACAGGCCTTGAAGGCCGGCACCACCCATCGTCACGACTACCTGAATACCTATGTCGCCGATCTGAAGAACGTGATCGACATGGATACCCTGCGCGGCGCCAACCTGCGTCTTGGCGTGGACCCATTGGGCGGCGCGGGCGTGAACTACTGGCCGGCGATCGGCGAGCACTACGGCTTGAACCTGGAAGTGGTGAACACCTCGGTAGATCCAACCTTCCGCTTCATGTGTGTGGACTGGGACGGGCGCATCCGCATGGACCCGTCCTCCAGCTATGCCATGCAGGGGTTGATTGGCCTTAAAGAGCGTTTCGACGTGGCTTTTGCCTGCGACCCCGACCATGACCGCCACGGCATTGTTACCCCTTCAGGCGGCCTGTTGGCCCCCAACAACTACCTGGCAGTGTCCATCGACTATCTGTTCCAGAACCGTCCGCACTGGCGTGCAGACGCAGCCGTTGGCAAGACCGTTGTCAGCAGCGGGTTGATTGACCGGGTTGCTGCCCGTCTGGGCCGCCGCCTGTACGAAGTGCCGGTGGGCTTCAAATGGTTTGCCGATGGCCTGTTTGAAGGCTCGCTGGGCTTTGGTGGCGAAGAAAGCGCCGGGGCTTCATTCCTGCGCCTGGACGGCAGTGTCTGGTCGACAGACAAGGACGGCCTGATTCCTTCGCTGCTGGCCGCAGAAATGACGGCCCGTACCGGTCGTGATCCTTCGCAGCTGTATCAGCAAATGACCGAAGACCTGGGCCTGCCGTTCTCGACCCGGGTCGATGCCAAGGCTACCCCGCAACAGAAAGCCCAGCTTGGCAAGCTGTCGCCGGAGCAAGTCAAATCCACAAGCCTGGCCGGCGAAGACATTACCGGGATTCTCAGTCATGCGCCCGGTAACGATCAGGCAATTGGCGGACTCAAGGTGATGACTAAAAACGGCTGGTTTGCGGCACGCCCTTCTGGCACTGAAGACATTTACAAAATCTACGCCGAGAGCTTTATCGGTGACGAGCACCTGAGCCGTCTGGTAGAAGAAGCCCAGGTGTTGGTGGATACCGCGATCGCCTGATAGCGGACTCAAAAAAAGCCTGGCCCCCGCAAGAGGGCCAGGCTTTTTTGCAGCTGTTTGATTAACTCAGGCCGCGGTTTGCAGTGTCACCACTTGCTGCATCTGATCGTTGCAGTTTCTGGCTTCCTTGAGCATTGCTTCGAAAGGGCCGCTCATGATGTCGTCATGGCTCAGCCAGCGTTGCTTTTGTGTCAGGCGGTACTGGTAGCGGTAATGGCCCTCGACCTGTTTGCCATTGAGGTCCATGTCGAACCAGGGCGAGCGAACGGTGCAGCTCTTGATGTTCTGCGCAACCTGTAGCCCTGACAGGGTGATCTCGTAGTCCATGGTTTCAGGATCTTCCAGATACAAGTCGGCCTTTTGCCCGGTGCGGCGGTAATTGACCAAATCATCCCAACGTTCAGTCATGAAGGCGGGCTGGTACACGCTTTGGCCCGAGAGTGTCTTCAATGGGCGCAGGTCGGTCAGTTCGGCCTTGACCTGATACTTGTGGGGTACCACAAACCCGGTGGCTGAGCGTGTGATCGTGCAATCGGTCTGTTCCTTGCTGAACCGGTCGCAAAGGTCCTGGTCGGTACCAGAAATACCCGACTGGTTATCGGCCACACTCAGTCTCATCAGGCGCATCTGGCTCATTTCGATGTCGGCGCTGGTGCGCGCGGTGCCATCAGGGTTGAAGTGTTCCTGTTTCCGTACCAGGGTGCTGACAACAGGTTCTTCTTGCGGGATATGTTCCCGGCGAACTGCGCCTTGCGGGTCTATCACCAGTGCCCAGCGATCCTGAATATCCGGCATGGAGCGCCCCGGCGAGAACACCGGATTGGTCGGGTCGAGCCACCAGACTTTACCGTTGACCCGCGCCCGTACGATGGCGTGGTTGGGTGCTGAGGTGCCCGGCAGCAAAAGCCCCAGGCTCATGTTGCCACGGCTGACCCAGGTGGTCTGCGCGTCGATGCCGCTTGCGTTGAGCATGGCTGTGAGCAGTACCGCCAGGTCTTTGCAGTCGCCATAGCCGCGGTCTTCGATTTCAGCGAGGGTGAAAGGCACATAGCCCCGATCGCTGGCTCGCCAGTCGCCCAGATAACGATAGTTATCGTGGATATGCTGCATCAGGCCCGATACCTGTTGCTCCGGCGGCAAGCCTTTAAGGCCGGCCACTGCCCTGGCACTGATGGCAGGCAGTCTGGCTGCGGTAATTTCGGTGTAGCGCCGGGCAAAATCGCCGAAGTAATCCTGCAAGCTGCTCGAACTGCCCAGTTCAACCCTTGGCAGCTGGCGAATATAAGCGTTGCCGGCTTCATTGACATAATTCACGAAGCGCGGTGCCTTCTGTTCAATGACCAGGCTTTTGTTGTCGGCCGACGGAGTAAAGCTGAAGTCTTCCATCATTTCGCTGCGCCACACGATTGGCTTTTCAGCGCTGAAGGTGTTTTTAAAACGGTCCATACGCACCGCATTGGGGGGGAACATCAGCACATAGTGAAACTCATGACTCAGCGGCTTGGCTGCTATGTGTTCGCGCAGGGTATAGCTCACCATCGTGCCGATTCGCAGGTTGGGGAAGGCGATCGAGGTTTGCTTCAAGCGTAAAAAACCCTGGTCCGGGTTCGGTGCCATCCGGGTGTCGATTTGTGTGTCAGCCAGTGCCACCGGTTTGGCGCCCGGTTGGGTCGATTCGGCCTTGATTATTTCCAGGCGGTCAGACTCCGGGAAGCTGAAGTCGATACGCGAAATCATTTCGCGACCGTTATTGGTGAGGATGGTGTAGCTATAGGTTGAGGTGCAGTCGTAGCTGGTGTCCGCGTTGAAGTGACAGGATCTGTCCGATTCACCGGCCAGTGCGGCCTCGGATACGGGTTGAAAGGCCGCTGAAGCGGGCAGGGTGAAAATCCCCAGGGTGGCGCAAATCAAGGATTTGCTGAAAGAAAAGCGGTGCATGGGCGCCTCAATTAGTCCTTTAAAAAAGCACCCGGCCACGCATTTGTTGGTTTATTGAAGCCGAGGCAGGGTGCAGATGAAGTGGATAATGATAATCGATAGCATCCATATTTTCCATATGCACAGCCGCCATTCGCCCCTGTAAGCCCCGTAATAGAGCGGTTTAAACGGTCTCTTCGGTTTGGCTGGCCTGGCAGACATCGACCCATTGGGCATTGACCAGTTCGGCCATTCGGTCGGGGCTGATACGCACAGCGGTGTGGGTAGCGCCGGCTGCAGGCATCACTTCAGTGAAGGCTTTAAGGGAAATGTCGCAATATACCGCCAGATCGGTCGCCAGCCCGAACGGGCAAACGCCGCCAACGGGGTGACTGGTCAGGGCCACGACAGTATCGGCATCAAGCATCTTGGCTTTGCTGCCCAGGGCATTCTTGATTTTTTTGTTATCGATACGCGCATCGCCACGGGCAACCAGCAGCACATTGCGTTCACCGACACGAAAGGCCAGGGTCTTGGCGATCTGGCCGGGCTCAACGCCGTGGGCTTGGGCAGCCAGAGCTACGGTAGCGGTACTGGTGGCCAGCTCAATGATGTGCAGGTCGGGTGCTTTGGCGAGGAAAAATGCGCGGACAGATTCAAGACTCATCAGGCTTAGCTCTCTGGGTAAATGCCTGAATCTAGAGAAGCCGGTGACGCACTGTCAATGCGCCACCGGTGATGGGGTCAGATGTCCAGCACGATCTTGCCAAAATGCTGGTTGGTTTCCTGGTACTTGAACGCCTCGACAATCTCGCTCAGCGGGAAGTGCCGGTCGATGACCGGGCGCATGCCGCTGGCATTGATCGCCCGTACCATGTCCTGTTGCTGGCTGCGGCTTCCTACCAGTACCCCTTGCAGACGCACTTGCTTGATCAGTGCCGGGACAAAGTTCATGGCGCCGCTGGTGCCGCTCAAAATACCGATGATCGAGATATGCCCGGCCACGCGAATGGCGATCATCGACTGTTCTAGGGTCTCAGGACCGCCGACTTCGATGATGTGGTCCACCCCGCGACCGCCGGTGAGCGCACGGGCTGTCTCGCCCCAGGCAGTGTCCTTGCGGTAGTTGATGACGTGGTCAGCGCCCAGTGCTTTGAGACGCTCGAGTTTTTCATCGCTGGAAGAGGTCGCGATCACGGTGGCGCCGGCCATTTTGGCAAATTGCAGGGCGAAAATCGAAACCCCGCCCGTGCCCTGGACCAGCACCGTGTCGCCGGGCTTTAGCGAGTCATCGGCCATCAAGGCGCGCCATGCGGTCAGACCTGCGGTGGTCAGGGTAGAGGCCTGGGCGTGGCTGTAGCCGGTGGGGGCGAGGGTAAACGAGGTGGCCTTGGCTGTGACTTGCTCGCGGGCATAACCATCGATGCCATCACCGGGTACGCTGACAAAGCCCTCAACCAGCGGGGTGCCGTCGATCCACTCCGGGAAGAAAGTACTGACCACCGAATCGCCGACCTTGAACTCGCTGACCGCACTGCCGACGGCAATCACTTCACCGGCGCCATCCGCCATGGGAATGCGTTTTTGACTCGGTCCCCACATGCCGCTTACCACGGCGAAGTCGTGATAGTTCAGGGAGTTGGCATGTAAACGTACAGTGATTTCACCACTGTCAGGTGCGCGCGCTTCGCTGCTGCCAACGACCACATTTGGATAACCGCCGCCGGGTTCAACGAAGATAGTTTTAATGCTCACGGGATGTCCTCAAGTTTTCACATTACGCAAAATAACGAAATGATCGGTTAAAAATTACAACTCGACTTTCAGCCTAGCCGCAAAGTCATCTATCGCCTGCTCATTGCGCCGGTAGTACGTCCACTTGCCGATGCGTGTGGTGAGGACAAAGCCTGCACGCTGCAAAATGGCCAGGTGCGCCGAAGCAGTGGAAGGGGAAAGACCGGCCTTGTGCTGCAAATGGGTCACGCACACGCCGATTGCAGGATCGCCATGATCCTGGCGCGGGAAATTGCTGAGCGGGTCTTTGAGCCACTCCATCATTTGCATGCGAGTGTCATTACCCAGGGCTTTGAGCTGTTCAAGAATCATGGTCGGCGATGTTACGCTTTTTTACGAAATGTACAACCGGAGCCTATGCGCCATGGATGCAGTTACTGCCTGCGACAACAGGCCGCAGGCCGGCCGGATGTTTTGCAATTGCAGGGTCAATCCTGTATTTGTTGCGCCATTGAGCCTTGGCCAAGGCTCGTCTGTCTATGAACCTGCCCATCAGGAACCATGATGCCTAACCAGTTCCCTTCTGTTCGTCCCCGCCGCCTGCGCCGCTCGCAAACCCTGCGCGACATGTTTCAGGAAACCGAATTCAGCCTTAACGACCTGGTGCTGCCGATTTTTGTCGAAGAAGAAATCGACGACTTCGTACCTATCACCAGCATGCCGGGTGTGATGCGTATTCCCGAGTCCAAACTGGCCGGCGAAATCGAACGCTATGCCCGTGCAGGGATCAAGTCGGTGATGGCATTTGGCGTGTCGCACCATCTGGATGCCACAGGTAGCGATTCATGGCGTGAAGACGGTCTGGTGTCGCGCATGGCCCGTATCTGCAAGGATACCGCCCCGGAAATGATCGTGATGAGTGACACCTGCTTCTGCGAGTACACCTCCCACGGTCATTGCGGTGTGATGCACGATCATGGCGTGGACAATGATGCGACCTTGATCAATCTGGGCAAGCAGGCCGTTGCTGCCGCTGCGGCAGGCGCTGATTTCATCTCGCCTTCAGCGGCCATGGATGGTCAGGTTCAGGCCATCCGCAGCGCGCTGGATGCTGCCGGGTTTATTGACACCTCGATCATGGCGTACTCCACCAAGTTCGCTTCGGCACTCTATGGTCCTTTCCGTGAGGCAGGTGGCAGCGCGTTGAAAGGCGATCGCAAGTCGTACCAGATGAACCCGATGAATCGTCGCGAAGCGATTCGCGAGTCGCTGCTGGACGAGCAGGAGGGTGCCGACGTGTTGATGGTCAAGCCCGCCGGCGCGTACCTGGACATCATTCGTGACGTCCGTGAAGCCTCGCGTCTACCTCTGGCGGCGTATCAGGTCAGCGGCGAGTACGCGATGATCAAGTTCGGCGCCCTGGCCGGAGCCATCGACGAAGCGCGGGTTGTTCGTGAAAGCCTGGGCTCGATCAAGCGGGCCGGCGCAGACATGATTCTGACCTACTTTGCGATGGATCTGGCATTGCAGGGCATCTAGCAGGAGCGTCGAGCGGCAAGTTGCGAGCCGGACAATCCGGGCTTTTGCCTTGCCGTTCTGGGCGACTCCCCAACAACAAGGAGTTCAGGAATGACGGTCGCTCGACTGCAACGAATTTTGATTACCAATGATGACGGGATCGACGCCCCGGGTCTTGAGGCCCTTGAGGCTGTGGCTCGGGAACTGGCAGACGAGGTCTGGGTGGTCGCCCCGGACCATGACCAGAGCGGTATTTCCACCGCCATCAGCATCCATCACCCGTTGCGGGTGACTGCCCGTGGCGAGCGCCGTTTTTCGGTGTCCGGAACCCCGGCCGACTGTGTTGCGATGGCCTTGCAGCAGTTGATGGACAGCCCGCCGCAGCTATTGCTGTCCGGCATCAACAAAGGCGCCAATCTGGGGGTCGAAACCCTGTACTCCGGCACAGTGGGAGCTGCGATGACCGGCCTGTTGCTGGGCATCCCTTCCATTGCCCTGAGCCAGTACTTCACCCGTCGCGACTCGGTGCGCTGGGACACGGCCCGCACACTGGCGCCCGGGGTGATTCGCCAGTTGCTGGGCAAGGGCTGGGAGCAATCAGCGTGCCTGAACATCAACTTCCCGGACGTTGCGCCCGAGCAGGCTGGCCCCGTACAGATCACCCGCCAGGGCCATGGCCGTATGGACGGGGTGAGTGTGAACGAGCGTACGGACTTTCGCGAGTCCAGCTATTACTGGCTCAGTATTACCCGCCACCAGCACCCCGAAGCCGCCGATACAGAAACCCGGGTGGTCACCCAGGGCGGGATTTCGGTGACCCCACTGCAGTTCGATCGCACCGCCCAGGCCTTGCGCGAGCAACTGCAGCAAGGGTAAGTCTGACGCTATGCCCAATGCGCCGGGTCATCGACGATGGCCTGGTGCTGATCAAGCACCTTCGGAATTTCCTGCTTGAGAAACTCGACCCAGGTTTTGACCTTGGCATCCAGAAAGCGTCGCGAGGGGTAAAGCGCGTAGATGCTTTTTTCGTGCAACCGGTATTGAGGCAACAGGCGCACCAGCGCACCGCGTTGATAGGAACCGACCGCCACGTAATCCGGCAACAGGCAAACCCCGAGTCCGGCTTCGGCGGCCTGGGCCATCGCCTCAGCCACATTGACCTGAAACACGCTGCCGGGGCGAATCGACTGTTCACCCTGATCATCGCGGAAGGTCCAGCTGTCGGTAAACAGCGGGTCAACCAGATGCAGGCAGCGGTGCTGGTTGAGGTCGTCGGGAGTCTTGGGCGTGCCCTGGCTCTGCAGGTAGGACGGTGCGGCGCTGATGACGCTGAAGATACTCCCCAGTTGCTGACCGATCATTTCCGAGTCGGGCAGGTTGGCCGATAACGTGATCACCACGTCATGGCCTTCTTCAAGCAAGTCGGGTTGACGTTGAGACAGGGTCAGATCGACATCGACCTGCGGGTACAGCTGCGAATAACGGGCCACCAGTGGCGCCAGGAGCTGGATCCCCAGCCCGGTGGTGGACTGCACGCGTAAATGGCCGCGGGGAATCAGATGAGCACCGGCCGCTTCGGCATTTGCGTCCTCTATTTCGCCAAGAATCATTCGGCAGCGCTCAAGATAGCGCGCACCCACCTCCGTCAATGCCAGCCGCCGTGTGCTGCGCTGCAGCAGCCTGGCTTGCAGCGAGGATTCAAGTTCAGACAGCAAGCGCGAGGTTTGCGCTGTGGAATAGCCCAGCGCCTGAGCCGCAGCGGTAAAACTGCCTGTCTCGACCACACGGACAAACACCCGCATTGCCTGATAAATATCCATGCTGATTATTACCTCACACGTAATCGTGCTTTTTTGTGGGGGCAATAATTACACAGACCGTGAAAATATTCCGCCATCTGATAGCGCTACCCAAGGGCGCGTACAGGCAGTAATGGCTGCGGGCTGGATGCCCTGAAGCATGGCGGTGGGCGCAGGTGCGTCAGCAGTGGGACTGCTGCGATAGCGGGTAGAAAAGCAGTTGGCCAGGATCAGTATGATATTTCGTCGTAGGAGAAATCTGAAAATTAGCAGTGGCACATTATTGGAAGTGTGAAGTAAGTAATTTAATCGAAAAAAACGACAGCCAGTCTCTAGATAAACCTTGATTTCATTCTGGTATGTAGTTGATTCTAAAGCAGAGGGATCTTTTCTCTTAATAGGCTGTCAGACACTACGCTTATTTTTAAAGCGCAGTTAAGCGTTAATTGTCAAGAGGTGAACTCGCCAAGGAGTTCAGTTCACAGGGCGTATACTTTGAAAAAAACCGAGCAGCAGCGAACAGGCAACTCAAGCGCAGAGATCGATCTGTTGGACCTGTTTCATTCGTTCTGGCAGCAAAAAAAGTTGATCGCGGGAGCCATGGGCGCTGCCGGTTGTATTGCCCTGGGCTACGTCCTGTTGGCGCAGCCTGTCTATCAGGCCAGTTCCCTGTTGCGTCCTGCGGCCATCAACGAGCTTGATGCGCTTAACCGTTCGGATGTCTACACGCTTCCCCCTCGAGACGCGTTGCTCAAGATCGGTTCGGCACTGGAGTCCTACGACACTCGCTACAGTTACTTCCGCTCCCATGAAGAGTTGTTCAAGCCGCTGGCACGCAAAGGCCGTACGCTTGAGCAAAGTTTTGAGATTTTCAACCGTGATGCGATCACTCTGATCCAGCCCGATCCGAAGCAAGCGGCTTCATTGAGCCCGTATATCAAGTTGGAAATTACCTATCCGGATACGCTCAATGGCGTTGAAATCCTCAACGGTTTTGTTGAATACGCTATCAATAGCCAGCGTGAGCAAATCAGTGCCGACCTGAAAGTCATCATCAATAACCGGCTCAGGGAACTGGACGGAAAGATCAATGCTGCACGTTCAGCCTACCAGTCCGATAAAGAGGGTGAGATTGCTGCGCTGACCGAGTCAGACAAGGTCAAGTCGGCAAAACTCAAGGACGAATTAAAGGCCTTGCGCTTGCAGCTCAGAGCCGAACGCGATTCACGCATTGCGCAGTTGAACGAAGCCATTGCCATCGCCACCTCATTGGGTATCAGCCGTCCGACCACCCCCTCGTCGATGGGTGATGTGGCTCAAGGCGGGTCCTCCAATCTCATGCGCACTGAAATCACCTCGCAGGCTACGCCGCTGTACTTCATGGGTACTCAGGCGCTGCAAGCAGAGCGCGCAGCCTTGCTCAAGCGCACCTCTGATGATTTTACGGACAAAAGAGTTTCGGAGATCGGCAAGGAACTGCAGCTGCTTGAGACCAACCGTCAGGTCGAAATGCTCGGCAGGCGTACCAACGAAGACCTGTTCCTGAAAAACATCGATCCGTTGCGCGCAGAAGTGGCACGTCTGGGCAATTTGAAAACCGATATGAGCCAACTTGGGCTGGTCAGTATTGACCGCCTGGCGCAAGCCCCGATTGATCCGATCAAGCCGAAAAAGGCCTTGATCATCGGACTGGGTCTGGCAGTGGGGCTGTTACTGGGGCTGACCATTGCAACGGCGCGATACCTCATGCAACGCCGCCGTGAACCTTGGCAGGGCAATCACTCAGACTAATACCGCTACCGATTTAACCTGTATCCAGAGGTTTTGCCCCGGATGCAGGTTCAACTGGTCACGGGAGTAGCGGGTGATACGGGCCAGCATTGCACAGCCATCCACATCCAGCCGCACCAGAACATGGGCCTGATTATCAGCCCCGGTTTCGCTGATGACGGTGGCCTGCAGGCTGTTGAGAATGCTGCTGTGCTCACTGGGATCCAGGCTCAGGCTGATGTCGCGGGCCTGTACCTTGAGCCGCAACGTCTGGCCGACTGCCAGCGGCCCATGGGCAACTCTCAGGTGTTGCGTGCTGCCTGGCAGTCGCAGGGTCAGCAGGTTGTAGTGCGCATCATAAGCAGCGACCCTGCCTTGGATCACCACCCCGGCGTCGTCATCCCGAGCAAGGGGTAGATCAAGCCTGGCCAGGGTTTCACCGATCGGACCACTGGCAAGCGCCTTGCCTTCACTGAGCAACACCATATGGTCAGCCAGACGTGCAACTTCGTCCTGGGAGTGACTCACGTAGAGCACCGGAATATCCAGCTCGGCGTGCAGACGTTGCAGATAGGGCAGGATTTCACGCTTGCGCTGGCTGTCCAGAGCCGCCAGCGGTTCGTCCATCAGCAATAGCTTCGGGCTTGTCAGTAGCGCCCGGGCGATACCGACCCGCTGGCGTTCGCCGCCGGACAAGTTATTGGGCGTGCGCTGCAGCAGGTGGGTAATACCCAGCAATTCGGTGGCATGGGCCAGGTCCACCCGCCGCTCCTTGCGCGCAATGCGCCGCAGTCCGAACTCCAGATTGGCCAGCACCGACAGGTGCGGGAACAGGCTGGCTTCCTGAAAGATGTAACCCAGTGCGCGTTTATGTACCGGTACGAACAGATTGCTCTGGCTGTCCTGCCAGACTTCATCATTGATTTGCACAAAGGCCTGGCCGGCACGTTCAAGTCCGGCTATGCAGCGCAAACAGGTAGTTTTCCCCGAGCCGGAATGGCCATAGAGTGCGGTCACCCCCTTGCCGGGCAGTTGCAGGTCCAGGTCCAGGTCAAATCCCGGGTAACTGAGTTGCAGCCGGACATTTATCTGCGAGGTCATGCTCAACTCCAGCTTGCTTGAGATTTGCGGCTCGAGTACAGCGCCAGTAACACCAAAAACGAAAACACCAGCATTGCGCCAGCCAGCCAGTGTGCCTGTGCATACTCCAGGGCTTCGACGTGATCGTAGATCTGTACTGAAACCACCCGGGTTTTCTCGGGAATGTTGCCGCCAATCATCAAGACCACGCCAAATTCACCCACGGTGTGGGCAAAGCCCAAAATTGCAGCAGTGATAAAACCAGGTCGCGCCAGGGGCAGGACCACGCTAAAGAAGGTATCCCACGGATTGGCGCGCAAGGTGGCAGCCACCTCCAGTGGCCTGGGGCCAATGGCCGTAAATGCGTTCTGCAAAGGCTGTACGACAAAGGGCATGGAGTAGATGACCGAGCCTATCACCAGGCCTGCGAAGCTGAAGGTCAGGGTGCCAAGGCCGATGGCCTGGGTGAACTGGCCCACATAACCATGGGGCCCCATCGCCAGTAGCAGATAGAAGCCGATCACGGTGGGTGGCAATACCAGAGGCAGGGCGACAATTGCCCCGATCGGTCCCCGTAACCGTGACCGGGTATGGGCCAGCCACAGTGCAATGGGAGTGCCGATCAGAAGCAAAATGACCGTGGTCAGTGACGCCAGTTTCAGGGTCAGCCAGATTGCGGCGAAGTCAGCACTCGAGAGCGTCATTTACAGTTGATAACCGTAGGATTTGATAATGGCCTCGGCTTTCGGTCCTTTCAGGTACTCGGTCAGGGCCTTGGCGGCGGGGTTGTTCTCGCCTTTCTTGAGAATCACTGCGTCTTGCTTGATCGGATCGTGCATGGTCTCGGGGATGATCCACGCAGAGCCATGACTGACTTTGCCGTCTTTAAAGATTTGCGACAGGGCGACAAAACCCAGCTCGGCATTACCTGTGGACACGAACTGATAAGCCTGGGTGATGTTCTGGCCTTCAACAATCTTGTCCTTGACCTTGTCGGTCAGGCCCTGTTTAGCCAGCACTTGTGTTGCTGCCAGGCCGTAAGGTGCCGCTTTCGGGTTGGCAATGGACAAATGCTTGAACTGGTTTTTTTCCAGCACCTTGCCTGCATCATCGACATAGCCGTCCTTGGCAGACCACAAGGCCAGAGTGCCAATGGCATAGGTGAAACGGGAGCCAGGAACTATGTCGCCTTCTTTTTCGAGTTTCTCGGGGGTGCTGTCATCGGCCGCCAGAAAAACTTCGAACGGAGCACCGTTTTTAATCTGGGTATAGAACTGTCCGGTGGCGCCATACGCGGCAATCAACTTGTGCCCGGTGTCTTTTTCAAAATCGCTGGCAATAGCCTGAATCGGTGCGGTGAAGTTGGCTGCCACCGCCACCTGCACTTCATCGGCCTGGACGCCGGTGACAGCGAGACACCCGATCAGTGCAGCAAGTGCGCCGGGGGTAAAGGATCGAACGCGTACATTCATGACGAAACTCCGTTAGAGGCGAGGGCGGCCCATCTTTATTGAGTTGTATCGGGCGCTAGGAAGATAAACGGTATATAAAAAAATACATAGCGTTTTGCTGTCTGGCGCAGTGCCCCGTGACTCAGCCTGCCTTGCGCAGAGTGATATTTATGCGTTGTTCTCCCAATACCGGGTGCTGCCCCGGCTGGATTGGCAGCACACCGTGGTAGCGCAGGCGGTCAACGCCACCCCAGACCACGATGTCACCATGAAATAAGGAAATGCGTTGTGCCGGGTCGCTGCGCTCAAAGCCGCCAAACTGAAAAACAGCCGGCAACCCCAAAGAGATCGAGACAATGGGCGCTTCAAGGGAACGTTCGTTTTTGTCCTGATGCAGAGACATTTTTGCCCCGGGGACGTAGCAATTGATCAGGCAGGCATCGGGGACGAAATGTTCAAAGCCTGCTGCGCCTGCGGCCGCTTCGGCCAGCGCGAGGAAGGTGTCGGGCATGGCAGGCCAGGGCTGCTTGCGCAACGGGTCGACCGGGCTGTAACTGTAGCCATTGCAATCACTGGTCCAGCCCAATTCGCCACAGCTGCTCAAGCGCGCCGACATGGTGAAACCGCCGGGCGTCTGCATGTGCCGAAAAGGTGACTGGATCAAGACGCCGGCCAGAGCCTGCAAGAGTGCCTCGGCCCACGGCAAGGCAAACCCGCGAAGCACAAACCCCTGCTCGCTAATGCTTTGCAGTCGGGCGGGTTGCTGCAGGTCCTCGTCAGCAAACAGGTCGAGAGTCATTGGTTAAAGCGGCTTGCTCGCTTTGACATCAGTGATCTTGTCGTCCGAGCCGGCGTGAATGATTTCAAGCGCTGCGCGGGCTTCTTCATCGGAGCCGGTGGGTAGCTGTGCAAACTCGAAACGACGCTCGCCGTTGAGTTTGTACTTGATCACGTATTTAGTGGTGTTACGCGTAGTGTCCACAATATTTCCTGTCTTTGAAGGCCGGGGATGTCAGGCTTAGCGGAGTTTGGAGCTGGAGCGACGCACGATCTTGATCGTAGGCTGGAAGCTTGGCTTGCGGGTCACGCTAATCGCCCGGCTGGTAACGGTATCAATGGTGATGTTCCAGAAGCCGGTGCTGGGTGCCGTGATTCTGGCCGGGAAATCCTTGAATGCGCCGCCGTGGTAGGAGTGACGGCCACCATTTTTGAAGCTGCGGAAATGTGCGTCGCTCATCAGGCGAATATTGCAGGGTTGAGAGCACTCGATGACGACAATGTCGTCTTCGTTAAGGTGCTCGCGCTGGTGAATAAATTTCATGGGGGCTCCAAGGGGAGGGCTTTAGCTGAAAAATCAGCAAGATAGCATGTGCTTTAGTCCAAAAAGGAGACTAAAGCCGCATATTATGCCTCGATGCAGACAAGTCTGACGCAAAACGCGGATAATTCGCCACAATTGAATATTTATTCCCTGTGGCCGGGGAGAAAACCTGGAGATCCACTGTCGTAGGATCTTTAACGGAGGAAATGTATGAAGCGGGGCGTTCTGTTGGCAATGCTGGTTTTGGGTGGCTGTGCATCAGTCACGGATATAGAACAGACGCTGCCCACCATGAGTGTGATATCAGGCAAGAAGCCTGATGCGTACGCTCAGTGCCTGGTACAACAACTGTCCAGTACTCGAAGGGCGCCACAAATTGAGCCGCATAAAGAAGGTTTACGAATCATCGTCCCGCAAAAGCTGACGTCGAATCCTACAGCCGTGATTGATATTGAAGAGCGTTCCGGCGGAAGCAGCATCAAGGTCTATGAAAGCATGTCCAACGTGCCGGTGCGTCCTGGAGATATCCGCAAAGCCGCAACCCATTGTATTTCTGGTTGATCGCTGGCAATCCGGGCCCACTGTCCCCTCTGTAAAACCTGACGGCTGCTGCTTGCGGTGTCAGGTTTTTTTGTGCCCGGGATTAAACCCGGTGCAAGTGCAGAGGGCGTTCAGACAGCAAGCCGGGGCTTGGCGTTAGCGGCAGGTTATTGCTGTGGGCAGTGGTATCTCCAAGGTCTGTCCTGAGCAAACTACTTGCACACCACCACAATATTTCGGCTGTTGAAATTGCCCACATCTACGCCCAAGGTTTTCTGACTATTGTCCGCCACCGGTGAGCCGTCAGTTCCCACAATGCTGTAGCCGGTCCCGGCACAGGAGGCGTCAGCCTTTTCGTAGCACTTGGCCCAGGACATGGCCTCGCCAGAACAGTCTATGCTCAGTCCTTGCTTGCCATCCACCAGATAGGTGCTGGATGCAGTGGCACAGCCGCCAAGAACCAATAGTGCAAGAAGCGTCAGGGGCTTATTCATCAGGGTCAGTCTTCGAGAGTTAGGGGTCAGGATTTATTGTTGCGTCGACGGGCTGCGGGTGCTGGCTGATCCTGGAGTACAGAGGCAACCTCTACTGCGGCCTGTTCCGACTCAAAAGGACCGGCGACTTGCTCGTCAGCCGAGTCGGTAATCCACCATTGATTCGGGCTGACATTTTTTATCAGGTAACCGTTGATGCTGTTTGTTGTGGCGGACATGGTGCAGTGGCCTTGTTGGCGGGGGAATGGGCGTAATAATAGCGCTTATTCAGGGCTTAAAGCTCGAGTAATGCCAGTTTGCCCACACTGCTTCAGAGCCCGTGCGGGCTGGTCCACAGGTCATGTGGAGCAGTGGCGATTAGAAAAACAGGCAATAAGTGAACTAACTGGCGCAAATTTTCTCTATGTTGGCATCAGTTTGCTATCGGGAGGCATTGTAAGCTCGAAGCCGCCTGATTAGACTGCGCCAAAATTCGAACGTACAGCCCTTTTAAGGACTCATATGATCAAGAAATGCTTGTTCCCAGCAGCCGGTTACGGCACTCGCTTTTTGCCAGCGACCAAAGCCATGCCTAAAGAAATGCTGCCGGTGGTGAACAAGCCACTGATCCAGTACGGGGTTGAAGAAGCACTGGACGCTGGCCTGAACGAAATCTCCATCGTGACCGGACGTGGCAAGCGCGCACTGGAAGACCACTTCGATATCAGCTACGAGCTGGAAAACCAGATCAAGGGCACAGATAAAGAAAAGTACCTGGTCGGTATCCGTCGCCTGCTGAGCGAATGTTCTTTCTCTTACACCCGTCAAACCGAAATGAAAGGCCTGGGTCACGCGATTCTGACCGGCCGCCCGCTGATCGGCGACGAACCCTTTGCCGTAGTACTGGCGGACGACCTGTGCGTCAACCTGGAAGGCGACGGTGTTCTGACGCAAATGGTCAAGCTGTACAACCAGTATCGCTGCACCATCATTGCGATCCAGGAAGTTGATCCCCAGGAAACCAACAAGTACGGCGTTATCGCTGGTGACCTGATTGGCGACGACCTGTACCGCGTGCGCAACATGGTTGAAAAACCGGCGCCCGAAGACGCTCCTTCGAACCTGGCCATTATCGGTCGCTACATCCTGACTCCGGATATTTTCGAACTGATCAAACAGACCGAGCCGGGTAAAGGTGGCGAGATCCAGATCACCGACGCCTTGATGAAACAGGCGCAAAACGGTTGCGTAATTGCCTACAAATTCAAAGGCAAGCGTTTCGACTGCGGTGGTGCTGAAGGCTACATCGAAGCCACCAACTTCTGCTTCGAGAACTTCTACAAAACGGGCAAAGCTTACTAACAGAGCCCGTCTGTAACGTTTCAAGAGAAAGCCACCTGCGGGTGGTTTTTTCGTTTTTTTACATTCGTCAGCACCGGTGCTGGTCAATCGCGCTGAAGTGATTATGCTGATGAGCTGCCCAGGAGATAGAAATGGCCTACGAATTTGATTTGTTTGTAATTGGTGCGGGATCCGGCGGTGTGCGCGCGGCCCGTTTTGCTGCAGGTTTCGGTGCCAAAGTCGCGGTAGCGGAAAGCCGCTATTTGGGCGGTACGTGCGTCAACGTCGGGTGTGTACCCAAAAAGCTGCTGGTCTACGGCGCACATTTTTCCGAGGATTTCGAACAGGCTTCGGGGTTTGGCTGGAGCCTGGGCGAGGCGAAGTTTGACTGGCCAACCCTGATCGCCAACAAGGACCGCGAGATTCATCGTCTCAATGGCATCTACCGCAACCTGCTGGTCAACAGTGGCGTGACCCTGCTCGAAGGCCACGCCAGACTGACCGGTCCCAACGAAGTGGAGGTCAACGGTCAGCGCCACACCGCCAAGAACATACTGATTGCTACCGGTGGCTGGCCGCAGATCCCTGAAATCCCGGGTCACGAACACGCGATCAGCTCCAACGAAGCGTTCTTTCTTAAAGAGTTGCCAAAGCGTGTACTGGTCGTGGGCGGTGGTTACATTGCGGTGGAGTTTGCCGGGATTTTCCACGGGCTGGGCGCCACGACTTCGTTGCTGTATCGCGGCGAGATGTTCTTGCGCGGTTTCGACGGAGCGGTGCGCAAGCATCTGCACCAAGAGTTGATCAAGCGCGGGATGGACGTGCAATTCAACGCCGATATTGCCCGTATCGACAAGCAGGCGGATGGCAGCCTCAAAGCCACCCTCAAAGATGGCCGCGAGCTGGTTGCCGATTGCGTGTTCTATGCCACCGGACGTCGTCCGATGCTCGATAACCTGGGGCTGGAGAACACCGGGGTCAAACTCGACGAGCGCGGCTTCGTTGAAGTGGACGAGCTGTACCAAAGCGCCGAGCCATCGATTCTGGCGATTGGCGACGTGATTGGCCGGGTACAGTTGACGCCGGTTGCACTGGCCGAAGGCATGGCCGTGGCACGGCGTCTGTTCAAGCCTGAGCAGTACCGCCCAGTGGACTACAAGATGATCCCGACTGCGGTGTTCAGCTTGCCGAATATCGGCACAGTGGGCTTGAGCGAAGAGCAGGCGATTGAAGACGGGCACCAGGTGCGGATTTTCGAGAGCAGCTTCCGGCCGATGAAACTGACCCTCACAGAGTGCCAGGAACGCACACTGATGAAGCTGGTGGTTGATGCCGACACCGATAAAGTGCTGGGCTGCCACATGGTCGGGCCAGAGGCGGGGGAGATCGTCCAGGGCCTGGCAATTGCCTTGAAGGCCGGCGCCACCAAGCAGCATTTCGACGAAACCATCGGCGTGCACCCGACCGCAGCCGAAGAGTTCGTGACCATGCGTACCCCGGCCAAAGGTTAAGAGCCGGCTCCCACACCGGCCTGTAGGAGCGAGCTTGCTCGCGATGGCGGCGATGCGGTTTACATGAAGAACTGCGTTACCCGCATCGCCGGCAAGCCGGCTCCCACAATAAAAACAGCATGCCCAACCCCGGCCTGTACCTGTAGGAGCGAGCTTGCTCGCGATGGCGGCGACGCGGTTTACATGAAGAACCGCGTTATCCGTATTGCCGGCAAGCCGGCTCCCACAACAAAAACAACATGCCCAACCCCGGCCTATACCTGTAGGAGCGAGCTTGCTCGCGATGGCCGCGACGCGGTTTACCTGATGAACCGCGTTATCCGCATCGCCGGCAAGCCGGCTCCCACAACAAAAAACAGCATGCCCAACTCCGGCCTGTACCTGTAGGAGCGAGCTTGCTCGCGATGGCTGTGACGCGGTTTACCTGACGAACCGCGTTACCCGCATCGCCGGCAAGCCGGCTCCCACAACAAAAAACAGCATACCCAACTCCGGCCTGTACCTGTAGGAGCGAGCTTGCTCGCGATGGCGGCGACGCGGTTTACCTGATAAACCGCGTTATCCGTATCGCCGGCAAGCCGGCTCCCACAACAAAAAACAGCATGCCCAACCCCGGCCTATACCTGTAGGAGCGAGCTTGCTCGCGATGGCGGCGATGCGGTTTACCTGATGAACCGCGTTACCCGCATCGCCGGCAAGCCGGCTCCCACACCAAAAACAGCATGCTCAACACCGGCCTATACCTGTAGGAGCGAGCTTGCTCGCGATGGCGGCGATGCGGTTTACCTGAAGAACCGCGTTACCCGCATCGCCGGCAAGCCGGCTCCCACAACAAAAAACTGCATGCTCAACCGCGGCCTGTAGGAGCGAGCTTGCTCGCGATGGCGGCGACGCGGTTTACCTGATGAACCGCGTTATCCGCATCGCCGGCAAGCCGGCTCCCACAACAAAAGCAGCATGTTCAACCCGGGCCTGTAGGAGCGAGCTTGCTCGCGATGGCGGCGACGCGGTTTACCTGATGAACCGCGTTACCCGCATCGCCGGCAAGCCGGCTCCCACAACAAAAAAGAGCATGCGCATCAGCTATCTGAAGTCCGCATACGGTATCAACGGTTGCACCGGCATCGGCAAGTTGCCCTGCCAGGTGTCAAACGTATACCGCAGGTAGAGCATCGCCCGGCTTGGGGCGTAGCCTTCACTGTGTTGATAGAGCAAGCCACCGCCCAGCACCAGATTATCCGTCAGCCGGCGTTCTACCAGGCCCTGCAGGCGAATGCCGATGCCATTGCTGTTGCCTCCCGACGTCTCTCCCAACCCTTCCGATAGCTCGTAACCGGCCTGATCCACTGCGTGCAGAAGCTTGTCGTTCAGCCCGCTCAGAGGGTAGAGGTCGTTGGACTTGGTTTGGGCGTACGACCAGCCCACCGAGCTTTCCAGGGATACCGACCAGTTGGGCGTACGAAAGGCGTAGTTGAGCGGTACGCCGATGGAGAAGTATTGCTGGGGACTGTAATACCCGCCCTGGCCCAGGGTGTATTCGCTCAGGTCTTTGTCGTAGCTCCAGTACATCACGGTCAGACCGGTGCGCATGCGTTCATCGGCGCGCTCCACCAGGCGATAGTAATAGCCCGCCATGGCGGTGTTCTTGTGGTTGTCTTCGACATTCTTGCCAACCAGCCAATGCTGCCCAAGACTGGCCCACACGCCGTCAACACCGCCTTCGTCGTGGCTCAGGCTCAGGGTTACGCCGTTAGAGGTCACACCCCCCCAAGTCACGCCCGTATTGGGGTCGGTCGCACCGGAGTACGACAGGATCGAGTTGCTCAAAGGCCGGCGCGATCCGGTCAGCGTCCAGCCCACTGAGCCGATCTTGCTGCTGTAGGCCACGCCGCCGAGCCAGTTAGGCACTTTGAACGTATCCGGCGTGCGGCCGATATCAACGTTCCATGTCTCATTCTTCCAGCCAGCCGCCAGCATGGTGCCATTGGCCGATTGCGAGCGGTCCTCACAGCCCGAGAAGTCCGGTCCGTCGGTGCCTTTGCGCCTTACGGCTACCCCGCAGGTGCCATAGTTCTCACGGACAAGACCGTCCGGGTCGGCTTTGAAAGCCCCGGCATCCATGTTGATCTGCTCGGCCCGCATAAAGCCGGTACCATCGGCAATCGGTAAATCCAGTTGCAGGATGGTGGTCCGGGTGTCCGTATCCGAGGTGCCCTGGGAGGCATTGTCCGAGCGCCAGCCGTAATCGGTGTACAGATGCAGCGTCGGATTTTGTCGCTGGTACAGTTCATCCACGTCACTTCGCAGGCTGCTCGCCAGCCATTGGTCATCGTCTTTTTCACGACTGGCCATGGTCATGGCGCGATCGTCCCGCGGGCTGGCCTGCTGCGCGGGCAGCAACCCGGCTCCGGCCATGCTTTTGGCGTAATAGTCCAGGGCTTGCTGCGGCTCAGTCGCGGAGATCAGGCGCGCTGCATCGCGGTACATCAACGGGTCGGCCTGGGGCGTCTTCAGTAGCTCGGCGTACATGGCCCGGGCTTTCCCCGGTTCACCCACGTCGGACCAGGCGTTGGCCACCCGGCGTTGTTGCGCAGGGGTCAAGACCACGCCCGGAGCCGGCTTGAACTGTGCCAACTGCTGACGGGCCGGGGCCAGTTGCTTACTGGCAATCAGGCTCTCGATTTGTCCCAACTGCGCATTGATGTCGCCAGGTTCATTCTTCAGCACCTGGCTGTACAGCTTTTGCGCCTGGGTAAAGTCACCGCGTTCCTGGGCCCATCTGCCAACGGTCATCAGGTCGTCGTTGTCGGGTTTTTGCATCAGCAGGGCAATCGCCTGGGGCTCCTGGCCGGCTGCGCGCAGACTGTCGGCCCGGGCCACCAGCACGTTGCGCTGCAAGCGCGCATCGAGCTGAACCATGTCGTCAGTCCATTGCGCCCTGGGCAACAGTTCCAGCGTGCTCAAGGCACTGGCATCGCGCTCGGTGCTCGACAGGTAAAGCGCGTAAGCGTAAAGCGCCTGCGGATTTTTGCCCTGGCGCTGCATCAGCTGTTTGAAACTGGCGTCGGCGGCGCCCGGTTGATTGATTTCGCGCTGGGCATTGGCCAGGCGATAAGTCAGCCAGGGTTCATCGGGGGTCAAGTTGCGGATTTTGCTCAGCAGCGCCACCACTTGGGGCCAGTCCTTGCGCTCAGCGGCGGCATCGGCCTGGCGGTTGAGCTCGTCCAGCTCCAGGCTTTGGCGCAACCCGGCGAATTCCCTTTGACTGGCAGGGGGCAGGCTATTGAGGAAGGCCTTGGCCTTGTCCGGTGACTGGGCGGTATACAGGCGCACCAGAGCGCGCACCGCACTGCCATTGCCGGGTTCCAGGCGACGGGCCTGCAGCAGCAGGGCTTCAGCCTGGATATCATCGTGTCCGGCACGGGCAACGCTGGCCAGCCCGATCAGCGGGTCGGCATCCGCAGGTTTGGCTTTGCGCGCTTGTTGGTAAGCGTTGCGGGCAGCGACCAGGTTGTTCTGCTCCAGGGCCTTGTCGCCTTGACTGAGCAGCATCCGATAACGGCTGGCGTCCATCAGGTCTTGCCATTTGCTGATATTGGACGTGTCCTGATCCTTGGTCCGCGCGGTGGCGAAATTGGCACTGGACTCCTGATAGCGGCCCTGGCGAAACAGGGCCATACCCAATGCTCCGTAGAGCGTCGGGTCCTCGGGATATTGCTTGATGGCACGGCGCAGCAGACCTTCGGCGGCCACAGGGTTACGGGACTGATCAATCATCTGCTTGCCCTGTGCGCCTGCTTGCCAGGCCGGATCACCAAGCAAATGCTGTTGGGTCTGCAGATTTTTGCTGGCTTCGCCAAGCAGCGGGGAGGCCGGGTACCGATTGACAAAAGCCTGCCAGGCCTGGGCGGTAGAGCGATTCACGGGCTGGCCATTGAGGTACTGGTATTCGCGCTCGGCGGCGGAGTTGCTGGCCAGCGGGTCGGTTGACAGTTGATGCAGCACCACCAGCGCTTCAGGTGCCCGATTCTCACGGAACAGCAAATCGGCCAGGGTTTGGCGCAGCCCCACGTTACCCGGGTACTGGCTATCCAGTGCGCGCAGTTGTTCGATCACCCTGGGCCGTTGGCCGGGGATATTGCTGCGAATACGCAGATATTCCAGTGAGGTGGCGAAATCCGGAGGCGCATTGCCAAACAGTTGCTCGAAAATGGTGGCAGCTTCTTCCGGGCGGCCTGCGGCGGCAAACAGGCGGGCCTGCTGCAGGGCTTTCTGGCTTTGCGGGTCTTGCAGTTTCATCAGGCTCTGGGCCTGGCGCAGCGCTGGCGAGTCGGGCGCGATGCTTTGCAATTGTGCAAGGCGCTGGTTTGCCAGCCCCGGTTTTTTGTCCAGCAAGGCCTGGCGGATCGAGGCCACCAGCGCTTGGGGATTGTTCGGTGCGATCAGGCTCAGGCGCGCCAATGAGTCGCGCACCAGATCTTCGCGGTACAAGGCTTCACCGATCCGCACCTGCTCCAGCAACCACTGTTGCTGATCCTGCACGCTGACTGGCTGGGCCATGGCCGCAGTGGAAAAACCGCTGAGCAATAACGCCCATGTCGTTAATTTTTGCATGTGTTCGCCCACGCAGGACTGAGCCGACCATCCTTGTCAAAGCGATAGCGTTGTTGATCCCAGCCCTGGCCGAACAACAGCAACGACTGGTTGTAATAAGCATCGGCCGCGGGCGGGTCTTGCTGCACGCGAGCCTGCTGGACCGCCAGCGCCGGTGAATCGGCGCTGGCGAGCAGCGGTAACAGGGCCCCTGAGAAACCCACCGGACCGGTGCCGGTGTAGGTGCCGGTTATGGCATCTACGCTCTCTGGCGGATAACCCAGGGTCCGGGTCAGATTGACCATGGGGGCAAAGTGCTGTTGCAGGGTCTGGCGATTGGTCGCGTCCGGGGCCAGCATGCCGAGCCACAGGTAGACGCGGATCGCATCGTAGTCCCCCGCGCTGCCATCCTTGGGGTCCGGGGCCCAGCCGCCTGCGGCTTGCCACAGCAGCCAGTCAGGGGCAAAACCCTTGGGCGAACCTTCGATCAGCAGACGTTGCTGATTGCTTGCCAGCTCGGCCCAGATAGGTGAGATCTGGGCAAAGCGGGCCAGCAGTTGGGGCGGCATATAGCTGGGGTTCAGGCGCCAGCCTTGATCGCTGTCAAATCCCACATCACCGGGCAGTAGCATCAGGCCCAGCCCGGGCAACGTGCGCAGGCTTTGGGCGGCGCTGCGCCAGAGCATGTTTTGCCCTTGCGCGATATAAGCCGGCCACTGCCACAGCCGCCCGGCCTCCAGCAAGCTGTAGGCAATCCACAGGTCGGAATCGCTGGCGTTGTTGCTATCCAGCACTTGCCATTTGCCGCTCTTGGACTGTCCCCACTGCCACGCGGGCAGATGCTTATCAAGATTGCCCTGGGCCAGGTTGTTGCGGGTCCAGTCGAGAATCTTTGCGAAACCTTGCCGGTCGTTACCCACCAGGGCAAAAAACAGCCCGTAGCTTTGCCCCTCGGAGGTGGTGATCAGCTGCGCCGAGGAGCTATCGATAATGCGTCCGTCGGCGCTCATCATCGCCTTCTTGTAACTGTCCCAGGCGGGCCAGTTACAGGTAGCAGCGCTCACCACCTGGGGCAAGGCGCCGAGGGTCACGGACAGGGCCAGTGCAGCAAGGCGTCCCATGGTCTCAGTCATCCTTGTTCAGGCGACGGTTGGCTGCCCAGCTCAGGGCCCGCCACAGCAGGAAGGCTGTCAGCAGAACGCTGATGACCGCCAGTACCGCCAGCAACACCGGGTGCTCGGACAGTTGATACCACAGCAGCAGGTACCACGGCAGATTACCCACGTAGTACTGGTCCCCGACCAGCTGGCTATAAACCCCGCTGCTGCGAATCAGCGCAACAGAGCCTGCCACTGCATCCAGTTTGCCGCTGTCGCCGATGGCATCACGCAGCAGGTTGTAGTCGGCGTCGTCATTGCCCAGCAGTGCAACGATGCTGCGCTGGTCATGGTGCGGTGACTGCATGCCCAGAATGGCTGCAATCGGTGCCTGGGCCGTGACCTCTGTGCGGTTGGCCGGTTTGTTGCGCTGATCAGGCGACGGGCCGCGGCGATTGTTGGCATCGATGGCGGAATTGCCATAAGGCTGTACCAGCATGTCGCGCTGGCGTTGCAGCAACAGGCTCAGGTCCGGATTGTCGCGCATCTCCGGTGCCATTTGCCCCAGCAACAGCAGATCAGCGTCTTCTTTGGCTGCCGCCTGCCAGTCATCGCTCAGGCGCAAACCGAAGGCCGGATAGCCGGAGCGGGCAGAAATCCCGGCCACGGCTTCAAGCAGGGTACTGATCTGGGTAGGAGTGGTCTTGGCCGGCACCACCACGATCGATTCCGACATGTCGGCCATGCGGCTGAACGGGAAACCGCTGCGGGCGAAGGCCTTGAGGTCTGGCATGCTGATGTAGTGGTGGTAGCCGGACAGGTCGATGGTCGAGTCTTCATCGATGATGGCCTGGGTGTTGGCCGGCAGTATGGTCTGGCAACGATCACGCTGGGCGCTGCCCATGGTACTGGCGAAGTTGAAGTCGAAACGCAGGCGGTTGCGGTCGCCAATTTTCAGCGAAGGTACCACCAGCTTGTCATTGGCATTGGCCGTGTCGTTGGACAGCACCGCCAGACGCAGTTCTTCAAGGCTGCTGGTGTCTTTGCGGACCAAAGGCAGGCTGGTGATGAACTGTTCGTTGAGGCTGATGTTCAGGCGCGAATCATCATTGGCCGACGGTGCGGTGTAACGGTATTGGGTGCGCAACGGAATGCCCTGGTTGCGCCACACAAACAGGTCGGGTGGCAGGTTCACATCCAGGGTGATCGGCCGCGGTTGCAATCCGCTGACTTGCAGCTGCTGCGGGTAGCTGATCAGCTCGGCGAAGCGCACCGGGCGGTCGGTACGCATCCAGGCCGGGGCATCGTAAGGTTTGCGGGGCTGCAGTTCTTCGACCTTGTCGATGGTCACGCGAGAGCCGCGCAGCAGGTTGCCGCCCAGAGCGAGGGCCTTGGCCGCGGTGGCCAGGTCTTCTTCGTTACGGCCCATGATCAGCAGGATTTTGCTGTAAGGCGCATCCGGGTGGTCAATCAGCTCGACCACAGGCGCGGTCACGGCCGGGAATTTTTCCAGGTCGCTCATGAACGCCGGGCGGTGATCATTGGTGGCAAACACCACCGAAGGCTGAGTGGCTTCCTTGTTTTGTACGCTTGGCAAAGCGTCATACAGCACCGGGAAACTGGCGCCGCGCCAGTTGGACTGGCTGCCGAAGTACGACGCCAGAATGGCGGCGGCTTTCTGTTCGCCCAGGGTCGGGTTGGCAGCGAATACAAACGGCAGTTCAAGTTTTCCGCTGTTGCGTGGATCAAAGAACGGCAGCGGGAAAAAAGCCAGATCGTTGGTCAGGCTCAGCGCCTGCTCTTGCAGGGTGATGCTGCTGGAACGGCTGATATTGACCCACAGGGTGCTGTTGGCCGGGTCTTCGCAGATATCGGTGTAGTGGCCGATAAACTCCAGGCGAACCCGGTTGAAGTCCGAAATCAGGCGCGGATCAAGGGCCATCTGCTGAGTGGTTTTACGCCCCAGTTGATCCTTGTCGATGGGTAGCACCCCCATCAGCACATCATTGAGGTACACCCGGATATGGGAGACGGTCGGGATCAGCGAGGGCGAGGGGGTGTACTCCAGTTGCAGGCGGGCATCGCTGGCAATCCGGTCGCGGCGCAGGGTGAACTCCACTTGCTCCGAGTTGTTGATCCCCAGCAGCAGGGTGTCGGTGGCACGCCCCAGCTGTTCAAAGGTGCGGGTCACCGTCCAGCTCGGCAATGGCTGGAGCGAGTCCTCCACGGGCGGCTTGGGCAGCGGCGCAGGCGAGCTGCCCGGCAATGGCAGCGGTGCAGACATCAGCTGTGAGGCGAAGGTCATTAGCGCAAGGCTGGCGAAAAAAGCTTTTTTGGAAAATCGACTCATGATCTGCTCACTGGCCGGGAGATAAGAGGGGTGGACGCTTTGGGCATGCGCGGCAAAAAGCTGCCCAGCCACTGAAGAACTCGCATGAACGGACGCGCAAGCGTGCGCACCCAGGCAGGCAGGTATTGGTAAAGGCGGTAATAGCCTTTGGCGCCCAGGGCGAGAATTTCTCTCAGGCTCTGGATCGGCTTGTCGGCTTCGAATCCGCTGTTGTGATCGAGCCAGGCATCGGCCCGGCCAAAGGTGCACTGGACGAACTCGATTTTCTGTTCGGGCGCCAACCCGGCGAAGCTCAAACCCATAAACATGTCGTGGGAGCGGGTCAGGCTGCCGGTGAATACAAACTCGCGGTTGCCGCGCTGCAGAATCAGTGACACCAGGGTGCCGACCGGCAATTGCAGGGGCTGAATGAGCTGCAGGCCGACCCCGCCATCGGAGTAGTCCACCAGTTCACAGGGGTAGCAGTGGCCGTCGCTGAGTCTGATCGCCCCCGGCAACCGGGTCTGCACCCGATGGGTGTGACGCACCTGGCGCACTTCAGCAGCCACGGCCACGGCAGCACCGATGATCAGCAGGTTGTAAATCACCCACAGCACGCTGACGAAAATAGTGAAGATCTCGTCTTTGGGCCCGTAAAACAGGCGCCATACCGCAAAGCCGAGGCCGAGTACGTTGAGCAGCGACAGCACCAGGTAAGGTTTGGCGGTCTGCCAGTCGAACTGGTTCTCCTCCATCATGCCGCCCTTGGCGGTGACGTTGAACTTGCCCCGGGACGGGCTGAACAGGGCCACGGTGGTCGGCCGTGCGATGTACCAGGCCAGCACGGTCTCGTACACCTCGCCCCAGAATGTCTGGCGATAGGCGCCTTGCATCCGTGAGTTGGTCAGGCTGGCATGGATCATGTGCGGCAATACGTAGAGCAGAATCATCAGCGCCGGGGCGTAAATGATGTAGGCGTGCAGCAGCAGAAAGGCCAGCGGCGCAGTGAGGAACACGATCCGCGGCAGCCCCACCAGAAAGTGCATCATGGCGTTGGTGTAGCAAATACGCTGGAAGAGGGTCAGGCCTTTGCCCAGCAGCGGGTTGTCGGTGCGGAAAATCTGCACCATGCCCCGTGCCCAGCGGATCCGCTGGCCGATATGGGCCGACAGGCTTTCAGTGGCCAGGCCGGCAGCCTGGGGGATGCGCAAGTAGGCCGAGTTCCAGCCGTTGCGATGCAGGCGCAGGGCGGTGTGGGCATCTTCGGTGACGGTTTCGACGGCAAAGCCACCGATCGAGTCGATCGCGCTACGCCGGACGATGGCGCAAGAGCCGCAGAAGAACGCGGCGTTCCACATATCGTTACCGTCCTGGATCAAGCCGTAAAACAGCTCGCCTTCGTTGGGGCGGTTGCGGAAAGTCCCGAGGTTGCGCTCGAACGGGTCCGGTGACAGGAAGTGGTGCGGTGTTTGCACCAGTGCCAGTTTCGGGTCGCGCAGAAACCAGCCCACGGTCAATTGCAGGAAGGAGCGGGCAGGCATGTGGTCGCAGTCAAAAATCGCTACCAGCTCACCGTCGATCTGGGTCAGGGCATGGTTCAGGTTGCCGGCCTTGGCGTGGCGGTTGTCGGTCCGGGCGATATAGTTGATGCCCGCTTCCTCGGCGAACTGTTTGAAGCTTGGACGGTTGCCGTCATCGAGCAGGTGAATGCGCAACTTGTCCTTGGGCCAGTCGATACCCAGCGCGGCATACACCGTGCCGCGGGTCACCGAGAGCTCTTCGTTGTAGGTAGGTATCAGCAGGTCGACCGTCGGCCACAGGCTGGTATCGCGTGGCAATTGCGCCGGCTGGCGATTGAGCGGCCAGGAGGTCTGAACGTAGCCCAGAATCAGCACCAGCCAGGAATAGGTTTCTGCCAGCAGCAAAATAAGGCCGCATACCAGATCCAGGGAGTCGTTCCAGTTCAGGGTCGAGGTGTAGCGCCACCACAGGTAGCGGCACGAGATGATCACTGAAAGGGCAATCATCAACAGCGTCGGGAAGCGCCCCGGTATACGCCGCACCAGCATCGCTATGCCCCACAGCAAGATAACGAACACCAGTTGCGCCAGATACCCGAAGGGTTCGGTCACGCAGATAATGATCAATACCGCTGCCAGCACGCCAATGGCGATGTACAGCGCCTTGCGCAGGGGCCAGCCCATGGTGTTCCAGCGGCGCGTGCTTTTAATCACTTGCGGGCTGATCGCCGTAGGCAACCGCACAAAGGCATTGGACAGCAGGTTCCAGGGCTGCTGCACAATCCTCAGCAAGGCCTGCAGCAGCGAGCGCACATACTTGCCTGGCGAGCGGCGGCCCCGGCTCTGCTCGGCCGGGCGCACCAGCAGCAGCCACAGGCTCTGGATCGCATAGCGCAGCGGGTCGCCAATGCTCGCGGACTTGTCCGCCAGATGCGGGTACAGACGTCGGTGCTGTGCGCGCAGGGCTTTCCAGCTGGGGGATTCGAGGCGCAGGAAAATCCAGCCGAGCGCCTGAAGCGAAGCCAGAACAAAGGCCGTGAAACGGCTGCAGTTTTGTTCACGGCGCAAATAGGTATAGGGAAACCAGCGCTCTGTCATTCAAGCCTCCGGCCACGCAGCAGGCACCAACTGGCAAGGCTGAGGATGTCCTGGGCGATCAGGCTGCCCGGGGCATAACGGCCTGCCGGTTCGCGCCGGGCCAGGGCTTCGCCCACGGCTTCATCGCTATGCAGGCTGACCGGCAGCAGGTAGCGGGCATAGCGATATTGCCAGATCAGCACCAGGTCACGTTGTAACTGGCTGGCCGCGTCATAGCGATTGACCAGCAACAAGGGCCCATGGCTTAGCTGTGGCTGCAACAGTACATGGCAAGCCGCATCGGCATTGATTACGGTGATTGCGATCTCGCAGTGCGGGTTAGCCGCATGTCCCGGCAAGCGTTGCGGCAGATCGAACAAGATCCAGTCAAAGGCCTCGGCCAGCTCTGCCTGGCGCTGCTTCCAGAGTTCGGGATCGGCCAACAGCAAGGCATCGAGCTGCAGGTATTCGTCAGTGCTCAACTGACCGTAGGGCAGTACACAGAGCCCGGGCTCAACGGTCCATGCCTGCTGGTGCCAGGGTTGCTGGTCCAGGGTGGCCCGCGCCCAGCCCTCAGGCGGGCCGAGCTTGAGGTTGAAGTGCAAGCCGAGGGTGTTTTCCGGGCACATGTCGACCATCAGGACTTTTTGTCCCAGCTGGTGCAGTGCGTAACCCAGTGCCGCCAGGGTGGAGCTGGTGCCCACTCCGCCACGCACGCCATGCAGGCTCACGCAGATCATGGGTTCGGCTCCGCGGGCAAGTCCTGGGTGTTCGCCCTTTGCAGCTCTTCGACATGGGCCAGCAGCGGCCACCGTTCAAAGGCTTGCAGCAACTCCATCTGCGCCGAGACGTCGACATAATTGAGCGATGGCAAGTCGATCATCGATTTGAGGCGGGCGATGTCATCGGCGCGCTCTTTGCGCGAAAGGATGTCGGCGCTTATTTGAGCTTCTGTGGGTAAGGTAGCCATCCACCGTTCTCCTTGATTCGCACATAAGGCTTTCCGTTGTAGTCCAGCACAACAGTCCCAGAGTTTTCCGATACTTTCGCGGTCTGCGGCAGGTCAGTCAGCAGTTTTGTCCAGTCCACTGTCTGGCCATTACTGAGGGCCGGGTCGGCATACAGGCGGGCAATGATTTCGGCAACGGCCAGATAGCTGCTTGGCTCGGTGATATGCACCGGAGCGGTCTGACCGTTATCGCCCATATTGATCAGCTTGATGCCGACCGGAACGTGGGTGATGGAGTCACTGGGGATTTCGCGCATGCCGGCAATCTGCATCCGGTCGCCATGCAGGGCTGCACCGTGCTCAGGCACGATGGCCACAACTACCCGACGGCCACTTTTTTGCAGCTCTTTAAGGAACGAATTCAAATCATCGAGCAAAAGCTGGGCCCGGCTGCTGTAGTCGGCTGCCTGGGTGCCGCCATCGGACTGCACCTGACGGTTACCGTCGTGCAGGGTGGTGGTGTTGTAGAACAGCGCCATATTCGGCTGCTTTTCGTTCAGGCGGTGTTGCCACCACTTGCTCAGCACATCGCGGTCGCGCCAGATCGGCGAGCCATCGAAGCCGACATAGGTGCGTGGCAGGCCAGCCGGAACAACCCCCAGTGCCGGCTGTGGCAATTCACCCTGTTCACGGACTTCCTGGAGAAAGCCGTCGAACTCGCCGGTGTGGTTCAGCATCAACTCATCCGAGAAACCCAGCTTGCGCAGGTCATCAAACAGCAGGCACTGATCGGCCGGTGGCTTGTACAGCTGAGCGTGGGATGTCTGGCCGCAACTGGCGCGTAACAGGCGGATCGCTGCCGGGCCGCTGTAGGCTGTAGCCGAGTTGAAGTTGTCGAAAATCACATCCATCTGGCTGAACAGCGAGTTATCACGCAAGCCCACGGCATCCAGGTCGTCCCAGGCCATGGAGCAGATATTGATCACCAGCAGGTCAAACGGCGGTGGCTTGACGGCGGGGTCCTTGAACTCGACCTTGCGGCTTGATTCAGCAAGATAGAATTTGTCCAGATAGCCATTGAGCGTCGCATCGTCCGGTTCACCGCCGCTGCCGGCCTGAGCGGTCTGGCCGGGCTGGGTGCTGGCCATTTGCTGATCGGCGGCAGGGGGCAGCAGCCATTGCAGGCTGCCCATGCTCAACCAGGCAAAGCCCAGCAGGGTGAAGGTGGTCAGGCGCAGCCACTGGCTGAGAAACAGATAGCCGACCACCAGCAACAGCAACATGGCACACACTTGCCAGTCGATGAAACGCCCGAGCAATTCAACGATGTAGTCGAAAGAGAAGTCCAGTACCCCGGGTTGCGCCAGCAAACGGCTGAACGGCGGGAACCAGGTGTCTTGGTACAGCAGTGCCACAGCCACCGGGATTGCTATCAGGGTGCGTGCGCGGCGCAGCATTGGATGGCCGATGGGGATCAACAACACCAGGGCGAAGATCAGGTTGGGCAATACCTGGAAGTTCAGGTGACCGGTCCAGGTCAGCAGGAATTTGCCGAGGAAATACACATTCCAGGCACCCAGGCCGCGCCAGGAGCCGGAAATCTTGTGCGCCGGGGAGGCAGGCTTAGACAGACTCATCGGGCGCTCTCAAAGAAGGGCTGGCAGGTGCACGACGTCGAACGCCGCGGGATTTCAGATAGCGGGGTGACAGGTACTGTTCGAAGTGATCCTTCAAGTACCTGCGGATGCGCTGTGCGAACAGTGTCAGCAGCACGGTTACCACGCAGGTCAGGACAATCACATCAATCAGGTCAAGGAACGTCATGCTTGTGGCTCACGAATGGGCAACGTGGTGCGTTGCGGTGTTAACGGCATGCGGCTACCGGCAGCAGGTGTCGCCATTACGGTGTTTTCAATCGGAATACTCAGGTGGGCAGGTACTGATCCGGCCTGCATAAAAGCGTCCTGCGGCAGATCATCGGGGCCGGTGAGCACCTGACGCTGGAGAAACATGTCACGCCATGGCAGGCGGCAGATATTTCCCAGGGCCGGGTCCAGGCCATCGGCACGGCAGGCGAACAGAAACAGATACAGGTCTTCATCCAGCACGCAGGCAAAGTCACCGTAGCGGCGCAGGCACATCTGGTTCAGGAACAGTTCTTCGGCCAGCCCGGGAACCGGTTGAAACCGGACCAGTTGGTGGGTGACTTCACCGGAACTGTCGTTATAAATCTGCTCCACGGTTTCGAAGAATTCCCGCGGGCTTACCAGACCGCGAATCTGCGGTGGCCGCTGGCGTTCCAGCAGCGTTGCAAAGTCGCTGTTCTGGCTGTATTGCCAGCGCTGGCCCTGAACACTTTCGATCATGCTGAGGAATCTTGAGAGCAGGGTGCCGTCCGGAACAATCAGGTTGGCCCCGCAGGCCAGCAGCAGTCGCTCGTCGCGATAGCGCACGGCGGGTTCCATTTCCCGCACTACGATCTTCAGTGTCGGGCCGCACTGTTCCCGCAGGTCGTGCAGTTGTTGGGCCAGATCGAGCAGCTGGTGGCTGTTGTCGATCCCTACAATGACTGTGGCCTGTCTGGCGTTGCGGGCTTCTGCAAGCAATGCTTCGCGGCTTTCAAACAGATACCAGTGTTTTGACAGTGATGGCGTGCCTTCCAGCACGGCGCGTTCGGCCAGGTACAGGTGCTGGTCGTCACCGACCCGTGGCTGCACGTCGACTGCGGTATCGGGGATCAGGGTAAGGGCATTGTCCTGGATCGCGAGTTTGAACTCCTGACCTGCCGTTACCCCCATATGGTTGTGCCAAAAGTGCAGTTGGTAACGCATGACACCGTTATGGCGATACAGGCGACCCAGGCCGGACAATGTCTCGTTGAGTTGCAGCAGTTGCGCATGCAGGAGCGGCGCCTCGCCGTGGGTAATCACCAGCAAGGTTGCATCGCGCAACTGCAGCCACTCGTGCAGACGCTGACACCAGCGTTGCAACTGTTTTGCGGTGGTGGTTTCAGCCCAGCAGCTGGCAGGTAGCAGCAAGGTAATCTGACTGCCGGCAGCGACACCGATGCGGCCCATATCCCGGGTCAGCGTGGCGAGCCCTTGCTCGACTTTGGCGAGGGGGATCTCGAACTGCCGGAGTTTGTCGGGGCCCAGATCGGCCGCCATTGTGCCGGTGATACTTTGCACCGCGTCCGCACAGCAAATCAGGGTCGCAGGTACATGCTCGGGAATCGCTTCAAGAAACTGTCGGGCCAGCAGCCTTGCATCAGCCTGTTGATCGACCGCGACCCAATACAAGCCACCGGTGCGCAACACGATCTGTTGATCAAGCAATCCACGGATAGCCAAGCTGATATGAACCAAGCGTAACGTCCCCCCAGGGATATACGAGTTGCAATACACCCCATGTTTGTCGGGAGTATTGTCTCGTTGCATACAAGGCGTTCGAGTAATGCCTTGCAGCGGTGACTTATTATTGACGCCAATCAAATGTTGATCGACATTTTATATAGCGGTGCCCGATGCGAAATACACCTGTTTGTTGGTTGTAAGCAATGCTCTGGAAGAGTAGTAGTTAAAATTAGAGCATGTAGGCAGATGCGCATCGTATCACTGAAAAATCATCCGAGACTATGATTCCAGTCACATGTCGTCAAAAAAATACCGCCTATTTTTCCGTCGGCATTTAATTGGCGCCTTGAGGGGGCGCGTTTAAAGCGGGTTTGCGGGCGTGGAATTCAGCCCTCTGTACGCAGGCGAAGACGCTTATGTGTACGCCTGGCTTTCTCGGTGACCTGTTGCGTGCTATTGCTTAGGTGGGGGTGTTGGCTTGAGCCCCTTGAGCGGACTCATTTAAAGAGTCTGGAATCGTCACCGAAACGTCTAAGAGGTGCAGATATGCCAGTCAAACACGATTTGTTGCAAGACTTGGGACTCACTAAAGAGGCTGTCAGCAAGTGTCGCAGCGAAAACGCTCATCTGAACCAGTTGTTTGTGCAATATGGCGAGAAGGATGCCGAGGTCATTGAAGCGGAGGCCGGGGAGGCCATTGGTGTCCCGGATGAGGTCTTGAAGAAACTCAAGGAGCAAAGGCTCCAGATCAAAGACAAAATTGTCCAACTACTGAACGTTTAAGTCACCGCAAGCTGCAGGAATCGTATATGTCCAGAATTATCAAAATTGTTGCCACCTTAAGTGCCAAGCCTGGTCATGGGCCGGCTGTTAAACAGGCGCTGAGTGCATGTGTGGCCGGATCACGGGCTGAAGCCGGTTGTCTTTTCTATGACCTGCATGTAGACCGCTCCAATCCCGAGCGTTTTGTATTCATCGAAGGCTGGAAGGACATGGCGGCCATTGAGCACCACAAAACCACAGCGCATTACCTGGCGATGGGCAAAGCTGTTGCTGACTTGATCGAGCATCGTGAAGTGCTGTTGCTGGACGAGTTGAGTATCTGAGACAGGGATCAACACAGCAGCATCAAGCGGCGGCCCTGAACAGGCCGCCGTTTTCATGTCGGGCTTGTGCAAGCTTGTTAAGTCCCTCGGCAGCGACTACAGGGCCTTGGCCATGTCGCGTAACAGGTATTTCTGGACCTTGCCGGTCGAGGTCTTGGGCAGCAGGGTAAACACTACCGTGCGCGGCACTTTGAATCCCGCCAGGTGCTGGCGACAAAAAGCAATGATATCCAGCTCGAGCACCTGCTGGTGGTCATCCTTGAGGGTGATAAAGGCACAGGGCGTTTCGCCCCACTTTTCATCCGGGCGGGCGACCACCGCCGCTTCCAGTACCCCGGGATGACGATAAAGCACGCCTTCAACTTCGATGGTCGAGATGTTTTCGCCACCCGAAATGATGATGTCTTTGAGCCGGTCACGAATCTCCATGTAGCCATCCGGGTGGCACACGGCCAAATCCCCGGTATGGAACCAGCCCCCCTCAAAGGCTTGCGCGGTGGCACTGGGGTTCTTCAGGTAACCCTTCATAACGGTGTTGCCACGCATGAATATCTCACCCATGGTTTCTCCGTCCCGCGGGGTCGGTACCAGGGTTTTCGGATCGGCAACCATTACCCCTTCCAGCGTCGGATAGCGTACCCCCTGGCGGGATTTGATCTGCGCACGCTCGGCCAGCGGCCGGGCATCCCATTGCTCATGCCAGGCGCAAATGGTCACCGGGCCATAGACTTCGGTCAGGCCATACACGTGGGTGACTTTGATGCCCATTTCTTCCACCGCACCTATCACTTGGGCCGGTGGCGCTGCACCCGCGACCATCACACTCACCGGATGATCGATGGCAACCCTGGCGGATAGCGGCAGGTTGGTCAGGGCATTGAGCACAATCGGCGCGCCGCACATATGGGTGACCTGATGCTCCTGGATCAGACTGAGAATTCGTTGCGGATCAACCCGGCGCAGGAACACGTGCACGCCGGCCAGGGCCGTGATGATCCACGGGTAGCACCAGCCGTTGCAGTGGAACATCGGCAAGGTCCATAGATACACCGGGTGATTGCCGATGGCCCAGACCATCTGGTTGCCCAGGGAGTTAAGGTAGGCCCCGCGGTGGTGATAGACCACGCCTTTGGGGTTGCCCGTGGTGCCGGAGGTGTAGTTGAGCGCGATCGCCTGCCACTCATCTGCCGGCCATTGCCACGGGTGGTCAGGGTCGCCCTCGGTCAGCAGCGCCTCGTAATCCAGTGTGCTGACCGGCTGGCCTTCGCCGTATTGCGGGTCATCCACGTCGATGATCAGCGGTGGATGATCAAGCATGGCCACGGCAGCATGGATCACGGCATGGAGTTCACGGTCGGCAATCAACACCCTGGCTTCGCCGTGGGCCAGCATGAAGGCAATGGCTTCGGCGTCGAGGCGTACGTTAAGTGCATTGAGCACTGCGCCGAGCATGGGCACCGCAAAGTGGGCTTCGAGCATGGCCGGGATATTGGGCAACATCACCGCCACGGTATCGCCCTTGCCAATCCCGCGAGCGGCCAGCGCACTGGCCAGACGCCGGCAGCGCTGGTAAGTCTGCAGCCAGGTGCGGCGAATCGAGCCGTGGATCACGGCGGGGTAGTCCGGGTAGACACTGGCTGTGCGTTCGATAAAGCTCAACGGCGACAGGGCAATATGGTTGACAGCATTGGGCTCAAGGCCTTGCTCAAAAATCGACATGAAGGTCTTCCGGTGGCTGATTGTTAGCTCTTTGGCTGCCCGCGCCCATCGGTGGGCGGGACAGTTTTATGTCCGGCCTGACTTATAGCTCACTCGGTGTGGCATAGGGAAGCAATGGCCCCGGGCTAATCCAGCAGCGCTGCCATGGCAGCCATTACCTCGGGCTTGTCGGTGTGGGCCACGTTAAAACGCATGCAGTGGCGCAGTGCGGGGTCAAAGCCGAACAGGATGCCCGGCGCCAGCACCAGATCCCGGGCGAGCGCCTCCTGGGCCAGGGTTGCGGCGTCCCGTGCGGCGGGGAGCGTGGCCCAGATATACAGGCCCCCGGTGTAAGGTGCATTGAGGGTGAACCCCAGGCCTTGCAACCAGCTGGCCACCCGCGCACCGCTGGCCAGCAGACCTTGCATCACCCGCTTGCGGTGTTTGTGATAGGTGCCGTCAGTGAGCATCGAACAGACGACCTGTTCGAACATTTCCGAGGTGATACCACCGCACATCAGTTTCAGATGGGTCAGGTTGGCGGCTGCCTGCGCCGAGGTCACAACATAGCTCACCCGCAGATTGGCACTCAGGGTTTTGGAAAAGCCGCTGAGGTAGGTGACGTGTTCGATCCCGGCCAGGGCCGCGAGCCGCGGAGGCGGGTCAGGGTGCCAGTCGCCGTACAGATCGTCCTCGATGATATGGCAGTCATGACGCTTGGCCAGCTCCAGCAAGCCGTAGGCCTGGGCCGGAGAAAAGGAATGGCCGGTGGGGTTATGCAGCAGGCCTGTGGTCAGATACAGGCTCGGCCGGTGCTGTTCAAACAGCTGCTCCAGCGCTTGCAGATCCAGCCCCTGGGGAGTGCGCTCAAGGGTCACGACCCGTGCCCCGTGCAACGCCAGATTGGCGTGGAAGTTGAAGTAGCAGGGCATGTCCAGCAGCACCGTATCGCCGGGACGCACCCGCAAGCGCAACAACATGTCCAGTGCCTGCACGGTGTTGGCGGTGGTGATGATCTGCTCGACGGCAACGTCCAGGCCCTGGCCCAGCAGTTTTTGCTGGAGTGCCAGACGCAATGGCAGGTAACCCGCCGGATCGCCATAGCCGGTGAGGCGCAGCCCCGGCGAGCGGCTGAGCTGGCGCAGGTGGGTACGCATGGCGCTGGGCTCCAGCCAGCTTTCAGGCAGATGCCCGCTGCCAGGGCGCATGGCGCCGCTGGCGCCGGTCAATGAGCGGCGCAGGACACTGGTCAGGTCTTGCGGCAACAGATCAAGCGCGCTCGCCCGTTCTGCAGCCGCAGCCCTGGCCGCGACAAAGTAGCCAAGGCCCTGGCTTGAAGTGATCCGGCCCTGTCCACGCAAGCGATCGAGAGCCTCAATCAGGGTGAATTTACTGACGCCCCAGCTCAGGGCCATTTCCCTGGCGGAGGGCAGTCTGGCCCCCGGGTTCAGGCGACCTTGGGTAATGGCCTGGTTCAGGGCTTCGACAATCTGCTGGACTTTGGGAGTGCCGGGCTGGAATTCAATCGTGGGGATAGGCATCAATGACCTCGTACTTTACCGGTCATGCTACCAGTAAAGTACGGTCAAGTTGGTCGGGGCTTGATCTGCCCATGCCGGGCTGCGCCACCTAAACTGCGGAACCGCTCGCAGGTGTTCGAGCAATGGTTTCGGGATCTGATAAAGATAATGGCCACACAACTGACACTCGCGTCCTTCCTCTACTTTCTGTTTTTCTGCGCCACCATGACCTTTAGTCCCGGGCCCATGACCTTACTGTTGATGGGCTTCGGCATGCAGCAAGGCTTGAAGCGCTCAATGCCGGTGCAGCTTGGCGCCAGCGCAGCGTATCTGGTGTCGATCCTGATTTTTGCCGTCGGATTTGCCGAGCTGGTCAAGGGCAATCCCCTGATCAGTCGCGTCATTCAATGTATCGGCGTGGCCTATTTGCTGTATCTGGCCTATCGGCAATGGAACAGTCGGGCACTGTTGCTGGAGCGTCCTGCCGAGTCCCTGGACAGCAGCTTCAGGGGGCGTTTCGCCAAGGGGCTGCTCACCGGCTTTGCCAACCCCAAAACCATTGTCATGTTCAGTGCCGTGTTCCCGCAGTTTGCCGGGCAGGGCAGTGCCACCCGGGCGCTGGATCTGGCGGTACTGGGGCTGGTGTTCTTACTGTTGCAGTTCACCAGCGGCTGCCTGTATTGCTACTTCGGCCAGCGGGTGCGGCGGGTGCTGCAAAGCCCGTCGCGACAAGTTCTGTTGCAACGGGCCACAGCCATCATGCTGTTGGGGGTGGCCATTCTGTTGGCCCGGGGGTTTTAGCGGCTGAGCCTCAGAAACGCAGGGTAGCCCCGGTGGTCAGCCAGCGGTCGCGGTCGCGGTTCAGGGTGCGACCGAGCACCAGGTCCAGATCCACGGCAGAGCCTATGTGGAACCTGGGACCTGTCTGCCAGGACTGCTCGCCGCCTTCTTCGCCGTAGCGTTCGCCAATCAGGGTCAGCGAGTTGGTAACGGCATATTCAAAGCCGCTACCCCAGGTCAGTCGGTGGCTCTGCTTGCCGTCGTTCCAGGCATGGCTCCAGCCGCCGTTAAGATTGAGTCGCAGGGGCGCGAAAGGTTGCCAGGTGAGCGGCAGATTGAGATCGGTGCCGTCATAGCTGTGGGCCCGGTTCAGCGCAAAGCGGGCCTCACCCGATAGCGCCAGTTCCAGGCTCTGGTCCAGACTTGAATACAGCTGCGCCTTGAGTTGCGGGCTCAACTGTCGGGCGGTGCCGTCGTTGCTGTGACCTTGCTCTATGGCGCCTCCCCATTGCAGCCAGGGCAGGTTGTGCGAAGTACAGCCCTGGGAAATGACTGCATTGTGGGTGGCGCTGTGGTGACGGTTGCTGGTGAACCAGGCGTCGATGTTGCATTCGCCGGGGCTGTTGATTGCGCCGTCGTCGACCACGTATGAACCACCGGACGCACAGGTTTTGGAGACCAGGCCAAGGGTCAGGGCGATGCTCATCGAAGCGCCGACCCAATGGCGAACGGCTGCTGAACGGGATACTTCAGTCATGGGTAAAACTCCTGAGTGGAATCGATAAAGGTCAGTTGTTAACCGTTACAACATGAATGCCGGCCGCTCTGGCCCGGCTGATCAGCGCACAGGTGTCATCTCCCCCGGGCAGGGCAATGACCACGTCCGGGCGACTGTCCGTGAGCATGAATTGATTGCGCCGGCGCTCGGCCTGCTTGCCGAACATCTTCCAGTTCGGCGGGTAGCGCACCACATCGACTCCCGCCTCGCGCGCCCAGTCCTCCACGGCGCTGCCCAGATACGGACTGGCGCCGTGAATCAGCACGCTCACGCCATTGATGGCCTGGTAGGCATCCAGTACGCGCAGGCACATCAGGGTGTCGGCGTAATGGCGCCCGGCACAGATCAAGAGGCGCACGGGTCAGTGTCCCTGGAGTTGTGGTCGACGAAGCCGTTGAGTTCTGCGCAGCGCTCCAGCACCGGGTAGCCGAGGGCGGCAATATGGTGATGAACCCGCCGATAGTCGCGCAGCACGCGCTGGAAAATATCCCCGGACTCGGCCCAGGCCGTTTTGTCATTCTGCAATTTACGAAAATGCTCGCGACTGGCCCTGGCCTCCAGCTTGCGCACGGTGTCCTTGTGGCTGACCAGGGTGTTGGCTGCCAGCACGTCTTCGCCCATGAAGGCGGTCACTGCCAGGTTCAGGCTCTCCTGCAGGGCCTGGTGCATGGCCTGGATATGGCGCAGCTCGAAGCTGGAAAAGTGCTCGCCACGGCGGGTTCTGCGGATGGCCAGTTGCGCCAGGTTGTTGAGGATGTCGCCGGCATGTTCGAGGTTGATCACGAACATCAGGATCTCCTGGGCGCGGTCGGCGTCATGATCGCTCAGCCCGTCATGGCCTATATCCGCCAGGTAGGCACGAATGGCGGCACTCAGCAGGTCCACCGAGTGATCCAGCTGGCGGACTTTGGCGAAGGCGGCCTGATCGGGCTTCTCGAACAGTTGCAGCACCTGGCTGAGCATCAGCGAGGCCATGTCCGCCAGGCGCAGGGCTTCGCGTACGGCGTTGGACAGCCCGATATTGGCCACTTCCAGCCCGGCTTCATCGAGGTATTGCGGCATGCCGGGATCCACCGGGCTCTGCTGCTCGGCAAACAGTCGGCTCAGCAGGCGCGCCATGGGTTCGGTCAGCCCGATAAACAGCAGCGCCAGGGCGATGTTGAATGCGCTATGCAGATACACCACCAGCTGGGCCGGGCCGATATCGGTTCGGCCCAGCTGTGCGGCAATCAGTGGCAGGCACGGCAGCAACAGCAGGCTGCCGAACAAACGAATCAGCAAGTTGCCCACGGGCAGGCGCCGCGCCACCGGGGAGCCGGCACTGAACACCGAGGGCAAGGCACCACCTATGTTGGCACCCAGCATCAAGGCCAGCGCCGTCACCGGGGTCATCATGCCGGCACCGGCCATGGAGGCAATGAGCAACACCACTGCCACGCTGGAGTGGCAGATCCAGGTCAGCAGGACTGCGACCAGCACCGCGGTGACCAGGTCGCCCTCAAGGCTTTGCATGAGCGCGCGGAACACCGACGTGGCTTCCATATGACCCAGGCTGGCGCTGAGCAGACTCAGCGCCAGGAGCATCAGCCCCAGTCCGATCAGCGCGCAGCCGATGCTTTCAAAGCGTGAGTCATCGCGCAGGCGAAACACCACAAAACCCACCAGCAGTATCACCGGCATCGCCAGTGAAGTGTCGAAACTAAGCAGTTGCACCACCAGGGTCGAACCGATGTTCGCTCCCAGCATCACGGCCAGGGCTGGCGCCAGGCCCAGGGTGCCGGCGGCGGTAAACGAGGTTGCCATCAGGCTGACGGCGGTACTGCTCTGCAGTACGCCAGTAATACCGATTCCGGAAATCAGCGCCATCCAGCGATTGTTCAGGTTGCGCCCCATCCAGTTACGCAGCTGGGTACCAAACCCGCGCAGCAGCGCCGTTGAAATCATATGGGTGCCCCACAGCAACAGGGCTATGGCCCCCGCGAGGTTGAGTAACAGAGTGGTTCCCGACATGAGGAATCTCCACATAACAAACATTCATTGTTTTGCGGGCGCCACACCGGCGCCCGCAGATTCAGCTCAGAACCACTGCTTGAAGCGGCGGATGTAGAGGGTCTTCATCAACTGTGCAACGCAGCAGTAGCTGAACAGGGTGGCCACCAGCCAGGGGAAGTACGACAGCGGCAGCGGCTCAAGGCCGACCATGGTGCCCAGCGGCGAGAACGGCACGTAGATGCCCAGCACAATGACAATCAGGGTCATCATGATCACCGGCCATGCGGCAGTGCTCTGGATGAAGGGGATTTTTCGGGTGCGCAGCATGTGCACCACCAGGGTTTGCGAGAGCAGGCCCTCGATGAACCAGCCGGACTGGAACAGGGTCTGCATTTCCACGCTGTTGGCCGAGAACACGTACCACATCAGGGCAAAGGTGGTGATGTCAAAGATCGACGAGGTCGGCCCGATCCAGATCATGAACCGGCCGATGTTTTTCGCATCCCACTTGCGCGGTTTTTGCAGGTACTCCTTGTCCATCTTGTCCCAGGGCAGCGCCAGCTGGGAGATGTCGTACATCAGATTCTGCAGCAGCAGGTGGATCGACAGCATCGGCAGGAAAGGGATGAAGGCACTCGCCACCAGTACCGAGAACACGTTGCCGAAGTTGGAGCTGGCGGTCATGTTCAGGTACTTCATGATATTGCCGAAGGTTTCGCGGCCTTTGAGCACGCCTTCTTCCAGCACCATCAGGCTCTTTTCCAGGAGGATGATGTCGGCCGACTCTTTGGCGATGTCCGTGCCGCTGTCCACCGAAATGCCCACGTCCGCATCGCGCAGGGCCGGTGCATCGTTAATCCCGTCGCCGAGAAAGCCGACCGTGTGACCATTGGCCTGCAGTGCCTTGAGCACCCGGGACTTCTGCAGCGGAGTGAGCTTGGCGAACACCGTGCGCTGCTCCACCTCCAGTTGCAGCGTGGCGTCGTCCATGGCCTCTATTTCAGGACCGAGCAACGGCGAGCCTGGCTCCAGTCCCACCTGGCGGCAGATTTTACCGGTGACTGTGGCGTTATCGCCGGTCAGTACTTTTACTGCTACCCCTATCGCCTGCAGCGCGGCAATCGCCGGGCCGGCGGTTTCTTTTGGCGGGTCGAGGAAGGTGAGCAAGCCGCGGATGACCAGATCCCGCTCATCGCCAGTGGTGTATTGCTTTTGTGACTGGGCCTTGGGAATTTCACGGGTGGCAACCAGCAGTACCCGGAAGCCGTCTTCGTTGTAGCCGCTGGCCAGCTCCAGCAACTGCTGGCGGCGCAGCGGATCCAGCGCAACGCTGGCGGTGCCTTCCATGACATGGGTGCAGATGGCGAGCATTTCCTCTACTGCGCCTTTACATACCAGCAGGTGGTCACCCCGTTTGTCCTTGACCACGACCGTCAGGCGTCGGCGGACGAAGTCGAAAGGCAGTTCATCGACCTTGCGGTAGGCAAACGGCACTTTGAACTTTGGATCCTGTGTAGAGAACTGCACCACCGCCTGATCCATCAGGTTGCGCACGCCACTTTGGTGATGGCTGTTGAGCCAGGCCAGGGCCAATACCGATTCATCGCGCTTGCCGGTGGCGTCCACGTGGTGCTCAAGGATGATGTGATCCTGGGTCAGGGTGCCGGTCTTGTCGGTGCACAACACATCCATCGAACCGAGGTTCTGGATCGCATTCAGGCGCTTGACCACCACTTTGCGTTTGGCCATGGCGGTGGCGCCCTTGGCCAGGTTGGCGCTGACAATCATTGGCAGCATTTCCGGGGTCAGGCCGACCGCCACTGCCAGGGCAAACATTAAGGCATCGCCCCAGTCGCCCTTGGAGAACCCGTTGAGGAAAAACACAATGGGCACCATGACCAGCATGAAGCGGATCAGCAGCCAGCTGACGCTGTTGACTCCCCGATCGAATGCCGTTTGCGAACGCGAGCCGACGATGGCTTTGGCCAGCGAACCAAAATAGGTCCGGGGGCCGGTGGCAACCACCACGGCGCGGGCTGTACCGCTTACTACGTTGGTGCCCATGAAGCAGATGTTGGGCAGGTCCAGCAGGTTGCTCTGGTCGGCTGCCATGCCGGAGGCGGACTTTTGTGTGACGTCTCCCAGGGTGTCGTATTTCTCCACGGGTAAAGCTTCGCCCGTGAGTACGGCCTGGCTGATAAACAGATCGCGGGATTCAATCAGGCGAATGTCCGCGGGGATCATGTCTCCGGCGGACAGTTGCACGATATCGCCGGCCACCAGATTGCGCATCGGGATTTCAAGCACCCGGGGCCTGGCACCGTCCTTTTCGCGGCGCAGTACGGTGGCTGTGGTGCGGACCATGGCCTTGAGCGCTTCGGCGGATTTGGCCGAGCGGTGCTCCTGCCAGAACCGCAGCACGCTGCTGAGGCCGACCATCAACCCGATGATGATGACTTTGGTCAGGTCGCTTTCTTCACCGTCACGCAGCGGAATCCAGTAGTCGGTGAAAAAGCTGATCACCGCCAGGGTCAGCAGGACGTAAATGAAAGGGTTATGCAGTGCCAGCAGGAACTGCACGATCGCATGGGGCGGCTTGTCGTGGGCCACCTCGTTGTAACCCTCCAGTTGCAGGCGTTTCGAGGCCTCGAGCAGGGTCAGGCCGTCGGTGGTGGCCTTGACGTTCGCCAGGGTCGCCGACAGTCCGTTCTGTGCTTCACGTGCGGCACGCATGGACAGTTTTGCACGGTCTGCAGCGCTGTTTTTATCCAGTGCTTTGGGGGTTTTCAATGCGCTCATAGGGGGCTGCTCCTGTCGCCTGTTTTAATCCGGACATACATGCGACTTGTCTTTCTGAAGGCAAGCAGCAGTCGTCCGGTGCGAAAGTCGGCGATCGGTTTAAATAAGTTTTAGGTGCAGTTGTATGTTTCGCTACAACAGCGCTATTAATTAGCGGGCAACAGGAAACTTCCAATCTGGTTCATAAAGAACAGCAGTCAGATAACGATGTTTATCAGGCGGAAGTTAATCGATGGCAGAACTTTCTTTGCAGAAGGTTCTGCGCTCGATTAAACCGTGCTTATCCGGCGCGAGCGGCTGTGTAGAAACTCGGGGCGCGGGCAAGCAGGCGAACGGGGCCACAACACGGAGGGTCCTGGGATTCGTTGATGCTCCAGCGCTGTTCCAGTTGCCCCGTGCCGGGGCTGACCCGCCAATGCACCTGGCGGTGCACAGGTTTTGCGCCGGGAACGGCAGTGGAGAAGGGGGATTGCCGAGCAAAAGCAGGCTCACGGCAGAGCTTGACCCGCATGCTCGAGCTAAAGGCGCGGACGCCAGGTAGTACAAAGGTTTTAAAGGTCATAACACACCTCGTGACCGGACTGATGCCGGGGAGGTCGTTACGTTGGAGCGTCAGGCTCTAGCGCAATTGACCCCGCCGTGCAGGCGAGTCCTGTCAATGTCTTGGTTAATTGCCCGGAGCTCCGCATTCGCGGTGACCGGACAGCGTCTAGATACTGTGTCCATTGGCTTCTTTTGTGAGGTTTAAAAAAGACCGAAGTAATTCGGCCTGCGCAATCTACTCAGTCAGGTAACTCATGTCAAGGTTAAACAGGCACAAGTAAGGGCGGTACAGCCAATGTTCAGAAACGGGAAAGTGTATTAAAAACAGTCACCGCTTGAATATGACAATAATAAAACTCAATAGCCGAAGAGTGGGGCGCCGAAGTGTGCTGTCAGCAAACGCCATGTAAGGCATTGAAGTTCAAAAGCACGGGTTGCATCCGGGCTGTAGCAGCGGCTGCTGCCCAATGGTGCTGCCATCACCTAAACGCTATAACTGCACGGACAATCTATAGGTTTGGGTTATATTAGGGGCTGTTTCAGCCCCGTATCGAGATTGGTTTTGTCGACTATTGACCCCGCAGCAACGCAGGTTTCAGCCATTGCATTAACTCAGGTTCAAACGCCTGTTGCGCTTTACCTTGCGCGTCTTGCGCCATCGAGCCGTCAGACCATGCGTTATGTATTGCAGGAGGCGGCGGATCGCCTGGGGGCTGAGGATGTCGCCATCGATGAGTTTCCGTGGCATCAACTGCAGCCGGGGCATATCACCGCGCTGGTGTCTGCATTGCGCGCAGATGGCTATGCGCCCAATACCTCCTCGCTGTACGTGAATGCCATCCGCGGCGTGATGAATCAGGCCTGGCAGCAAAGCCTGATCACCCAGGATCATTTGTTGAAGATCCGTGCGGTAAAGGCGGGAGGTGGTTCGCGTCTGACCAAGGGCCGTAATCTACGCCGTACTCTGATTCGTGAACTGATGGATGTCTGTGCTGCCGACCCGCGCCCCCAGGGCTTGAGGGATGCGGCGATCATTGCAATTTTGTATGGCTCGGGGATGCGCAAGTCGGAATCGGTGAACATGGACCTGTGGCAGGTGAATGTTGAGGAGCGCAGCCTGCGGGTGGTGGGTAAAGGCAACAAGGAGCTGATCAAGTTCGCTCCGGCCTGGGCCTTTGAAAAGCTCGAGCAGTGGCTGGCGTTTCGACGGGACAACCTGCCGGACGGAGCCAGTGACGACGACTTCTTGTTCAACCGGATTCGTCGCGGCAATCACATCACCCGCGAGCGCCTTACCAAGCATGCGATTTACTACATCGCCAAACAGCGCGGCCGGCAGGTCGGGGTCGACATCATGCCCCATGACTTTCGCCGTTCATTCATCACCCGGGTGATCGAAGAGTACGACGTTTCCATTGCGCAAAAACTGGCCCACCACGCCAACATTGCGACCACCGTCAGCTATGACGTGCGCGATGACAATGAGCGGCGCAATGTGACTGACCGCTTTATGTTGTGACTGGCAACGCCCAGGCCCGCAGCACTGAAAAAACAATGAACCCTCGCGGCATGCCCCCACCTAAAGCTTTACAACCTGGGAGGTGATGCATGCAAATCGAGCAAATTTGGGTCGTACTGGCCATTATCCTGCTGCTGATCGAGTTCTGGACCATCAGCCGCGTGCTTAAAAGCGCAGCCCCTGCAAGCAGTCGGCTGATGTGGGTGGCGGTCATTATCTTCGTGCCATTATTCGGCATGCTGGCGTGGCTGGTGGCCGGGTCGAAAAAGCACAGAAGGGATTCGTCTTCGGTCTCGAGGTGAGCCGCAAGAGCGCTATGAATAACCCCAAGCTGCAGGAGCAAACTCGCTCCTGCAGGGGGCTTGCCGACTCAGGTATTGGTCTTCAGCTTGGTCCACAGGCGCGTGGTGAGCCGGGCAATTTTGGCCGGCAGGTCCTCGACCGTGAACAGTGTGTCTATCACTTCTTTTGACGGATAGATGGCAGGGTCCTGTTTCACCTCTGACGAGAGATAGGCATCCGCTGCAAGGTTGGGGTTGGCGTAGTGGATGTTGTTGCTGATATCGGCAATCACCTGGGGCGTGAGCAGGTAGTTCATGTAGGTGTAGGCGTTCTTTTCATGGGGCGCGCTTTTGGGCATGACCACCATGTCCATCCACAAGGTGGAGCCTTCCCTGGGGACCGAGTAAGCGATGTTGATCCCGTTCCTGGCTTCCTTGGCACTGGCGGCTGCCTGCACCACATCGCCGTTAAAACCTATCACTGCACAGATATTGCCGTTGGCCAGATCGCTGATGTACTTCGATGCGTGAAAGTACTGAACGTAAGGCCGGATTTTCAGCAGAGCCTGTTCGGCTTTCTTGTAGTCTTGCGGGTCATGGCTGTGGTGCGGCAGGCCTAGATAGTTAAGGGTGACAGGTAGCACCTGGGTCGGGTTGTCGATGATTGCGACGCCGCACTGGCTCAGCTTCTTGATGTTGTTTTCATCAAAAAACAGGCTCCAGGACTGCGTGACATCGGTGGTGCCGAAGATCTGCTTGATCTTGTCCACGTTATAGCCGATGCCTGCAGTACCCCACATGTAGGGGAAGCCGTACTGGTTGCCCGGGTCGTTCACCTCGAGCTTTTTCATCAGCACCGGGTCGAGGTTTTTCCAGTTGGGCAACTGGCTGCGGTCGAGCTTTTGTATGGCCCCCGCCTTGATCAGCCGGGACAGGAAGTGGTTGGACGGGCTGACCACGTCATAACCGGTGTTGCCGGTCATCAACTTGGACTCCAGCACTTCGTTGCTGTCGTGGATATCGTAAGTCGTCTTGACCCCCGTTTGCCTGGTAAACGAGGGCAGGGTGTCATCCGCGATATAGCCGTTCCAGTTGGAGATATTGACTGTCTCGTCTGCGTAGCTGGCTGCCGAAAACGCGGCCAGCATGACCGCCAGGGAAATCGTGTTGATGTGCATGTTCAATCACCTTTTCGAGGAGCTTTTATTTTTTTCGTCACAGTGCATCAGATTTCGGTTCTGGCCCTGACCGCTTCCACGCGCATGCGCAACACGGCGCCGATGTCGAAGAACGGGCGCGGCGGTAGCCAGCCCGGCCGTGCCCGGTCCATGACTGACTGCAACAGCGGGGAGCTGGCGCCACTGGCCATTTCCGCCAGCAACCGGCCCCACAGGGTGCCGCGTGCCACGCCGGAGCCATTGCAGCCGGCGACGGCAAACACCCGTTCCTGGACCTTGGCGAAATAAGGCTGGCCGCTGCGTGTGGCGCTCAGATGGCCGGTCCAGGTGTAGTCAATGTCTTGTTCGGTGAGCCCCGGGAAGCGTCGTTGCAAGCCCAGCGCGTGGTGTTTGCGCCGCTGTATCAAATCGCTGTCGGACAGGTCTTTGGTGCGGTATTCGGCGGTGTTGCGAATCATCACCCGGCGGTCCGGAGTCAGGCGCACAGTTGCGCCGAGGGGGCGCGTGGAAAGTACACCCCAGGGCTCGACGCTGCCGATGGCCGCGTATTCCCGGTCTGTCAGGGGGCGGGTCAGGCTGGCGCTGAGTTCCATGGGGAAGGTGGCGCTGTTGTCGATCCCGGCGCGCGGAATGAAAGCGTTGAGGCACACCAGAACCTGTCCGGCCTCGATGCTGCCTTGGGTGCCAATGGCACGCACGCCGCCGCGCACGGGTTCGAGGCCGCTGATCTCGGTGTTCTCGAATACGCTGACATTGGCTGGCAGAGCATCCAGCAGGCCTTTGACGTACTTCGCCGGCTGCAGCAGAGCGTTGCCATTACCGCACCAGATCGCCGCTCGATAGTGACGGGTCCCCAGTTTTTGGGCGAGTTGTCCGCCCTCCAGAAACTGTGCCGAGGCCCCCACGGCACTGAGGGTTTTGAGCTTGGCTTCGATGTGGGTCAGCTTGGCGGGATCATTGACCGCGAAGTAGTAACCCGAATCGCGGTATTCGCACTCAATGCCGTGGCGGCTGATGCGCTTGCGTACTTCTTCGCCGGCGGCGCAGCCGATTGCAGAGTCGACCTCAAAACCGGCGAAGCCGCTGTGGCCGATCAGCTCATCATCGCCGGGGTTTTCGTGGGACACCGCGTAGCCGGAGTTGCGCGCTGAGGCCCCCTGGGCTGCGCGCTGCCGATCGACCACGACGATACGCGCCTCAGGGTACATTTCTGCCAGGGAATGGGCGGCACTGAGCCCGGTGATACCGGCGCCAATAATCAGCCAGTCAGCTTTTTCCGGCCCCTTGAGGTGATCGCGGCCCGGGGAGGTTCCTGCCAGGGCAATCCAGCCACATTGATTTTTCACGTAACACCTCATTCAACGGTTGCGGCGCCTCCTGCTTGGGTGAATACATGCGCAAATCGCATGGCTGATATCAGGTGGCGCCCTCTATAGCTGGAATTTATGACGAACAGGGTGATATAACCAACGTTATAAATTCATTGATCGATTCCAAAAAAGCATGGATACAATTAGCCACGTACCGTCTCTACAGGGCCTGCAGGCGCTGGTTGCAGTTGCCGATTCGGGCAGCTTCACCCTAGCGGCGCAGGCGCTGTGTCTGACCCAGAGCGCAGTCAGTCGCAAGATCCAGCAACTGGAAGGGCATTTCGGTGTACCGCTGTTCGCCAGAAACAGTCGCAGCGTGCACCTGACGGCTGAAGGCGAAGAGGTGCTGGGCAGCGCGCGCACCATTCTTGCGCAGTTGCGGGCGCTGGAAGACCGGCTTTCACCGCAAAAGCGTCCGTTTCGTATCCGCATGCACGTCTCCCTGGCCGTGCGCTGGTTACTGCCCAAGCTCAGTGACTTCTACCTGCAGCATCCGGACATAGCCCTGTCGATCGAAACCGTTGCCACCGAGATCGTTGAGCCCGCCAGCGACAGTGATGCCTACATCCTCTATCTGCCGGAGCCCCGCGCTGACCCGGCCTGTCTGGTGCTGTTCGATGAGGCACTGGTGCCGGTTTGCTCCCCGGATCTGGGGCCGCTGACGTCAATGGATGACCTGGCAGGTTTCCCGTTGCTGCACCGTTCGGCCGACAAGCAGGCGTGGATCGACTGGCTGTCAGCCAATCACGGCAACCCCCTGGAGAGCTATCGTCACATCCCGTTCAACCTCGATGAGCTGGCACTGGATGCTGCGGCCCGGGGGCTTGGGGTCGCAGTGACGGACATGACCCTGGCCGATGAGTCGATCCAGCGCGGGGTGCTGGTGATTCCGTTTGGCGAGCCATTGAAAACCGGCGGCAATTACTCGTTGTGCCCACAGCCCCTGGCGGCCGGACACCCGGCCTGTTCCCGGGTGCTGCAGTGGTTCGCGGAGCAGGCGCAACAGGCTAGGGTGCCAGGTGCTTGAGCATGATGACGGTGCGTTCGGCACCGTGGAATTCGTCGCGGATTTTTTCAAAACCCAGGCGGGCGTAAAAACCTTCGGCGGTGATCGAAGAGGGCACCCTTAACTCTTGCAGGCCGTGCTGCCCTGCAACGGATTCGATTCTGGCCATAAGCTGCTTGCCGATTCCCGTGCCCTGGTGGCCGGGAGCGACGAATACACTGCGAATTACCTGCTGGTCCAGGCTTGCCGTTGCGACCACGGCCCCATCAAGAATTGCCACATAGACTTGACGCTGGATGATCAAGCCCAGGATCTGTGGGGCCGCAAAGCTTTGCTCCACCCGGGCGATGACGTCGGGCGGGTAGTCCAGGGCATTGGACTGGCGAAGTGCAGCGATCACCACCTTGCTGATGGCCGCTGCATCTTCGGCACGGGCAGCTCGAACCAGAACGCTCATAATTGATTTATCCGTTGCGATGGTATTGGCGAACTACTTTAGACCTTGCTGCCGACGTCGGCCGCTCTTGATAGCTCAGTCAAATTTTGTAATAAGTCTGTTGCTCAGAAAACTCTGATTGCGCTGTAGGATTGCATCCCCAATTTACTAAAGGTTTATATGAACACCCTGATGGAGCCTCCCAGTTGCTGCTTTCTGTCAGCAACCCGTTTGTTTTCAGCCTCTGTTGCTGATCGTTTATCTCATCTCTCCAGCGTTTCCAGCCTGACCGGTACATCCCGTGTCTTGCGCTTGCCTGTCTGTGCTGAATTTCCTGTGGCCACTGCCTGCCAGAGGATCGACCCGGGCGCAGCATTCTCATCATCCCCAACCCCTCAAGAGCGCGCGTAAGCATTATGGAATGGATTGCTGATCCTACGGCCTGGCTAGGCCTGCTGACCTTGATTGTGCTGGAGTTGGTGCTAGGCATCGACAACCTGGTGTTTATTGCCATCCTGGCGGACAAGTTGCCGCCCGAGCAGCGCGACCGCGCCCGGGTCATTGGTCTGACCCTGGCGCTATTGATGCGCCTGGGCCTGCTGGCCAGCATCTCGTGGATGGTGACGCTGACCGAGCCCCTGTTCGAAGTGTTTGAAAAATCCTTTTCGGGGCGCGACCTGATCATGCTGTTCGGTGGTCTGTTCCTGTTGTTCAAAGCCACCATGGAGCTGCATGAACGGCTCGAGGGGCATGTCGCAGAGCGTTCATCCAACGCTGTGTATGCCATGTTCTGGCCGATCGTGGCGCAGATTGTGGTGCTGGACGCGGTGTTCTCGCTGGATGCGGTGATTACCGCGGTGGGCATGGTCGAGCATTTGTCCGTGATGATGATCGCGGTGGTGATCTCCATTGGCCTGATGATCATTGCCAGCAAGCCGCTGACCCGCTTCGTCAACAGTCACCCGACCGTGATCATGCTGTGTCTGGGCTTTTTGATGATGATCGGTTTCAGCCTTACCGCTGAAGGCCTGGGCTTCCACATTCCCAAGGGCTATCTGTACGCTGCCATCGGCTTCTCGATCTTGATCGAGGTCTTCAACCAGATTGCCCGCGCGCAACGTAAACGCAGCCTGCAAGGTGTGCGCCCGATGCGTGAGCGCACCGCCCATGCCGTGATGCGTTTGCTGGGCGGGCGTACCCTGAGTGCCGACGAAGTCGGTGAGGAAATTGCGGACATGCTGGAAGGCGGCGCCAGCGAAGAGGTGTTCCACCGTCGCGAGCGGGTCATGATCAGTGGTGTTCTGCAACTGGCGGAGCGGCCCATACGCACAGTCATGACCCCGCGCACGGAGATTGATCACATCGATCTGGCAGATTCGGCCGAGAGCATTCGCGCAAAACTGATGCATTCGTCCTACTCCAGGTTGCCGGTGATCAGGGCAGGCCGCATCGATGAGCCATTGGGCTTTGTGCACAAGAAGGAGCTGTTGAAAGAGTTGTTGGCCGGCCATCAACCCGATCTGGAAGCCATGGCCCGCAAGACCATCAACTTGCTGGACAGTTTCTCGATCCTCAATGCTCTGGAGCAGATGCGCAAAGAGTCCACCCACATCGCTTTCGTGATCAACGAGTTCGGTGACTTCACCGGCCTGCTGACCATGACCGATATTCTGGAATCGATTGCCGGCGAGTTGCCTGACGCCAGTGAAATCGAAGGCCCGAACATTGTGGTCCAAGGGGATGGTTACTTAGTGAGCGGCGCCTTGAATCTGAGTCAGATAGCCCTGCACACCGGTTTCCCGGCCAAGGCCACGGATGACTATCAAACACTGGCTGGAATGGTCATGAGTTTGCTGGACCGTCTGCCTGTGATTGGCGACAGCCTGACCTGGGAAGGGTGGAACCTGAGGGTGATGGAGGTTGAAGAGCGGCGGGTGACCAGGGTGCTGCTTAGCAAAGCGTAATCTGTAGGAGCGAACTTGCTCGCGAGTTCTTCGCTGTTGCGAAAGACTCGCGGGCAAGCGCGCCCCTACAGGGCTGTTTTACTCTTTGTCAGGCAACGCGTAAGCGATCACGTAGTCACCGCGATCGGCTGACTGGCGTGCGCCACTGGCGGTGATGACAACGTACTGCTTGCCGGTTTTAGGCGACACAAAGGTCATCGGGCCGCCCTGGCTGCCGACTGGCAAGCGGGCCTTCCAGGCCTCTTCACCATTGGCCGAGTTGAAGGCGCGCAGGTAATAGTCCTGAGTCCCCGCGATGAAAATCAGACCGCCCTGGGTGGACAGCGTACCGCCCAGGGTAGGCATGCCGATTGGCAATGGCAGGTGCATCTTGACCCCCAGCGGGCCAGTGTCCTGAACAGTGCCGACCGGTACTTGCCAGGCAATTTTCTGGGTCTTCATGTCGATGGCAGTCAGGGTGCCGAACGGCGGAGCCTGGCAAGGGATGCCGGCGATGGACAGGAAGCGGTTCTTGTTCACTGCATACGGCGTGCCTTTGAGCGGTACTGCGCCCATGCCGGTATTCAGTGCTTCGCCGCCGGAGTTGGCCACCGCTTCTTTTTTCTGCGGCACCATCTGGATCCACAGGCCCAGACGCATGTCGTTGACGAAAATAAAGCCGTGCACCGGATCAGTCGACAGACCGCCCCAGTTCATGCCCCCCAGTGAGCCCGGGAAGCTCAGCGACACATCGGTACCAGGTGCGGTAAACAGGCCGTCGTAACGCATTTTCTTGAACGAAATGCGGCACAGCATCTGATCGAACGGGGTTGCGCCCCACATGTCCGACTCAGTCAGTTTTTGCGCACCAATCTGCGGCATGCCCACCGATTTCGGCTGGGTCAGCGAGTAGGGCTCGTTCGGAATGTTGGAGGCTTTGACCGCTACTTCTTCAACTTTGGTCAGTGGCTGGCCGGTGTGGCGATCCAGAACAAAAATCTGGCCGGCCTTGGTGCCGATCACCAGCGCCGGGACCTTGCTGCCGTCAGGCTTGGCAAAGTCGATCAGGGTCGGCTGCATGGGCAAGTCGAAGTCCCACAGATCGTTATGAACGGTCTGATAGACCCACTTTTCATCACCGGTCGAGGCGTTGAGTGCCAGCACCGAAGCGCCGTACTTGTGGTCCAGAGCCGTGCGTTCAACACCGTAGATGTCGGTGGACGAACTGCCCATCGGCAAGAAGATGGTGTTCATCAGCGGGTCATAGGACATCGGCGCCCAGCTGTTGGGCGTGCTGCGAACGTAGGTCTGACCCTCTGCCGGAGCCTGTTTGTCTTGCGGATTGCCAGGGTCGAACGCCCAGCGCATGGCGCCGGTGATTACGTCAAAGCCGCGGATCACGCCGCCAGGCATGTCGGTTTGCACGTTATCGGCAACCCGGCCGCCAACCACCACTGTGGTACCTGCCATCAACGGTGCCGACGACAGCTGGTAAAAGGAGTCAGGCACATTGCCCAGACCGGCTTTCAGATCAACCTGGCCATTGGTGCCGAAGTCCTGGCAGAACTTGCCGGTGTCAGCATCCACCGCGATCAGGCGCGCATCGATGGTGTTGGTGAGCAGGCGACGCTGGCAGGCAGCGCCGGGGGCAACAGCCACTGGCACGGCAGGGGTGCTGCCATCAGTCGGCTGGGCAACCGGTGCGCTGGCATCGAAGTACGCCAGGCCCCGGCAACGTTGCCAGACAGCCGATTTGGCATCGATGTTGTTCTTCCACAGCTCTTTACCGGTATCGGCATCCAGAGCGATGAGGTTGTTGTGCGGGGTGCAGATAAACACCTTGTCGCCCACTTGCAACGGGGTCAGCTGGTCTTCTGCGCCATTGCCGTCGCTGATCGCCACGTCGCCGGTCTGGTAAGTCCAGGCGGGTACCAGATCGGCAACGTTACTGCGGTTGATCTGGTCCAGTGCGGCAAAGCGGCTGCCACCTTCGTCATTACCGTAGTGTGCCCAGTCTTTCTGGGCATTGGCCGGGTCGACCTTGGTCAGGCCCGGGCCGTCGCCGGTAGCCGACACCGTGGCGTGGGGTAGAAACATGCCCCAGAAACCGCCAGCGATGGCCACAGCCAGCAACGCGCCCAGCGCGTAACCCCCGTTCCCGCTCAGGCCGTTGGCCTTGCGCAGAGAAGGGTAAGCCAGCGCCACCACCAGGCTCAGCACGGCCAGGGCGAACAGGCGCGAAACCAGCGGCCAGAACACCAGCCCGGCATCCAGCAGGGCCCAGACAATCGACGCAACCATCACGGCAGCGAACAGCCAGACGCCTGAAAGGCGTTGTTTGAACATTAATACCGACGCGGCAATCATTCCGAGACCGGCCAGCAGGAAATACAGGCTGCCACCAAGGGTGGCGAGATAGCCGCCGCCGGCGACGAACAGCAATCCGAAAACCAGCACGCCGAGGGCTGCGACCCAAACGGGCCAGCGGCTCACGGAGGCCGAAGGTTGAGAATTATTCATGGTGCATGACCCTACTGATGCATGAGCGATTGAGGTGGGAGCAGCCTATTAGGTATAGCTGTTTCCATTACAGAGTGGCTGGGGAAGCCTTTGCAGCGCCTGGTGCCTTATGGAGCAGGGCGAGACAACCGGCAGAAGTCATAGATAGCTATGTACTAAACGGTTAGTTCCGTAACTTTAACAAAAAAACACGCCCTGCGACAAATTGTCCGCGCAAACCGCAGCAAGCCAGTGGCGAGCGCTTTCCGATCCTGACCTCGGCGCCTCTCTCGCGGGAGCCGGGGATGCAGGTAGCGGCGGGGCAGAGGTTGATGGCCATGCATCGCAGGCATCATCGATGCCCGGATGCGCGAAGCACTGGCGGCGCAGCGTGCAGCAGTTACGCAACTGGAGCACAGGCAGCAGGTACAGCGCGCCCGGTGCGTTAAGCGAGAGAAATGCGCTCAGGCATTGGCGCAGCCTGCGGTGGAAGGCATGGAAGTATCTGGAGTGGCGGCCGCGTTGGGGGCGTAAATCGCCAGGCTTTGGTGCACCGGGGTTCCAGATGGAGCCGTCGGACAGCAAGGGGAAAGGGCTGCCGAACCTGATGCCAAGGGTCATTATTATAACTATACTAAATAGTTCTTTAGTTTAGTTATATCTAAAATGCATATATAAGCCTAAGACTACACGCAGTTGAAAAGGCCGCGAATACGTACTATTGAGGCCGGTTCAAAGGGAGAAACCGCGACAAAACACTCGGTTTGCCATCTTTGAGACTGCACGGCCTGACGTGCTACAGGCTGGCTCCAGGGCGGATAAACACGAAATGCGCGTTTGCCGCCGCGACCATTGATGGCAAACACACCGCGCGACAACAAGGTCTCACGATCAAAAACGAACTGTCCGCAGCGTCCTTCAGTAGACACATGAACCACCACGAAATCGATGTCATCCGCGCTATCCAGTGGTGCAATTTCGCCGCCTGGGCAAGGTCGTTTCCACAGGGTGACGAACTGGCCGACCTTGGTTGGCGTCACTTTGGCTACCCTGAAGACAACCTTGCGACCTGCAAGAGTAAAGCGCAAACCGCCATATTCCCGGGCTTCACTGTCTACCGAGTAATCAACCGGATGCGCTAAGGCTGCGTTCAAATACAGGCTCTCGATAGCTGTCAGCAAAGGCTGTGGGAGGATCATGTGCGGTACGCCATCAGGTATTCAGCATGACCTGTCTGCTCGTCAATTTGCTCGCGGACCACATCAAAACCCTGTGAGCGATAAAAGGCCAGGCTGGGCGCATTCTCTTTGTAAACCGCAAGGCTCAACTCGCCACGAAGGTTTTTCGCATGCTCAAGCAACTGTTTGCCCAGGCCTTTGCCTTGATGAGCCGGGTCAACAAACAGCGCGGCTAGTTGATTGCCCAGCAAGGAGCAAAACCCCTGGACGCTGGATTGGTCTTCAAACACATAGGTCTCAGATGCCGGGATGTAAACATCACGCATCGTTGCTGTATGGGATTGCCAGTAAGCCGCGTCGATAAAGTCATGAGCCTTGATCGATGCGCTCAGCCAGATTTCCACAACAGGTTCCATGTCGTGTAGTTCAAATGCTCTGATCATTTGTCATTCCATTGTGGTGTTGGCCGACAAGCTTAATGCAAAGCCAGCAATTAGAGCGCGTCTGGGCATTGTTGCAGGCATCGAAATGCGGGGATCGTTCGAGAGAGGAATTTCCAGCCTTGAAATCTGACCTCCACTGACCCTGAGGCACCAATACGATAGTTCGCATAATGTATATTATGTTAAATCACGTATCTGGGTCTGGGTTCGTCCCAATGGCGAGTTCGCTTCGTGACAGCACCCGGAAGTAAACATCCAATTTTTTGGGTACTAAACATCCAAACTCAGGTTTCCTACCCCATTTTGGATGTTTCTTTCATTAGTGCTCGCGGCCCTGCTCTCCGGATGCTCCTACAGTGACTTGAAGCCTCAGTCCCACCTGCAGCCACTAGGGTGTGCCAGTGAAACCCTGTCTCACAGCGGGATCACACTGTCGCCAGCTGCTTGGCCCTCCGAAACCTGGTGGATATGTGGACCAACATCCTGCCCGCCTTGGTTCTAAATGGCTGCTTTATAATGTTGGTTCTCGCCACCGCAGCGATGCAGACATTTCGCGATGTCTCCCACCACGACACCTTGTTCGCCCATGCCTACCAGATCAAAAGTATGCTTGCTCAGATCGCTATGACCATCGGCACTACGATCGCAACCCTATTCCTGCAATGGCGTACTACGCTGCAATACAACAACCTCAATGGGCTTTTAACGCTGGCGATCCGCTGTACCAAGAAAGTACGCAGCGTTTAGCCTAGGCACTGACTCCCGTTCTAGGTGCTGCCCATGCCAACCAGATCTCGGTCGCGACAATCGCCCAAAACCTGCACCAGCAGGCAACACTGGTTGCCAGCATGGAGTACTTCTGGGCGGTTATCGTGGTCGCCAGCATGGCGTTGGGGGTTTGCGTGATACAGAAAACCTTCAAGTGAGGGCATTTCTGGATTCGGGCAGACGCTCCTGTAGAAGGAATTCCTTTCGGCTAAAGAGGAATGGTCACCTTGACCCAGTAAGCCTCCCCTTCCGGACGATTGCGAACCTGGCTCTCTTTCTGCCACTTTGCGGTGACGAACCAACCGGAATCACTGGCGTATTTGACCGATGGCCCGATGGCAACTGCACGTCCCTTATTGTCCGCAACACGGTCACCGTCTTGACGATCGTCCGTGGTTTGACGGTAGATGTAGCCGCCTACGCCGATGACCCAGCCATTGCCCAAGCCCCAACCCAGTGAATAGTCGGCATGCAACTCCTGGCCAGAGCGATAGTCGGTAGCGCTGTTACGCAGGTTGAAGTCATACATGATCTTGATATCAGCGTTCATACCCACCGGATCGACATATGAAAACGCAGCCACTGGTTCAAATGCCCAATAATTACGGCCTATGTTGGCTAGGTCACCGCGGCCATAACGGCCGGTGGGGGCGAAGATGTCCAGCGCGTAAATGGCATGCAATTTATCACTGTAATGATAACCCAGCGCCGGGCCGAAGATGATGTCTCCCATCCCCGTTTTCTTCTGGTGCTGACCGTTCACGTCCACCCGCAGGTCGACCAAGGGCACGTTGAGGTGAAACGCCAGCGCCCCATCTAGGACCTTTTGCTCGGTTACCCAGATCAGCCTTGGTGCAATTACATCGGCGCTCAGGTGAAAATCATCGAGCGCTGACTTGCCCCGATTATCCAGGAGCCGATCAGCACGATAACGCTCTGCAAACATCTGCGCGTAGAAACCAGGCGGCGGCATGGCCCCGGTCATGTAATTGTCAGCGCCCATCGGGTAGGACGATCCACCTCCCTCGGTGGCCTGGGCGGCGGGCAGAAAAAATGCCAACGAGCAAATAGCAGTCAAAGCAGGAATGTTGGACAGGACATTTACAGCGGCAACGGTTTTTTTATTATTCATTGTGGCAACCATTCGTGCGTGGAGAATTCGCAGGCAGCAACCGGTGCGACACCCGGGGTGCCGTGATCTATTCAGGCGTGGTAATAGCCGGCTGCCTAGAGCCGGCCCTTATGCTGTGGCGTTAGAACGGATAGGGTTGGTCGGAAGGCTCAACCGTGACCCATTTCACTTCAGTGAACTCTTCGATCACCGCGCTACCGTCAAAACGGCCATAGCCACTGTTTTTCATGCCACCGTAAGGTGCTTGTGGTTCGTTTTGCACGGTAGCCCCGTTAATGTGCACGCAACCGGCATCTAGGCGGCTGGCCAAGTCGAGGGCAAGGCTGACGTTACGGCTAAAGATTGCCGAGGACAGCCCGAATGCCGTGTCATTGGCGACTTCTAACGCGTGCTCGGCGCCTGTTACACGGACGACCGTGGTAACGGGCCCGAAGGTTTCCTCATCGTAGATGTCCATCGCCGAAGTTACGCGATCAACCAGCGTCGGCGCCATCTGCGCATGCTCTGCCAACCCGCCAGCCACTATCGTGGCGCCTTTGCCAATCGCATCATCGAGCATCTGATTGATGCGCTGGACCGATCCTTGGGCGATCATCGGGCCCACGACGCTGGCAGGGTTAGTTACAGGACTACCTTGCTCGAGACCGCGAATACGCTCGGCAAACTTGGCGACAAACGTATCGGCAACGGCCTCATCGACCACAAACCGTTCGGTCGACATGCAGATTTGCCCCTGGTACAGAAAAGCCCCGAATACCGCTGCATTGACTGCGCCATCCAAATCGGCATCTTCCAGCACAATAAACGGCGCTTTGCCGCCCAGTTCCAGCAAGCAACGTTTGAGATGTTTAGCGCAGGTCTGAGCAATCATTCGGCCGACGTTGGTCGAACCGGTAAAATTCACCCGGCGTACCGTATCGTGGGCGATCAGCACTTCGGTGACGGCACCTGCGTCTTCAGGAGCAGAAATTATGAAATTCACCACGCCCGCCGGGAAACCTGCGTCATAGAAGGCCTGGGCTAGCAGTTCATGAGTACGCGGGCTGTTCTCCGAACCTTTGAAGATCACCGTGTTACCGCATGCCAACGGGTAGGCAATAGAGCGAGTGCCAAGGATCACCGGGCCGTTCCAGGGCGCGATGCTCAACACCGTGCCTGCGGGCTGGCGCAGTGTCACGGATAAAGTGCCCGGTTTATCGGTTGCCAGCGTTTCGCCTTTGATTTGCGTTGTGAGAGCAGCCGCTTCGCGCAACAGGTTGGCCGAAGCGCCCACGTTGAATTGTGACCACAAACGCGACGCGCCGATTTCCTCGGCCATTACAGTGCAAAAAAGCTCCATCTTGCCTTCTAGTGCATCAGCAGCGGCTAACAGCAGCCGGCGACGCTCGGTTGGGCCGACCTTCGACCACGTTTTGAATGCCTGCTGGGAAGAAGCGGCAACCCGGCGCGCATCTTCCACGCTGCAGGCGGCACCTGTGGTGACGACCTTGCCGCTGATCGGATCGATGCGCTGGTAGGTTTTACCGTTCGACGCCGCCTGCGCGACGTTGTCGATTACGAGTTGAACATTCATCAATAGATCCTTTGGTGAGCCTGAGAAATCACGCCAGGTCTGCCGCGGCCGGCATGCGCAGAATCGGTTTGATCGTGATGCCGCTTTCGCTGTCGGCCATCGCTTCGTTGACCTGGTCAAAGGTATAGAACCGGCACAGTTTGTCGAAGGGGAAGCGGCCTTGCAGGTGCAGGTCGACCAGCGTGGGGATAAATGCGTTGGCGACCACGTCGCCCTGGACAATGCCCATGATTCGCTTGCCGGGAATCATCACATCGTTGATGTTGAATGCCACTTCCGTACCCATCTTGGTTGCACCTACGATTCCGCAAGTACCCAGAGTGGTTAGCGCATCGATGGCCTGACGCAGCACTTCTGCGCGACCGGAGCATTCGAGGCTGTAGTTCACGCCGCCGCCGGTGATTTCACGTATGCGCTGGACCGGGTCTTCTTCGCGGCTGTTGATCACGTGGGTGGCGCCCACTTCAAGCGCAAGGCTCAGGCGACTGGGTGTCACATCGACGGCAATAATGGTGGTAGCACCCGCAACCTTGGCCGCCATTACCGCCGCCAAGCCTACCGCGCCGGCGCCAAACGCGGCAAAGCTGGCGCCTGCCTCAACCTGCAGCGCCTTGAGCACTGAGCCCGCACCGGTCTGAATGCCGCAACCCAGCGGCCCCAGCAACTCCAAAGGCGCTTTTTTCGATACTTTCACCACGCTGCGCTCGTTGGCGATCACGTAGGTTGAGAAAGAAGACTGGCCAAAGAAGTGGTCATGGATCGGCGCAGCGTTGTCGCAGCTGCAGGTCGAGGTACTGCCATCCAGACGCCCGCCGCCGAAGTTCAGAGGGTGCATGTGAGAACAATGCGCGGGGTGCCCGGTTTCACAAGGCATGCACAAACCACACGACATGTAGGTCATGACCACATGATCACCTGGTGCGATAGTTGTCACCGCAGCCCCTACCGACTCAACAACCCCCGAACCTTCGTGGCCCAGCACGATCGGCAGTGGCGTTGGGAAAAGTTGATCGCGCACGACCATGTCAGTGTGGCAAACACCTGTAGCGACTATACGGACGCGCACTTCATCGGCACGCGGAACGCCCAGTTCTGCACGTTCGAGCTGCAGCTTACTACCGGCTTCACGCAATACGGCAACTTTGACTTGAATGGGTGCAAGGGTGCTTTGGGACATCTGCATATCCTCTTTAATGTTGAGGTTGGACTGTTTTGACTTACGCAGTTTGCAGCGCACGCGGGCGATTGCTCCGCTTTTGCACTTCAAGGCTGGCGGCCGGGCGCAGCTGAAAATCAAATGTCATTTTCGCAAAACGTCCTGGCACGTCATGGGCAGTGGCTAGCGCCTGGTCATCAATGAACTGCACTTCGCCGATCAAACCTTCACGTGTGGCGTAGGCAAAGTCATCCCAGAGGTACTTGTCGTTGGACAGATTGATCTGGGTAGTGAGGTGCTCGTAACCGGGGGCGGACAGGAAAAAGTGAATATGCGCAGGTCGCTGACCATGGCGCCCCAAGTGATTAAGGCATTCCTGGGTCGGGCCCTGGGGGTTGCAGCCGTAGCCCGAGGGGACGATGCTCCTGACCCGATAACGCCCGTCAGCGTCGGTCACGATGCGCCGGCGCAGGTTGAACTCGGACTGGCTCTTGTCGAAGTGCGAGTAGTTACCTTTGCTATCCGCTTGCCACAAATCGACAAGGGCTCCCGCGATAGGCTGGCCTTGCAGATTCAAAATCTGCCCTTCAACAAAAAATGGTGTGGCAATACCGTCTTCCGAGCCATCGTCCATCCGCGCAAAGCCCTCGCGCAGAGGCGCACCTGCTACATAGAGAGGGCCTTCAATCGTGCGCGGTGTGCCTCCGATACGGCCTGCCTCAGCTTGCTTCGCATCGTTGAGCAGATCGAGGAAATGCTCAACGCCCAGGCCTGCCGCAAGCAACCCTGCTTCGTTACTTTTACCGAGTCGGTTGATGTATTCAACCCCTGCCCAGAACTCATCATCAGTGATATCCAGCTCTTCAATGACCTTGGCGGTCTCTTGCAGAATACGCAGCACGATGCGCTTGTTGCGTGGGTTGCCGGCGGCGTTTTTCAGCCCGGCTGCATCTCGGAAAAATTCAAGCATGTCGGGGGTATTGGAAATGCTGACGGTCATGGTTTTTTTACCTGTCTTTTTATTTTGGGTTTAGCGCGCCAGACAATGGGCGTTGGCGCTGTATGGACTTCAAACAGCCTCAGCCCAACCGAGCCGAGTACGAGCCTGTGCGAGGTCCGATTGCATATCGTGGTTCCATAGCCAATCGAAACGGCTGGCCAGGGTGGTCGACAACAGGGACTCCTGGTCTTCGACTTTAGGGTCCCGGAATTCGTAAAGCTCACCCGCTTCCCAGGACGTTCGTTGCACACGGCAGGCGCGGGGCCGCCGAATTTCGTCATACACCTGCAAGACGTTTTGGGGATCGCTATCAAGTACTCGCGGGTCGCCCAGCAAGCGCGCAAGCAGCCAGGCATCTTCAAGTCCTTGGCCAGCCCCGGCACCTTGATGGGGCAGCATGGCGTGGGCCGCATCACCGATCAGCCCGACACGGCCATGGGTGTAGCCTGCAAGTTCATCCAGTTCATGAAGTGCCCATAACGTCGGCGCGGGGATGCATTCGAGCAATACGCGTACGGCATCGCCCCAGTGCGCGAAAGCTTGCAGCATTTGCGCCTGGCTGGTGCTTTTGACCCAGGGAGTGTCTTGTGGCCACACGGGGTTGGCCTCGGAGCGATCGGAAACGAAGGCCACTACGTTAATCAACCGGCCTTGCTTGACCGGGAACGTGAGGATATGGGCGTCGAGACCCAGATACATTTGCGGGACATTGATCAGATGCTCATCGACACCCGCAGCGCGATACGCCTCGCGCAGTTGCTCACTGTCGATCATGCCACGGTAGGCGCAGGTACCACTGAATCGAGGAGCGACCAAAGGCAGGCCCAGCCCCTGCAGTACATAGTCGCGCAGAGATGATTTGATACCGTCTGCAGCGATCAGCAGGTCACATTCGTAGCCCGTGCCATCGGTGAATTGAACGCTGACTCTGTCTCCCGTCTCACGGACGCTGTTGGCGCGCTTGTCGAAACTAGCAACTCCAGCTGGTAATTGCTGCGCCAACGCATCAAGGAAATCGGCGCGGTGCACAGACGATTGACCTACGCCATCGGCGACACTGGCGCCGAGGTAGCCTGCATCCACGCCGCGGCGCCATTCAAACCAGATGTCTTGCCAGGGTTGCGGGGTACGGTCAGCAATGCGCTCATAGGGTGTGCCGATCCCCAGGCCTTCGATGGCACGCACGGCGTTTGCACCGAACGATACACCGGCACCGACTTCACCGAAGGCTGGTGCTGCTTCAAATAGCGTCACTTCGAGGTGCGGGTGACGGCAGAGATCAAGTGCCAAGGCTACGCCAGCGATACCTCCGCCGACGATGCCCACTTGCAAGACAGAATGAGGGCTAGTCATGGGAAAGCCTTATGGTTGTTTTTGGAATAGCCTGATCATGACTATTCACAAACCATTGATAAATGGCCTTCCCTCCATACAAACTATCACCAGTGTGAATACTAAATGGTTTAACCCGCATGCCTGACCGAGAGAATCCAAGATGAATCTGCGTGAGCTGGACCTGAACCTTCTGGTGATCTTCAACCAATTGCTGGTAGACCGAAGCGTCTCAGTAGCGGCTGATAGCCTTGGGCTGACTCAACCGGCCGTCAGCAACGCGTTGAAGCGTCTGCGCATCACGTTCAACGATGAGTTGTTCGTGCGTACCCCCAAGGGCATGCAGCCTACCCCCTTTGCCGCGCATCTGGCTGAGCCGGTATTCCAGGCGATAGGTTTGCTGCACGGTGCAATCAACCGCCACGATGAGTTCGATCCTGCGACCAGCAAAAAACGCTTCGTGGTAGCGATGACTGATATAGGGGAAATTTATTTCGTCCCGAAATTAATCGACGCGCTGCTCAAACTGGCCCCCGGAATATCGGTGAGCACGCTGCGAAGCAATGCTCAACTTTCCGAAAGCCTGGCCAGTGGCGAAGTGGATCTGGCCGTTGGCTTGCTGCCTGACCTGCAAGCAGGCTTCTACCAACGGCGTCTGTTTCACCACCGCTATGTGTGCTTGTGCAGAAAAGACCATCCACTTACACAGCAGCCAATGACCCGCGAGCGTTTCTGTGAGTTCGGGCACGTCAGGATCGTGGCCGCCAGTACAGGCCACGGAGAAATCGACACACATATGCAGCGTGCTGGCCTGCAACGCGAGATTCGCCTGGAAGTGCCGCACTTTGTTGCAGTCGGGCATATCCTGCAGAACACCGACCTGATCGCAACAGTCCCAGAACGTTTCGCCAACAGTTGCGCGCAGCCCTTCGGCCTTACCACCCTGCCGGTCCCGTTACCCTTGCCCGAAATCGCCATCAATTTGTTCTGGCACGGCAAATACAACAGGGACCCCGCCAACAAATGGTTCCGACAACTGATGTTTGATCTGTTCAGTGATTAAGTAGATGCACACCCTTTACTGCCAATGAGCACACAACTTAACCAGCTCATCGACCACATACCGTACCTTGGGTCTCAGGTGCGACACCTTTGGCCAGACTGCATGCACATCCACCGCTTCAGGCTCATAGGCTTGCAGCACCTCTACCAGCCTGCCCGCTTCTATATCGTCCTGAAACAGGCTGCGTGGCATCTGGCATAAGCCGGCGCCTGCCACCGCCGAAAGAATCATGACCTCACCATCGCCAATCTGATGAGTTGAGGTTGGCGCGTAACGCACCGTTTTCCCCGCCTCTGTGACGCGCCATGTTAGCGGTTGGCCGCGTCGATGGCCGACGATGCAACGATGCTGACCCAGTTCTTCCAGGGTTTTAGGGGTGCCGAAGCGCGCCAGGTAATCAGGGGAAGCACAGATGGCCCAGCGTTGGCGGGTCAAGCGCCGTGCCACCAGGCCGCTGGTGTCCTGCAGTTCACCAAACCGTACCAACAAATCGATCCCTTCCTCGAATGGATCCACCAGGTGATCGGAAAACGTCAGGTTCAATTGCAGCGCCGGGTATTTGTTGGCGATCTCGAACAACAAGGGCGCAACAACCCTGCGGCCGAAAGCAACCGGCACATCAACGCGCAAGCGTCCGGAAGGCTCTCCACCACCGGGGCCCAACCCGCTTTCAGCGGTGCCGATTTCTTCCAGGGCCGTGGAACACGCCACGAAGTAGGCCTCGCCATCGGCAGTCAAGGATATCCGTCGGGTAGTGCGATGAAACAACTGCGTGCCCAAACGCTCCTCCAGACGTGCGATGGCTTTGCCAACGGCAGATTTTGACACCCCCAACCGTTCAGCCGCCTGGGTAAAACTGGATGAGCGTGCAGCCACTACGAAGGTGATTACGCCCTGGAAGGAATCGATGGGTACCATGCCGACCGCTCTATTGTAGAGTTTAGATCTACCCAGATTATAGTTTTAGGCCATTTATCGCTACAGCATTCAACAGTACGATGGATTCCAGCAAGACAACGGTGCACTTCGCGCACCTCTCCCAGATGAATGCCCTAGAAGGAATACATCATGCCCGTCGTACGTGTGAGCTGGTTCGAAGGTAAGGAACACGCGCAGAAAGCCGCTGTTGCAGCCGATATCACCGAAAGCATCGTTAAACACACCGGTACCGATGCCAATTATATCTACGTGATTTTCGAAGACGTAGCCGCATCGGATTGGGCAGGCGCCGGCAAGCTGTTCGGGGAAGCACCCGAAAAGTCCTGACACCTGCGACCTGCACCGCACGCATTGCCCGAATCCAGTGATGCTCTCGTGCAGGTTTCTGTCATCCATCTGCCGGAGACCACCACATGCACCTCCATATTTCCTGCCTGTTCTCCCTTGCGGTCAAACCCGCAGAGTTTCCTGAGTTCAAGGCGCTGATCGCCACCATCGTTGCCGCCACCCGAACCGAACCGGGCACACTGATTTACGAATACAGTGTCAATGAAGACAACAGCACCGTGCACATCCTTGAGCGTTATAACGTGGATGCCGTGGTCAGCCATGTCGACACCACATTCGCGCCGTTCGGCCAACGTTTCCTGGAGCTGTGCACCATCACCAGCCTCGTGGTCTACGGCACCCCCGACGCCGAAATTCGCAAGCGCCTGGACCCGTTCGGTGCCGTTTACATGACCTCATTCGACGGTTTCAGCCGCTGAGTTGAAACAATGCGCAGGTTCAAGAGTGACAACCGTGTCCTGCGCAAACCTATCCCGCACAGAGACCACCATGTCCGTTATCGCTGAAGTTATTAAGTCACGCATCTCCGCCAACAGCTACGACACCGAACGTTCGTTGACGGACGCCCAGGTCGCCGAACTGGTCAACCTGGCCACCCACGCGCCCTCCGCCTTTAACCTGCAAAACTGGAAGTTCCTGGCCGTGCGCAGCACCGAAGCCAAGGCGCGCCTACTGCCATTGGCATTCGGCCAACAAAAGGTCATGGATGCCGCTGTGACCTTTATTGTCTGCGGTACCCTGAACCCGCATGTAACCCTGCCGGCAGCCTTGCAGCCGACCCTGGACGCCGGAATCATCGACCAGTCGATCTACGACATGTGGGTGGGTGCGGCGCAAGGCATGTACCAGGAAAACCATCAATTGCAGCGCGATGAGGCCATCCGCTCTGGCTCGCTCGCGGCGATGACCCTAATGTTGGCCGCCAAGGGCCAAGGCCTGGTTTCGACGCCCATGATCGGTTTTGATCAGTCCGCAGTGGCCAAGGAGTTTGGTCTCTCTGATGAAGAAGTACCGGTGATGTTGATCACCGTTGGCTACCCGGGCGCAGCCAACTGGCCACAAAAGCCGCGCAAAGCCGTGAACGACGTATTGCAGTTCGTTTAAGCCTCTGCCGCTGTGCATCCCTAGTTCACTCCAGGCATGCACGTGCATGGGTCAATCGACTCACAACCATGACTGCCACAGGCTGTGAACCACGAATACCATGACTCAATCACCCGCTTCATTACGTGCCATTTTAATCGCTGCCTGCCTGGGCTTTCTCGTCGTGCAACTCGATGTCAGCGTTGTGAACGTCGGGCTGGGGGCGCTTAAAGCCGCTTTTAACGCCGACCTCACTGGCTTGCAGTGGGTCATCAACAGTTACGCCTTGCCCTTCTCTGCCTTGCTGATTCTGGGCGGTGCATGGGGTGACAAGTGGGGTGCAAAAACCGTGTTCGCGGCGGGTTTCGCGATTTTTACCCTCGCCTCCATCGGCTGCGGCTTAGCCAGCAGCATGAAGTTCCTGATCTCGATGCGTGTGATCCAGGGCATGGGCGCCGCGCTGCTCATACCCACTTCATTGACGCTGATCCGCGTGTCATTTCAAGATCCGGACCGACGCCGCTCCGCCGTCGCGCTCTGGGGGGCCTGCGGCGGAATTGCGCTTGCTGCCGGGCCGGTATCGCGCGGACCGCATGGCAGCGCTAGCCTGCAATTAAAAATGGATGTCCGCTTTGGGTCGATAGCGGCCTTTCCTGACCGGCAGAAATCGGCCAATAGCGGTCACCGAGCGTCTACGAAACCCGGGGCTATTCACATCTGACATCGCCCACTTGTTAAATGACAGGTCATGTCATAGATGTTCATGAGCTGCCTAAGCCACTGATTCGAAAAATTCGCTTCGAGCATCCACTCTCTTAACGGACCATGTCCTTCGTGTTCGTTGCCGACGTCCTTGAACGGCGTTTTGAGAGCCACATTGACGCCGCGGAGAATCCGTTCCCAGAAAGGCTGCAGCGCAGATCGTGAAACCGATCACCAGTGTGTTGCTCCCGGATTGTCCTGAGAGATCCTGTTCATCGATATCGATGGTAGGCTTAAATTTTTCAAGGCCGTCACATCACCGTTTTTGCGTCTATATTGGATTCAGCCTGGGGTTGTTATCTGTTTTCCTAACGTGGCCGGGCGGCAACTTGCAGTGCTGTGTTTTGAGAGCACCGGGCGCATGAGCGCCTCTTTCGTCGACACTAGTCAGATCTAGTTGGAGAAGATGGCATGGACGCACTACCGAGCTTGTCGGCAGTTGAACTCAGCACCTTGCATGATCTACGGCAGCAGCTGCCGTTGGGCGACACCCTCCCCCTGAGCCCCGGCGCCCCCCGACACCATGCAGCCATCCGCTTAGGCCTTAATCTCGGCGGCTTCACTGAAAACAAGTATCCGGCGCTCTACCACGCCCTGAACAACGCACCTGCTGGTGAACCACCCAGCGCCACGCTGATGCTGGTCGACGCAGGCAAAACCGCTCAAGGCACTGCGACTGCGACCGTCTGGACCTCCGCCAGCGGCGAGCTGTTAATGCTAGGCGGCGTGTTGATGGCGTTCGACAAAGATTCGGGCAAGGTCGTGGCATGCGGCGAGAGCGTGGCGCTCAACAGCGGCTTTCTGACCTGCCCGACCCGTGCCGCGCACGCCAGTGCAGCACCCGCCGATGGGCTTCATCTGCTGCACATCTGCCATGCCACCGACACTGCCGGCAACACCCGCTTCTTCGCCCTGTCGACCGAAGCCAGTATGGGCCAGGGCATTCAGGCCACGGTCACGCAGCCGGTTATCAGCAAGAGCGCCCACACGGCCATCGAGATCAGCGTGGGGCGGATGAGCGGGTATCAAAATAACGATTGCGACTATGTGTACCTTAATCCCGCCGGCGCCGGTAATCAGGACAAGCCCTATCTCACCTGCCCGTTCGTGGGCAGCGTTGCATTGTCGGGCACGCCCGATCTTGTCAGCGTTACCGTCAACAACCTGATGACCAATATCGTTGTCGACGACGGCAGCGGCGGCTCGTGGACGATCCAGCGCGCCACGCAGTACACCACTGACGCAGCGCTGGTTGCAGGCTTACAGCAAGGTAGCCCGCCCAATGTGCTGACGTGGCAATACCCCTACGACGGACCAAACACCTATTACGCCAATACCAAATCGCTGGTTTATCAGATGTCCTCACTCACGTCTGAGATCATCAGCTATTTCTACTTCATGTTCGACATCCCCATGCAGGGCGGCCAGCCGAACCAGACCTTCTATGTCTGTTCGAAGAACTCGCCTGAGGCGCATTCGGTCAATTGCACGACCATCGAGAATCTATTGTTCTGGTGGCATTGCGCGGTTAAAGGCACGCTGGTCACACTCGAGAGCGGCGACACCTTGCCAATCGAGCAAGTTAACAACAGTCACCGGGTGAAGAGTGCCGATGGCCGCACCTGGGCGGTGCGCGCAACCAGGCACGGGCCACACCAATCAAGCGCAGATGCCCGCGGCACAAGCGCGGTCTACCGTATAGATACCGACAACGGACACAGCCTGAGCGCCAGCGGTGCGCATCTGATTGCTTTGGCCAGCGGCTCGTTTCGTCAGATTTGCGACCTCGCACAAGGGGATCAGGTCCTCACCCAGGATGGCCCAGCAACCATAACCGGCCATTCGGCCATCGCCTATAACGGCGTTTGCTACTCGCTGGCTATCGGCAGTGACGCCGAGATGGCGACCCGCGACTATCCGACTGACTCCGCGCTCTACTTTGCAGATGGCATCGGCTGTGGTGACCACATGGCGATGCGCGCGTTTACGCTGCGCAGACGCGACGACCTCGACGCCATCCTGGCCCGGGTGGACAAACGCCTGCACAACGATTGCCGCTCCGCGTTCGCAGACCGGCGCTTCTGATCAGTTGAACCACGCTGCCATGGTCGCCAACGCGTGCCCATGGCATAGGCGTGCACTTCCAGGGAGGATCCACATGACCAGCCCGGCCGACATCATCTCAAGCATTTACTATGTCAGCCCCTATGCCAGTCTGCCGCCAGGGCGCGCAACCGCTGGGCTGACTGTCAACGTCAAGCAGTCGAGCTTGCCAAGCACGCCGCCCAACTTGGTGCTGGTCACCCGGCTGCGGCTGGCAAACGATCCAATGGTGATCGGTGTTTCGCCAACGTCGGGCGCAGGCACTTCGCCAATTTACGCGTTGTTTCAGCCACCCTTCCCCCTTTCGGCCACCATCAGCTACATGGTCGACCTTATCTGGGTGGTCGCGGGCACCTCGCCTGCGGGCATTGACTGGAGCCAGGCAGTGGCCAGCGCGCCGGTGACTGCCGCACGCGTCACAGTAGCGAGTGCACAATACGATGGCCAAAGCGTCACAGCGCAGCTCGACTACGGTGCGAGCAGCGTCCAGGTCGGCACGCAACTGCTGGTCTATGGCTTCTCCGGGGGTGTCTGGGCACTCGCTGGCAGCGCGAATGTCGAGGGCAACACCGCTACGGTAAAAGTCGCGGACTATCCTGCGCCGTTCCGCATCTATGCAACGGCGTTGGTGCCAGCAGTCAATCCCGGCGGTGCGGGTAGTTTCGCTGCGCCATTTAGCCAGGGCCCGTTCAGCGCCCCCCAGACCGTACCGCAAGCCGCCGCTTCGCTCACCCAGGCGGACTATGACGGCAGCACCCTGTTACTCATCTGGGGACTCGACAACGTTCAGGATGCCCCACGCCCTCAGAACAGCGTGATCTCGCTGCAGGTCAATGCCAGTGAGGTCGCCCCTTATGTAGGTGGGCCGACCTCAGCCAGGTTCGCCGCGCAGATAAACGACAGCTCCGGCGTTAGCGCCAGTGTGCAGACACAGGCATTCGCCATCGGTGCAGCGCCGCTCAAAATCCCGCTGATCACGGCGGCGCCAACGGTCAGTGGCGTCATCATCAACGGCACAGCCGTCGAGGCCAATGTCACTACCAGCGCCGCCTCCAGCGAGGGCTGGTTAATGCGCGGCTCTACCGTGCTCGTCGGCCCGGTGAATGCATCCAGTGGCAAATTGAGCTTCACCTATGCAGCGTCTGGGGCCGTTGGCCTTTCGGTGATCTCACGCGGTAAATCGGCCGACGGCAAGACCAGCGGGCCGTGTAGCCAACCGGCAATGCTGCTGGCTATCGCACCGACCCTGATCGAAGCCACGATCCAGAGTGATCCGAAAAATCCTCAAAACTGGCAGATTGCCTGCCAATGGGCAGCGTTGCCAGACAGCCCCTCGAACGTAATCAGCTATACCGTCAACGTCCTCCAAAATGGCAAGTCGCTGGCCACGCAGACGACAAGCGCCACCGCTGCCGTACTGAGCATCGCCAAATCAACGGTCACCCAAGGCCAGACACAAACACTGACCCTTCAAGCGACCGGCATCAGCGGCGGCACCTCGCCGTCAGTCACCCAGGCGCTGGTCTTTGTCACGCCGCAATTGCGCACGCTCACGGCCACCGAGGATCAGCTTGCCGTGACCTGGAACGTAGCGGCTGGCCTGCCCGCAGATCCACCACCGAGCTATGCGATCCGACTCATCAACGGCTCCGGTGCAGGGGCCAATCAGGTGTTGCTGCTCGGCACAATCACCACTGGCACCGCCAGCGCCGTGTCACTGCGCGAGCTTATTGTTCCAGCAGACGGTAGTGCCGTGGCAATGGTAGATCTATTGCTCGGACCGTTGCGTGTTGTGGCGGACCGTACAATGGCGTCCAACCAACAAGCAACTGCGATCCTTACCACACCGCGCAGCCTTGCGGCGGCCACCAACCCGGCCACACAGCTGGCCACACTGAATTGGTCGACTATCGGCGCCGGTGTCAGCTATACACTGCAGTTTTCTGATGGCAGCACGCAGACAAGCAGCACAACCCACTATGTGCTGAGTCGCCCAGCAGGCATCAATGCCGGCCTTCGCTACCAAATTGCAGCGACGCGTACCGACAATGGCGTTGTCGTCATAGGCCCTTTTAGCGCCGCCGCATCCGTCCCGACCGCAGCCGACATGTTAATTGACGCCCGCTACGATGGCGAATCGGTACGCGCACGCTGGCACGCGCACAGTGGCGCGGATGCGCATGTCCTGTCGGTTTACGAGAACGCTGCGCCTGTCGCCAGCGTTACCGTCAACGGGACAACGGGTGCCCTTGCCTTCAACGCTGATCCGGGTAAGCGCTATACGGTCTATGTTCAGCCCGCGGGCGCCGACGGGACCGGGCTCGCCGCCAATGCGATGGCGCTCTTCGTACCGGCTTATTTCCTCAGTCAGCAACCTGCCACGGTCGCTACACCTTATGTGTATCCCGCGTCTGCCCAGGCCAGCCTCGGTAGCTCGATAAGCAATCCGCCCCCACGGGAGATCACGCTCTACCTGCCCCAACTTGGTTTGACCGCCGATGCGTTGGGCTCCGAGTCGATCAGCGTTGGCCCGTTCACCGTAGCGCCGTTCGCCAATGCCGAACTGCCTTACACGCTCACCATCGCCACAGACGCGGCGGTGTGGAGCTTCGACACCACAGCAGTGCGCACCACGTTGCAAAGCGACTATGTGCAGCTGCTGGCCAAGCTTGAAAAGCCCAAGGAGGGCCTTGCAGGGGCAAGCCCCTACGGCATCTATCTCGTACAAAGTGCGATCGCACGGATGATGCCGCAAACCTTTGACGAGCAGCTCTACTACAATTTTGGCCTGTCGTTTTCGACCCGCGCCGGCAGCGCTTATGTCGACTTGCGGCCCGGTATGGTGCTGCGCGTTGTGCTTGGCGACTATGTCAGCATCAACGAACAAGGTCTGCCAACCTGGCTCAATGGTTACGCTGGCGCTTCAGTGGTCGACTTCGACATTGGCAGTTATCACACCAACGGTGCATGGCGTGTCGGTTTCGACGGGTTCCTCAACGAGCTCGCCGCGCACAACGCATTGCAGGTAGAGAAACCGTTCCAGAGTATGTCAGGCACGGGACAGTCGGGCGTGGCAGCGGCGGCGGACCTCTACTTCAGCCAATTCCAGCAACCTTATTATCGCGTGTTCCTGCCCGCCTCCTTACTGTCCCCGAGCAGCACGAGCAGCGGTAACCAGGCCAATCTCAACTTCGCCATTGTTGCGGCGCAAAGCTTCACTGCAATCAATGACGCCAAACCCGATCCACAGCAGTTTTCGACGGTCTACTTCCGCGGGCGTACCACGCTGGAAGTGATGATCCGCGTCCAGTTGGACGGCAACGAGCGCCAGGTCCCCGTCGGCACCCGCCTCGGGAATCTGCTCGAAGAACGCCAGCTGCGACCAAGCACCGTTGGGCGAAGCGCTGGCCTACGATTACTACGCGCAAGTGGCGCTGGGCAGACGGCCACCTCTGCTGCGGACAGCCTGGGCGTGCAACTTGAGGTCATGCTGGACTGGCAGGGAGGTACCGTCTACGCGCCGGGCAGCGGCTTTGACGGCTACTCACTGCCCCTGCTCGCGGGCGATCACATCATCACCGTGGGATGCTAAGCCCATGCCATCGGCGCCAGTGTTTGAGCAGCAGGCAGGCAGCCGCCTGTTTGCCTTGTCCACCCGCGACCACGCGGGTGTAGCGGGTTTCTGGGCCGGTTATTGTTCAGCACCCGGATCGAACTTATCCGGTACCTTGTCGACCACGCAGGTGTGGCAGGACATGGGCGGTACCTACCTGTTTCTGGGAACCACGCCCAGCGACTGGACAGTATTTCTGAATGGTTTTGATGCGCTGCGCCCCAATCTCGCGCCGCCCGCCCAACTTCGGCTGCTGTGGATCGAGAACCCGGATGCACCGATGGTTCAGTGGCGCCTGACCACCCTTCAGGCCGCCGCTGATGGCGCCAGCAACTTGATTGAATGGCGGACGGTACGCGCCACCAGCTTCCGACTTGGCCACTATGGGCTGGAGCTCGCCGGCCTCAGCGCACTGACGCAAATCGCCGATGACGCAGGGGGTGGCATTGGCTTTATGGGTGGCGGTGTCTTCCTGGGCCCAAACGGCGATGCCGACTTGGCCGCGGGCTCGCTCACTATCCCGTTCAACGGCGCACAGGTGGCAAGCCTGACCGCGCGCTGCACCCTTCCCGCCGTCCCTGCAGGGCAGGAAGAACAAACGATCTGGTCCCGCTTCGCGATCGGCCTGCGCTACGCCGCGCCGCCCCTCTCGATCGGCAGCAATGCCACACCACAAAAAATCGCCACCCAAGGCGCGACACGGCTACTGTTCCAGCGCGTTTTCGATGGCCAGACAACCGCGATCAGCGCAGCGCTGGCCTATGACCCGCTCAACCCCCGGGTAGGCGCGCGCACACATCTCTCGCTGGCCCCAACCATCGCCAGTGGTGCGCCAAAGCTTGCTTCATTCCTGCGCACGAACTTGGGTTTTGCCGCCACACTCACGCCTCTGGCTGCGGCGGGAAGCCTGTCCGATGTGCGATTCGTTTTCGGTGTGTCGCCAGTGACGGGCAGTAGCTGCGACGAAGGGGACCTTTATCACTTGAGTCCCGAAGGTGCGTTCCAGATCACCGTTGTCCCGCCCGCTAATCGGCCCGCCGGCGCCTATCAACTACTGGTGGGGCTGTCGGGGCTCGAAGTTGTCGAAATATCTGCCGACCGCCACCAGATCGTTTTCGCCGGTAACTGCCCCGCCTTTGCCATCGGGGCCAATGACGGCACGCTCCTGGCACCGACGGTGGCGCAGGCACTGAACAGCACCGCCACGACGTCACACGCCACAATCCTGCCACTGGCTGGCGAGCCCGACGCTGTCTATTTCGCTCAGCCGCGCCAGGCGCCGATCTTCTCGGGCAAACGTCAGATCGCGCCGAATTTCCTCGACTTCAATCCGATGCCAGCTGCCACACTGAGTGCCTCAGGTACACCGCCGGTATTTCCGTTCGGCTGCTATGCAGGGCTAAACAGCGCCGACACCGCGCTGGCCTCGGCGCTGGAGAATGCCAGCATCGCGCCATACCGGCATTTCCAGATCGACACCCATTATGGTGAGCGTGCCAAAGCCCGGATGGAGAGCCCAGCAAAGGCCTTGCTCGCCTCGCCGGGCCCCGTCCGTCGGCCCCGCGCCGAGAGCGATCCACTGGGCGTGACGCCGCAAGGCTTGATAGTCGAACTCACGGCGGACTACCAGGATTATGACGGCATGTTTGTCGGCAACCTGCCTGGCACTGACCATCCGCGGCTTGACTTCACGGTGGTCACCGGCGGTTTTAAATCTGCGCTGCAGAGTAATCAGCTATTTTTTGTCGCGGCTAACGTGGACGTGCTGATGCAGTCCACCTCCGTGCGTTATCAATTCCAACAGACACCCGAAAACAGCGCTCTGCTGCTGGCCAAAGGGGTACCGCAAGCGATCATTACTGCCGTTTTTGCAGCACTCAGCGGTAAAACCCAGCCCTTTGATACCGAGGCCGAGTTCATCGCCTGCATCGGTGCGGCGGCTACCCCTCCTTACCTGCCGGTCTACCTGGCGATGGCCGGCTTGCTACAGGCGCAGATGGACGGCTGGACCTTCCAGATCTCACCACGCGCCTGGCGCCCGTGGCGCAGCCAAGTCAAAGACGGCGAGCCCAGGGACACGCTCGAACCGGTGGCCAACAGTCCAACGGTGATGATCGCCAAATTCTGCAACCGCACCCTCGCGGAGCTGGTTGCCGACAGCAGCAGTTGGCTATGGCCTGAAGTGGCTGTGCCGCCGATAGTGGGCGGGAGCATCGGCCAGACACAGCGGTTGATCCTCGATATTTTCAGCGATGCAGCGGTCGCTGAACAGGGTTCGCCCTACCAGCGCTTTCTGAGCGGCGTGGTGCATAACCCGGCCTGGAATGGTTTTCTGTTCCTCAACACGCCAGTCGACATCGCACAAATGCCTGCCGATTTGTTGTTCCTCACCGCTGGGATCGACACCGAGCACTTCTATGCCCACCACCTCGGCCTGGCGCAAACGCCCTTCGTTGTTAAAGATTCAAAGCCTGAGCTTAAAAACACCGCCGCCTTCGGCCTGATCAACTATATCGACCCGGTCGACCTGTACAGCGAGGCGAACGTCGCGTTCGATTTCAAGACGCTGCAACTGCGCGCCAGTTTCTCCAATTCGGCACTGACCGACTTCTCGGCGAAGGCAGAGCTGCTGGTCAACCGGCTCTTTGGCGACACACTGACCAAGTCGCAGACCGAACACGGCAACAACCTGGTGCTCGACGGCAGCTACCAGCGCCTGGCGGCAGTCGCGACCTATAATTTTTTGCTGGAGGGGCGCAACAGCTATGCCACCAGCGCCTCGGTGCTGTCACGCATTGATGTCGCCCTCGTCGCGCTGCAAACCCGCGGTGCAGGCAACGCGCCAGGGCAGATTGTCACCGAGTTCACCCTCTCGGGCACACTGCAATTCGCCGCCCCGCAGGTTTTCGATCTTTACTCCTTCGGCCCTGAGCCGGTGAACGACAACGTGTCTACAGACGCCACGGTCGGCTTGCGCTACAGCAACCTGGCCGTCTCGATGCAATTCACCCTCGGCGACGACGCCGGCGTCAAACAATTCAGCGTCGACGAAAGCAACCTGCGCTTCGATCTTGCCAACAGCACCACCCGGGCCCAGTCGTTGGTCGGCCATTTCCCCCTGACGCTCAATGGACTGCTAGCCGTGCTGCCAATGCCTGACCAGGAGGGTAAGCCAGACGCGCCAACAGGCACCCGCCCTGAGGACCTGGGCTTCACCTCAGTGTCTGCGCCACTTGATCAAACGTCACTGCTAGCACCTTGGTATGGGCTGCGCTTCACCCTCGATTTGGGCACGTTGGGCGCGCTGCTGGGCAGCGTCGGCATTGCCGTGGAAGTACTCGCCGCCTGGCAGCCCGGCACCGACGGCAAGCGTGCACCGCCGCAATTTTTGGGTCTGAAACTCGAAACGGGCCCTGCTGAAGGCGTGCAGTGGCCGCTACAGGGCGTGTTGCGCCTGGGCTTTCGCAATTTTCAGTTCCTCACCTACATCGGTGAGCACGACGAACTGGTCTATCTGCTGCGTCTGCACCAATTCACCCTTTCAGTGCTTGGCCTGCTCAACTTCCCGCCGGGCAACAACGACATCGTGTTGTTCGGCAATCCTGATCAACTGGGCAGCAGCAAGCTGGGCTGGTATGCGGCCTATGCCGCCGAGGAGAAAGACGAAAAAGCGCTGCAGGTGCACCCCGGGCGAAAACGCCTGGCAGCGCCCGCCCCGATTGCTACGCACAAGGTCGTGCCGCCTGAGGGCGACCGCGAGGCATTACAACGCATCCGGGCCGCGCGGTCAGGACGACGCGGCGAGGGAACAACACCATGAGCAAGGCCAGCAAGATCGTCGTGACATTGCTTGACGTCGGCCAGGGCTCCGGCACCTTTGTCGAGATTTATACCGGCAGCAAAATCACCGCAACCGCACTGCTCGACCTTGGCTCGGAACGTGCCAAGACCGAGGCGGGACAGCCTGCGGTCAAACTGATCGAGAAGTCGCTGAACTCGATGACCACACCGAGAATCGACTTCTGCTCGCTCTCGCACAGCGATAGCGATCACATCAATCTGGTTCAAGACCTGCTGAGCAAGTTCGACAAGCCCGGCACCAAGAAGGCAACCAAACCGATTCTTGAAGTCGGCAAGGTAATCTATGGGGGGCACCGCGTTCGCTTTGCCAAGCACGGCGGCACAAATGTCATCAACGTTCTGGAGGCCTATCAACCAACAGGAACGGTAAAGCCTGAGCCTCTTCCCGCAAACAACTGCTCCTACAGTCAACCAACGCCGATGTTCGAAATACAGGATGTCAGCTTCAACCTGCTGGTTGGCAACCATATTGCGGGAGAACACACTATCCGCACCATAATCGGTGACAAAAAATGGCGGGTCGACAGCTTTTCGCTTAACACCTACTCGCTCATTTTTGTCGTGGTTTTCGACGACTGGAAGTACGTCATCACCGGCGACGCAACCGGCGCAACCATCGACCAGGCCAACTTCTACATCGACAAGTTCAAAGTAAAGTTCGGCAACGTGGCCGTTCTGACCATGCCGCATCACTCCAGTGAGACTACAACCTTCGCTCTCACCTCAGGCACGCGCCCACACAAAAACGAACGTGTTCCCGACGCAGCCAAGAAAGTGATCGAGAGCTTTGCCAACAGCGTCAAGGCAATGTCCATCCACGCCAGCGCAGAAGATGTAGGCTCTTTCCGCCATCCATCGGCGTACACCATGAGCTACTTCTGGGAGTTGGTGGAAAAGACCGCTTGGTACGTTGACCCTGTTCTCTCCAAGAAACAGCATTTATACAATGCCTACTTCAAAAAAGACGACGACTACTCCATCAACGTGGATGTTGTAGATCCCCAAACAAAAAAGACATTCACGCGTCAGCTAGAGCTTCTCCCATTCGACGACTGGTGGACATTCGCGACAAATTACGCCGTTTTCACCAATCGCTATTATGTCCGCGAGGCTGCCTACGAACCGGATAAAAACGAGACGGCAACGTTCCCGCCCAACCCAGGTCGGGTGACCGACATCCCTAAATCGGGCGCCCTGAACAGCCCACCCTTTGCAGTGGCCTGGCAATATACCTCAGACGCAGCAACCCAGAAGACGACCCTGCATCGCGTCGAGAACCGCAAAGATGGTCTGGGCTTCGTCAGTGTTGCGGTCATGCAAATGTCCAAAGATACCCCCACGCCTACACCTGCCTGCTCAACACCAGAGGTCGAGGAGCACACGCGGCCACCGAGCCGCACGATGGCGCCCAGGCCACCAGCCCACCACACAGGGCCGAATTCCGGAAATGGCAGTGCCTTGACCCCGCGTCAACCGCGCCGAGTGAGGCCACTCGATGTTTGAGCATTTACAAAGGGGGGGCGCCATGATGCTCGATGAGATCTACAAGGCGCTACGCAGCCACCTGTCTGACGGCTCAATCGACCTGGTCAGTGCGGCTACCGGCCCACTTGCTGCGATGGCTTCAGCGCTCGGCCTACTGCAGCTCAAACAGCTTTTCATCATCAATAACACGGTGCTGGCGCAACCGGTCAACCAGGTGTTACTGCGCGGCACCGCACGCTATGGGCTGCCCGGGGCGCAGGCCGCCGGCAATCACCTCGTTGATGTCAGTGTCTTGCTCGCGGTCACGCTCGACGCTGGCGGCAACGCGGTGTTCACCCTCACGCTGTTCCTGCCACAACAAACCTGGCGCTTTGGCGACACCTTTGCCAACCTGCCCGACTGCCAGCAGATCTCGCAAAACAAACAGACCGTGGAGCTTGCGCCGTCGTTTCTGATCGATTTGCCATTGCTGGATGCAGCGCTTAGCGCCAGCTCCGTAGCGGGCACTCGCGTCACACTGGCTGGCAACCTGGCGCAGTCCGGGGTCTTCGTCCAACCCGTCTATACCAGCTTGTTTCCAGGCCGCTGGCCGCTGGCAGCGGCGGGGACGCTGATCCTTCCTGAACGTTTCGACGCGCCGCCCGTGCTGCAAATGATGGCGACCGTTGGCGACAGTACGCTTGCGTTCGGAGATTCGACCTTGTTCGAGCTGGGGTTCGAGATCGAGGTCCAGACCGGTTTTGACCCGGTCAATTATGGCTACGACGCCATCTCGATGCTCAACCTCAGTGGCAAGGTTCAGTTCGACGCCGAACACAGCCTGCGTCTGGTGCTGGCAATCATGACCGTGCAGACCAGCTGGCGCCTGCTGGTCGAGGCTGACCCGGACACGATCCGTATCGGCGACCAGATCGACAACGTGGCTGCGCTGCTCGGACTCTCCGTCGCAGAGCTCATCTCCCCCGACACCCTCGACACGTTCAACGCCTTCTACTTGTCGTCGATTGAGATCTGGCTGCCCGCTTACCACGCCAACTTGCTCGACAACCTCGGTGCAGCCGCCTTTGATGTCTCCAATATCGGCGTCACGTTGAAGTCCGACCGGGTGTGGAACCCCCCCATTCCGTTCGTACGTGTGATCGACACCTGTATACGCTGGGGCATCGGCTGGCGGGTCGACGCTAACGATAAACCACAGATGTACACCTTTGGTTCGGTGTTCGGCGGCCTCAACATTGGCGCCTCCGACGAGCAGGTCGCCGCGCGGTCGACAAGGCGCAGCCTGCCGTTGCTCAGCGCACCCGTTGCGGCAATGGGCGACCCTCGCGTGCCGGCAGTGCGCGACGACGGCGAATTGATACTGGCCGACAGTTTCACAGTGGACCTCGTAGGCTACATTCCTTCCTTCGTGCTTGAAGGGCGGCTGCGCAGCAATCAAGAAATCCCGATCGGCTATGCCTTCAACCAGTTTTTCGGCAACCCCGGCCCACCTACGCCCGATCAAATGCGGATCACCGGCTTCTCGTTTCTCGCCGACCCTCGGCTCCTGACCTTCCAGGCCGAGGCGGTCATTTCGATGAACTGGTCGATCCCCTTTACCCAGTCGGTGAGCCTGGACCTCATCGAGCTGCGTTTTAACATCGATGCTCGGCAAGCCACAGTGGGCGGCTCTATTGCCGGCACACTGCAACTGACCGGCGGAGCCAGCGGTGAGGCGCAACCTCAATTCACTGTCTGCGCCACCTACCCTGCTTCCAGCCGCGAGCGTGAATGGACCTTCCGCGGCAGCCTCAATCAGAATGCACCGCTTGAGCTGGTCACCCTGGTCGCCAACCTGCTGACTGACACGCCACCTGATAATCTGCCGGCGTTGAACGTCGAGACAATGGCGATTTCTTTCGGCTCAACCAGTCAGTCTTACAGTGTTGAGGGTTCAATCCTGGCGCGCTGGCAGTTCGCGCCATTTGGCACGCCCTTGACGGTTTCGGCACGCGCCACTGCCGACATTTCCCGTCCCAATAAGCAGACCAGCCCCTCGGGTACTCTGTCGGGCAGCTTCGAGATCAACCGCATTGGCCTGTACGCCGCACGCGACATCGGCGTCGAGTTCCCCACCTATACCTTCCGCGTCTTGTTCGGCGACAACTACCTTAGCGCGCAGACCGCCTGGATCGGCAAGGATCAAGCACGTCACCAGATCGTCACACTGCAACTGAGCGCGATCACCCTGGGCGAGATCCTGGAGTATCTGGTAAACCTCGCCGCACCGACGCTGGGCTATCATCTGCCACCACCCTGGGACTTACTCAACCAGGTCGATCTTTCGCGCTTCACGCTGACGCTCGACCCCACCGAACAGACGATCGCGCTGACTTATGAGGTGAGCGTCGACCTGACGATCTTGCGTGTTGATCGAATCGGCGTAACGTACAGCCGCAAGCAGGGCGAAGGCAGCGTTAAGCTGATCCTTGAGGGCGCAGCCTTGGGTCAGCAATACCGCGGCGACGATGCGCTCGACTGGGACGTTATCAACGACAATCCGCCCGACCTGGTACCGGCCAAAACAGCGGTTATCGACCTGCGTTACCTGGCATTTGGTCAGCATGTAAAAGTTAACGGTATCGAAGACCTGAACACCGTCCGCGCCGTGTTGCAGCAAATGCAGAGGGCGATGAAACCGGTCGACAGCGGCCAGTCACCGATTGGCCAGCCGGGGGCGAACGGTGTGTCTTTCGATCCGGGTAGCCAGTGGCTGATCGGTATCAACCTCGGCATCGCCGGGGTGCTTGACCTTGGACTGATCTTCAATGATCCCAGACTCTATGGCCTGTCAATCGCACTGGGCGGCCCCGACGCTGGCTCGCTCGCGGGGCTCAACTTCGAGATTCTCTACAAGAAGATCACAGACTCCCTCGGCATGTTCCGGGTCGAGCTGCAACTGCCCGAAGCCTTCCGCCATCTGGAGTTTGGTGCAGTGTCGATGACCCTTGGGCTGGTGGTGGTCGAGGTCTATACCAACGGCAATTTCAAGGTCGACCTCGGGTTCCCTCACGCACGCAATTTTTCGCGCTCGTTCAGTGTCGAAGTGTTTCCCTTCCTCGGCCGCGGCGGCCTCTATTTTGGCCTGCTCGACGGCAACAGCTCAAGCCGCGTGCCTGCGATCAACAACGGCTTCTTTGCGCCGGTCATTGAGCTGGGCATCGGTCTGGCCGTGGGTATCGGCAAGGACTTTAGCGCCGGTGTCCTGCGCGCGGGTGCATTTATCGAGCTGGAAGTGATCTTCGAAGGCGTCTTCGCCCGCTTCCTGCCCAGCAACGCCGGCCAGGACACCGCGCTGTACTATTGGGTGCGCGGCATCGCCGGGCTTCACGGCAAGATTTATGGCACGGTCGACTTTGTTGTGATCAAGGTCAACGTAACACTGGAAGCGTCAGCCATGGTGGCGCTGACGCTTGAGGCCCATCAGCCGACACTGGTCGCGCTGGACGTCGACGTCGATGCACGGGCCACAGTGAAAGTGTTGTTTATCAGGATTCACTTCAACTTCCACGTGACCGTTTCGTTCGACTTCACAATCGGCACCCAATCAACAACGCCTTGGATTCTCGCCCCTACGACTGCGAACGATGGAACCCTGCATGAGCGATTTTCGGCGCCGGGTCCTGCCAGCAGTCTTTATCGGCTGTGCCGTGGCCAGCGTAGCGCACGCAAAACGCTGCTGCGCAGCGAACACCTACGCAGGCTGCACGCGGCAGGCCTGCTCACTACGCAAACAACCCCGCACTGTCTGCTGATGAGGGCCGCGGCGGACCGGCGCAGCGCATCAGGCATGCGGCTTGCGCACGATCTGGGGGTTGGCGAGGCGCTCAACTGGGATCCTGCCTTCGCGGTGTTCAACGATTCACCGCGCCAGATACCGTTGATTCTGTTGCCGGTGTTCTCTTGCGACAATGTCGCGCTCGGCTGGTCGACAACACCGGGTACAGCGAACGCCGACTACAAAATCATCCTGCAGCTTTGGGCCGAGACCGGCACTGTCACCGACCCGGCCTCCATCGCCGAGAGTTATCAGCGTCACACCCGAACCAGCGCTCACGCCGATAAAGTGCAAGAGATGCCCGCGGCCGAACTGATTGAAGCCTTTCTGCGCTGGGCGATCTATGCGGTAACCAACCCGACAGGCGCAGCAGCGGCGACCTCTATCACCGCCGGCCAGCTTCTGCATCTGGCCGACGAAATGGCGCTTGGCAGCCTGGCGACCCGAACGGCCTTCAGCTTCACGAACTTGAGCGCCTTCCTCACTACCAACGTGCGCCTCTCGGTCAGCGGCCAACCCAGCACACTGCCCCACGACATGAGTGCGATGCCAGTGGCATTGCCGCCAGTGTTCAGCTTTACCTGGAGCGGCGCAGTCCAAGGTTCAGTCGACCTTGCGGCATTCAATAAAATTGGCCCCGACTATATTGCCGACATCGCGGCCTATCAGCAGCAGTTCACCCCAACTGCAGCGCAATCTACCGGAGCAATTGGTGGCGCAGCAGACACCGTCTCTTTCACCAGCCATTTGTTCGCCGATTGGTGCCTTATGATCACGCGCGCTGCGGTGGATGCGGCGCAGAAGCAGCTTGCACGCTGGGAGATGCGGCCTTTGGCTGCAACCAGCCTGAACGCGCTTGCTTCGGCATTCCCCAGAACGCAGGTGCGTTATGCCGTGCGCCATGGCGATAGCGTCGACGCCGTGGCGCAGGCGCTCTCAGCGACGACAGAGGAACTGCTGTACCTCAATGACAATCTGCACACGCAACTGCGTGACGCTGCGGCGGGAACGCAGATTAGCATCGCCCTTGGCATTGCGCCCGAAGTGATAGCGCTGGACAATGCCGAGCGCACACTGGTCGCCGGTCGATATGCAGTCGATCACATCACCTACCAGGTCCGCGCCGGGGACACGCTGGCAGGCATCGCCGCCAACTTCGGCCTCACCGGCCCCACCCGCCTGCTCTCCTATTCCGGGCTTGCCAGCAACCCGGAACTGCTGCGCGCAACAGCACGCTTCACCACACCGGCAACACCGTACACCGCGCCTTCGGGTTTCAACGCACTGCAAGCGGCGGCCTTTTTCTTTGCCCGCCTGCAAGACACCCGTGCGCTGCCAGAGCGCCAATGGTATGTCGACCTGATCCTGCACTGGAACGCGCAGACGCTACGTGACCAGTTGCCCGGCGAGCCTCTTGCGCCGGGGCTGGCGTTAAAAGTGCCTACTGCGCTGGAAAATCTCACCCAGCCTGCTGAAGCCAATTACACCAGTCTGATGGGCGACAGCATCAATGCCATCGCTGCAATGGTCGACATTATGCAGAATTACGCCACGGGTTCAGCGGCGAGCGTTCCTGGCTGGGCGACTTACCGTGACGCCATGGTAATTGCCTTCACCCAGGGATCGGGCGGCGCCGCAGCCCCTGCGCTAGTGCCCACGGTGGTGACGATTGGACCCGGCGAGAGCCTCAATCGCCTTGCGCAGCGAAGCTACATTTTCGCGGGACAGCAAACACCCAATGTTGCAGGGCTGTTCGCCTGGGTCGCTACCGCGCCGGACGTACTGGTAGTGCATGCTGTGCTGCGCATCGACGGGTTCACGCTCGACACTCAGGTCTACCCCAGCTTCAGCTCTGTCGCGCAGGCGTTGGGCTTAGACATCGCCGCCCTCGCACATCAGCTTAGCGACGATGCCCTGGTGCCGGTCACCACCAAGGACGAGCTGCCCTGGACCGTGACCGATGTGCCGGTCGCCGACGTTGACACCTTGGTGTCACGGATCCTTGCCGGCAAGTACTTCACCGATATAAGTGCGCAGAGTAGCCGCCAACTGATGGCCGGGCTGAGGCTTCCGACACCGGTGTCGGTCGATGCCGGGCCCGTTCGCGGCAACGGCCCGATGACCGCAATGGCCAGCCTGTCCGGCCAGCAGTTCACAGGCCCGCCCCCTGGCACAGGAACCGATCCGGCAATCACGATCCATGCAACCCTTAACGGCGGTTCTGACTGGCTCAAGCTGGTCAACAGCACCGTCGCCGGCAATGCGGAGAGCCGTAGCGCCCTTGCTACACGCGCCCCAACGGCGCTGTCGGCCAACCGTCGGCTGGCGCGCGCGCCTGACATCGCGGCACCTGCGGGCGCGATCCTTCAGCTTGAGACTGTCAACCAACTCGATTTTGTCTACACACCGCACGACCTTCTGGGGCTGTATCCAGCGCCTTCGCTGAGCATCACGCCGGTGTCCGGCCCTGTCGCAATGCCGCTGTCGGTCGAGGTGCCCGTCACTTACGGGTTATCGAATCGAGTCGAGCTGCAGGTGATCGCCCCCCTTGCGATTCCTGCTCAAGGCACGGCACCCAAAGCTGGCAACCCGAGCCTCTGGCCGTTTTCTGCTGCCGTTCAGGCGCTCGCGTTGCTGGCGGCGCCGACCCCGTACGACATCGTCGGGTCAGCGCCGCAAGGCACGGTGAGCAGTGATGCCCAGACCTTGTTGTCATCGAGCTACGGCACATTGATTTCGGTCAAAGTCAAGACGTTGCCGGGGTCGCGTACCTGCTACCAGTTGCTGGGGACCGACGATGTCCAGCGCCAAACGTTGCTACACCTGTGGCAATACCTCGCGACCTCGATTGACCCGGCACCAACGCTGGCACTGTTGGTTTCGCCCGATCCTGCCGCCGCCAACATTCAGGGGCTGGCCCAGGTCACACTGGACGAAAACGCCTCGACGATCGTCAAGACCAACCTCTCCACGCAGACGGTGCCAGGGCTGACGGACATACGGCCGCTGTTGCGCGCGCAGGCAACGGCAGCGCACGACGTCGAAATCACCTATGGCGCTGCCCTGGCGGATATTCCCGCCTTCCTCAAATTACTGTGGGAAGGCGTCTCGGTCGGCGGTGCGGGCTATTATCTGAGCCTGCACGACAGCGGCAACAGCGGGCTGCCAGCGACGGTTTTCACCGGCGAAGGCGAAGCACTGATTTACTTTCTGGTGATCGTCGGCGCACAGCAGGGGGCGGCACCTGACGGCCGGGCGTTGCTGGCGTTTAACACCTGCGCGCTGATCGGTCCTGGCCTCGATGCCGCCGCTTCAAGCGTCTACCTTGAGGCGGCCGACGACAGCAACATAAAGCGCATCGCCAGCGTGCCGCCGGGCAATGCGGGCATCAGCATGGTGGTACCGATGGCGCCAATCGATCCCGCCTCGCCGAGCGAGCGCACGCAGCAGCTTTATTCAATCGCCACCTATGGTATCGGCCAGGTAGGCGCGACCTTCCATGCCGAGCGCCCTGGCATGCCGATCACCCCAGAAGCGAAGGACGACCCCCAATTTACTGCGGTCGCTCGACGGCGGCGGGCCCGTCAGGCACGCGCCCGCGGCACCTGCTATGCCGCGCTGGAGCCGAGCCATTGGAGCTACACCCAGGTATTCCCGATCGCGCAGATGGGCCCGGCCTCCAGCGCCCCGACAGTAAGTGGTCTGCCAGCCTCAGCAGCCGATCCCTATCGCGGGATCAATGCTGGCAGCTCACTCGCTTCGGCGGATCTGACCGTTGGCTTTGTCGACCTCTTTGGCAACGCTACCACCCCCGACCAGGCACGCACGATCAATCTGCCTGTGGGCTATACAGATTCACTCGTGGCCTTCGACACTTGGCCAGCACTGGCAAGCGGGTACGCGCTGGCGTCGGGTGTCAGCGTCGGTACGGTGGCCATTGGTGTGACTTTCGCCAGCCAAGCCAACGCACTGATGCCCGCTCTCAACGGGCTGGCCCAGCACGCACTGCTAGCAGCGCAGAACCAGGCCGCCACCTATGAGACGGTCTATTACCAACTTTGCCAACCGAAACTGACGCTGAGCTTTTCCTCGACGCTCTACACCGAATCAAGCGGTGTAGAAACGGGACGAGCAAAACCGGTGGATCTGTCACTTCAGCTGCCCGCTCTCTGGCGTTTTGTGGCAGCGAACCTGCTTTATGCGCGTGCGGTGGCAGCGCTCGAGCCCGAGCGTCCGTTGGTGGCTGGCGCGCAGACTATTAGTGCGCTCGCCCAGGCCTATGGGCTCAGCACTGATGCACTCGCCGGCGCCCAGGGCGCTGCTCGCGCTTACGACATCCTTGGCGGGCAGGTACTGACTATCGCCGCCCAAGTCCCCTTCGCCGAGAACCAGACCGCCAATACAATCCAGGCCACGGTACGGCCGGGCTGGCCTCGGCCAGCTTCCGGCGCGGCGCTATTGACAATGGTACAAAATGCCGACCATCTGCCGCTGCGCCCCGGTGTTTTACTCACGATCCCGGCACGTTCTTTTCGTGTACCCGCGGCCGCTCCAGTGTTGTCGCTGGCTACTATTGCAGCGCAGCAAGGTAGCACGGCGCCACTGTTGGCCGAGGACAATGGCGCCGCGAAAGACATTCTGGCCGGCGGCATCACATTGGTGTTCGACGAACTGACCGTCACCACTGTTGCCCCCAACAACGCCGGGGTTCGAAGTTTTGACGACATCGTTGCCGCCTTCGCTGAACAAGGCGTGATTGTGTTCGTTGGCGATATCGGCGCGCAGCTTGCTGAGCAGACCGGAACCTTGAGCGCGGATAGCACATGGGTGGCGAAGCGCTATCTGGTACCGCAGCCCACCACCGTGAGCGCAGCGTTCGAGACCCTGGCCAACAATGGCAGCGGCACTTCAGTCGCCGATTTGGCAATCCTCAACGCCACCACGCCGAACCTCTTCGATAACGGTGCGCTGGTCTATCTTGGGGACTTCCCCGGCAGTCCAGCCGCCCAGCCAGCGGACACCACCACGCTAAACGAATTCTGCAACCAGTATGGCACCACGCCAGCGCTGCTGTTCGCGGCGCTAGCCCAGCAAAACCCACAACCCAGCCTGCCTGCGGGCGAAACGCTGACCATTCCCGGCATGCTCGCATTGCCTCAGGCTTCAGGGGCGCTGCGCATCGGCTGCCCAGTGCGCATGACGGACACCTTACAGGCCATCGTCGCTCGTTTCGCCTACGGTGCCGGGGGGCTCGAGCAGCTTGGCCTCGACAACGCGGGCATGACCAACCTGTTCGTCCCAGGCCAGACGGTGAAAGTGCTGCTGAACAACAGCAGCTATCAGACCCTGACTCAGACCGGCGACAGCATCGGTTCAGTCCTCGCTCGGCTACAGGCGCAATCAAACACCATTGACCTCGGCAACCTGATGACGGCGATAGGCCCCCAGACCGAGTTGCTTGCCGAACACGCCATGCTGTCCTGCCCGCCGGCGGTGATGCCGGACCCGACGGGCAACCGCGTGCTCTCGCCTGCCCAGGCAGCCGCGGCATTCGGCTTTGACGCCGCCGCCTTACTCAGCGCAAATGCTGCGCTCAAAGGTCTGATCAAGCCCGGTGTGGCCGTGAGCGGTCCGGGTGTTGACCCGGTTACCGTCCAGACTGCCGAATACGACACCATCACGGCACTGTTGGCAAGGTTTGCAACAGCCGGCGCGCAGATTGATGTGGCGCAACTGGCCGCGACCAACGCAAACGTGGACTTCCTGGCCGCTGGCGCGCTCGCATTGCTGCCGCCGTCTCCGCTAACGATGGCTGTGTCCGTGCCCGCGGCGGCGGGACCGTTTTGCGATCCGGTGATGCCGCTACAGGTATCGCTCTCCCTCGCCCGTCCGGACGAGCGAATCGACCCTGCGTTCACTCCAGACAGTGCGGTAGCGCGCTTCACCACGCAGATTGGATCGCCAGTCTCCTCATCGAGCAGCAGTGGCGGCCAGAACATGGACCAGGACCGTTTCGGTACGCTGGTGGCACACCTGTTTCCCACACTGCGACTGATCACCGGTCGCGTCGCAGGCGCGACAGATGAATTGTGGTTCCTGCCCTTCAACGATTCTGCAATCGCGGCGCTAAGCGTTGAAGGCGTATTCGATCCACCGTCCGGCCAAGGCGAAAAATGGCCCCGGTATTTCGCCTTGCGTCCGCTCTATGCAAGCCTGGTTTCGCTGCAAGGCATCCAATTGCCAACACTGAACAGGGACGGCACGATGAACCACGACACGCCGCGATCAGACGTGATCGGCATCGACGTGGAGCCCATCGCGCAGCGTTTTCTGCAGGACCTTGACCAACTCCTGTGCGCGCAATACGCCGCTCCGCTCTACGCCCTTGCGCAAGTGCGCACAGCGCTTGTGGCGGTGATCGCAAGCAAGCGAACGCTCGCTTCGGCAGTGGCCAACGGCATCGCCGCGGTCTTCGAGCAAGCCGACCCCGGTCTGCAACCGGCCATCCAGGCCGCCGCTGCCGAACTGCGCCAGGTATTGTCGCTGAGCCTTGCGCAGGGCAATGCCATCTCAACCCTCCTGCAATACACCTCGACATGCAACTCGATATGGACCGGTCCTGACGCACCCGCGCCAGCGCGACTGCTTGGCCACGCCATTGGCCGAGAGCACAACGACGTGTCGAGCGGCCTGCATTATTCGATCACCGCAGCCAAGACCCGACTGGACGCTGCAAACAGCTATGTCAACTTCATGCTGACATTGAACGACCCGGCACATGCAGATCAGATCTCGCTCGCACTTGACTATGCATTTGACAACCTTGAGTTCGACATCGATTCGATCCAAGTTGATGCGCAAACGCGCTACGACGCCTCTAACTGGCTTGCGTTCACCCCGCAACTTACCCCAGTATCGATGCCGCACACCACCACAACCAGACTGGGCGACGTCAGCGTACCGATTCCGAACCGCGCCTTCCCACAGGTACCTACATTGCGTAGCCAAACGGTGAGCCATGATCCGGTGACCACACTCGCCAACGCCGCCCAATGGACCTATGGCCTGCGCTATTTACACGAGCATGCCAGCCAGGACGAGGTGCACCTTGATGTCCGCTTCAACCAGCAGCCCGACGCACTGACGAACACGTTGGCGGCCAGCGATGCACTGGCGAGCGCACTCTTGGCCTACGATACCGTCGCAACCGGGCTGTGGGACCTTCTCAGCCATTATGCCGATCCGGCGAAGGGCGACGCGCAGTCGGCAGCAAATGCCGCCAGGAGTTTTGCAACACTGGCTGAGGCGATCGCCAGCGCCTGGAAAAATCACTGGGTCGACCTTGAGCACAAACGACGCGTAAACACGCCAGAGCCGATCGACAGTCAGCTGTCAGGGCTGCTGCCAACAAGTTATGGGTTTGACATCGACATCGACTACACGAGTGATCAGGACGGTAACGCGCGTGTGGCTGACGTCGGTGTGTCCTGCGGCACGGCGGGCCCAGGACCTTCCGGTCAATGGCCTGCGCTGATCGTGCGAACGGTGGATGGCCTGCCGGTGGCGACCGTGCGCAACGAAATATCGCCTACTCAAAGCCGCTACACCTTGGAACAACCCGTTGCTGCGGGAAGCTACGCCGACATCGCGTTGGAATGGCATGGCATCGCAATGGCGTCCTACCAGAACGCCACGGCATCGCTGAACGTCACGCGCAACTTGCACCTGTCGCAGCGCCTTGTGACGAATCCTGATTTCGTGTTCTCAACAGACACTGTGAATGCGCCTTCCACGGTGACGCCGATTAACACCGAAAGCGCGCGATTTGACATTACTGACCTCGGCACCGACCTGGGTTCGGCGCTGACTGCTGCGTTTGAGCAACTGTTTGGCGCCACCGCCTATGTGGGCCAACCGGTGACACTATCGCTGAGCTACGGGTTCGAGCTGCTCGCAAGCCCTGCCCCAGAGGCTGAGCCATTGGTGACCTACCTGCCGATTGCACTGTACCCCGACCAACAGCTTGGCGCCTCGACCGGCGCTAGTCTCAAGGGCGCCGTTGACAGCTGGATCGCCGCCCAGTCCCCCTGCCGAAGCGGCGCAGAGATCGTGGTGTCGCTGTCGCTTTACTCGCAGATCCAGAACCGTGAACGGCTGACACTGCTGACCGTTGAGCGATTGGTGTATAGACTGGTTCATCAGGCCGAAGGACGCACGTAGACCTAACTGATGCACCGAGCGACTGAATCCACATGCTGGTTTTCCAAGAGGGCACGCGCGTTAGTCATTGATCTTTTCTGGGCGTTTTGCGCGCGCGTATCGGGCGATCCTGGCTCACGGTCGTGACTTCGTCCTGCGAGTTGCTTAACCAATCACCACCCTACTTTGCCAGCGGCATGATCGCTGCTCCGTTTGGCGATGAACAAGCCCCGATCCCGGCATTGACCCAACCGGGATCGGTGAATGCTCAACCTTCGAACTGGTGATAAACCTTGGCGATGACCTTCCAGGCGCCGTCGATTTTGATCAGGGTCAGGTAGTCGTTGTAGTCGGCACCGATCGCATCATTTTCCATATCGACACGCACCACGGCTGTCGTGGGCGTGATTGCCAGTATGTCGAGCCGAGTCGTAATTTCCGGGGCGCTGCCGTTCTTCTGGACGAAATCAAACAGATTTCTGATCGGGCCGCCAAGCAGCTCGCCATTTGTATAACCGTACATCACGGCGTCTTTATGGAACGCCTGAGCAACGCCTTCTGCACTGCCCACGCGCAGACCTTCAACATACTGATTGGCAGTAGCGATGACAGCGTCGTACTCGGAAGTCGGTACTGCCTTGATGTTCTTCGACATGGTTTTCTCCTTTCATCAGGGCGACGTAAAACACACCTCGCCAAAAGCGCTCAAATGCTCAAGCGCTCGGATGGGTGTGGTAAATCTTGCTGACGATCGTCCACTTGCCTTCTACCTTCAGCAGGTTGAAGAAGTCAGTGAAACGAAATCCCGAAACGTTGTCGGTATCGACCCTGGCACTGGCGGCAGTGCCCACAATGTCGATACGAACGATCGCGGCTTTGGCTTCGGGAGATGGGCGGAAAGAGTTGTCGATGACGTCGTACAGATTCTGGATCGCACCGCCGACGAGTTTGTCGCCGTCGACGCCAAACATGGTGGCCTGCTCGTTGAACGCGGGCTTCATCAAAGCGCTGTCAGCCTTGGCACCACCTTCGTTGTACTGACTCAGAACAGCAACGATCGCGTTGTATTCCTGGACGTAAGTAGGATTGCTCATGATGTACTCCTGGTTGCATGTGCCGGTGACCCTTTTGGCCAATCGGACACGGAAAACTCAAACGACAATTACCAATCCTGGCGTGTCGGCGAGATGATCAGATCGTTGACGGTGACATTTTCCGGTTGGTCGAGGGCGTAGATCACAGCCCGGGCAATATCATCAGGCGCAATGGCAATCCTGTTCAGCGCTTGGGCAGCCTTACGCCCTTCAGGATCGCTGACCTTGTCCGCCCAGCCGGTATTGATCACGCCCGGGCTGACGGTGTTGACGCGAATGCCATGCTGCACGCCCAACTCCTTTCGCATGGATTCAGTCATGGCCTGGACGAAAAATTTGGTTGCGCTGTAAACACCCGCCGCGGGGCCGACCTGGTGACCTGCAACGGAGTCCATGTTGAGAATCTGCCCGGATTTCTGTTCAAGCATGAATGGCAACACAGCAGCAATAGTGTTGAGGTAGCCCTTGATGTTCACATCGATCATTTTTTCCCAATCCTGCACGGCCAGATCGACCCAGTTGGAAAAGAGCATCAGGCCGGCGTTGTTGACCAGGATGTCCACTGCGCCATAGGTGTCTTGTGCAAACTTAGCGAGTGCTCTGGTTTGATCCAGATGGGTAACGTCTGTGGTGAAAGCGACCACCTCGCTCCCGGCCTCACGCAGCTCGGCAACAAACGCTTCCAACCCGTGCTGATCGACTGCTGCTGCCACGACGCGAGCGCCCTGTGCGGCCAATACGCGGGTGGTGGCAGCACCAATGCCGGAAGATGCGCCAGTGACGATGGCGACTTTGTTTTGCAGATAACTCATTTTCAAGGACCTCTGTGCGGCGAAATGCTTTCGCGCCCTAGCCTCCCCGCGCCGAACTGACGCAGAGGAAATCTCTATTTAGTTGGAGTTGGCTGCAGGCCAATCGATGTAGCCCTTGGCGCCTCCGCCGTAGTAACTCTCGCGCGGGGCTATGGTCAGCTCGACACCTCGATGCAGGCGCTCTACCAGGTCGGGGTTGGCAATGAACAATCGACCAAATGCCACGGCATCAATCCGCCCTTGCGCCCTGCGCTTCAGCGCCATTTCCAGGTCATAGTTGTTGTTACCAATGTACGACCCCTCGAACTGCGCACTCAGAGCATCCAGATCCACTCCCTCGGGCACGGTACGAGAGGTGGCGGTGGCGCCTTCAACGAAATGCAGATAGGCCAGGTTGAATCTGTTCAACTGCTGAATGAGGTGACCGTAGGTCGCCATGACGTTGCTGTCTGGAGGCGTGTTACCGGCATCAGGCGTGACTGGTGAAAGGCGGATGCCGACCCGCTCACTGCCCCAAATTGCCACCACGGCTTCGGTGACTTCAAGTGTCAGTCGTGTCCGATTCTCGATGGAGCCGCCGTACTGGTCAGTCCGCTGGTTGGTGGAATCACGCAGGAACTGGTCGAGCAGATAGCTGTTGGCCGAATGGACTTCCACACCGTCGAAACCGGCTCGCTTGGCATTTTCTGCCGCATGCCTGTACTGCTCGATGATTCCCGGTATCTCTGAAGTCTCAAGCGCTCTAGGCATGGACACTTCGACCATGCCATTGTTGGTATAGGTGGTACCTTCGGCCTTGATTGCCGAGGGCGCGACTGGCGCTTCGCCGTTGGGCTGCAACTCGACGCTGGAGAAGCGACCTACGTGCCACAGTTGACTGACGATCTTGCCCCCTGCCGCGTGTACTGCGTCGGTGACTTTTTTCCAGCCGGCCACCTGCTCTTGCGACCAGATACCCGGCGTCATGGCATAGCCACGCCCCTGAGCTGAAATGTTCGTGGCCTCGGCGATGATCAGGCCTGCGCTGGCACGCTGGGCGTAGTAAGTCGCGTGCATGTCATTCGGCACGCCGTCGTCGGCCATTCGGCTGCGCGTCACGGGGGCCATTACAATTCGGTTAGCCAGTTGCAGCGCGCCCATATTCATGGGCGAAAAAAGGTCGGTGTCTGCAGCAATATCAGTCATGAAAATTCCAGTTAAGTAGACCGGTCGCCTAGTAAATATCTTAAAAAAAACGCCCCTATGCCAGCAGGCGCTCACTCGTCATTAATGCCGTGTCAAAGGCAGCTGTTGTATTGCGCACTTTCACCAGCAGTGATGCCCCCAACCACAATTGATACAGCGACTCAGCCAGTGTTTCTGCGTCTTGGGTCGAAGTGATTGAGCCATCCGCCATTCCTTGCTCAACACACCGCTTGATTCTCTGGATGATCAGCGCGGTGCCCTCCTCCAATACGCCGCGCATGTCTTCCGACAGGTCGCACACTTCGGCGCCGAGTTTCACCACCAGGCATTTCTCCTCGGGATGATCGAACGCCTGCGTCTTCGCCCAATAGCGCAAATAACCAAGGAGCCGCTCGGCGCCCGTCCCTTGCGCGGCCATAACAACGTCTACCCGCCCGATGTACTCCTGAAAGTATTCTTCCAACAGTGCCTGGCCGAATTCCTCTTTGGAGCGGAAGTAGTGATAAAACGACCCTTTGGGTACACCCGCCGCCTTCAGCACTTCCATAAGACCGACAGCGGTGTAGCCCTTGTGGGTCATCAATGACTTCGCTACATCAATGATGTGTTGTCGCATGTCTTGAGTAGGTTTTTTCATAGTGGGCAAAGCATAAACAAAACTAGACCGGTCGTCTAGCGCCCTGTTGAGTATCTGACGAACGACTAGACGCTAGCGGCTGGATGAGCCCGCTCGGGTTCCAGTTCGACCATTTCCCACTTGGCGATCACCAAAGGTGCGATGGCATTACCCAATACGTTCAACGTGGTGGTACCGCTGTCGATAATCCTGAATATGCCGGCAATCAACGCCACCCCCTCCAACGGCAACCCGGCAGACGCCAATGTCGCTGACAAGATGATGATGGCAAAACCCGGCACCCCTGCTGCGCCCTTCGACGTCAGCACCATCGTTACCACCAGCAGGATCTGCTGCGACAGCGACAGGTCGATACCATAGAGCTGCGCCACGAAAATTGTCGCCACACCGAGAAAAATCGATGCGCCATCCAGGTTGAACGCATAACCCACAGGCACCACAAAACTGACGATCCGACGCGGTACACCGTAGCTCTCCAGTCGCGTCATCAACTGCGGCATGACGGCGGCTGACGCGGCACTCGAAAACGCCAGAATCAACTCATTGCGAAAGTAGCGGATCAACTTGAAAATGTTTTCGCCAATCAAGTAGCAAATACCGCCGAGTATCACCAATGCGAAAACAATCAGCGCCAGATAAACCACCCCGATTAACTTGAGCAACGGCAACAATGAGGCGAAACCAAAGGTCGCCACGGTTGCCCCGATCATCCCGAACACACCGATCGGTGCGTAAGCCATGACGATTGAGACGACCTTGAACATCGCATCGCAAAGGCTCTGAACCACCGCAATGAAAGGTGCGCTTTTGTCCTTCGGCAGCGCGTTCAAAGCCATGCCTAACAGCACAGCGAAAAACAGCACGGACAGCAACTTCGCTTCTGACATGGCAACCAGCACATTGTCAGGGACGATGTTCTGCATAATGACCAATGCGCCTTTGGACGGCTCCAGAGTGATCGCGGCGGTACCGTGGGAAATACCGGAAATGTCAGTGCCTGTACCCGGCTCGAAAATGTTGGCGAAACACAAGCCGATGACAATGGCCAAGGCCGTAATCGCAAAAAAGTAGCCCAGGGATTTTATTCCCATACGGCCAAATGACTTGTTATCGCCACCTCCTGCGATGCCCAGAATCATGCAACAGAACACAATCGGTACAACCACCATCTTCATCATCTTGATGAAGATATCGCCGAGTGGTTTGAGGATCTCAGCATTCACCCATGTCTGATAATGCGGATGAGTATTGAAGTACCAACCGACAAGCACGCCAAGCAGCAGCCCGGCAACGATTTGCCACACCAAGGGAATACGTTTCATGTCTAGCCTTCTTGTTGGAATGAAAGGTCTGCGTGTATTCGCAGTTGCTAGAGTCATGAGCTTCCAGCTCACTTGAGATCAAATGGCACAACTCGGTTGTGCCATGGGTGTTGTTACTTGGCGAAGAGCTGGCTCATATCCTTGAAAGCCTTGAACTCAAGAGCGTTGCCGCACGGATCAAACAAAAACATGGTGGCTTGCTCGCCTACCAGGCCTTTGAAACGAATGTACGGTTCGATCACGAACTCGGTACCAAACGACTTCAGTCGTTCGGCCAGTGCCTCCCACTGTTCCCAACCTAAAATGATGCCGAAGTGCGGAACTGGAACGTCGTGCCCGTCGACCGGGTTGCTGTGAACGCTTTCCTGGGTCGCGGTTTTTGGATGTTCGTGAATCACCAGTTGGTGGCCATAAAAATCGAAATCTACCCACTGCGCGCTTGAGCGCCCTTCTTCAAGTCCAAAAACCTCACCGTAAAAGGTGCGAGCTGCAGCCAGGTCGTAAACGGGGATTGCGAGGTGGAATGGTGAGAGGCTCATCAGAACTCCAAATATTTTTTGTTGGTTGGCGAATATTTCCACCGTCATTGGCTCTCAGGATTCAGCCGTTGCCGGGGATGGGAAACATCGTAGGACGGCAAACCAAACATTAAAATCAATATATATTTCTTAGAAACACAATTAATATTTGTGAATGATCAAAGAACTGAAGACACTCATTGCTGTGGCGCGGGAAGGCACTTTCGCCGCTGCCGGCAACAAGATCGGCCTGACTCAGGCCGCTGTTAGCGCGCAGATCCAGCGCCTGGAAGCCGAGCTCGGGTTCGAGATTTTCGACAGGAAAGGACGCTCGGCCCATCTCAACAAAATGGGGCACCAGATACTTCTGCAGGCGCAAGAGCTGCTGAGGCTTTATGACAATTTGGGCTCTACAACGCTGGGCAAGCCTCCCAGCGTGCTGGTCAACATCGGTGCGATCGCGTCCGTGCAGCGCTCCTATTTGCCAGATGCGCTGGCAAAGTTTCACCAACAGTGTCCGCAGTGCCGCACACGTGTCATCCCGGGCCTTTCAATGGAGCTGGTGAACCTCGTCGATGCCGGCGAGATCGACATGGCTGTGATCATTCGCCCGCCCTTCTCCCTTCAAAGTGACCTGCGCTGGACAACGTTGGCGCTGGAGCCCTACCGACTGATCGTGCCCCGTGACCTGGAGGGAGAAGACTGGTCGGAACTGCTGTCCAGCCAGCCATTCATTCGCTATGACCGATCATCCTTCGGCGGCAGACAAGTCGATCGTTTCCTGCGGCAGATGCATTTCACCTTGCAGGAGGTTTGCGAACTGGATGAACTGGAGGCCATCATCAAGCTGGTTGAAAAAGGTGTAGGCATAGCGCTGGTGCCGCAGACAGAACTCCATCAGGAATGGCCCGCAGGGGTCCGAGCGATCGATTTGGGACAACACACCTTTCACCGGGATATCGGGCTGGTACATCGGTCTCGACAGAGTTTTACCGAGCCTGTGCGAATTTTGGCTCAGCTTATAAGTGATCAGGTAGTCGCCGTTTCTACATAACAGCCTCCAGGCAAAAAGGGTCCTTAGGGGCCCTTTTGTAGCAAAACCGAAATCATTTGGAGTGATCAAAATACAAAACTGTGCCCCAACTCTCCTTCCATCCACTCCAGAAATCGCCTGACTCTAGGAAAGCTGGAGTGCGCCTTTGGAAACACCAAATGGTGGGCGGCTACTGGAGAGCTCAATGCTTGTGGCGCGACTTCAACCAAGGCACCGCTGGCCAGATATTTTTGCGCTAGCAGTGCGCTTTCGAGCGCGAATCCCAAGCCGTGACTCGCTGCTTCGAGAGTCATATACGAACGATCAAAACTCAGAGCATACGGGTTTTCCGGACGGGCCAAACCGTGCTGTGCAAACCATTCGGGCCATCTCAGCAGAGTCGCCTCAGAAAGAATCAGATCCTCCACCAGAAGATCTGCAGCGCTATCAATGGCACAACGATCAAGTAGCTTCGGAGAAGCAAGGACGGCAAACCGTTCATTACGCACAGTCCTGACTTCATAGCTTGGCCAGTTAGGCCGTCCATGCCGGATATCGACATCGATCTTATCTCGGCTGAAATGCAGCGACTCGTAGGAGCATGAGAGATTTATCTGAATATCCGGGTTACTCAGCCGAAAGGCTTCAAGCCTGGGCATAAGCCAAAGCAGTCCGAAACTTGGGGAAGAATGGAGTCTCAGGCAGTCGAGACTGACGTCACTCGCTGCACGCTCTGTCGCGACCTCCAGGCTTTGCAGTATTCCCGAGATATCTTTCAAATACTGCTCGCCAACAGGCGTCAAAGTTACTCCGCGCGCGGCCCTCACGAACAGCTGTCGACCGATCATGGCCTCCAACTTAGCCAGTTGGTGGCTGATTGCTGAAGGGGTGAGATCCAGCACCTCTGCCGCCCGGGCGAGGTTACCAAAACGGGCCGTCTGCTCGAAGGCCTGAATTGCTCTCAGCGGTGGCAGGTTCGATGGCGTGTGGTCGTCGTGGCGCATCAGTGCTTCGCCTTTTGTTTTTGTGGTCGTTACGGGACAGCATCATTCAACCACTAGTATTTGGGAATGACGAGAGGTGAATTTTATTCATCTAACAGTGACGTTTGCGTTATTGCTCAGCCTGCCTGCCAGGGACACTCTGAATCATCGATCAGCGAATCGAACCATAAAAACAATCAGAGGTACCCCTATGCTTCTTCAAGGTAAAGTTGCAATCATCACCGGCGCAGCATCGGAACGAGGAATCGGCCGCGCAACTGCCGTCACCTTCGCCAGACACGGCGCTCATGTCGTGATTCTGGATCTTGACGAATCCGCTGCCCGCGACGCAGCTGCCACTCTCGGCGAGGGCCATCTGGGTCTTGCCGCCAACGTCGCGGACGAAACCCAGGTCAAAGAAGCTGTCGCGAAAGTCATCGAGCGATTTGGGCGAATTGACATACTGATCAACAATGCCGGCATCACACAGCCCATCAAGACGCTGGATATCCGCCCTTGCGATTACGACAAGGTTCTGGATGTCAGTCTGCGCGGCACATTGTTGATGTCACAAGCCGTCATTCCCACCATGCGCACGCAGTCATCCGGCAGCATTGTTTGCATGTCGTCTGTCTCAGCCCAGCGCGGTGGCGGCATTTTCGGCGGGCCACACTACAGCGCTGCGAAAGCGGGAGTCCTCGGACTGGGCAAAGCAATGGCCCGGGAATTCGGTTCTGACAACATCCGAGTGAACTCCATCACGCCTGGCTTGATACACACCGATATCACTGGTGGACTCATGCAGGATGAGCGCCGCCACGCCATCATTGAAAGCATCCCGCTCGGGCGCCTGGGCGCAGCTCAAGATGTCGCCAATGCCGCCCTGTTCCTGGCCAGTGACTTGTCCTCCTATCTCACCGGGATCACGTTGGATGTTAACGGCGGTATGTTGATCCACTGAGCATAAATGGCGGGGTCGCCATCGGCCCATCAAGTTCTGGATCGAAAGTACGCCGGGCTCATGCCGGGCGTTCTATAAAAACAAGAGATCAGACAATCATGATTAACACCATGACGCTCGACAGCGCCTCCACGGTTCGGTCAAGCGCTTACCGTAAAACTGCCTGGCGCTTGATGCCGTTTTTAATGCTGTGCTACCTCTGCGCCTACCTCGACCGGGTTAACGTAGGTTTCGCCAAGCTGCAGATGATGAGTGATTTATCCCTCAGTGAGACCGTATATGGGCTCGGAGCCGGGGTGTTTTTTCTCGGTTATTTCCTGTGCGAGGTGCCCAGCAATCTCATCCTGCACAAGGTTGGCGCTCGGCGCTGGATCGCACGCATCATGATTTCGTGGGGCATCATTTCTGCCCTCTTCGCCTTCGTCGAAACAGCTTGGCAGTTCTACACGCTGCGTTTTCTGCTTGGCGTCGCAGAGGCAGGTCTTGCGCCTGGCCTGCTGCTCTACCTCACTTATTGGTTCCCGTCCTATCGCCGGGCAAAAATGACGGTGCTGTGGTTCATCGCCATCCCGCTTTCCGGAATGATTGGCGGGCCACTTTCAGGCTGGATCATGACGGAGTTTGCCGGCTTCCAGGGTTGGGCTGGCTGGCAGTGGATGTTCGTCCTTGAAGCCATTCCAACTGTCATTGTCGGCCTGATGGTGCTTGCTTACCTTAAGGATGGCGTCCAACAGGCTACCTGGCTGACCGATGAAGAAAAGGCGCTCGTCAGCAAAGAGTTGGCCGAGGACAACAGCCAAAAAGTCACGCACGCCTCGGTCGCAGAGTTTCTGCGCGATCGGCGCCTGTGGATTCTGGCCGGCATCTACTTTTGCGTGGTCATGGGCCAATACGCGATCACTTTCTGGTTGCCAACCCTGATCCGTAACGCCGGTGTTGCCGACACCATGCACATCGGTTTACTCACCAGCCTGCCGTATATGTGCGCCATCGTGGCAATGGTGTTTATGGGGCGTAGCGGGGACAAGCACCAAGAGCGTCGCTGGCACCTGGTAGGGCCAATGATTGCGGGTGCACTGGGACTGACACTGGCAGCGCTGTTCGGAGGCAATCTGGTTCTATCGGTATTGAGCCTGTGCTTAGCCGCTGCAGGTGTTCTTTCTGCCTCGTCACTATTCTGGATGTTGCCTACCACTTTGCTCGGCGGAGTCTCCGCTGCTGCGGGTATTGCCGGGATCAATAGCTTTGCCAATCTCGCGGGGTTCTGCTCGCCTTATCTGATTGGATGGATCACCACCACGACCGGCTCAAGCGCCATTGGTATGTATCTGATCACTGGTGTGCTGTGCATAGGCGCCTGTTTGGTACTGCGCATTCCTGCCGCCTCGGTCAATCGTTGAGTTAACGGAGAGTTCCCCATGACTGCCAACCCATCTCATGCGTCGTCCACTACTCTAGTGCAGCGCGCCCACAACATACGCCGCCACGCTTTGCGCATGGGACAAGTTCAGGGCCAAGGCTATGTAGGTCAGGCGTTAGGCGCAGCGGACTTGCTGACCGTGTCCTACTTCCATGCCATGAACTACAAGCCTGAAGACCCGGAGTGGGAAGAGCGCGATCGCTTTTACCTCTCCATCGGCCACTACGCGATCGCGCTTTATGCAGCATTGATTGAAGCTGAAATCGTGCCTCTGGACGAACTCGAAACATACGGCTCAGACGATAGCCGTCTGCCCATGTCTGGCATGGCCAGCTACACACCCGGTATGGAGATCACCGGTGGATCGCTTGGCCAAGGACTGGGAATCGCGGTGGGTGCCTGCCTGGGCTTAAAGCGCAAAAAATCTGCGTCCTTCGTTTACAACCTGCTGTCGGACGGGGAGCTGAATGAAGGCTCCACTTGGGAAGCCGTAATGTCGGCCTCTCACTGGAAACTCGACAACCTCATCGCCATCGTCGACGTCAATAATCAGCAAGCCGATGGACGTTCCAGTGAGGTGTTGGCGTTTGAACCTGTCGTCGACCGATGGCAAGCGTTCGGCTGGTTCACCCAACGAGTAGACGGCAACGACCTGGACGCATTGGTAAAGGCGTTCGACGCAGCCCGCAGTCATCCGGGTTCTCAGCCCAGGGTCATTATATGCGACACCAAGATGGGCAAAGGCGTGCCATTTCTGGAAACCCGTGAGAAGGCGCACTTCATACGCGTGGATGAGCATGAATGGGATCTTGCCCTGAACAACCTTGATGAGGGGACAACGGTATGAACACTACAAATACCAATACGGCTCAGGAGCCCGTGGTCGTAAAGAAGAAACTGACAACATCCGCGATGATCGCATCGATTGCTTCTGAAGGTCAGGCAACCAGATCCGCACCATTTGGTCACGCACTAGCAGCACTCGCGGATCAGCGAGCAGACATCGTTGGTTTATCCGCCGACCTCTCGAAATACACCGACTTGCACATCTTCGCCAAAGCTCATCCCGACCGTTTCTACCAGATGGGAATGGCCGAGCAATTGTTGATGAGTGCGGCAGCCGGGATGGCACGCGAAGGCTTTGTCCCCTTCGCGACTACCTATGCAGTGTTTGCCTCGCGCCGCGCCTACGACTTCATCTGCATGGCGATCGCTGAAGAGAACCTTAACGTCAAAATAGTGTGCGGCCTGCCAGGCCTGACCACAGGCTACGGCCCAAGCCATCAAGCAACAGACGACCTGGCGATCTTCAGAGCGATGCCAAATCTGATGATTATCGATCCTTGCGACGCTCTTGAGATCGAACAGGCAGTCCCCGCTATCGCGGCCCATCAAGGGCCCGTTTACATGCGCTTGTTACGGGGTAACGTACCGCTTGTGCTCGACGAGTACGGATACAAATTCGAGATTGGTAAAGCGAAGACATTACGTACCGGCAATGACGTTTTGATCATCTCCACCGGGCTTATGACGATGCGTGCATTAGAAGCTGCCAAAGAACTTCAGGCTGATGGCGTTGATGTCGCAGTGCTGCACGTACCCACTATCAAGCCCTTGGATGAGCAGACCATTCTTGCTGAGGCAAGAAAGCCCGGGCGGTTAGTGGTAACCGCTGAAAATCACTCAGTCATTGGTGGGTTGGGAGAAGCAGTGGCTACGGTATTGCTGCGCAATGGCGTTACCCCGACGTTCAGGCAAATTGCACTGCCGGACGCTTTTCTTGATGCGGGAGCGCTTCCGACTCTGCACGACCGTTACGGCATTTCAACTCAAGCCGTGTGTGCGCAGATCAAAAGTTGGCTATAAGAACCTGAACCCGCAGGGGGCCCAATCAGGCCCCCTCGCCACCCTCCCCCGGTATCAGAACCAGGTCTACGATGGCATTGAAACTGAATCAGAGTGTCTACGAAGCCCGGGGCGATTCAACCAGCCTCCTCCTTGTTCCCAATTTTTCCAAATGTGGCTCGTTGTTTTGTAGCCGCAAAGAGCTGCTACTGGCCAGTAGGTAGCTAACCAAATCTACCCAGCTTGTATTTCCACATCAGCCTTTAACCCCAAGCAATGCCTCAAACTCTGAAACCTGAATCTCAGACGCTGTACTTAACATATCTTGCGCCAACTCTCGACGTTTACTGAGCAATTGATCCAGGGTGGCCTCAAAGGTGGTCAAACCACTGTCCAGCACGGTTGGGTAATACACATACACGTCCTTGGTTTGTCCTATTCGATACGCACGATCTGTAGCCTGATCTTCCTTTGCCGGGTTCCAGCACCGCGTAAAGTGAATAACATGGTTAGCTGCTTGGACGTTAACACCAAAGCCAACCGCAATGGTCGACAGAATGATTACTCCAAAGCCAGGTTGCGCCTGAAACTGGTCAATCAACTTCTGGCGACTCATGGCACTCTCGCTGCTCGTGCTGGTATCGCCATTAATCACCGTGGCACGCAAGCCGAGACGCTCTTGAATGGCATGTTGCAGTTCCCGCTGTATATCTCGAAGTTCGGTAAAGACAATGACCTTGTCCCCCTGCCCGGCGGCTTTGATGCTTTCCAGTGTGCGCATCAGCCACTGCATTTTGGGCGAGTGCTCACGTAAACGGGTATCCGGTTGCACGCTATAGGGATGGGCGCAGATCAATTTCAGCTTATGCAGTAAACCCAACATGCCTGAACTTTTCTGATCCAGTTGTTCTTCGATCTGCTGCTTTCGGCTATAGGCCGACACTTCGGATAGATACAGGTCTCGTTGAAGGCCATGCATGGTCAGCGAGCGACACCCAGGGTCTTCAATTTTTGTCGGCAAGTCCTTGGCGACGTCCTGCTTGGTCCGACGTAGCGTCTGCGGTTCTATGAGTTTGCGCAGTCGCTCAAGAGCAACCGTATCACGTTCGAGGGCAGCTTCGATCGGACGCTGATACTCACGACCGAACTGGTTCAATCCCCCCAAAAAGCCGGGCTGAATAAAGTCGAACAAGCACCAGAGATCAATCAGCGAGTTTTCAACCGGCGTGCCGGTGCATGCAACACGAAAACGTGCAGGGATGGCCTTAATTGCTTGGGTCACCAGGGCGGCAGGGTTCTTGAGTTTTTGCGCCTCATCACACACCACAATTGACCATTGCTGACGCGCTAGTGAGAACTCCTGGTCGCGCAGGGTTTCGTAGGTGGTCAGCACAATTCGGGCGCCACCAAGCCAGCCCGGGCGAAGAAGATTTTTGATGCCTTTAGCTTTGATATCAGCGGGTATTTCGTCCTTTTTAAACTTCACTGCGCTTAACGCAGCGCCATAAAGTTTGAGCACTGGCAATGCGTCGGCATAAAAGAACTGGCCAAGCTCGCGCTCCCAGTTATCCAGTAATGACACTGGCGCAACTATCAATACTGGTTTGTCCTGAGGATAAGTCTCGAGATACCAAACCAAAAAAGTCAGTAATTGAATGGTCTTGCCTAGGCCCATGTCATCCGCCAACAAACAGCCCGAGACATCGGTGGGCGACAATTTGAACAAGTGCTGAAGCCAGGCCACCCCTTGCAACTGATGCTCTCGCAGCACCACGTGGGGCTGAAGCAATGTGGGCAATTGCGGCACAGCATTAAGCCCTGCAAGCAATGCTTCTTGGCGCAACTGAACGTAGGTGGGCTCATCGATATTCTGACCGATTTGCAGCACCGCCCGCCCGACCTTTTCCACTTCTGGTTTAGCCGTTGAAACCGGGGCGATTTTTTTCGACCAAGCGTCAAGTAGTTGCTGTGCTGCCGGTAATTCAAGTTTAATAGTTGACTCGGGCAATAATACGGTCTGCTCGCCGTTGGCACGAGCGTCCTTCAAGCGTTGCGCGAAGTCGTCAAGCTGGGCCCTGTCAGAGGGGGCCCAATGACCGAATGCTTCAGCCCCCTGCGCTAAGTCGGCAATGTCTTTAGGCAACCAGTTCTCGGTGGCCTCTTTGACCAGAAACGGGGAGCTAATGCGCTCCGCTTCACCAATACCCGTAACTCGGTCGCCGTACTGCGATAAATCCAGCACCGAATCGAACTCGGCACCCATGGCTTCACTTTGCCAGCGTTTGAGCAGCTCTTTAATGCCCGCTAACTGGCGCAGATCAAAGTCACTCAGCTCCAGTTCGTAGCCCTGCCAGAATCCGGCTGGCATTCCCGCCGCGAGCTTCAATTCGAGCTCATGAACGAAAGGAGCAAACTCAAACGCGGCATGAAACGCCAATTCGATCGGGGTGTGGGCTGTGGGGGCGATTGGCTCAAGTGTCAACGTGATCTGTTGGATGCGTTGGCTTGGTTCGTCGACTTGAGTGTGCAGACTAAAGCGGTGGAAAAAGATGCCTGCAGCTGCCAAGCCTTCTTCGTAGACCGTGGCGTCGAGAACCTGGCTCGCGCTTTCCCCCAAGGCACTGTAAGGATTACGCACAAAGGACAGGGCGTCATCCCCTGCAACGCGGCGCCCCGGCAATGTATGCACATAATCCAGTACGGATTTAACCTCAGGCTCAATTAGTACATGGGTCAGCGAGCCATCATCGTCGGTAATCCGATAGCGATCCTGTACCTCTTGCTGGCCATCGAAACTGGAAAGCCAATTGGCAGGTTGACCCTCAAAAGAAGGTACGAGCTCTATAACCTGGATATCGCCCACCATGGATTTACGCGGGGTTAGTCGCAAACTATCTGGCTTGACCACCACCGTTTTATCCAGAAAACCATCCATCCCTGCACCGGCTTTTAAAGCCAGGCTACGAACACGCGCCCAGCCAATCTGGTTGGTCAGTTCGCCGGGGGTTTCCTGCTGCGCCAGGTAAAGATGACGCACGGCCCCCAGCAACCGCCATGAGGTCTGGGAAAGCATTTCAGTCTGTATGCCATGTTCAATCATTGCGCCTGTGCGTTGCACAGCTACAACGGCACCCGAGACCGGATCACGCCAACCGCTGATCGAAACCTTAAAATCAGGTGAGGCCAGGCTACCTTGACTCACCAACTGAGGAGTCAACGTCGTGAGCGGGGGCAGTCCCAATAAACCCAGACTGCTATGGTGCTCGGGATTTTCAATCAGGCGATAAAGCTCATCCCAAGACAGCAACCAGCGATCACTCAGTTGGCATGCAAACTCTTCTTCTTGCAACTGATCAAGGTACAGCGCCAATGGCCATGAATCAGCCTGATCGGCCAGGCTCAAGGGATAACACAGGCCCTGCTCTTCGACCGAGTAAAGCACTAAAGGCAACTCAGCCGTATTGCCAGCCTGACGATTTATCCCTGATAAAAAACGCTTGAACATCAATGTCTCCAGAACCGCAAAGGCTGATCGTTAACCTGCTTAAAACCTAACCGGTGCAAAGCTGCCATCGCGGTTGGCTCTGGGCGTTCCAGTTGCACGTAAAACGCGCCGCCTTTGGCGCGCGTGTCGCGCAGAGTATGGGGAATCCCTACCAAAGCGGCTCCTACCTTACCCTCAATGGACACTGACTGCGGTGTTGTATGCATCGGGGGTTGGACAGGCTGCGTAGAAATAGAGCCTTGTAAGGTGATACCCAACGCACGGAGTTCGTCATCAAAGTTTCTTAGCCAACCTCCCACCATATTCGGAATGCGAGGGGTTGGTTTATGCAGCATTCGCTTTGGACTGCGGCCTTGCTGCTTCAAATCATCCTTTATATCCAAAAAAGCCTTCTCTGGATTAAACGGACAGTTATCAACGGGATACACGAAGCAGGCATTGCCAGTCCCCGAAAACTCAACAAACAGGTAATTACCAATTTGCATCAACACTGCGTTGTTGTGGCTAGGGGCACCATCAAGACAACTCAATCTGCCTTTGTTTTTTTCACGGAAATGGGTGAAATCTTTACTGTTGTCATTTCTGGCACCCGTGCCCAATACGATTCGTGTGTAACTCATCTGATTGGCAAAACGTAACCAGTAGAACAGGCGCGCTTGATCCACATCAGCATCGCCTTTCAACAAGTTGAAGAAGTGCTCTAAATCTTCCTTGGCAAACCACGCCACCACCATGGCACACACGTCGGTCTCGACGTGTCGACGCCAACGGTTTTCTCTGGAGCGCATTTGCGGGCTACCCCAGTTATCCAGGGCGGCTTGCTTCAATATCGAACATGGTTTTTCACGGAACGACGCAAGGTAATAACGCGATAAACAAGCACTTAAAATATCGTGCACGTATTTCGGATGTTGAACTCCAAGGGCAATAAAACCGGCGATGCGGTACTCAAACTCAACATCGTCCAGGTGAAAAATCCGCGACAGCAGCACATTGAAAATTCGCCGCCACAGCCAGCTGCTGTCAGGGATTTGCGCGATGGTCTGCAATACCGATAAATCGTCAATTTCGCCGTTGAACATCTGCTCGCCCAGGCCTTCACCTGCCGTGTCAGTGAATAGATCTTCGTACTGCTGAACAATACGAATCCATTCCTTTTCACGCACCTGCCGGCTTTTTACGCTTTCCAATCCATCTTTTATATCTTGCCTGAGCGTGCACCAACTGAAATTGGCATCTGGCATCTCCGACTCATAGCCGAAGTAGCTGAAACACAGCGCCAGCCAATCACGCCGGCTCAGTGAACGCTGGCGGATACGTTCCTGCACCTGATGGTGAACACGGTCAAATAACTGACTCTCTTCAAGAATGGGTCCCACCCGCTCACTTTTATCGGCCAGACCTGAAAATATCATTCGCCATTCAGTAGGATTGAGCTTTTGTTCGTTTCTGAACTTGTTGATGGCTTCTCGTCGTTTCAGGTGAGGCGGCGGTAATGCCTGTTCGGCGCGTTCGTAGCGCTGATACAGCTCATGACTCGCCGCCTGCAAATGGCTGAAACGCAGCAGAGGCTCTGGGGTCATGCCAATACGTTTGCCGGAGAGTTGAGACTCGATGGCCGCTGCCAGCTTTGCCAGTGATCCGCTCATCGCGACATCGCCAACTGACACCTTTCGGTTTCAATGTTAGTGAATACCGGCACTTCCGGTACCAGTGCCCCCTCCTTCTCCTTCAAGCCATAGAACTGCATTCTCAATTCGACCCGACGGCTTTCTTCATTGGTGCCCTTGGCATTGTTGAACGACACACCTCCGGCCAGAAACATGGAGCGAATCTGCTGCTGGCGTTCGGCGGACAGACCAATTTGCAGCGGGCTTCGGCTATCGAGCAGGCTGCACATCACCCACTCGGAGCGTTGCAAGGACAAGTGCAAGTTGTATAAGTAAGAACCGACCGTGTCGGTAAACCCTTCAATCACCACCTGCTTGAACCACTTGCGCCCTTCCTCACTGTCTGCTGCATCGAGGATCAAAGGCACCACTTCTTGCAGGGCGTTTTGGCCCTCTGCATTGAGCGAATATTGGTTATGCCCAAAACGCCCTGCTTCACCGAAGCTGATGCGATTATCCTTGCAGTCCACCAGGATCGTCGTGTTTGAGTTTTTGGCGGTGAGCTGAAGATGCTCGCACAACCGTCCAATATCCTGGGTGCGTTGCTTCTCACCTTGCTCAGCCTGCTTGATGCGTTGGGTCACCGAGCTCAAGGACGCGACCATAACTACCAAAAACAAGATCATCATTGCCGTCATCAGGTCAGCGAAGGATATCCAGAACGGCTTTTCGCCTTCATCTTTCTGGCGCGTCGCCGAAGGCATCTGTTTACCAAACATGGGTAGCCTCCGTTACGACCTGATTTTTTCCATGACATCACTGAAATCTTCGATGCTTTCCTTCACCCCATCGACCCCTGCAGCGATACTCTTGACCGCTTTATCCAGCTCAAGGTCCAGGTTGCCTAGGGTCCGGCGCAGGACGTCGTCCATGCCATCGCCAAACTCTTTAAACCCATTGCCCAGTACACCGCTGATGTTGTCGAGGTACTCGTACACTTCACGGTTCATCGCTTGCAAACGCTCGCTCTGCGCTTTGAGGTCTTGCAAATACTGGCTGCGGCCGCTGGCTTCACCGTGAGCACTGGCTACCACGCCTTCAATAACTGCCAAGGTTGTAGTTAATGCTTCGCGGTTGTGGCGGTAGTCCGACAATACGGTCGTTAGCTCGCGGGTTGCCTGGCCCAACTCAGTCCCTGCCACCTGAACAGCCCCCATCAGGTTGGCTGTCGACTCACTAGCCTTGGTTACACTGTGGCCTGCAGTTTCAAATCGCTCAGCTGCAGCACGCATTTTCTCGGCGCCCACCTGCATGCTCTGTAAATGCTGTTCGGTTTGCGCACTCAGTGCCTTGACCGTGTCTTGCGCCGCTTGTTGCTGTTCACCAACGGTTTGTAGCAGGGCTCTGACCTGCTCATCCAGACCACCGACTAGATCCCGCGTACCTTGATGCAAATCGGCTTGCGCCGCGCGCGTCGATTGGTCCATCTGCTGCTGGCCACGCTCAAGTTGCGAGAACACCGCCGAAAGTTGTTCACCGAGGACATCCACCGAGCCTGCGATTTTTGACATGGTCGCTTCTTGGCCATGACCAATATTTTGCTGGATAGACTCGACAAACGCCTGAAGGTGTTCAGCCATGGCCTGTTGACGGGTTTCGCTGTCAGCAAACAGTTTCTCCATCTGCTGCGCCATACGCTGGCCCGCGCCTTCACCTTCATTGCCGATACGCGCTACTGATTCTTGCAAATGCGCCAACATCTCACTCATGCCCGCCTGCATGGCGTTCTGGGCCAAATGCATGTCCGTCAGCAACTGCGCAATCATCGTCGAGCTGGTCTGATTAGACGAGTCACTGGCCGAACGCATGTCTTGGATGAGCGTCGAAAAGCCCTGTTGCATCGATTGCATGGCAGCTACCGATTGCCCCATCAAGTCGTGCAGGCCATTAAACTGCTGGCCAAAGGTGCTTTCCAGTTTGTTCATAAATGCGACCAACACATCTTTTAGAATGCCTTCTACTTGCCCGGTTTGGGCACCGCTGGCGGCTTGCACTGCTCCAGCGATGGTTTCAAGGGGCTGCTTGAGGCTGTTCTCAATGGCACCGCTGACCTGATCAGCCAATAACTGACCTGAATCGCGATAAGTCGTGGACAAGGTGTCAGCCAGTTTCAGGCTTTCACGCACTTGAGTATCGACAAGGTTTTGCAGCATTTCCCGCAGGTCCGTGACCAGGCTGTCTTTGAGTTGACGTGTTTGAATTGAACTCTCGGCGCTGGAGCGCACAAGTTCAGCCAAATACTCTTCGCCCACGCCGCTATCGAACAGGCTGTCTAGGGTCTCGGTCAGGCCTTCGAGCAGTGTGTAGCAACGGCCTAAACGCCACTTTTCGACCAAAGTGACCAGAATTGAAACACCGATAGAAAATACAGAACCGACAAACGCAAAAAATACATCTTTTAGCAGCTTATCCAGGCTGGCATTAACCAATTCAGGGGTGCTGGGATCAAAGCTTTGCAGCCCTAACATAAGCCCAAAAAAAGTCCCGACAATACCGATACCCGTCAGGATGCCGGGAAGGTGTTTATAAAACTCTGTACGCAATGGCGTATCGACAACACTCTGAGCCGAGAAGAAATGAGCCGCGGCGGCTGTCGCACGCGAGCGAATCAAGACTTGCTCGCCCTCGCGAAATTCATACTGGTCGTGAAGCGTTTCCGAGTATTCATCCCAGGAATGCTCAAGCGAACTGCCCGCAAAAATTCGTTGAAGTTCAGAGCGGCGCTGTGCAGGTGGAAATGCTTTGGCCTTTTTAAGGGCAACCTTCAGCTCTGCAAGACTTTTAGCCAGCCCCAGGGATGGCCGTAAGTAGCGGAAGACGAATAACACAAGTAAAAAAAGCACGACACTGATCACTAACACAGGGGCTGTCAGCTGTTCCGCATTCGCGTCCTTCAACAGACTAAAAAATGTTGAGTCTTCCATTCCAGCACCTTTGAATATTTGATTTAAAAGCCTTTTCTCAAGGCAGCAATTTACCGAGAAAAGGTTTTATTTTTCTCTGGCCAAGACACAGCATTTTTTAGTTAGGAACGTCTAAAATGGGCTCCAGATAGAGCAAAAACAGGCAGGTTCATGTCTTTGTGCCAGCACGATAGCCTTACCTGTGATCAGGGTAAAGCCATAAGTTACTTGAACCGAGCCTTAGCTAACCGAATACGACTAAAGTCATACCTTGATCACTACGCCCCCGGAAAATTTGGGGCCATCCGAGAATACAATCGTTTTCCGCATGACTGACATGCATGGCTGCAGATTTGTATATCTGTTGAGGCATATGACCTTTTCACTCTCAGTGATGACTGCTAGTCGAGCTCTTGTTCGACACCGGTAAACCGGGTTATCGCCACTGCCTGAGCATCAGCAAAAAATGAGCGCCACAGAATAATGGCTAAGCGCCTTTACCTTGTGCCGACTGCTGGATATGCTCAATCAAACCGCTGCGTTACAAAGATGGTAGCTCTCACGCAACGAAATTATCGCGCATGAATCCCTCGTATCTTGTAATCACAGATAGGTTTCTCTTTTCATGTTCGAAATGGGGTCTATGCTGCGCATTCTTACCAGCAGCGATAAAGATAGCTTGCTAATGATCTGCCTATGTGAAGCGTCCTTGGGGATAGCGCTCACCTCTCAATCTCTTCGATCTAGGAGTTGGTTATGCTTGGTACAACAGATAATGGGCAAAAAGTAGTACTTAATCAGGACGGAACTTGGCACTACCAGAACGCCGGCTTGGCAAAGGCTGATAACCGACACTGCTTCCGAAAAACCTACTGGGGAATGCATGCAGCAGACGTCAAACAGTCTGAGACAAGCGTGGAATGGATCGAGGGAGATGGGTTCCTAGCTTTTGAATCAACACTTACCGGCAATAGCTGTTTGGTAGTTTTCGTATTTTTGAATGGCATACTGGTGCGCGGAAAGTATGTATTCAACCAAGATTTCGCTAATGCCAACACCTACCTATCCAAGTTCGATGAGCTAAAAGCCAGCCTGCAGAAAAAATACCCTCTCCTGATAAGCGATGATGAGTACTGGGTAAACGACTTGTTTCGTGACGATTATCAGAACTGGGGAACGGCAGTTAGCGCAGGACACATGTCTCGCTTCACTAACTGGGCAGATGAACAGACCAATATTTTTCTGTCTTTGACTGGGGAAGGTTACCAGTGCACCCTATCAATAGAGTACTCCGCCAAAGCCCACGAAGCAGATGAGGCGAAGCATAAAGAAGCTCTATTACTAGATATGCTCTGATACACAACCAATAACTCGGAACGCCAGGTGGGGGCTGGAAACATTCCCCACTTTCATTTTTTGTCAGCTGTTACCACGCCAATCCAAGGATTCTTGATTTGCCTATCAACACAGACGTCTGGACCGTTGGACCTATGCCGTGCAAGCTGCGCCAAACCCGATTGGCCAGTGAACAGTTACTGGAAGATATGATCATCAGCTCTCCAAGCATTCTCTCAGATGAGTGGATGCTGATAGGCAGACAAGAAAATACAGGTATGGGTGGCCGCATCGATCTGCTGGCGATTGCCCCCAATGGTGACCTGGTACTGATTGAGCTCAAGCGCGACCGCACGCCTCGCGAAGTCGTGGCTCAAGCACTTGATTACGCGGTGTGGGTCGAAGGACTACGTGAAAACGACATCGCCTCGATTTATCAACGTTTCAAACCAGGATGCAGCCTGTACGCAGATTTTCTGGCGCGTTTTGGTTTTGCGCTCGACGATGATGAATTGAACAAAAGCCATCAATTGATCATCGTTGCTACCGAACTGGATGCCAGCAGTGAACGAATCGTTGAATACCTGAGCAAGCGTGATATTCCGATCAACGTACTGTGCTTTCAGGTTTTCCAGGCAGGTGATCAGCAGCTATTAAGCCGATCATGGTTACTCGACCCTGTTCAGACACAAGTGAACGCTGTGTCGACCAGCGAAAGCCATAACGAGCCTTGGAATGGTGAATTTTACTGTTCGTTTGGCGACTCGACCTCGCGCTCTTGGGCCGATGCTGTCGATTTTGGCTTCATTTCCGGCGGTGGTGGTGCGTGGTATAGCAAAACACTGCAACTGTTGTCCCCGGGAGACCGCATCTGGGTCAACGTACCGCAACAAGGCTATGTCGGTGTAGGTCGCGTACTTGGCACCTCAACGCCTGCGAAAGATTTTACCGTTATGATTGACGTGGAAGAGCGTCCGATACTTGAAGTTGCAACGCGGGCCAACTACCACGCCGAATTCGCCGACGATCTGGAATTGTGCGACTACTTTGTGCCCGTCCAATGGCTGCAAAGTGTGCCTATCAGCCAAGCAGTGCGAGAAGTCGGCATGTTCGGTAACCAAAATACGGTGTGCCGCCCTACTACGCCGAAATGGCGCTGGACGATTGAGCGGCTGAAACAACACTTTCCGCATTTTGATGACGCGATTAAGACTGAGGAAACTAGCCTGCTTTAACGACGGACTAGCGCACATCTGATACAAAGCAATTGGGCATTACGTTGCTGCCCAATTGCTTGATCGATGCGTTAGGCTCCGAACCCGAGCAAACCTGCTGGACTGAGCAGGGTCAGAAAGCAGTTGAATCTTCTGGTTCTGGTGGCATCACCTCTGTTGTTGATTGCGTCATCTACTGCGCTGGCGAAATTACGCAGCAGCGCCTGCTCAGGCATGTTGTTGGCCATTTGCTGAATGACCAACTGATTTTCACTGGCGTTGTCGCGGATGGTGTAAGCGTAATTCGCAATGTCTATGTCAGTGATGTTGATCTATGTCAAACAGCTCGTTGAGACGTTCCAGTATCTGCGAAAGCAGCTCCTCCTTGATGTCCTTTGCTGCAGCAGAATCCAGCGCTTTGAATCCCCCGGGTTTCCTAGATACCTCTTTGCCCTAAACTGAGGCCAATTAGGAGGTGCCATGAGCAACCAGCGTCATCCCGAAGAATTCAAAATTCGAGCAGTCATAGAAGCTGCCTGTCGCTGAGGTAGCGGCCATTCTCGGCGTGTCGACTCATACCTCTATACCTTGATAACGCGCTACAGCAAACCTCAAGATGAACGGCTGCAGGATGAAGATCCGCACGCTGAGCTGCGTCGTCTGCGAGCAGAACTCACACGTGAGATACATTAAAAAAGGCCGCCGCGTACTTTGCCAAGGAGTGCGGCTGAAGTACGCTTTATCAAGCAACGCGGTCGACGATTCGATTCGATTCGATTGCTTTGCCTGACGCTGAAAGTCCATCCCTGCGGTTATTACGACTGGCTGTCCGAGCCGTAATCTGTGCGCACCGAGACATCAGCCATTACCTGGTGCCACGGTACAACTCGATTCGAGCTCATCAATGGTTTCATTGAGCAACCCCGATATTTCGAATTTCAGTAAGCAACCCCGCCTGAATGATCCGGCCTTAGATAAAAATAGTACCGCGCAGGTACAGCGCGCCGTGGCCACTGATAATGACTCGGTCGTTGTCCAGAACTTCACAGTGCAGTTGACCCTTGCGCGCCCCGCCTTGCTCCGCACTCAGGCTGCGCTTGCCCAGGCGCTTGGCCCAATAGGGTGCCAGAGAGGTGTGGGCCGAGCCGGTAACCGGGTCTTCATTCACGCCCACCCGAGGGCCGAACCAGCGCGAAACAAAGTCAAAGTGACGACTCGGTGCGGTAACCGCAACACCGCGCACGTCGAACGCGGCCAGCGCGGCAAAGTCGGGATTGAGGCCAGCGATGATGGCTTCATCCTCGACCACTACCACGTAATCATCTGTGCGATAAAGCGCATCGATCTGCTCCAGGCCCAAGGCTTGCAAAAGGCCTGGTGGGACTGCTACGAGTTCAGGCTGCCTGGCCGGGAAGTCCATGGCCAGGCGTGCGCCTTCACGGCGTACACGCAACTCGCCACTGCGAGTGGCAAAGCGCAGTATGTCGCGGTTTTCACCCAGCTGTTCGAACAGCACCCAGGCCGCTGCCAAGGTGGCATGGCCACACAGGTCGACTTCCACCGTGGGAGTAAACCAGCGCAACTCGAACACCTCACCGTTGCGCACAACATAGGCTGTTTCGGACAAGTTGTTTTCTGCGGCGATTTGTTGGAGCGTGGCATCAGGCAACCAAGTCTGCAGCGGACAAACCGCCGCCGGGTTACCGCCGAAAGTCTCAGAAGTAAAAGCGTCTACCTGGAAAATATCGAGTTGCATTTTTATCATTCCTGCCCGCTTGGGGTTTCTGTAGCCCGGATCTGCTCCAGGTAGTTGTAGATGGTGTATCGGGTTACGCCGAGCGCGGCGGCAGCTTTTTCAATCCCGCCTTTGACGATGAATATCCCGCGATCCTGCATCTGCCGAACAGCTTCAACCTTTTGCGGTTTTTTCATCCCTGCGACACCGCCGGGACAAGCGCCCTGAATGATCTCCGCCATCAACTGTTCCATATCTCTCGGCTCATCGACGCGGGGCTCTGGCGCGCCTTCAAGGCCCAGGATTCCAGCGAGTACAGCGTGGGCGGCGGCAATACCGCTCAAGTCGGCATTGATACACAGACTGGCGAATGGTTGCCCGCTACTGTCGCGATATACCACGGTGGAACTACGCAGCGGGCGGCCGTCAGGTGCGAGTGTCGAATAGTTCTCCACCATTATGGGATCAGAGCTTGAGTGATCTTGCATGGCGCGCCTGACGGCGATGAAGCCTGAATCCTGGCGTGGGCCGCCCAATACTGACCCGCCTACCCTTCTGCCAGTGATATGACCATTGGCGATGGCAAGGATGGATCTATCCGGATTGGCCAGATCATGTAACACGATCTCCGTATGAGGGCCTACGGCATTGCTGAGCATCTTGAGGGTGCTGTGAAGCACATTGAGTATCAGCTTGCGCTCGGCGGGTAATACTTCAGAAACCTTCATTGGTGCCTGCAGTGATTAATCGAATGGCAGGAAAAATATCAACAATAAGTTTAAATATCAATTTTTTGTTGAATCAAGGGCCGAGCGGAGAAAGCTCAAAGCATCCCTGAAAACCTGATGCCATCTTTCAGAAGGGTCACTCATCAGTGGGTGCCAGAAAAATCTGAATTCATGACCTCCATCATCTTCTGCAAAATGCACCCAGGTTTCGGGAAGGTCCTGGGCAACGTCGCACTCATGAAATGCCCATGTGTGCCCCGTTACAATGGATCGCCACTCACCCAGATCTCGCCTTGCCGTGGATTGAATCCCGGCTTCTTCCATCAACTCTCGCACAGCCGCTAAGGCGGTTGATTCACCTGGTTCGACACTGCCTTTGACTAATTGCAGGCCTGCCAATGGATGCTCAAATGCCAGGATCTCCAACGTTTCGCGGGCACGGAGAACCACAGGACAAGATTTATCTGCTGCCATACCGCCACACCTTTTCAGTTAACCGGGCGTCCTGATGCTTCACCCAGTTTTTTTGCAGGTCATTTCCTTGGCGCCGTAGCCCCAGGTTACAAGCGCTTCACCCTGGTGTTCCCAAAAACTCTCATTACGGCCCTGGTAATGTGCGCCGCTGCCCGAAGGCACGGCCAACATCAATGATTGCTGATTCTTGTAGGTCGCGTTGATGGACGGCGGGTCCGTCTGGAAGAAAGTCGCTACGACACTGCCATCACTGGCGCAATCAAACTTCACCGGGCCTGTGGAGGGAACCAGGCCATAGGCTGTCTGGATTTCGACGATACGCAGGGTGTAGCTGTCGCGCAGGCAGGTCTGCTTGTCGTCGGCTTTCCAGCACTCGTCACGGCCCTTGATCCAGCCACGTTGCTCGGCTTTGAGGGTTTTGGCCGCGTTTGCGGCCTTCTTCACGGCCGTGTCATAGACACCGGCCAGCTTGCGGTCCAGGGTCGACAGCTGTTCACTCTGGCAAATCAGCGTCTCGGCAGCGCTGGACATCCCGGGGCTGCACTTGAACGAAGGTTCAGTCCTGGCCTGGGCGGCGCTGGCGAACCCTGCAGCCAGCAATGCGAGGGGCAAGAAGGCTACTGAGGGATTGAAAGACATTTTGGTGCTCCTGATGATTCAAAACTTGATAAAACCAATGCAGCCCTTCAGGCCAATGGCAGCGCCCGGCATTCGCCGGGTAATGCACTGGCGGGAGCAACCATGGGAGTTTGCCCTATTCGTCCGCTAAATTGAGTGAAGCACCTTCAAGCGTCTTCCAGAGGTTACGCATGGTGGGGTTCTGATTGCTGATTGAGCAGCAGGAACGTATTTCCAGTCGTGTACTCCATTCATCACCCCCCGCTTTCACCAACTGTCCCCGCTGCAGTTGATCGATGACCGCGCTTTGGGGCAGCCACGCTACTCCGTAACCCTCGACGGCCATGCGCATCAGCAGCATCGTCATATCCGCCTCGTAGCACCGCTCCAACCTGCATGCTGTGGGGCCATTCTTTATGACGATCTCGGCCACACGCCCGAGAAAAGTCGTGGCCGTGTAGGCGAGATGAGGAACGGGTTTACTGGAGCTGCCCGGCAAGGGATACAGCGCATTTCCCCGGCGGTCAGGTGCGCACACCGGAATATACGCGTCATGCCCCAGGGTCAGACTGCCGAATTTTTCCGAATCGAGAACAATGGGCGCCAGGGGGTGGTGATAGACGAGCATCAGGTCGCAACTCCCCTCCTCCAGAGCTATGACGGCGTCGTGGATGTTGGCGGCAACGACCCGCACATTGAATTGCTCGTTGTGCTGCTGAAATTGCTTCAGCCATTTGGGCAGGAATGTCATCGACAGGCTGTGGCCGGCAGTAACCTGGATGGATCGCCCCGGCATCCGCTCTACCTCGCGCAGGCTGGAGCGCAACCTCATCAGCCCCGCCAATGCCTCGCGGCTCTCTTCACTGAATGCACGCCCGGCAGGCGTGAGCTGGACCGGATAGGTGCCGCGATCCACCAGCTCTGCACCCACCCATTCTTCAAGTGACTTTATACGCCGCGACAAAGCCGACTGGGTCACACAGCGAACCTCAGCCGCCCGAGAAAAGTTCTTCCACTCTGCGACCGCCAGAAGATCATCCAGCCATTTGATTTGCATAGCCTCACCCCATGCTGCGAACAGCCAGTGTATAGCGCCCCGGCAGTGCCCAGGCAGCTCCTGGAGAAACTATTCCAAAAGCGCATAGGCCCATCCTGATTACTCATCAAGACCTGCGGGGCCTGTCTCTAGAATCTCGAACCTGAGGTCGCCGCCATAGCGTCACGGCAGCAACACACTTGTCTGCAGCCAAGTAGAAAAAGCACAAAAACAACTTGAGGAAAGCGCTGTGAAGAAAAATAAGCTTGGGCGTCGAATTGCGATTGGCATTGCCTTGGGGGTGCTTGTTGGTTGGGCATGTCACCATTTCGCAGGCAGCGAACAGAGAGCCGAAGAGATAGCGTCTTACTTCTCGCTGGTCACCGACATTTTCTTGCGCATGATCAAAATGATCATTGCCCCTCTGGTGTTCGCCACCCTGGTCGGCGGCATTGCCAGCATGGGCAACTCTCGTTCCGTCGGGCGCATAGGCTTGAGAGCCATGACCTGGTTCGTCACGGCTTCGGTGGTATCCCTGGCTATCGGGATGGGCCTGGTCAACCTGTTTCAACCCGGTGCCGGCCTGAACATGGAGGTGGTCCAGCATGCCGCGAGTCCGGCAATGGTCAACACCGGAGATTTCAGCCTCAAAGTGTTCATCAGCCACGTGTTTCCTCGCAGCATTGCCGAGGCGATGGCCAATAACGAGATCCTGCAAATCGTGGTGTTCTCGCTGTTCTTCGGTTTTGCCCTGGCGGGAGTCAAGCGCGCCGGTTACACCAGGATCGTCGACAGCATTGAAGAGCTGGCCAAAGTGATGTTCAAGATCACCGACTTCGTCATGGCCTTTGCACCCATCGGGGTTTTTGCAGCCATTGCGTCGGCGATTACTACCCAGGGCGTGGGGCTGCTGGTCGATTACGGCAAGCTGATTGCCGAGTTTTATCTGGCAATCCTCATCCTCTGGGCAGTGTTGTTCGGCGCCGGCTACTTTTTTCTCGGCCGCTCGGTATTTACCCTGGGCAAGCTCATTCGTGAACCCGTGCTCCTCGCGTTTTCCACCGCCAGCAGCGAATCCGCGTACCCGAAAACCATGGAGGCACTGGAGAAATTCGGCGCGCCGAAGCGCGTATCCAGCTTCGTACTGCCATTGGGATACTCGTTCAACCTCGATGGTTCGATGATGTATCAAGCGTTCGCCATCATGTTCATTGCTCAGGCCTACAACATTGACTTGAGCTTCACACAGCAACTTCTCATCTTGCTGACGCTGATGGTTACCAGCAAGGGTATGGCGGGTGTAGCCCGGGCATCAGTGGTGGTGGTAGCGGCAACCTTGCCCATGTTCAATCTTCCCGAAGCCGGAATTTTGCTGATCCTTGGCATTGATCAGTTTCTGGATATGGCTCGCACCGCCACCAACGTTGTGGGCAACAGCATTGCCACCGCTGTGGTTGCGAAGTCCGAACCCTGTGATGAATCGGCAGAGGAAGCTGACGATGCACAACGCTCACCGGTAAATCCTCAATCCGTATGTCCTGTCCCGGCGGCTTATGGTGTTGCGTCATGAAGAGCAAATCAGCGCCATCCGGGGACGCAGCCACTGTTCGAAAACTTGGCATTGTGGGTGGCCTCGGCTCCCTGGCCGGGGGGGATCTGTTCTACAAGCTGGTCAAGTCCAGGGCCGTGCTTGAGGACCAGGGCCGCTATCACTTCCTGTTCGAGCAGCATCCGTTCAAGGACGTGCTGCTGCCCCTGGACAAGGGCGCGAATATGACATCGCGCAAGTTCTACGTGTTCCAGGTCTGTAAAACTTTTGAAGAAAGTGGCGTAGATGCGGTGATGCTTCCGTGCTTCGCCAGCCATACATTCCGGTCTGAAATTCAGGAAGAACTGAGTATTCCCGTACTCGACATGATGGCTGCCCTGCGCAGTCACATTGACCATATCGCCAAACCTGGCGTCACCCTGGGTATCGTCGCCTCTGACTACGTGCGCCATTGCGGTTTGTTTGAGCGCTATTTTGGCACTGACTTCAAGCTGGTTTATCCCAGCGATGAAGTGCAGTCAGGGCTGATGGCAGCGATGTATGGCGTCAATGGCATCAAGGATGGCTATCTGCACGGGGTACCTCTGGAGTCTGCTTATCAGGCTTGCCTTTCGCTACAGGAACAAGGGGCAAGCATTGTCTTGCCTGGCATGACTGAACTCTCGCTGGTCTGTGGTGATCTGCAGCGACGGGGTATTGCAGTGCTGGATATCAACGAGCTTTATGCCGGTTTCGCGACCCTGAACAAAGGTCAATCGAGTCGCCCCCCCTTCAAACTGGGGATAGTGGGGGGGGTGGGCCCGGCAGCGACGGTCGACTTCATGGCCAAGGTCGTTACACATACACCGGCAGGCCGTGATCAGGAACATATCAAAATGGTGGTCGAGCAAAACCCGCAGATTCCTGATCGCACGGCCAACCTGCTGCATGACGCAACGGATCCGACCATGGCGATGTACGCAACGTGCAAGCGCCTGGAAAGTGCAGGCGCCAATGCGATTGCGATTCCCTGCAATACCGCCCACGCCTTTGTTGAACGTATTCAGGCATACCTGCGGGTCCCCATTGTCAACATGCTGACTGAGACAGTGGACGCCATTGTCCGGCAGTACGGCGCTGGCAAAACAGTCGGCTTGCTGGCGACCTCGGGCACCATAAAAAGCCAGGTCTACCAGGACGCTGCCCGGCGCACCGGACTGCAAATAATTGTCCCCGGCGTCGACTACCAGGCGCTGGTCATGGATTCGATTTATGGCGCGCGCGGGATTAAAGCCGGGTTCACTGAAGGCATCTGTAAAGATCAGCTATTGCTCGCTGCAGAACACTTGTGTGAATCGGGTGCCGAAGTGCTCATCCTCGGCTGTACGGAGCTGCCTCTGGTGCTGGAGCACAGCAAGGCTTACATGATCAACGGCCATCAAGTGGCATTGATAGACCCGACAACCCTCCTGGCAATCAAGTGCATTCAGCTTTCCCGGGAAAACCTGATCCAACGGCAGAGTGTTCCTGCCGGTTAGAGGCCCATACAGTTTGCAGGGGTTGATTCAATTCATGAGGCACGGAAAGCCTCTATAAATCTCGGAAACCACCTGCATCGTTGCCTCTTCAAGGGTTCCTTCATTACGGCATAACACCCAGCCGTGATCTGCAACCCCTTGCTCGAATCCCAGGGTGCAGGCGACATGTTCTTCCAGGTCATGCAGCACGGTGCTGCCCAGGCCCCGGGAACGTGCCGCTGCCCTCGCCCATGAAATTTCAGGGGCGGTGACCACCCCGACATGCAGGTCTGGCACTCGCACGTTGCGATCAAGGTTCAACTGCACAATTTCTGCAAACGGGACTATTCGGCGAAACGCGGCATCGGACGGGTACCAGCGATCGATCAGGATGATGCTGTCCGCGGGCTGTTTAGTCAGTACGTGCCGGGAAATCCAGGCCCGGCTGTCAGCAAGGCGCTGACAAACCTGCCACTCCAGATCCCGGCCCGGATTTCTGGCGAGTGTGTTCACCAGGGCCATCGTTTCAGCCCTGAAGGGATCGCTTTTTTTCTCGCAAAGGCGGATCACCTTCTGGTTGTCGGCCCGCAATACTTTGGTAATGGCCTCAAGCAGTGTGGTTTTACCGGCCCCCTTGGGGCCATCCAGTGAAACAAACAGCGGACGATTCATTCTTCACATATCGATTGAAAGACGGTTTGTTTTTCGCCCTGAGCGCAGCTGGAGCTGGAGCTGCCAGCTGCAAACAGGGTTGAGGGCCCGATAAACAGGCATTGATGAACACTCTAACCCGATTTGTGGCCAGCGCCCGAAGGTAAACCTGCGGCGTTGTTCAAGCTCAGCTCACTTTGCGCCCTTCAACCGGGTAGGCCGGATCGGTAAAGCCGTGGGTCGAGGCATGACCCGGCACCACCAGGCTATCCACCAGTTTCTCGTCATCCGGTCCCAGTTCCAGCCCTAGAGCCTGCATATAGCCGTCCCAGTGCGCCTCTGTCCGGGGGCCTGCAATCGCTGCGCTGATCAATGTGTTTTTAAGCACCCAGGCAATAGCAAAGGCGACTGAAGTAGTGCCGCGATCGGCCGCATGCCGGGCAATGGTCTGGGCAATTTTCAACGACTCGGGACGCCATTCAGTCTGCTGGATACGCTTGTCACCGCGCCCTGCCCTGGTATCCGCCGGTGGCGGCGCGTCCACCGGGTATTTACCGCTGAGCACGCCCCGTGCAAGGGGGCTGTAAGGCACAACCCCGATGCCGTAATTGCCTGCAACAGGCAGTTGCTCAACCTCGGCAATACGATTGACGATGTTGTACAACGGCTGGCTGACGCTCGGCCGCTGGATGCCCAACGAATCAGCGAGGCGAACCATCTCGGCGATTTTCCAGCCGTGGAAATTGGAAACCCCGTAATAGCGGATCTTGCCCTGGCGAATCAGATCGTCGATTGCGCGCAATCCCTCTTCCATCGGCGCATCACTCAAGGTGCGGTGGAAATACAGAATGTCGACATAGTCGGTGCCCAGGCGTTTGAGGCTGGCCTCGACACTCTGCATGATCCATTTGCGCGACTGCCCCTGTTGATTCGGGCCCGCGTCAGCCGACGACGGGTAACCGAACTTGGTGGCCACTACCCAGTTGTCGCGCTGCGCTGCAATGGAACGGCCGACCACTTCTTCGGAACGCCCGGCGTGGTAAGCATCTGCGGTATCGATGAAGTTGATGCCTGCGGCGCCCGCCTTGTCGATGATGCGCTTGCTGGTAGCCTCATCGGTCTCGCCGCCGAACATCATGGCGCCCAGGCACAAAGGCGATACTTTCAGGGCGCTGCGGCCCAGATAATGGTAATTCATCATCGATCCTCAAAGGCGTTTGCAAGAGCAGTTGATCCTAGACCAGTTCCTGTTACTGATTGAGGTGCAAAAAAGGGATGCGGCTGTGCCAGTGGCACAGCCCTGAGGATCGATACCTGGTCGCTGCCGGTCACTGGCTCAAAAGCCCTGAGCCAGGCGCATCGATTCAGGTCTGCCCATGGGTCAACAGAGCATGCAGCATGCTTGCAATCAATTCGGGGGAGTCTTCCTCCACCAGGTAGCCCGGTCTTTCCAGCAGCATGGCCCTGGGCAGTGCAGACAGCGTCTGATAAACCAGGAACTCAGCCTTTTGCGGGTCCTTGACCCGGATCTCGCTGGCGAACCGTTGCATCAACGCCGAACTCGCGGTGCTGGTCCACAGCGGTTTGTCCTTGACCACATCCAGTCGCACCAGTTCTTCGTAATGGGTTGAGCGCACGCTGAACGCCGGGTCGAACTGGTTTTTCTTGACGTGGGCGGCCATCACGACTCGCAAGGCCAGCAAAATGCCGTCGAGCAATGTGCTTTGCGCTGGCAGCGCCATGATGTCGCTGAACAGCGCAGTGCGCGCCTCAGACCGGTAATCGTCAAAAATCGCTGCGATCAGTGCATCGATCGTCGGGAAGTACTCATAGATAGAGCTGATTGCCACGCCCGAATCCGCTGCGAGACGCATGGCACTCAAGGCTTCGCGGCCTTCGTTTTCAAGAATCTGGCGCCCGGTCTGTTTTACCGCACTCACCAGTGCAATAGAACGGGGCTGGCGCGGCTCCTTGCGTGGCTGCGCCGGTATTTCTACCTGTATGCCCTGACCGTTTCGGCTTGGTTTGATCATGCGCTGTTTCTCCGGAATGCTGCCTGGCGGGTCAGTCCCGCCAGGCAGCAAGCTGGAGTATGTACGAGCAGGCTCCTTTAGTCAGTGAGTCGTGCGAGTACTGCGCGTACCGTCGGTGGAATGGTTACAGGGGTATTGCTGGCCCGATCGACGTAGACATAGACGATATGGGCTGCTGCGCAGGCCAGCGGTTCGTCGTTGCGAAACAGGCCCAGTTCGTATCGCGCGCTGCTGTTGCCCAGCCGCGATATTTTCATTCCGACACTGATCCGGTCGGGAAAACACAGGGATGAGAAGTACGTGCAGCCTGAATTGACAATCAGCCCGACGACGGGACTGTGGGCGATGTCCAGAGTGCCTTGCTCCACCAGATAGGCCGTGATTGCCGACTCACAGTAAGAGTAATAGACCACATTGTTTACATGCCCATAGGAGTCATGGTCGCCCCAGCGTGTAGGCATCTGGGTAATCCGGCGAAACTCTTCGCGGTGCGCACGTTCGATCTTGTTGCTCACAGAATGCTCCTGTAAATCGCGCGTACGTCTTGCTCACGGACGGGCCGGGGATTATTGCCCAGCAGGCGGGTCTGCTTCATGGCATCAGTCACCAGCAACTCGATATCAGACTCGGTAATGCCCAGGTCGCGCAGGCGGGTCGCCAGCCCCAACTCGCCGGCCAACGCCCCCAGGTAGTCGGCCAATGCCATGGCTTTTTCCCTGTCACTGCCATTGAGGCCGGGCAGCACAATATCGGCCAGTTGCGCATACAAAGGTGCGACCGCCTCAAGGTTGAAGCGCATCACCGGCCCCAGCACCAGCGCATTGGAAAGCCCGTGGGGCACATGAAAATGTGCGCCAAGGGGATAGGCCAGGGCGTGCACTGCCGCCACCGGTGAGTTGGCGAACGCCATGCCTGCCAGGCATGCGCCGAGCAGCATATTTTCCCGCGCTTGCAGATTGCTGCCGTCCTGGCAGGCCTTGAACAGGCTGGTGGACAACAAACGCAGGGCTTCGCGAGCCAGGCAGTCGGAGATCGGGTTTTTCAGATCCTTGCTGGTGTAGGCCTCGACGGCGTGGACCATGGCATCAATGCCGGTGGCGGCAGTGACATGGGGCGGCAGGCCAAGGGTCAGTTCGGCGTCCAGTATCGCCAGGTCAGGCAGCAGCAGCGGCGAATACACCACGTTTTTCTGACCTTCGCCGGTGGTCACCACCGATACCGGGGTCACCTCCGAGCCCGTCCCTGCCGTGGTGGGCACCAGAATCAACGGCAAGCGCGGGCCTTTGGCCAGGTTAATGCCATAGACCTCAGCCAGGCCCTCACCGCTGCAGGCCAGAAGTGCCACCAGTTTGGCGACATCCAGCGAACTCCCTCCCCCCAGCCCCAGCACACAATCAGCAGCACAGGCTTTGGCCACGTCTACAGCAATCTGAATCACCGACTCCGGCGGGTCGGCCTGTACCTGGGAAAATACCCTGACGGCGACGGGGCTGTTCTCGAAGCTGGCGAGCACGGCATCCAGCAAGCGTGCCGCGATAACCCCGGCATCGGTCACCACCAGTACCGATGTGCAGCCCATGGCCTGTACATGCTCGGCGAGCCGAGTTGCGGCGCCCCGCTCGATGATCATTGAAGCGGTGGTCTGAAATACCATTTTCAACATAAAGGCCTCACAAATTGGTGTGTTGCGTCCAGTTTTTGTTGTTGCTTGCAAAGCACATCACTCAGGGGCAAATGCCCTCACCCGAGCGTGGGGAAAACCCAGTGTATTGCAGCCGGGCCACTGCACAGCGGGCAAAAACAGTCTTCGCCGGGAATCCGGAATCAGTCCTGGAAAGGACCTCGATGAATAGTTTTTTCATGTTTTATATCAGCTAGTTAGGTCGATATATCGATCGCCTGTATACGGAACAAAAGCCCATCCAGTCTGCCCATACTTGAGCCACATCCTCCTCCGGCATTGCCGGTTTACGAGTCGAGTAGCGAGCCAGACCATGCCTACTTCACAGCTGTCGATAGAACAAAAAACCCGGCTATTGCTTAACAGTCCGGCAGAGTTGACCGCCTATTCCCAACAGGCCTGGGACATGCTCCCCCGCGCCGAAATCGACGCGATTCAGCTGTGCGGGTTAAAGCAGCGCTTTGCAATGCTTCGCGACCGGATACCGGTCCTCAAGAAGCTCGCCGATGGCGAAGGCGTGAATCATGTCTTGCACATCAATGACGTGGTTCCTCTGTTGTTCGAGCACACCGTGTACAAGTCGTACCCGCCGTCGCTCCTGGAAAAACGTAACTTTGGCCAAATCAACAAGTGGCTGGGCAAGCTCGTCACCTCAGAGCTTGCCCAGGCCATTGCGGCGGTAAACGTCAGTGGCTGTGAGGGGCTGGACGATTGGTTCGAAGTCATGGACGAGGCCGTGCCGCAACTGCGCATCAGCCACACTTCCGGTACGTCCGGGACCCTCTCGTTCCTGCCCCACGCCGTGCGTGAATGGGAGAAATTTGCCCAGCTACGCAAAATGAATGTGCACAACATGCAGGGGCCGGATACGCCCCTGCCCGACCTGCACACCATTTACCCGTACTACCGCAAGGGCTACCTGAGCCATGTGCGGGTCCACGAAGCGATGATTCCAGCGTTGCTGGGGCACGAATCAAGGTTTCATGCGGCATACCCGGCCACCCTCAGTAGCGATGTGCTTCATCTTGGCGCCAGGCTGCGTGCAGCACAGTCCAAGGGCACCCTTGATCGTCTGGAAATCAGCCCGCAACTGCAGGCCAAGAAGCAGGCCTTTGACCAGTTGCAGGCCGAAATGCCGCAGCACCTGGCGGCTTTTTTTGATCAGATGTCCACTGAGCTCAGGGGCAAGCGGGTATACATCGCTGCAACCTGGAACCTGTTGCACAGCATGGCCAAAGCAGGCCTGGAGCGTGGCCTTGAAGCTGTGTTCGACCCTGATTCATTTATCCATACCTCGGGGGGTGGCAAGGGCGTGGTGCAACCCGAAGGGTGGCGCGATGACGTGCTGCGGTTCACCGGGGCCCGGCGGATCAATGAGTCCTATGCAATGTCCGAAGTCGTCGGCGGCGCCCACCCGCGCTGTGAAGCCGGGCACTTCCACTTTGCCCCCACGGTCATCCCTTACCTGCTTGACCCGCAAACCAGCCGGCCACTGCCCCGCCATGGCCGCGTAACCGGCCGCGCGGCGTTCTTTGACCTCGGCGCGGAGATCCGCTGGGGCGGTTTTATCACCGGCGACGAGATCACCATCGAGTGGGACCAACCCTGCGCGTGCGGCCGACCCAGCTACTACGTGGTCGGGGCCATTCAGCGTTACAGCGAACTGACCGGCGGCGACGACAAGATCACCTGTGCCGCCACAGAAGACTCTCATCGCCAGGCGATGGACTTTCTCAATACCCTGGAGGGCTAACCCCATGAACAAGCCTGTTGCGCCAATGATCATTCGCGGTCAGATCATCACCGACAACCTGATCGACGTGGGTGGCCGGGGCGGTGATCTGATCTTTCGCACCCCTGATGCACACTGCTACATCGACCAGTTGCCGCTGGGCAATCCGGCCAGACTCGCCGACCTGTACAGCCTCACATTCGAAGATATCCTGGAGTACGCCCAGGCCCTCGGTGAACGCCTGGAGTTCGACACCAATCCCTACCTGCAGGAAGCCTGCGAGCTGTCTTACCTGACCGCCCCGGTGACCCCGACAATGGTCAAAAGCAGCTATATGGGACTGCGCCATATGCTCACTCGAGAAGCGATCACCGAGCAGGTCGAGCTGTCCGTGGGCATCAAATACCTTGAAGGCTGGGTCAGGCAGCGCTTGATCGACGGCACCGAGCTGGAAGTACGCTGCTTCGGCGCCCGCACCCTGCATATCGTCGCGGGCAATGCGACCGGGCTATCGCTGCTGACCATCATCCGCAATATGGTGTTGCGCAGCGATGCGATCATCAAAGCGCCTTCCAATGATCCGTTCACGGCATTGGCCATCGCCCGCACCATGGTCGACATGGCGCCTGACCATCCGCTGACCCGGCACTTGAGTGTCGCGTACTGGAAAGGTGGCGATCAGGCTTTTGAGGAGCGTCTTTACCAGCCTCAGAACCTGGAAAAAATCGTCGCGTGGGGCGGTTTTGCCTCAATGAAGCATGTCACGCGCTATATCCAGCCAGGTCTTGAACTGATTTCCCTGGATCCCAAACGCAGCGCCAGCATCATCGGCAAGGCCACTTTCGACAGTGAGCAAAGCATGCGTGAGGCCGCCGTGCGCCTGGCCTGCGACATTGGCGCGCTAAACCAGAAGGCCTGTGTGTGCGCCCGCGTGGTCTATGTACAGAGCGGTACCGATGAGGCCGGCCTGGCGCAGTTGAACACCTTCGGCCGCTATGTTTACGACGCCATGCAGACCCTGCCCAATACCATCAGTACCGCGCCCAAAAGTTACGACCCGGGCCTCAAGGCCGAAGTCGATGCACTGCGCCTGAGTGATGACTGGTATCAAGTGATTGGCGGAAAGGACGGCGAAGGTTCTGTGATCTGTTCCCAGCTGGCGGAGCCGGTGTCCTTTGCTGCACGTCTGGACGATCGCACAGCCAACCTGGTGCCCGTTGACGAGCTGAGCGAAATGCTCGAAGCGGTGGATGCCTATACCCAGACAGTTGGCGTCTACCCGGAAAGTATCAAGGAGGAGCTCAAGGACATATTGCCCTTGTATGGTGCCCAGCGAATTGTCTCGCTGGGCTACGCCGCAGGGCTCAAATGGGCCGGTCCCCAGGATGCCATCGAGCCGCTGCGGCGGATGGGCAAGTGGATCGTCAACCAGATTGCTTCACCGCAAACCAGCCCGGCTCCCTGGCTACGCCCCTCGATCTAACCCCCACAGCCTCCACAGTCAAGGCTGTGGAGGCCTGTCGATTTTCACAGGACATTGCCATGACTACTTGCCTGGGTTTTGCTGCTCTGGATGCACATTGCGCTCTTACCCCGTTTCGCTTCCAGCGGCGGGCCTTGCGCGATGATGACATTGCCATCGCGATCGCTTTTTGCGGTGTGTGCCACTCCGATGCTCATCAGGTTCACAACGACTGGAACAACACGGTTTATCCCTGCGTGCCGGGCCACGAAATTGTGGGCTATGTCACAGACACAGGCCCCAAGGTGAGCCGCTTCAAAGTCGGTGACCGGGTGGCTGTCGGTTGTCAGGTTGACAGTTGCCTGCAGTGCGCACCCTGCGCCGAGCATCAAGAACAACTCTGTGTCCACGGCCCTACGACCACCTATAACGGCAAAGACCGGCAGACCGGCGAGATCACCTATGGCGGCTATGCCGAACATATTGTGGTTCGTGAGCCGTTTGTGCTGCGCATGCCGGAAAATCTTGATCCGCGCTACGCAGCCCCTTTGTTGTGCGCGGGCATCACCGTCTGGAACCCTATGCGCCGCTACGGCGTGGGCAAAGGGTCGAAGGTTGCGGTGGTCGGGCTTGGCGGGCTGGGGCATATGGCCGTAAAACTGGCCACAGCCCTGGGCGCCGATGTCACCGTGATTACCACCTCGGCCGGCAAGGCGGATGACGCCCGCGCCCTGGGCGCCAGGCAGGTGCTGCTCTCCAGTGATACGCCAGGGATGGCCAAAGCGGCCAATTCATTTGAATTCATCATCGACACCATTCCTCGCCGTCACGACGTCAACCCCTACCTGATGCTGCTGGGACGCAACGGGGTACTGGTGCTGGTGGGCGCCATAGAACCGCTGGAGCCCATTCATGGCGGCTTGCTGATACGCAATAACCGCAGTCTGGTGGGCTCGCTGATCGGCGGAATTCAGGCGATTCAGGAATTGCTGGATTTCTGCGCCGAACATCAGGTCCTGCCCGACTGCGAAATGATTGCCATGCAGGACATCAACAGCGCTTTTGAGCGCCTGCAGAGCAACGATGTGAAATACCGTTTCGTGATCGATATGAGCACCTTGCATGACGTTGCCTCTTTGTCTTCAAAGGAGGCGCCATGAGTGCCCTGATCCACTTTCAGGTAGACCGGCAACTGGCCCTGATCGGCCTGGCCCATGCCCCCGTCAATGCCCTAGGGCAGAGGCTGCGCAGCGAACTGCTGCAGGCCATCGAGCGTGCAGTGGCCGACGGGGAGGTACGGGCAATCATTGTCTACGGTCACGGCGTGCCCTTTGGTGCGGGGGCGGATATCAATGAGTCCGCTACTCTGGCGCCATTCGCCAGCCCCTCCCTGGGCGATGTACTGCTGCGCATGACGCAATTGAACAAGCCGCTGATTGCCGCAATCAGTGGCATGGCGCTGGGGGGCAGCCTGGAACTGGCACTTGCCTGTGGCTATCGCATCAGTGAGCCGGGTGCCCGTTTCGCCCTGCCGCAGATCAACCTGGGGTTGATTCCCGGTGCCGGTGGTACTCAGCGTTTGCCGCGCCTGGTAGGCGCTGCGCAAGCTCTGGAAATGATCCTCTACGGGCGGCCCGTCAATGCTCGCCATGCACTGCAAGCCGGTCTGCTCGATCGCCTGGCCCAAAGCCCCGAGACCTTGCTCGCTGAGGCCAGTGAATGGGCCCATGAACTGCTTGCGGCCCAGGCACCTGCCCAACCGTCACCGCCATGGCCCGACCCGGCCAGCGAACTGCCTGCGCACTATTTCCAGCAATACCGCAGCGCCAATAAGCATCGCTGGCAAGGGCAGCCAGCCCCGCAACAGGCGCTGGCGGCCCTTGAAGCCGCCTGCAATTTACCGCTGGCCGAAGGGCTGGCGTTCGAGGCCGGGCTGTTCCGGCAGCTCGAGGGATCAAGCCAGTCCGAGGCTTTGCGCCACGTTCATGCTGCCGAGGGCGACCTCGGCACACAGCCCGGGGTAAACCTGCAGACGCCGATTCGTCCCGTTCACCGGGTAGCGATCATTGGCGCAGGTACCATGGGCGGCGGGATTGCCATGTGTTTTGCCAACGCCGGAATTCCGGTCGCTTTGCTGGAGCTCAAGGCTGAGGCGCTGGACCGCGGCTTACGGCAGATTCGCACTAATTATCAGACTGGCGTCAAACGCGGAAAACTGACCGAGGCGCAACTGGAACAGCGCATGGAACTGCTGCACGGCACCCTCGACTATGCCGAGATCAGTGATGCTGACCTGGTCATCGAAGCGGTATTCGAAAGCCTGGCCATCAAGCAGCAGGTCTTCCGCACCCTGGACGAAGTGTGCAAACCGGGGGCAATCCTGGCCAGTAACACCTCGACCCTGGACGTGGATGCCATCGCTGCGGTCACTCGACGCCCGCAAGACGTGATTGGCCTGCACTTCTTCAGCCCGGCGAATGTCATGCGTCTGCTTGAAGTGGTTCGCGGGCAAGCCACCGCAGCCGATACCCTGGCAACCACGCTGAGCATCGCCGCCCGTATCGGCAAAATCCCGGTGGTGTCCGGGGTGTGCTTTGGCTTTATTGGCAACCGCATGCTCGAGCCCTACTCCCGGGAAGCCCATCGCCTGCTGCTGGAAGGCGCAACCGTAGCCCAGATAGACAAGGTGCTGACTGATCTGGGGCTGGCCATGGGGGTGCTGGCCATGCATGACCTGGCCGGGATCGACGTCAGCTACCTGATCCGCGAGGCGCGGCGCGAGCAGATCCGGCAGGACCCGGGCTACTGCAAAATCGCCGACGCGCTGTATGACCTGGGGCACTACGGGCAAAAAACCGCCTGTGGCTTCTACCTCTATCAGGGCCGAGAACCCGTGGAGAATCCGGAGTTGACTGCTCTGGCTGAAAATATCGCCTGGGGCCTGGGGATCACCCGGCGTGTCATCAGCAATCAGGAAATCCATGATCGCTGCATGTTCATGCTTATCAACGAAGGGATTGCGCTGCTGGATGAAGGTATCGCGCAACGCAGCGGTGATATCGATCTGGTATGGATCAACGGCTATGGCTTCCCGGCCTGGCGAGGCGGCCCCTTGCACTATGCCCGGACCCTTGGCCTGGATGTGGTGCTTGAGGGAATCCGCCACTATCGCCAGAGCCTGGGCGCTTATGGGCAGATGTGGTTCCAGCCGGCGCCGCTGTTGGAGCGTCTGGTTGCCGCGGGTAAAACCCGGATTGAAGTGATCTGAGCCAAGCTGCAACAAGGAGCCGGGGGCGGTGATTGCCGTAGATGGCGAGCATCTGCCCCCCGCCAAGGTAAAGCCCCTGCGCCGTGGCACAGGGGCTTTTTGCGTCAGGTCAACAGGCTTTCGCGGATCAGCTTTTTGTTGATCTTGCCCACACTGGTCTTGGGAATTTCAACCACAAAGTCGAACTGTTTGGGTATCGCCCATTTGTTGATGCGGCCACAGGCCACGAACTGCTGCAGGTGGACCTCAAGCATGGGTTGATCGACGTACTGCCCGGGCTCGCATACCACCAGGGCCATCGGCCGTTCGCCCCACTGCTCATCCGCTACACCCACCACGGCCACCGCTATCACCGACGCGTGTTCACTGATCAGGTTCTCCAGATCCAGGGAACTGATCCACTCGCCGCCGGTTTTAATCACATCCTTGATCCGGTCTTTGATTTCCACCCGGCCCTGGGGGTCGATGGAGGCCAGGTCGCCGGTGTGCAGCCAGCCGTCCTGCCACAGTTCGGCGCCTTTTTCAGGTTCTTTCAAATAGCCCTGGGTCAGCCAGGGTGCACGCACCACGATTTCGCCCAAAGACTCTCCATTGTGGGCAACGGCATGGCCGCTGCCATCGATGATCTTCAGGTCGACCATCGGTATCGGCATTCCGGTTTTAATGCGCTGGCTGAGTCGGGTTTGCGTGGAGTGCTCAATTTCTGCTGCGTTCAGGTAGCTGGTGCAGAGCATCGGGCAGGTTTCTGACATACCGTACCCGCTGTGTACCTGAATGCCTTTGGCGCTCGCCTGGCTGGCGATTGCCAGGGTCAGGGCGCTGCCACCCAAAAGCATTTTCCAGCTGTCAAAGCGGGTATTAACCGCCTCCTCGCAACTCAGGATCATTTGTAGAACAGTGGGCACGCAATGGGAGAACGTGACCTTTTCTTCCCGGAACAGCCTGACCAGACTGTTGGGTTCGTAACGGCCGGGGTACACCTGCTTGATCCCCATCAGCGTCGCCACATAAGGCACCCCCCAGGCATGCACGTGGAACATCGGGGTGATCGGCATATAAACGTCATCGGAACGTACCAGCGGCAAGCTCTGGTAACTGCCCATGGCTCCCACGGCATTCAAGGTATGCAGCACCAACTGACGATGGGTGAAGTACACACCTTTAGGGGCACCTGTGGTGCCCGTGGTGTAGAAAATCGTCGCCACCGAATTTTCGTCAAAGTCGGGGAAATCGTAATCGGTAGCCGCCTGCGCCAGCAGGCTTTCATATTCGCCCAACAGCGGCAGGTCGGTGCGCCGAGGCTGGTCGTCAGTGAGGCGGATAAAGCCTTTGACCCTGGTCAGAGCGGGTTGGATCTGCTCAATCAAGGGCAAGAAATCATCATGCACCAGCACCAGGTCGTCCTCGGCGTGATTCATGGTGTAGAGCACCTGATCCGGAGAAAGGCGAATGTTGACCGTGTGCAGCACTGCGCCAATCATGGGCACCGCAAAAAAACATTCCAGGTAGCGGTGGCTATCCCAGTCAAGCATGGCGACCGTATCCCCGGCCTTGACTCCGGCAGCGGTCAGGGCGTTGGCCAGTCGGTGGATACGCTGGTTCAGGGTCTTGTAGCTGTAACGCAGTTTGTCGGCGTAGACGATTTCATTGCCCGGCTCATAGCGAGCGCCCGACAGTAGCAGGCGCTTGATCAATAGCGGGTAGGTATAGGCGCCATCTGCTGGTGGAATTATTTTTGTTTTAAGCATTATGGAAATTCCTGATTCTTTATTTAGACGTGCCTCAGAACTGCACGGCATCCAGCAGATAGAGACTTTCGCTGCCCGACTTGACCGATGAACTCAGTGATTCAATGCGTGGCAGCAGGCGGGCAAAGTAAAAACGTGCGGTGCCCAGCTTGCTGGCGTAAAAATCATCTTCGGTGTGTTTTTCCAGGGCCACCTGGGCCATACGCGCCCACAGGTAGGCGTAGGCGGTGTAGCCGAACACTTGCAGGTATTCGACTGAGGCCGCGCCCACTTCATTCGGGTTGTTCCGGGCCCGGTCCAGTAACCAGGCGGTCAGCTCGTCGAGGTTGTCCACGGCCGCGTTGAGCGGCTTGGTGAACTCGGCCAGGCCAGCACTGGCGGTTGCGCTGAACTGGCGAATTTCATCGGCAAACAGCCGGTACAGTGCCCCGCCACTGCCGACAATTTTGCGCCCTGTCAGGTCCAGCGCCTGAATGCCATTGGTGCCTTCGTAGATCTGGGTGATCCGCACGTCACGTACAAGTTGCTCCTGGCCCCACTCGCGGATATAGCCATGGCCGCCGAAAATCATCTGCCCGTGCAGAGTGGCTTCCAGGCCCATGTCGGTGAGAAACGCCTTGGCAACCGGAGTCAGCAATGACACCAGTTGTTCTGCTCGCAGCCGGGCGGGCGGGTCCTGACTGTATTTGGCGGTGTCCAGTTGCAGGGCCACATAACTGGAGAAGGCTCGTCCGCCTTCGTTCAGGGCCTTCATGGTCAGCAGCATGCGTCGCACATCCGGGTGCACGATAATTGGATCGGCGGCCTTTTCGCTATTCTGTGCGCCCGTCGGGGCGCGGCTTTGCAGGCGCTCACGGGCATAGTCGATGGCACTTTGATAAGAGCGTTCGCCCTGCGCCAGGCCTTGAATGCCGACACCCAGCCGCTCGTAATTCATCATGGTGAACATCGCCGCCAGCCCTTTGTTGGGCGCATCGACCAGCCAGCCGGTCGCCTGGTCGAAGTTCATCACGCAGGTCGCGGACGCCTTGATGCCCATCTTGTGTTCGATGGAGCCGCAAGACAGTGAATTGCGCTCGCCCAGCGTCCCGTCGGCATTGACCAGTATCTTGGGCACCAGAAACAGTGAAATGCCTTTTGGCCCGGCGGGTGCATCCGCCAGTCTGGCCAGTACCAGGTGAATGATGTTCTCGGTCAGGTCGTGCTCACCGCCGGTGATGAAAATCTTGCTGCCGCTGATGGCATAACTGCCATCGTCCCGGGGCTCGGCTCTGGTACGCAACAGGCCCAGATCGGTGCCGGCATGGGCCTCGGTCAAGCACATGGAGCCGCTCCAGAGGCCGGCATACATGTTGGGCAGGTACTTTTCTTTCAGCGCTTCGCTGGCATGGGCATTGAGCGACAGGCAGGCGCCGGCGGTGAGCATCGGGTAGAGACCGAACGACAGGTTGGCCGCGTTGACCATTTCTTCAACCTGGGCACTGATGGCCTTGGGCATGCCCATGCCGCCGTAACGCGGGTCGCCGCCCAGACCGACCCAGCCACCTTCAGCGAAAGTCTGATAGGCCGCCTGAAACCCCTCGGGCGCCTGCACTGCGCCATTGTTCCAGGCGCAGCCTTGCTCATCCCCTTTCTGGCGCAGCGGGGCGATGATCCCGGCGCTGATCTTACCCGCCTCTTCCAGGATGGCGGCAGCGGTCTCTTCATCCACGACCCCGGACATGCCGGGCAGTCGGTCCCACAACCGGGACACCTGGAAAACCTCATTGAGCACGAAGCGCATGTCGCGCAGGGGAGCTTTGTAGTCAGACATGGTTGGCTTACTCAGTCAGTGACAGGGCACGACGCATGCCCTGTTTTTTGGGGTTGTCGGTCTCGCTGAGGTGTACCGCCGGCTCGTCGGGGGCAGTGCGACGACTCAGCGCAGGACCGCGCAACAGGAAGTACGACAGGGCAGGAATGAGAATCAGCGCGCCAAGCATGTTCCACAGGAACATGAAGGTCAGCAGGATGCCCATGTCTGCCTGGAATTTGATCGGTGACCAGACCCAGCTCACCACCCCTGCCGCCAGGGTGATGCCCACCAGCCCCACGACCCGGCCGGTGAATGACACCGCTTTACGGTAGGCATCGGACAGTGACAGGCCCTGACGCTGGTGATGCAGTTGCACGCTGAGCAAGTACAGCGCGTAATCCACGCCGATCCCCACACCCAGGGCAATCACCGGCAAGGTGGCAACCTTCACCCCGATGCCCATGACCACCATCAACGCTTCGCAGAGGATTGAGGTCAGCACCAGCGGCAGCAAGGCCACCAGCGTGGCCCGCCAACTGCGGAAGGTGATCAGGCAGAACAGGGTCACCGCGGCGTAGACATAAAGCAGCATGGTGCGGTTGGCTTCGCGCACCACGATATTGGTCGCCGCTTCTATGCCGGCAGTACCGGCTGCCAGCAGGAACTGACGCTGCGGGGTGCTGTTTTCCCTGGCGAATTTGTCGGCAATGGCCACGACGGCGTCCAGGGTCTCGGCCTTGTGGTCTTTGAGAAAAGCGATCACGGGCATCAGCGAACAGTCGGTGTTGAACAACTCCGGGGAATTTACCGAAGCCTGCTGGGCGGCATAGTTGAGCACGTCCTGGTTGCGCTGGATGCTGTTGAGCTTGGGATTGCCTTCATAGGAACCGGCAGTGATCTGGCGTACCGCGTTTACCAGCGAAGAGGTGGCCTGTACCCCAGGGGACTGCTGCAGCTCCCATGCCAGACGATCGGCAAGAATCAGTGTCTGGTAGTTCAGGCAACCTTCCGGGGCGGTTTTTATCATGACCGCAAACAGATCGCTGGACAGCGCGTAATGGCGGGTGATGTAGGCGTTGTCGAGGTTGTAGCGCGAGTCTGCGCGCAGCTCCGGGGCACCGCTGTCAAGGTCGCCTATTTTCAGTTGCAGGCTGACCACAAAACCAATGCCCCCCATAAGCAGCGCCACCAGCACCGCACCGGTTGCCCACTTGCCAGTGGTGAAGCGGTCCAGCAGGTCCCACATTTTGCCGAAGCCTTTATGGCCGGTGGCCCGGGTTTCGATTTCAAGGGCCCGCTCGGCGGCTTTACGGCCCACACCGATATAAGACAGCGCGACGGGCATTAACAGCAAAGAAGTAAATATCAGGACTGCGACCCCGATGCTGGCAGTGATTGCCAGGTCTTGTATCACCGGAATATCGATCAGCATCAGCACGGCGAAGCCCACTGCATCGGCCAGCAGGGCTGTAACACCGGCAATGAACAGACGGCGAAAGGTATAGCGGGCGGCAATCAATTTGTGGGTGCCGCGGGCGATGTCCTGCATGATGCCGTTCATTTTCTGTGCCGCATGGGACACGCCGATGGCGAAGATCAGGAAAGGCACAAGCACCGAGTAGGGATCAATGGCATAGCCCAGCCAGGCAATAATGCCCAGCTGCCAGACCACTGCAATCAACGAGCAGCCCACCACCAGCAAGGTGCTGCGAACACAGCGGGTGTAGAGGTAGATGATGATCAGGGAAGTGACCACCGCCAGCCCGAAAAACATCATGACCTGAATCAAGCCGTCGATCAGATCGCCCATCAGCTTGGCGAACCCTATGACCCGCACCTTGTACTGGCCTTTGCCCTCCTCCCCGGCCTTGCGTGCAGCGCTGTCACCGGCGAATTCGATCTTGTCCCGCAGTTGTTCTTCAAGCAAACGCGAGAATTGCTGATAGTTGACGCCCTTGCCCGTGGCGGAGGTCTTGTCCAGCAGCGGTACGATCAACATGCTGGATTTGTAGTCACTGGCCACCAGACTGCCGACGATCCCGGCCCGGCTGATATTCTGGCGCAGTTGTGCGATGTCTGCGGGCGAGCCTTGATAAGTGCCGGGCATCACCGGGCCGCCCTGAAAGCCTTCCTCGGTGACTTCGGTCCAGCGTACACCGGGGCTCCATAACGACTTCATCCAGGCCCGGTCAACCCCTTCAGTGATGAACAGCTGGTCGTTGACCTGTTTGAGGACTTCAAGGTAACCGGGATCGAAAATGTCGCCCTGGGTGTTCTCCACCACCACCCGTACCGAGTTCCCCAACCCGCGTAACGACTGGCGGTTTGCCAGGTAGTTCTGGATGTACGGCTGGCTCTGAGGAATCATTTTTTCGAAACTGGGTCGCAGTTCCAGGCGCGTCAACGCCATATAACCCAGGAGCACGGTGACCAGTGCCATCAGTAGCATGAACAGTGGGCGGTAGTTGAACACCAGCCGCTCCAACAGGTTGCCGGAGTGGCGGTCGAAGTCCCGCAGATCGCGGATCACCGGCATGGTGTCTTGCTTGATATTGCCCATGTCTGGGTACTCGCTCTAATTGTTCTATGGCTTATTCGCCGGCCAGTGCCTGTGCACCACGGCTACCCACTACCACCAGCGAGCCATTGGCAGCCAGGGTGGCTCCGGCCACGGGGGCTATATCCTGCTGCGCCAACAGGCGTAACCGCGGGCTGTCGGCCTCACTGAGCAACGCGTGCCCGGCCTGGGTGAACAGTTCGTACTGCCCCTGGGGATTGACGACGGCGGCTGTAATGCTGACTTGCAGGCCACTGCTGAGCGGACTCCAGTGCGCGCCGCCATCGCTGCTGCGCAACACATTGCCCCGCAGGCCGTAGACGATGACCTCGCCGGGTTTGCCGATAACCCCGAAAAAACTGCCCTGATAGGGTGTGTGGATGGCCGCGAAACGCTGCGCGGTTTCATCCCATTTCAGCACCAGCCCCTGCTCACCGGCGATGTACAGCGCGTCGCCGGTGGACGCTATGGCGTTGAGGTGAAAGCCCTGGGGGTTGTCGGTGCGGTCCTGAAAAGGGGTCCAGCTGCGGCCTCCGTCTTCGGTACGCAGGATCAGGTTGAACACGCCGACCACATAACCCAGCCTGTCGTTGGCGAACCACACATCGAGCAGCGGTTTGTCGGCGCCTTCTGCCGCCAGACGCTGACCTTCTGCAACCAGTAATGGCCATTGCTCATTGCCGGGCTCGGCTATGGCCAGAGCGGTGTAATGCTTGATCAGCAAGTCACCGATCTGGCGCCCGTCCAATTGCTTGCGCCAGGTGACCCCAGCGTCACTGCTGTGCAGCACGACACCATCGTTACCCACCGCCCAGCCCTGTGTCGCAGATGGAAAATACACCGCACTCAGATCACTGCTCAGGGGCACGCTGGCCTGGGTCCATTGCTTGCCAGCATCATCGGAATAAAGAATATGGCCACGCTGTCCCACGCTCACCAGACGCTCACCTGCACGGGTGATACCCACCAGCGGGCTGCGTACGGATAACGCGCTGGGTGCCGATGGCAGGTCCAGAACATCCACATAACTGGCGGCATGCGCGCCACCGGGCACCAGCGCCAGCAGTGGCAACAGCAGCGCCAGTTCGAACTTTTTAAGCAAACCCATACCGCACCTTCCATGAAAACAACAGCGCGAGCACCTGGGTGCCTGCGCTGTCGGAGCCGGAAACTCAAGATACACAGCGTTCTTGAAGTCACTCTGGCGGGGCACTACAGCCTTGGGCCCCGGATTTCTTTGAGCGGCTGCCTAGCGAATCCCGGCCCCGGCCAGGGCGTCCGGCGCCCACTGCACTTTCGAGAGCGGGTTGGTGTACTTGATGCCGCCGTACGGGCCGACGATACCGTTGATGTTGTAGTTGCCCCCGACCAGGTCATAAATCATGAAAGGCGAGGTATCCGGGGTCTGTTTGTCGTAGCTCTGGCTGAGGAAGGTGAAGGCACCCCGGTAGAGCTTGCCGCTGGAGTCATATTGGTCGGAGGCCAAAGCGATCCAGCTGTCTTCATCCAGGTAAAAGCGGCGTTTGTGATAGATGTGGCGGGCGCCGGGCTTGAGCGTGGCTTCCACCACCCAGACCCGGTGTTTCTCCCAGCGCACATAGTCCGGGGCAATGTGGTTGGCGGTCGTGAGCGGCCCGGCTTCCTTGGCATAGGTCAGCTTGTAGGTGTTATAGGGCACGATCAGTTCCTGCTTGCCCACCAGCTTCCAGTCGTAACGGTCCAGGGCGCCCATAAAGACGAAGGTATCGTCGTAGGTGTTGGCGCCGGCGGTGCCGGGGTTCGGCGTGTCATAGGCAAGGTCAGGGGCCAGCTTTACCCGCCGCTGACCCGGCAGGTACTGCCAGGCCTTGCGTGGCTGGGTCAACGGGTCGGCAGAATCCCTGAGCATGATGGCTTCACCCGCACGACGCGCAGGGCCGGTGTAATACAGCTTCATCTGGTAAAAAATGTCGGTACTGGCAACCGGCTTTGACATGTTTTCGTAGATCGGATAGTTCATGAATGCCAGCGCCGTGGTGGACAGTGTCGGCACCCCCGCAGCGTCAACGTTCCAGGAGTCATACTTGGTGTTCAGATTGGTACCCAGGTAGCGCAACAGGTGGTTCCACATGGCCTCGCTGCCCGAATGCGGAATCGGGAACGGTACCCCGGGCAGCACGTTATCAATGGCCAGGCCGTCGTTGAGGCTCTTGGCATCGGTGGCGTTTTTCAGGGTATTGGCCAGCACCGGCGCAGGCAGCGATACGGTACGGTGGGTCGGATACACATCGATCCGGTAAGTCGGGTAGCGCCTGGCCAGCTCCACAGTGGTAGCGGTCAGCATTCCCTTGTACTGATCCACGTTTTTGCCATCGATGACCAGCAGCGGTTTCTCATCGGCAAAGGGGTCCGGGCGCATGCTGTCACCGGCTTTGAAACTGGCAGGGGGGACGGTCAGACCGCCCTTGTAGGCCGGGATCGAACCATCGGCATTACCTGCCATTTCGCCGCCCACTCCCGTCAGGCTGGTGCCCAGTTTTGCGGCCTCTTGCGCCGATACGCCGGCTTGAGCCTGGCCGGCAATGATGGCGGCCAGAGAAGCTGCGAGCACAGTACTTAGAAATTTCATCTGAATTCTCTCCACTTGTTTTTATAATTCGAGCGTCAGTCAGAATGTGGCTTTGAACGAGGCAGTGACCATCCCGCGATCCTTGAGCAAAGGCGACAGGCCAGCTTGAGAGGTGATCTGTCCGGGGATGCACTGGTACAGACCGTTGGCCCCCGGGGTGTTGTTATCAAACCCGCTTTCGCAGGTATCGAAAGGGCCAAAGGAGTCGACGTATTTCAGGTCGAGTTTGTACTTCTGGTAGATGTCTGCCGCGACGCCGATCGAGTAGCTGCCGGCATCTTCGTTGCCACCCAACTGCACCGCAGAGTTGCCTTTGAGGCCCACGTTGTAGGAAACCGGCATGGACATATCGACACCCGGGAAGACCTGGAACCAGGTCGGCGCGAAGTTGGCCGCAATGGTGTAAGCGTTGGTATCAACCTTGTCGACGCCCCTGTAGCTGGAGTCGCCCTTGAATGTCTGCTTGCCTTTGTCGACGCTGACCAGGTGGGTCAAGGAACCTTCAACTGCCAGTGAGGAGGCATCCCAGAGCGCTGTCTTGCCAAAAGTCACCAGGCCATTGAGTACCACGTGGAAGGTCTTGCCTCGGGCCAGCCCGGTTTCGCCATTGCCCGGCATGGCGCCGATAATGTTGGCGCCGTTGATCAGGCCCTCACCTGCCTGGGTATCCAGGGTTGAGTTGACCGTGCTGAAGTTACTCACCAGGGGCATGTTTTCGCGGTAGTTCAAGTCAAGGCCGACGCTGACCGGCCCTACACTTTTCGACAGGCTGATGCCGTAGATATCAATGTCATCGGCATAGGCTGTCATGTACTCGACGCCTTGCAGGCCCGCCAAACCCGGCTGGTGCAGGTTGGGTGCATTGATCAGCACCGCCGGCATCGGGTCCGAGGTGTTGCGGTAGTAAAAGCCCAGGGTGCCGTCCAGCCATTGCGGGCTCCACTTGGCCATCAGGCCGAAGTCGCCGGAATTTCGCGGTTTTACATCATGCCCGCGTGGCGCCGCGTAATAGGCCCCGGAGCCGTCCAGCAGGGTCGGCAAGGGCAGCCAGAATACGTCCGCGCCCTCCCCCAGCATGTCGTAGCCGCCCATGTAGGTGCCGCCTTCGGGCAGGCGGGAGTTCTGGAATTCGAGGAAGTATTGGGCGCCCAGAGTCAGCTCCGGGTTGACCGTAAACGACACTGACAACTGGTTGCGCGGCAGGAACAATTCTTTGGTTTCAGTGCCCGGCACGTTATACAGCTTGGCGATGTCCAGTGCCGACTGGCCGTAGTTGATGCCGTTGGCCGCGTTGAACAGGGTCTCGCCCCAGTACACGTTGTGTTTGCCAAGCTTGGCGCTGAGCATCGACTCGTCGCCGATTTCAGTGCTGTAGAACACAAAGGCATCGAGGATTTCCCCCGAGGGGCCGTTGTAATAACGATCGGTATAGTTGCTCAGCCCGTGTCTGCTGGCCGAATGTCCATTGAGCGAGTCACCCGGCTGAATCAGGCCACCGTTTGCAGCGCGGGCCGCTACCAGATTGCCTGCGTTACCCGCTTGTCCCGGGAAAGGGTTGGAGTTTGAACCGACATGGTCGTAAGCATGGTCATACCAGCTTGCGGCGCTGACCCTAAAGCCCATTTTTCCCTGGTAGACCACATCCAGTTCACTTAGCAGATCGACTCGCTGACTCACCGCACTGCCGACGCCAAAGTTCTTGTCGCCGTCGTTGAGGTTGGAGGTGCCGGCAATCTTCGAGTTCTGACCTTCGACGCGCTGGCCATAGCTGGCTTTCAGGGTGTTGTCGAAGCGCACGGCCCAGTCTTCGCTACCATCGGTGAGTTCGAAAGCATAGGCACAAGGCATTGAGGCAAGCAGGATGGCAGTGGTCAGTACGCTGCGACTCGGGCGGCTTTGACCTGTGGTGTTGTGCATTACGTTGTCTCCGTTTTTTTTTGTTTTTGTTTTTGGTTTTAACAACGGCTCACACCCCGGTCCTGGCGGTGATGGGAGCAGACTTCAGGCGGTTTTGCGGTAACTCGATCAGCGGTCCAGCGTGCGGATAAACTCTTCGGCCTGTGGCCACAGGCCGTAACCGGAAGCTGGATTGAGATGGCCGACAGCCCCGAGATTGACCAGCTCGCTGCCCCACTGTCGGGCCATGCGGGTCACGGCCGGCAGACTTGCAAGGTGATCATTGGTGCTGCCAACAACAATCGAGGGGAACCCCAACCGGCCTTTTGGCAGAGGGTCCCAGCCATTGGCCCGCAGGCTTTGCGAGGTTGGATAGCCCAGTGGCCAGACGGCCTCAAGGTCTGGCGGTGCGGCCAGCAATGCGCCCTTGATCGGGCGCTTACTGAGGGCCGCCCAATGCGCGACCATCAGTACCCCGGCGCTGTGGGCGACCAGGATCACCGGGCCGCTGATCGCCTCAAGCTCACGCTCAATCGCATCTACACGAGCCGCCAGACTGAGCTTGTTGTCTTCCAGAGGCGGTACTGAACGGACCTTGTCCAGTCGCGCAGCCAGTAACGTCTGCCAGTGCTGGGGCACGTGATCACGCAAGCCCGGAACAATCAGAATCGTGGTTTCACTCATGGTTCTTTTCACCCTTGAACAAGCCATCGGACAGTTCGCCAACGCGTCGAACCCTTGCCAGAAGCACAGTAAATTTCGCCTTCTGCCAACGCTTCACATTTGGCGTCAGTCACTTCTCTTTTGATGACAGGGCCAGGAATCAAACCCGGAGTTTTACCCGCAGGCGCTTTTCATTACACGACCAAACCTCTATAAATGGCAGCCAGTCGTTGTCGCGAGACCTCATTTGTCAGCAAATGGAAGCCAGACACCCCATGACCGTTCTAGCCCGATCCGCAGCACTGACCAACTATCTGGAAGTGACCCGTCATCTGCGCTTGAACGTCAATGCGCTGCTGGCCCAAGCCGGATTGAGCCCTGCGATTCTCAACGATCCCAAGCAACGCATCCCGGCAAGTTCGGTGGTCAGTCTGCTGGAGCACTCAGCGCAAATGAGTGGTTGCCAAACCCTTGGCCTGCGCATGGCCGAGTTACGGCAGCTGTCGGATTTTGGTGAAGTGAGCCTGCTGCTCAATCTTCAGAACAGTCTGCGCGACGCCTTGAAAGTGATTGTGCAGTACCGGCACCTGCTCAATGACTCACTGGCAATTTTCATTGAGGAAAGCGGCAAGACGGTGATCATTCGCGAGGAACTGATCACCGAGGTGGCTGCCGGTAACCGTCAGTCCATCGAACTGGCCATCGCTGTGATGTATCGTTTTTGCGCGGCCCTGCTTGGCGCGCACTGGCACCCGATAAATGTCTGCTTCACCCATGAAGCCCCCGAGGATCTGACCGTGCACCGGCGTATCTTCGGCTGCAAAGTGGAGTTCGGTTGTGAGTTCAACGGCATCATTTGCCCCGCCACCGACCTTGACACTGCCAACCCTCTGGCCAATGAGGCCATGGCTCGCCACGCGCAGCGCTACCTGGACTCGCTACAGGGCAAAAGCAATCACTCGCTGGCATTTGACGTCCGCAAATCCATCTACCTGCTGCTGCCCATGGGCCGCGCCACCATTGAGCAAATTGCTCAAAGCCAGGGTATGAACGTACGCACCCTGCAACGCCGCCTGGAAGAAGACGGCGCCAGTTTCAGCGAGCTGATCAATATCGTGCGTCGCGACCTGGTGATTCGTTACCTGGAGAACCCCGGCTATTCCCTGGGACGCATTACCGACATGCTCGGTTACTCCATGCCCAGTTCATTCACCCGCTGGTTCATTTCGCAGTTCGGCCAGCCGCCGGCCGTCTGGCGCAGTGAACGCATGATTGCGCCGCGCAAAGATCACTGAGGGCCCGCCAGCGACGGGTTTGCTGCCAACACCGCCATGCAATAAAAAAACGGCCGCCGGTAATTAGCCGCGACCGTAAAAGGAGCAATTGCGTAACGGTTTACATGCCCCAGTGCATCAGTACCAGCACCAGGATGACGAGGAATATGGTTTCCCCCAGCATCAGTAAAATGGGTTTGATCCCCACTGCGGCCAGTTCCTTGAGCTGAGTTTTCATACCCAGGGCACTGATAGCCACCACCAGACTCCAACGGGACAATTCGTTGGTGAAGTTCTGCACTGCGGGGACCACCCAGCCGGTACTGTTGATACAGGCCAGTATCAGGAAGCCCACGGCAAACCAGGGCAGCAGTGGCGGCCGTTTGCCGGTGGGATCGGCTCCCTGCATGCGGGTAATCATGGCTGCGCACACAATCACCGGCAGCAGCATGGCTACGCGCATCAGCTTGACCACGGTGGCGGTATCGCCGGTCTCGGTCGACATGCTGTAGCCGGCACCCACCACTTGAGCCACATCGTGAATGGTGGCGCCAAGGAAAACACCGGCCATCTGGGGCGACAGCTCAAGCCAGTTGGCAATCATCGGATAGACGATCATGGCCATGGTCGACAGGGCTGACACACCAATTACAGTGAACAGCGTTGCCCGCTCCTTCTGCGGATGGTTAGGCAAAGCCGCGGCCAGCGCCAGTGCTGCCGAAGCCCCGCAAATCGCAGTGGCCCCGCCGGTGAGCATGCCGAACAAGCGTTGAAAGCCCATGGCTTTGGCGGCGACTACCGACACCAGGATGGTCACCACCACCAGGGTCACCACCAGCGCCACCGGTTTCCAGCCCATGGCGACGATCTGCTCCAGCGTAATGCGCATCCCTAACAGCGCTACGCCTATGCGCAACACCGTCCGCGCGGTGAACTCGATACCAGGCTTGCAGATGCTGTCCGCCGCTAGAAAATTCAACGCCATACCCAGCAACAGTGCGAACAGCATCACCGGGGCACCGTAGTGTTCGGAGAGAAAACTTGCTGCTGCAGCCACAATCAGGCTGACGATAAAACCGGGGGCCAGTTCACGCACGCGGCTGTGCGCCGCAGTGAGGGCAACCACACTCATGCTGCGCCCTCCCCGGCCACCACCACATATACCTGGCCGTTAACCACTTCCACCGGGTAGTTGGGGACTTTCAGGCCGGTGGTATTGAGCAGGTAGCCGCTGCTCAGATCAAAGCGCAGGCCATGGGCACAACACTGAATGACTCGGCCCTCCAGGCGGCCGGCACACAGAGATGCCCCCTGGTGCGGACAACTGTCGTCTATGGCATAGAGCTGGCCCGCGACATTGAACAACGCCAGGCTGTTGCCTTCGGCCTCGAACAGCGCCCGCTTATCAAGTGCCGGGACCTTTTGCGCAGGTACCGCTATGCGCCGGCTCATAGGCTTGGGCTCCTGTTTGTGTCCTGCTCTAGGGCTTGCTCCATGGCCTGCAACAATAGCTGCGGCGGCTGCGCACCACTGACCTCGATGCGCCGGTTGAAGATGAAGTACGGCACACCTCTGGCAGGCATGCCGTTATCGTCCAGGGGGGTCGCATCAGCGCTCAGGCAGTCGGCCAAAGCGTCTTGCGGATAGCCACACTCCTGCGCCATGGCCAGCAGGACGGCCGGATCTGCGAGGTTTTTGCCGTCATGGAAATAGGCATCGAAGAGTTTTTCCAGCAAGGCATTGCGCCGGGCAGCTCCGCCCAGTGCCGAGGTGTGCTGCAACAGGCGATGGGCAGTGGCTGTATTGGGCATGACGTCGATGCCGCTCAGATCAAGGCTCAGCCCGGCATCGGCCGCAGCCTGTTGTACCTGTGCCTGACGCATGCGTACAGCTTCGGCGCTGCCCAGGCGATGGCGGTAAAACTCGGCAAATGGCACGCCCTGTGGCGGCAGGTGCGGCAATAACTGCACGCCATGCCAGGCAAGCTCCTGCTGCACATCCGGACGCCTGATTCGCAGCAGGTCAAGGGCGCGCTCCAGATGACGCTTGCCAATCAGGCACCAGGGGCAAATAAAGTCGAAGAACACATCGATACGCAAAGTGGCGCTCACGATAAGACCTCACACGGGGATTTGCCGGGCGCTTGAGCGACATGCTCCTCCTTTGAACGGGCGACATCATTGAGATAGTGATGGCGGGTGTAGAAGAAGACTGCCGCTGCCGCAACACTCATCAGTGGTACCCACTGCAAGGCTGCATGCAGGCCGATAATGTCCGAGACCCGGCCGGTGATCAGTGGCCCCGGGGCCAGGCCCAGCAGGTTGTTGACCAGCGTCAGAGTGGCGAATGCGGTGCCGTGTACCGAGTAATGGGTCAGGTTCGCCACCATGGCTGCGGCTGTACCGTTGGTACCCGCAACCACCAGCATGCCCATACCGATCAACAGTAATTGCACGGGGCCTGGAGGCAGCAACAATGCCACCGAGAGCAACAGGCAACTGCTCAGGCAGTAAACAATGGATATTTCGATTTTGCGCAGCGGTGACTGACGGCACAGGCGATCACTGAGCATCCCGCACATGACGGCTCCGGCTCCGCAACACAGCACCATGATCGCTGCCACACTGCCTGCCCGGGCCTCGCCCATTGCGTAATAACGGTTGAGGTAGCTGGGCATCCACACGATCAGGGTGCCGGAAACAAAAATCTGCAAGCCACTGCCAATGTAAGCGCCAATCACAGAGCGGGTGCTGTACAAGGTGCGTAACGAATTTTTGAGCGCCGTCGGAGTCTTGCTGCGTGTGCGGTTCAGGCGTTGCGGGGAAATCCGCGACTCCTTTACGATGAGCGGATATAGCGCCGCCAGTATCAGGCCAAATAACGCCATGCTGGCGAATGACCAGCGCCAGCCCAGTTTCGCGGCAATCGCCCCGCCCAGGGCAATGCCCAGTACGGATCCAAACAGCCCGCCTGCCATAAAGGCGCTGGCCAGGGTTGCACGCATGGTTTTGGGAAACACCGATACCACCACGGCGATACCGACGCTGCCGTAGGCCGCCTCCCCGACACCCACCATGAAGCGCGCAATCAGCATGTGCTGATAGTTTTCTGCCAGGGCGCAACCCAGGGTGGCGAGGCTCCACAGCAAGGCCATCAGCGCCAGACTTCTAACGCGACCGAAGCGGTCGGCCATCAATGACAGGGGGAACGTCAGCAGACCGACCATCAAGGCGACAATGCCACTGAGCAGACCCAGTTGCCCGTCACTCAATGCCCACTCCTGTTTCAAGGTCGGGAATACCGCGTTGAGTACCTGGCGTGACATGTAATCGGAAATCAACAAGCCAAACGTCAGAGCAAACACTATCCAGGCGTACCGGCGTGGAATACCGGCGGACGTATCTTCTTCATCGCCCACAGCACTGTGGTGATAGGCCATGCTGCCTCCTCGGTGTCTTGCACCTGTTTTGTTATTATTTTTTGGTATTGCGTAACGCTTGAAACTGAGCGGGGGCAAGACCCAAAGTGGTCCTGCCCCCGCGTTTCCTGACAATTAACCGCGCTGAGGTACACCCTTTTGCCCGGGCTTGCGGTTCGGTGCCATACCGTTGGCCAGCAGGGTCTGTTCAATGCTGTCGTACTGCACACCGATGCGATAAATCTCGCGCGCTTGCTTCCCGGTGGCAATTTCACGCCCCAGCTCGTGGGCGATACGCACTGTTTGCTGGATCTGCTGCACCGAGGTAAAGCGCTTTCCATGCTGGTCAATGATGGTGTCTTCAGTGCCCACACGCGCATGCAAACCCATGGCCAGAGCCATGGTGTTGAGGGGCAGCATATTCTTCATCAGCGACTCGGACGTCAAGGTGCAGCCATCAGGTACGCGATTGATAAAGTTGAACATATTGAACGGGTTGGGACCGTCGAAGCCGCCACCGATACCGATCCACGTCAGGTTCAGCGGGCCTTTATACAGACCTTTGCGCACCATTCGCTCAAGGGTTTCGTAAGAGTGAATACCGGTCAGCTGGAAGTGCGGTTGAATGTTGTTGGCTTGTAGACGCTTGAGGTGCTCGGTCACCCAGGCCGGACCTGCCGGCACGGTCATTTCGCTGTAGGCCGCTTCGATGATGGGGTCGGCCAGTGAGGTGCCTTCCCGATATTCGGGGTACAGCAACTCCATGATATTCATCTGAATTGTATTGATCGCCACGGTGACCTGGTCGGGCTTGGGCGACAGCTCCGCGAGCATGTGCCGGGTATCGTCGGACAGCCACAGGGCCGCCTCGCCATCGCTTTCCGGCGCAAAGGAAATCGAGCCCCCTACCTGAATGATCATGTCCGGAACAGCTTCGCGCACCCCGCCAATCAGTTCGTTGAACTTGGACAAGCGCTTGGAACCTTTCCCGTCCAGCTCACGGACATGCAAGTGCAGCACGGTGGCGCCTGCTTCATAGCAGTCCACGGCTATTTGTACCTGCTCATCCATGGTCACCGGGATGTCCTGGGGGAAGTCTTCGGGCATCCATTCCGGGGCATAAGGGGCGACGGTAATGACCACCTTTTCCATGTTTTCCGGATGCAGGGAATCGTCGAAAAATTGCATGTTCGTCTCCTTTTTTTTATTTTTGCCTGCCCAACGGACGGTGCTGGTACGGGCGTTTACCTGATTACAGGGGGGGCTCAGTAGGTCTTTTCGCCGATGATGCCGGCGCGTTCCATTTTTCGATGGCAGGCGGGGTAGTCCATCACTGCATAGTGCTGGGTACTGCGGTTATCCCAGATCGCGATGCTGTTGGGCTTCCAGCGCCAGCGCACCTGGTACTCGGGAATACTGGCCTGGCTTATCAGGTAGCGCAGGAGTTCGGGCGCGCCCTGGCTGAAGTCCTGGCCATAACGCACACGCGCAGCGGTGTGATAGTTGCTGAAGTGGGTCGTGAAACCATTGACGAACAACACCTTCTCACCGGTCTCTGGATGTGTACGCACCACTGGATGTTCTGCGTCCGGGTACTGGGCCTTGAGTGCCAGGCGTTTTTCGATGGGCATGGCGGCGCCGAAGGTCGCTTCGATGCTATGCCGTGCACGCAGGCCTTCAAGCTTGGCTTTGACATCGTCCGGCAGGCGCTCGTAAGCCACCACCATGTTGGCCCACATGGTGTCGCCCCCTACTGGAGGACACTCCACACAGCGCAGCACGCAGCCCATCGGCGGCGCCTCGCGCCAGGTGGCATCGGTGTGCCAGGAGTTCTCGTAACGGTCAACCGGGCTGTCGGGTTTTTTGTAGACTTGCACGAGCCCCGGGTGGTCCGGATGACTGCCAATCACGGGGTGGTCTTCCAGCTCGCCGAAGCGTCGGGCAAAGGCCACATGCTCGGCGCGGCTGATGTCCTGGTCCCTCAGGAACAGCACCCGATGCTTGAGCAGCTGGGCACGGATCTCTGCGAACAGACCCGCGTCATGTATGGCCTCGGCCAGGTTTACACCAAAGAGTTCTGCGCCGATATTGCAGCTAAGTTGCTCAACTTGCATGACTGACGCCCCCCTTAGATCACGAAGATTGAAGAGCCCGTGGTCTTGCGCGATTCCAGATCCCGGTGGGCCTGCACCGCGTCCTGCAAACTGTAATGCTGATTGATCTCGATCTTGATTTGACCGTTTCCAACCAGATCAAACAGTTCGCCGGCCAGATCGGCCTTTTCTGCCGGGTCAGCAATGTAATCGGCAAGTGCCGGGCGAGTCAGGTGCAGCGAACCTTTGATTGCCAGCAATACCGGGTCGAAAGGCGGGATCGGGCCGGATGCAGTGCCAACACAGACCATCAAGCCACGGCGCTTGAGGGAGTCCAGCGAGCCCGCGAAGGTGTTTTTGCCGACACTGTCAAACACCACGTTTACGCCAACGCCGCCGGTCAACTCACGTACCCGTTTGGCGACGTCTTCGTGGCTGTAATTGATTACATGGTCGCAACCATGGGCACGGGCTACCTCGCCTTTGGCATCGCTGGACACAGTGCCTATGACTTTGAGTCCCAGCAGTTTTGCCCACTGCGAAACAATCAGGCCGACGCCTCCGGCTGCGGCGTGCAGCAAGATACTGTCGCCAGCCTTGAAGTCATAGATACGGCGCATCAAATAGGCAGAAGTGAGCCCGCGCATGGTCATTGCGGCGGCGGTCTCAAATGAAATGCTTTCGGGCAGTTTGATCAGGGGCGCTGCGGAGATCAGGCGTTCTGTGCTGTAGGCACCCAGGGTGTTGAGAAAGCCGGTGTAGGTGACACGATCGCCTACAGCTACATTGCTCACGCCCTCACCCACTGCCACTACGATGCCGGCGGCTTCCACACCCATGCCATTGGGCATCGGGATCGGGTAAGTGCCGTTGCGGAAATAGGTATCGGCATAGTTCAGACCGACAGCGACCTGGCGTAGCCGAACTTCACCCGGACCCGGGTCGCCCACTTCGGCCTCTTCAAGGCGAAGAACCTCGGGACCTCCGGTTTCATAAAAACGTACTACTTGGGCCATGCTTATTTTTCTCCAATCAACGTTCTGGATGCGCTACGGCGATTTACGTTGATTGGAATGTAAGCTGCGGGTTGTCGGCGTGCTTCTCATCAGACGACAGCCTCTTTTCATTTCATGACAGGGATCCAAACCTGTCAGCTGTCGTGCTCCGGCTTTTAAGCGGCCCTGCAGTGATTTGGCTTCATGCTCCCTCAGCCGAACCGGTGCGTTTGATGGCGCCATGGGGCAACTCAACCTGCGCGATGAGTCCACCGCCCATACGGTTTCGCAACAGCAGCTCGCCACCGTGCTGGCGCGCCATTGCCCGGGCCGAGGACAGACCAAGCCCTACGCCACCGGAGTCGCGATTGCGCGAGGGCTCAAGCCGGAAGAACGGAACGAATACGTTCTCCAGTTCCGAATCGGCAATCCCCGGTCCTTCATCGCTTACCTCGATACACACCGAAGTCTGGCCATTGATCAGTTCGATGCGTGGATGCCGGGCATACTTCACGGCGTTTTCCAGCAAGTTGGCGGTCATTCGCTTGATGCCCACCGGGCGGCCGAAATACACCAGGTGGGCAGGCCCTGAAAAAACCACGTCGATCCCCTGATCGCTGTAGTCATCGATGACCGTCTGCAGCAGTTCGGAGAGGTCAAAACTGGTGGCTTGCTCGCGCAGGGTCTCGTCGCGGAAAAAGCCCAGGGCGGAGTTGATCATCGATTGCATTTCATCGGTGTCGCGGATCAATTTGCGTTGCTGGTCAATATCTTCAATGAACTCACAACGCAGCCGTATGCGGGTCAATGGCGCACGCAAGTCGTGGGAAATTGACGCCAGCATGAGGGTGCGTTCGGCAATGAATTGCTGGATTTTCGCCTGCATGGTGTTGTAGGCCATGATCGCCTGGCGTATTTCACGGGGGCCTTCGATGTCAATGGCGGGGGCATCAAGGTCGGTACCGAAGCGTTGTACGGCACTGGTAAAACGCTGCAGCGGGTCAGCCAGCTGGCGTGTGGCGAACCGCGCTACCAGCCAGGCGGCAAGAAGCCCCAGGGCAATAACCACGGCAAAACGCAATGCAGCACTCATTCCCCAACTGCGTTGCGGAGGGGTAAACGACAACCAGCTGCCGTCGTTCAGTTGCACCAGCATGGCATAACGCGCTTGCGGGCTTTCGCTAGGCCAGTTGGCGGGCTGGAAGACTTCTATCCTGTGTTCGGTATTGTCCAGCAATCGATGCAGAACCGGCGACTGGTTCTGGTCGATGGCGGTGCCGATTGCCGGAAGTCCGAAGCTGCTCCGGTGTTCGCTCCATAGCACCCCGAGTGATGGATTGCTCGCCGCAGCCGAGAGCTGCTCCCGCAGTTGTGGCGGAGCAGCCTGGATGATGCGGGTAGTGGTCGCGACCTGATCCAGCAAGCCGATTTGATCCACTGGCGGTTTGGCCCAGACCCCGGCGACCTGCACAAACAGGGCATAGAGCACCAGCGAAGCGAGCATCGCCGCGACAATGGTCAGGGCAATCCGGCGTCTGAGGGTGTCAGCGTGGGCAATCAGACTCATCACGTGCGCGTCACCTTTGCGTTGAACAGGTAGCCGCCGTTACGCACGGTACGAATCAGGTCCGGACGCTTGCTGTCCGGTTCTATTTTGCGTCTCAGGCGGCTTACCTGCACGTCAATGCTGCGGTCAAAGGCTTCGTGATTATTGCCCCGCGTCAGGTCGATCAATTGTTCGCGGGAGAGGATGCGTTCAGGGTGTTCGAGAAAGACCACCAGTAAATCGAACTCACCGCCCGAGAGCGGAATCATGACATCGGCAGACGAACGCAACTCGCGGCGTGTTACGTCCAGGTGCCAGCCCGCAAAGCTGATCACCAGCCGTGTGTCTTCATTACGGGCTCTTACCGGATCACTGGCGCGACGTAGAACTGCCCGCAGGCGGGCCAGCAACTCGCGAGGATCAAAAGGCTTGGTCAGGTAATCATCGGCACCCAGTTCCAGGCCAACAATGCGGTCACTCAGCTCGCCCATGGCAGTCAGCATCACAATTGGAATGCCGGTGTTCAGGCGTAATTTTTGACAGAGGCTGAGCCCGCCTTCTCCGGGAAGCATCAGATCGAGAATGATGAGGTCCGGCCGCTGGCGCCCGATGGCCGCCCACATGGCTTCTCCGTGGGTGACCAGTTCCACTTCATAAGCATGCAAGAGAAAGAACTTCTCCAGCAGTAATAGGATTTCCACATCGTCGTCGACGATCAGCAGCCTGCTCACATTAGCGATCCATGGGTAAATAAGGGGGGGCTATCTAAAACCATTCTGGCGTCAGGGTCATATATTTCAATCGTGAAACATTGCGCCTGTATGCGCATAAACCAGACATCTCCCGGCAAAACCCCTCAGGCAAACTGCGGGCAATTCATTCCGGGATGCCCTCGATGCCGACCTTGAGCAGCAAGGCCCAAAGCGCCAACGCTTTGATTCTGAACCAGCGCACCAGCAAAGTCTGGCGCACCGATCCAGTGCTTTTCCAGGAGTCTCGCCTGACGCTGTCCAGCGACCAGAAATCCATCGTTCTGGTCCGCTATATCGAGACTTACAGCCCGCAGTGCAGCCAGTGGGTGGAGTACTGCCACTCAATACCTGTTGCCGAGCTTACCCAATGGGTCATGGCCCATGGCGAACTGCATATAAATGGTTGCGAAAGCGGCACAGACGCTTGAGCACGACGAACATCCTTCATGAAAACACTCGCCCCGGGAACACCGATCCAATGCCAAGAAGTCTCTCGCTACCGTTACTGGTAGCCCTGTGCATGTCACTCGCCGCTTGCGCCGGCAAAACCGTCTCTCCAGACGAATATTCAGGGTTTTTACAGGACTACAGCCAACTCACGGAAAAAAAATTGCCCTCTGGCCAACGGGTATTGTCCTGGATAAACCCGCAGCGTGATCTCAAACATTACACCCGGGTGTATATCGAGCCTAGCCAGTACTACCTACCGCTGGTGCCGACCGACCGACGTTCACAGGCAATGCTCTCGGACCTGAGCCATTACTACGATGCTGCTCTGAAGCAGGAGCTGGGCAAGGTCATGACCGTTGTCACGACTCCGGGCCCGGACACACTGATCGTCAGGCCTGCCATCATCACCGTGTCGGCCTCAACCCAGGGTTTGCGCTTTTATGAGTGGCTCCCCGTGACGCTGCTTGCCGCCGGCGTGAGTACGGTTATGGGCATCCGTGACCAGGACACACAAATCACCACAGAAGTCGCAGTTCTGGATGCCTGGGATCATGAGGTTGTGGCGCAGGTGGTCAGCAAAGGGGCCGGGCTGACGCTGAAGAATGACAAGCAGGCAATGAGCGTCGATGATTTCAAACAGGCACTCGACGGATCGGCCCTGGATATGCGCCAGGCCTATTTAGCCCACGCGCCCGACCTTGGGCCCTCGCCTTTATCGAAGTAGATGAACCATTGAAGCCAGGCTCCCACAGGTGTTGCTGCGCCGGGAGTCGTGTGGAGCTCCTGTGGGAGCTGGCTTGCCTGCGATGGCCGCTCCGGGTTTTACCTGATACACCGCGGTGCGTGCATCGCAAGCCAGCTCGCTCCTGCAGGGGGCGTGGATGACAATGGATCCGTTGCCTAACCCCGGTCGAAACGAAACGACGCGCCATATGCACTGGCCGGCAAATGACTGGCGCCGTCTGCCCGCAGTCGCGAACGCAAGGTACCCCGCTGGGGTTCGGTGCGATACAGGCCGCGCTTTTGCAACTCGGGAATAATCAGCTCGACAAAGTCTTCAAGGCTGCCGGGGCTGATCAGCGGGTTGAGCATGTAGCCCGTGGTCCCGCTGATCCGTGCGTGCTCTTCAATCTGCTCTGCAACCTGTTGCGGTGTACCCACCAGAATCAAGTCACTGCCCCGGGTGACGTTGGCAAAGCGCTGTTTGACGTCACCCGCAGTCAAGGGCTTGGCGCTGCCATCCGCTCGCATCACATAGGAGGTCATGCCTTCGGTGTGGGTGGACAGCGCATCACTGTCGGCGTAGCGACTGATGTCGATACCGGTATCACCGGCATAACTGACCAGTTGTGCCTGCAAGTGGTAATTGCTCTGCAGCTGGTCGTATTTGCGCCGGGCTTCAATTTCAGTTTTGGCGGTGACAATGCGCAACACGGTCAGTGACTTGACGTCCTGTGCCGGGCGGCCGAGGGCCAGGGCCTGGGCCCGGATTTCTTCCAGTCCCTGGCGGATCTCGTGGGGGTTGGACTTGGCCACGAAGATCAGTTCGGCGTGCTTGGCCGCAAAGGCCCTGCCCCGCCCTGACCAGCCGGCCTGGATCAGCAGCGGTGTGCGTTGCGGCGATGGCGAGGTCAGATGCGGCCCGGCTACCCGATAGTGTTCGCCGGCATGGTTGATCGGGCGCACGCGATCACCCCGGGCATACAGTTGGCGCGCCTTGTCGGCAACCACGGCATCATCGGCCCAGCTGCCTTCCCAAAGCTTGTAGGCCACGTCCATGAATTCTTCGGCACGCTCGTAGCGATCATCGTGTTTGATCATCTGCTCCAGACCGAAATTGCGTGCGGCACTGGACAGGTACGAGGTCACGATGTTCCAGCCGATCCGGCCATTGGTCATGTGATCCAGGGTGCTGAAGCGCCGGGCATGGGTAAACGGATGCTCGTAACTGGTGGTCACGGTCACACCGAAAGCCAGATTTTCGGTGATGGCTGCCAGTGCCGGAATGATCATCAGCGGATCATTGGCCGGGGCTTCCACGGCCCATTTCATGGCGGCATCGGCATTGCCGGCAAACACATCGTAGAAGCCCAGCACATCGCCGAAAAACAGCATGTCCAGGTGAGCCTGATCGGCGATCCGGGCCAGGTTCGACCAATAGCCCAGAGAGTTGATGCTCAGTCGCTCGTCTGCCGGGTGGGTCCACAGGCTTGGCGCACCACCACAGCCGACACTCGCTTGCTCGTAGAGGGCAAACAACAGAGGTTTGGGATCGGACATCATGATTCCTGAAAAAATGGATTAAACAAGGGACTGCCTCAGCGCTGATTTTTGAAACCTTTGCCGTAGTGGCGCTCCAGGCGGTGCTGGAGCAGTTCGAGTCCGATCGACAGCAGCCAGTAGATAACGGCTGCGGTGGTGAGCATTTCGATATAGCGATAAGTGGAGCGGCCGTAGGACTGCGCCAGGAACATCACTTCCCAGACCCCCATCACCGAAATCAGCGATGAATCCTTGAGCATGGAAATGAACTGGCTGGTGGTCGGCGGGATAATCGTGCGCATGGCCTGGGGCAGGATGATGTGCACGAATGTCGCCGTCGGCGAAAGCCCCAGGGCCATGGCCGCTTCGCGCTGGCCGGGGGCCACAGTCATGATGCCGGCGCGAAAGATCTCGCTCAGGTAGGCCCCGTAGTTGAGCGACAGGGCAATGATCCCGGCGCTGATTGCACCTGGAACCACGCCGATCTGGGGCAAGCCCAGATAGATCAGCAGGATCTGGATCAGCAGCGGCGTGCCGCGGAAAAAAGAGGCATAGAAGCTGGCGATCCCGAAGGCTACAGCGCTGCGTGACAGGCGCGCGAGGGCGGTGACAAAACCCAGCAGCAACGACAGCCAGATCGAACACAAACACAGAAACAAGGTGAGCGCGGCGCCTTGCAGGAAACCGTTGGGCCCCAGATGCAGGCCCAACAGGTTGGGCAATTTATCAACAATGATCGAGAACTTCAGATCGAAGCTCATGAAGAACATCACGCACAAACCGAGCAAGGCCGCCCAGGTCAGATACAACCGGGTGCGAAAGCCAAACAGCTGGCTCAGGCGCGACGCTGCGGTTTCGGGTGGTACCCCGGTCTTGGCGGGGTGTGGGTTGTGGGCTGTCATTGGCTGATATCGGCACCGATCCACTTCTGCGAAATTTTGCTCAGTGTGCCGTCGGCTTTCAGTTCACCAATGACTTCAGTGACCTTGGCACTCCACTGAGGATCGCCCTTTTCAATCGCCACCACATTGGGCTCTGCATACAGCGGGTCGCCGGCAATTTTGAAGCGAGGGTCATGGGCAATGCGTTCACGGGCGGTGATGAGGTTGGTGACCATCGCATCCAGGCGTACTCCGCTGCCCAGTGCCAGGTCCTGGAATGCCACTGTTTCATTATCGTACGGGGCGATCTGCACATTCTCGAACGGGTATTGCAGCGGTTTGTCCGTTGCCCCCTCGATCACCAGGTCCTTGTTCAAATAGGCTTCATAGGTGGACGCGCTGCCCACGCCGACCTTCTTTGCGGACAAATCCTTGCCTGAAGCGATAGTGGTGTCCTGGGCATTGACCACGATCACCGCGGGCGACTGGTAGTACTCCACCGGAAAATCGAACACTTCGGCGCGAGCCTTGCTCGGCGTCATGGAGCACACGCAGATGTCGTAGCGCCCGCTCCAGCGGCCGGCTGCAATCACATCCCAGGAAGGCGTTTGCAGCTTGAGTTTCACCCCGAGCCGTTGCGCTACGGCCTTGGCGACATCAACATCAAAGCCGTCCAGCTGGTTCTGCTCGTTGAGAAAAGAGAACGGCGGATAGCTCTCCATCAGTACCCCTCTGAGCTCACCTTTTTCGGTGACGCGATCCAGAGTGGAGCCGGCAAAAGCGGTGGTGCAGGTTGCGAGCAAAGCGAGGCTAAAAGGTAAGAGCGCTGCGGTTTTCAAAGACAAATACTCCAATCTGTTCAGAATGACCTGGATAGATTAAAACGCACTATAAATCGCGCTTGTACTTGTTTTATGGAATAAAAAGCTCGCTTCCAGCTATATCGCGTGACGGCTCGAAGCAGGCTTTGACCGGCTACCTCCAGTGGCTCTGCGCCTGCGCCCGGGCGTTCTGGAACACCGTGACCGAGATCATTTGCCGTTTCATTGCGCTGGGTGCGTCGACTGTCCAGGGCGCACCGCCGAGTCCCGCAGCCAATAACCGGTCTGCGGCTCAACAATTTTTATTCCCGGATAGCTGGGCAACACCTGTTTGATGCGCGACGCCGCGCTGATGCTTGGCGTCGCTAGGGGGATTGAGCCGCTTACTTGATACCCTGGCCCAGGATCACGCCATTGACCGACTCGCCGTACAGGTTGACGCCGTCGCCCTCATGGTATTTCTTGCGGGTTTTTTCAACCGAGTTGTCCACCAGACGCGGATCCTGAGGCCGCTCCTGGCTATTGATGTAGGCGGCTACATCCCAGGCTTGAGCATCGGTCAGCGAACCGCCCTTGCCCAGCGGCATGTTTTGTTTGATAAACCCGGCGGCCGTATTGATACGGTGCATCCCCGCACCCCAGTTGTAAGAATCCTTACCCCACAGTGGTGGAAACACGTAGGTATCAGCAGACTTTTGCCCCTGCCCTTCTGCGCCATGGCAGATAGCACATTGATCGGCATAAATCTGTTTGCCTTTGACCAGGTCATAGCCTTTTTCCGGTGCAGGAATGACCGGGTACAGGCGCCCGGGCAGATCCACGCCCACAGGCGCCGTGGTCGCCAGCCAGTAGGCATAGGTGCTCAAGGCCTTGATCACATGACTGTCACTGGCGGGTGCCTTGCCATTCATGCTGAATTCAAAGCAACCCTGCATGCGCTCGGCAAAGGTATTGACCTTGTTGTTCTTTTTTCGATACGCCGGGTACATGCCATAAGCTCCCCAAAGCGGAGCGGACCCTGCCTTGCGACCTTGATCCAGGTGGCAATTGGTGCAGTTGAGGCCGTTGCCGACATAGTCAGCGGCATTTTTCTGGGTATTGACGAAAATATCTCGCCCTTCGCGCACCAGCACGCCAAAGGCGTTATCCGGCAACTCCGACTCCTGGGGCGGGGTAAATACCAGTGGGCCGGAAGGCTTGGCCGGCGCAGCCGCCACGCCAGCGTCAGGGTGCGCATCAGCCACCCCGGCAGCGGCGCTCGGGGCCTTGGCCACGGGTGTCATGCCGCGCTCTTCGTACCAGGTTTTGGCAGCCAGAAGCGGTACGGCGACGACAACGGCGATCAGTACTTTGGCAGGAAAGTTCATTGTTTGGCTCCCCCGCTCAGGCTGGCGAAATAGGTGGACAGATCTTTGATTTCGGCATCGGTCAGGGAGCGCGCGATATGGCCCATCAGGTCATTGGGGTCATTCTTGCGGGTACCACTGCGCCACGCATTCAACTGGGCTGCGATGTAAGTCGCGGACTGCCCCAGCAGCGGAGGGAAACTCTGGCCAACGCCAGTGTCACTCACGCCGTGACACGCGACACAGGCCGGAATATTGCGACTCCAGTCGCCCTGCTTGACCAGTTTTTCCGCTGCCCCGCCAACACTGCCGGTGGCGGCTAAATCAACCGCCGGGGCCGGGACAGCCATGGTGCTCAGGTAGCTGGCAACTGCCTGTTCTTCGCTTTCGCTGAGGGCTGATGCGATGGGTTGCATCACCGCGTTGGCCCGTTTGCCGGAGCCAAAGTCCTCAAGCTGCTTGACCAGATAACCCTGGGGCAGCCCCGCCAGACGCGGGAAACCTGCGCTATCGGTACCCAGGCCATTGGCGCCATGACAGGTGGTGCAGGCCATGGCTAGCGGGGACTCGCCCCCCTGGGTGTAGATTTTTTGTCCTTGTGGATCGGCATTTGCCGCGGTCGCCAGCATAAAAACACAGGCGCTTACGCTGGTCTTGAGGCGGACTCTCGTTGCAAGACTCATGGTTCTGGACTCCTTCTTATTGGCTAATTCACGGCGTCAACCCACCTAGTGCAAGGTGTGTGAATTGAAAGCGACTGATTGCGCCGTAATATTTTTTAGGAATATCTTTATACCTAAAAGTAATACTGTCAATTTGCCCTGCTCTCCAGACCACGTGTTCAGCTGCTCTCACTCCACAGAACCTGCCGCCCATGGGTCAAATAAACCCCTACTGAGTAGGTATATACGACTCTGGGCGCCGCACATTTGCAGTCGTCGTTTATGAGTGAACACGACCCGGGGGCCCGGGCCGGTTGACAGGCCATTGCCCCTGCACTAGGTTGACGCAAACGTAAACGTCAGGCAGCACCGCACGCCAAAACAATAATTATAAGAGAACCACCCATGAGCACGATGGCGATACTGATATCCCTTCTGTTGTTGATGTTTCTCGCCTACCGGGGCGTGACCGTACTGATCCTGGCACCGCTGATGGCAGCCCTGGCGGTACTGCTCAGCGGTGGCGCGACGCACATCATGCCCACTTACACCCAGCTGTTCATGAAGGAGCTGGGCCTGTACCTGATCAAGTTCTTCCCTCTGTTCATCCTCGGCTCGCTGTTTGGCAAGCTGGTGGCTGACTCAGGGGCCGCGCATACCATTGCCGACTGGTTCATGCGGCGTCTGGGCCGGCGCCATGTGATTCTCACGGTAGTGCTGGCCTGCGCTCTGCTGACATACGGAGGCGTGTCGCTGTTTGTGGTTGCTTTCGCCGTGTATCCGATCGGAGCGGTGATTTTTCGCGAGTCCGGCACTCCCAAACGCTACATGCCTGCCGCGATCGCCCTGGGTGCCTTCACTTTCACCATGACCGCCCTGCCCGGCGCGCCGTCGATCCAGAACGCCATTCCCACGGCCTACCTCGGCACCACCACCTTTGCCGCACCGGGCCTGGGCATCATCGCTTCGGTAGTGATGTTGTGGCTGGGCACCTGGATCTTGCAGTCACGGGCGCGCAAGGCGATGGCCAACGGTGAAGGCTACGGTGACCATGACATTGAAATCCCGTCGAACGACGCAGTACCCAGGCCCGGACTGCTGGTAGCGCTGCTGCCCATCATTGTGGTGATCGGCCTGAATGCGGCCTTCAGCTACTGGATTCTGCCTTCGCTGGACCTCAGTGTTCTGCGCGAGGAGCGCTTTGGCAGCATCGATCCTGCCAGCGTGGTGGGGCTCTGGTCGGTATTGTTGGCACTGATGTGCGCGATCGTGTTCGTGATCGTGCTCAACTGGAAGCGCTGGGACAACCTGACGACCACCATCAACAAGGGCAGCCTTGGCGCAATGCTGCCGATCTTCAACACCGCCTCGGAAGTGGCCTATGGCGCGGTGATCGCCGGCCTGGCCGGTTTTGCGGTGATCAAGGCTGCCATTCTCAATTTTTCGCCGGAGCACCCGCTGATATCCACCGTCCTCAGCATGAACGTGCTGGCGGGAATCACCGGTTCCTCATCCGGCGGCCTGAGCATCGCCTTCCGCACCCTCGGCAGTGATTATCTGCGCATGATCGAGGCCGCCGGTATCAGCCCGGAACTGTTTCACCGGGTGGCCACCATTGCTGCCGGCGGCCTGGATACCCTGCCCCACTCGGGAGCAGTAATCACCCTGCTGGCAATCTGCGGCCTCAGCCACCGCCAGTCATACCCACAAATTTTCATGATGACGACCGTGGTACCACTCACTGCCTTGCTGGTGGTGCTGGTACTGGGCTCGACGTTCGGCAGTTTCTGATCCAGGCCTACCACCAGAAGGATTTGACCATGACTACCCCGCACGCCGCTGTCAGACACCCGCAGTGGGAGACGGCCCCGCGTTTCAACATCGCCCGGGCCTGTTGCGACCGCTGGGCCGCCGAACCCGGGCGCATTGCGATTATTCAGAAAAACGCCGATGGCTCGGTACAACAGCACAGTTTCCTGACCTTGCAACAGCAAGCCAACCGCCTGGCCAACAGCTTGCGCGAACAAGGTGTGCAGCCCGGCGACCGGGTCGGGATCATGCTGCCCCAGGGGCTGGAGGCCGGAACCGCACACATTGCCCTGTACAAGCTGGGGGCAATTGCAGTTCCGCTGTTCAAGCTGTTCGGCAGCGATGCCATCGAGCATCGCGCCTCGAACTGTTCAATGGGTGTGCTTATCACCGATAACAGCGGCCTGCAAAAGATTGAAAAGGTATGGGCCCGTCTCCCCGATTTGAAGCTGTGCTATGTCATCGACCCGGTCACGCAGCGGGCCGGGGTGCTGGATTATCATGCCCGGCTCAAGGACCAGAGTGACCAGTTCGAGACCCTCGACACCGGCGCTGAAGACCCGGCCCTGATCATCTATACCTCCGGCACTACCGGTCACCCCAAAGGTGCACTGCATGCCCATCGCGTATTGCTCGGCCACTTGCCGGGGGTACGCAGCTCCCACGACGACTTCCCCCAGCCCGGCGACCGGATGTGGACCCCGGCTGACTGGGCATGGATTGGCGGCCTGCTGGACGTACTGTTGCCTGCCTGGTACCACGGGGTACCGGTGGTGGCCTACCGTGCCGAAAAGTTCGTCGCTGAAGAGGTGTTCGAGCTGATTGAAGAACTGCAGATCAAAAATGTCTTTTTCCCGCCGACCGCACTCAAGCTATTGCGTCCTGTAGAAAACCCGCAGCAACGCTGGCAGCTGGCACTGCGCTCGGTTGCCAGCGGCGGCGAGTCGCTGGGCGACGAATTGCTGGCCTGGGGCGATCAGGCACTGGGGGTGCGGATCAACGAATTCTATGGCCAGACCGAATGCAACCTGGTGGTGTCCTCCTGCGCCTCCCTGGGTGTCTGCCGGCCACATGCAATAGGTCGGGCCGTCGAAGGTTTCAACGTTGCCATCATCGACGACTACGGGGTGGTCGTACCCACCGGGGACTCGGGGCATATTGCCGTGGCGACGCCCAACGGCAGCCAGATGCTGCGCTATTGGCAGAACACTGCGGCCACTGAAGAGAAATACCTCAACGGCTGGCTGGTGACCGGCGACAAAGGCTCGATGGATGAAGACGGCTATATCTTCTTTCTCGGGCGCAACGATGACGTCATCACCAGCGCCGGCTATCGCATCGGCCCGACGCCGATCGAAGACTGCCTGATCAAGCATCCGGCGGTAAAAATGGCTGCGGCTATCGGCAAAAAAGACCCGATTCGCACTGAAGTGGTGAAGGCATTTGTGGTCCTCAATGCCGGCTATGCCGCCAGCGCCGAGACCATAGGGCAACTGCAGGCCCATGTCCGGGCCCAGCTGGCGGCCCACGAATACCCCCGGGAAATCGAGTTCCTCGACGAACTGCCGATGACCACCACCGGCAAAATCATTCGCAAGGCCCTGCGCGAACGCGAAGAGCACCGAACAGCCATGGAGCTTGATGTATGAACTTTGTAGGAAAAGCATTCGACGAAATCACCGAGGGTGAGACCTTTGGCCAGTCGCTGACCATCGACGCCTCCCATATCAGTCGTGCCTGCGGCATGTTTGGCGACTTCAACCCGTTGCACAGCGATGCCGAATTCTGCGCCGCCAGCCGTTTCGGCCGGCCAATCCTGCACGGGCCCATGACCGGCGCCTTTATGTCGGCCTCCATCGGCATGTACTTCTACGGCACAGCCGTGGCTTACCTTGAACATAATTGCCGGTTCGTCGCCCCGGTGTTTGCCGGGGACACTCTGAGGGTGCAATGGACCATCACCGAAACCCTGAACAAACCCAGGAGCAACGGCGGCATTGCCGTACTCACCGGCCTGTGCAGCAACCAGCGCGGCGAGCAGATCGCCGAGGCCAGCGGCAAGATCCTGCTCAGTAACCGGGCAGTGATGGATGCACGCTGACACTACAGATCAATGGTCGATATGCCGCTTACACCCTGTGGGAGCTGGCTTGCCAGCGATGGCGGTGTGTCAGTTATTAAATCCGGCAAGGACATTGCGCCATCGCGAGGCAAGCTCGCTCCTACAGATGCCGCTTAAACCCTGTGGGAGCTGGCTTGCCAGCGATGGCGGTGTGTCAGTCATTTCATCCGGCAATGACATTGCGCCATCGCGAGGCAAGCTCGCTCCTACAGATGCAGCTCCACCCTGTGGGAGCTGGCTTGCCAGCGATGGCGGTGTGTCAGTCATTTCATCCGGCAATGACATTGCGCCATCGCGAGGCAAGCTCGCTCCTACAGATGCAGCTCCACCCTGTGGGAGCTGGCTTGCCAGCGATGGCGGTGTGTCAGTCATTTCATCCGGCAATGACATTGCGCCATCGCGAGGCAAGCTCGCTCCTACAGATGCAGCTCCACCCTGTGGGAGCTGGCTTGCCAGCGATAGCGGTGTGTCAGTCATTTCATCCGGCAATGACATTGCGCCATCGCGAGGCAAGCTCGCTCCCACAAATGCCGCTTACACCCTGTGGGAGCTGGCTTGCCAGCGATAGCGGTGTGTCAGTCATTTCATCCGGCAAGGACATTGCGCCATCGCGAGGCAAGCTCGCGCCTACAAATGCCGCTTACACCCTGTGGGAGCTGGCTTGCCAGCGATGGCGGTGAGTCAGTCCTTACATCCGGCAAGGACATTGCGCCATCGCGAGGCAAGCTCGCTCCTACAAATGCCGCTATCACCCTGTGGGAGCTGGCTTGCCAGCGATGGCGGTGTGTCAGTCATTTCATCCGGCAAGGACATTGAGCCATCGCGAGGCAAGCTCGCTCCTACAGATGCCGCTTAAACCCTGTGGGTGCTGGCTTGCCAGCGATGGCGGTGTGTCAGTCCTTACATCCGACAAGGACATTGCGCCATCGCGAGGCAAGCTCGCTCCTACACTTGCCAGGAGCAAAGCCAGCGCCTGGCGCATACCCCATGCTTAAACGTCATGATCCCCGGTTTTCTTGCGTGATAGTCTTGCCGCACTATGAACAGCGGGCATTGATCGTATTTTGACGATGGCCAGAACCAGGAAAGAACATGTCCAAAATTTCCCACTCAGATCTTCGTCGCAATTTTCGTGAACTGCTGGCCACGCCAATGTGCGTCGAAACTGCTTCTGTTTTCGACCCCATGTCCGCCCGCATCGCTGCCGATCTTGGTTTTGAGGTCGGCATCCTGGGCGGCTCGGTAGCGTCGCTGCAGGTACTGGCAGCCCCCGATTTTGCGTTGATCACCCTGAGTGAGTTCGTTGAACAGGCCACCCGCATCGGCCGCGTGGCCCAATTGCCCTTCATAGCTGATGCCGACCATGGCTATGGCAATGCCCTGAATGTGATGCGCACCGTCGAAGAACTGGAGCGCGCCGGGGTTGCGGCACTGACCATTGAAGACACCCTGCTGCCCGCCCAGTTCGCGCGCAAATCCACTGACCTGATTTCCATCGAGGAAGGCATTGGCAAGGTCAAGGCCGCCCTGGAAGCCCGTGTCGATCCCGGTCTCTCAATCATTGCCCGGACCAATGCCGGGGTGTTGCCAACCAGTGCCATTATCGAACGCACCCTGGCCTATGAGAAAGCCGGTGCCGATGGTATCTGCATCGTCGGCATCAAGGACTTCGAGCACCTTGAGCAGATCTCGGAAAAACTCAGCGTGCCCTTGATGCTGGTGACTTACGGCAACCCCGAACTCAATGACAGCCAGCGCCTGGCAAGTCTGGGCGTGCGCGTGGTGGTGGCCGGACATGCAGCCTACTTTGCCGCCATCAAGGCCACCTACGACAGCCTGCGGGCCCAGCGCCAGCTGACCCACAGCACCTCCAATCTGAGCGCCACAGAATTGACCCACACCTATACGCTGCCGGAAAACTATGTGGCCTGGGCCAAGGAGTTCATGGATGTACAAGAGTGATCAGTGCTCGCCTCGCTACGCCAACCAGTAACCACCCGTACACGCTTCGGCCGGTCTTGTACTGCTGACCGGCCAATGGCCTACAGGTAGATGATCTCCACCGTTGCGCTGGCGTCCAGCTGGATCACCCGGGTCTGGTCCAGAGTATCGAGCGGCGCAATGCGCGTGCTCAGCAGCAACTGTCCGGAGTAACTGGCAAATGCCCCGAGGGTACCGGTTCCGGGAGCGGCAAATGCCAGTACGAAACGGTTGTCGACGATACCGGTGAGGTTGGGTATCCAGGTGGCACTTCCTGTCTGCCTGGAGATGGCTGATACGGTTTGCCCGTCAGCCACAGTGGCATCACCGTAGAGGATCTCCAGGCTGCCAATCGGCGCACCCCGGCCATCCTTGCCCATGCTGAAATACTGCGTGCCCACAGGCAGGCTGCCATAGGCGGCGTGGTTGTCGGTCCATTGCAGGCCAACCGGCACCGCATACCCGCAACTGATCGACCAGCCCAGGTTCCTGGCCGGCAACAGGGTTTCACGGCTGCTATCGGCGTTCAGGTCACTGCGCTGCAGCACCCCGTAGTCAACGTGACCGCCATTCTCCAGACGGATATCACAGGCCGCCGGGTGAGTGGTGGCGCTAATACTCAGGTCTACGCTGGAGGCACTCTGTGCAGTGCCCGCAACAACCAACAACAGCAGGAGCAAGCTAGTTAAGGGACGCATAAAATCACCTGTTGCAAAATTTGATGAGGCCAAGGGGCATAAGCATGGCGGCTCATGTTGCGCTGACGTCGATGCGCAACTGCCCCTCGTGGGTTTTGGCATCCCGCGAGCGCATGTCACTCAACGGCAGCTCCGGCACAATTTCCAGGCTCAGCACCAGGCTCTTGCCGCGTGCCGGAAGGCCGCCTTCGACCGGAACAATGATATCGCCCGGTGCGCTCGCCAGACTCTCCAGACCGACCCCCGTAGCCCCCAGATCACTCAGCCTGGCCAGGCCGACCGGGCGGCCATCCAGTTGCGCCCGGCTCATTTGAATGCTGACCTGGCCTTGATCACTGAACTTCATCCGGTTCGATTGCACGGGCCCGTGCAGGCTCAACTCGATGGCCGAATCTGCCAGGCAATTGGCGTTCAGGCGCACCTCGCGCCGGTCCAGAAGGTGCCTGGCCTGCGGTGTTACGGCACCGGACGGGTGTTGCTGAGGGCCGTAATCGAGATGCTGGCTGCTCAAGGTGATTTCGCAATCGCTGGCCAGCAAGTGCGGGCTGCACCCCAACAGGAGCAACAGTAATGAGACCGGGAGCAGCTTGTGGCGAGGGTCCGGAATAGTCATTTACAGGGTTCTCCCATTGGCGGCCAGCATGGCTTTTGGCTCAGAGGTACAGCTGGCATTGAGGGTTTCGAAATAGCTTTCCAGGTCTTGCTCCTCGGGGACCTCGAAGCTCAACTCGCAGGACTGATCGTCGCTGTGCTCAATGCGCAGCGGTGTGGCATGTTCCAGGTGGTTCAGGTACACCTGGCCGTCATCGATGACGCTGGTGACAAAGCCGCCATTGGCATCCACGACACTGGCGCCCTTGGCCGGAACACCGCCCTTGGCATCCATTACCGTCAACAGCACCCGCCGGCTCTTGAGCACTTCAAAATCCATCCGGTGTACCGAACCACGGGCCGCAGAGAGCATCTGGTGGCCATTGCGGATATCGATGTTGCGTGGCAGATCCTTGGTTTCCACTTCCACCCTGGTCGAGCTGTACGGGTTAAGGCTGGCGATCACCGCACGCCCCGCGCCATCGGTCCACACCGGACCGCTCGGGGTCTGCAACTTGATCCCCGCAACATCCCCTACCGAGGCAATGGCAAAGCTGTCGCGCACCGGATACGGCGACAGCGTCACACCCTGCTCATGCACCACTACCCCGCCGCTGGCCCGCAAGTTGTAGCTGCGGCTGTCGTCGCTGGTGGAAACCCCGGCTGAGGTCTGGGCATAAGGGGTCAGCAGGCTGGCGTTGGCAGATAACTGCTGGCTGACGTTCTCCACTTCGCGCTCCACTGCCAGGTTGTAATTGAACCGTTCAAAACTGCTGTCATTGAAGCTGGCACCGTAGCGGGTGCGATCCGAACGCTGGCTGGCGTAGGCCCGGGTACTGCGGCCGCTGCCCAGGGGCACGCTGACCGACAAGTAGAGTGCCGTTTGTGGCCCTTCATTGCGTGAGCGCCGGGTCTGCTCCTTGCGGTTCAGGTTGCGGGTGGTCTTTTCCACACTGGCGTTAACGCTGAAACGCGGGAATGACTTGCTCCAGCTGGCGCTCAGGTACTCGGAGCTGTGCCCGGCAAACGTGCGGGAGGTCGACCAGGTGCTGCTGAAACTGCCCAGCACCGGATCGCTCCAGGCGGCCGATACGCCGTACTGGGAGCGGGCCAGCCCGCTGGAGTCGTACTGGTTATACCGGTTAGTGGTGTCCAGCAGGTCACGGTAGCCCTGGCTTTGCTGGGTGGTGTTGAGGTTGACGCTGATTTTTTCGCTGACACGGGTACTGAGGCTGGCACTGACCTGCCCGCCTGCGCCCTTGACCTTCGGCGCCTTGGACGCCACGGTGCGCACCGTCAGTGCCGTGGTGGGGCTGAGCACTGAATCCAGCTCCAGTGCCAGGGCCTGATAATTGTTGTCGGCCAACATGGCGCCGGCAGAAATTTTGTTGCTGGAACCCAGCAGCCAGCCGTCGCTGGCCGTGGCAATCAGGGGTTTGGCCCCGCCACTGCTGCTGTCGAAGGTACGCAGCTTGCCCACGGCAAGGGACATTCCCGGGGTCGACAACGAGGTGCGAATCAGCGATGCGGCGGCCACCGTAAAGCGCTGCTCCTGACCATCGGCTTCGATCACCCGCACATCAAGATCCGTGTTGCTGTTGAGCAAACGGATATCCGACAGCCTGAACGGCCCGGCCGGCACTACCGTGGTGTAGAGCAATGCACCGGCCTGGCGCACTTCGACCCGGGCCTGGCTTTGCGCGATGCCGTCAACCGTGGCGCCCTGGCTACCGCTTTTCAGGGCCGACTCGGGCACCAGTTGCAAGCCGGTGATGGGCGCACCGGCCACCACCGAATCACTGATATTGATCTCCCCCACTTGCAGGGTGCGGGCCTGTTCGACAAAGGTGGTCTGGCCGTAGGTGTAGAGGGTCTGGAAGTCATTGCCGTTATCATTGGCGGTAAACGACTGGCTGCTGCGCACTATCCAGTCACCCAGGTTAAAACCCAGCTCGGTATTGGCCGAATGATAATTGCTGGAGTAACTGCCGGACTGCGAGGTAAAGGTCTGCAGTTCATAATTGATCAGCGCCCCGGCACCGCCGCTCTGGTAGATGCCACGGTCCACCGCCTCCGGGCGCAGGGCATCGTGACTCACCACCAGCCGCACTTGCTGGCTGTTGGGTAACAATTCGACTTCGGTTTGCGGCCAGGCACCGGCAAAGTCGTAGCAAATAGCCTGGATATCCGGACTTTGCCCCGGGTTTATCTGCCATTGCGCCTTGGGGATTTTCAATCCCGCCTGATCCAGCAACCCACGGTTGAAGCACAACTGGCCTTCATCATCGAAACGGGCTTCGACCTGGCCGCGGGGGTTACCGTTGACCCATAACTCTACCCGTCGATTGCCAGAGCCGAATCGCGGTGCGGCGGCAAAATACTGTGCCACAGCCGGGTCGATGCCCCGGTGCTTGAGCATTTGCACATCAAATTGCGCCAGCAGCTCGGCAGGCTCAAGACGGGTATGGGCACTGTCGGTTTGCTTGGCAAGTGCCTCAACACTCAGCAAGGCCAAAGGGGCCAGCAGGCTCGAAGGTCTCAGGTGGCGAAACAGCGCGCCACAGACACGCGCTGCCATGGGCTTCAAAATCATCCAGGACATCCTTGACATACTAAAAACAGAGGATCAGTTCAGGGGGGCGGTAAATGCGTTGACGGCAAATCCGTAAATACTGGCCGGGGTGAATTGCACCGAAGTCAGCGATTCAGGGCTCTGCTCGGGGAGTTTCACGCTTAGGGTCTGGCCCGGCAAAATGTAGTTATTGGGCAGTTCAGCCGCGGTCTTGCCTGGCAGCAGGGTCAGTTGCTTGGTCAGGCGCACCACATACGGGCTGTCGTTATTCACCGTCAGGGTATTGCCGGAGCGGGTCCACTTGAGCAGTACCCAGGGATCGTTTTTCATGGGCAGACCTTCGGGATGGATAATCACCGGCAGGTTCTGGCGTACGTTCATGGTGACCGTGGATTTGGCGTCGGTTTTCTTTTGCGGGATGCCTTCGAATATCACGCGCTTCAGACGCTGGGTGGTGACCGGCGTGCGCGCCTGCAGGATAAAACGCACCAGCTGTTTTTGCCCCGGTTCGACGCGGGTCAGGGGCGGCGTTACCACCAGCAGGGTTTCCTTGTCTTCGGCAATGTTTTGCAGAGAGCTATGCAGCAGTGCGGCCTGGGCATCGGTATTGGTGACATTGATCCGGCCTTCGCCGTCAGCCACCTGGACAATCACGACGGTGGTGTCGGGGACCATGCCGGCGGCCTGGACTGGCGGCAACCAACTGGCCAGGGCCAGGATAAAAAAGCTGAGCAAGCATCTGGGGCTCTGTAGGCGAAATAAAAACATGGGCACGACCTTTGGCGAACTTCAAGGAGTCCGGGAAATGTTTAAGGGTTCAGTCACTCGCGCTCTTGCGCCGTTGGGCCCGGGATAAAGATCCGCAGAAAAGCGTGACGACGACTATTGGCGATTCGGCAACAATGAAAAGGTGCCCCGCCCGGAGGCACCTTGTTGAGCGCTGTTACACGGCAATGTGTTCAGGTGGCCTGAATGGCCCACGCCGAACGCGCATTGCGTCTGCCTGCACCGGTGCGAATCCGGTGCGGGGCAACAGTTACAGGTAGTTCAGCTCCATGGTGGCGTTGGCATTGATGTTCAGCGAAGTACTCAGGTCCAGCGTGTCCACAGGGGCAATTTGCGGCTTGAGTGTGAAGGTGCCGCTATAGGTGGTGTAGGCAGCCGGCGTTGTTGCCCCCACTGGAGCAAAGGAGTTCATCGCGATTTTGCTGATCTGACCGTACTGTGCGTCAACCCAGGTAATACCGTCGTTACTGGCAAGGACATTGGCATGGGTTTCCGTACCATTACCCGTCACTACAACGCTTGCGCCACCACCGTGCTGGATCCAAAGGTGGCCAATAGGGGCGTCAGCCGCATCTTTGCCCAGGCTGAACAGGTTGTGGCCAGCCGCAGGGTAGGTACCGTCGGCTTCCTGGTTATCAACCCAGCTGGTGCTGATGGCGACCGGTCCGGTACAGGTGATGTTGTATGGAAGAGTAGCGTTGGGCATTGGGGTTGGCTTGGCAGGGTCGCTTTCGAGTGCGCTGACCTGAATGTCACCCAGATCCAGGGGGGCTCCGGTGCCGATGGTCACGTCGCAGCTGGCAGGTACCACCTTACCGGTAACTTTCAGGTCGGCAGTGGTCGCGGCCAATGCATTGGCCGAAGCAGCCAGAAGACAGGTTGCAAGCAAAGTTTGTTTAATATTCATAATGGTTCCTCTAAGTCTTGATGGGTAAAACTGCTCGATTCAATGGTTTCAGCACCACTGCCGGTTACCGCTACGCTTGCGCCACCGCCGTGCTGTAGCCACAAGTAACCGAACGAGCATTGCGTCTGTATGCACCGGAGTGGATCCGGCGCACGGTCAACCATTACAGGTAGCTGAGTTCCATGGTGGCGTTGGCATTGATATTCAGCGAGGTACTCAGGTCCAGATCGTTCACGGGGGCTATCGTCGGTTTGAGTGTGAAGCGGCCGCTATAGGTGGTGTAGGCCTCGGGCGTAGATGCCCCCACTGGAGCAAAGGAGTTAATCTGGGTTTTGCTGGCCTGACCGTAGGATGAGTTAGTCCAGGTAACACCGTCGGTACTGGTAATGACATTGGCATGGGTCTCTGCGCCATTACCCGTCACTGCAACGCTTCCGCCAGCGCCGTGCTGGATCCAAAGGTGGCCAATAGGGGCGTCAGATGCATCTTTGCCCAGGCTGAAAAAGTTGGCACTAGGTATTGAGGTACCGTCGGCTTCCTGGTTATCAACCCAGCTGGTGCTGATGGCGACCGGTCCGGTACAGGTGATGTTGTAAGGAACCGAAGGTTGGGGCAGCGCGGTTGGCTTATCGGGGTCTGGATTGAGTGCGCTGACCTGAATGTCACCCAGATTCAGGGGGGCTCCGGTGCCGATGGTCACGTCGCAGCTGGCAGGTACCACCTTACCGGTAACTTTCAGGTCGGCAGTGGTCGCGGCCAATGCATTGGCAGAGGCAGCCAGAAGACAGGTTGCAAGCAAAGTTTTTTTAACATTCATAATGGTTCCTCTATGTCTTGATGGGTAAAACTGCTCGATTCAATGGTTTCAGCACTATTGCCGGTTACCGCTACGCTTGCGCCACCGCCGTGCTGTAGCCACAAGTAACCGAACGAGCATTGCGTCTGTATGCACCGGAGTGGATCCGGCGCACGGTCAACCATCACAGGTAGCTGAGTTCCATGGTGGCGTTGGCATTGATGTTCAGCGAGGTACTCAGGTCCAGATCGTTCACGGGGGCTATCGCCGGCTTGAGCACGAAGTTACCCCTATAGGTGGTGTAGGCCTCGGGCGTTGATGCCCCCACTGGAGCAAAGGAGTTCATTTGGGTTTTGCTGGCCTGACCGTAGGTTGAGTTAGTCCAGGTAATACCGTCGGCACTGGTAATGACATTGGCATGGGTCTCTGCGCCATTACCCGTCACTGCAACGCTTCCGCCACCACCGTGCTGGATCCAAAGGTGCCCAATAGGGTTGTCAGACGCATCTTTGCCCAGGCTGAAAAAGTTGGGACCAGGTGCTGAGGTACCGTCGGCTTCCTGGTTATCAACCCAGCTGGTGCTGATGGCGACCGGTCCGGTACAGGTGATGTTGTAAGGAACCGCAGGAACGTTCAGTGCGGTTGGCTTATCGGGGTCTGGATTGAGTGCACTGATCAGAATGTCACCCAGATCCAGGGGGGCTCCGGTGCCGATGGTCACGTCGCAGCTGGCAGGTACCACCTTACCGGTAACTTTCAGGTCGGCAGTGGTCGCGGCCAATGCATTGGCCGAAGCAGCCAGAAGGCAGGTTGCAAGCAAAGTTTTTTTAACATTCATAATGGTTCGTCCATGTCTTGATGAATAAAACTGCTCGAATCAATGCTTCAGAGCAGGCCAGTTACGGCGGCCAGCACTCTGACGACCTGTTGCAAAACTTAAAATAGGAATACTCCTAGGGCGTAATCAATTAGGAATATTCCGATTTTTAGCTCATATTCAGTTATAGGTGTGGATTTAAACTCACCTTGTTTATCAGGCGTTTTCTCTGGCAGAAAATCGGGGGGCGAAGCAATACATAGTTCACGGCAGTGCCAGCCTGTAGATATTGGGTTTTTATGTGGCGCATATTTGCGGCGTTATAAGTCAATCATGGGTTCGGCAGTTATGAATAGGCCCACCCCTTTCTAAAAAGTACCACCCTGAGTTTGGTCGCTACTGTTCCCCGGCGCTCATGCATATTGCCCGCAGTACAATCGTACTGTCACGCCGAATAATATTCGGCGTGACAGAGGCAAAACTACAGTTACAGGTAAGTCACTTCCATGGTGGCACTGGCATCAATGGTCAGCGCATTGTTAAGGTCCAGGGTACTGGTCGGCGCAATTTGCGGCTTGAGTGTGAATCTTCCGCTATAGGTGGTGTAGGCCGCGGGTGTCATTTCCCCCGCTGGCGCAAAGGAGTTGACCTGACGCTTGCTGGCCTGACCGTAGGACGCATCAGTCCAGACAATACCGTCGACGCTGGTGATGACATTGGCATGGGTTTCAGCGCCATTACCGGTTACCGCTACGCTTGCGCCACCACCGTGCTGGATCCACAAGTGGCCGATAGGGGCGTCAGCCGCATCTTTGCCCAGGCTGAAGAAGTTATGACTGGCTATAGGGTGGGTACCGTGGGCTTCATTGTTGTCAAGCCAGCTGGTGCTGATGGCCACCGGGCCGGTGCAGGTGAGGCTATAAGGAACGCTGCGGTTGGCCAGTGAAGTTGGTTTATCAGGATCGGGGTTCAGATCGGCGACATGGATATCGCCCAGGTCCAGAGGTGCACCCGTGCCGATGGTTACGTCACAGCCGGCGGGAACGATCTTGCCGATCACAAGCAGGTCGGCCTTGTTGGCGGCCAGTGCACTTCCAGAAACTGCCAACAGGCAAGTAACGAGCAAGGTTTTTTTCAAAGACAACATATAAGTAACTTCCATAGTAAGCGCCGCGAGAGCGCAGTTTATTGAGTGCAGCGGCGGCATCTTACTCAATCACTTTATTAAATAATACAGGCGGTACGTTTGGCGGCCGATTCAAACAAGGCATATGGGTATTTGATGCATTGCAAGTTAGGACTGTTCTTAATAAAGGTCCGAGGTGTCTGTAGGAGTCCTAGGGCCAAGTTACGCGCGAGACTTTAGTTATCAGATGCGACAGGTTAAGTTTTTTGCCAATAACACTGAGGCATTCAAGTTCATGCACTGAATCAGTGCTGCAAGATGTTTAGGAATAGCTGGCAATGACTAAGAGTATCTTAATGATGTAACCAAAGATTACACGGCCGCTGCCAGGGGCCATCCGGACCTTAGTCGCAAAACCGTTCGCCAAGTTTCTCGCCGAGCAAACTGTCAAACATCGCCTGGGCCGCTGCCGACAACTCATGGCCGGGTTTGGTCAGGATGCCCATGGCCCGTTCTATCACGGGTTCATGCAAGGTGATGCAGCGGGCGCCGAGCTCGCGCATCTGTTCGGCGCACAGTGCCGGAACTGCACTGACTCCCAGCCCGCTGGCGACCATGCGTCCGACCGTAGCCAGTTGATGACTTTCAAATTCCACCGGCAATTTCATCTGCCGGGCCTGCAAATGCTCTTCGAGCATCACCCGTACGGCAGAGGGTCGCTGCAGTGTGATGAAGGGTTGTTCCAGCAGGGTTTGCCAATCAATCAGCAAACGCCCGGCCCACTGCGAATCACTGGGCACTATTGCGACAAACCGGTCCATATACAGCGGGGTAAAGGTCAGCGCTGACCCCGGGCCCGGCTTGAATGCCACCCCCAGTTCCACCTGACGATCACGTACCATCTCCAGCACCTGTTCGTTGATCACGTCGTTGACCGTGACGTTGAGCCGGGGGTGGCGGGTACGAAAGTTCTTGAGGATACGCGGCAGCAGATTGCCCGAAAACGAAGGTATCGCTGCCAGGGTTACCCGCCCCCGCTGCAGGGTGAAGCGCTGGCGCATCTCGTCCTCGGCATTGTCCCACTCGGCAATCAGCCGTCGGGCCAGCGGCAACAGCGACTCACCTTCGGGGGTCAGGGCCACATGCCGTGTGGTACGGCTGAACAGGCGCCCTCCCAGCCCTTCCTCCAGCGCCTTGATGGTCAGGCTCAGGGCCGACTGCGACAAATGCAGGCGTTCACAGGCCACGGCGAAGCTCAGGCTCTGGGCCACGGCGAGGAAGGCACGCATCTGTTTTACGGTCATGGGCTGTACCCTGGAGTTATTGATTTACTTTACCAATTAATAAACCTTAAAAAACAATTTAACAAATCAATTGCCCGGAGTGACACTCGCTGCCATTGGCTAACCACCCACCACTAACAATAAGAGAGGTGTCTATGGCAGGTTTCGACAAACGTGTGGCGTCCTACGAGGAAGCCCTGGCCGGGCTCGAAGATGGCATGACCGTGATCGCCGGGGGCTTTGGTCTGTGCGGTATCCCGGAAAACCTGATCAACGAGATCAAGCGCAAGGGCACTCGCGACCTGACGGTGGTCTCGAACAACTGCGGGGTTGACGGGTTTGGTCTGGGGGTATTGCTGCAAGACCGCCAGGTCAGCAAAGTGATCGCCTCTTACGTGGGGGAAAACGCCCTGTTCGAGAAGCAGTTGCTGGACGGCGAAATCGAAGTGGTACTGACCCCCCAGGGCACTCTTGCCGAGAAGATGCGTGCCGGTGGCGCCGGTATTCCTGCGTTCTTTACCGCTACCGGTGTAGGCACGCCAGTGGCTGACGGCAAGGAAATCCGCGAATTCAAGGGTCGCGCCTACCTGATGGAAGAGTCGATCACCGGCGACTTCGCCATTGTCAAAGGCTGGAAGGCTGACCATTTTGGCAACGTGATCTACCGCCACACCGCGCAAAACTTCAATCCGCTGGCCGCCACCGCGGGCAAGATCACCGTGGTCGAAGTTGAAGAGATCGTCGAGCCCGGCGAGCTGGACCCGACACAGATCCATACCCCTGGCATCTACGTCGACCGGATCATTTGCGGCACGTTCGAGAAACGCATCGAGCAACTCACCGAACGTTCCTGATCCCCTGCCCTCAGCCCTGGCTCCACGGAGAACAATAATGGCTCTTACCCGCGAACAAATGGCCCAGCGCGTCGCCCGCGAAATGCAGGACGGCTTCTATGTGAACCTCGGCATCGGCATTCCGACCCTGGTGGCCAACTACATCCCCGAAGGCATGGAAGTCATGCTGCAATCAGAAAACGGCCTGCTCGGCATGGGTGCATTCCCGCAAAAAGGGCAAGCTGACGCCGACATGATCAATGCCGGCAAACAGACAGTTACTGCCCGCACCGGGGCTTCGATTTTCTCTTCGGCAGAATCCTTCGCCATGATTCGCGGCGGTCACATCGACCTGACCGTGCTCGGCGCCTTTGAAGTGGACGTGCAGGGCAATATCGCCTCCTGGATGATCCCCGGCAAAATGGTCAAGGGCATGGGCGGCGCGATGGACCTGGTGGCGGGGGCCGACAATATCATCGTCACCATGACCCATGCGTCCAAGGACGGCGAGTCGAAACTGCTGTCCCGTTGCAGCCTGCCGTTGACCGGTGCCGGCTGCATCAAGCGGGTTCTGACCGACCTCGCCTACCTGGAAATCGCTGACGGTGCGTTCATCCTCAAGGAGCGTGCCCCCGGGGTCAGCGTGGAAGAAATTGTGCGCAAGACCGCCGGCAAGTTGATCGTGCCCGAGCATGTACCAGAAATGCAGTTCGCCTGACCTGGCTTTTTCAAGGAGCAATGTGATGCAAGAAGTCGTCATTGTCGCGGCCACGCGCACAGCCATAGGTAGTTTTCAGGGGGCCCTGGCCACTATTCCGGCAGTCGAACTGGGCGCCGCGGTAATTCGCCAGTTGCTGGTCAAAACCGGTCTGGACGCTGATCAGGTGGATGAAGTGATTCTCGGCCAGGTGCTGAGCGCCGGTTGCGGGCAAAACCCCGCGCGTCAGGCGTCGATATTCGCCGGCCTGCCCCACAGCGTTCCCGCCATGACCCTGAACAAGCTCTGCGGTTCCGGTCTCAAGGCGGTCCAGCTGGCGGCCCAGGCGATCCGCTGCGGCGATGCAGAGGTCATTATTGCCGGTGGCATGGAGAACATGAGCCTGGCCCCCTACGTGCTGCCTGCTGCCCGCACCGGCTTGCGCATGGGCCATGCCAGGATGATCGACAGCCTGCTCCACGACGGCTTGATGGACGCTTTTAACGACTACCACATGGGCATCACTGCCGAGAATCTGGTGGACAAGTACCAGCTCGGCCGTGAACAGCAGGATGCCTTTGCTGTCGCGTCCCAGCAAAAGGCTTGTGCGGCCATCGAGTGCGGCCGTTTCGCCGACGAGATCACGCCGATCCTGATCCCCCAGCGCAAGGGCGACCCGCTGTCGTTTGCGGTGGACGAGCAACCCCGTCAAGGCATCACTCTGCAGTCCCTGGGCCTGCTCAAGCCGGCGTTCAAGAAAGACGGCAGCGTCACCGCCGGCAACTCTTCGACCATCAATGACGGGGCCGCCGCCGTGATGTTGATGAGTGCCGACAAAGCCAGGGCGCTGGGCCTGCCGGTACTGGCGCGGATCTCGGGTTACGCCGGTGCCGGGGTTGATCCGGCCATCATGGGCATCGGCCCGGTAGCGGCCACCCGGCGCTGCCTGGCCAAGGCTGGCTGGAGCCTCGACCAGCTGGATCTGATCGAAGCCAACGAAGCCTTCGCAGCCCAGGCATTGGCGGTGGGTAAAGAGCTGGAGTGGGACATGGACAAGGTCAATGTCAACGGCGGAGCCATTGCTCTGGGCCATCCGATCGGCGCCTCGGGCTGCCGGGTGCTGGTGACCTTGTTGCACGAGATGATCAGGCGCGACGCCAAAAAAGGCCTCGCTACCCTGTGCATCGGTGGTGGTCAGGGAGTGGCCGTGGCCATCGAGCGCGGCTGAAGCGCTACAGGTTCAAACAGTCAGGGCAAGGACCCACGATATCCGCGCACTGACTGGCAACACCCCGGCGTGACTTCGGTCACGCCGTTTTTTTTGTCTGGATGTCGGGTGCTCTCGAGGCTATCGCGAGGCAAGCTCGCTCCTACGGGGGGGTTACGTTAACGTAATGGCATCTGGCAGACACATATCAAGGAGCAATGCCCAATGACTACTCAGCTCGGTTGTTCCCTTCAAGACAGCGCGGCCCCTGAAGGGGTTTGTTTCGGCTGCGGCACCAGCAATGTCCACGGCCTGCACGTAAAGAGTTTCTGGCATGAGGACGGGGTGCATGTAATCGCCGAGCACCTGCCGGATGCCAAATATTGCGGCTGGCCGGACCTGGTCTATGGCGGCTTGATTGCGATGCTGGTTGATTGCCATTCGAACTGGACCGCGATGGCTTTTCACTACCGTGTGCAGCAGCGTGAGGTCGACAGCCTGCCGCGGATCAATTGCGTCACCGGCAATCTGGGGATCAAGTTCATCAAACCGACCCCGATGGGTGTGCCCCTGACCTTGCGGGCGAGAGTCGAAGGTGAGGTGGGACGCAAAAGCCGTGTGATCTGCGAGGTCTATGCGGGGGATGTGCTGACGGCGGTCGGTGATTCAATCTTTGTGCGCGTGGATACCGCAGAACTGGCTTCCCAGGCCCATGGCCGCCTGTAGAAGCTCTTCGCTGAAAGGCTCGCGAGCAAGCTCGCTCCTACAACAAGCGAGCTCCTACAGATGGACGGGGGGCGGGTTTATCTGGAGAGCTCCCTGATCATTGCCACGGTCAGGTACAGCCGCGGCGCAATGCTGCTCAGTTCGATGTATTCGTCCTCTGCGTGTAAACCTGCACCGACCACGCCCATGGTTTCCAGCACTGCCGGCTTGGCACTGCCCGGCACATAGGCATAACCCGCATCCGTGCCGAAACGCATGGCGATAGGTTCAACCTTCAGACCAATTTCGCCATAGAGCTGTTGCGCCGTTCTGGCCAGGGATTCGGAGCCGGCATTCTTCGCCAACGGCGGCCGGCCCGGGTGCAGGGTGATCGCAGTTTCGGTGTCCGGGATCAATGTGTTCTGCGCAATGCGCTTGGCATCGGCCAGAACCCGGTCGCTTTCGGCCACATCCGAGTAGCGCATGTCGGCCTGGGCGCTCGCCAGGTCGGGGATGATATTGGCCTTGTCGCCGGCCCGGGCCATGGTCCAGTTAACCGTGGTGCCTTTGGCCGGGTCGCCCAGGTCCTTGAGCTGCACGATCTGATGCGCCAGTTCGGTCAGGGCATTGCGACCCTTTTCCGGCGCGGAGCCCGCATGGGAGGACTTGCCCTTGACCTCCATACTGAGCTGGTTGATGCCATTGGTGGCCACGGTCACGGCATCTGTGTCCGGTGGCTCATAGGAGAATACGTAGTCATGTTTGCGGGCAAGTTCGGCAATGATTTTTTTCGACCCGGCAGAGCCCATTTCTTCGTCGGGGTTAAACAGTATGGTCAGGGTGCCGTAGTCCTTGAACTGTTGATCCTGCAACAACTTGACCGCGTGCAGGATCATTGCCACTCCGCCCTTGGCATCGGCGACACCCGGGCCATAGGCACGCTCACCTTCGGTGCGAAACGGCCTTTTGGCCACGGTTCCGGGGCCGAATACGGTGTCGTAATGCACCATCAGCAGGAAGTCTTTATTACCTGTGCCCTTGAAGGTGCCGACGATATTGTCACCTGCCGAAGGACTGGCCGGACTGGTCTCGACCTTGGCCCCCAGAGCCTCCAGGCGCTTGACCAGCAGCGCGCTGACCTGGTCCAGACCCGGCTTGGTCCCGGTCCCGGTATCCACTGCGACCAGGGTTTTCAAGGTGTCCAGATAAGCAGGCTGTTCGGCCCGGGCTTTGGCCAGCAAGGCTTGCGGATCCGTCTCGGCGGCGTTGACGGCGGCACTGACAAGCAGCGCCAGAACGGTGGCTGCGGTGAAGGAAAAGCGGGACAACTGCATAGGTAAGGCCTCGATCCATCATGGGTAATTATTTTTATCAAGTGCACTTTGTAACCCATATGACGCTACAGATGTCAGGTGCACGCCGACTTTTCCAGTGGGGTCGGGTGGGTCATCGGGAGCACCTTGCGCGTGGGGAAGCTACTGCGCCAGGACTTTGGCGTCCTTGCTGCGTATCTCCTTGATCACCGAATTGACCCGATTGACCAGGACGTAATGCCCGCTGATTTCAACCCACTGCTCGGTATCCGAGGGTTGCGGCAGCCCCTTGGCTTTCCAGTTTTTTATCGCGGCCGTGTCGCGGGTGTATTGGTCCGGTGCCTTGTCGCCGTTGCCATAGCAACTGCTCAGATCCATGGACTGCGCCAGGATTTGCCCCGGTTTGCAGTCACTGGGCTTTTCATCGCCAGCCTGGGCTGCGAAGGGTACTGCGCACATGAGACCGGCCAGTATTGATGCAGAAATGATGCTGCGCATGTTCACCTCGTTGTGGTTACCGGCCAGACGCCGGTTTGGGGTTATAGCAACGGTGGACAAGTGCAGGACCGCTAACGTTCCCTTTATCAGGCCTACCGTGGCTTGTGCTTTGCCGGCCCGGGCCCGAGGGTGCGACCGCTGATTACGGATTCCGGGCGTTGGGTGAGCACATCAAAATCGGCCTGCGCTCTGGCGGCATCGTCCTTGTGCTTGATCAAAAACCAGAGCTTTTTCTTGCCCTCTTGCTGTGAACGCACCAGGTTCCAGATGCCTTGCAGCTTGTGGCCTTCGAGCTGGAACTGCAGCTTGCCTTTTTTGAATGACTCGACCGGGTCGCCTATGGGCTTCCACACCCCGTTATCCCAGACAATCACATCCCCTGCCCCATAGTTGCCTTCAGGGATATGCCCCTCGAACGTGGCGTAATCCAGTGGATGGTCCTCCACTTGCACCGCCAGACGCTTGACCCGGGGGTCCAGGCTTGGTCCTTTAGGCACGGCCCAGCTCTTGAGCGTGCCTTCCAGCTCAAGGCGAAAATCGTAGTGCAGGTGGCTTGCGTCATGCTTCTGGATGCAGAACCCATGGCGTTGCGAAGCCTTTTGATCTGCACCGCCGGGCTCCGGCGTGGCTGCAAAATCGCGTTTTTTCTGGTACTCATCCAGCCTGTCGTTCATGACGGATCCTCTTTTTTCGCTGCCAAAAACCTGGTGCGTAATCGGTGGTCGAGCCACGGCCCCGCACGGGCTCCTTCTATTGCCCGGCCGGGGCCGTTTCGAGCATCTTTTCAAGGAACATCGCCAGACCGACTTCTTCTGCCTTGAGCCCCTTGCGCACTCGGGGACGGGGCAGTTCGGCCAGGGCGCCCGCTACATACCCTTCAAGTACGGCCGGATGGATGTAGCACTTGCGGCAGACTGCCGGAGTGTTGCCCAAATGCCTGGCAACGCTCTTGACCATGTCCACCACATGCCGCCTGGCATCGGCCTGCGGTTGCCATTGCAGTTCGCGCAACACCGATAACGCCATGGCGCTGCCGGCCCAGGTGCGGTAGTCCTTGGCCGTGAAGTCCGCGCCGGTGAGGCTGTGCAGCCAGGCATTGATGTCGGAAGAACTGACAGTGTGGCGCTCGCCATTTTCGTCCAGGTACTGGAACAGGTTTTGCCCCGGAATCTCCAGGCAACGCTTGATGATCCGCGCCACACGCCGGTCCTTCACGGAGATGTTGTGCTCTACCCCGCTTTTGCCGCGGAACCGGAAATTGATGGTACTGCCGCTCACCTCCACATGCCGGCTGCGCAAGGTGGTCAGGCCGTAGGAACGGTTGTCCCTGGCATATTGGCTGTTGCCGACCCGGATCAGGGTCGCATCGAGCAAAGTCAGTACCGTGGCCATGACTTTTTCGCGGCTGAAGCCGGGGGCCGCCAGCAGGCTGTCCAGTTGCCGGCGCAGTTTCGGCAAGGCCAGGCCAAAGTCCCGCAGCCGGGAGTATTTATCGGCATCGCGCACTTCCCGCCAGCGAACGTGATAGCGGTATTGTTTGCGGCCCCTGGCATCACGGCCGGTGGCCTGCATATGGCCGCGCGGGTCAGCGCAGATCCAGACATCGGTATAGGCCGGCGGAACGGCCAGGGCGTTGATCCGCTGAACTTCCCCGGGATCGCTGATGCGCTGCCCGTGCGGGTCAAAGTAGGCAAACTTGCCGCGCAGTTTCTTGCGCGTGATACCTGGCTGCGTGTCATCGACATAGTGCAGGTCTGGGGGCAACAGGTCGGACATGGCGCTCATCCTGTACGGGGATTCATGGCCCCTTCAAAGCATTGACCGCAGCGGTTGACGTACGTGCCGAGGATTTGCCCGGAGTTTTTTCAGGGGGCGGTGGACGCACCCGGCCTTACAGGATCTCGTTCAGCAGGTTGAACACCGTGAGTTTTACTGCACTGTCCAGGTCCACCCAGGCCAGGCCGGTGGTTGCCCGATAGCTGCCCAGCTCCAGTGGCCTGGCGATGACATTGGCCGGTAATGCTCGTCCGGCATTGGCCGGTAGCAGGCCAATGCCGAGCCCGGCGCAGACCAGTGCCAGCATGGTGGTGAACTCCCCGAGTTCCGAGGCTATTTGCAACTGCAGGCCATGACTGTTGAGCGATTGCATCAGTTCATCGTAGAACCCGGGCGCGTAGCGTCTGGCCAGGACAAATACCGATACCCCGGCAAGTGCGGCCGCTGGCACCTGATCGTACGCAGCCAGCGGGTGATCGGCGGGCAGTGCCAGGATAAAGCTCTCCCGCAGCACCTCGCGGGTGTGGATCCCGGGGATCACGGCGGGCAAGCGCATCAGCCCGAAATCCAGCTGGCCGTTTTTCAATGCAGTGGCCTGATCCGGCCCCGGCATGTCCTTGAGTTCAAGTTCAACCCGCGGCAACCTTGCATGCAGTGCCCGCACCAGTGCCGGCAACAGTTGCGGCAGCACCGAGGACACAAAACCAAAGCGCACCCGGCCGATCTCGCCGCGCCCCGAAGCCCTGGCCACATCCGCCGCATGGGCGGCCTGATGCAGCGTGGCCCGGGCCTCGGGCAAAAACACCGCCCCCACCTGGGTGAGCATGACCGAATGCCGGTTGCGCTCGAACAGGCGCACACCCAGTTCCTCTTCAAGCATCTTGATTTGCATGCTCAGGGCCGGTTGCACGATGGATAGACGCTGCGCCGCACGGCCGAAATGCAGCTCTTCGGCCAGGGTCACAAATGATCTGAGATGTTTGATTTCCAATTGGGTGCTCCGCTGAAAAGGGTCTCTGGGGGCACTGATCAAAATAGCTGATCACCAGATCATCAATGACGATTGGACGCTACCCCCGGCCTGGGGTGAAGTAGCAACCGGGCCCTCGAACATAATAAACGGCCCGGGAGAACAGCATGTCATTCAATCTCGCGAGCTTTGGGCTCAACGGCCGCAGGGCCCTGATCACCGGTTCCGGCAAAGGCATCGGCCTGGCGCTGGCCCGGGGCCTGGGCGCTGCCGGGGCAACGGTGGTGATCAATGATCGCAATATGGACAAAGCCCGCCGGGTTGCCAGTCAATTAATCGACGAAGGTCTCAACGCCGAGTTCGCGGTATTCGACGTCACCGATCGGGCGCAACTGTTCGAGGCAATCAACACCTTTGAGGCCGAGACCGGGCCCATCGATATTCTGCTCAACAACGCCGGCGTCCAGCGCCGTGCGCCACTGGAAGACTTTACTGCCCAGGACTGGCATGAGCTGATGCGGGTCAATCTGGACGGTGTGTTCCATGTGTCCCAGGCGGTTGCACGGCACATGATTGGCCGTGGTCGCGGCAAGATCATCAACATCTGTTCGGTGCAAAGCGAACTGGCCCGGCCGACTATCGCGCCCTATGCCGCGTCCAAAGGTGCCGTGAAAATGCTCACCAAAGGCATGTGTGCCGAGTGGGCACGCCACGGGATTCAGGCCAATGGGCTGGCCCCCGGGTACTTTGCCACCGAGATGAACCGGGCGCTGGTGGATGACCAGCAATTCTCCGAGTGGCTGTGCAAACGCACGCCCGCAGGGCGCTGGGGCCAGGTCGAGGAGTTGTGCGGTGCCGCGGTATTTCTGGCTTCGCCGGCTGCGGATTTCATCAACGGACAAACCCTGTTTGTGGATGGTGGCCTGACCAGCGTCGTGTAAACCAATACCGTCGCAGCCGGGGTTATTGGGAATCTTTCCCATAGGGATGACATCATAACTAGAAATGTTATAAGGTAACTGCTCCTTATACCCTCCCCTTGTCTGTGATCCCTTGATGACCACCCCAGTCCAAGCTCCACCCTCAAGTCAGCGCCTGTTGTCCATCGATGCCCTCAGGGGTCTGGTGATTCTGTTGATGCTGCTGGACCACGTGCGCGAAACGTTTTTCTTGCACCGCCAGGTAGCCGACCCGATGAACATCGACAGTACCGAGCCGGTGCTGTTTCTCAGCCGTACCCTTGCCCACCTGTGTGCCCCGGTGTTTGTCTTGCTCACCGGCCTTTCGGCGTATCTGTATGGCGAGAAATATCAGGGCAAGCGCGACGTTTCGGTCTTTCTGTTCAAACGCGGGCTGTTTCTGGTGCTACTGGAGTTGACCCTGGTGAACTTCGCCTGGACCTTCCAGTTCCCGCCTTCGGTGATATACCTGCAGGTGATCTGGGCCATCGGCCTGAGCATGCTCGCCCTGGCGGCGCTGGTGTGGTTGCCGCGGCCCGTCCTGCTGTTGCTGGCCCTTGGCATCATCGGCGGGCACAACCTGCTGGACAGCCTGCACTTCGCTGCCGATTCGACGCTGCATGTGCCTTGGGCGATTTTGCATGACCGCGGCTGGATAGAGTTTTCCGACACCTTGCGCCTGCGCACTTCCTATCCGGTGTTGCCATGGATCGGGGTGATTGCCCTGGGCTACTGCGTGGGGCCCTGGTTCGCCCGCACTGCTTCGGCTGCCGAGCGCCAGCGCTACCTGTTGCTGGCAGGTGCAGGGGCACTGCTGGGTTTTGTCGCACTGCGCCTGTTCAACGGTTACGGCGAGGCGCACTGGGTGGCCCATGGCACTCACCTGCAGACTCTGATGAGCTTTTTCAACATCACCAAGTACCCGCCTTCGCTGCTGTTCCTGACCCTGACCCTGGGCGTCGGACTGTTGCTGTTACTGGCCTTCGAGCGGGTTCAACAGAGCAAATGGATCGCCATGCTGGCGGTGTTTGGCGCGGCGCCGATGTTTTTCTATCTGCTGCATCTGTATGTGCTCAAAGTGCTCTATCTGCTCAGTGCTGGCCTGCTCGGCCTGAATCAGGGCAACTATTTCGGTTTCGACGGCATGGGCCCGGTGTGGCTGACGGCGATGTTGCTGGCAATTGCGCTTTACCTGCCGGTGCGCTGGTTTGCCGGGTTAAAGGCCCGTCGTCGCGACATTAGCCTGCTGAAGTATTTCTGAATCCTTTTCGAGCAGACAGCGCAGCGCCCGCAGGCTACTTTAGCGGGCTTCTGACCCTGCGACTGCGTTACTCCTCAAAGCCTATATGGATAGCCCGACATGCGTATTTCATCCCTGAGCCTGTTGCTCAGTGCGGCCCTGCTCTGCTCATCGGCACTGGCGCAAACCCATGAAGTGAAGATGCTTACCCGCAGTGCTACTGCGGGCATGGTGTTCGAGCCGGATTATTTGCACATAGCTCCCGGCGATACGGTTAAATTCGTTGCCACCCAAACCGGTCATAACGCCGCCACTTTGCCCGGACTGTTGCCCGAAGGCGCGCAACCCTTCGCTGGCAAGATCAATCAGCAAATCGAGCAAACCTTCACTGTGCCTGGGCTCTACGGTATTCAATGCGTTCCCCACCTGGCCATGGGCATGGTGATGCTGATTCAGGTCGGTGAGGCCGGGCCGCAGCCTGCGGTACTGCCTGCAACGCTACCGGCCAGGGCCCTTGAGCGTTTACATGTGGCCCTGCAAAAACTGCAGGCCGGGCAGTGAGCAAAGTCCGCTGGCGATCTGCGATGCTGCTGGCCCTCGCCAGCCCCATGGCGCTCGCCGACCCGGGCGCCCAGGATCGGTCCGCGGGCCTGGTCGAAGACAGTACCTGGAGCCTGGTCAACCGCACGGTTTACGACAGCCGCGAGTATCGCCACGGCGCACGCAACAGCGGAGCGCGCAATGCCTATAAACCGCGCGCCGAACGCAATGGTTATGCCGAGGAATGGGCCTACGGGTTGATGGGCACGTTGCAATCAGGGTTCACCCAGGGCCTGATCGGGGTCGGGGTGGATGCCCACGCCTATCTGGGGGTCAAACTGGACAGCGGTGGTGGCCGCGCTGGCAAGGCGCGCCTGTTGGGGCTGGATAACGACGGCTACCCCAAGGACAACTTCGGCCGGGGCGGCGCGGCGATAAAGCTGCGCATGTCGGACACAGTGCTGTCCTGGGGCGAACAACGGGTCAAAACCCCGGTGTTCAGTTCCTCCGACAGCCGCCTGCTGCCGGAAACCGCCACCGGGGTGTTTCTCACCAGCAATGAATTCACTGCCCTGAAGATGGTCGGCGGGCATTTCACCGGGAGCACCGACCGTAACGCCAGCAGTCACGATCAAGGCTTTGTGGTCAATTACTCCAACGGGCCCAAAGGCGATGCCTTCGACCTGGCCGGGGTGGTCTATACGCCGAGTAAAAACCTCAGTGCCAGCATTTACAGCTCGCGCTACGAGGACACCTGGAACCAGCAGTACCTGGGCGCCCTGTACAGCCAGGCGATTGATGACAACCGCTCGCTGACCTACAACTTCAACCTGTATCGCACCACCGATGAAGGCAAGGCACTGTCGGGCAATATCGACAACACCACCTGGAGCCTGATGGGCACCTACGCTCAAGGCCCCCACAGTTTCAGCCTGGGTTATCAGAAGGTGCATGGCGATACGCCGTTCGACTATGTGACGCGGGGTGCGATTTTTCTCACCAACGCCGTACAACTGTCTGACTTCAACGCGCCGAATGAACAATCGTGGCAGGCCCGCTACGACCTGGGGATGACGCCGTGGGGCATGCCCGGCCTGGTGTTCAGCGCGGCGTATGTGCGTGGTAGCCAGATCGACGGCAGTCATGTCGACCCCCGCGGCGGTTATGCGTATCTGGGTTACGGCAAGGGCGGCAAGCACTGGGAGCGGGATCTGGAAGCGCGTTATGTGATCCAGAGTGGTACCGCCAAGGGCACCATCCTGTCACTGCGCCATAACGTGCATCGGGGCAATACGGCCCAGGCCGAACTGGATACCGATCAAGTCCGGCTGGCCGTTGAATACCCCCTGACCGGGCGTTTTTAACCGCCGGGCGGCACTGACGACGGGCTCCTACAGAATATGGGGTGTTGCTTGCAGATCCTGTGGGAGCCATCGCGAGGCAAGCTCGCTCCTACAGGGTGCGGGGTGTCGCTTGCAGATCCTGTGGGAGCTGGCTTGCCAGCGATGGCGGTGAGTCAATAATCGCGAGGCGAGCTCGCTCCTACAGGGGGTTAGTGTTGCATGGCGCCGTGGTCATGCATGTCCATCTGCATGCTGTTCAGGGCGCGGGCCTTGGCCGTGACTTCAATGGCTTCCTTGACCCCTTTGCTGTCTTCGACGATCAGGGTCAGCGGCACGTTGTCGCCTTCTTTGATCTGGCCCTTCAGGTCCATCAGCATCACGTGATAGCCCTCTGGATCAATGGCGACGGTCTTGCCGGCCGGCAATGCCACCGATGGCACTTGCTGCATGCTCATCACGTCATTTTTCATCGTCGACTCATGGATCTGCACCGTTTTGGCAACCGGGGATTTGACTTCGACCAGCTTGCTGTCGGTACTCGCGGTGATGTGCATGAAGGCACCGCTCGAGGGCTGGCCGGCAACGGTCGCGCGGACCCAGGCATCATCGACCACGGTTTGCGCGGAAACATGCAGGCTCATGCCCAGCAGGGACAGCAACAGATACTTGACGGGTTTCATAGAAGTGGCTCGTTCAAAGGTGCGTGAAGTCAGCAGACTGACATGACGGTGAGCAGGTCTTCGGTGCACTGCTTGGCCGACAGCGAAGGTGACAGGCCCATGCGCAGCACGCCACGGGAGTCGAAGACGAAACTGGTGCCGGTGTGCGAAATGGTATAGGAGTCGCCGGTAGGGATTTTCTCGTAAAAAACCTTGAATTCCTTAGCCGTGGCCGCTGTTTCTTCCAGCGTCCCGGACAGCGCGATAAACGTCGGATCGAAGGCTTTGACATAGGCATCGAGCATGGCGGGCTTGTCGCGCTCCGGATCGAGGGTGATAAACACCACCTGCAACCGGTCACCGTCCGGGCCCATCAGCTTCTTGGCCTGGGCAGCACGGGCCAGCGCGGTCGGGCACACGGCCGGGCACTGGGTGAAACCGAAGAAAATCATCGGCATCATGCCGCGGAAACTGCCCAGCATCATTTCGTTGCCTTCGGCATCACGCAACTTGAACTTGCGCCCCATGATTTCATTGCTCAGGTCTTTTGCGTACTTGTATGACAAACCGCTGCCCATGTCGCAGCCGGCAAGCAAACCGAGACTGAGCACGCCAAGTCCTGCAACGACATGGCGGCGAGTCAGTAATTCGTTCATGTATGAGGTTCCTTTAAGCGGCTTTTACTACAAACAAAAGCCTTCACCCTGCGCAGTACGCAACAGGGGTGTACGTCGCCCGGGCCATTGGCTCAAGTACGCACGATTGCTGTGGGGTAGACGCGTTTCATGGGTGCGCAATTTAACACTCTCATCTGCTGCCCGCACGGCCGGGCAGCCCCCCGGTAGTGGCCCTGTCTGCTTGCAGGCAGCCAAACCGGGCGGTAACGGCGCAGGCCTGCGACAAATCGCCTCAGGCCCGATTTGTCGGGCCCTGGAGCACATTTGCGCTTGATTAAATACGTGATTGCGATTAACCGCAGAGGTCAACCGTAATTGGTAGCGAATAGGTTTCAGCGTGTAAGCAAATTGCCGCCCTCAAACAGCAGGTACGGCATTTTTTCACATTGGCTTCACCTCGCCGCTACCCGCCTGCCCTTAACCTGTTCCGGTTTGAATCAGCCGGTTGAACTGCGCGTCAGGCAGCTATTATCAGGCGGTTATCGGTCAGCCTGATAACGGCGAGCGTTTGCTGCATCGGCGCGCCGAAGGCAGCATCGCCTATATCCCGGGCCTGCCTTGAGGGCGACTGGCGGGCAGCAATGCTCCGCCAGCAATTGACGATCTACAGGATCCTGTAGAGCAAACGTTCAATCCGGACCCGGCTGACCCGGCGCAGAAACTTGGCCACGGCCGGCGGATACTCGGCCATGGATTCCAGGATCTTGTAGCTTTCTATGCGTCGGGTGTTGGCAAAAATCGCCGCCAGCTCCTTGCTTCGCGGCTCCAGCAGTTCGCGGCGCGGGTCATCGATCAACAGGCCGTTTTCCAGGTCCAGACGGAAGGCTCGGGGGTTCAGATTGTTGCCGGTGAGCAAGGTGTAGCGGTCATCGACCCACAGCCCCTTGAGGTGAAAGCTGTTGTCGCCATCACGCCACAGGTGCAGGTTGAGCAAGCCGCTATCGATCATGGACTGATGTTTTTTGGCAAACCGGCGCAGGCTCATCTCGTATAAATAAGGCAATGCCGCGATCACCTTGAACGGCTCGCTCGGCGGGATGTAGAAGTCGTTGGCGGTCTTGTCGCCGACCACGATATCAATTTTCACCCCTCGTTCGAGGGCCCGATTGATCTCCCGGGTCACCGGTAGCGGCAGGTTGAAATAGGGCGTGCAAATAGTCAGTTGCTGCTGACTGCTGGCAATCAGCTCACAGATCACCCGGCTCAGGGGATTGTTCTTGCCGACCCCCAGCAGCGGACTGACCGACAGGCCAAAGTGACCGCTGACCCCGGCGCTGGTGTCGTAGCTGGCTTTTTTCAGGTGGCTGCGAAAATCGCCGATGGCACTGCGCAGGCTGCGGGTTGAAGGCAATGATGGCAGGTCCAGGCGATGCACGGCCTTGGTCTGAATCAGGTCCTGTTCAATGAAGTGCTGCATGGAGTCTGCCAGCTGCTTGTTGTGCAACAGGTGATAGCGGTCGAACCGGTACTTGTCGAACTTGTGCAGGTAGACATTGTTCAGACTGGCGCCGCTGTAAATCACACAGTCGTCAACGATAAAGCCCTTGAGGTGCAGTACCCCGAACAGCTCCCGGGTTTGCACCGGCACCCCGTAAATCGGCACCTGGCTGGCATGGGCAGCGGTTTGCGCCTGATACCAGGCGGCATTGCCGGGCTGCTTGCCGGCGCCGATCAGTCCGCGCTGGGCGCGCAGCCAGTCCACCAGTACCACGATTTCAAGCTCGGGACGGGCGGCTTTGGCTGCGTGCAGGGCATCGAGAATTTCCTGTCCGGCCTCGTCCTGTTGCAGGTACAAAGCCACCAGCGTGATGCGCTGGCGTGCACCCGCGATCTGCTCCAGCAGGCACCGACGAAAGTCAGCCGCGCCGGGCAAGATGCTCAAGGCATCGGCGGATATCGGGAAGCTGCGTAGCTTGGGCAGCAAAGAGCGTTTGAAGAGCGACGGCATAGGGCTCGCTAAGGGTCGAATGCGAAGAGCCACGAAGCTTACACGATCGTGCCCCGAAGCCATACCGGCCATGGCAAACCGCCAGGTTGCCGGTAGTCGCTGACGAGGCTCGAAGGCTGCGATTAGGTCCGCAGGACCTTGCTTGACGGCCACACAGAAAACCTGTGGCGGTATCAAAAAGCACCTGCGGTGTCACAACCAGAAAGCTCGCAGCCTTCGAATCTCGTCAGCGACTATGCGGGTCGGTCAATCAAGACGGGTGCGGGTTAATACGGGCCCGGTTTCAGGCTCAACAGGCGGGCAATGTCCCGCGCCCGGTCGGTGAGCAATTGCTCGGCCCGGGCACAGGCGTCTTCCAGGCTCATCGGGCCACTGGTGATGGCAAATGCGGCATTGACCCCGTGCTCGTACATGGCCTGGTAGCCCTCGCCCAGAGTGCCGGCCAGTACCACCACCGGTACACCCTGGGCCCGGGCGATGCGCGCGACCCCGAAAGGGGTTTTGCCACGCAGGGTTTGCGCATCAAAACGGCCTTCTCCGGTGATCACCAGATCAGCGCCCTGCACCGCTTCGGCCAGGCCCACCAGTTCGGCCACCACTTCAACTCCGGCGCGAAACTGCGCGGCGAAAAAAGCCTTGGCGGCAAAGCCGAGACCGCCTGCAGCCCCCGAACCGGGCTCCTGACGAACATCCCTGGGCAAGACCCGGGCGCAGTGATCGGCAAAATGCCCCAGGGCCTTGTCCAGTAGCTGGACCTGCTCAGGGGACGCGCCTTTTTGCGGGCCGAATACGGCCGATGCCCCGTGTTCGCCACACAGGGGGTTGTTGACGTCTGCGGCAATCTCGAAGCGCACCTGGGCCAGGCGCGGATCAAGGCCTGCAAGGTCGATACGGGCGAGTCCGGCCAGGGCCAGGCCGCCGTGTGCCAGGGGCTGGCCCTGCTCGTCGAACAGCCCCAGGCCCAAGGCTTGCAACGCACCGGCGCCGGCATCGTTGGTGGCGCTGCCGCCGATGGCGAGGATGATGCGCCGGGCGCCCGCATCCAGGGCCGCCCCGATCAGTTGGCCGGTGCCGAAGGTGCTGCTGACGCACGCATCGCGCTGTCCCGGTGTCAGCAGTTGCAAGCCGCTGGCTTCGGCCATTTCAATGATTGCCGTGTGGCTGTCCGGCAGCCAGCCCCAATGGGCCTCGACCGCTGCGCCCAACGGGCCTTGGACCTGGTTGCGGCGCAACTGGCCATTGCCTGCGGCCACGATCGCCTCCACGGTGCCTTCTCCGCCATCGGCCATGGGACACTGGATCAACTGTGCCTGTGGCAATACCTGGGCGAAACCGGCAGCAATGGCAGCAGCGACTTTTTCAGCGCTCAGGCTGTCTTTGAACGAGTCGGGGGCAATCACGATTTTCATGGGGCGCATCTCCAGTTCTTATGGCATCCATGCTGCCAGCAACTGACTGCAAACACGCCAGTCTGGTGCACAAGCAATAACGGCCTTTGTTGTTCATTTTTACAAGACGCGGCTGACCCTAGAGATTCTGGGGCAGCAGTTGCACGCCCAGGTACAGGGCCAGCATGCCGTTCAGACTCAACGGGTCGACACCGCTCAGTTCGGCGATGCGCTCCATGCGATAGCGCAGGCTGTTGCGGTGAATGCCAAGGGCATCGGCGCACGCCTGGCTCTGGCCATCGTGCTCACACCAGCTGCGCAAGGTCGCGATCAACTGGCCGTTGCCGTCTTTGGCCACCACTTTGTGCAGCGGGCCAAGCAATTCTTCAAGGGCATCGTCATTGCGGTGACGCCACAGCATGACCGGCAGGCGATAGCGATTGAGGCTAAGCAGTCGCGTCTGCGGCAATACATCACGACCGTAGGCCAGCAGGTCGCCGACCCGACGATAACAACGGCGCAAGCCATTGAGAGCATCGGCCTGCCCTCCTGCGGCTATGCGCAAAACCTTCCAGCCCTGTGCGTCGAGCTTTTCCAGCAGGCGCAGGTCATCCAGCGCCGCCGTTGCCGGGCGGCACCACAGCAGTGAGCCGGTGGCCGGGCTCACGCACCAGCTGTCGGGGAAGCGCGATTGCAACCAGGCACTCAAGGCCTCGGCGCTTTGCCCGCTGCCCAGTTCAAACAGGTATGGAATGCGCGATAACTGTGGCTTTAGCCCCAATTGCCGGGCCTCATCGATCAAGCGCGCGGAATCGCCGCCTTCACTGAGCAGCAAGGCCACCAGATCATCACAGCGCTGGCGTCGCCATTGTTGTTCGGCTTGCTGAAAGCGCTGGCCCACCAACATCTCGGCGGTCATGCGCACCAGTTCGGCGTAGGTGCGCAGCAATTGCGGATCGCCGGTGAGGCCCAGTACGCCGATCAGGCGCTGATCGAGCAACAGCGGCAGGTTGATCCCCGGTTGTACCCCTTTGAGGCACTTGGCGGTTTGTTCGTCGATCTCCACCACCCGTCCATTGGCCAGTACCAACTGCGCCCCTTCGTGCCGGGTATTGATACGCTCAGGCTCGCCACTGCCAAGGATCAGGCCCTGGCTGTCCATGACATTTACGTTGTACGGCAAGATGGCCATCGCGCGATCCACGATGTCCTGTGCCAAATCATGATCCAGTTCGAACATAGGGTGAAAATCCTTGTAGGCATTTGTTCACGGGCACAGGTGGCGCGGATAAAACCTGTGCAGGGGCACAAAGACAGCAGCGTTGGGGTGGCCGAGACTCAACACGCGATCAACGTTAACCTCGGATCGTGAAAAATCATAATAAAGAGAGACATAAGATGTCACAGAGCGCCGCCGCATCGCTGATCAGCGATGACGATAAAAACGCCATCTACAAACGCATCACCCTGCGTTTGATCCCCTTCATCTTCATTTGCTACCTGTTTAACTACCTGGACCGGGTAAACGTTGGCTTCGCCAAATTACAGATGCTCGACGCGCTGAAGTTCAGCGAGACGGTATACGGCCTTGGCGCCGGGATTTTCTTTATCGGCTACGTGCTGTGCGGCGTGCCGAGCAACCTGGCCCTCAGCAGATTCGGGCCACGGCGCTGGATCGCCGTAATGATGATCGGTTGGGGCCTGCTGTCGACCTGCCTGATGTTTGTCACCACCCCTGCCGGGTTTTATACCCTGCGTTTTTTCACCGGCGCGGCTGAAGCGGGGTTCTTTCCCGGGGTGGTGCTGTATCTCTCGCAGTGGTTCCCGACCTTCCGCCGCGGCCGGATCATGGCGTTGTTCATGTGTGCCATTCCGGTTTCGGGCCTGATTGGCGGCCCTTTCTCCGGCTGGATCCTTAGCCACTTTGCCGCGGGCCAGGGCGGTCTCGCCGGCTGGCAGTGGATGTTCCTGCTGCAAGGGGTGCCGACGGTTGTGCTGGGCGCACTGGCGATTTTCTTGCTCAGTGACAGTTTTGCCAACGCCAGATGGCTCGGTGCAAAAGAGCGCGCAGTGCTGGAAGCGGACCATGCCCTGGACGCCCTGAACAAACCTGCAACCACCTCCGACTCATTGCTCGCAGTATTCAAGAACCCGGCCATCTGGGCGTTCGGTCTGATTTACTTCTGTATCCAGAGCGGCGTATACGCGATCAACTTCTGGCTGCCGTCGATCATCAAGAACATGGGCTTCAGCGATACCCTGGTGATCGGCTGGATCAGCGCTATCCCCTACTTGCTGGCGGCTGTGTTCATGTTGCTGGTGGGCCGTTCTGCGGACTTGCGCAAAGAGCGCCGCTGGCATCTGGTGGTGCCTATGTTGATGGGTGCACTGGGCCTGGTGATTGCCGTCAATTTTGCAGCCCAGCCGGTGATCGCCATTCTGGGGCTGACCATCGCCACCATGGGTGCCCTGACCGGTTTGCCAATGTTCTGGCCGGTGCCGACCGCCATGCTCAGTGCCGGTGCGGCAGCGGGCGGCCTGGCGCTGATCAACTCGATGGGGCAGATGGCCGGGTTTCTCAGCCCGTACCTGGTGGGCTTTGTCAAAGACGCCACGGGCTCCACCGACGTAGCCCTGTACCTGTTGGCGGCAGTCATTGTGGGCGGCAGCCTGTTGGCGCTGCGCATGACCCGCGGCATGACTCAGGCATAAACCCCCTTGGCCTCTGCAGTAGCGAGTTCGCTCCTGCAGAGGCCAATGTGAGCAAGCCATTTGCCCTTCGGCCCGCTGAGCCTCAAGCTATGCACCTCCAATAATCAGAATGTGCGTTTCAACGAGGCTGTTGTGTCCAAAGGTATTGTCTTATCAGTTCTGGCATCGAGCCTGTTCGGTGTCATGTATTACTTCACGTCCCTGCTCTGGCCCTTGAGCGGCGCCGAAATCTTCGGCTGGCGAATGCTCCTGACCCTGCCCTGCATGACTCTGTTCATGTGCTTTTCCGGTGACTGGCGGCTGGTTCCGGTGATCGTCTCGCGGCTGCGTCAGCAACCCCGGCTGTGGGCAGTGCTGGTGGCGTCCAGCGCACTGGTGGGGGTGCAGTTGTGGCTGTTTCTGTGGGCACCGCTTAACGGCCATAGCCTCGACGTCTCGCTGGGCTACTTCCTGTTGCCTCTAACCATGCTTCTTACCGGGCGCCTGGTCTATGGCGAGCAGTTATCGCATTTGCAGAAAATCGCTGCGGCTCTGGCCACCCTCGGGGTCGCCAACGAGGTGTACCGGGTCGGCGGATTTTCCTGGACCACCCTGGTGGTTGCTATCGGTTACCCGCTGTACTTCGTATTGCGCAAACGCGCAGCCACGGACAACCTCGGCGGCCTGTGGGTCGATATGCTGTTGTTGGTGCCGGTGGCCTGGTGGTTTGTGCAGAGCGGTGAGCAAGGATTCGCTGTGGCCAGCCATCGCCCGGCGCTGTATGCGCTTATTCCGCTGCTGGGGGGCATCAGCGCCCTGGCATTGATCAGCTACATTCTGGCCAGTCGCATGCTGGCATTCAGCTTGTTTGGCTTGCTCAGCTATGTAGAGCCGGTATTGCTGGTGATTGTCGCGCTGCTGCTGGGGGAAAGTATCAGCGCCGGACAATGGCTGACCTATTTGCCAATCTGGCTGGCGGTTGTGGTTCTGATGTTTGAAGGCTTCAAGCATCTGGTGCGCCAACGTCGCTCGGTGTGAGGTCCGGGGGCCAGGTATGCGGGGCCTGAAAGACCTCGCAGCCTCGTGCCCCGGCAGCAACTGCCCGGTGGCGGCAGACCGTTTATCTTTTTTTTCAGAAACACGAACGCTCGTTTAAAACGACTTTGGCCCAGTATTTGCTTGGCGTTTTGTCTCTTGAGCGCACTCAACAAGAATCAGTCCCAAGTAGTTGGTTTAAAAGACATTTGCCAACGACCCTGAACAGCCTCAAGCTATGTTCCCACTCAAACGAGTAACGTTGTAGATCCATTGAGGTTGTTGTGTCTAAAGGCATTTTTCTATCGATTTTGGCTTCCTGCTTGTTCGGCGTCCTGTACTACTTCACTTCTCTTCTTTGGCCCCTTGATGGTCAGGAAATCTTCGGCTGGCGAATACTCATATCGCTGCCATTCATGACACTCTTTATCTGCCTCTCCGGCGACTGGAAATGGGTTCCCATCATTTTCAAGCGCTTAAGCGATAAACCTCTACTGATTCCTTGCGTATTGCTCACCAGCTTCCTGGTCGGCCTACAGCTGTGGATGTTCATGTGGGGGCCGCTGAACGGGCACGGTCTGGATGTGTCACTGGGATATTTCCTGCTGCCCCTGACGATGATCCTCACCGGTCGCATCGTCTACGGTGAACACCTGTCGCACCTGCAGAAAATAGCCACGGCCCTGGCTGTTATCGGCGTTGCCAACGAGTTGTACCGCACCGGCGGTTTCTCCTGGACGACCCTGGTGGTCGCCATCGGTTACCCGATGTACTTCGTACTGCGCAAAAAAATCGGTATCGACAACCTCGGCGGTCTGTGGCTGGACATGCTGTTGATGGTCCCGGTTTCGCTATGGTTCGTGATGGCAGGCCCCCATGTAGATCTGGGCGCCCAGCGCGAGGCCCTGTATGCACTGGTGCCGCTGATGGGGATTATCAGTGCCGCCGCAGGCTTTGCTTACATTCTGGCCAGTCGCCTGTTGCCGTTCAGCCTGTTTGGCCTGCTCAGCTATGTCGAGCCGGTGCTACTGGTAGCCGTGGCCCTGTTGCTGGGTGACAGTCTTGAAGAGGGTCAGTGGCTGACCTATGGTCCGATCTGGCTCGCGGTGGTGGTGCTGATCATCGAAGGCCTCAAGCATGTGAGCCGCCAGCGCCGCTCTATCTGAGCCGCGCTAACTGGGCAACCATAATTTGAAGCGGGCACCACCCAAGGGTGATTGCTCCACGCTCAAACTGCCGCCCTGGGCTTCCAGGGCGCGTCGACTGATTGCCAGCCCCAGACCAAAACCTCCCGTTGCCCGATCCCGACTGCGGTCCAGACGATAGAACGGCTCGAAAATCCGTTCGCGTTCGGGCTCCGGTATGCCGATGCCATCGTCGTCGACCCATAGTTCGCAGCCCTGTGGCGTTACGTTTACGCCCACCTGAATTCGGCGATCACAGTAGCGCATGGCATTGCGCAACAGGTTTTGCAGGGCCCGGGCCGTGAGGCGCGGGTCAAGGGCAAAGCGCTGTTGAGTCCCGTGCAGGCGCACATCCAGCACTATGTCGGGGGTCTCCAGTTCTTCATCAAAACTGCCGAGGATGCTGTCGATAAATTCGTCCAGCGATACCTCGACCCGCTCCGGTGCCAGCCGGGGATTCTGCAGGCGACTGAAAGACAACAGCTCCAGTACCAGCTCATCCAGTTCACGAATGTGTCCGACCAGTAATTGCAGGCGTTCGCGGCTGGCCTCGGGCAGGTCGTCGCACAGTACCAGGGCCAGACCGAAGTCCAGTCGCGTCAGGGGTGTACGCAACTCATGGGAAACTGCGTTCAGCAGGTCGCGCTGCTGATTGAGCAGGCTTTCAACGTCCTGGGCCATGGTGTCAAACACCGTGGCCAGGGCATAAATGTTTGAACGCGGTGAAATTTGCGTGCGCTCGCTCAACTGTCCCTGGCCAATGCGCGCCGCGGTGTGTTTCAGACGCTCCAGGTCGCGCCAGTGCGGACGCATCCAGAGCAGCAAGCCGCCGAGCAAGGCAGCGCCGATCAAGACATTGATACCCCAGTACAACAGATTCATTTCCAGCGGATCAGGGGGCATCACCCACTCGATGGCCTGCTCCCGGTTCAGTGGCGAGACCACCAGGGTGCGCCAGCCCCAGTCGCCGATGCGTATCACGCCCTGCCCTTGCTGCAGCTGGTGTTGCTCCTTGGGGGTGAACTTGGGGTCGTTGATGGGCAGCAAGTTGACGCGTATGGGTTTGAACTGGGCGTCCAGATCCCGGGCAAGGTCCGGCCACTGCCCGACGGGGAGTTGCTGAAACTGTTTGACCAGCAGGGTCTGCATGCCCCGCGACATATCGGCGTTGTAGCTGACGAAACGCTCATGGAACAGCGTCACCACCAGTTCAGGCACGGCATAGATGGCAGCAGCAAAGGTAACCGTCGTTACCAGATACAAACGAAGCAGGAGCTTGAACATGGGCTCAACATTCCCACTCGGAGCGGCTGAACAGGTAGCCCTTGCCCCATACGGTCTTGATCTTGCGCGCTTCGCCGGCGCAGTCGTCGAACTTGCGCCGCAACTTGGAGATGGCCACGTCCACCGAGCGGTCGGTGCCATTGAACTCGATACCGCGCAAACGCTGGAGGATTTGATCGCGACTCAACACTTCTCCGGCATGCCGGGCCAGTACCACCAGCAGGTTGTATTCGCCGCTGGACAATTCAATGCCCTGTTCGCGCCAGGTCACGGTACGTTCCGACAGGTCGATGCAGAGGTTGCCGATAATGATCCGGTCACTGGCCACGTGGGGTTCGACCAGGCTGCTGCGACGCAACAAAGTACGAACCCGGGCCAGCAGCACACGGGGGTCGCAAGGTTTTGTCACATAATCGTCGGCGCCCATCTCTAGCCCCAGCACCTGATCATGGCTATCGTCGCGCGCTGTCAACATCAGGATCGGCAAACTTGCCGAGTCGGCTCGCAACAAACGGCAGACTTGCAGGCCATCAAGACCCGGTAACATCAGGTCAAGAATAACCAGATCAGGTGGATTGCTTTTTGCGCGCTCACGGACTTGATCGCCTCGGGCAATCACGCTGACCTGGTAACCGTTGCGCTCCAGATAGCTGGCAATCAGCTCCGAGAGGGCAGCGTCGTCTTCGACCAGCAAAATAGTGGGCATAATAAATGCTTACAACCAGGGGAAAACCCGAAGGATATACAACCTCACATGGATAGGCGCACAACCTTCACACTTTTTCACATACCACCTACACAGCTTCACAACGCCCCTTGCGTGCTGCCCTTAGCATGCAGGAGCACTTACAGAAATATCCCGCATATATAAGAAGGCACGATCGTTGAAAAAGCTCTTCGCCCCCCTCTGCCTCTCGGCACTGGCTCTGACCCTCAGTGCCTGTGATAAAAGCCCGGTCGCCGAGACCAAGGCTCCTTTGGCCAAAGTTCGCACCGAAGTCATTGCCACCGCGCCCCTGTCGATCAATAACGAACTCAGTGGCCGGGTGGTTGCCCCGCGCGTGGCGCAAGTCAGTGCCCGGGTCGCCGGAGTGGTATTGAAGCGGATGTATACCGAAGGCAGTGAAGTCAAACAGGGTGAGGTGCTGTTCCTGATTGATCCCGCTCCGTTCAAGGCAGATCTGGACAGCGCCCAGGCAGCCCTGAGCAAATCCAGAGCACTTGCCATGCAGGCCAAACTTCAGGATCAGCGTTACAGCGAGCTGGTTGAAAGTAACGCCATCAGTCGTCAGGACTATGACAATGCCCGGGCCCAGGCCCAGCAGGCCGATGCCGATGTGGCTGCCAATCAGGCCGCCGTGCGCCGCGCCCAGTTGAACCTGGGGTATGCCACTGTTACGGCGCCGATCTCCGGGCGCATTGGCCGGGCACTGGTGACTGAAGGCGCCCTGGTGGGCCAGGGCGAAGTCACCCCGCTGGCCCGTATTCAGCAACTGAACCCGATCCATGTCGACCTTACTCAGTCCACCCGCGACCTCGACAATCTGCGCGAGTCATTCCGCGCCGGCGAGTTGCAGCAGGTGGGCAAGAACCAGGCCCGGGCCACGCTGATCCGTGATAACGGCAGCCTTTATCCGCTGCCCGGCAAGTTGCTGTTCACCGACGTGAGTGTTGATCCAAGTACCGGACAGATCATTTTGCGCAGCGAGTTCCCGAATCCGGATTACGATTTGCTGCCCGGCAGCTTTGTCCGTGTGCGCCTGGAGCAGGCGGTCAACAAAGAAGCCATCAGCGTGCCCCAGCGGGCGATTTTGCGAGACAGTGCCGGGGTTGCCCAAGTGTTGTTGCTGGATGCGGATAACCGCGTCAAACAGCAGCCGGTACAACTGGGCAGCGTTCAGAACGATCGCTGGATCGTCAATGCCGGCCTCAAGGCAGGTGACCGTATTGTGATTGAAGGTTTGCAGCATGCCCGTGCGGGTGAGCAAGTGCAGATCGACGATCCGAAACTCCCTCTCGCACACTCCACGGATCAGTGAGCATGCCGCAGTTCTTTATCGACCGCCCGGTCTTTGCCTGGGTCGTTGCGTTGTTTATCGTGCTAGCCGGGGCTTTGGCCATTCCGCAATTGCCGGTTGCCAAATACCCGGTGGTCGCCCCGCCACAGGTTGAGGTCTATGCGGTGTACCCCGGCGCATCGGCACAAACCCTGGACGAAAGCGTGGTCAGCCTGATCGAGCAGGAGCTCAACGGTACTGACGGCCTGCTGTATTTCGAATCCCAGAGCAGCCTGGGCAGCGCCAGTATCACCGCGACGTTCAAGCCCGGTACCGATCCGGAGATGGCGCAGGTCGATGTCCAGAACCGTCTCAAGACCGTTGAGTCGCGCCTGCCCCAGGCAGTGATTCAACAAGGCTTGCAGGTGGAGAAGATTTCCTCGGGCTTCCTGATGCTGGTAACCCTGACAGCCAGCAAGGACAGCAACCTCGACGAAGTTGCGCTCAGCGATTATCTGGCGCGCAACGTGATGAACGAAATCAAGCGCGTGGAGGGTGTCGGCAAGGCCCAGCTATATGGCGCCGAACGGGCGATGCGGATCTGGATCAACCCGCAGAAGCTGATCGGTTTCAACCTCACGACCACTGACGTGAACAATGCCATTGCCAGTCAGAATGCCCAGGTTGCCGCCGGCAGCATCGGCGACTTGCCAGGCAGCAAGACCCAGGAAATCACTGCCACGGTGCTGGTCAAGGGTCAGCTGTCAAGCCCGCAGGAGTTTGCCGATATTGTCCTGCGCGCCAATCCGGACGGCTCTACCGTGCGTATTGGCGATGTTGCACGGGTCGAGATCGGTAGCCAGGAGTATCAATACGGCACCCGCCTCAACGGCAAGTCGGCCAGTGCTTTCAGCGTGAAACTGGCGCCCGAGGCCAACGCCTTGAGTACCGGTAACCTGATCCGCGCCAAGATGGATGAACTGAGTCGCTATTTCCCGGCAGGCGTTGAATACTCCATCCCCTATGACACCACACCCTTCGTCAAGGTCTCGATCACCAAAGTGATCTACACCCTGGTCGAGGCCATGATCCTGGTGTTTGCGGTGATGTATCTGTTCCTGCAGAACATGCGCTACACCCTGATCCCGACCCTGGTGGTGCCGGTGGCCTTGATGGGCACCTTTGCCACCATGCTGGTGATGGGGTTCTCGATCAACGTGCTGACCATGTTCGGCATGGTGCTGGCCATCGGCATTCTGGTGGACGATGCGATTGTCGTGGTGGAAAACGTCGAGCGAATCATGGTCAGCGAGGGGCTGTCGCCGCGCGACGCCACCCGCAAGGCCATGACCCAGATCAGCGGTGCCATTATCGGCATCACCCTGGTGCTGGTGGCGGTGTTTATCCCCATGGCGTTCATGCCGGGCTCGGTGGGCATCATTTACCAGCAGTTCTCGGTGTCGATGGCCACTTCGATTCTGTTCTCGGCATTTTTGGCCCTGTCACTGACCCCGGCCCTGTGCGCGACCCTGCTCAAGCCGATCGCCAAGGGCGAGCACCATGCCAAGGGCGGGTTCTTTGGCTGGTTCAACCGCAAGTTCGAACACCTGTCACAGGGATACGAGCACTGGGTTGTGCACCTGATCAAGCGCAGTGGCCGCTATCTGTTGCTGTACGGCGCGCTGCTGGTGGTGCTGGTGGTGCTTTTTGCCCGCCTGCCCTCCTCGTTTTTGCCGGTTGAAGACCAGGGCTACATCATCACTGATATCCAGTTGCCGCCGGGTGCCAGCCAGAACCGCACAATCAAGGTGGCCGAGCAGATCGAGGCGCACAACGCCAGCGAGCCCGGCATAGGCAACACCACGATGATTCTGGGCTTCAGCTTTTCCGGTAACGGACAGAACGCGGCCCTGGCCTTTACCACCCTTGAAGACTGGTCTGAACGCGGCGCCAAGGACTCGGCTTCGGCCATCGCCGAACGGGCCAACGCCGTGTTTGGCGAACTCAAGGATGCAATAGCCTTCGCTATCCTGCCGCCGCCAGTCAGTGGTCTGGGGACCTCCAGCGGTTTTGAGTTCCGCCTGCAGGACCGTGGCAGCGTCGGCTATGACGCACTGATGCAGGCCCGTAGCGAATTTCTGGCTCTGGCCGAGAAGAGTCCGGTACTGGCCAACGTGCGCGAAAGCGCGCTGGCTGAAAGCCCGCAAGTGCAACTTGAAGTCGACCGCAAACGCGCCAATGCCCTGGGGGTCTCGTTCGCTGACATTGGCGACGTACTGTCGACGGCCGTGGGCTCGGCCTACGTCAATGATTTCCCGAACCAGGGGCGCATGCAGCGGGTTGTGGTGCAGGCAGAGGGTGATCAGCGCAGTCAGGTTGAAGACTTGCTGAAGATCAATGTGCGCAACAACCTGGGGAAAATGGTGCCGCTCTCGGCCTTTGTCGAAGCCCGCTGGATTCAGGGGCCGGCGCAACTGACGCGCTATAACGGCTACCCGGCCATCAGTATTTCCGGTGAGTCAGCCCCCGGGCGCAGTACCGGCGAGGCAATGATCGAGGTTCAGCGTCTGGTGGATCAGTTGCCTGCCGGGCTGGGCCTGGAGTGGACCGGTTTGTCCCTGCAGGAAAAACTGTCCGGAGCCCAGGCCCCGATTTTGCTGGGCTTGTCGTTGCTGTTCGTGTTCCTGTGTCTGGCCGCCTTGTATGAAAGCTGGTCGATTCCGACTGCGGTCTTGCTGGTCGTACCCCTGGGTGTGCTCGGGGCCGTATTGGCCGTGACGTTGCGCGGGATGCCCAATGATGTGTTCTTCAAGGTTGGCTTGATCACCATCATTGGCCTGTCGGCGAAAAACGCCATTCTGATCATCGAGTTTGCCAAGACCCTGTATGACGAAGGGCATGATCTGGTAGATGCCACGGTGCAAGCCGCACGCCTGCGCTTGCGGCCGATTGTGATGACCTCACTGGCCTTCGTTCTCGGGGTGGTGCCTCTGGCGATTGCCACCGGGGCCAGTTCGGCCAGTCAACAGGCCATCGGTACCGGGGTAATTGGCGGCATGATCGTCGCCACCCTGGCCGTGGTGTTTGTACCGGTGTTCTTTGTGGTGGTGATGAAACTGGTGAGAAGCAAGCCGCGCCAGCTGTAACAGGTTCTGCCCGTGGTAAGGTGCTGCATCAATTAGTAACAGGGATTGTCTTGTCGATGTCGCACCTTGCCCGCACTCATCCTCGCCTGACCGTTGCCACCTTGCTTGGGGTCGCGGTCGGCATCTTTGCTCCCGCTGCAACCCTGACGACCAAGTTCTTGCTGGGCTGGAATGTCTGTGTCTGGTTGTATCTGGGATTGACCCTGTGGCTGGTGATTCGCTCCGCAGCCAGCGACGTGAAAAGCACCGCCGAAGTCGAAGATGAAAATGCCAGCATGGTGTTGTTCACCGTTTGCATCGCCGCCATTGCCAGTCTGGCGGCCATCACCCTCGAGCTGTCAGGCAACAGCAAACTCGATCAATCCGAGCAACTGATGCACTACGGGTTTACCGGGCTGACGGTGGTGGGGTCGTGGCTGATGATCGGGGTGATTTTCAGCCTGCACTATGCGCGGCTGTTTTATAACAATGAGGGGCCGGAGCCGGCCTTGCGTTTTCCGGAGGGGGAGCTGAACCCGGATTACTGGGATTTTCTGTACTTCTCTTTCACCCTCAGCGTTGCGGTACAGACGTCCGACGTGTGCATCGCTACCCGTGAGATGCGCAAAGCCGTGCTGGTGCATTCGCTGTTAGGCTTTTTGTTCAACACTGCGGTACTGGGCTTCTCGATCAATATTGCGGCGGGATTGTTTTAAGTAACCGAACTGTTGGAGCCGGCCTGCGATGCAGTCCATGCGGTGTTACTGGTGAACCGCAGACTGCCATCGCTGGCAAGCCAGCCCCTACAGGATTGATGTTTAATCGGTGCTCAACACGCCACGGCGCACCTGGTCGCGTTCGATGGATTCAAACAACGCCTTGAAGTTGCCTTCGCCGAATCCGTCATCACCCTTGCGCTGGATGAACTCGAAGAACACCGGCCCCATCAGGGTTTCCGAGAAGATTTGCAGCAACAAGCGCTTGTCACCCGGCTCGGAAGAGCCATCCAGCAAAATGCCCCGCGACTGCAGCTGATCTACCGGTTCGCCGTGATCAGGCAGACGGCCTTCGAGCATTTCATAGTAGGTGTCGGGCGGCGCGGTCATGAAGCGCATGCCTATGCCCTTCAGTGCGTCCCAGGTCTTGATCAGGTCGTCACACAGGAAGGCCACATGCTGGATGCCTTCACCGTTGAACTGCATCAGGAACTCTTCGATCTGCCCTGCGCCTTTGGATGATTCTTCATTCAAAGGAATGCGGATCATGCCGTCCGGTGCGGTCATTGCCTTGGAGGTCAGGCCGGTGTATTCACCCTTGATATCGAAGTAGCGGATTTCACGGAAATTGAACAGCTTCTCGTAGAAGTTGGCCCAATAGGCCATGCGCCCGCGATAAACGTTGTGGGTCAGGTGGTCGATGATTTTCAGGCCGGCTCCCACCGGATGACGATCAACACCTTCAATGAACACGAAATCGATGTCGTAGATCGAGCTGCCTTCGCCGTAGCGATCAATCAAGTACAGTGGCGCGCCACCGATACCCTTGATTGCCGGCAGGTTCAGCTCCATGGGGCCGGTGGGAATTTCGATGGGTTGCGCACCCAGTTCCAGCGCCCGGGAAAATGCCTGTTGCGCATTGCGCACGCGGAAGGCCATACCGCACACCGAAGGACCGTGCTCTGCGGCAAAATAAGAAGCTACGCTATGGGGCTCATTGTTGAGGATCAGATTGATCTCGCCCTGGCGATACAGGTGCACGTCTTTGGAACGGTGGCTGGCCACCTTGGTGAAGCCCATAATTTGAAAAATGGGTTCGAGGGTGTTGGGTACCGGGGACGCGAATTCGATGAATTCAAAGCCCATCAGGCCCATTGGGTTTTCGTATAGATCGGCCATTTTGGCGCCTCATCATGGTCATTTTTAGAATTAACAGAAGGTTATTTGCTAAGAATGCTGAGGCTGACGGGAGGCGCGCACGAGATCCCGCGTACACTGCGAGCCAGGAAATCGCCGTAGATCAATTGGAACCCGAATATCTTCATTTCGACCCATCTCTTACGCGGAGGGGCTTCTGCTGGCAGAAGTCATTATTCTTGTATGCGTAAGCCGATTCTACATGGCGTAATCCGGTTTGTCTTACATCATGTTAACCAGCTGTCTTTAATCAGCCTTTACCCCTAGCCCAGGATATGCAATGCCATTAACGCTGAAGTCGACCCGCAAATGGACTGATCGCTATGCGTTGGTTCTGCTCAGTGGATTGCTGCCCGTGGTACTCGGCATGTGTATTATTTTTTGGCAGGCCAATCGAGCCCTGGAGTTTGAGGCCACCCACACCGCGCAAGAAGCCATTCGCCAGTTTGACTTGATGCTCGACAATGCCGCACAGGCAGCCGATGTGATGCTGCCGATGGCGGGGCGCGATTGCGCCCAGGTGGAGCTGGCGTTGCGTGACCAGGTGACGCGCCGGCCTTTCGTGCGCGCGGTGAACATGGTGTGGGACAACCTGATTTATTGCACCTCCCTGTTCGGCCCCTTCAAAGAAATCGTAAACCCGGATGAATATGCCAAAGGCGAGCTCAAGCTGATGGCCGGCAATCCGGTAACGCCCAACGACCCGTTGCTGGTCTACAGGCGCGAGGAAGGCAAAGCAGGGGTGCTGGTCAGCCTGTATGGCGCACATCTGGTCAATGTTTTGGGCTTGATCAATCAGTACACGCAATTACTGATTCAAGTGGGCAGTGATTCGATCGATAAGTATGGCCAGGTGCGTGACGCTCCGGCCGAGCCTTTTCCGGTGGCACAAGTCAGTGTCGCCTCCACCCAGTACCCCTACCAGGTTGTTGCGGGATTCGGCCCCGGAACGGTCGGGCGTTTTGTATGGGCGCGATACACCGGACTGATGGGCTTGTTTGTATTTTTGGGGCTGGTGTCTGCTTTAACGGTGCACTGGTTAAATAAGCGCTCATCTTCACCCACCCATGAATTGCAGCGGGGTCTGGACGCGGCAGAGTTTATTCCTTACTTCCAGCCGGTCGTACGCAGCGATACTAAGCAATGGGCCGGAGCCGAAGTGTTGATGCGCTGGCAGCATCCCAGAGAAGGACTGGTACGTCCTGACTTGTTTATTCCGTTTGCCGAACACTCGAGCCTGATAGTGCCAATGACCCGCTCGCTGATGCAGCAAACTGCCCGGCTACTGGCGCCCCACGCCTCCAGCATGGAGCCCGGCTTCCATATAGGCTTCAATATCGCGGCCAGCCATTGTCAAAACCTTGAACTAATTGATGATTGCCGCGAGTTCCTGGACGCTTTCCCGGCAGGGCAAATCACCCTGGTTCTGGAACTGACCGAACGCGAGTTGATTGTGCCCACTGCAATCACCCATCAATTATTCTCGGCACTCCATAGCCTGGGCGTGATGATTGCCCTTGATGATTTTGGCACCGGCCATTCGAGCCTGAGTTACTTGCATGAGTTCAACATTGATTACTTGAAAATCGATCAAAGTTTTGTCGCAATGATCGGCGTGGACGCCCTGTCCAGACACATTCTCGACAGTATTATCGAGCTCAGTGCAAAACTGGACCTGGGAATAGTCGCCGAAGGGATTGAAACACAAGAACAAAGCGACTATCTGGCGTCTAAAGGGGTGGTGTTTTTACAAGGTTATCTGTTCGCCCGCCCCTTGCCCGCCCCTGACTTCATCAAATCTTTAGTGGCGCGCCCTGCACCGACGCAATAAATACTTGCCTCTATGAACCTGCCCCCTTCGGGGCAAAGTCTTTTGTTAATTGTGCGGGTTCATGGCTTGGCAGTGTGACAATTAACAACTACAATTTTTTCGATTGTTTAAAGGTTGTCACGTTATTTAAAAAGGTCATGGACGGTGTTCAGGTGTTCAAGGTACTGGACCCGGCCCCTGCCCCATGCACTTCAATCATCATTAAAACACTCCGGCTCTCCAAGGCCGGACCAGTGAATGGAGTAATGACTTTGTCCAGACTCGCTGAATTTCGCGCTGCTGAGAAAGCACTTAAAGAGCAGATTGCCCAGCTCGAAGCATTGAAAAATAACGCCGGACTTAAAAGAGAAATTGAGTTCGAGCAAAAACTCAAAGACTTGATGAAGTTCTATGGCAAGAACCTTCGGGACATTATTGCCATTCTTGACCCCGGCACGGTTGCACCCAGGTCCGGTGCCGCCCCCAAACAACGCAAGGCCCGCGTACTCAAGGTTTATCAAAACCCGCATACCGGTGAACTTATCGAAACTAAAGGCGGCAACCACCATGGCTTGAAGGCATGGAAAGAACAATACGGTGCCAGCACCGTGGATTCATGGTTGCGTCATTAAAGTCTGCGCCCAATAAAAAGCCCTGCCCATGCAGGGCTTTTTATTGGGCGGCAATATCACGGGAGCCAGATGTACGGAATGATACAAGTCAATAATTCAAGACAGTCCCGTGCCCATCTCTGGCGCCGACCGCAGCTTTACCAGGCATGGCAGCCATGAAAGCTCCGGGGCGGACAGACAGTCTTCAAATAACAGGTCCTTTCACAGATTTTTCACACCAATGGTCACAGGATGGGGGCTGCTAAAGGACTAGCGCCCCATGCCCGCTTCGGCGGGCTTCTTTTTGCCCGGAATTTGCCAAGACCCGCCGTGCTGATGCCTGCCCCGGCTGAAAACGGGTTTGGCGCAAGCCACCGGATTCCGTATCATTCGCCCATCACGCTCACCGTAGCGACCGATCACCACGTATCACTTTCGGAGGGTTCATGAGCCTGCAAGACCTGAACAACATCCCTGGCGTCACTGGCGAACCAGACAGCGCTACCCAGAATTTTGTCTTCAACCACACCATGCTCCGCGTCAAGGACATCCATAAGTCCCTGGATTTCTATACCCGGGTGCTGGGCTTCTCGCTGGTTGAAAAGCGCGACTTCCCGGAAGCCGAATTCAGCCTGTATTTCCTGGCGCTGGTTGATAAGGCACAGATCCCGGCTGACGATGCCGCCCGTACCCTGTGGATGAAGTCGATTCCCGGCATTCTGGAACTGACCCACAACCACGGTTCGGAAACCGACGACAGCGTTGTCTACCACAACGGCAACACTGACCCGCGCGGCTTTGGCCACATTTGCATCTCGGTGCCGGACATCGTTGCCGCCTGCGAACGCTTCGAGGCGCTGGGTGTGGACTTCCAGAAGCGCCTGACTGACGGGCGCATGAAGTCGCTGGCATTTATCAAAGACCCGGACGGCTACTGGGTCGAGATTATCCAGCCGCAACCGATGTAAACCGGATGCAAAAAAAACCCATGATCGCTCATGGGTTTTTTTGTTTCAGCCGGTTATTCGGAGCGGATCAGGTGATCAAAAGCACTCAGCGAAGCTTTGGCGCCCTCGCCCACCGCAATCACGATCTGCTTGTATGGCACGGTAGTGACGTCGCCGGCGGCAAAGATGCCGGGGATGCTGGTTTCACCACGGGCATCAACCACGATCTCGCCGCGAGGTGAAAGCTCGATCGTACCTTTAAGCCAGTCAGTGTTCGGCAGCAAGCCGATCTGGACAAAAATCCCTTCCAGCTCGACGTGGTGCAACTCGTCTGTGGCCCGATCCTTGTAACGCAGACCATTGACCTTCTGACCGTCGCCTGTGACTTCGGTGGTCAGGGCATTGGTAATCACGGTTACGTTCGGCAAGCTGTTGAGCTTGCGCTGCAACACCGCATCGGCCCGCAGTTTGGTATCGAACTCAAGCAGGGTGACGTGAGAAACGATACCCGCCAGGTCGATTGCCGCTTCAACACCCGAGTTGCCACCGCCGATAACTGCAACGCGCTTGCCTTTGAACAGCGGGCCGTCACAGTGCGGGCAGTAAGCGACGCCACGGCTGCGGTATTCCTGCTCGCCGGGTACATTCATCTCTCTCCAGCGGGCACCGGTTGCCAGAATCACGGTCTTGGCTTTCAGCGAGGCACCACTGGCAAATTTCACCTCATGCAACTCGCCCGCCTTGCCCGGGAGCAGCTTGTCGGCACGCTGCAGGTTCATGATGTCGACGTCGTATTGCTTGACGTGTTCTTCAAGGGCGGTGGCCAGTTTTGGCCCTTCAGTTTCCTGCACCGAGATAAAGTTCTCGATGGCCATGGTATCCAGCACCTGGCCGCCAAAGCGTTCAGCGGCGACGCCGGTACGAATGCCTTTACGTGCCGCATAAATGGCAGCCGCTGCGCCGGCCGGACCACCGCCTATGACCAGCACATCAAACGCCTCTTTGGCGCTGATTTTTTCGGCCTGACGCTCGATGGCGCCGGTGTCCAGCTTGCCGAGAATTTCTTCCAGACCCATACGGCCCTGGCCGAAGTTCACGCCGTTCAAGTAAACACTGGGAACTGCCATCACCTGACGTTCGGTGACTTCGTCCTGGAACAGCGCGCCGTCAATCGCCACGTGGCGAATGTTCGGGTTCAATACAGCCATCAGGTTCAGCGCCTGCACCACATCCGGACAGTTCTGGCATGACAGCGAGAAATAAGTCTCGAAGTTGAACTCGCCCTTGAGGGCGCGGATCTGTTCAATCACTTCAGGACTGGCTTTCGATGGGTGGCCGCCGACTTGCAGCAAGGCCAGCACCAGCGAAGTAAATTCGTGGCCCATTGGGATGCCTGCGAAACGCAGGCTGATATCGCCGCCCGGGCGGTTCAACGAAAACGAAGGCTTGCGTGCATCGGTACCGTTGTCCAGCAAGGTAATCATGCTGGAAAGGCTGGCGATTTCTTTCAACAAGTCATGCATTTCACGGGATTTCGCACCGTCGTCGAGGGAAGCAACGATCTCGATCGGCTGGGTAACCCGCTCCAGGTATGACTTCAACTGTGCTTTTAGATTGGCGTCCAACATACGGGCGATCTCCTTTGACCTTTAATACTGTGTAAAAAAAACGCCCGAGCGAATGTCGCCCGGGCGTTTTGAGGGCGATGCTGCGTGCAACTCAGGTGCGGGTCACCGCCCTTGGCTGGCTCACAGGCTTAGATCTTGCCGACCAGGTCGAGCGATGGAGCGAGGGTGGATTCACCTTCTTTCCATTTGGCCGGGCAAACTTCACCCGGGTGAGCAGCAACGTACTGGGCTGCCTTGATTTTGCGCAGCAGCTCGGAAGCGTCACGACCAACGCCGCCATCGTTCAGCTCGACGATTTTGATCTGACCTTCAGGGTTGATCACGAAAGTACCGCGGTCAGCCAGGCCTGCTTCTTCGATCAGTACGTCGAAGTTGCGGGAGATGGTCAGCGTAGGGTCGCCGATCATGGTGTACTGGATTTTGCCGATGGCTGGCGAAGTGTTGTGCCAGGCAGCGTGAGCAAAGTGGGTGTCAGTGGACACGCTGTAGATTTCCACGCCGAGTTTTTTGAACTCTTCGTAGTTGTCAGCCAGGTCTTCCAGTTCGGTCGGGCAAACAAAAGTGAAGTCGGCCGGGTAGAAGAAAACGACAGACCACTTGCCTTTCAGGTCAGCGTCCGACACTTCCACGAAGCTGCCGTTTTTGTATGCAGTAGCTTTGAACGGTTTTACATGGCTGTTGATGATAGGCATCGTTGTCTCTCCGTCAGGGTTGAAAAGTTGATGGGGTGAATCCTAACAACTCATTTCGTATCTGGCTCATTGGCAAAGCTGATGCTGACGATTGGTTTTAGCTATCAGGTGAGCCTATAGATAGTAGAAAACCAAATAGGGGCCACCTTGCGCCATTTCAACCCTCGTCAGACATCGATAACTTTTTGCGCGGTAATGCTCATCCCCGTAAACGGGGTCGCTTCAACATAGCGCATGGCGGACTTTACGTCCTTCCAGCCGACGTAATTCATCAGCGACTTCAAATCCCAGCCACTTTGATGGGCCCATGTTGCAAAACCGCGACGCAGCGAGTGGCTGGTGTATTGCTCTGCAGCAATACCCGCGCGTTCCAGGGCCTGGCGCAGCAGCGCAATTACGCTGTTGGCGTGCAACCCCTCCTCCCCCAGGTTGCCCCAGCGGTCTATGCCACGAAACACCGGGCCGCGGACCAGCGCCGAGGTATTGAGCCACTCAATGTAGGCCCGCACCGGGCATAACCGCAGCAAGGCCGGGGTCTGAAAGGTCTTGCCCAGATTGTCGCGGTCACTTTTGCTGCGCGGCAGGTACAGGGTGATACCGGAACCTGGCACCGCTTGCACATGCTCGATCTGCAAGCGGCACAGCTCGTCACTGCGAAACCCGCGCCAGAAACCCAGCAGAATCAGGGCCGCATCCCGTCGTGCTCGCAGCAGTGCAGGCTGATCGGCATTGGCTTGCGCCGCCCGAGCCTCACTTTCGAGCCAGTCGACCACCTGCTCCAGGTGCTGCAATTGCAACGGCTCAGCCTGCTTCTCCTGTACCGGGTGCAAGGCCCTGATGCCCTTGAACACTTTGCGCACCACCGGCGCCTTGGTCGGATCGGCAAACCCCTGGCTGTTATGCCACTGGGCAATGGCCGACAGGCGCAACTTGAGCGTGTTGATTGAGAGCTGGCCGGCGTGAGCCACCAGGTAGCGGGCCACGCTGTCACTGGTGGCAGGCAGGAACCCGCCCCAGGTGACTTCGAAGTGTTCGATGGCTGCCCGATAACTGCGGCGGGTGTTATCGCGGGTCGCGGCGTTTAAGTAGCGATCCAGCTCGCTCATGGGCAGTTCTCTTGATTGGCGTACTGAAAACGGGCCTTAAAAGCAGTTCCAAGGCTCTAACACGGGATAATACCAGTATATCCCGCCTCTTGAATCTTAAATAAAGACAAAATTTAATCGATAATATAGTATGTAATTACATGATACATACCACAGTACATAATCGTAGGAGAAGACCATGGCCCGTGGCGGCGTAAACAAGGCGGTGGTGCAAATTGCACGCACGGCAATCCTGGCCCGTGGCGAACACCCGAGCATTGATGCAGTACGTATCGAGATGGGAAATACCGGGTCGAAAACCACTATCCACCGCTATCTGAAAGAGCTGGAGGAGATCGACTCACGCCGGGGCGCGCCACAGGAACAGCTCGGGGACGAGCTGGCGGAGCTGGTCGCCCGCCTCGCCCAGCGCCTGCAAGAGCAAGCCCAGGAGCCGATCGATCGGGCCCGGGCACACTACGAACAACTCCAGGCAACGCTGCAAGAGCAGCTCGACCAGGCACAACAGACGCAAACCCGGCTCCAGCAGCAACTTGAGATCCAGGGCAATGCACTGAGCCAGGAAACGGCAAATCTTGAGTCCACACGCTCCATGCTGCAGACCGAGCAAACCCGCAACGCTGCGCTGAATCAGGCTTGCAGCGACTTTGAGCTGCGCCTCAAAGACCGCGACGAGCAAATTCGCTCGCTGGAAGACAAACACCTGCATGCCCGCGAAGCACTTGAGCACTACCGCAGCGCCGTCAAAGAGCAGCGCGAGCAGGATCAGCGCCGCCACGAAGGACAGGTTCAGCAGATTCAGATGGAACTGCGCCAGGCACAACAAAGTGCACTGGTACGCCAGGATGAGATCACCCAGCTGCATCGCGACAACGAGCGCGTATTGAGCGAAAGCCGCGCACTGGGCAAGGAACTGAATCAGTCCAACGACCAGCAACACAAATTGAGCAACCTCAATGGCCAGCTCAGCAGCCAGTTAACTAAGCTGGAAAACGAGCGCACCCTGCTCCAGGAACGCTTGCGGGTTGCACTTGAGGACAGCGAAGTCTTGCAACAAGCGCAAAGCAAGGCGCAGGAAGCCGGCACGGCATTGACCCTGCGGGCACTAAAAGCCGAAGCAGCACTTGAAAGCCTGAAAGCGCAGAAAGACGACACACCCGAACAAACAGCCGACTAGAAGCCCGTACTCGCTGACGAGGAACGAGGCTGCGATAAGGTGCGAAGGACCGTGCGCGACGTCCGAGAGCCGTGCACAAGGCCTTCGCGGCCTTGGGCCTCGCCAGCGATTACCCGGGTCAAGTCTTTGTTCAGCTAGCGTTCAGCAAATGCAATCGATTCCTGTTTGTAAATGAGTATCAAAATGTTACAAATTGCCACCCTGGCCAATTCGTGACGCGGTACTCATCCCATGCTGGTTCCATTTCTGATCATGCTGCGCGAAGGAATCGAGGCCGCTCTTATAGTCGGCATCATTGCCAGTTACCTCAAACAAACGGGGCGCGGACAGTGGATGCCCGCCGTGTGGACCGGAGTCTTCCTTGCTGTCGCTCTGTCCCTGCTGGTGGGCGGCGGCCTGGAGCTGATGAGTGCAGAGTTCCCGCAGAAACAGCAGGAGCTCTTCGAAGGCATTGTCGGTCTGATCGCCGTCGGCATTCTCAGTTCGATGGTGTTCTGGATGCGCAAAGTGGCGCGCTCCATCAAGCACTCTCTTCACACCTCCCTGGATCACGCCCTCGCGGGGTCAAAACATCAAGTCACGGCACTGATTGCCATGGTGTTCTTTGCAGTTGCCCGCGAAGGACTCGAAACCGTGTTCTTTCTGCTCGCCGTGTTTCAGCAGAGCGAAGGCCCCGCAGCACCGCTGGGCGCCCTGCTCGGTCTGGTCCTCGCCATTTTCGTCGGTTTCGCCATTTATAGCGGCAGCATGCGCTTGAATCTGGGCCTGTTCTTCCGCTGGACCGGACTGTTCATTCTGCTGGTTGCCGCAGGCATTCTGGCCAACTCGGTACAGGCCCTGCACGAAGCCGGCTTGTGGAACCACCTGCAAGGCGTGGTGTTTGATATCAGTGCCGCACTGCCAATGGATGGACCGGCAGGTTCTGTGCTGGCCGGCATGTTCGGGTATCAGGATGCGCCCACAGTGAGCGTGCTAGGCGCCTATGTGATTTACCTGCTGCTGACGCTGGCGATGTTCTTTCGCCCTGCCGCCAGCCCCAAAAACGCCCCCGCTTCTTCAGTGACAAACCCATAAGGTCCTGCATGCCTACCCCTGCAAGCGGTACACCCCCTCGCGCCATGCGCTGGGCGGTGGCCGGCTCGGTGATCGTGATGATCGCGGCCGGCGCTTTGTTCTATTACGCCTCGCAGCTGGCTGCGGCCAAACGCAAGGCTCACAGCTCTGAAATCACCGTGACCATTCACCCCCACAGTTGCGAGCCCGACTCGCTGTCGGTACCCGCAGGCTTCAATAGCTTTCGCATCGTCAACGCCTCCGAGCGGGCTGTGGAGTGGGAAATTCTGGATGGCGTACTGGTGGTCGAGGAGCGTGAAAACATCGCTCCCGGCCTTAGTCAGGTGATCAATGCCACACTGGCACCCGGGGATTACGCCATCACCTGCGGCTTGCTCAGCAACCCGCGCGGCACCTTGCACGTCACGCCTACAGCCCAATCCCAAGCCAGCGCCAAAGCGCGACCGTCCCTGGTGGCATTTATCGGTCCGCTGTCTGAGTTCCGGGTCTATCTGAACAGCCAGGGCAACGCTTTGATCACGGCGGTGGATGCCTTGTCGCAAGCCATTGCCACGGGCGACCTCGCACAGGCCCGGGCGCTTTACCTGCCCGCCCGCGAGGCTTATCAGCGACTGGCCCCGGCAGCGCAACGCCTGGCCGAACTGGACAACGCCATCAACGCCCGCGCGGACTACTTCGAAAAACGTGAACAGGACCCCGGCTTCGGCGGCTTCCACCGCATCGAGTACGGGCTGTTTTCCCAGAGCAGCACCCAGGGCCTGGGTGTCTTTGCCCAGCAACTGCATGCCAATGCGGTGTTGCTCAAGCAGCAGTTGCTGGCCCAGTCACTGCCTCCCGGGCAATTAGTCAGCATTGTCGCCCGGACCCTGCATAACCTGGCCGATACCCGCGCCGGTAGCGGCGAAGAAGAGCGTTACAGTCATATCGACCTCAGTGGTTTTGCCGCCAACCTGCAGACCACACGCAAGGTCGTTGATCTGTTGCGTCCTTTACTGGCCAAGAACAATGCCGAGCTCCTGCAGCGTATCGATACTGCCAGTACCGCGCTCGAGGCTGAGATCAACAGCCTCAAAACACCCCAGGGTTACATCACTTACGACACCGTGAGCGACCTGCGGCGTCAAGCTATCAGTAACAAGGCCAAGGCTCTGGCCGATGCACTCGATGGAATCGATCCCGCCCTTGGCCTTTGAGGCCTGTAATTGCAGACGAGATGCACATGAGCGACTCAGAAAACAGTCTTGATCCATTCAATCTGCAGCGCCGTCGTGTGCTGCTGGGCATGGGAGTCGCCGGGGCGGCACTGGCAGGCGGCGCTTTGAGCTGCCCGGCCATGGCCGCCAGTGGCGGGCAAAACGTTCAGGTGACCCAGGCCCCGAGCAGCGATAAAACCCGGGACCGGCATGATTATTACGGCCAGCATCAAAACGGTATTCTCACCCCGCGCCCCGCAGCGGGCATGCTGGTGGCTTTTGATGTGCTGGCCAGCGACCGGCAAGACCTGGAACGCCTGTTTCGCACCCTCAATCAACGCATTGCGTTCCTGGTCAAGGGCGGCCCGGCCCCTCAGGCCGACCCAAGACTGCCGCCTCCTGACTCAGGGATTCTCGGCCCGCAGGTGACACCGGACAACCTGACGGTGACGGTCTCGGTGGGGGCGTCGCTGTTCGATGAGCGCTTTGGCCTGGCGACCGCCAAGCCCAAGCGCTTGAGCCGCATGCAAGGTTTCCCCAACGATGCGCTCGAGCCTGCACAGTGCCATGGCGATCTGAGCCTGCAGTTTTGCGCCAACACTGCGGACACCAATATTCACGCCCTGCGCGACATTGTGAAAAACCTGCCGGATTTGTTGCTGGTGCGCTGGAAGCAGGAAGGTACAGTGCCGCCACAAGCGCCGACCAAGCCCGGCGAGCCGGCGCAAAGCGCGCGCAACTTTCTGGGCTTTCGCGATGGCTCGGCCAACCCGGACTCCACCGACAACAGCCTGATGAACAGCATTGTCTGGGTCGGGCCCGAAACTGACGAACCGCACTGGGCGGTCAACGGCAGTTACCAGGCGGTACGCATCATCCGCAACTTCGTGGAGCGCTGGGACCGCACACCGCTGCAAGAGCAGCAAAGTATTTTCGGTCGCAACAAAGCCAGTGGCGCCCCCATGGATGGCGCCCATGAAACCGATGTCCCGGACTACAGCAACGATCCCGATGGCAAAGTGACCAGGCTTGATGCACACATCCGCCTGGCCAACCCGCGCACGGCAAAAACCCGCAACAACCTGATACTGCGTCGACCGTTCAACTACTCCAACGGGGTTAACAAAAACGGCCAGCTGGACATGGGACTGCTGTTCATCTGCTACCAGAGCGATCTGGAACAAGGCTTTATCGCGGTGCAAACCAGACTCAATGGCGAACCCCTGGAGGAATACCTCAAGCCGGTCGGCGGCGGTTACTTCTTCACGCTGCCCGGGGTGCGCGACGAACAGGATTTCGTTGGGCGTTCCTTGCTCAATGCCGCCGCACCTGTTGCCAACGCCTGACCCAATCATCTGAACCCAACCGGAAAAGCCCCATGAAGAAGACGCCATTCGCACTGCTCATCACACTTGGCTTGCTCCATACCCCGCTCTCGGCCCTGGCAGCGACTGCACCGCTGGATCTGGTGGGCCCGGTCTCGGACTACAAGATTTACGTCACCGAGCAGCTGGATCTACTGGCCGACAATACGCAGCAATTTACCGATGCGGTAAAAAAGGGTGATTTGGCCGCAGCCAAAAAGCTCTACGCTCCGACTCGCGTCCATTACGAGTCCATTGAGCCTATTGCCGAACTGTTCAGCGACCTGGACGCGTCGATCGACTCCCGGGTCGACGATCATGAACAAGGGGTAAAAGCCCCGGACTTCACCGGTTTTCACCGCATCGAATACAGCCTGTTTTCCGAGAACAGCACCCAGGGTCTGAATGAACTGGCAGACGGGCTGAACAAAGACGTCCAGGACCTGCAAAAGCGTGTCGCCGGGCTGACGTTCCCGCCTGAGAAAGTTGTCGGTGGCGCCGCTTCGCTGATGGAAGAAGTGGCTGCTACCAAGATTTCCGGCGAAGAAGACCGCTACAGCCACACCGATCTGTACGACTTCCAGGGGAACGTTGACGGCGCGAAAAAAATCTTCGACCTGTTTCGCAGCCAGATCCAGCAGAGCGACCAGGCGTTTGCAGCCAAGGTGGACAAGAACTTCGCCACTGTTGACAGGATTCTGGCCAAATACCGTACCCAGGACGGCGGCTTTGAAACCTATGACAAGGTCAAGGACAACGACCGCAAGGCGTTGATTGGCCCCGTCAACACCCTGGCCGAAGACTTGTCGACCTTGCGTGGCAAGCTCGGCCTGAACTAATAGCCTGTTTGAATGCGCCAACCGATGTGACTCGCATCACATGCCCGCAGGTTGGCGCATTAATTACTGAATATTTATATGTGCCCTATCCCGACCTGCATCACTGTTTTATTAGCGCAACAAGCGCTAAAAGATAATGCGTTACTGAAAAGCCTCTAAACGCTGGATGTTTGGACGCGAGAAATGCTTTCCTGAATAACAGCTGTCTAGCCCTTAAAAGCATGGGACCTTGATCGAACTTTCATAGGTTTTTCACAACTCTGCGTTTAACGTATGCTCATTCCTGCGACGGAAGTACGCAAAAGTCTGCAACAAAATCATGCAGATATCGTAGTCCGATGACTTTACCTTTAGACGTAATAGTCTTTACTCCACGTGCACGCGAGCCTTGGCCTGCGCGCAAGTAGATCGACTTTTACCGAGTCGTCTTGTGCCATTGAAACTGACTGGAACGAATAATTTGAAACCCTACCCTATCCAGTGCGTGTCGATCGTCATACCGGTCTACAACGAAGAGCAGAGTCTTCCTGAGCTATTGCGCCGTACTGAAGCAGCCTGTGCACAGTTGACGCAGGCCTATGAAATCGTTCTGGTCGATGACGGCAGCCGGGATCAATCGGCGCAAATCCTCGAGGACGCGGCTGCACGCGAAGGCAGCCCGGTAGTTGCGGTAATTCTCAATCGTAACTATGGGCAACATGCTGCGATCATGGCGGGCTTCGAGCATTCCAAAGGCGATGTTGTCATCACTCTGGACGCCGACCTGCAAAATCCGCCGGAAGAAATCCCGCGCCTGGTCGCCCAGGCAGCCCTGGGCTACGACGTGGTCGGCACAGTGCGCAACAATCGGCAGGACTCCGCCTGGCGCCGCTGGCCGTCACGGCTGATCAACCTGGCCGTGCAACGCTCGACAGGTGTTGCCATGAGCGATTACGGCTGCATGCTGCGCTGCTATCGCCGCTCCATCGTTGAGGCCATGCTCGCCTGTCGCGAACGCAGTACGTTTATCCCGATTCTCGCCAACAGTTTTGCCCGGCACACCACTGAAGTGCTGGTCGAACATGCCGAGCGCGAACACGGTGATTCCAAGTACAGCCCCATGCGCCTGATCAACCTGATGTTCGACCTGATCACCTGCATGACCACCACACCTTTGCGTCTGCTGAGCATCATCGGTTTCAGCATGGCGGTACTGGGCGTGCTCTTCGCCATTGCATTGATCATGCTGCGTCTGATCTTCGGCGCCTCGTGGGCCGGACACGGCACCTTCGTACTGTTTGCGGTGCTGTTCGTGTTTACCGGCGGCCAATTTATCGGCATGGGGCTACTGGGCGAATACCTGGGCCGCATGTACAGCGATGTGCGGGCCCGGCCACGGTTTTTCATTGAAAAAATCGTTCGCGCCGAACCTGCAACTTCTACCGTTTCAACTTGCACCCCGACTTCTTCAACTTCGACACAGGTTCAATCATGAGTTTGAAAGCCGTTGTTTTCGCCTATCACGATATTGGCTGCACAGGCATTGAAGCCTTGCTCAATGCAGGCTACGAAATTGCTGCTGTGTTTACCCATGCCGATGACCCGAAAGAAAATAACTTTTATGGTTCAGTCGCCCAGCTGTGTGCCCGCAAAGGCATTCCGGTACATGCACCGGAAGACGCCAACCATCCGCTGTGGATCGAACGTATCCGCAAGCTGAACGCCGACTACATTTTCTCGTTTTACTACCGCAACCTGTTGGGCGAAGAGTTGCTGGCCAGCGTCAGCCAGGGTGCTTTCAACCTGCACGGCTCGTTGCTGCCGCGCTACCGCGGCCGCGCTCCGGCGAACTGGGTACTGGTCAAGGGCGAAACCGAAACCGGCGTGACCCTGCACCGTATGGTCAAACGAGCCGACGCAGGCGACATTCTGGCGCAACAACGGATCAGCATCGAACGCACCGACACCGCACTGACCCTGCACGGCAAATTGCGCGAAACCGCTGCCCAGTTGCTGGCCGAAGCCCTGCCGCTGCTGCCCCAGGGCAAGCTCAAGGAAACCCCGCAAGACGAATCCAAAGCCACCTACTTTGGTCGTCGCACGCCAGCTGATGGCCTGCTGCAGTGGGCACGCCCTGCAGAAGAGCTGTTCAATCTGGTTCGGGCTGTTACTCAACCTTATCCGGGGGCCTTCTGTGCAGTGGGCGAGCACAAACTGATCGTCTGGGGCGCCGAAGTGGTTGCCGGTAACCAGGGCCACGCACCGGGCCAGGTCATCAGTTGCGATCCGCTACGCATCGCATGTGGTCAGGACTCGCTGGTAGTGACTGCCGGTCAGCGCAATGAAAACGGCCTGTACCTGAGCGGCCCGCAACTGGCCCGGGAACTGGGTCTGGTAGAAGGTTCGCGTCTGCGCGGTAGCGAGTCGGGTCGCAAGGCCCGCCGTACCCGCGTCCTGATCCTGGGGGTTAACGGCTTTATCGGTAACCACCTGTCCGAGCGCCTGCTGCAGGACGACCAGTACGAAGTTTACGGTCTGGATATCGGTTCTGACGCCATTGAGCGTCTGCGCAGCCACCCGAACTTCCACTTTGTGGAAGGTGATATCAGCATCCACACCGAGTGGATCGAGTACCACATCAAAAAATGCGACGTGGTTCTGCCGCTGGTGGCCATCGCCACGCCAATCGAATACACCCGCAACCCGTTGCGTGTATTCGAACTGGACTTCGAGGAAAACCTCAAGCTGGTGCGCTACTGCGTCAAATACAACAAGCGTGTGATCTTCCCGTCCACGTCCGAAGTGTATGGCATGTGCCAGGACAAGAACTTCGACGAAGACACGTCCAACCTGATTGTTGGCCCGATCAACAAACAGCGCTGGATCTACTCGGTCTCCAAGCAACTGCTGGACCGCGTGATCTGGGCCTACGGCCAGAAAGGCCTGAAGTTCACCCTGTTCCGTCCATTTAACTGGATGGGCCCGCGTCTCGACCGTCTGGACTCGGCACGGGTTGGCAGCTCGCGCGCCATCACTCAGCTGATCCTGCACCTCGTGGAAGGCACCCCGATTCGTCTGGTAGACGGTGGCGAACAAAAACGCTGCTTCACCGACGTGGCCGATGGTATCGAAGCTCTGGCGCGCATCATCGACAACAAAGGCGGCAAGTGCGACGGCCAGATCATCAACATTGGCAACCCGGAAAACGAAGCCAGTATCCGTGAACTGGGTGAAGAGTTGCTGCGTCAGTTCGAAGCGCATCCGCTGCGTGACAACTTCCCGCCATTTGCCGGTTTCCGCGATGTTGAAAGCCAGTCGTTCTACGGCACCGGCTATCAGGACGTGAGCCACCGCAAGCCAAGCGTCGAGAACGCCCGTCGCCTGATCGACTGGACCCCGACGACCGAACTCAGCGAAACCATTGGCAAGACCCTGGATTTCTTCCTGCGTGAAGCCATGGTTGAAATCGCGGAAAAACGCTAATGCAAGCTGGACTGCGCATAGATGTCGATACCTACCGTGGAACCCGAGAAGGGGTTCCGCGGTTGCTCGAACTGCTCGATGAAGCCCACATCAAGGCCACGTTTTTTTTCAGCGTGGGGCCTGACAACATGGGCCGCCATTTATGGCGGCTGATCAAGCCCCAGTTTTTCTGGAAGATGATGCGTTCCAAGGCCGCCAGCCTCTATGGCTGGGATATTTTGCTGGCCGGCACTGCCTGGCCAGGAAAGCCCATCGGCCAGGATCTGGGGCATTTAATGCGCCAGACCCTGGCTGCGGGCCATGAGGTCGGCTTGCATGCCTGGGATCACCATGGCTGGCAAGCCAACACCGGGCGCTGGAGCGAGGCGCAACTGATCGAGCAGATCCGGCGCGGCGTCGACACCTTGAGCGACATTACCGGCCAGGCGGTCGAATGTTCGGCCGCCGCCGGCTGGCGTGCAGACGAGCGCGTAGTCCAGGCCAAGGAAACCTTTGGCTTTCGTTACAACAGTGATTGCCGCGGGCACAGTCTGTTTCGGCCAAGGTTGGCCGACGGCAGCCTGGGCGCGCCGCAAATCCCTGTGGATCTACCCACTTTCGATGAAGTGGTCGGGCCAGAGCTGAGTGCCGCCGACTTCAATTCATACATTCTTGATCGCTTCAGCCCACAAAAGCTGAATGCGTACACTATCCACGCTGAAGTAGAAGGGATTCTGATGGCTAACGACTTCCGTCAATTACTGGCGCAGGCCCGTACCCGTGACATTCATTTCCAGCCCTTGCGGGATTTGCTGCCCGCCGATCCCGACAGTATTGCAGCCGGACAATTGAGCCGGGGCGTACTGGACGGGCGTGAAGGCTGGCTGGGAGTGCAGAAACCATGACTCAGCGCTGGACGATACCGCTTCTGGTTCTGGCTTTTATCGCGTTTTATCTGTTGCCGCTGGGCACCCACGGTTTGTGGATCCCGGACGAAACACGCTACGCGCAAATCGGCCAGCAAATTCTGGTCGACGGCAACTGGATCACCCCGCACTTCATGGACTTGCGTTACTTCGAGAAGCCGATTGCGGGCTACTGGATGATCGCCATAGGCCAGGCCATTTTTGGCGAAAACCTGTTCGGCGTGCGCATAGCCTCCGCCGTTGCCACCGGCCTCAGTGTGTTCCTGGCCTATGTCGTGGCCCGCCGTTTGTGGAATGACCCGCGCAAGAGCTTTGCCTGCGCCCTGGTCTACATGACATTCGGCCTGATCGCCGGCCAGGCGGGTTACTCGAACCTCGACCCGCAGTTCACTCTGTGGGTTAACTTGAGTCTGGTCGCGTTGTGGTTTGCGGTTGACAGCAGCACCCGGCGCGATCGCCTGATCAGTTGGGCTGTACTGGGTTTTGCCTGTGGCATGGGCTTTATGACCAAAGGCTTTCTGGCCCTGCTGTTGCCGGTGTTGATTGCCCTGCCCTACATGATCTGGCAAAAGCGCTTTGTCGAGCTGGTCAAATACGGTCTGGTGGCCATGCTGGTTGCCGCCCTTGTATCGCTGCCCTGGGTCCTCGCCGTTCACGCCCAGGAGCCTGACTACTGGCGCTTCTTCTTTTGGCACGAGCATATTCGCCGTTTTGCCGGTGACGATGCCCAGCACGGGCGCCCGTGGTGGTTCTATCTGCCGCTGCTGGTGGTTTCCAGCCTGCCCTGGGCAGCCCTGTTGCCCGTTACGTTCAAGGATGCGTGGCAGAACAAGCGCCATGCCAGCGTAGTTTTCGTGTCGCTATGGTTTCTGCTGCCGCTGGCCTTGTTCAGTCTGAGCAAAGGCAAGTTACCGACCTACATCATGCCCTGCATGTTGCCGCTGGCTCTGTTGCTGGGCCACGGGATGATCCAGCGGGTAGAACAGGCCAAAACCGGTGCCTTGCGCTTTAACGGCCTGGTCAACTTGCTGGTGGGCAGTGCGGGACTGGCGGCCCTGATCTACTTCCAGATCAAGAAACCGTTCTATGACAACGAGCCGCAACACATGGCGTTGCTGGTCGGCGTGCTGCTGACGTGGATCGTCACCGGCCTGCTGACACTTTCCCGGCCGCTGAAGATGTGGGCGGCGCCTGCCCTGGCTATGGGGGTTCTGGTGCTTGCGTTACCAGCGAGCATGCCCAGCAGCGTTGTGCACAACAAAATGCCCGATCAGTTCATTCTTGAGCATATCCAGGAGCTGTCCCAGGCCAAAACCTTGCTCAGCAACGATCTGGGTGCAGCCTCTGCCTTGTCCTGGCGCCTGCGCCGCCCCGATGTGACGCTGTACAACACCCAGGGTGAAGTCAAATACGGCCTGACCTATGACGATGCCAAAGGCAAAAGCATTGCGTTGGCCGACATTGGCCCGTGGATGACTGAAGCGCGACGCCAGGGTCCGGTGGGCGTGGTAATGCGGGTCAAGGACAGCGATGAAAGCCATGAAATGGACATGCTGCCTGAAGATGGCCAGCGTTATGACGACGGCAACATGGTGATTCTGATCTTCCCGCAGAGCGCCCAATGACATTTGCACTTCTGTTGCTGGCCTGCCTGCTGACCTGCGCAGGCCAGATTGCCCAAAAATACGCAGTCGAAAGCTGGCGCGGCCCCGAGTCCGGGGTTGCGCAAAAGCTGCAATCGCCCTGGCTGTGGCTGGCACTGCTGTGCCTGGGCTTCGGTTTGCTGGTATGGCTGCTGGTACTGCAACGGCTTGAAGTCGGGGTTGCCTACCCGATGCTCAGCTTGAATTTTGTGCTGATCACCCTGGTAGCCCGCTATCTGTTCAAAGAACACATCGATCGGCGTCACTGGATAGGTGTAGGGCTGGTAATTGCCGGTGTGGTCCTGTTAGGACAGCACACATGAGCCTGCGCCGTGGATTTGTCTTTGCCTCGGCCAGCGTGTTGCTGGTCAGCACGGCCCAACTGGGCATGCGCTGGAGCATGACCCGCCTGCCGGAACCTGCTCAATGGCTGAGCGCGATCAGTCAGGGGGAGGTATCAGTGCCGGCGCTGGGTGTGGTTTTTGCGGCCATCATGGCCTACGCGCTATCGATGCTCTGCTGGCTGCTGGCCTTGCGGGACTTGCCCCTGGGCCGCGCCTATTCGCTGTTAAGCATCAGTTACGCCCTGGTGTACCTGCTGGCCGCCAGCCTGCCGGTGTTCCATGAAAGCTTCACCCTTTCGAAAACCCTTGGTGTGACCTTGGTCATTCTGGGGGTACTAACGATCAACTCTCGACGTACCCCAAGTTCCAGGAACTGCGCATGAAAATCAGTGTATTTGGTAGTGGTTATGTAGGCCTGGTGCAGGCGACGGTATTGGCGGAAGTCGGCCACGATGTGATCTGCATGGACATCGACCAGAAGAAGGTCGAACTGCTGCAACAAGGTCATGTCAGTATTTTTGAACCGGGACTCTCCAGCCTCGTGCGGGATAACCTTGAAAGCAAGCGCCTGCGATTTACCAGCGATGAGAAACTCGCGGTTGAGCACGGCCAGGTGCTGTTTATCGCCGTGGGCACCCCGCCCAGCGAAGACGGTTCGGCAGACCTGGGCGCAGTATTCTCGGTCGGAGACGCAGTCGCCCGCCATCGCGTTGAACCGTTGATCCTGGTAGAAAAATCCACCGTTCCAGTAGGCACCGGCGACGCCCTGACGATCCATATCAATAAAGCGCTGAGCCAGACCGGGCGCTCGTTGCAATTCGACGTCGTGTCCAACCCCGAATTCCTCAAGGAAGGCTCGGCAGTGACGGACTGCCGCCGTCCGGATCGCATCATCATCGGCTGCGCCCGTGAAGAAGTGCGCGAAGTGATGCGCGACCTTTACGCCCCGTTCAACCGCAACCATGACCGTATTATTTTCATGGACCTGCGCAGCGCCGAGCTGACCAAATACGCCGCCAACTGCATGCTCGCCACCAAGATCAGCTTTATCAACCAGATTGCCGAACTGGCAGAGCACCTGGGGGCCGACATTGAAGCAGTACGCCTGGGCATCGGTGCCGATACCCGCATCGGCTACCACTTTATTTACCCTGGCTGCGGCTATGGCGGCTCGTGTTTCCCCAAAGACATGCGCGCGCTGATCCACAGTGCCCATCAAGTCAATTGCTCCAGCGACCTGCTGCAGGCGGTTGAAGCCATCAACGAACGCCAGAAGCACAAGCTGTTCGATCGCATCAACGGGTTCTTCAAAGGTGATCTGAAAGGTAAAACCTTCGCCCTGTGGGGCCTGGCGTTCAAACCCAATACCGACGACATGCGCGATGCACCGAGCCGCGTATTGATGCAGGCACTGTGGGATGCCGGCGCCGACGTTCGCGCATTCGACCCTGAAGCCATGCAGGAAACCCAGCGTTTGTACGGTGACGAACCGCGCCTGAGCCTGATGGGGACTCCGGAATCGACCCTCAACGGAGCCGACGCACTGATCGTGTGTACCGAGTGGCAACAATTCAAGGCGCCGGACTTTGATCTGATCAAGGCCCGCCTCAAAACCCCGGTGATCTTCGACGGACGCAACCTGTATGACGGCGAGCGTCTGGCGCGTGCAGGGTTGCAGTACTACCCGATGGGGCGTGGCGAGTCCTGCAACTTGCCAGTGTCCCAAGGTTCAACGACCGTTTGATGAAATGACAGCGCCGCCATTGGCAACAATGGCGGCGCTTTTTTTTTGTACTGTTTTGAGGCAGGGAAACTCGAGATGCAGGCCAATTATTCTTCCAGCAGTTTACGTGCACTGCACCGTCAGTCATTGATTTTAGGCGCACTGGTACTGGTGCTGTTCATCTTGGGTGAACCGCAACTGGCGGCGATCGGTTTTGATTCGCGCTTTGTAATGTTTGCCAAGGAAATGCTGCGTCACGGCCCGGGCTTTTTTCCGACCACCTACGGCCAGCCATATGCTGACTACAGCGCCACTTCGACTCTGTTCACCTGGTTATTGTCCTTGCCGTCTGGACAGGTGACCAGCCTCACCGCATGGCTGCCCACAGCCATTGCCGGTGCGCTGATTGTTACTTTGATGTATCGCCTGGTCGCGCCGCAGTCCAGGACCTGGGCGCTGGTCAGTGTGGCGCTGTTGCTGCTTAGCATGACCTTTGTCACCGAAACCCGTGCCGTCTCCCTGGATCAAATGCTTGCAGCCGTCAGCCTGGCAGCGTTTTATCTGGCCTATGCACACGACCATTTTTCTGCACCGCGCCGGCATCACTGGCTACTGCTTCTGCTGGTACTGGGGTTTGCCATACGCGGCCCGATTGGCCTGGTCATTCCCACCGGCATGCTCTGCAGTTACTACCTGCTCAGTGGTCAATGGCGCCGGCTGATCAGCGTTGGCCTGCAAGCGCTGGTTCTGCTGGCTGCGTGCATAGGTACCCTGTTGTTGCTGGCCTGGATCAGCGGCGGTGAGGCCTTCGTCCATGAAGTGATCCGCATGCAAGTGACTGGCCGCATGGACGGTACGGAAGGTGCGAGCAGCACCCTGTATTACTTCACCAGTTCCATGGGCAACTACGCACTGGCGTACCCGCTGGCGGTGCTGGTACTGGTGGCGACCCTGATCGTCGGGCGCAAGCAATCGGGCCCGGGGCTGCAGCTGGTCAAATACTGCGTGGGCGCCGGCTTGATCGTAATGATCGGGCTGTCGATCCCGCAAGCGAAAAAAGCCCGTTACTTGCTGCCCATGTTGCCGATGGCGGCGATCATTGCGGCGTATCCGTTTCAAGGTTTGCAGGGACGGGTCTATGCCGGGCTGCGCGGTTTGATTCAGGGGCTTTTCCTGCTATTGCCCGCGTTGTTGATGGTGGGCCTGAGCATTGTGCGCAAACGCTTTGACGACCAGCTGCCTTCATTGACTGCGATCTTTATGGTGCTGGGCGTGCTGCAAGTGGCGGCGCTGGCCCTGCTGTTCAAGGCGCAATGGCGAACGGGCGGTTTGGCGGCATGCGCCGTTCTGGCGTTGTGGGCCTGCTTCATCATGGTGTTCGAACCGGTGGAGCGCGAACTGTATGACACCCGTAACTTTACCGAAAACGCCATGCGCATGATCGACCGCGAGCCTGCCCCGCTAGTACTGCACGGCATGGGCAAAGACGCCAAGGCCATCAAGTTCATGGTCAATGTCAATCGCGACCTGCTGCCGCTGTTCACCCGGGCCGACGCCGAACTGGAGGCCCTGCCAGCCCCGGTATGGATCGTTATGGACCGCAAGGATTATCAGGGGCTGCAAGGCACAGCCTTGGGCAATGTAGTACCGGCGTTGAGTGGTCGCTTCGACAAGAATGACTACGTGTTGCTGCACATCCCTTGAACCTGTAGTCGCTGACGAGGCACCAAGGCTGCGATCGCTTTGCGCAGCCTTCGGTCCTCATCAGCGACGATGTGAATCCTGCTAGAGCTGCCACCTGCCTGCAGGTACAATCCCCGCCCTTCTTCACTCATCCCGGAAATGCCAATGTCAGGGCTCGAACTGTTTGCCGCCGCGCTTGGCGTCATCGCCGTCTGGTTAACAGTCAAACAAAACCCCTGGTGCTGGCCCATCGGCCTGGTGATGGTGCTGCTGTATAGCTGGATATTCTTCGGCATGAAGCTGTACTCGGGCATGCTCCTGCAAGTCTTCTTTGCCCTGCTGCAAGTTTATGGCTGGTGGCAGTGGACCCGCGCCGGGACACAGCACGAGGGCCGTGTGGTTACCTGGTTAAGCCCTTTGCAAGTCCTCGCGGGCCTCAGCGCCGGCGCTGTTGGCAGTCTGGTTCTGGGCGCGGCAATGGCCCGCTGGACTGACTCCGGCGTCCCTTGGCAAGATGCAGCGCTGACCGCATTCAGCCTGGTCGCGCAATTGTGGATGGCACAAAAGCGCCTGCAATGCTGGGCCCTGTGGTTTGTCATCGACGTGCTCTACATCCTGTTCTTTGCCTGGCAAGAGCTGTACCTGACAGCAGGCCTGTATGCACTGTTCACGGTTATTGCCATTCAGGGCTGGCGTGACTGGCGCCGCGATCCGGCGCTGCGCACATGAAGGTGGTCGTACTGGCGGGGCCGGAGTCGAGTGGCAAAAGCTGGCTGGCGGCGCTCTTGCAGCAGCGATTTGGCGGCGTACTGGTGGGCGAATACGTTCGTTATTTTATCGAGCAAAACCCCCGGGACACCTGCCTGGCCGATATTCCGGCGATTGCTGCAGGTCAACTGCAATGGGAGGATCAAGCCCGTGCCCAACAGCCAGAACTGCTGATTCTGGACACCCATTTGTTGAGCAACATACTGTGGAGCCAGACCCTGTTTGGCGACTGCCCGGCATGGCTTGAACCCGAACTTCTCAGCCGGCATTACGACCTGCACTTGCTGCTGTCACCCGACGATGTGGAATGGATACCCGACGGCCAGCGTTGCCAGCCATCTCTGGCTGAACGCCAAAGGTTTTTCGCTGCCAGCCTTCAGTGGCTGGAGCACCACCATCAACCCCTGCAAATCATCAGAGGTGACTGGCAGGCCCGTCAGCAACAAGCTTGTGCCGCGGTCGAACACTTGCTGGCGCAATAAGAATTTTTAGGAAAATTCTTAACAAATTCAGAGCATTCCTAGATCCAGCAGCAACTGGAAGTTTTACCTTGAGGCCCGTCGTCAAACATTTGACGACGGGCTACCTCAACCTCAAGGAAAATAATGAAATCAATATTCTTTGTCTCGGGTGTCTTTGGCGCCATGTCCCTGGCCTTTGCGGCCAACGCCCTGGCTCAAGCTGACAGCCGTCCTGCACCGTTGGCCAATAGCAGCCAATGCTCACCAAGCAACCCGACCGGCCCTGGCTGCCCTCCGTTTGGCGGCCCCGGCGACATTGGCGCCGAGTGCTGCCCGTTCAGCGATGAAAGCCTGAAAACCAAAGTCGTGCCGCTGACATCGGCTACCGAGAATCTGCTGAAGATTCAGGGCGTCACCTTCGAATGGAAAGATGGCGGGCGCAAGGACATCGGGGTTATCGCCCAGGAAGTGGCCAAGGTGTATCCAGAGCTGACACGCACCAAGGATGGTTTGATGCAGGTCGACTACGACAAACTGGTGGCTCCACTGATCGAATCGATCCGCGAACTTAACCAGCGCATTGAAACCCTGGAAAAAGCCCAAGCCAAGTAAATAGCCGGGTGCATGACCGCTGCCTCCCCCCTTCTGGTCGGTGGTCTGCACCCTGCATGGCTTATATGTGTAGGAAAGCTCATAAAAAGCCGCCTGTTTGTGAATCAAATTAAAGATACGCAGCAGACGATATTGGCTTGTTTGAACAACGACTGATCGCCAGCCTGGGTAGTGCTCAATTAATAAATCCTCCAAGCCAAGGCAACTTATTCAGCAATCTCCAGTCTGTTAATCAGGACACCGGGAGTTTGCAATGGGCACTGGAAAAGTTAGCGCTTCGAGCCGCCAATATGTCCATTCATGAAACACCGAGTTAGCCTGCAAGCCGATTATTGGCGGCGCCCTAAAATATCCTGAATAAATGTAACGTTTCTGAAACACCCCCTCTCGTATCAAGTGCAACGTAAATCCCTTGTTTCCCTCCGCAATAATAGCCTCGCGCTGTCTCATATTTGAAACATCGACGCCATGCACTGACTCATCACGCTCTGTGAGCGCTTGTTTTTAATCACTTAATTTAAAGTGGCACAACTACTGCTCTTCCCTTCGTAGCGCCGACCAGGGCCAGCTCCAATAAAGAAGGAACACAATCATGGGGAATATATATCGTGGCAAACACCGCCTGCTGACAGCGTGCAGCCTGACTGTTCTGTTCGGTATCTACAGCACTGCTCAAGCAGGTGGTAATGGCGTGATTGTACTTACCCGCGATGTTCAACCTTTTGCAGTCGGCAACCCGGCCATGCATCCGGACCCTAACCCCACGACTGTAAACGCGAACCCCGCAGTGCGTATCACCAGTGCTTCCAGTGAGCTCAGTGATGGTGATTTCGCCAGTGTCAGCAGCGGTGCCTCAATTACCCACTCGATGATGCCCAACGGCAACGCTCTGCCAGGTTTGAATACAGCCAATGGCCTGCCAGGTATGGCCAGCGGTCATGGTGGTGGCAGCGGCGGTTCGATCAGCAACACCATCAATCGAAGCATCGAGCAGGGCATGAGCCCGCTCACCGCTCTGAGTCAGGGGAAATAACATCATGAACATTGCCCTGCCCTTGCTGGTTGCTGTGCTGCTTGCCAGTGCTCAGGTTCACGCAGCCTCCGATAACAACGCCGAAATCAACAATTCCGGCCTCAGCTACCGCGGCAACATTACGGTAAACCAGGCTGCGGGCGATCAACAGCAGCAGGTAAATAGCCGGGCAATTGCCATCGGCACCCAGGGCCTTGCCTCAACCCGGATCAGTCAGAAACTCAACACTGCGGCCGACCCTTCGCTCAATGCCAAGGCCGCGATACAGGGCAAATCATTCAGTAATGGCAGCGGTGTGCTGGGGGTCAACCAATCCTCCGGTGCCAACAATCAAATGATCAATGCAGTGCGGATCGGCATTAGTGCCCAGCCACAAGGCATCGATGACAGCGCTTTGTCACAGCAAAACGTGGCGCTGTTACCAGGCTCCGGAACCGTACTCCCCGTAAGTGGCAGCCGCCAGGTCGTTACCAGCGACCAGGCCTTCACCGGCAGCCGCGGGGTCGTGCAGTTGAACCAGAGTGCAGGGGTGGGGAACCGCATGGCTAACACCCTGAACGTCCGGGTTGCCGACTGACCCGATTACAACGCAGTGCAATTAGAAAGTGCCAACACGTAACTCAACTAATAAAGCACGGAGAATCACCATGAAACCTGTAATGGCTCTTAAACCGCTGGTTTTCGCTATTGCTGCACTTATGGCTGTTGCTGCCCAGGCGGGCGGAGGCGGAAATGGCAATGGCGGTGGAAACAATAACAACAATGATCAGTTGCTGACCCAGCTGCAATTAAGCGCAGGTGCAGCGGCCATGGTCCAGGATGGTCAAACCAGTGCAAACAACAAGGCACTCAACCAGGGCACACACAACCTCGCCAATGTGAACGGCTCGATCAACAACTCCAGCGGCAACATGGGCGCCAACGTCGCGGCAGGTGATGGCAACCAGCAGGATAATGCGGCGGCGCTGGCAACTGCGGATCAAAGCTTCATTTTTGGCAGTGCAGTGGCCGCGACGACGGCTGATCAGGGCAACTATGGCAACACCGTTAGAAACTACTCCGCGGTGAATGTCTCAAGCCTTAACAATTCGGCCAACAATGGCTCCGGCAATGTCGGTGTCAACGTCACCACAGGCAGTTTCAACCAGCAGAAAAACAACCTGGCAATTGCCGTTTCAGGCGGTCGGGTTGCGGTTGCGGCAGCCTCGGCAGATCAAACCTCTACCAGCCTGAATGTGTCTAACAAGGCCGTTCAGACATACGACACCAAAAACCTGACGGCCAGTATCAATCTGCACGGCGCTTATCATGGCCAGGGTCAAGGTACTGTCGGGGGCAACAGTGGCGGTGGTGGCGGTAATCACAACAGTAGTGTTCAGGGCGGTAACGGCGGTGGTAACGGGGGCGGCAACAACGGTCCACAACCGCTCAAGTTTCATGAAGAAGGCACTTTCAGCCTCAGTGGCGTGGCGACTTATCAAGTGCTGACTCCAAGCGGCTGGACCAGCCCGACAATCAACCACGCATCGATGACCAATTCGATGAACAACTTCTCGGGTAACGGTGGCGCCAACGTGTCCTCGGGTGTGGGCAACCAACAAAGCAACTCGCTGTCAATCGCAGCAGGCTGCCGCGCCTGCATGTAACCGGGGCCTTCACAAGGGCCTCGATCCCGAGGCCCTTGTTTCAATTTTCAAGGCGTATCCATCATGCGCACGACCTCTCTCTTGCTGTTGCTCTGTATGGCCGGCATCACACAGGCCGCGCAGATGCCGGTTGCGGCCATGCCCGGCGGCAATCTGGTTTTCAAGCATGTACAGAGTATTCGCGAGCGTCGCTTTGCAGACATTGTTGAGCAAAAAACCGACTTCAGTTGTGGCGCAGCAGCTCTGGCAACTGTGCTGCGGCAGGCCTACTGGATGGACGTCAATGAAGACGAAATCATTAAAGGCATGTTGATCAATGCGGATCAAAAACTGGTACGTACCCAGGGGTTCTCAATGCTCGACATGAAGCGTTATCTCGAAAGTATCGGCATGCGGGCAAGGGGTTACCGGATCCCGGCGCAAAGCCTGGAAAGCGTCAATATTCCTGTCGTCGTCCTGCTGGAAATTCGAGGTTACAAGCATTTTGTAGTCATGCAGCGTGCACAAAAAGACTGGGTGTATATCGCCGACCCGGTGCTGGGACATAAACGCTTCTCACATGAAGACTTCGCCAAAGGCTGGAATGGCATTGTATTCGCCATTATTGGCCCCGGTTACGACAAGACCAACGCTTTGCTGAGTCCCCCTGCCCCACTGACCGTCAAGAACAAGCTCGATATGTTCAGCCCGGTCAAGGATGCAGAGCTAATGGATTTCGGGTTTATCCAGAGCGACTTTTTTTAAGTGCGCCAAAGATGACTATGGAGCCGCCCGCTCCTGGAGCAGCACATGAAAACGCCCTATTGGCTGATAGCCGCCTGTCTTGCCCTCAGCCTGCCAGCCCACGCAGCCTCGATATTCAAACCGGTGGAGCTCAAAGACAATGAAATGGCTGAATTGCGCGGGCGTTTTGTCATGCCCGGCCGGATCATCAGCTTCGGGATCGTCATGAGCAGTACCTGGGTCAGCAGCAAAGGGGATGTGGTCGGTGCAACCACGTCAATGCAACTGCAAAATACGGTCAAACCACAGTTTTATGTATCGACCTACAGCGCCGCAGGGAACGGTACGCCAGCGGCCAAGGGTACCGGGATCGTCACGGGGGGCGCGGGGCTGAGTACGGGACAGGGGGTCACACAAAGCGTAAGGGCCGCCGGCGACAATAACAGCGCCTACAACAATGTTGACATCACTATCTCCCATGCCGGTCAAGCACCGGCGGTTAATCAGCAAGGCACATTATTAACGGAAAATAATTCCGTCTCAGTCGCCAGCGGTGCAGGTAATTTGACGGTATCGGCCTCGGGGGGCGGTATTCAAATGGCAATTGAGGCCAATAATAATCAAGGCGCCTCATTGCAACAAATCGCTCAAGGTGGTGTGTTACAGAGCACAACTCTATTGGGCGCTGGTAATGCGATTACGAATATGACGCAACTTAATGTCGTCATGGGCGCTAATAGTCAGACCACCGCCGCTTCAAATTGCAATATTAATCAATTAATAGGCCTGCGCAACTTGGGATATTGAACTAGGCTCCCCCCTTACAATTAGAACCACTGGACGGCTTATTTCATGCACCGATTGTTTACCTTTCGCGCAGTTGTATGCATAAGCACTCTGTTTCCATCAGCCCTGCTTTATGCAGCCCCTGATGTTGATGTAGAGCAATTAAAACAAGAATTATTGGAGCTCCGTCAGCGTTACGATCTACAACAAAAGGCCTTGGCCGTACTCGAACAGCGTGTACGACAAGTAGAAGATCAACCGACAACACCGGTTCCTAAACGATTGGCCAAGTCGCCTGCAGACTTGACCGGCAACCAGAAAGTGGCCACGACCGGTAGCAGTGCAGCAGGCGGAAGTTCTTACGGAGAGTCACTGAAAGATGATTCCGCACCCGCCAAAAGTGTGGTCAACCTTTACGACGAAGCCAGTGGCTTTTTTGGCGGTGGCAAGTTCAGTTTTGAATCCGGACTCACTTACTCCCATTACGATACCCGGCAGTTGATTCTCAATGGTTTTTTGGCCCTGGACTCAATATTCCTGGGCAATCTCAACCTGGATCGCATCAAGGCTGACACCTGGACTCTGGACCTTACCGGTCGATACAACTTCGACAACCGCTGGCAGTTCGACATTAACGTCCCCGTGGTTTATCGCGAATCGGCTTATCAGTCAGGGGGGGCCAATGGCGGTGATGCTCAAGCGACCTCCGAGCAGACCGTCACCCGCGACCCGACCATTGGCGACGTCAACTTTGGTGTGGCCTACAAGTTCCTCGACGAGTCGGCCAACACCCCGGATGCCGTCTTTACCGTGCGGGTGAAAGCGCCCACCGGCAAAGATCCGTTCGGCATCAAACTGATCCAGTCCGGAGCCAACACCAACATTTTCACTCCGGAAGACTTGCCCACCGGCAATGGCGTGTGGTCGATCAGCCCCGGCATCTCTCTGGTCAAAACCTTCGATCCCGCCGTGCTGTTCGGAACGCTGTCTTACACCCATAACCTTGAAGGCTCATTCGACGACATCAGTTCGACAGTCGGCCTGTCTCAGCCTGGCAAGGTCAAACTGGGCGACAGCTTCCAGCTGGGTGCCGGTGTGGCATTTGCCCTGAACGAAAAAATGAGCATGTCGTTCTCCGTGTCAGACCTGATTCAGAAAAAGAGCAAGCTCAAACAGGATGGTGGTGATTGGCAAACCGTCGCCACCAGCGATGCCAACGCAGGCTACTTCAACGTCGGTATGACCATTGCTGCAACCGACAAGCTGACCATCGTGCCCAATCTGTCCATAGGCCTGACAGAGGATGCTCCTGACTTCACCTTCAGTCTGAAATTCCCCTACTACTTCTAGGCTGCCCCCGGGCCCGCACGAAAAAAGACCCGCAGCAGATACAGGCTGCGGGTCTTTTCTTTTGATACTGCCCTAGCGGATTTGATGCTTGTGCAGTAACCGGTAAAACGTAGGGCGCGACACACCCAGCACTTTGGCCGCAACACTCAAGTTATTACTGTGTCGATGCAACACATCGTGCAGCGCCTGACGTTCGGCACGGCTTTTGTAATCCTCCAGCGTGCCCGATACCTCTATCACTGGTAGATACGATTCCAGGCCCAGATCAGTGGCCTCGATCTGACGACCTTCAGCCAATACCAGACCACGTCGCACACGGTTGGCCAACTCGCGAATATTGCCGGGCCAGAAATGAATGCCCATGGCAAACAATGCATCATCACTGAAGGTACGCGGGCGACGCCCGGTCTCCAGGCTGTAGAGATGCGCAAAATGATTGGCCAGCAACGCCAGATCACCCGTACGGTCCCGTAAAGGGGCGGTGACAACCTGTAATACGTTAAGCCTGTAGTACAGATCTTCACGAAACCGGCCGTCGACAATGGCAGTCTCAAGATCGACGTGGGTTGCCGCCAGTACCCGCACATCAACAGGAATCGCTTGGCTGCCCCCTACCCGCTCAATGTGCTTCTCCTGCAGAAAACGCAACAAGTTGGCTTGCAACTCCAGCGGCAGGTCACCGATTTCATCCAGAAACAGGGTGCCTCCATTGGCCGTTTCAATGCGCCCGATCTTGCGCTGATGCGCACCGGTAAAGGCACCCTTCTCGTGGCCGAACAGCTCTGACTGAATCAAGTGCTCAGGGATGGCGCCACAATTTATCGCCACAAAGGGCTTGCCGTTGCGCTGGGACTCTCGATGCAGAGTACGGGCGACCAGTTCCTTTCCCGTGCCGCTTTCGCCACGGATCAATATGGGCGATTCGGTAGGTGCCAATTTGCCCAGCAGTTTTCGCAAGTCATGAATGACCCGGCTTTGGCCCAGTAACTCGTGCCCTGGATTATTGGCGTGAGTGGTGGCGTGACCACGTAAACGGGCCATACCGAATGCACGGCCAAGGGTGACCTGGACCCGCGAAACATCGAAGGGAAGCGTATGGAAGTCAAAAAACCATTCGCAAACAAAATCGCCTGCGTTTTTCAGCTTCAATACGTCAGCACTGAGTACGGCGATCCACTCGGTACCACTGCGACTGATCATGTCTTTGACGGCTTCGGGGTGCTCTAGATGAAATGGCTGGAGCCGGAACAATCCGACATCACATGAATGGCTGCTGACCGACTCAAGGCTACAGCTGTCCACTGCCCAACCAATGGTACGCAACCCCGGCAGCAGTGCGTGGCAATCGTCACAGGGATCTACAACTAAAAGGCGTCGCGGGGAGGACATCACAAGCATGACTGTTCCTTGACGCCAAAAAGCATAAATGGGATGAGAACAGGCAGGGTTTTAAGGTAGGTGTAACGTATGACAAAACTGTGCCCGCCACTTGGATCAATTCCCTATAACCCTCATCGCCAAATACGCACTTGAGCACAAAGGCGTGCGGGGCCATCAAAAAGCGGCGGCAGAGGTTTTCAGGGGGTTAAAAATTGATCTGCATCAGGCTTTTAAAAATACTTTTAAAAAAGTCATGAAAGTGTGTGACCTGAGGCGGGTCTGAGGTCATCAGTACAAGTAACCAACCGAACGGTAAGCCCAGCCGACGGTTAATCACTTGATGGGCACACCAGAGAGACAACCCTATGAACGCCCCGCTCCGTTTCAACGAAGCACTTTTGATTGCCGGCCACGCCTTTGAACCTTTTCAATGTGTTGCCTGGGCTGCACAAGACGGTCATGGCGAATTGAGCCTGACGGTCATTGACCGCACCAACACCCGTATCGGTCGCAAACAAATCCCGCGCAGCGCCTGTGCCGACGCCGCCCAACTTGCAAGCCTGCTGGCACAAGCCCGTGCCGAACTGAGCAGCGAAGGCTACACCTTGCAACCCTGGGTAATGCCGGCCTGATCCCGAACCTGTAGGAGCGAGCTTGCTCGCGAGCGCTTGAAAGCTCGCGAGCAAGCTCGCTCCTACAGTTGTTTCAACTCATCGATATGTGTGTATTCAAGAGCCAGGTCAGCCGCCATCCGCCGTGACTTGCCAAGTCGAATCGGCCCCCGTTCCATATCGATCAACAACCCCGGACATTCAATGGCGGGCAGAGCCGGACCGTCTTTGAGACGACCGTCGGTGAGCAATAAAAAACGTTGTTGTTCTTCTGCAAACTGCTTGCGACGGGTTTTCAGCCACTGTGCAACATCCGCCAGGGCTTCCAGCAACGGCGTTCCCCCCCCCGCCCCCAGCGTCAGCAACCACTGGTTCAAGGCCGCAGATGCTTTGGCGCCGCAGACCTGCCATTGCGGCGCACTGCCACTGGCAGTCATCACCGCCACCCGCACCCGCTGCCGATAAGCATCCTCAAACACCTGGGCCAGTAACCCCTTGGCATCCCCCAGCGCCTGATGCCGACGGGTGGAAGACGAAGCATCCACCACCACCAGCCACAGCTCCTGGGCTGCACTCTGACGGGTCTTGTAGGCCAGATCTGTACGCTGTTGCGGGCGGCCGCGCAGCAGGGTTTGCACCCAGTCCACGGTACCGCCGGCTGCACTGCGACTGGCACCCAGTTTGCCCTCACCCAGTTGGCCTGCCCGGGGTCTGGCATCCGCCCCCGCACTGGATCGGGGGCGAATGCCTAAGGCTTTTTTGGCCAGCTCGGCACTTCGCGCCGGCCACCCATGGCCTGAGGCTGCGCAGGCAATTCGCCCCATTGGCCCTGGCCGGTACTGGACGAGGCACTGCCGGATTGCGCTTGCGGTTGCGACTGTTGTGGCGTCGGCGCCTCAGCAGGCTGCTGGCGACGTCGATGGCGCAAGGCAAACTCGGCCACCGCATCAATATCCTCCAGACTGATCACCCCGGCCCCACGCCAAGCGGCATGGGCCCGCGCCGCGCGCAGCCAGACAAGATCCGCGCGCATGCCATCAACCGCCGCCGCATAACAGCGCGCGGTGATCACTGCCAGCGACTGGTCATCCAGCTCAATGCCCTGCAGCCGTTCACGAGCCTGCTGGCAACGCTCACGCAACGCATCCTGTGCAGCCGCCCACTGCTCACAAAACCCTTGGGGATCCAGGTCAAAACTCAAGCGCCGCCTAATGATTTCGCCGCGCTCGGCAGGCTGCGGCTGACTGTTCATGGCCACATTAAGGCCAAAGCGGTCAAGCAATTGCGGGCGCAACTCACCCTCTTCCGGATTCATGGTGCCAATCAAGACAAAGCGCGCAGCGTGCCGATGGGAAATACCGTCGCGTTCGACCACATTGGTGCCACTGGCAGCCACATCCAGCAGTACGTCCACCAGATGATCGGCCAGCAGGTTCACTTCATCGACATACAGCACTCCGCCATCGGCCCTGGCCAGCACTCCTGGGGAGAATTGCGCCTTGCCCTGCCCCAGCGCGGCGTCCAGATCGAGCGTGCCCACCAGCCGTTCCTCGGTGGCGCCCAATGGCAAGGTGACAAACTGACCGCTTGCCAGTAAGTCGGCAAGGCCCCGGGCCAGGGTGGATTTGGCCATGCCGCGGGGGCCCTCGATCAGCACCCCGCCAATTTTCGGGTCGATAGCCGTCAAGCACAGCGCAAGCTTGAGTGAGTCCGCGCCGACCACCGCCGACAACGGGAAATGCGGGGTGTCAGTCATGTATCCAAATCCTTGCGTAAAGTCTGTAGGAGCAAGCTTGCTCGCGATGCCGGCAACGGGGGCCGTGCCAAGAGCACTGCAGTAGAGCCAAGCTCAATCTTCTTCGATATCCAGCAACAGGTTTTCCAGCGCCTCGCGGTAGTCCCCGGGCGCCTCCCACAACCCGCGCTGCTGGGCTTCGAGCAGACGCTCGGTCATATCGCGCAAGGCATGGGGGTTGTGCTGCTGAACAAATTCACGGGTATCCGGGTCGAGCAAATAGGCATCTGCCAGCAACGCGTACTGATGGTCATCGATAAGATGCGTGGTCGCGTCAAAGGCAAACAGGTTATCCAGGGTCGCGGCCATTTCGAACGCGCCTTTGTAGCCATGACGCTTGACCCCGTCGATCCACTTCGGATTGGCGGCACGGGACCGGATCACCCTGTTCAGCTCTTCCTTGAGGGTGCGGATTTTCGGCAGGTCCGGCTGACTGTGGTCGCCGTGATAACTGGCGGCTTTTTCACCGCTCAAGGTCTCCACCGCCGCGAGCATGCCGCCCTGGAACTGGTAGTAGTCGTTGGAGTCGAGCACATCGTGCTCACGGTTGTCCTGGTTTTGTACCACTGCCTGCACCTGACTCAAGCGCCGGGCGAACTGGTCACGGGCACCGGTGCCTTCATCACCGGCACCATAGGCGTAACCGCCCCAGTTCAGATACACCTGCGCCAAATCATCGCGGCTCTGCCACAAACGACCGTCAATGGCGTTTTGCACACCGGCGCCATAGGCCCCGGGCCTGGCGCCGAATATGCGCCAGCCTGCTTGCCGCGCCGCCAGCTCGGGTGCCAGCCCTTGCTGCACCAGTTGCTCACGTTCACTGCGGACTTTGGCAGCCAGCGGGTTCAGATCATCCGGCTCGTCCAGTGCGGCCACGGCTTGCACCGCCGCATCGAACAGGCGGATCAGATTGGCAAAGGCATCGCGGAAGAAGCCCGACACACGCAAGGTCACGTCGACCCGCGGCCGGTCCAGCAAGCTGACCGGCAGGATTTCGAAATCATCCACCCGCTGACTGCCGGTGGCCCACACCGGGCGCACGCCCATCAGGGCCATGGCCTGGGCGATATCATCACCGCCGGTACGCATGGTTGCGGTGCCCCACACGGACAGGCCCAACTGGCGCAAGTGATCGCCGTGGTCCTGCAAGTGACGCTCCAGAATCAGATTGGCCGACTGAAAACCTATGCGCCAGGCGGTGGTGGTTGGCAGGTTGCGCACATCCACTGAAAAGAAATTACGCCCGGTGGGCAATACATCCAGCCGTCCGCGACTCGGCGCACCACTGGGCCCCGCCGGCACAAAGCGGCCATGCAGGGCATCCAGCAAGCCTTGCATCTCGGCCGGGCCGCAAGCATCCAGACGCGGCGCCACGATCTCCAGCAAGGCCTGGAAAATCCCCCGCACTTCCAGCCATTGCGGGGTTTCGGGCAATTGCAGAGTGCCGGCCAATGCCTGTTCAATCAGCTGCCCGGCATACAGTTCCAGACGCTCGCGGGTATCCCCGGCAGTGCGCCACAGCGCATCACTGACCGCCACCAGCGCCGCCGGCTGGCGTGCTGTCCAGGGTTCGGCCAGCGCACAGTCCAGCGGATCAAACGCCAGTTCAAAGGCTTTGGCCAACGCCCGCAGCACACTGGATTGCGCCCCGCGGCCATCGCCACGGGGGATGCGCAACAGCGCCAGCAGCGTGTCGATACGTAAACGCCCGGCCGGCGATTCGCCGAATATATGCAAGCCGTCGCGGATCTGTGACTCCTTCAGGTCGCACAGATAGGTATCCAGCCGTGGCAACCAGATCGCGGCATCGGCATCACTGTCGAGTTTCTCGTCCAGCTGCAACTCGCGGTCGATCCGGGTTTCGCGCACCAGCTTGAGGATGTCACGCTGCAATTCACGGGCCCGGCGCGGATCAAGCAGCTGCGCTTCGTAGTATTCGTCGGCCAGCAGTTCCAGGTCGCGCAACGGACCATAGGTTTCAGCCCGGGTCAGCGGTGGCATCAAGTGGTCGATAATCACCGCCTGGGTCCGACGCTTGGCCTGGGCGCCTTCCCCGGGATCATTGACGATAAACGGATAGACGTTGGGCATGGGGCCGAGAATTGCGTCCGGCCAGCACTGTTCCGACAGCCCGACGCCTTTGCCCGGTAGCCACTCCAGGTTGCCATGCTTGCCCACATGGACCACGGCATGGGCGCCGTAGGTGTTACGCAACCAGAAGTAGAACGCCAGATAGCCATGGGGCGGAACCAGATCGGGGTCGTGATACACCGCGCTGGCATCCACCTGATAGCCCCGGGCCGGTTGAATCCCGACAAACGTCAGGCCAAAACGCAGCCCCGCGACCATCAGCCGTCCACTACGGAACATTGGATCGGTCTGCGGCATGCCCCAGCGCTCAATCACTGCCTGGCGATTGGCCTCGGGCAAGCGATTGAACATGGTCCAGTACTCATCCAGGTCCAGGCTTTGCATGCAGGGCCGCAGGTCCAGGCTGTCGGGGTCATTACTGACCCCGCCGAGCAGCTCCTGAATCAGCGCAGTGCCAGTCTCGGGCAACCGGCAATCCAGCGGATACCCCTCGAGCTGCAAAGCCCGCAGGATATTCAGCGCGGCGGCCGGTGTGTCCAGCCCCACGCCATTGCCGATGCGACCGTCGCGGGTCGGGTAGTTGGCCAGAATCAGCGCAATGCGCTTTTGCGGGTTTGGCACCCTTGCCAATTCGACCCAGCGCCGCGCCAGCTCCGCGACAAAGTCCATGCGTTCCGGTTGCGCGCGATAACACACCACATCCGACTGGCTGCGCTCACTGCGCCAGGCCAGGTCTTTAAAACTGATCGGGCGACTGATGATTCGCCCGTCCAGTTCCGGCAAGGCAATGTGCATCGCCAGGTCTCGCGGGCCAAGGCCTTGTTCGCTGTCGCGCCAGCCGGGCTCGTTGTCCTGGGCGCAGATGGCCTGAATTACCGGGATATTGCGCCGAAACGGCCGCAGGTGCGGGGCTTCGGGGCTCGACTGAGCGAAACCGGTGGTATTGAGAATGACTGCGGCCTGAACCTCATCCAGCCAGTCCTCCACCATTGCCAGGCAACCCGGCTCCTTGAGACTGGCCACGGCAACCGGCAAGGGATTGAGACCTGCGGCCTGCATGCGCTGGCAGAACACATCGACAAACGCGGTATTGGCCGCCTGCAAATGCGAGCGATAGAACAGCAGCGCCGCCACCGGATACCCGGGTTGCCAGTCAGCCTGCCAGTGACTGAGTTGCGGGCTGGAATGCGCCGGATGATAAATCGCGGTACGGGGCAAGGTTTGCGGCTCGTCCCACCCATAGTCGCGGCCCAGCCACTGGGTGGCCAGGCAACGATAGAGTTGCAAGGCATTGTGCAACCCGCCCTGGCGCAGGAAATGCCACAGACGCTCACCCTCGCCAGCCGCCACCGTGCTCAGTGCGCTGAGCTCCGGGTCGGGACGGTCATCGCCCGGCACCAGAATCAGGGTGACGCCACGTTCGGCCAGCTGCATCAAGCGCTCGATGCCGTAGCGCCAGTAACCTATGCCGCCGTGCAATGACAGCAGGATCACTTTGGCGTGTTGCAGCACCTGATCGAAATACAGGTCGACCGAGCCGTGATTCTGTACCTGCATCGGGTTTGCCAGACGCAGGCCAGGATAATTTTCAGGCAACTGCTGCGCGGCTTGCGCCAGCAGTGCCAGGCTTGAATCACCGCTGCACAGGATCACCAGCTCGGCGGGGGTCTGTCCGAGGTCGGCAATGTTGTCGTCCGATACAAAGCCACCAGGCTGGGTCCTGAGCAAATGCATGGTTTAAGCACTCAACGCTGTGCGCAGGGTGGACTCGAGCAGTGCCGCGTCCAGATCCTGACCGATCAGCACCAGCCGGGTGCTGCGTGCTTCATCGCGGCCCCAGGCACGGTCGAAGTGCTTGTCAAAGCGGGTACCCACACCCTGGATCAACAAGCGCATCGGCTTGCCCGGGATGGCGGCAAAGCCTTTGACCCGCAGAATGCCGTGCTGGACCACCAGTTGCGTCAGGGCTTGCATCAATACGCTTTCTTCGCCTTCAGGCAGCTCGATGGAAATGGAATCGAAGGCATCGTGGTCATGATCGTCGTGGTCATCATCACCGTCGTGGTGGTGATCGTGGTGGCTGTGGCGGTCATCGATATGATCCTCGGAGCCGGCACCCAGCCCCAACAGCACATCCAGAGGCAAGCGGCCGCTGCTGGCCTCGATCACCTTCACCGCAGGTGGCAGCTCTTCAGCGACTTCGGCGCGCACCCGGGCCAGATCTTCAGGGCTGATCAGGTCGGCTTTATTGAGGATCACCAGATCGGCGCTGGCCAGCTGATCAGCAAACAGCTCGTGCAGAGGCGACTCGTGGTCCAGATTCGGGTCGAGTTTGCGCTGGGCGTCGACCTGATCCGGGAACGCGGCAAAAGTGCCGGCAGCCACAGCCGGGCTGTCGACGACGGTAATAACCGCGTCAACCGTGCAGGCGCTGCGGATTTCCGGCCACTGGAAGGCTTGCACCAGAGGTTTGGGCAGGGCCAGGCCCGAGGTTTCGATCAGGATATGGTCGATATCGCCGCGACGGGCCACCAGTTCGCGCATCACCGGGAAGAACTCTTCCTGCACGGTGCAGCACAGGCAACCATTGGCCAGTTCATAAACGCGGCCGTTGGCTTCTTCTTCGGTGCAGCCGATGGTGCACTGCTTGAGAATTTCACCGTCGATACCCAGCTCACCGAACTCATTGACGATCACCGCAATACGGCGGCCCTGGGCGTTATCCAGCATGTGCCGCAGCAGTGTGGTTTTGCCCGAACCGAGAAAGCCGGTAACGATAGTGACAGGGATTTTGGCCAGTGTTTTCATCGGATGCCCTTTGGCAAGCGGCGGGCATACGGGACGACGACCGCAGGCTGTGCGCGGTCAGTCTTCGCCACCGGATCACCCCGCCCGGTTGAAGTAAGAATCTGTGACGAGGCAGGTCTCCTGGCTTACGGCGGGGTCTCAGCCGGGGCTGACACCGACCTTGCGCCTTCCCGCTTGTTCAGCAGTGGCATTGCAAGGTCATCGACCGTTTACAGTTGCGGGGGCAGCCGCGGCATACCGCGTTCCCTTCTTAGCTTCGCGTGGCGAAGAACCTCGAACGTGCAAGGCTACGCAGTGCTTTGTAACAGGTCAATGTCATCCTGTGGCGGCTGGCTTGCCAGCGATGGATTCAACCCGGCTTGCAGGACCGATCATGGCGACCTCATCGCTGGCAAGCCAGCTCCCACACATGATCAATGCAGTGTTGTGTTCTAATTGCCGCCTTTTTTCAGCCTCAGGCTTCAAGGAACCGCCCATGTCGTCCCCTCGCCCAACCCACGTCCTGATCATTGGCTACGTGTGGCCCGAGCCTCGCTCTTCTGCGGCGGGCGGGCACATGATGCAAATCATCGACAGTTTCTTGCAGCACGGCTGGCAGATCACCTTCAGTAGCCCGGCCGGGGTTGGCGAGCACAAGGCCGACCTGGCAGCGCTGGGCATCGATGAAGTGGGGATCGAGCTCAATAACAGCAGCTTCGACACCTTTATCAGTGAGCTGGCCCCGGATATCGTCCTGTTCGACCGTTTCATGATGGAGGAGCAGTTCGGCTGGCGCGTTGAGAAGCACTGCCCGAATGCCTTGCGTGTCCTGGAAACCTCCGACTTGCAAAGCCTGCGCGACGCCCGTCACCTGCAACTCAAGGCGCGGCTCAAGCACAACCCGGAGCAGGATGATTTCAGCAGCCTGTTCGCCCCGGGGCAACGTACCACCTTTGAACACATGGCCGATGCCGACCTTGCGCAACGGGAAATCGCCGCGATCTACCGCAGCGATCTGAACCTGATGATTTCCGAATACGAAATCGATCTTCTGGTTGAGCAGTTTCAGGTTCCCGAGGCACTGTTGCACTGGTGTCCGCTGATGGTTGACAGCGTCCCTGAGCAATTTGTGCCTTACGAGCAGCGCCAGCATTTCTTGAGCATCGGCAACTTCCGCCATGGGCCGAACTGGGACGCCGTGTTATGGATGAAAACCCATATCTGGCCGCTGATCCGCCAGCAACTGCCCGACGCCCAACTGCATGTCTACGGTGCCTACACGCCGCCCAAAGCCACGGCCCTGCATAACCCGGCCCAGGGTTTTCATGTACTCAACTGGGCCGAGGATGCCCTGGCCGTGATGAGCAACGCACGGATCTGCCTGGCCCCGTTACGCTTTGGCGCCGGCATCAAAGGCAAAATCGCCGACGCCATGCTTTGCGGCACCCCGAACGTCACAACCCCGGTGGGTGCGGAAGGCATGCACGGTGACATGCCGTGGGCCGGAGCCGTAGAACAGAGTGCCAGCGCCATTGCGCAGGCGGCCGTCGAGCTGTACCGCAACCCCCATGCGTGGCAGCAGGCGCAACACAACGGCCAGGCGTTACTGCAGGCGCGGTACCTCAAAGCCAGCCATGGCCCGGCGCTGGTGCAACGCATCGAAGCCTGCCGCGCGGAGCTTGAACAGCACCGGCGCAACAACTTCACCGGGGCCATGTTGCGTCATCACCAGCACAAGAGTACCCAATACATGTCGCAGTGGATCGAAGCCAAGAACCGTAGCCACTCCCTGTAGGAGCGAGCTTGCCTCGCGATGGCAGCACCCCGTCCACCACCCGGTTGCCTCCATCGCTGGCAAGCCAGCTCCCACAGAACACCAGCCTCCATCCCGGTCGCCTTCATCGCTGGCAAGCCAGCTCCCACAGGTCACTCCCACAGGTCACCCCGGTCGCCTGTAGGAGCGAGCTTGCCTCGCGATGGGGTCAGTCCGATTTCGCTGACCGGCGCAGCAAATACGTGTCCATGATCCAGCCCTTGCGCAACCTGGCCGCCTCGCGGGCATGCCTGATCTGCTGGCTGACATCCGCCAGCTTGCCGGCAATCAGGATCTCGTCCGCTGTGCCGATATAGGCGCCCCAGTAAATATCCAGGTCTTCATGGACAAAAGCCTGGAACGCGCAGTGGGCATCGAGCATCACCACCACATTGTCCAGGTCTTCGGCCACCAGTCGCCGCCCCGTGGTGATACGGATCGGCTGACCGATGTCATTGAGTGCCACCCGATGCCGGGCCGCCAGGGCCTGCACGCTGCTGATACCGGGGATCACCTCATAGTCGAACCCGCTGCAGCCATTGGCCCGCACCCGCTGCAGAATGCGCAAGGTGCTGTCATACAAAGCCGGCTCGCCCCAGAGCAGAAATGCCCCGCACTCACCCTCCCCCAGCTCGTCCTCGATCAGCCGAGCAAACACCTCGGCCCGCAGCTCATGCCAGTCCTCAACCCCCTGTATATAGGACGGGGTAGCACTGTCACGCTGCGGATCACTGACCTGAACCACCCGATAACCCGGCTCACGGATGTAACGCTCGCAGATTTCCAGCCGCAGCCGCACCAGGTCGTCAGTGGTTTTGCCCTTGTCCAGTACAAAGAACACCGAGGTGCGGTTCAGTGCCTCAATTGCCTGCACGGTGATCTGCTGCGGATTGCCCGAGCCCATGCCAATCAATAACAGTGTTTTCATAGTGTCTATCCTTGAACAGGCAGGAAATTGAGCCGTGGCTGGCAGGAATTTTCAAAAGACAGCATGATCAGCCCCATAACAAGACCACCAACGGCCAAGCCCATGACTCGTCTCGCCCGAGCTACAGACCCTTCATACGAATTGATGGATGACCATAATGGCCTGTCGATCATTTATCGCCAGCATGGCTTCCCTTGCCCGCTGGTACGCTGGCATTTCCACAAGGAATACGAGCTGCACCTGATTGTGGCCAGCAGCGGCAAAGTGTTCGTAGGCGACTATATCGGTAACTTCTACCCCGAGACGCTGTTCCTCACCGGCCCCAACCTGCCCCACAACTGGATCAGCCAGGTGGCCGCAGATGAAGTGGTGCCCAAGCGCGACATGCTGGTCAATTTTACCGATGAGCTGCTGGGCAGCGCCGCCTCGGTGTTTACCGAGCTCAAAGGTCTCACGCCGATGCTGGAGCGGGCCCAGTACGGCATCGAGTTTCACTGCAAGCCCACCATCCGCAAAGCCATGGCCTTGATGCAGACCATTGCCAATGCCACCGGAGTGACTCGCCTCGGGCACTTTCTGATCCTGATGGAGCTGCTGGCCGACTGCGACAACTATCAACTGCTGTCCGGCGTCACCTCAGGCAACCTGGCCGACGAGCACACCATAGAGCGGACCAACCGCGCCGTGGATTACATCTTCAGTCACTATGCCCGGGAGCTGACCCTCGAAGAAGTCGCCGACTACATGGGCATGAAACCTACCTACTTTTCCCGGGTATTCAAGCAAGCCACGGGGCGCTGCTTTATCGAATTCGTCAATCGCCTGCGCATCAGCAAGTCCTGCGAATTACTCGCCGATGGCCGCAAAGCGGTAACGGACGTGTGCTTCGAGTCGGGTTTCAGCAATATCTCCAACTTCAACCGGCGCTTTCAGCAACTTAAAGGCATGACCCCGTCACACTACCGCCGTCTGGCCGTACAGCGTTTGACCGAGCAAAACCTGCCGGTGCTGAGCGAACGTCTGCGCAGTGCAAAATAGTATCGGTTGCAGTGCTACCAGTGATTTGTCACGCCGGTGATTGAGGGCTGTAATCGGCCCTATGCGCTCGTGTCAGCGGGCAGCCATAAAAACAATAACCGTCCTTCAAGGCCGCCTTGGCCGAAGAAGTGGAGTGCTCAATGAATATTCCTGTCAAAGCGTTATGTGTAGCCATGTGCATGACCCTCAGCGGTATCAGCCTGGGCGCACAAACGCTGACCATTGCGACGGTCAACAACAGCGACATGATCCGCATGCAGAAGCTCGCCAAAACCTTCGAGAGCGAACACCCGGATATCAAGCTGAACTGGGTGGTGCTGGAAGAAAACGTACTGCGCCAACGCCTCACCACAGACATTGCCACCCAGGGCGGCCAATTCGATGTACTGACCATCGGCATGTACGAAGCTGCACTCTGGGGAGCCAAGGGCTGGCTGGAACCGATGAACGACCTGCCTGCGTCCTACGCCATTGAAGATGTATTTCCCTCGGTACGCGATGGCCTGTCAGTCAAGGGCACGCTTTACGCCCTGCCGTTTTATGCCGAAAGCTCGATGACCTACTACCGCACCGACCTGTTCAAGGAAGCCGGGCTGACCATGCCCGAGCACCCGACCTGGGAGCAGATTGCAGAATTCGCCAAAACCCTGAACAAACCCGAAAAAGAGCAATACGGGATTTGCCTGCGGGGCAAAGCGGGCTGGGGTGAAAACATGGCGCTGATCAGCACGGTCGCCAATGCCTACGGTGCGCGCTGGTTCGATGAGAAGTGGCAGCCTGAATTTACCGGCCCCGAGTGGAAGAACGCCCTCAATTTTTACGTCAACACCATGAAAACCTCGGGTCCTCCGGGTGCCACCAGCAACGGTTTCAACGAAAACCTGGCGCTGTTCAACAGCGGCAAATGCGCGATCTGGGTCGATGCCAGCGTCGCCGGTTCATTCGTTACCGACCCGACCCAGAGCAAAGTGGCCGACAAGGTCGGTTTCACCTTCGCCCCCCATGCAGTGACCGACAAAGGCAGCGCCTGGTTGTATTCCTGGGCGCTGGCCATCCCCACCACCTCCAAGGCCAAGGACGCCGCCAAAACCTTCAGCACCTGGGCCACGTCCAGGGAGTACGGGGCACTGGTGGCCGAGAAAGACGGCATTGCCAATGTGCCGCCGGGGACCCGCGCCTCGACCTACAGTGACGCCTACCTCAAGGCTGCACCCTTTGCCAAGGTGACCCTGGAATCGCTCAAGGCCGCCAAGCCCAATGACCCTACCCTCAAACCTGTGCCTTACGTCGGCATACAGCTGGTCACCATCCCGGAGTTCCAGGCCGTGGGTACCCAGGTCGGCAAGTTGTTCTCCGCCGCGCTGATTGGCCAGATGACGGTTGACCAGGCCCTGGCCGCAGCACAACAGACCACCGAGCGCGAAATGAAACGCGCGGGTTACCCAAAATAAAAGCGGGATAGCCTCCCGAATTTGTGGGAGCTGGCTTGCCAGCGATGCTAACAACCCGATCTGACTTTCAGATTGAGTAGATGCCATCGCAGGCAAGCCAGCGCCCACAAAAGCACAGGTGCCATTCACCATGACCACTTCGACTGTTACCCCGGCGATTGACGCCCCGTTGCCGGTGCGTAAATCACGGCTGTTCAACCCCGGATGGTTCCTGGTCACGCCTTCGGTGGCGCTATTGCTGCTGTGGATGATCGTACCGCTGGGCATGACCCTGTACTTTTCGCTGATTCGCTACAACCTGCTGTACCCGGGCGAAAACCAGTTTGTAGGGCTGGAAAACTTCACCTACTTCCTGACCGACTCGGGGTTCTTGCCCGGCGCCACCAATACCTTGCTGCTGGTGGGCAGTGTATTGCTGATCAGTGTGGTCCTCGGGGTGTTGATCAGCGCCCTGCTGGAGGCCAGTGAGTTCATGGGCCGCGGCATTGTGCGGGTGTTGCTGATTTCGCCGTTTTTCATCATGCCCACCGTGGGCGCGCTGATCTGGAAAAACCTGATCTTTCACCCTGTGTCCGGCGTGCTCGCCGCGGTCTGGAAATTGTTTGGCGCCCAGCCGGTTGACTGGCTGGCGCACTACCCGCTGCTGTCGATCATCATCATTGTGTCGTGGCAATGGCTGCCCTTCGCCATTCTGATCCTGATGACCGCCATGCAGTCCCTCGACCAGGATCAAAAAGAAGCCGCTCGCCTGGATGGCGCCGGCCCCATCGCGATTTTCTGGCACCTGACCCTGCCACACCTGGCGCGCCCCATCGCCGTGGTGGTGATGATCGAAACCATCTTTTTACTTTCGGTGTTTGCCGAAATCTTCACCACCACCAATGGCGGCCCCGGCTACGCGTCGACCAACCTGGCCTACCTGATCTACAACCAGGCGCTGGTGCAGTTCGATGTGGGCATGGCCTCGGCCGGTGGTCTTATCGCGGTCGTGATTGCCAACATCGCAGCCATCATCCTGGTGCGCATGCTGGGCAAAAACCTGACTGACAAGCCGTGAGGGCCAAGTGATGACACTGCAACAATCGCGTCGCCTGCAAAGCCTGCTGCTGGGCACCCTGGCCTGGGCCATCGCCATCCTGATTTTCTTCCCGATCTTCTGGATGGTGCTTACCAGCTTCAAAACCGAGATCGACGCATTCGCCACGCCGCCGCAGTTCATTTTCACTCCGACCCTGGAGAACTACCTGCACATCGAAGAACGCAGCGGGTATTTCCACTTCGCCTGGAACTCGGTGGTGATCTCGTTCACCGCTACTGCCCTGAGCATGTTGATTGCCATCCCGGCCGCGTACTCCATGGCCTTTTACGAGACCAAACGGACCAAAGGCACGTTGCTGTGGATGCTCTCCACCAAAATGCTGCCGCCGGTGGGGGTGCTGATGCCGATTTACCTGCTGGCCAAATCCTTCGGCCTGCTGGACACCCGGACCGCGCTGATCATCATCTACACCCTGATCAATCTGCCGATCGTGGTCTGGATGATTTACACCTACTTCAAGGACATCCCCAAGGACATCCTGGAAGCGGCCCGCCTTGATGGCGCCACTCTGTGGCAGGAAATGCTTCGCGTACTGCTGCCCATCAGCAAGGGCGGGCTGGCCTCGACCCTGCTGCTGTCGCTGATCCTGTGCTGGAACGAGGCCTTCTGGTCACTCAACCTGACGTCATCCAGCGCCGCGCCACTGACCGCGCTGATCGCTTCCTACTCCAGCCCCGAAGGCTTGTTCTGGGCCAAATTGTCTGCCGTTTCGACCCTGGCCTGTGCCCCTATCCTGATTTTTGGCTGGATCAGCCAGAAACAGCTGGTTCGCGGCTTGTCCTTTGGCGCAGTCAAATAAAAATCACCTTTGGAGGCCCATCATGGCCAACCTGAAAATCAAGAATTTGCAAAAAGGCTTTGAAGGTTTCTCGATCATCAAGGGCATCGACCTTGAAGTGAACGACCGTGAGTTCGTGGTCTTCGTCGGCCCGTCGGGGTGCGGCAAGTCCACTCTGTTGCGCCTGATTGCCGGGCTCGAAGAAGTGACTGACGGTACCATCGAGCTGGACGGACGCGACATCACCGAAGTCAGCCCGGCCAAGCGTGATCTGGCGATGGTGTTCCAGACTTACGCCCTGTACCCGCACATGACCGTGCGTAAAAACATGTCGTTCGCCCTCGACCTGGCCGGTGTGGCCAAAGCCGAAGTCGAAAAAAAGGTCAACGAAGCGGCGCGTATTCTCGAGCTTGCGCCTTTGCTCGAGCGCAAGCCCAAGCACCTGTCCGGCGGGCAACGCCAGCGGGTGGCAATCGGCCGGGCAATCGTGCGCAACCCGAAGATTTTCCTGTTTGACGAACCGCTGTCCAACCTCGATGCCGCCCTGCGGGTACAGATGCGCCTGGAACTGGCGCGTCTGCATCAGGAACTGCAGGCGACCATGATTTACGTGACCCACGATCAGGTCGAGGCCATGACCCTCGCCGACAAGGTGGTGGTACTCAACGCCGGAAAGGTCGAGCAGGTCGGTTCGCCGCTGGATCTGTACCACCAGCCGGTCAACCTGTTTGTCGCCGGTTTTCTCGGCACCCCGAAAATGGGCTTCCTCAAAGGCAAGGTCAGCCGGGTCGATGGCCAAGGCTGCGAAGTTGAACTGGACGCCGGTACCCGTATCCAGTTGCCCCTGAGCGGCGCGTCACTGAGCATTGGCGGCGAGGTTACCCTGGGGATCCGCCCGGAACACCTGAACCTGGCCAGACCCGGTGATTGCACCCTGACCGTCACCGCCGATGTCGGCGAGCGCCTGGGCAGCGACACCTATTGCCATGTGATTACTGCCTGCGGCGAACCGCTGACCATGCGCATTCGCGGGGACATGGCGAGCCAGTACGGCGAGCAGTTGCACTTGCACCTGGACAGTGAACATTGCCACCTATTCGACGCACAGGGGCTGGCGATCACCCGCCCGCTGCGCGCTGCTGCCTAACGTTTTTTGAGATCGCACCCATGAAACTCAATCGCCGCAACCTCGATAACCTGACCAGTAAAGTTGAAAAGCCAGCCTACCTCGCGAGCGACAGACGGCACGGCATAGCCCATATCGGGGTCGGTGGATTTCACCGCGCGCACCAGGCCTTTTATACCGATGCGCTGATGAATCAGGGCCGCGACCTGGACTGGAGCATCTGCGGCATCGGCCTGCGGGCCGAAGACCGCAAAATGCGCGATGACCTGGCCGGGCAGGACTATCTCTACACCCTGTTCGAACTGGGCGACAGCGACGACACCCAAAGCCGCATCATCGGCTCCATCAGTGACATGCTGCTGGCCGAAGACAGTATCGAGGCGGTGCTCGACAAGCTCGCGAGCCCGGACATCCGGATTGTCTCGCTGACCATTACCGAAGGCGGTTATTGCATCGACGACAGCAGCGGCGAATTCATGGCCACCCTGCCCCGGATTCAGCGGGATCTGGCCCACCCGAAACAACCGCGAACCGTATTTGGCGTGCTGTTTGCCGCCCTGGCCCGACGCCGGGCAGCGGGTACGGACGCCTTTACCCTGATGTCTTGCGATAACCTGCCCCACAACGGCGGCGTGGCGCGCAAAGCCCTGCTGGCCTATGCAGCCCTGAGCGATGCCGACCTGCATGACTGGATCGCGACCCATGTCAGCTTTCCCAACGCCATGGTTGACCGCATCACCCCCATGACCAGCAACGCCCATCGCCTGCAACTGCACGATCAACTGGGCATCGACGACGCCTGGCCGGTGGTCTGCGAGCCGTTTATCCAGTGGGTACTTGAAGACAAGTTCAGCACTGGCCGCCCGGCCTGGGAAACCGTTGGCGTGCAAATGACCGATGACGTCACGCCCTACGAAGAGATGAAAATCAAACTGCTCAATGGCAGTCACCTGGCGCTGACCTACCTGGGGTTTCTCAAGGGCTATCGTTTCGTCCACGAGACCATGAATGACCCGCTGTTCGTGGCCTATATGCGCGCCTACATGGACCTGGACGTGACCCCGCAACTGGCGCCGGTGCCCGGGATTGACCTCACGGCGTACAAAGACACCCTGGTGCAACGGTTCTCCAACCAGGCCATCGCCGACCAGCTGGAGCGCGTGTGCTCCGATGGTTCGTCAAAATTCCCCAAATTCATCGTACCGACCATTAACCGCTTGATTGCCGATGGTCGCGAGCTCAAGCGTGCGGCGCTGGTGGTGGCGGCCTGGGCCCTGTATCTCAAGGGGGTTGACGAGAATGGCCAGACCTATGCCATACCCGACCCCAGGGCTGACTATTGTCAGGCGCTGGTCAAGGATGACCCGCTGATCGTGCAGCGCTTGCTGGGCGCAGAGGAGATATTTGGCGGAGCCATTGCCCAGTCTGCCGAGTTTGTAGCGGCGTTTGAGTGGTGCCTCAACAGTTTGCGAGAGGTGGGGGTAACCGCCACCCTGGAACAGCTGGTACAGCTCTGAACTGTTCAGCCGCAATGCCGTGCTGCCCTCCTGCAGGAGCGAGCTTGTCTCGCGATGATTGTTATCGATAACGCGTTTTTACAAGTTGAACACGACGCTCTCGAGGCCATCGCGAGACAAGCTCGCTCCTACAATTGAGATAGCAGTGGTTTTAGGGTTTGCGGTATTTCTCCGGATTCTGATTAGGTCAACGCCCCATGAATCACTTATTTCTCGGTATCGATTGCGGCACCCAGGGTACCAAGGCGCTGATCCTGGACAGCCAGAGCGGTCAGGTTCTGGGTCAGGGCTCGGCGCCGCACACGCTGATTCAGGGTGAGCACGGTCGCCGCGAGCAGGACACCGGCCAATGGTTGCAGGCCCTGACGACAGCCACGCAACAGGCGCTGGCGGCCGCCGGAGTCAGCGGTCAGCAAATCCGTGGTATCGGGGTCAGCGGTCAGCAACACGGGCTGGTGCTGCTGGATGAACATGGCACTGTGCTGCGCCCGGCCAAACTCTGGTGCGACACCGAGTCCACCCCTGAAAACCGCCAACTGCTCGAGTGGCTGGGCGGTGAGGCCGGCTCACTGCAACGCCTGGGGCTGGTAATAGCTCCCGGCTATACGGTGTCCAAGCTGCTCTGGACCCGCCACCACCATCGGCAAGTGTTTGAGCGCATCGCCCATATCCTGTTGCCCCATGACTATCTGAATTTCTGGCTGACCGGCCGTTACTGCAGTGAATACGGCGATGCCTCCGGCACCGGTTATTTCAACGTGCGCACCCGGCAGTGGGACCTCGACATCCTGCGTTATATCGACCCCGAGGGGCGCCTGGAACGAGCATTGCCCGAGCTGATCGAATCCCGTGCCGCTGCAGGCACGCTGCGGCCTGAAATTGCCCGCTTGCTGGACCTCAACCCCGAGGCAGTGGTCTGCAGCGGCGGCGGCGACAATATGCTGGGGGCCATAGGCACCGGCAATATCCAACCCGGGATCATCACCATGAGCCTCGGCTCATCCGGCACCGTCTACGCCTTTGACCCGCAGCCCCAGGCCAGCCCGGAGCCAGCGGTTGCCAATTTTTGCTCGTCCAGCGGTGGCTGGCTGCCGCTGATTTGCACCCTCAACCTGACCAATGTCACCAGCGCCATACGCGAACTGTTTGGCCTGTCCCTGGATGCCTTCAATCAATTGGCCGGCCAGGCACCGATAGGCGCCGAAGGCGTCAGCCTGCTGCCGTTTCTCAACGGTGAACGGGTGCCCGCCCTGCCCGACGCCACCGGCAGTTTCCACGGCCTGACCCTGACCAACCTGAACCAGGCCAATTTTTGCCGGGCAGCAATCGAGGGCACCACCTTCGGTTTGCGTTATGGTCTTGACCTGCTGCGCCGCAACGGCTTGCAAAGCCACACCATCCTGCTGGTCGGCGGTGGCTCGAAAAGCCCGCTGTGGCGCCAGATCGTGGCCGATATCATGGACACCCGGGTCATCTGTGCCGAACAAAGTGAAGCCGCGGCACTGGGCGCAGCCATTCAGGCGGCATGGTGTACAGGTGCCGACAGCCTTGAGCAGCTGTGCCAACGCTGCGTGCGCCTTGACCACGCCAGCGAAACCAGGCCCGACGCCAAAAACGTCGCGGCCTATGAACAATCCTATGTGCGCTACCGTCTACAGGTCGCGGCCTTATCCGAGTGAATGCTATGTATCTGGTGTGTGGTGAAGCGCTGTTTGATTTTTTTGCCCAGGCAGACAGCAGCCAACAGGCGGGCAAAGTGGACTTCAAGGCGCTTGCCGGAGGTTCGCCGTTCAACGTCGCCGTGGGCCTGCGGCGCTTGGGCGTCGAAGCCGGCATGTTTGCCGGGTTGTCCACCGATTACCTTGGCCGTCGGTTAAAGCAGGTACTGAGCGAGGAAGGCGTCAGCCAGGCGTTTTTACTGGATATGGACGCTCCCACCACCCTGGCCATGGTCGCGCTGGACGCCAAGGGTGCGCCCGCCTACAGCTTTCGCGGCGAAGGCTGCGCCGACCGGCAACTGCAACTCCATCATCTGCCGCAGCTAAGCACGCAGATACGGGGCATCCATGTCGGGTCGTTCTCTCTGGTGGTGCAACCCGTTGCCGACACCCTGCTGGCACTGGTCAGACGCGAAAGCGGACGGCGCCTGATCAGCCTCGACCCGAACGTGCGACTCAACCCGGAGCCGGATATAGAGATCTGGCGTCAGCGGATCAAGCAACTGATCCCCTATGCCGACCTGATCAAAGTCAGTGATGAAGATCTCGAACTGCTGTACCCGGGGCAAGACCCGCAACAGATAGCCCGGTCATGGCTGGGCCAGCGCTGCCAACTGGTGTTTTTGACCCGTGGAGGCCAGGGCGCCAGCGTATTCAGCGAGCATGGCCATCAGAGGGTTGCGGCCAGTGCAGTAAAGGTTGCCGACACCGTGGGTGCGGGCGATACCTTTCAGGCGGCAGTGATTGCCTGGCTGACCGAGCATGGACTGGACTCGATTGAAGGTTTGCAACAGTTGAGCAAAAACCAGATCGGCGCCCTGCTGGACTTCGCCAGCCGCGCGGCGGCGCTGACCTGCAGCAAAACCGGGCCGGACCTGCCCTACCGCCATCAACTGGACTGATCACACCCCGACCTCTGTAGGAGCGAGCTTGTCTCGCGAGCTCTTCGCGGTTTGGTTGAAAAGCTCGCGAGCAAGCTCGCTCCTACAGGGTTGAGGGGCGTGGTATCACCAGATCGACAGGTTATAGCTGACGATCAGGCGGGTCTCATCAACATCGCGGGCGAACTGCGCGTAGTTGGTGCGATAGGTGGCATTGCGCAAACGCAGGCTGACGTCCTTGAACCTGCCGCTTTGCACTATGTATTTGAGCTCGCTGTCGCGTTCCCACTCTTTGCCTTCTTCGCTACGGCCAACCACTTTGATGTGGTCACCATTGACGTAACGGGTCAGGAACGACAATCCGTTAATGCCCACCGCCTTGAAGTCATAGTCATAACGCAGCTGCCACGAACGCTCCTGGGCATTGGCGAAGTCGTTGACCTGAAGGTAGTTGACCAGATATGGGTTGCTGCCATCCAGGTACGGCATCGAGGTGTCACCATTCATGCGCTGCCAGCCGGCACTGAATTTATGACCGGCCAATGCGTAGCTGAACAGGGCTCCAAGCGCCCGGTTATCAATGGTCGAGGCCTTGGCCGAACCGGCGTCATCACTCTTGAGCAAACGTACATCGGCCGACACGACGCCCGAACCCACAGGCTGACTGGCCACTATCCCGATAAATTGCTGGCGGTAGATGTCCTCCAGTTCGGCATAGTGGTATTGCGCTGTCAGCCGCTCGTTCACCTTGTAGTCCAGGCCGTACATATTGAAATGGTCGGCAGTGATATTGCAGGCATAACGCTTGTTCTTGCAGTTCAGGCGCAGGTCCTGAGCGTCGGTGGAGTCCCGTGCGGTATAGCGATCAAGGCGCATGGCCGTGAACTTCAGGTCGCTCAATTCCCGGGACTCCAGCATCGCGCCATTGAACATGGTTGGCAGCAGACGGCCGTCGTTGTACTTGAGCAATGGCAGGTCCGGCAGCAACGCCCCGTACTTCAGAACGCTGTGCGATACCCGCATTTTTCCGGTCAGGCCGAATTTGGCGTACTGATCCTTGGAACGACGGGGATCACTGCCGGTCGAAGGTAGCAAGCCACTGTTGCTGTCAGCGGGGCTGGAGTCGATTTTCAGCCCCAACATGCCCAAGGCATCGAGCCCGAAGCCCACCGTGCCTTCTGTGTAGCCCGATTGCAGATTGAGAATAAAGCCTTGAGCCGTCTCGTCACGCTTGGAGGCGCCCTGGGGGTTTGAAGTGCTGCCATCACGGAAATCACGGTTGAAATACACCGTTCGCGCTTCCAGCCTGGCGCTGCTGTCTTCAATGAACCCGCCAGCCTGGGTCTGTGTTGCAATACCGGTACACACCGCCAGTGCGCCGACACGTGCAACCCGGCAATGCGTCAACAATGAAAAAGGGACAACCATGGACAAGCTCCAGCAGCGAATGACGCGCAAAACAGAAACAATCGAAGACGCGCCTGGGGTTAACGACCCAAACGGGATTCTTCGATCAAAAATGAGAGCGCAATTGTACGAAAGGCCAAGCCTGAGCCTCACTCGACCTTAGTCGTACTGTCTAAGCCGGACTTGTTAGTACCAATGATAGCCTTTAGCCTTCACTCAGCCTTTAATAGGTACATTTTCAGATTCAATCTCGGGACTTATCCATGAGCGCCGTATTTTCTGTCAGCCAACGTGGGGCATTAGCCCGCAGCCCCTTGGGTGAAGTCGCAAAATGGCCTCAGAGCTTGCGCACCAGCGCACAGCTTGTACTCAACTCCCCGCTGCCGATGTTGCTGTTTTGGGGCGAGCAATTGACCCAGATCTACAACGACAGTTTTGCAGCGCTGGCGGGTAACAAGCACCCGGGCGCCTTTGGTCAGCCCATGCAGCGCTGCTGGCCGGAGTTCCGTGAATACAGCCAGCCGATTATCGAGGCCGTACTGGCCGGTGAAAGCCGCTCCTATCTTGACCAGTACTACGTGCTTCCGGACCAGTATCTGGCAACCGAGCTGTGGCTTGACCTGACCTTCAGTCCCGTTTTCGATGAGACGCACAAGGTGGCCGGGATTTTGATGGTTGCGGTTCAGACCTCCAGGCGCCGCACGTCCATCAAGCGTACGGCGCAGGCCTTGCGCGAGCTCAATGACACCCTTGAAGAGCGTGTCACGGAACGCACCCAGGCCCTGGCCGAGGCCAACGATCAACTGCAGCGCGAGATGATCGAGCGCGAAAGGATTGAAGACACCCTGCGGCATGCGCAAAAAATGGAAGCCGTTGGCCAGCTGACCGGCGGTATAGCCCATGATTTCAACAACATGCTGACCGGTATCATCGCCAGCCTGGACCTGGCCAAGCGCTATATCGCGGCCGGGCGCAGTGACGAAATAGTCCGCTTCACCGATGCCGCCGTCGCTTCAGCGCAACGGGCAGCCGCCCTGACCCATCGTCTGCTGGCGTTTTCCCGCCGCCAGTCGCTGGATCGCAAACCTCTGGACCCTAATGCCCTGGTGAGCTCACTGCAGGAGCTGTTCAGTCGTACCAAGGGTGCCCACATCGACCTGCAGGTCGATCTGGGCCAGGACATCTGGGCCGTCAATACCGATACCGGCCAGCTTGAAAGCGCCCTGCTCAACCTGATTATCAACGCCTGCGATGCCATGCCCGACGGCGGCAAACTGGTGGTCAAGACCGCCAACAGCCACCTGGATACCAGTGACCTGCAAAGTCTGGAACCGGTCAAATCCGGCGAGTATGTACTGCTGGAGGTTTGTGATAACGGCACCGGCATGTCCCCGCAGATTCTGGCCAGGGCTTTCGACCCCTTTTTCACCACCAAGCCTGTAGGCCAGGGCACCGGCCTGGGGTTATCGATGATTTACGGCTTTGCCCAGCAGTCCGGCGGTCATGTGACCATCAGCAGCGAAATCGACAGTGGTACCTGCGTACGCCTGTACCTGCCGCGCTACAACAGCAAAACTCAGGCATAATCCGCGGCCGCGCAATCTGCCCCACAGTTTCAAGGTATACGCCCCATGAAAGCTCAAGCCCGCCATATCCTGGTGAAAACCGCCGAAGAAGCCGAATCGCTCAAGCAACGCATCGCCAAGGGCGAAGCCTTCGATGTGCTGGCGAAAAAATTCTCCACCTGCCCGTCAGGCAAGCGTGGGGGGGATTTGGGTGAGGTTCGTCCGGGGCAGATGGTTGGCGTTATCGACCAGATCATCTTCAAAAAGCCGTTGCGGGTGGTGCACGGACCGATCAAAAGCAAGTTCGGCTATCACCTGGTACAGGTGTTCTACCGCGACTGAAACACCACCAAACCTGTAGGAGCGAGCTTGCCTCGCGAGCTGTTAGCGGCACAAAAGCTCGCGAGACAAGCTCGCTCCTACACAAGCCTGGTGCGCTGGTTTCAGAACACTATTTCAAGGCTCTCGACCACATTCAGTTGCTCGTCCACCAGGCAGCCCGTGCGCCATTTGTCGAACGTCAGGCAAGGGTGCGAGGTACCGAAGCTGATGATGTCGCCCACCTTCAGTTCAGTGCCCGCAGCGATCGTCATGAACGCGTGCTGATCCATGACCGCCGTGACCGTACAGGCACTGACGTCATCACCCACGGCCGGCAATACCCCTTCGCGGTAACGCTTTAACGGCATCGGCAGCCCCGCATCGTAGGCCACATCGCGCTTGCCCAGGGCAATCACCGCAAAGCCCGGTTCCGGCAACGATTGCACATGGGCCCAGACTTCCAGCGCCGGGCGCAAGCCCTCGTGCAAGTCGCTGCGACGGTCCAGCACGCAGCACTGGGCGTCTTTGTAGATCCCGTGATCGTGCACCACATAACTGCCGGGGCGCAGAATGCTCAGAAAACGCCCGCTGGCCGCCTCGGCGGCGAAACCTTCGGCAATCAGGTCATACCAGGCAGAGCCCGAGGCCGTGACGATCGGCTTGTCCAGCGCAAAGGCGCCGTCACGTTGCAGTTCAAGGGCCAGGCGTACCAGGGAAGCGGCAAACGCGCGAATCCCGCTGACCGCCTGCTCGCCGTGTATCACCCCTTCGTAGCCTTCGATGCCGGTCAGCGCCAGGGCCGGTTGTGCCTTGATCGCAGCAGCCAGGGCCCGCACTTCTTGCTCGGTACGACAGCCACAACGGCCGCCCACCACACCGTATTCGATCATCACGTTCAGACGCTGACCACGCTCGGCAAAAAAAGCCCCCAGCGCCTGGACGTTATCCGGGTGATCAACCATGCAATGAAATTCGAAGGCCGGGTCTTGTTGCAAACCGGCGATCAACGCCATATTGGCGCGGCCGACCAATTGATTGGCCATCAGTACCCGGCGCACACCCCCGGCATAGGCCGTGCAGGTCTGCACTGCACTGGCCAGGGTTATACCCCAGGCGCCTTGCGCCAGCTGGCGGCGAAACAATGCCGGGGTCATGCTGGTCTTGCCGTGGGGCGCCAGCTCTGCGCCGCTGCGGCTGACGAAGTCCTGCATCCAGCGAATATTGTGTTCCAGTGCAGCCCGGTGAATCACCAGCGCCGGCAAACTGACATCACGCACCAGATGGTCGGCGGGGTTGGCAGCACCTTTGAGTACTTGGGCATTGTTCAACGTCATCGACACACTCGACTCCTCACATTTTATATTGATCGCGAGCCTGGGTTTAGCGCTTGGCCTTGTAGGCGATGCAGTCGATTTCGACCCGGCAATCCACCATCATCATCGCCTGGACACAGGCGCGGGCCGGGGCGTGTTCGCTTTTGAAATACGAGGCAAACACCTTGTTGAAACTCCAGAAGTCCCGCGGGTCCTGCAGCCACACGCCAGCGCGGACCACGTCTTCAAGGCCATAGCCGGCTTCTTCAAGAATCGCGATCAGGTTTTGCATGGTCTTGTGGGTCTGTTCAACGATGCCGCCGTTGATGATTTCGCCGTTTTCCATGGCCACCTGACCCGACACATGCAGCCAGCCATCGGCTTCAACAGCGCGGGCGAAAGGTAAAGGCTGACCACCTGCGCCTACTGCGCCGGTACCGAAACGTTTGATGCTCATCGATAAAACTCCACTGCTTGGACAAGGCGCGTCATGCACCACAGGCTCAGCAGTGTGCCACAAGGTTGCGCTCTCAACCCAACTGCCACCAGCGCGGGAACAGCTGTTGCACCTTGGGCTCGGCAAACCGGTCATCAATCAGAAACAACGTGCCCTGATCATCCTGGGTGCGAATCACCCGCCCTGCCGCCTGCACCACTTTTTGCACCCCCGGATACAGGTAGGTGTAGTCATACCCGGCACCGAACAGGGCACCCATGCGCTGCTTGATCTGCTCGTTGACCGGGTTCAACTGCGCCAGCCCCAGGGTCGCGACAAAGGCACCGATCAACCGTGCACCGGGTAAATCGATGCCTTCGCCAAACGCCCCGCCCAGCACCGCAAAGCCAATGCCCTGCCCCGAGAGCGTGAATTGATCGAGAAACCCCTGGCGCGCTGCTTCATCCATGCCCCGTGCCTGGGACCACTGGGCAATGTGCGGATAGCGCTCGGCGAGCAACCCGGCCACCTGTTGCAGGTAATCAAAGCTGCTGAAAAAGGCCAGATAGTTGCCGGGGCGCCGGGTGAATTGCCCGCAGATCAGCTCCACGATGGGCTCCAGCGAGGCCTGGCGATGCACAAAGCGGGTGGATATCCGGCTGACTACCTGTACCGCCAGTTGCCGGGCCTGAAACGGCGATTCCACATCGATCCACACCGCATCAGTGGGCAGCCCCAACAAGTGGGTGTAATAGCTCCGCGGGCTGAGGGTGGCGGAAAACAGCACATTGCTCTGCGCACTGGCCAGTCGCGGGCCGATAAAGAGCGCCGGCACAATATTGCGCAGGTTGAGTTGTGACAGGCGTTTTTTGCCGCCTTCAACCAGGCTCACGTCGAACAGGAAATGCGCATCAAACAACTCCGCCACCCGGTTGAATTGCAGGGCTTCAAAGTAGAAGCCTTGCAGTTTTCCACTCAGCCCCTGGGGGTGATCGTTAAGGTAGTCGCCAATGGCGGTGATGCAGCCGGACAAGGCATTGAGCCATTTAGCCGGCAATTGCCCGTGCACCTGATAAGGCCCTGGCTGGTCTTTGTGCAGGGCATTCCATTCCCGATTGAGGCGCTTGAATACCTTGTCCAGCGCTGGCGGGGCATCCTGGCGCACGCTATTGAGGGTTTGCTGGTGCAGACTGGCGCTGTACATCTGGCGCCCGCGCTCCACCAGGTTGTGCGCCTCGTCCACCAGGGTCGCGACCCGCCACTGGTTGGCCTGGGCCAGGCCATAAAGCAAGGCCGTGAAATCGAAGTAGTAGTTGTAATCGGCAATGATCAGGTCGGCCCAGCGTGCCATTTCCTGGCTCAGGTAATACGGGCAGACCTGATGGGCCAGGGCCACCTCGCGCAGGGTCTGCTGGTCCAGCGGCGACTGTGCGACAGCCGCCAGCCGCGCTGCCGGCAAGCGGTCATAAAAACCCTTGGCCAACGGGCAGGATTCACCATTGCAGGCGTTCTGCGGGTATTCACAGGCCTTGTCCCGGGCCACCAGTTCCAAAACCCGTAGCGCCGGGTTGGCAGCTCGCGGATAAAGCACCTGAGCGGCATCCAGGGCCAGCTTGCGCCCGGGGGTCTTGGCCGTCAGAAACAGCAATATGTCCAGTTCCCGGGCCGGCATGGCCTTGACCAAGGGGAATAGCGTACCGATGGTTTTACCAATGCCGGTGGGCGCCTGGGCCATCAGGCAGCGCCCGCCGCTGGCGGTCTTGTACACCGCTTCGGCCAGAGCCCTTTGCCCGGTACGAAACTGTGGATGAGGAAACGCCAGGCTGCGGGCCGCCGCATCCCGCGCTTCACGATGGGCCATTTCCTGATCGGCCCAGGTCAAAAACAACCTGCATTGCTGATTGAAAAAATCCTGCAGCCGCTCGGCGCTCCAGGTTTCCTGGAGCCGGGTTTCCTGCTCGCTGACGATATCGAAATACACCAGTGCCAGATTGACCTCGGGCAACTGCAGGCTCTGACAGAGCAACCAGCCGTAAACCCGGCACTGGGCCCAGTGCAATTGACGGTGATTGGCCGGTATCGCCGTGAAATCGCCGCGATAGGTTTTGACTTCCTCCAGCACATTGCCCGACGGGTCATAGCCGTCCGCCCTGCCGCGTACGGTCAATGCGCCGAACTGCCCCTCCAGGCTCAACTCGGCCTGGTACCCGGCACTGCGTCGGGAAGCGACGGTGCGATGCCCGGCAATTCCCTGCTGGGCCGTAGGTGACGGGGTGAAGCGCAAGTCCAGATCGCCGACCTTGGCCGTGAACTCGCACAGGGCACGGACTGCCACCCGATAGTTCAAGGGCCCGGGTCCTGCCATTGCACGTAACAGACGGTCACGGGCATTTGATGTTGCTCGCACAGGTCCAGCCAGCGCAGCTGGTTGTCCTGCAAACGGTCACCCGGGCCTTTGACCTCGATCATGCGGTAGGTTTTTTGCGCCGGGCAAAACTGGATCAAGTCCGGCATGCCCGAGCGGTTGGCCTTGATGTCCTGCAGCAGGCGCAGGAACCAGACCTTCAAGTGCGCGGGCGGCAGGCAGGTCAGTGCGTCTTCCAGCAGCGCCTCGCTCAGATAGTTCCAGGCCACAAAGGGTGATTGCACACCGAACTTGGCGCTATACGCATCGCGGACAGTCTTCAGGTACTGGCCACTGTCCAGCTGCGCCAGACAGGCTTCGAACAGCTCGGCCCGACGCAGGTAGAAGTCTTGCTCCAGCAAATCAGCCGGGCCGCTTTGATACGGGTGAAAAAATGCCCCGGGCAGCGGTGCAAAAATGGCCGGCCAGCACAACAGGCCAAACAGCCCGTTGATCAAGGTGTTTTCAACGTAATGCACGGGCTCGTCCGGCGTGTGCAGATGTGCCACCACCATGAACTCGACCGAGGTTGCCTCAAGGCGCTCCAGGCTCAGGTCCAACCGTTCAGGGGGGCTGGGTTTGGTTCGCACCAGCGCCGGCAGTCCGAGCTTGCGTCGCAGCCGCGGGAGCATGCGCTGCAATTGCTGATGCTCGGCGTCGTTGAACGGCGCACCTTGCGCAGCGTCTGCCAGGGTCATGGCCTGCGGGTATTGCTCCAGCAATTCAAGTACCCGGATCATGCGCAGGCGCGCCTCGGGGTGCCCGCAGTGCTGGTAAACCTCCAGTGCCCGGGCCAGCTCCCCTGCCCGTTCGTGGTGCTGGCCGAACTGGAACAGCAAGCGCGCCCTGCGTCGTTGCAGCCAGGGGTTATCTGCCACGTAGTCCAGCACCGCTGGCAGCACGGCACTCACATCTCCAGCACTTTCAAACTGTTCGCGACAGGCATAAAGATGCAGATAACCGTCAATATCGGCCCGGCAGCGCAAGGCCCGTGACTCGGGGCTGATATCAACCTTTTCGTAGGTGAACAGCCCCAGGTCGGCCAACACCAGATCTGACCAGCCCTGACTGAGATTGCCAAAGAACATCAGCCGCAGGCGATCCCCCAGCGCCCGGTTGCCGAGGCTGTAAAGGGGTTCTTGCAGCGTGGGGTGCCATGCACACAGGCTCTGTATTTGCGGAAAGTCGCCGGCCAGGTCCTGCAGCCAATCGGTTTTTTTACCCTTGGGCCGGGTGAGATGAGCGCTGAACCGTGCCTGGATTTCCGGCTTGGTCAGCACTTCAAACACCTCGGCCAGGGCCAGGGGCGCCTGGTCATCCAGCCAGCCCAGAGCCAGCAGAGGCGCAGCCGCCTGCGCGCAATCACCGATTTCCGGGTAGTCGAGCTTGCTTGCGCGAAAGTGCTGCCCCTTACGCATGATCATGCGCACCCAGAGCGCCTGGGAGGCATTGGGCAACAGGGCAAAACCGGCGATGAATTGCTGCTCTTCGGTACTGAGGACATCGCTGTAGCGGGTCGCGATCCAGCCGAGCACGTGCTGGAAATTCTTCAGGTAATAAAGCGGATCTTCAAGAGGATCGGAAATCACGGGCAGGACAAACCACTGGTGTCGAATACTGGATATGCGTACAGATATCAGTTTGCCCGGTGCTCTGGCAAACCCTATTGGATGAGTGGTGCGGGTTGTTAATCAAAAATCAGTGGGCGCTGACGCAGATGTTGCGTCCGACCCCGCATCGCGGGCAAGCCCGCTCCTACAGATTCAACCCGGTCAATTCTCCCTGTGGGAGTCTGGCTTGCCAGCGATGCAGACCACCTTGTGCTGCGTCTGACCCCGCATCGCGGGCAAGCCTGCTCCTGCAGACTCAACCCGGTCAACTATCCCTATGCTGACCACGGGGTGCTGCGTCTGACCCCGCATCGCGGGCAAGCCCGCTCCTACAGATTCAACCCGGTCAATTCTCCCTGTGGGAGCCTGGCTTGCCAGCGATGCCGATCACCGGGTGCTGCGTCCGATCCCGCATCGCGGGCAAGCCCGCTCCTACAGACTCAACCCGGTCAATTCTCCCTGTGGGAGTCTGGCTTGCCAGCGATGCAGACTACGGGGTGCTGCGTCCGACCCCGCACCGCGGGCAAGCCCGCTCCTGCAGACTCAACCCGGTCGACTCTCCCTGTGGGAGTCTGGCTTGCCAGCGATGCAGACTACGGGGTGAAATCAACGTCCCTTAGCCTTGCACTGGGGGGCGCTGGCAGTTTCAGGCGTCGGTCAGTTGCAAGGCGACCCGCCCACGGCATGGGCAATCGTCCATGTAGCGATGGGCCTCTACGAACTCTTCAAAAGGGAACACCCGCACTTCCAGTGGCAACAGCACCCGGTCGGCGGTCAACTGGTTGATCTCGCGCAGCGCCCGTTGCATGGCTTCTTCATCCTGGGCAATGCCCAGCTCCGGCTTGCCGGTGAAGTTACCGATACAGTGAACAAAGAACTGGATGTTCTTCTGGAACGCCGCACAGGCCGGGAACGGGGTGTTGTTGCCGCCCTGCAGGCCATACAGCACCAGACTGCCCCGGGGGGCCAGCACATCACCCAGCACCGACATCTGCGGACCGCCAAGGCCGTCAAGTACAACGTCGACCCCTTTGTTGTCAGTGATCTTGTTGATTTGCATCAGCAAGTCCTGCTCCTCGGTGACTATGACCTTGTCTGCACCCAGGGCCAGCAAACCTTCACGCTCTGCAGCATCCCGGGTCGCCGCAATGACCTTGACCCCCAACGCCTTGCCCAGCTGCACGAACGAAGGCCCTGCGCAGTGGCTGGCATCGGTGATCAGCACGGTCTGGCCGGGCTTGACCCGCGCCAGATCGACATAGGCAAAGTAGGCGATCAGCAAAGGCGTGTAATGCACACTGGCCTCAACCGGGGTAAGGACATCCGGGTAGCGAGTGAGGGCCGAACGCGGCATCACGATCAGCTCGCCATAGGTGGGATAGTCGTTGGCACTCTGTCCGGGAAAGCTGGCGACCTTGTCACCCACCGCCAGATCCTCCACACCGGCACCTAGGGCAGTGACAATACCGGCCATCTCATGGCCGATACCTGCAGGCAAGCGGGCCTGGCTCGGGGCCAGGTTCTGCCGCCAGAGCACGTCATACCAGCTGATACCAATAGCCTGGACACGCACCTGCACTTCCCCGGCCGCAGGCGCAGCGACCTCGTGCTCTTCGCACGTGAGTACCTCGGCCGGGCCAAACTTGTGAAAACGGATCGTGCGCGACATTACAAACCTCGCCTAATTAATCGCTAATGCCACGGACTTTATCCGGGCTTTGTGCGCAAGACTAACAGACAGCATTAATAGTCGACATGCCTGACATTGATCCGCAGGCATTTTGTCCGCTGGCAAACAGCACTGCGGCCAGTAAAAACGCAGAAAGCCAATCTACCGTGTGTCGATTTACGAGTTTTGCCAGTAAGATCCGTTACCTACCTCACCGTTGAACCGCCTGTGAAGCCTGCCAGATGAACCGTAACGACTTGCGTCGCGTCGATCTGAATTTGCTGATCGTCTTCGAAACCCTGATGCATGAGCGCAGTGTGACCCGCGCCGCCGAGAAACTGTTTCTGGGGCAACCGGCAATCAGTGCGGCACTTTCACGCCTGCGCAACCTGTTCGACGACCCTTTGTTTGTGCGCACCGGGCGCAGCATGGAGCCTACGGCCCGAGCGATCGAGATTTTTGCCCTGCTGTCTCCGGCCCTGGATTCAATTTCCACGGCCGTGAGCCGCGCCTCGGAATTCAACCCGGCCACCAGCACCTCGGTATTCCGGATTGGCCTGTCGGATGATGTGGAATTTGCGCTGCTGCCCATGCTGCTCAAGCGCTTGCGGGCAGAAGCGCCGGGGATCGTGCTGGTGGTGCGCCGGGTCAACTACATCCTGATGCCGCCGCTGCTGGCCTCCGGTGAAATTTCCGTGGGTGTCAGCTATACCAGCGACCTGCCGGCCAATGCCAAGCGCAAGGTATTGCGCCGCAGCAAGCCCAAACTGTTGCGCGCCGACACAGTGCCCGGCCCGTTAAGCCTGGATGACTTCTGTGCCCGGCCCCATGCCCTGGTTTCATTTGCCGGCGACCTCAGCGGCTTTATGGACACCGAGCTGGAAAAAATGGGCCGCAAGCGCCACGTCGTGCTGGCCGTACCGCAGTTCAACGGCCTGAGTACCCTGCTCGCCGGCACCGACATCATCGCCACCGTGCCGGATTACACCGCCGAAGCCCTGACCGCCGCCGGCGGCGTTCGCGCCGAAGACCCGCCGCTGGACACCCCGGCCTTTGAACTGCACATGGCATGGCGCGGCGCCCAGGACAACGACCCCGGGGAGCGCTGGTTGCGCTCGCGAATTCAGATGTTCTTTGGCGACCCTGAGAGTCTGTAGGTGTCGTCGGACAGGCTGTTATCTGATCATTTCTGCCTTTCCACCAACCATGGAGCTCCATTCACTTCCAGTTGTTGGGTCGGCCTCTTCAATTGCTTGATAACCGACCCGACCGGCGTTGTTAATCAAGATATCGGTTTGCTCTTGGGTGCTGCCTCAGCCTGACAATGTATATGCACATTGTTTAATACTAACGGCGACGCAAGTTGATACATGCGGCCTATCAAGCTGATGTTCAATCCAAATGATCCCCTGACGATTATTTATCCCAAGGCCCATACGCAAACGTGCCCACGGCATTCAGGCCTGCTCGACAGCGCTTGCACGTTTTTGGATCAAACCTACAACTTGGCGATGTTTATGCCTTAGTCGAGCGCCTGTTTACCGCTACCATTGCCGCACCCAGCCCACAGATCAGTTCAATGAAGGAACAGAAGAAATGATCGAAACCCGCCTGCTACGCCAATTCATCGCCGTGGCTGAAGAGCTGAATTTCAACAAGGCGGCCATTCGCCTGCATATGGCCCAGCCCCCGTTGAGCCAGGCCATCAACCGGCTGGAAGACAAACTGGGGTTCAGTCTGTTCACGCGCAATAAACGCGGGGTCAAGCTGACCCCGGCTGGCGATGCATTCCTGAACACTGCCTACAGCACGTTGAAGGAGCTGGAACTGGGCATCGAACACGCCCGCCAGGTGTCCCAGGGCATTGCCGGCAAACTCACGGTGACTGCGTTGTCGATCGCCTACTACGAGTCACTGCTCAGTACCTTGCGCCAGTTCCGCGAGTCCTACCCCAAAGTCCAGTTGATCATCAAGGAGATGCCTTCTTCCAGCCAGGCCAGGGCCATTGTGTCGGGAGAAGCGGATATTGCCTTCATGCGCAAGTTGCCGATCTCGGCGCAAAACGTCGAGTCGCGCCTGCTGCTGGACGAAGAGATCGTGATGGCGATGCCCGCCGATCACCCGAAGGCGAAGGAAGGTCGGATCGACTTGAGGGATTTCGCCGGGGAAGACTTCGTATTCACCCCCCAAGCCCTGGGCATCGGCTACCACAGTCAGTTGATCGCCTTGTGTGAAGCCGCCGGTTTTTACCCCAGGGTGGTGCAGGAGGCTGCGCAGATCCAGACCTTGATCGGCTTGGTGGCCTGCGGTTTCGGCGTTGCCCTGGTGCCTGAGTCGATTGCCGGCTCAATCATGCGCGACAAGGTCCTGTTCCGCCGGATCAACTCCGTGACCGCCTCCCCCAACCCGGCCATCGGCCTGTATATGAGCTGGAACACCGACAACCAATCACCGTTGATGGACAGCTTCATTTCCATGCTCGACTTCAACGCCGGTCCCCGGGTCGAGGGGATGCTGGCCGCCCGGGTCAGTTAGAGTGCCAGCAGGCTGTTCAAGCTCGCGACGCCAGTGCGCGGGATCAATAACCTGGCGGCCCGGCCGTCATCAACGGTGCAGATAATGGTTATGAACCGAGATTCACTTGCCCCCCGTTAAAAAGCTCCAGCAAACATTGGCGAGCCGACCGATAAAGCAAATTACTTTCACGTCTATTGGCAAGCGCCTGCAGCTGTCAGCGAGAAAAACCGATACTTGAGTAATCGACCTGTTATTCAGGATCGTGCCGCCCCGTGATACGCCAACCCGCCGAACATCACAACTAAACCAGCCATTCACCGCGGATCAATACTCGCGCCATCAAAAAGCAACCAAGCCCCGCCAATAGTATTAAACAGAGACTTTTAAAGTATTTCTCATCTCACTCTTGGCGCCGCACTATCCCCTCCACCTTTGCATTAACGGGTTGCGCCCCTCCCCCACAACCGAGTCTTTATGCCAGCCGTCATCTACATTTTTTCGCTCTGTACTTTTACCTTCGGCCTGTCCGAATTCGTTGTTGCCGGCCTGGTGTCGGCGATCTCGATGGACTTGCATGAGTCCATCTCCCAAGTTGGCTCAGCCATCGCCGCCTATGCCTTGGGCGCAGCCATCGGCGCCCCGATCATCACGGCCCTGTTGGCCAACTGGCGCGACAAAACCGTCTTGTTGCTGACCCTCGGCGTGCTTGCCGCCGGCAGCGTGGCCATCAGTCTGGCGCCCGATGTACTGACCTTGCATGGCGTGCGTTTCATCATCGGCCTCGCGCATGGGGTATTCATGGCCGTGGCCTCCAACGCGGCGGTCAAACTGGTCGACCCGGTGCGCGCAGGGCGAGCGCTATCGCTGGTATGGATGGGCCTGACCCTTTCAATCGCCTTTGGCGTGCCTCTGGGCACCTTCTTCGGCAGCTACTGGTCATGGCGCATGGTGTTCCTGGCCATCGGCGGCCTGGGCCTGATCAGCACCCTGGGCCTGGTGCTGCTGATGCGCCAGCAACCCCGTTGCGCAAGTCCCCGCACCACAGACCTGAAACAAAGCCTCGCGGCCCTGTTGCACCCTGAACTGTTGGGGGCTGCCACGATCGCGATGCTGGTGAGCGTGGCGACTTTTTCATTCTTTACCTTCGTATCGCCGTTCCTGCTGGACATCACCCGTGTCCCGCCGCAGGTTCTGAGCCTGGCGATGCTGGTGTTCGGTATCTGCTCCATTCTCGGCAATTTGCTGGGGGGCTATCTCGTGGATGCCTTCGACGCCGATCGATGTTTGCTCGGCGGGTTGACGGCATTGATGCTTAATCTGTCGGGGTTGTACCTCTGGGGCGATTCAATGATCGCCACGTTAACGCTGGTGGGGCTATTGGGAGTGGTGTTCTTTGCCATAGTGACCATGTCGACCCTGCGCATGCTGCGCCTGGCACACCACTACACTCCGCAGTCCAGTGCAGTGGCTTCAGGGCTTAATATTGCGTCGTTCAACCTCGGAACGGCGTTGGGAGGCATAGGTGCAGGCTGGGTGATTACCCATTTCGGGCTCGCCTATATCCCCATTGCGGGCGCCGCTGCAGCAGGTGTGGCCATTGGCACACTTGCCCTGCAAATGAAAAGCAGGCCTCCCACTGCCGATGGACACACGGATCGATGCCCCTAGGGTCTGTACGAAATGTTTTCGAGCGAAGGTCAGGCAAGGCGAAAACAGGCGGCAAGCGGAGTTCACGGGTTGTGAATGAGCATCCCGAGCCTGTTTTCAATGCCGCATAACCGAGCGTAGATACGACAGCATTTGACACCCCCTGCGCCCCTCCTTAAAGCCGCGTGCACTCAACCGGGTGCTGGCGCAGGGACTTTAGACCGGGCATGCCGAATCAAAAATGGTACCGGCAGTACCACCAGGCTCAACACGCCCATTAACCAGTACACATCCAGGTAACTCATCATCCGTGCCTGGGCGTAAACCACTTTCTCGACGCTGGCCAATGTGTGACCCAGCAAGTCGGTGCTGACCGTCACATGTTCCGAAAGGCGTCCAAAATGTTGCCAGCGTGGTCGCAGTGACAAGCCTGTCGAAAAACAAGGTGGACTACACCGGCTCGTTTTTCCCCAACGGCTATTTCAACGAACTCAATGCCGACTACGAGGCTGCAGGCCTGGCGGGTTACCAGAACCGCGTCAACAACCCCTACAGCAGCACGTTCAAACAGGCCTCCCAGGAAATTCGCTACGTGTCGGTTCCGGATGCGCCGATCAAATGGCTGGCCGGGGCCTATGGCGAATACAGCGACAGCCAGCGCGCGTACACCGCAACCAGCACCTTTGACCCCGCGATGGGCATTGGCGACGGTGTGACCCAGACCTCCCGCGGGCAGACCAAAACCACCTCGTTTGCAGTGTTCAGCGATGCCTCGTTTGCGGCCACCGACAAACTGGAAATCTTTGGTGGACTGCGTATTGGCCATGACAAAAAGAAATTCAACTACGACTTCAGCGTCGACAACCCGGCCTGGACAGCACTGGGCATGGATGCCGGATTTGTCACTGCCCAGCGTGAGACCTTATCCACCACTTACGCGGTACCGCGCATCGGTGTGCGCTATCAATTGACCGATGACACGCAGACTTACGCGAGCGTTAGCCGGGGCTTCAAGTCCGGCGGGTTCAACATCGGGTTCGTGCAAAAAGGCGATGAGCGCCCGTACAAAAACGAGAGCCTGGTGAGCTATCAAATCGGCCTCAAAAGCGAGCTGATCAAAAATGTCCTGAGCCTGGACACCGCGCTGTTCTACATCGACCGCAAAAACCAGCAGGTGCAAACCTACAACGCCCTGACCCAGACCACCCCGGTGGCCAACGCCCCGAAAAGCCGTTCTTTGGGCGGGGAAGTGACCCTCAAGGCGCAGCTCGACGAACACTGTAGCGGCTACGCAGGCCTGGGCTACACCGACGCGACCTACGTCAAATTCGAAAACGCTCCGGCCACCGGCACCACAGGCGTGGTAGATGCCAGCGGCAAGCAGCAGCAATTTGTGTCCAGGTACACCGGCAAACTGGGGGCTGCATACGCCTGGGACATAGGCGCGTACAACCTCAAGGGCCGCGGCGACTTGGGTTACCAATACCGTTCGAGCTTCTACTTCGACCAGTCCAATACCCAGAAACAGGGTGGTTATGGCTTGGTCAACGCGCGTTTAAGCGTGGGCAACAACGAGTATGAAGGCTACGTGTGGGGTGAAAACCTTAGCAACGAACGGTATCGCACCTCGGCCGCTGACTTTGGCTACGGGCGACTGGTAACTGTGGGCAACCCACGTACGTTCGGGGTGGGCGTCAGTAAAACGTTCTGAGTTGAACCGGTAAACGCCCTGCCCGCGCCGCTTAAGGCTTTGATGCCATGACATCGCATGTGGGGCGTTGCTCGTTCAGGGCCGGTGTTCCGGTTCCTTGCACTAAGAGAAGCCGGCCCAACGATAGCTCGCCATGCAATCAGAGGGCCCGGTTACCCCGCACCGACTTCGGCGTGTGCCCGAAGTACCGGGTATACGCCGCCGTCAGGTTGTTCGGGTGCTGGTAACCGATCTTGTATGCCACCTCGGAAACCCTGTAACCGGCGGCCAGCATCTCCCGTGCACGGGTCATCCGCAGCTCCAGCAGATAACGCCCCGGACTGACACCGTGGACCTGGCGGAAGTACTCCTTGAGCCGGTACTCACTGACGCCCATCGCCGTACACAGGAAGCCGTTGTTCAACGGCTGGTCGAGATTGGACTTCATGAACAGGTCTATTCGGTCCAGGGTGTCCAGGTCCCGGGCCGTCAACCTGGCCTGGCGCGCCGGTGCGACTTCGAGGGCCTGGAGTTGTTCAGAGAGCAGGCTCAACACGTGAATGCGCTGGGTCAGGCCGTCCTGCCGTTGGATGCCCGGGCTTTTCAGACGACGCAGGTGCTCGCTGGGGTTGATGTCATAACACGCAAGTCGGCGAAAACTTTCATGCTGGCCCAAGGCACTGCCGAGCAACCCCTGGCAGCGCTCAGGGCCAATGAAACGCGCCAGGGCCGACTCCGTGACCACCAGGCGTAATTGCTGGATCGGCGCGTCGGCGGCATACACCCGCTGGCCCTTGCCCTCGCGAAAAACAGAAACCGTCGCCTGGTTCGGCTGGAACTTCAATTCCCGGCCCTTAGGGCAATGAAACGCCGACTGACCGGACAAGGCGAAGGCAATCACCAGCATGCGCTCTGTCCCCTCGTGCTGGCACAGTTCGGCGCAAACTTTATGGGCGGTCATCTGCGACTTGATCACCGCGACCCCCGCTTCACAGTCCAGCCGCTCGACCTGATGGTTGCCCGCCCCGGCAACCCCCTCGAGCCGGGTCCAGGCAGAAGACACCGACAAATCCTGGCTTACCCGGCCCGGGCTCAATAACTCTCGCATATCCATCCCCCTCAAAGCGTGTCTTGTGGTGCCGTGGCAAAGCCGGCACCGCTCTCGTTGCAGCGGATCAGACTACGGCGCCAGGCAGACGGCCAGTCGTATACCGTATCCCATAGATTATTCACCGCCACTCATATTCAATGCTAATCATTCTCATCCGCGATTGCACTAACATCCATTGCTGGCCGGTCATACCCGCCGGCACCACTGCGCCCTGGGTGACCAGGGCGCCCCCCCTGTCAACGCCTGTCGCCCGCTCCGGGAGGCGGGCCTGCGCCTGATCGGGCGCCATAAGGAACTTCTCATGCTGACCCCTGCTCCACGCACCGCATGGTGGCCCCAACAGCTGCTGCTGGGCTGGCTCAACCTGGCGCTCACCGCGCCGCTGATTTATCTGTATATCGGCCTGCCTCTGGTCATGCGCCAGAACGGCTGGAGTGGCACCCAGATCGGCCTGATGCAACTGGCCGGCTTGCCCGCCATGCTCAAGTTCCTTCTGGCTACCCCCGTGGAGCGCTATCGGCTGGGACAGGCCAGCTACCGCAACTGGACACTGCTGCTGATACTTTGCTACGCCGGCACCCTGGGCCTGCTCGCGGCTCATGACCTGAGCACCACAGAGCCAAGCCTGATGTTTCTCCTGGCGATGCTGGTCAGCGTGCTCGGCACATGGGCCGATGTACCGCTGAACGCCTTGGCGATCCAGATCCTCCCGGAGTCGGAACGGGTACGCGCCGGTGCCATCCGCTCGGCAGCCATGTCCCTGGGCGCAATTGTCGGCGGTGGCGTGATGTTGCTGCTGTACACCCGCGCTGGCTGGGCCTGGCCCTTCTACGTACTGGGTCTGGGCTTGCTGTCGGGGGCATTGCTGCTGCCCTGGCTCAAGCCCAAGGCCGGGCAATCGCAGACGCCCTCCCTGAACCGCTCCGCGCCGCTTCCCGTACAGGCTGGCTGGCGTCAATGGCCGGGGTACTTTGCCATTGCCGAACAGCGCATCTGGGCCCTGCTGGTGCTGCTGTATTACCCGTTCCTCGGCGCGGTGTGGCTTTACCTCAAGCCACTGATGCTCGACCAAGGCTTTGCGGCGGATCGTATTGCCCTTATCGTCGGGATAGCCGGCGGCCTGACCGGCGCCATCGCCAGCATGCTGGCCGGGCGCCTGACCCGCCTGATCGGTAGCAGCATCTGCCTGCCGCTATTGGCCCTGGGCAATCTGTTGGCCATTGGTTGCCTGACGCTGGTGGTGACGGTCGGCCTGGGCGACAACGCCATGATCGCAGCCGCCATGCTTGTGGCCCTGGCGATGGGCGCCTCGGCCGGCCTGATGTTTGGCTTGATGATGTACCACACCCGCCCCGGGCTCACGGCCATGGACTATGGCCTGCAATCGAGTCTGTTTGTCGCATCGCGCACCCTGGTACCGATACTCGCCGGAGTACTGCTCGATCGCCTCGGCTACAGCGGCATGCTCGCCTGCCTGCTGGCGGGCCAGATGCTGGTGCTCCTGCTTGCGTGGTATAGCCGCAAGCGGATCTTCAGCCTCAATCACTGCACTCGCCAGCCAGCGCCTGAGCCCGCGTGAACCCGGATGACTGCGCCGCGGCCTGATTGCGCCGCGGCTTGCTCCAGGCGTGTATTGATCCGCTGACTCACGGGCACTTCATAGGGTATGCCTGTTCCTTTGTGTTCAATCGGCCAGGGTGCCGGGTTTGCCGGCACGCAACGAAACACAAAGCTCGAACACCAGGATGGCGATCAAGGCTTGCACCGGCAGGTCCCAGCCGCCGAAGTACTGATGCAGCAGGCCCATGCCCAGCGGGCCGAGCACTGCAATCATGAAACCAAAGCCCTGGGCCATGCCCGACAACTGAGTGGTGACCTGTTGGTCGGGGCTGCGCAGCACAAACAGCAAGGCACTCAGGGCCGGGCCCGCGCCCTGGCCGACTCCCAGTATGAGCATCGCCACCCAGGCCATGGGCAAAGGGGCATACAAAAGGCCCAGGCAACCTGCCAGGCAACAGCCCACAGTGGCTGCAATGTAGCCCCTCTGGTCCTTGACCCGGGCCGCCAGCACCGGCGCGAAGTAGCCGCCCAGTATCAGACCCGCCTGGGACACCGCAAGGTACAGTGCCGCCTGGCCGACGGTGGCACCCCGCTCGATGTAAATGCCCGGCAACCACACCAGCAAGCCGTAGAGGTTCAAGGCCTGCAAGCCGAAGAACAGGGTAATCGACCAGGCCGTACGGTTTTTCAGCACCCGGGGCCGGACTGCGCTCAACGTTGGGGCCGTAGCGGCAACCGGCTGGCCATGGATCAGTTGGGGTGCCCAGAACACCAGAGCGATCAACGCCGGAATCGCCCAGGCACCCAAGGTCAGGTAGGCGGCGTCGACATTGCCCCCCAGGCCCTGATAAATCGGCACGGTCAAGCCGGCGGTCAAGACTGCGCCACCCCCGAGCATCAATGAAAACAGGCCCATGATGTGGCCGATCCGGGTCGGCTGGAACCGCTTGCGCACCAGGGCCGGCACCACCACATTCATTACCGCAATACCGACGCCGGCGAGCAGGGTTCCGGCAAACAGACCACTCACACCAAGGGCTCGCATCCCACAGCCCACGGCCAGCACTGACAAAGCCGCAAATAAGGTGCGCTCTTCACCAAAACGCTGGCGCAGGCGAACCCCCACCAGGGCGAACAGGCTCAGGCAAATGGGCGGCAGAGAAGCGATCAGGGTCGCTTGGGTCGTGCTCAGGCGCAGCTCGCCGAGGATCGGCCCGAGCCCGGCAAAAGCGATCCGCAAGTTCAGTGTCACCACAATAAAGCCTGCCAACAGCCACAGTTCGCCGCGCGCCAAAGCGCCCTGCCCGGGCCCGGTGGCGGCGGATTGTTCAATGCTCATAAGAAACTCCAGACAATAGAAAACCCGGCGCATGGCAGAGCCATACGCGGGTGGACAGCAAGAAATGAAGATCAGGCCACAGGACTGGCCATCGGACACAAGAGCGGCAGGCCGGGGATCATTGCTCGCCTTTGCGTGCCAGCCACACGGTCAACGGGGCCATGGGGAAATCGCATTCACCGCCAAGCTCTACGCTGGCGAACCCCGCCTGCACCAGCAGCCCGGCCAATTCCCCGGCACGCGGGACAAAACGTCCGGCCATCAGCATTGACAGGTAATACGGCATGACCCGCACATTCATTCCAGGTTGCCCGGAGCGTTCGGCGTGGGCGCTGATAAACAGCCCGCCCGGGCGCAATGCGTCATGCACGCGGCGCAGCAGGTCGAGGCAATCAGGCACGAAATGCAACACCGAGGAACACCAGATCACGTCATAGCCTTCGCCAAATGTGTCCTGGCTCAGGTCGCCGCCAAGAATCGCGATGCGCTCCTGCAAGCCGGCATCGGCCGCCAGTTGCCCGGCCACCGCAGCAGTGGGTGGCCAGTCGAAGACTGTCGCGTGCAGGCCGGGGTATTGCCGCACGAGGGCCTGGGCCACCAGACCCGGCCCGCCACCGAGGTCGAGCACCCGCTCGGCGCGCTGCACCCCGGGCAGTATCTGCAGCAATGCAAGCACGGCCGGCACACTGATGGCCCGTTGCTCCTGAGCAATGTGGCTGGCCGCTGCCGCGGCCCAGTCCTGCCCACTGCCCGCAGGTTTTGCTGGCGCCATAGCAGGTTCGCCAACCACCCGCTGACGCAGGCTGGCACCTGACTGACGCAAGGCCTTGACCCGGAAATGCCAGGCGTCGACACAACCGTTTGGCCCGGGCAACCAGTAGCGCCGTGAGATTTCGCTCAAGCCATAGCGGCTGCCGTGCGGCCCGTCTATGCGCTGCAACAGCGCCATGCTCCAGAGTAATTCGAGCCAGTGGCCTGTGTTGTCCGGCGCCAGTTGCAGGCGTGCGGCCAGGGTTGGCACGTCGAGCGGCTGCTTCAGGGCACTGAACAGATCCAGTTCCAGCGCCAGGGTCAGGGCTTCGGCCTGAACCGCTGCGCCGGCCAGTTGCCAATAGGCTTGCAGCGGGTGGCTGTGATTGAAATCAATGATATTCACGCTCTGTACTCCCTTATTTACAAGTCGAACGTCAGACGCAATCCCAACTCCCGAGGGGGGCTGTAGACGTCCACGAAACCATTCTGGTAGCCCACTGCGTCGTAGCGTTTGTTGGCCAGGTTGTTGACGTAAGCACTGATTTCGAAGCGCTCGAAACTGCGCCCGACATCCAGGTCCACCAGGCCGTAACCAGCCCGGCTGTTGCTGTTGGCCGCGTCCAGGTAGGTGCGGCTGACGGCGCTCAGATTGAGCTGGGTGTACCAGCGGTTTTCGGCGTCGTAGCGCAGCCCCAGGTTGCCGGTCAGGTCCGGGGCGAACGGGTTGTGATTGCCGGAGTAGTCATTGGCACCGTCGGCGAAACTGTCGAAACGGGTACGGTTGGCCGCCAGTGCGCCCTGGATCTTCCAGCCGTCACCCAGCAGGTAGTCCGTCTGCAATTCCAGGCCACTGGAACGCGCAGACGCAGCATTGGCGATGTACACCACTCCCGGGGTGAGCATCTGCTGCACCTGCATGTCGTCGATACTCATGGTGTACAGGGCCACCGAGTACAGCAGGCGGCGGTCGAGGGCGCCGCCCTTGAGCCCGATCTCCCAGGAGCGGACTTTTTCCGGGGCATAGGCCGGATAGTTGGCGGCCGGGCTGAAGGTATTGAAGCTGCCGGCGCGGAAGCCGTCAGCGACGCTGGCATAGAGGAAGGCGTCATCCATCCATTCGTATTGCAGCGCAACCTTGGGCGAGAAACGCTTCCATGAGGCATCGCGCGAATCGCCGCCTTGCGGGGTGAAGCGTACAAAGTCGCGTTCGGCGCGTCCGCCCAGGGTCAGGGTCCAGCGTTCGGCCAGCGGGATCATCCAGTGGCTGAACAGTGCCGCGCTGTGCCCTTGCAGTTTGGCGCTGTAGGGCAACAGGTGCATCGGGGTCTTTTGCTCGCCGCCCAGGTCGTGGCGGTCGCGGTCAAAATACATCCCGGTGACCCATTGACTGTCGCCCAGCGTGCCCTCCAGGGTGAACTGTTGGGACAGGGTATTGAAGTGGTTGTCGCGGCCGATATGCAGCGCGTCGGCAGGCCGGAAATCAGTGTCCTGCAAGACCCGGTCATAAAAGTCGCTGTTGCCGGTTACCGAGCGAAACTTTAAACCCGAAGCCAGTTCGGTGCTCAGGTCCAGGGACACGCTGCGTGCACTCGAATGATCCCAGCCCCGCACGCCGGAACTGACCCGCGTGCGACGGGTGCCGGATGCGCCCCACTGGGCTGCACCATCGTCATAGTCCTGACGCGAGTAGCGCAGGATGGCCTCGCTCGTGTCGTCCGGCGTCCAGCGCAATGCCATGCGCTCGCCGTGTTTTTTGCGGTCGTCGGCCTGGCCGCCATGGTAGAGGTCGTCAATGAAGCCATCCTGTTCGCTCCAGTTGCCGGTGACCCCGAGGAACAACCGGTCCTCTACCAGCGGCCCGCTGAGGTCGGCGCGGGCCACGCGCCTGTCACGGCTGCCCAGTTCGGTGGACAGGCGCGCGCGCGGGGTATTGTCCGGGGCGCGGGTATAGATATTCACTACCCCGGCTTCAGCGTTGCGCCCATACAGGGCCGACTGCGGCCCGCGCAGCACCTCGACCCGCTCGATGCCCAGCATATCGTGATCAAAACCCTGGGCCATAAAGGTCGGGACCCCGTCGACCATCATCAGTGCCGAGGAGGAATAAGAGGCAAAGTTGGAACTGATACCGCGCACCACCGGCGGCTGGATCGCCGACTGGCCGAAGGGCTGGAAGCCGAAGCCCGGAACCCGCCGCAACAAGGCCGGCAGGTCCTGTACATGCTCGCGCTCCAGGGTCTGGCCGTCGAACACACTCATCGCCGCCGGTACCGATTCTGCACTCTGGGACAAGGTATTGGCGGTCACCGTGATCGCTGGCAGCTCTTCCAGCGCTTCGGCCGGCGAAGCAGCGGCAACCAGCAAGGCGGCCCATAGCGATGTGCTTTTTCCCCAGGCGCAACGACTGGCCCCAGGCAGATTGACATTCATTTGATGCGCTCCCAGACATGCTCATTGGTTCAATGGCAGAAAGGTTATCAGCGACAAAGAATGATAATCATTGTTGTTTGTATGCCATCCAACGAATTACATCTGGATTCCGGCGCGCACTATTTTGTATGACGCAATCACCTGGGGGTGCACCCGTAATACTTTTCAAAAGCGCTACTGCAGCTCGAAAAGTGTTGAAACCGCCACCGTAGACACATAGATGCCTGACTCCAGAAGCTCACGGGCCTTTGCCATGCAGATATCCGTATTGCTTGATTGTCCCGACAGCGCAATTGCTACCGTCAGGGCACGCCCGTGCGGGCTACCTCAAGAGCCTGGTGCTGGTGGAACTGCAAGCGTGATGGACATCTCGCCCGGGCGTAACCTCAAGGTGTGAACCTGCAGCGCCGCATCTGGCACAGATCTCGCTCCGACCGGGTGTTACTGGACATCATCCGTTCCCCAGAAGCCCTCTGCACTTTCAGCAAACATACATTGCGGCTGACACGCTTCAGATGCTCCCCAATGTTATAAAACTTCAACTATAAATATTGACTGACCGCCGGTCAGTGAAATTATAGTACCCGTTCTTTCTTCATCAGGACTGTCCAATGTCATCTTCCAAACGCTATGCCCTGCTGCTCGCTGCAAGCCTGGGTACCTTTCTGGCATCGCTGGATATCAGCATCGTCAACGTGGCATTACCTTCTATTCAACAGGCTCTGGGTACCGACATGGCAGGCTTGCAGTGGGTGGTCAGTGCCTACGCCATCTGCCTGTCGGCGTTTATATTATGTGCCGGCCCTCTTGGCGACCGATTCGGACACAAACGCACCTGGTTGAGCAGTATCGTGCTGTTCAGCGCCGCCTCGCTGATATGCGCCCTGGCCACCAGCCTGACATTTTTACTGATCGGCAGAGCCATTCAGGGTATTGCCGGCGCGGTGCTGATCCCGGGCGCTTTACCACTCATAACCCATGCATTCAGTGTCCCTAAAGAGCGTGCGCACGCCATCGGCTGCTGGTCAGCTTGCAGTGCGCTGGCACTGGTACTCGGCCCCCTGCTGGGTGGACTGATGATTCATGCATTCGGCTGGCCAAGTATTTTCTTGATCAACCTGCCCATCGGGCTGCTGGCACTGGCACTCGGTAGCTGGGGGATCAGTGAGCGCAAACATCCCGAACAGGCCGCTTTGGACCCGTGGGGCCAACTGCTCAGTGTTTGCGGACTTGGCAGCCTGGGTTACGGCCTGATACGAGCGGGCGAGCACGGTTTTAGCGAACTCGCGGTGCAGTTTGCTTGTGCCATCGGCCTGGGATTACTGGCGGTTTTCATCTGGGTTGAGCATCGAACCGCCCGACCATTACTGCCACTGGGACTGTTTAAAAACCGACACTTTGCAGCGGCCAACCTGGCTTCGTTCGTGCTCGGATTTTCGTGTTACAGCAGCCTGTTTTTCTTCTCGCTCTATTTGCAACAAGTACAAGGCTGGTCGGCATCGCAGACCGGATTACGCATGATGCCAACCTTCGTCTGCATGGCCCTTGTATCTCTGGTCTGCGCAAGGATGCAACGCTTGCTGGGGCCTTCACGCATGCTGCTCGGCAGTTACGTGCTGATCGCGATAGCCATGGCCAGCATGGCGTTATTCACCCAAAACACGCCCTACCCGATCATCTTTCTGCTGTTTTCCCTGCTCGGTATTGGCATGGGCGCAGCAATACCCGCGACCGGGCTGGCGGTAATGACCAGCGTAACCACGCCTCAGGCAGCCGTAGCCTCAGCGACGATGAACGCCCTGCGCCAAACCGGCATGAGCCTGGGCATTGCACTACTGGGTTCGTTGATGAGCTTGCAGGCAACCCGGCACTTACACAGCGCCTTGCTTGCGCAAGGCATACCGGATGCAGCCAGGTTGGCGCATGCCGCGATTCAACAACACAGCCTGCCCGCGCAGGCGACTTGGACCTTGGACTATGCCCGCGCTCTGGCTTCAGGTTTCAACCTGGCCATGCTCAGTGCCGGGTGTTGCAGCCTGTTGGCTGCGCTGGTGCTGGCCATGCAGAAAAGTCGAAACCAGCTCGCTCCAACGCATGCAGTGTGATGTGTAGCGAACCTCACAGGCCAATCGATAATTATTCTCATATCGATTGACCGACGGTCAGTCGAATATTACTATGCGCTCACTTTCAGTCTCCCTCCTACCGCTACAAGGGCATACGTCATGGAAAACGTTGTGAGCTTCCGCGCCACCCCAAGCCCCGCTGCTGCACCGTTGAATGTCCGGCTAAATACGGGTGTGCTGGTACTTGCACTGTGCACTCACGGCTTCAATAGCAGCGCAAATGCTCAAGAGCCGCTGCAACTGGACGCCGTGAATGTCACCGGCGAGGCGCTTGAAGAGACCGATGGCCCGGTCACCGGCTACATCGCCACTCACAGCACTGCGGGAACCAAAACCCTGAGTGCGATACACGAAACGCCTCAGTCGATTTCTGTGGTGACCCGCGACCTGATAGATGCCCAGCAACCCGCCAGCGTTAGCCAGGCATTGCGCTACACAGCCGGGGCCAATAGCGAAAAATACGGAGGCTTCGGTGATCAACTCGACCTCACCCGTATCCGTGGCGTGGATGCCGACTATTACCTCGATGGCTTGCGCATGATCAGCAACGTCTCTACCTGGAGCCCGCAGATCGACCCTTATGCGCTGGAGCGCATTGAAGTGCTGCGCGGGCCAGCCGCTGCCGTTTACGGCCAAGGCACGGGGGGTGGCGTGATCAACCAGGTTAGTCGGCGCCCACAGCCGCAGGAAGCGCACGAGATCAACCTGCAATATGGCTCGTTTGCCCACAAGGAAGTCAGCTTCGACAGCACCGGGCCGTTGAATGACAGTGGCACCCTGCTCTATCGGCTCACCGGTGTAGGCCTGGCCAGCCACGGGCAGGTCGAGGACGTGCGCCATGAACGCTACATGATCGCGCCTGCCATCACCTGGCAGCCCACCGGGCAAACGCGCTGGACGGTACTCGCACAACATCAGCAAGAGCCTGAAATACCCGATTACAACAGCCTGCCAGCCGTGGCGCTGGGTTTAAACCACAGCCCGTTCGCCCGGCTCAATGTGCGGCGCAATTACACCGACATGCACTTTCAGGATTCAAGCCGCAAGCAGGACTCGGTCAGTTCCCTGTTTGAACACAGCCTTGACGCAAACTGGAGCCTGCACAGCAATGCGCGTTATCAGTATGTGAATTCGGATATCACCCGGACCTCGATCTACGGCTACAAAACCATCGATGGCCGGCTCTGGCTGGAGGGCACTTACGGTCTCGCCCCGTCCAGTTCCAATACCTTTTCCATGGACAATTACTTCACCGGCACCCAGGAAATCGGCAATACCCGGCACCTGCTGCTGGCCGGTGTTGACTATCAGAGCGGTACCTTGCGCAGCCAGTCTTACCGCATGACACCGGTGCTGTTCGATCCCAATGCAGCCACTCATTATCGTCCCAGTGCCCGTCCGGATTTTACCGACAGCAAGACACACAACCCGTATTCGGTGGATCAGCAATTCGACCGCTTGGGCTATTACCTGCAAGACCAGATAAGTTATGAACAATGGCGCCTGATGGTGAGCCTGCGCCACGACAAATCCCAGCTCCATGACCGCTCGCAGGCCTATACACCGGCCATGACCAAAAGCAGCCAGACCGATCAAAAGTGGAGCTACCGCATCGGCTTCAGTTACCTGTTTGATAACGGTCTGGCGCCTTACATCAGCTACGCCACTTCGTTCGATCCGGTCCTGGGTGCAGATTACGCGGGGGCAGCCTTTGTCCCGGTCACGGCCAAACAGTACGAGGCGGGGCTCAAATTCCAGTCTGAGGATGCACGCACAACGCTGACCGCCTCGGTCTATGAACTGACCCAGGACAACGTCAAAACAGCTGACAGCGAACACCTGGGGTTCTACACCCAGGCCGGGAGCGTGCGCTCACGAGGCTTTGAAATAGAAGCCAATAGCGCATTCACCGAACGTCTCAATGGCCTGTTCAGCTACGCCTACCTTGACAATCGGATCACTCAAGACACCCGCTACGAAGGTCGCTCGCTGACCCAAACACCCCGGCACACGGCGGCCACATGGCTGGACTATGACTTGCCGCTACCAGCACTCGCCGGGCTGAACCTGGGCGGCGGCCTGCGGTACGTTGGCTCGACCTACGGCAACCCCACCAACAGTTTCAAGGTTCCGGCTGTGACTCTCGTTGACCTCGCGCTGCGTTATGACCTGGGGCAGATGCAGAGCACGTTCAAAGGGGCGCAATTAGCCTTGAATGTATCGAATCTGGCCAACAAGCATTACGTGGCCAGCTGCTCATCCGAGCTGTATTGCTTTATCGGTCTGGATCGAACCATCACCAGCACTTTGTCATACCGGTGGTAAGTCGATGCCTCCTTTAATGTCTTTAACTCGTCGGACTCTGCTGCGCTCGCTCGCAGCAGGGGCCGTGGCCGCCAGTCTCAGCCCCCTGATCAGCGCAGGGGCAATGCGCTCGCGACTCAGAGATATTGCCGGGCGCACTCTGCACATGACACTACCGGCAAAACGCATTGTGCTCGGCGACGGGCCGCTGGCGTATGTCATGGCCTTGCTTGAACCCGATGATCCATTCGCGAATGTGGTGGGCTGGGCCGACAACTTTCGTGCGGCAGACCTGGAGGGTTATCGCGCCTACCAGCGACGCTTTGCCTATATCGATGCAATCCCGACCTTTAAGGGCTCAAGTGTCGGCGCGCTGGACGCCGAACTGGCCATTTCACTGCGCCCGGATGTGATAGTGCTCAACCTCAGCTCGCGCTCCGGCGCCGAGTCTTCAGGCTTCGCCAGGCATATGGAGCAAGCTGGCATTGCGATTATGTATGTTGATTTTCGCAGTCACATCCTGGAAAACACCGAGCCTTCACTGAGGCTGATGGGTCAACTGTTAGGCCAGCAGCAGCGCGCCGCCGACTTCATCGATTTTCGTCGCGAGCACCTGCAGCACATCGCCAACCATCTCACTCCGGCGCCTGAGCGCCCCAGTGTGATGATCGAGCGCGCTGCCGGGCTCTACGATGATTGCTGCCTGTCGTATGGCGACGGCAACTTTGGTGAGTTGATAACGGCCGCAGCCGGCGACAACCTTGGGCAGCACTGGTTGCACGGCCCCTTCGGCACCTTGCACCCGGAGCAGGTGATTGCCGCCCAGCCCGATGTAATCCTGGTCACGGGAGCCAACTGGACGCTGTATTCACCCGCCGGCAGCTGGGTCAACCTGGGGCCCGGGGCCGACCTTGAACACGGTCGTGAACAACTCAGACACCTGATGCAACGCCCGGCCTATCGAACACTCAATGCCGTTCACGCCGGGCGCGTCCACGCCATTTGGCATCCGTTCTACGACAACCCTTGCCACTTTATTGCCGTGCTGCAAATCGCCAAATGGCTGCACCCGCAGCATTTCACGGACCTTGACCCCGACGCCGTGTTTGCCGAGCTGCACCGACGCTTTCTGCCCGTGCCTTATCAGCAAGGGTACTGGCTCAGCCTTGAGGAACATTCATGACCTGCGATTCCCGCTTGCCTTCACCACTGCAAAACGGTCGGCAGTTGTACGCCTCGCTTAGTCGCCGCCGGTTGCTCTGGATCAGTGCCATGGCCTTGTTGTTATTGTTCTCGCTGCTGATGGACCTGGCCACAGGGCAATCGCTGTACCCGCCGCTGGCGGTTCTCACGGCGCTCTGGGATTGGCAAGCGCCGTTGGCCGTCCAAGTGATCTTCTGGGAGATCCGCCTGCCGGTTGCCCTCACCGCGCTCGTTGTCGGCGCCAGCCTGTCGATGGCCGGTGCACAGATGCAAACGGTGCTGAATAACCCGCTGGCCAGCCCGTTCACGCTGGGCCTGTCGGCAGCCGCCAGCTTTGGTGCGGCACTTGGCATGATTCTCGGCGTAAACGTGCTCCCCGCTGCCGCCGTTGCCTTTGCGATCCCGATAAATGCCTTTGCCATGGCCATGGCTGCGGCCTGGTTTATTTACTACCTGAGCAAGCAGCGCGGTATCACCACGCAGATGATTGTGCTGCTCGGCACCACGCTGGTTTTCACCTTTAACGCCTTGCTTGAGGCGCTGCAGTACATCGCCCCGGACCAGGCCCTGTCGGCCGTGGTGTTCTGGACGATGGGCAGCCTGGCCCGCGCCGACTGGATGAAGCTGGGCATCATGAGCACGGTCCTGCTGGCGGTCTGGCCGATCTTCGCGCGTCATGCATGGGCACTGACCGCACTGCGCCTGGGTGAGTCCCGGGCTACCAGCCTTGGGGTGAATGTGGGCCGCCTGCGCTTGCACAGCATTTTACTCAGCAGCCTGCTTGCTGCGGTGTGCGTTTCATTTGTGGGCACCATCGGTTTTGTCGGCCTTGTCGGACCGCACATCGCGCGCATGCTGGTGGGCGATGACCAACGTTTCCTGCTCCCCGCCTCGGCACTCTGCGGGGCGTTAATGCTGTCGCTGGCCTCAGTGCTCAGCAAATCGGTGTTGCCGGGGCAAACCCTGCCCATAGGGATCGTTACTTCACTGGTGGGCGTGCCACTGTTTTTCACCCTGATCCTGAAGCGGAGGTCACGATGACCGAGCGTCTCAACGTGCAACGCCTGTCGGTGGCGTTCAGCCGTCGGCCGGTACTGCGCGCGCTCAGCTTCGGGCCTTTGCAGGCTGGCACCCTGACCGCGTTGCTGGGCTCCAATGCCGCGGGCAAATCGACCCTCTTGCGCAGCCTCAGTGGCGAAATCCCTAGCCGTAGTGCTGTATTTTGCAATCGACAGCCGCTGGAGCATTGGCCCGCGCACCACCCCGCGCGCCCGGTGTATGTACCGCAGGACCTGGGTATGCAGACCTCGCTGCGGGTGTTCGAAGCCGTGTTACTGGCGTGCAAGCAAGGGGGTGGCTGGAGTGTCAGTCAGGTACAACTGGATGCTGTCAGTCGTACCTTGCACCTGCTGGAAATCGCCCACCTGGCCGCCTGTATGCTCGATGAACTGAGTGGCGGCCAGCGCCAGCTGGTCGGCATCGCCCAGGCGATGGTCCGCCAACCGCAAACCTTGTTGCTCGACGAACCCACCAGCGCGCTGGACCTGCGCCGCCAGTACCAGGTACTCAACCTGTTGCAACGGCTGGTACGCGAACAGGGGCTGTGCGTGGTAATGGCGATCCACGACATCAATCAGGCCCTGCGGTATGCCGATGCGGTGCTGGTGCTGCACGACGGACAAATCATTGCCCATGGCCCGCCTCTGCACGTACTGACCCCTGCCCTGCTGGCCAGGGTCTATGGCGTACAGGCCCGTCTCGAGCATTGCACGACCGGCCACTGGATGGTCATGGTCGAGCAGCCCCTTGCCTCATCCCTGCAAAGGACCATCGAAAAATGCTGAACTTACTGATCAAAGATCCACTGCGCGCCGCTGTTGAAAAAGCCTCGGGCGGCCGGCAAACCGTGCGCTACACCGCCAGGGGCCAACCCAGCCATTTGTATGTGGTACCCCGCTTCACGGTCGATAGCAACGGTGCGATCGACACCCCCGGCGGGCAATTGCACCCGGCGTTTATCGTCAATGACCGACCACTCAGCGAAATCTTCTACGGGGTATACCAAGGGGTACTGCGCGACAACGAACTGCTAAGCCTGCCCGGGCAGTTGCCCAGCCGCAACCTGGACTTCAACCGTAGTAACCGGGCAGCCAGAACCTGTGGCCAGGGCTGGCATTTGAGCACCCATGCCGAACGCTCGGCATTGGCGTTGTGGTGTATTGCCAGCGGCTACTCGCCACAAGGCAATACCGGCCACGAGGACGCCCCTTACGGTACCGAAAATGACCCGGTCATGGTCTCGGGTTCAGGCCCCGCTACCTGGCGCCATGACCTCAGTCCGTTCGGCATTGCTGACCTGTGCGGCAACGTCTGGGAGTGGCAGTCAGGCTTGCGACTGCTCGATGGCGAAATACAGTTAATCGCCAACAATGATGCTGCCCACGCCGACCTGTCACGGGATTCAGGTGCCTGGCAGGCGATCCGCCTTGGCGATGGCGTACTGGTGCCTTGCCGATCGCCCGGTAGTGCCAAATTTGATGCCCTGCGCCCCGGCCGTGAAGGTAATGCAGGGCTGGCGGTACTTGCCGAGCAGGTCCAGCACCACAACGGTGAGCCCGGTAGCGATGCCAACTCCCCAGGCCTACTGGATTGCGCCTTCAACCAGCTACGCAGCACGTTGGCATGCGAGTCCCCGTTCCTGTTCAAACTGCTGGGGCTGTACCCCCTTCATGACCTTGTCGACGGCGACCAACTGTATTTGCGCAACTACGGCGAACGCCTGCTTTTGCGCGGTGGGGCCTGGTATTCCGGCAGCAATGCCGGGTTACGCACGCTGTGCCTCAGCCACCCGCGCACCCACGCCAGCCTGACCGTTGGCGCACGCCCAGCCTTTTTCGAATGAGACGGAGCCTTGTGAAATGACCTTTTCAGACCCTATCGATACCCTGCTGGATGTCGCCCATGCATTGCCTGCCAACGCTGTACCCGCCTCGGCTCTGGCCTTCCAGCGCAAACGCCTGCTCGACAACCTTGGCTGCATCGCCGCGGGCTACCAACAAGCGGGTACTGACGCTGCGTTACACCTGGCCCGCCAATGGAGCGGTGTTGCACAGGCCACCGTACTTGGCAGTCGCGAACGCCTGAGCGTCCCGCAAGCTGCATTCGTCAACGCCGTACGGGCCCGCGCCCTGGACTATTGCGATGTCATCTCGCCCGGCTGGCACCCCAGTTCCAGTGACATTCCGGTGGCCTTGGCCATGGCCGAACACTGCGCCAGCAGCGGCCGGGACCTCCTTGCCGCTCTGGCGATCGCACAAGACATCGCTCAACGCATCAATCTGGCATCGCAAGCCAACGGATTTTTCTATCGCGGTTTTGATTCAAACATTCTCGGTCTGATATCCGCAGCCATCATTGCGGCACGCCTGCTCAAGCTCGATCGCCAGGCCTTCGCTGACGCAGTAGGGCTGGCCTTTGATTTTGGCATCGGAACCTTTCAGCACTATCAGGACAAGGCCCTCGCGGTACGGATCGGCCAGGGGATGGTTTCACGACACGGAATTGAGGCGGCGTTGCTCGCTCAAGCCGGCATCAGCGGCCCACGCAGGGTGTTGGGCGGCGAAAATGGTTTTTTCCGGTTGTATGCACCTGCGCCCCCCAACCTTGAGCAGCTTTACAGCGGGCTGGGCAAACAGTTCCTCGGCGAGGAGGCCACCTGCTTCAAGCTCTATCCGCACTGCAGTATCCTGCTGGCCCTGAGTGAGGCACTGCTGGCACAACCCGCACTGAGCCGCGAGCAATTGCAACACTGCCAACTGCAATTGCGGGTCTCGCCGACGATGCGAATGGTCTGCGGCGGCCCGTTCGAACCCGGAAATACAGCGCAGGTCGACGCTCAGTTCAGTGCCCGGTATGTCACTGCCAACGCCTTGTTAAGGCGCCGGGCAAGCCCTGCCGAATTCGATGTGCAAGCCGTGATGGACCCCGAAGTGCGCCGTCTGGCCAGTCTCATAGAGTTGACGGAAGAACCTGCCTTCGAACGCTTTGACCAGTGCCACCTGACCTTGACCGCGCCCGGTATGACGCCGCGCCTGCTGTCGATTGCCTACGGTCGCGGCTGGCCGGAAAACCCGCTAAGCCTCGATGAAATCAAGCAAAAGTTCATGACCTGTTGCGCCTTGTCGGGATCCAAGGGTTTTGTGCAACATGCCTCGACCATCACTCAAAAGGTGGAAGAGCTGGAGGCTGCCGTCAGCGTCTCTCATTGGGTAAGCACGCTGCTCGAAGACTAGTGCCCAAGCATGGCCAGGCAACTGGCGGAAACCTTTTCAGCAAAGGCGGTGCAGTCCTCAAGGCGGTCGACGATGGCATCGTCGGCTACTCCATGAACACCGGAATAAATCATCAACGCATTGACCCTTGGATCAGGAAATTTCCAGACACCCGCCGCCTTGCCGCCTTCGAGAATGCCCATCAACTGGTCAAGAATGGCATTTTTTGCCTTGTTGTTACGGTCGTGGTGGTGATGGTTGGTGTAAACAATGTCATGAATCGAGTACGTCGCAAGATAGGTGACGATATTGGCATGTACCCAGACCCGTAGACGCGATACCCAATCATCCTTGGCACATTGCTCGATGGCCTGTTCCAGCTCCGCGAGAAAATGCTGCGTGTAGCGCTCGCCGAGGGCCACCAGCACGTCGTTCTTGGAGGCAAAATAGGTATAGAACGTACCCTTGGCTACCTGCGCCTCTTCGACAATATCGCTGACGGTGGTGGACTCGACGCCCTTCTCGAGAAACAGGCGCTGTGCCGCATTCATCAGTTCGTCCAGGCGAACTTCGGCAGGCTTGGTTCGAGGGGCACCAGCAGGTTTCTGGCGCGGCTTTGGCCGAGGGCGTGTTTCAATCATGCTGTGGCTCGATACGGTAAAAAATATCCATGCAGTGTATGTGAATATAAATGCCCAGGCCAAGCCGAGGAGGCAGCCCGGCCGTTTGGCGGCCGGGCGTAACCTCAAGGTGTGAGCCTGCAGTCTGCAACGGCGTCAGGGCTAACCGCTAATACCCGAACAGCGACTTGCTCTCCAGGTATTCGTCAAACCCCGACTCACCCCACTCACGCCCGTTACCCGACTGTTTGTAGCCGCCAAACGGCGCGGCCTGGTCGGCCCGTGCACCGTTGAGGTGGACCATGCCGGTGCGCAGTTGGCGGGCAACCTTGCGACTGCGCTCCAGGCTTGCCGAGGTGACGTACCCCGACAAGCCGTAAGGGCTGTCGTTGGCAATAGCGATGGCCTCGGCTTCGCTGTCGTACGGCATGATCGCCAGCACCGGGCCGAAGATTTCTTCACGGGCCACCAGCATATCCGGGGTGACGTCGGCAAATACCGTCGGTTGCACATAGTAGCCGCGCTCCATCCCTGGCGGTCGCCCCGGCCCCCCGGCAATTAACCGCGACCCCTCGGCAATGGCCTGCGCAATCATGGCCTGTACCCGCTCAAACTGCATGGCATTAGCCACCGGGCCTATGGCCGTGGCCGGGTTACTGTCGTCAAAGCACACCTGCGCCAGCACTTGCCGGGCGATCTCAATCACCGCCTGTTGTTGAACCCGAGGCACCAGCAAGCGCGTCGGCGCATTGCACGACTGGCCACTGTTGCGCATACAGCCCAACACCGCATGGCGCACGGCGCCTGGCAGGTCGGCATCGTCGAGCAGGATATTCGCGGATTTGCCGCCCAGCTCCTGGGACACACGTTTGACCGTATCGGCGGCCATTTTGGCCACAGCGATACCGGCGCGGGTCGAGCCGGTAAAGGACACCATATCCACGTCAACATGGCGGGCCAGTGCGGCTCCCACCCCAGGGCCGTCGCCGTGGACCAGGTTGAATACGCCTTTGGGCACGCCAGCCTCATGCAGTACCTGAGCGAGGATATGCGCCGACAACGGCGCGCGCTCACTCGGTTTGAGTACCAGGGTGCAGCCCACCGCCAGAGCGGGCGCGAGCTTGCAGGTGAGCTGGTTGAGCGGCCAGTTCCAGGGCGTGATCAGTGCACACACGCCGATTGGCTCTCGCACCACCAGCGAACTGCCCAGGCGACGTTCGAAACGGTACTCGCGCAACACCTCCAGCGCCTGCACCAGATGGCCCAGGCCCGCCGGCACATGGGCATTGCGCGCCAGGGACAGCGGCGCGCCCATCTCCAGGTGCACCGCTTCGATTAAAGCCTCGCTGTGGCCCTTGTAGGCTTCGATGATGCTGTGCAGCAGTTCCATGCGCGCTTCAAGGGAACTGCCGGCGAATCCAGGAAACGCCTGGCGGGCCGCGCTGACTGCACGGTCCGCATCCTGCGCGTCACCCAGGATGATGCGCGCGACCACCTGTTCGGTGGACGGGTTCACCACCGTTTCGACGGTTTCGCCGTGGGGTTTGACCCAGGCGCCGTCAATATAGAACTCAAACAAATCGGACATGTTGTCGACGCCCCTCAGGCCACCTGATTCAAAGCACCCGCCAAGGTGTCAAACACCTGGGCAATCTCCTGCGGGCTGATCACCAGCGGCGGCGAGATCACGATGGTGTCGCCCGAGCCGCGTACCAGCACGCCCTGTTCAAAGCACCAATGCGCAACCTCGCTGCCGCGTGCGCCGGCGGCACCGGGGCGTGGCTCAAGTTCGACGGCGCAGAGCAAGCCGATGGCGCGTACATCCACTACCGGGCCAACGCCCTGCAGCGCCAGCGCGGCAGACTGCCAGAGGCCGCTGACCGCGTTAACGTGCTCGTTGATGCCCAATTCGCGGTGCACCTCGATGGTCGCCAGCCCGGCCGCACACGCCAGCGGATGCGCCGAATAGGTGTAGCCGTGCATCAGCTCGATGACGTTCGCCGGCCCGGCCATGAATGCTTCGTACACCGCACCGCTGACCAGCACGCCCCCCATAGGTACGGCGCCGTTGGTCAGACCTTTGGCCGTGGTGATCAGGTCCGGCGTCACGCCGAAAGCCTGGGCGGCGAAACTGGCGCCAACGCGGCCAAAGCCGGTAATTACTTCATCGAATATCAGCAGCACGCCGTGGCGGGTGCAGATCTCGCGCAAGCGTTGCAAATACCCCAGAGGCGGCGGATACACCCCACCCGAGCCCGTCACCGGCTCGACGATGACGGCGGCCACGGTGCCGGGGTCCTGGATGTCCAGCAGTTGCGTCAACGCATCGGCATAACTCTCGCCCTGCTGCGGCTGCCCCGCGCTGAAACGCATGCCCGCGTCGTACGGCAGCGGCAGGTGTGAGACCTCCCCCAGCAGCGGACCAAAGTCACGCTTCTGGCGGCCGATACCCGACACCGACAGGCCACCGAAACCCATGCCGTGGTAGCCCTTGGCACGCCCGATAAACTTGGTGCGGCGGCTGTCGCCCCGGGCCTGGTGATACGCCCGGGAGATCTTCAGGGCGGTGTCCACCGCTTCGGAACCCGAGTTGGTGAAGAACACGTGCTCCATGCCTGCCGGGCTGATTTCGATCAGGCGCTCGGCCATCTCCAGGGCGTGGGGGTGACTCATCTTGAATGACGAGACAAAGTCCAGGCGCCCCGCGGCCTCGCGAATGGCTTCGACAATTTTTGCCTGGCCATGCCCGGCATTCACACACCACAGCCCGGCCATTGCATCCAGCACACGGCGGCCATCGCTGGTGGTGTAGTACATACCCTCGGCGCTGGTGAACATCATCGGTTGTTGCTGGAACTGGCGCATCGGGGTAAACGGCGCCCAGAACGCGCCGCTGGCAGTCTCTGGCTGTTTGCAAAAATCGTTCATGGTGACTCCTGAAATACTGTTGCGGGATGGCCAGTCAGCGTCGGGCGCTGTAACGGACCTGCGTTAACATTGACGCTGCGGTCCACAGACAAGGTGCCGTGCTCAAGCCGGCAGGTGACGCGGTCACAAAATGCCGTTTCGACAAATTGCCAGCTCATGCTCAGCGCCCCGTCTGCGGTCCAGACCGCTTGCGCCACCACCGGGGTCATGTCCGGCTGGTATTGGTGATGCAGATAGTGGCCGGTCATGCTGGTCCGGCTTTCGATGGCGTCGGTAAACCCGGCGCGGATGCAGTGGCTGCCGCGGGGGTCGGTGAGGTAGAAGTCGCAGTAGCCGTCACCGAACACCAGGCGCACCTGGCTGACCTGATCTTCATTGGCCTGCATCTCGAATGTGCCGCTGAACCCGGCCTGTCGCGACGAAGTCGATGCACCGGACAGAGACGGCCGCTGCTGGCGGGCCAAGAGTGCCGCCAGCTGCGGGTCAGCCGCGCTGTCGGCCGGCCCGTCCAGCGCAGGCAACAGATGCTCCCAGAGCAGGCTGTGCAAACGCCGTTCGCCCAATGGCAGCCCGGCAGTAAATGCAATCACCGCGTTCTGCTGTGGCAACACAATGCACTGCTGGCCAAATACCCCGGAGGCGTAATAGCCACCATGCAGGGTCATCCACCACTGATAGCCGTACCCCTCGCGGCGAGTGATACCGGCGGCGCCGGACTCGTCGCGGCCCAGGTAGCGCTTGCCATCGAAGGCGCCCATCCACACATCCTCGACATGCCCGCGCGTGGCCTCGGCCACCCACTCGCGGGACAGCAGTTGCTGCCCTTCCCAGCTTCCTTGCTGCAAGTGCAGTACACCGAACTTGAGCAAATCTTCGGTACTGCAACTCAAGCCGTTACCGCCGGTGTTGTAACCGCCAGGCGCCAGATCCCACTCGATACGGCCCATGCCCATGGGCTCGAAGATACGTGCGTTGCACAGTTCAAAGGCGGTCTGGCCGCTGACGACACTGACAATGGCCGAGAGCATGAAACTCGACGCGCTGCTGTAGATGAAGCGCTGTCCTGGCGGGTCTTCGACCGGCTCATTGAGGAACAATCTGACCCAGCTTTCACTGCGCCCGCGCCAGGCCCCGCCGGAAATCCCCTGACGATGGCCAGTGCGCATGGTCAGCAAATCGCGCACGGTCATGGCCGCCAGGTGTTGGCTGATGGGGGTCGGGCATTGGCCGGGAAAAAAATCCACTACTTTGGCGTCCAGCGACAGCACGCCGTCATCCACCAACAGCCCGATGGCCATGGACACCCAGCTCTTGGTTGCCGAATGTTGAACGTGCAGCCGGTCTGCACGGTAAGGCGCCCAAAACGCTTCGGCCACCACCGCGCCGTCGCGATACAGCATGAAACTGTGCAACTCCAGGCCCGCAGCGTTCACCGCATCGATGAAATCACTCACGCCACGCGCCGACACGCGTTGTTGGCCGGGCAATGCCCGCCGCAACGGCAAACTCGTCATCTGATCTATCCCCTCATTCCACTGCTTGGGCGTGCGCCAGGCTCACCCTGGCGCACGCCGATACCGCTACCAGAGCGCCAGGCTGTAACCCAGGATCACTCGATTCTCATTGGTGTCGCGGGCAAAGTTGCTGGTGGCGCTGGCGTTCTGCCAACGCAGCGACACGTTCTTGAAGGTGCCGCTCTGCACCACATAGCCCAGGCTTAAATCACGCTCCCATTCGCGCCCTTCGCCGTTGAAGCCGATGACCTTGGCGTCAAAGCCCTTGGCATAACGTGTGGAGAACAACAGGCCCGGTACGCCCAGTACGGCAAAGTCATAGTCATAGCGGGCATGCCACACCCGTTCGTTGGTCTGGGAGAAGTTGGCCAGTTGGTACTCGGTGAACAGGTAGGTGTTGCTGCCGTCAACATAGGTGAAGGGTGTCGCACCGTACTGCTGCTGGTAGCCGCCGCTGAGGTTGTGGCCATTGAGGCCGTAGCCCACCCGGGTACTCAACGCACGGTTATCCACTTTGCCGGCAAGCGCCGAGCCGTCTTCGCTGGCACTGAAGTAACGGATGTCGGTCTTGAAGGTACCGGGGCCCCACTTGAAGCTGTTTTTCAAACCCAGGTAATGCTGTCGGTACAGGCTCTCCAGTTGCGCAAACTGGTAGGTGACCAGGGTGCTCGGCGTCAGCTTGTAGTCGCCGCCGGCGTAGCGGAACTCGTCGCTCCTGGCGCTGCTTTTGTAGGCGCCGTACTGGCTGGTAAGCCCCATGTCTTCGTAGTGAGTCGAGTCCCGTTGCTTGACCTGGTCCAGCTGGCCCACGCTCAACGTCAGGTTGTCGATGTCTTTGGAGGTCAGCGCCGTACCACTGAAACTCTGCGGGAACAGACGGCTGAGGTTCGGCTGCAGGGTCGGCAGGTCGGGCACCATGTAGCCCACCCGCAGCTCGCTTTGGGCCAGGCGCGCCTTGCCGGTGATACCGAGCTTGGAGTAGTTGTCATGGGCGCGGCGGGCATAGCTGGGGGAGCCCGGCTCGGCCACGCTCGAGCGCGCCAGCAGCCCTGTGCCTGAATTGTCCGGGCTGGAATCGAGCTTTACACCCAGCATGCCGACTGCATCCAGACCAAAACCGACGGTGCCCTCGGTGAAGCCCGATTCAAGGTTCAGGATAAATCCCTGTGCCCACTCCTCGCGCTTGTTCTGCCCGCTGGATTCGCGGTAGTCGCGGTTGAAGTAATAGTTCTTCAGTTCAAGTGCAGCTTTGCTGTCGGAGACGAAGTCGGCCTGGGCAAACACGGGCATGAAACTGGCGCCCACGACCCCGGCACTGGTAACGACTTGGTTGATGCGGTTCTTCATGTGTAGGTTCCTGGCAGACAGGTTGAGTAAGGTTATTTTTGTTTTCTTCGGCCATGGCTTCGCCCGCTTCGCAAATCATCGATTTGCGAAGGGTTGGGGTTCTACGCCATGGCCTGGGGTGCTGCAGTCGCTAAATCACACTGGCGCGAAGGCGATAACTGCCATCCGCACGTTTCTCCAGGGGGCTGGCCGCCGCGAGGAGCCGACGGGTATAGGGGTGTTGCGGGGTGTCGAAAATACTGTCCCGCGAGCCAATTTCAACCACCTCGCCCTGGTTCATCACCGCCACGCGATGGGCGATGCGCTCCACCGCCGAGAGGTCGTGGGAGATAAACAGGCAGGCAAATCCATATTGGCGCTGCAAGCGCTCGAACAGTTCGAGGATCTGCTTCTGGATGGTCATGTCCAGCGCCGAAATCGGCTCATCGGCAATGACCAGTTTTGGCCGCCTGACCAGCGCCCGGCCAATCGCCACGCGCTGACGTTGCCCACCGGAGAGTTGATGGGCAAAGCGCTCACGAAACTGCTCGGGCAAGCCCACGTCCACCAGGGTATCGGTGACCCGCTGACGCTTTTGCGCAGGGTTCAGCCCCGGCTCATGGCGCAGCGGCTCGGCGATGATCTGGCCGACGGTCATGCGCGGGTCAAGGGATGAATACGGGTCCTGGAAAATCATCTGGCATTGCAGACGATGCGCGCGGTTGGCGGCCTTGAGGATATCCACGCCTTGAAACATGATCGCCCCGGCGCAGGGCGTCACCAGCCCGACCACCGCACGTCCCAGGGTGGTCTTGCCCGAACCGCTGCCACCGACCAGCGCCAGGGTCTCCCCCGGGGCGATGCTCAGGTTCACCGAATGCACCACGCGCTTTGGCACGCTACGGCCCCAGAAACTGCGGGGGCCGGGATGTTCGATACACACATCGCGAACCTGCAACAGCGCGCGGTCTGAGGCCGGTAGTGGTACCAGCTTGCCACGGCGCGGCAACGCCTCCAGTAACTGGCGGGTGTAGTCGGCCCGGGGCGCAAACAGGATGTCTTCGATACGGCCCTGCTCCACGGCCTTGCCCGAGCGCATCACCACGACCTTGTGGGCATAACGCGCCACCAGAGACAGGTCGTGGCTGATAAACAGGATCGCGGTGCCCTGCTCGCGGGTCAGTTCCAGCATCAACTCGATCACGTCCAGCTGTGCCAGGCAATCCAGCGCTGTGGTCGGCTCGTCGGCGATCAGCAGTGCCGGGCGCAGCAACATCACCGAGGCGAGCATGATGCGTTGGCGCATGCCGCCGGAGAACTGGTGCGGGTAGGACGCCAGGCATTTCTCGGCGTCCTTGATGCCAATGCGCTGCAGCATTGCGATACAACGCTCGCGGATCGTTGCGGCGTCCAGAGTGGTGTGCAGCTTGAGCGCCTCACTCATCTGCCGACCAATCGTCAGGGCCGGGTTGAGCGACACCATCGGCTCCTGGAATACCATGCCGATCCGCGCCCCCCGCACCTCGCGCATGCCCTTGGTATCAGCGGTATTGAGCGGTTCGCCCTGAAAGATGATGCGACCGCCGCACACCTGCATCGGCGTGGGCAGCAAGCCAATGACAGCGCGGGCGGCCATGGTCTTGCCGCTGCCCGACTCGCCCACCAGCGCAACGATCTCGCCGGGGGCCATGTTGAAGCTGAAGTCATCGACAGCCAGCGGACCGTCTGCACCGACCCGAATCTGTAGATTTTCAACAGCCAGTAACGTAACTGGAGCGCTCATGCTCATGTCCTCATGCGCGGGTCGAGACGATCACGCAAGGCATCGCCGAACAGATTGATAGCCAACAACGTCAGGCTGATAAAGATGCCCGGGAAGATCCCCAGCCACGGCGCATTGGATATATAGGTGCGGCTTGCCGACAGCATGCTGCCCCAGGTGGCCGCGGGGGGTGGCACCCCGAGGCCCAGGAAGCTCAGCGCACTCTCCGAGAGCAAGGCCCAGCCGAACATGCTGGTGGCCAGCACACACAACGGCGCCAGACAGTTGGGGGTGATGTGCCGGAACATGGTGTACAGCTCCGAGTTGCCAATCACCCGCGACGCCTCGATAAACTCCAGTTCGCGCAACGACAGCACGCTGCCACGCACCACCCGCACCACGGAGGGGGTGTAGGCGATGCCCAGCGCAAGCACGATGCCGTACTGGCTGGCACCGATGATCGCCATGATGCCCAGGGCCATGAGAATCCCGGGGAACGCCAGCAACGCATCGTTGAGCATCATCAGTACCCGGTCGGTCCAACCCCGCAGGTAACCGGCGAGCATGCCGATCAGCGTGCCGCAGATCACCGCTACAGCGACCGACAGCAAGCTGATCCACAGGCTGGTACGCGCACCAATGATCAAGCGGCTGAACACATCACGGCCGAATTCGTCGGTGCCCAGCCAATGCGCTGCGCTCGGCGGCTGCAGGCGCGACAACAGATCCAGCTTCAGCGGGTCGTACGGGGTCCACACCACGCCCAGCAGCGCCAGAGAAACCAGTGCCGCGAGCAAGGTGCCGCCAATCAATGCATTGAGTGGCGGGTAACGCCAGGGCCGCCGGGGCTGACAAGCCGGCCCGGCCGGCAAGGAAAGAGTCTTGAGGTTCATAGCTTCACCCTTGGATCAAACAACGGATACAGCAGATCCACCAACAGGTTGACCAACACGTAGATGCAGGTGATCAGCAGCAGGCAGCCCTGCAGCACCGGATAGTCGCGGGAGAAGATCGCATCCACCATCAGCCGGCCGATCCCCGGCAAGGTGAACACCGTCTCCAGTACCGCAATGCCGCCCAGCAGATTGCCAAGAATCAGACCGATCAGCGTCCAGGTCGGCGCAAAGGCATTACGCAAGGCGTGCCTCCACAACACCGCACTCTCGGACAAGCCCTTGGCCCGGGCATGGGCGATGTACTCCAGGCGCAGCACTTCAATGGTGCTGGCCCGGGCCATCCGCGCAATGGCGCCGAACTCCACCAGGGTCAGGGTGATGATCGGCAGCACCACATAGGTCACGGCCTTCAGCGGGTCGCTGGCGAAGCCGACGTAGCCAATCACCGGCAACCAGCCCAACTGAATGCCGAAGACATACAGCAGCAACAATCCCAGCCAGAAACTGGGCACCGACAACAGCAAGGTCGCCGTTGCCACCAGGCCCAGGTCCATCGCGCTGTTTTGCTTCCAGGCCGCGAGCAGGCCCACCGGCACTGCGAGCAGGGTCGCCAGCAACACTGAAACCAGCACCACCGTGGCGCTGACACTGAAGCGTTCGACCAGCAACTCCAGTACTGGCTGGCGACTGCTGATGGACACCCCCAGGTCGCCACTGAGCACCGACTTGATCCAGATCAGGTACTGGCTCACCACCGAGTGATCCAGCCCCAGGCTGCTGCGCATGTCGGCCAGGCTTTGCGGGTCGGCCATGTCACCGAGCATCAGCAACGCCGGGTCGCCAGGTATCAGGCGGATCAAGGCAAATACAATCACCGAGATCAGCAGCAGGGTCGGCACCGCCATGCCGAGCCTGTGCAATATGAATCGAAACATAGCTGTACGCCTTACTTGGAAGTGTCGGCCAGCTTCACGCCCCACAGGCGCGGCTTGGCAACGGGCCAGGAGCGGTAACCTTCAACGCGCTGGCCCATGGCGCCGATGGCTGTACCGTTGTAGATGACCACCATCGGCACATCCGTGAGCATCAGGGTGTGCAGCTTGTCGAACAGTGGCTGGCGTTTGGCGGGGTCGACCTCACGCTGGGCGTCGCGCAATATCGCCAGGGCCTGGGGGTTGTCCCACACTTTGCGCGGCTCCTTTTGCTTGTCGCCGATGACAGACTCATAGCTTTGCGCCGCATCAAAGCGCCCCGAATATGAAAACGACATCATCTGGTAACTGCCGGTCTGGTAGCGCTCCAGTTGCGTGCCCCACTCCAGCGTCTCCATCTCGATATTCAGCCCCGCCGCCTGGGCCATGGCCTGGCTGAGCAAGCCCATATCGAACATCTGCGGGTAGCGTTTATTGACCAGCATGCGGATTTTTTCACCGCCATAACCCGCCTCTTTCAACAGGCGCCGGGCCTCGTCGAGGTTGTAGGTGTAACCCTGGTGGGCGGTGGCGTCGTAATAGGGACTGGCGGTGGGGATTACCGAGTTGTTGACCACCGACAAACCATCGGACAACGCCGCAACCATCTGCGCGTAATCCAGGGACAGCGCCACCGCTCGACGAATACGCACGTCCTTGAGCAGCGGGTCATTGGTCTGGAACAGCAGGCCGCTGATGGTCATGATCGGACTGACCTGTATTTGCAGGTTCTTGACCTGCTTGAGCTGTGCTGCGTCCATTGCCGTTACATCCGGCAGCAGGTCCACGCCACCCGACAGTAACGCGGCCTTGGCCGACGCCGAATCGGGGATCACCTCGAAACGCACCTTGTCGACAAACGCCTGCTTGTTGCCGGTGTAACCGTCCGCCTCGGACTCGGCACGGGGGCTGTAGTCCTTGAAGCGATCCAGCTCGACGTACTGGCCTTTCTGCCATTTGCCCAGACTGAACGGCCCGGTGCCAATCGGTGCGCGCCAACTGCCATCGGCGGCCAGGGAGTCCGGGTGCACAATGCCGCTGCCGGCGCAATCCGGGCGGGCCATTGCCGCCAGGAACAAGCCGTTGGCCTGGTCCAGCTGGAACACCACGGTTTTCGGGTCGGGAGTGGCCACATCGACAATTTTCGCCGCCCCGCGGCCATCGAACTCCGCCAGGCAGCGCCACTGGGTCTTGGGGTCCAGATAGCGTTGCCAGGTCCATTGCACATCCCGGGCCGTCAACAACTGGCCATTTTGAAAGTGCACCCCGTCACGCAGGGTAAAGGTGTAGCGCAGGCCGTCCGGCGATATGTCCACCGCACTGGCAAGCAGTGGCGCGATGCTGGTGTCTTCGCGATACGCCACCAGCCCTTCGACGATATGCATCATCACCGCGTCGGTATTGTCGTCGCGGTTGACGCCCGGGTCGGTGCTGCGGATATCACCATTGAGGCCAACACTGATGACCTTGTCTTGCGCGACGGCCATGGACACTGTGCACGCCGACATTGCGACGGCCAGCGCCGTCTTTACGTAACTGTTCACGGGAGAAAGACTCCTTGAAGAAATATTCCGGTCGGTGGCGAGGGCCAAGGCAGGACCGGCATCAGAATGAGTGAATCCTTGATTATTGTTATACGGTCTGTTCTGAGTGCAGCTACCAGCGTTGTATCAGCCAAGGCTGCGCTTGTGGCGCAAGACCCTGGCGAAAAAATCCTGGGCAGCCGGCATGGCCTTGATGCCCTGGTGGGCCACATTGGGTAGCAGGTCGAAATGCACCTGCACCCCGGCGGCTTCAAAACTTTGCTTCAAGGCCGCCAGGCGTTCCGGACGAGTACGTCCGGCGGAGTTGGCGCCGGCCATGTAGTGTTTGCCGCCTTCGCGGTGGGTGATCTCCCAGGTTTCAAGGTCGGAATCGCCCACCACCATGTGCACCGGCAGTTGCTGCAAGGCTTGCAGGTTCAGCGGTTTACCGAAGCGCGCGGCGAAGTCCCGCACCCCGACCCACCAGTCCTGGTCGGCATCCAGCAAGGTGACAGAACCCGGCGCGCCAATAGATGCCGCCCAGAGTTTTTCGGGGTGCAGATAGCAGAAGCGATGGCTGAATTGCCCGCCGCCGGAATAACCGAACAGGGCGAAGGTCTCAAAGCGGCGACCGTAAAGTTTGCCGACGCTGGCGATCATGTCGAGCAAGACCTTGTCGTAGCGAATATCGCCTTCGACCATCTGCTTGTAACCGTCCCCATTGTCGTCACCCAGCACGCCGACCGGGAACAGCGGCGACAGAATCACGCAATCGTTCCAGCGACCAAATTCCGCGAAGCCATTGCGGTAGATTTCCATCGCCCGGGTAGAACCGTGCAGCGAGACCACCAGGTCAACCGGCCGGGTGCTGTCTTCGATGGCCTCGGGCACATACAGGGTGTAGGCAAAACGGCTGTCCTGCTGGTGCGAGTAAACCGTGGTTGCACCGAGGTGATAGACGTTTTTGGCAGCGCGCAAGGCCGCGTCGAGGGTGTTGTTATCAGGATTGCTCATGGGGAAAGTTCGCCGAATCAGTTCGGACTTGAGTATTGTTCGACGGCTATAAAAAGAAAAACTAATTTAACTTTATCAATAGTAAACATTATCTTTACTATTAATCCCCTGCCCTCGCTACAGGTCTGCCCATGAGCAACATGCGTTTTTTCAAGACGTTTATCGCCGTCGCCGAGTACGGCAGCTTCGCTGCCGCCGCCGACCGCGTGGCCCTTACCAACGCCGCCGTTGGCCAGCAAATGCGTGCCCTCGAAGAGGAGATGCGCAGGCCGTTGTTCGACCGCAGCCAGCGACAGATCAAGTTGAGCCGCGATGGCGTGTTGCTGCTGCCCAAAGCCAAGCGCTTGCTGGAGGACTACGAGCAGATGATCGCCGAAGCCCCTGACGGTCTGGCCATGGAGGGCGAAGTGTCCATTGGCGGCATTACCTCCGGTATGGGCCTGCTCGCCAATTGCCTGGTGCAACTGAAAAAGCTGCACCCGCGGATATCGGTCAACCTGATGACCGCCCGCTCCGATGAAGTGGTCAACCTGGTGCATGCCGCCAAGCTCGACGCCGCCTTGCTGATCGAAACCGCGCGGCAGAATTTCGATGGCTTGAGCTGGACCCTGCTCTACAACGAACCCATCGTCATGCTTGCCAACGCTACACAAACCGCCGGCATCAACGACGCCGTGGAACTGCTCAGAACCCAGCCGTTTATTCGCTACGACAGGTCCACGGCAGTGGGCCGCAAAGTGCAGTCGATCATCAAGAGCGAATCCATCGAGCCGTTGGAGATTCTGGAACTCAACTCGATCATTGGCATCGCTGACCTGGTTCGCCAGCAAGTCGGTGTGGCAATCGTGCCGTTGCTGAAGAACTTTGACTGGGACAAAGACCCTTGCCTGCGGGTGCTGCCGTTGCCGGGCGACCTGGCGGTACGCCGGGTGGGGATATTGGAGCAAGGCACCAAAAGTGCGATTACCGGGGAGATTCGCAAGTTGCTGATGCAGGCGGTGGCGAAGTGAGCTTTTTGCAGCTTTGCCGGTAGCGTCAGGCGTATCGGCTCGAGTCCGATCGCTGTTGAAGCGGACTCTGGCGGCGGATGCCGCCAGAGGTTTTGCTCCGCCTGTCAGTTAGAAGTCCACCGACGCGGAGAGCTCAAAGGTACGTGGCGCCCCCAGGCCCAGGCTGGACAACAACGGCGTGCCCCAGTAGGCCTTGTCGGTCAGGTTGGTCACACTGGCGCGCAACGTCACCGGGCGACTGGCTACGCGGGTGGCATAGCGTGTGCCCAGGTCAAAGATCGTATAGCCAGGTATCGATTGCGTGTTGTCGTCGCTGATGTACTGCTTTGACACTGATGTCGCATTGGCGGTCAGGGTTAAACCGTCGAGTACCGGTGTGTCCCATTCCACGCCCAGCTTTCCTTGCAGCTTGGGCAAGCCGGTGGCCGTCTTGCCCTGGTTGACGCCGCCCTCGGTCTTGGTGATTTTCGGGTCCACATGAGCCACGCCCCCCATCAGGCGCACATTGTCCAGCGGTGAGCCGAAGAATCCCCACTCGACACCCCGGTTACGCTGTTCGCCACCAAACGAAAAGATATTGCTGTTCGGGTCCAGATAGCTGCCGGGACGCTTGATTTCATACAGGCTGAGGGTGTGGGTGAAGTCACCGAGATCGACCTTGAGCCCGACCTCTTTTTGCTTGGACTTGTAGGGCGCGAATACATCTCCCGCATTCGCGGCCGTCATCGGTGCGGTCGCCCCCTGGCTCAGGCCTTCGATGTAGTTGGCATACAAAGACACATGCTCGCTGAGTTTGACCAGCAACGCCGCCGCAGGCGTGGTGGCCTCTTCGTCATAACGGTCTGTGCGCGCCCCGGTAGTCACACTGAAACTGTCGGTGAGCACTTGCTGACGGCGCACGCCAAGGGTCAGTTGCACCTGTTCCTCCAGAACCGACAGCGTATCTGCCACGCCGTAGCTGGTCAGACGGCTTTCGTTATGGGCAATGTAGGGGTAATCGGTGGGCGCAGCCGGGCCCCAGACCGGGTTGTAGATATTGGTCACCCAGTCTGCACCCGGCACCGTGCGGCGCCCGAAGTCCTTTTGGGTATCGCCGTAATGCGTGGCATTCAAGGACCATTGATGCTTGATGGCCGCCGTCTGGAAGTGGCCCTTCAAGCCAACCTCCCCCGAGGTCTTCTCGAGTTCCATTTTCAACTGGCCCATGCTGGTCCTGAAGTCGCCCGCATCGTTAAACACAGTGGCCAGCATCGTGCCGCTGTAGGTGTAGCGGGTCCTGCTGGCGCCGTAGGCCGCATAAGCCATCAGGCTGTCAGTCAGGTCGTACTCACCGCGCACTATCGCCCCCCGGTCTTTAGTCTGCACATACGCCCAGTCGGGGTTCAGCAGAGTGTCGGCCTTGGGCGGTTTGGGTACTGCCACGCCGGAGGCCAGGTTGATCCCCCGGTTCTGCCCGCGAATACGGTCTTCACTTTCATACAGGTCGGCGGAGAGGCGAGCACGCTCGCCGCGCCAGTCCAGGCCCAGCGACGTCAGTTCGGCCTTCTGCTCCTGGTGATTGATCGCTCCGTCGCCATCACGGTAAACACCGTTGAAACGGATGCCGAACTGCTGGTCCTCGCCAAACCGCCGGCCCACATCCAGATGCCCGCCAAACTGGGCATCCGACATGTAGGTGCCGGTCAGCCGCGTCAACGGTTCATCGCCAGCACGCTTGGGTACCAGGTTGACGCTGCCGCCTACCGAGCCGCCGGGCGGCATGCCATTAAGCAGTGCAGACGGGCCTTTGAGCACCTCGATGCGCTCGTACATTTCCGGCGAAATCCGGTAGTACGGCGCGACGCCATACAAACCACCGATGGTCACGTCGCTGATGTCACTGGCGAAGCCACGGATGGAGTAGTTCTCACTGAAGGTGCCGGTCAGGCCGTTGCTGAACACTGAAGGATCAGTGGCAGCAATCACCTGAGTGATGTTTTGCGCCTGACGGTCGGCGATGTACTTCTCCGTGTAGCTGACGGTGCTGAACGGCGTTTCCATGAAGTCCTTGTTACCCAGCAGGCCGACACGGCTGCCGTACGCCACCTGCCCGCCGGCATAGGTGGGCAGCAGCCCGGAAGGCAATAGCATTTCGCCCTCCACCAGGGTGGCGGGCAGCGTGGAGACACCCTCTTCTTCACTGGTCGTGCTCTGGGCATAAGCCGGCAAGCCGGTTGCGGCCAGGGTCAGGCCCAGTAGTACACCCTGTACGGCGGCGGCAGTGCGATTCAAGGCAAAGGCTGCGCGTGGTGGCGCAATGCGGGTTTGAAAGTGGCGTTTACGCACGCTATGACTCCGTTCAATTGAGAAGGTATTTGTTGTGTTGAATCTGAATCTAAAGAATGGTTTTAATGAGAATCGATAACTATCAAAGGCGTAAGCGGCTACGGCCTGGCACCCTTTAGCGCTGATAGCCCTTTTCGACGTCGTCGATAATCAATTTCAGTGAGGTCGGACTGGCCCCGGTCACGTACCAGGCCTGGGCATCGACAAAGATCACCCGCCCGTTTTTCCAGGCCTTGGTCTGGCGCAGCAGCGGGTTATCCATGCTTCGGGCATCCATCACTGGTCGACGCTCCATCACTGCCGTGCGGTCGACGACGAAGATGATGTCGGGGTTGGCCTGCAGGATGAATTCGCTGGAAATCGGCTGGCCATGCAGGCCGGTTTCGGCATTCGGGCCGGCCGGCTTCACCCCCAGGGCACTGAAGATGAAGCCGTAGCGCGACTGCACGCCGAAGGAGTTGAAGGCGCCATTGTTGTGCAAAACCACCAATGCTTTGTCGGGGCGCCCCGCAGTGATACGCCTGACCTCCTCGACCCGGGTGTCCAGTTCGTTGACCTTCTGCCGGGCGAGCGCCTGCCGGGCGAAGACGTCTCCCAACGTCATCAGGTGCTCCCTGATGACGTCGATGTGGCGCGCCTGGCTATCGCGATAGTCGACATCAAAATGAAGGGTCGGGGCCATCTCGCTCAATTCCTCAAAGCGATTGGCCTGCAGCGATGTAATCAGTATCAGATCAGGCCGGGCGCGATGAACGCGTTCAAGATTGGGCTGCACGATCGAGCCCACGTCCTCGACGTTCGCTGCATCCTTGTAGCGGGCAAGAAAATGCGGGACGAAATCCTTCGGCATCGCCGCCACAGGTACCCCCAACTGGTCGAGAAAATCGACCTCGTTCATGTCCAGGGCGACCACCCGTTGTGGCGCATGGTCGATCCGGGTCGTGCCCAGTTGGTGTTGCACTGTGACAGGGGTGTAAGCCGCCGCTGATGATTGTGGGGATGGCGCTTGGGCGGACTTTTCATTACATGCACAGAGTGCGGCAGTCACGGCGATCAGCAAGGCCGACGCCCACCTGCGGTGTGTGTGATGGCTGGACATGGGGGATCTCTTTATGGGTTGAAGTAGTTGCACAGGCGCCCGCGCTGACCCTGTGTGATATCGAAAGCCAGACCGTAGAGTTCACCCAGGCGCGCCTCGGTAATCACCTCGGCAACGCTGCCGGCGCAATACACCGCACCCTCCTTCATCGCAACGATGTGGTCGGAATAGCTGGCGGCAAAATTGATGTCATGCACCACCAGGATGACGGTGCGCCCTTGCTCATCGCACAGGCGGCGCAGCGCACGCATGATCTGCACGGCGTGCTTGATATCGAGGTTGTTCAGCGGCTCATCCAGCAACAGATAGTCCGTCTGCTGGGCGATGGTCATCGCCAGAAAGGCCATTTGCCGTTGCCCGCCGCTGAGTTCGTCGAGGTAGGCATGGCGCAGGGGGTCCAGGGACAGGAACGCAATGGCCTCGTCGATCACCCGCTGGTCTTCGCGGGTCAACGCACCACGGCTGTAGGGAAAGCGCCCGAACGCGACCAACTCCTCCACCGTCAGGCGCAGATTGAAGTCCGGCGCCTGACGCAGGGTCGCAACCCGCCTGGCGTATTCACCTATATCAATGCCTGCAACCGGGCGGCCCTCGATGCGCACTTCACCACGGCCAGGCGCCGTCAGCCGCGCGATCATCAGCAGCAGCGTGGTCTTGCCCGCGCCATTCGGGCCAATAAGCGAAGTCAGGCTCCGGGCCGGAAAACAGGCATCTACGCCCTTCAGTACGGCCTTGGCGCCATAGGCCTTGTGGATGTCGTGGACAGTGATCATGGGGCTCCTCGGGTACGAACCATCAGCACCAGGAAATAGCCGCCGCAGACCAGATTGACCAGAATGCCGACGGTGGTTTTGTAGTTGAAAACATGCTCGACCAGCAGTTGCGCGGTGATGAACATGCCGGTGGCTATCGCGCCCCCCAGTGGCAGCGTGACGCGGTGCCTGAAGGTGCGTGCCAGGGCGTAGGTGATGTTTGCCACGAACACCCCCATAAAAGCCGTGGGCCCGAGCAGGCTGGTGGACACAGCGACCAGGATCGCGATCAGCGCGAGATGCAGGCGTACATTGCGCCGATAGTCGACCCCCAGAGAAACGGCCTGGTCGCGTCCCAGAGAAAGCACATCGAGGGTCGGCAAGGTCTTGCGTCCCAGCAGGCAAACCGCCCCCACCAGCAGTCCCGAAAAGAGCAACTGCAAGGGTTGGGCCCGGTTGAAAGAGGCTTGGCTGAAGCCCTGCAGGATCGAGAACTCGCCAGGGCTGACCTTGAGCTGGACAAACTGGGTAAAGGTGCTGATCAACAGGGTCAGTACAAACCCCACCAGCAGCAGGAAATACACGTTGCTCTTGCCATCGCGGAACAACCAGCGATGGATGCCCCACGAATAGCCGAGCATCAGCAGCACCGAGAGCATAAAGTTGCCGTTGACCCCGAGCAGCACCAGGCTGGCGCTGCCCATAAATAGAATCAGCAAGGCCTGCCACAGTAAGTAGACAGCCTCATAGCCCATGATCGCCGGCGTCAGTATCCGGTTGCCGGTAAGGGTCTGGAATGTGATCGACGACCAGGCAATAGCTGCTCCGCCGATCAGCATGGCCGTCAGCCGCGCGATCCGCTTGGGGATCACATAGTCAAAGTCCAGGCCCGAGTGCAGGAACACGAAGATGAGTGCCAGCGTCACCACCACAATCCATACCGCGTGCCGGGGTTGCAGGCGCATCATCTGTACCTCCGGATGATCAACGCGAGGAACAGCACCCCGCCCACGCTGCCCGCGGTCAGGCCGATAGGCACCTCGAACGGGTAGATCAGCAGCCGCCCGAGGATGTCGCAGACCAGCAGCAGGCACGCGCCGCCCAGCGCAACGATGGGCAGCGTGCGCCTGAGGTTGTCGCCATAACGCAGCGCCACCAGATTGGGAATGACCAGTCCGACAAAGGGGATCGAACCGACAGTGATGACAGTGGCCGATACGGTGACGGCCACCAGCAGCAAGCCCAGCGCCACCCAGGCCAGATAGTTGAGACCCAGACTCGTGGCCATGCCCTCCCCCATGCCCAACAGGGTGAAACGCCGGGCATACAGGTAGGTCAACCCGACAATCGGCAAGATCAGGTAGATGATTTCGTAACTGCCCTGCACGACCCGGGAAAAGTCCCCCAGCAGCCAGCCCTGCATGCTTTGCATGATGTTGTTGCGATAGGCGTAGAACTCGGCAATGGCGCTCAGCACGCCGCCATACATCAGGCCGATGACCGGAACCAGTACCGAGCCCTTGAACTGGATGCGCCGTATGATCAGGACAAAAATCAGACCCGCGGCGAAGCTCAACAGCAACGCGAACAGCATTCGGGCCGGGGCACCCGCGCCCGGGGCGAGCACCAGCGACACCAGGATGCCGAGCCTGGCCGCGTCCAGCCCGCCCGTGGTACCGGGTTCGACGAACTTGTTACGCACAATGTGCTGCAGGATCACCCCGCACACAGCCAGGCCAACCCCCGTCAGCACCAGCGCCGCCAGGCGTGGCAGGCGGCTGGCCGTCAGTGTCAGCCAGGCATCGCCCGACAACGACAACAACTGCCCCCACTCCAGCTGTCGAGCCCCGACCAGCAGGGACGCCCCGCACAAGATGGCAAACCACCATAGCCAGCGTGCGGTCATCAGGCTTGCTCGCTGTTGGACGGCACGGCGATCCGCCAGCCTCTGGCAGCCCGACGCTGTTCCAGAAAATGCGCATAACGCCCGCCACTGGCGCGCAATGCCGCAGGCGTGCCCTGCTCGACCAGTTGGCCTTTGTCGAGCACCACAATCTGGTCTGCCATCGACACCGTAGATAGCTGGTGGGCAATCACCACCACCGTGTGTCGACAGCGCAGACTGGAGAGCGTCCGGGCAATTACTGACTGATTCTGCGCATCCAGGGCGGCGGTGGCCTCGTCCACCAGCAGAATGGGCGCATTCTTGATCAGCGCACGGGCAATGGTGATGCGCTGGCGTTCGCCACCCGACAGCCTTGCACCGCCCTCGCCGACCGGTGTGTCGATGCCCAGGGGCAAACGTTCGATAAGGTCACCCAGACCGGCCTGCTGTGCAGCGTCGAGGATTTCACCAAAACTGGCAGCCGGACTGCCGATGCGGATGTTGTCGGCAATGCTGCCCTGAAACAGATAGGTGTCCTGGAAAATCTGACTGATCCGGGCGGACAGTTGTGAACTGGACATCTGTCGCACGTCCACGCCGCCGATCAGTACGCTGCCCTGGGTTGCATCGAAGAACCGCGCGATCAAACGCACCAGGGTGGTCTTGCCAGAGCCCGAAGCGCCCACCAATGCGGTCATGCTGCCGGGCTCGATGCGCAGGCTGATGCCACTCAGCACATCCGGCTGATCATGGGCATAACGCAGGCTCACCTGGCGAAACTCGACAGAATTGTCCGCCGGGGCCAATGGCTGATCCGGCTCCGGCAAGGGCTCGACCGCGAAAATGCTCTGCACCTCTGCAAGCTGGCCGTACGCCCCCCGCAGGATCTCGGCATAGCTGGCCACCTCCAGCAGCGGATCGATGAAGCGGCTGGTCAATAACAACGCGACAACCACCGCAATCACCGTACCGCTTTGCTGTGCGATGTCCTGATTCGCGTTGAGCCACAGGGCTGCGGCGATCAGCAGGGCCGCGAAAACGGCCTGCACCACCCAGGCGTTGAGCACCACCGAAAGAGTGGACTGATAGATCAGGCGCATGCCGGAGCGGCGCTGCTGGTCAAGGGCCTGTTCCAGAAGTTGCGTACTGGCGCCCTCGCCATTGAAGGCGCGCAGTACCGACTGGGCCTGGGCAAACTCGACCATGCGCTGGCTGGCGTCGGCAAAATGGTGCTGGTACGTACGGTCGGCGCGTTGTCCCAGGCGAGCGGTCAACCACAATGCCACGCACAGAACGGGCAGGCCGAGCAACGCAATCAGGCCCAGCGACCAGTGCAGTAAAAATAGTGCGACCACAACCACCAGCGGCGTCACGGCGCCGCTGATCACTGGGGTTAATACATGCGCCGGCAACTGAGCTACCGCCATCATGCCCTGGGTAATCACATGCCCGAGGCGACTGGTGTTTTGCGCGGTAAACCAGCCCACGGGCAGACGCGCGACATGCTCGCCGATGCGCTGCCGCGCCCCCTGCAGTATGGCCACGCCGACTGCCACCCCCGCCCTGTCCAGCTGAAGCCGCCACGCCCAGCAAATGGCCACGCCGGCCAGCATCAGGCCGAGCCACAGCGCAGCCCCTCGCACATCCCCGGCCAGCAAGTGATCCAGCACCGGCACCAGAGTGGTGAGGGTCAAGCCGCTTAGCAGGCCATATAACACTGCCATCCAGACGTAGCGGTGCAAGACCGGCGCATCTTTATCCAGTAGTTGAACAAGGGGATTCAGCATGACGACACCGCCAGATCTGCAGATTGTGAATAGCCACCCTGCGCCCACAAGTGGGCATAGAGCCCCTTGCCTGCGAGCAGTTCTTCATGGCGGCCCTGTTCATGAACAATGCCGTTGTCGAGCACGATGATCTGGTCGGCAAGCATGATGCTGTCGAGCCGGTGGGCAATGACCAGCAGGGTTCGGCCGCGGGCAAAGCGCGACAACGCTTCCTGGATTGCGACTTCGCTTTCAGCGTCGGCTGCTGCCGTGGGTTCGTCGAGCACCAGAACGGGGGGATCGAGCAGCACGGCGCGGGCGATGCTCACACGCTGCTGCTCGCCGCCGGAAAACTGCGCATCTTCACCGATCACCGAGTCATAGCCGCGGGGTAAATCCAGAATGCGCTGGTGGATGTTGGCGATGCGCGCGGCGTCCTCGATCTGTTGCTGGCTGGCCGATGGTCTGCCCAGCGCAATGTTGTCGCGCACGCTGGCATGGATCAGGCGCACCTCCTGCAAGACAAAACCGATATGCCGGTAGAGGTTGCAGGTTTCAATCTCGCGCAGATCCACGCCGCCCAGAGTGATGCGCCCTTGCGTGGGGTCGAAGAAGCGCAGCAGCAGCCGCGCCAGGGTCGACTTGCCGGAGCCCGAGCGCCCGACGATGGCTGTGGTGGTGCCGGGCTTGAGCGTGAAGCTGACATCGGCCAGGACCTGGCGTGCGCTGTCATAGCCGTAGCTGACACCTTCGAAGCGGATCTCGTTTCCCTTTGGCGACTGCTGCAGGCCGGGGGCCGGTTGCTCCAGCACGGGTGTATCCAGCAGGGCCTGAACACGCCGGGCAGCACCGGCTGCGTGGTTAAGGTCATGGGTGATGTAGTGCAGCAACAGCAGCGGCCCGCACAGCCCCGGCGTCACCAGGGCAAACGGCAGCACATCCGGCGCCGCGATCCAGCCCAGGCCCACGAACACCGTACCGGACACCAGCACTACGCCGAGAACCGTAACCGGGGCAATCATTGCGTTGGCATTGGCCATCGGAGCCACCAGAGGCCGGGTGAATCCGATAAAGGCCAGGGCGAAGGCATCAATTGCTTCGCGGTAGCTGCTGTGTGCCCTGGTACCGGTACTGAATGACTTGACCACCGCGATGCCGTTGACGAACTCGACCACCGAGTTATCGATGCGCCCCATACCGGCGGTGAACGCCTGCATGTTGGTCTGGCTGGCCTTCATCGCCCGGGCAAAAAACAGGAAGAATCCGGGGAACGGCAGGATCGAGACAATGGCCATGCGCCAGTCCATGGTGAACAGGTAGATCAGCGAGATCAGAACCGCGCCGGCCGCACGCCCCGATGTCGTGAAGAAATGCGCGGTAAGGCTGTGCAATGTGTTGATGTCGTCCTGCATCGCCTGCTTGACCTCGCCCGACGCCCGACTGGTGAACCAGCCCAGGGGCACGCTGCTGAGTCGCTGCACAAGCGCCCGGCGCAGGTGATGGGTAATGCGGTTGTCCGCCAGGTGGGCGAGCAGTTCTGCGCCGGATATCAGCAACATCCCGGCGCACAGGCTGGCCACTCCTGCGATCAGCGCCCTCCACACCTGTGCCGGGTCAAGCCCGTTATCAGCCAACGCCATTTTGCCGATATGGGCGATACCGGCCAGCGGCACCAGCGTGAGCATCGCGCCCGCTGCCGCGAGCAGGCCGGCAACGATCAGGCGTCCACGCACAGGATGCAGTATCTGGCTGATCGGGCCGCGCACCCTGGTTTTGGCCGGGGCCGTGTCATGAGTGTCCATAGAGTTCAAATGTCCGGAAATTCAGAAGAGAGGGATGGTTCACGCCTGCCTTGGGGGGAATGTAAGGAGCGCTTGATCACATGAAACGGCCTCCTGAATCAGAAACTTAATTAGTTGCATGACTATAAACTAATTTGCGAAATGCTGGCAAGACAGCTACAAGACTGTCACCACCGTTCAAGGATCCGTCATGACAGCGCCACAACCACCTGCGACCCGCGGGCGTCCCCGCACCATTACCCGGGAACGTATTGTCGAAGCAGGCATTGAGATCGGCTTGCCGAGCATTACCTTTGTCGGCGTTGCTGCCGCATTGGGGATCAGCCATATGGCGCTCTACAAGCACGTTGCCAACCTGGATGCACTCAAAAGCATGGTCGCCGAGGAGATCTTCACCCGCTGGCAGATCCCCCGGGCCGACGCTGAGCGGCGTAGCGGCTTGAAGGAATACATGATTGTGTTTGCCACCTCGGTGCGGGTGTTCGTCAAGGCCCACCCCGGGCTGACGCCTTACGTCATCCGCAGGCTGGCCGCGACACAACCGATGCTCGCCAAGATCGAAGAGCATCAGAGCCATATCGCTCAGGTCTATGGCATTTCAAAGCAACACGCGCGCTGGTTGCTGGCGACTGTGGCCTTCCACGGTATTGCCGTGGCCGACACCGTGTACTCGGTTACCGGCCGGGGGGCCGAAGAGGCTGAACGTGCAGCGGAAGAAGCCGAGATGGAGGCCGAGCTGGCCCAGGGCATGCACGCACTCATCGTCGGAGCGCTGGTTTTGCTTGAACAAGACGCTCACGGTGATTGCCTGATCGTCCAGCCCCGGTCATAGGCCGGGTTCCAGGGCTTGCACGGTTTCCTGACCTGCTAGCCTGATGCGCAACACTACACAGCGCCCCGCCACTTCAACCCACAGGGATATCGGTATGAGCGGACATGACACCGGTGTAAGCAGAGCCGACATCGCCGATATGCACGGCATTCTCGAACTTCAGGCTGCCAATCAGACAGCACGGGGCGGAGCACTGGCGGCAAGTCTGTCAGCGGAGCGCCTGGCAAAAATGATGCAGGACATGCCACTGATCGTTGCCCGCCGTGACGGGCGCGTCACCGGCTTCCTGTTAACCTCCTCCCGGGAGGTGAACGCGGACATCCCCGTTGTAAAGGCTATGTTCAGCGCCTATCACGGCACGCCCGATGCCTATGTATATGGTCCGGTCTGTGTCGGGGAAGAGGAACGCGGCAAGGGCCTGGCGCAAATAATGTTCGCTGAACTGCGGCGTCTTGAACCCGGGCGCGAGGGGATACTTTTCATCCGCAATGACAACCAGCCGTCGCTGCGGGCGCATTTGAAAATGGGCATGAAAAAAGTCGCCTCGTTCGAGTTCAACGGTTTTGAGTACGCGGTTTTTTCTTATATCGGCTAGGCGCGGTGCAGGTCACCCGCCAGCCGCCATGACTCACACAACTTTATTGACCCGGGCTTGTTCAGGCGCGATCGCCCGTCCATCGGCTGCTACGGGCTGCATCAAAGGCAAGGGCTGCCCGGTGGCCGTGTCCACCAGTTGCGAGTGCGCTTCGTGCGGCCCGAACAGGTAGCGCTCGCCCCATTGTCTTAACGCCACCACCACCGGGAACAGGCTTTGACCTTGCGGGGTAAGCACGTATTCCTGATACGAGGTGCCGTCAGAAGCCGGTTGCACTTGAAAAATACCGGCCTCGACCAGGCTCTTGAGGCGGTTGGCCAAGACGCTGCGGGCCACCCCCAGACCCTGCTGGAAATCGCCAAAGCGCCTTACGCCGTCAAAGGCGTCACGCACAATCAACAACGCCCAGCGATCTGCGATTACCTCCACAGAGCGGGCAACCGGGCACGTGGTGGTCTGGCTCATTTGATGCTTGGTCATACAGGCTGCTCCGTACAGTTTCGGGTTTTCTCCGTGCAACAAGTTTCATTTTAAGACTCGTTACCCTAGAATCAAACCAGTCTTGATTTGAAACTACATTCAGCGGAGATCCGTCCATGGCCATTGATCAAGTTTCCCGGCCCGATCCAGCAGTGCCAGCGACCACCGGCAGGCGCATGCCGCGGGCGCTGGTCGGGTTATTCGCCTGTGCCAGCGGGCTGAGCGTGGCCAATGTTTATTATGCCCAACCGCTGCTGGATCAACTGGCCACCGACTTTGCAATCAGTCATGCCAGGGTCGGTGCCGTGATCACTGCGACGCAGATCGGCAGCGTGCTGGCATTGCTGCTGATCGTGCCACTGGGCGATCAGCTGGATCGCCGCCGCTTGATGCTCGCCCAACTGGCGGTACTGATCGCCGGTCTGGTCTGCGTCGGCCTCACCCGCTCCCCGGCAATGATGCTCTCCGGCATGCTGGCCATCGGTCTGCTGGGTACCGCCATGACCCAGGGCCTGATCGCCTATGCAGCCACCGCCTGTTTGCCGCAAGAGCGTGGCCGGGTGGTGGGTACCGTGCAGGGCGGGGTTGTCATCGGCCTGTTGCTGTCACGTCTGGCCGCCGGACTGATCTCGGACCTGGGTGGCTGGCGCTGGGTGTACCTGGGCTCGTCGCTGGTGATGCTGGCCCTGGGGTTGATTCTGTGGCGCGTCCTTCCACCACAGCAACCGGCTACGGCGCCCATACCCTATCCAAGGCTGGTGCTGTCGATGTTTACCCTGCTCAGGCAGGACCGGGTGCTGCAAGTGCGCGGCATGCTCGCCTTGCTGATGTTTGCCGTGCTGAGCATTTTCTGGAGTGCGCTGGTGTTTCTCCTGATCAGCCCGCCTTATTCCTTTTCGCACACCACTATCGGCACCTTCGGCCTGGTCGGCGTGGTGGGCGCACTCGCTGCCGCGAGGGCCGGGGCCTGGGCCGATAAAGGGCTGGGCCAGTGGACCACCGGCCTGGCTCTGGGGCTGTTAATCATGGCCTGGCTGGCACTGTGGTTCACCAGCAGTTCGATGCTGTGGCTGATAGTCGGCGTCGTGCTTCTGGATCTTGGCGCCCAGGCCATTCATGTCACCAATCAAAGCATGATCTTCAGTGCGCACCCCGACTCCCATAGCCGGGTGGTGGGCTGCTACATGCTGTTTTACGCAACAGGCAGCGGCCTGGGAGCGCTCGCATCAACCTGGGTTTATGCCACGTCCGGCTGGTCGGGCGTGTGCCTGCTGGGCGCCGCCGTCAGTGTGCTGGCCCTGGGGTTCTGGGCCGGCACACTGCGACAAATGCCTGGTTCGCGGGCATGTGTTGAGGGTACATCGGCCGCGCCCTCCAACTGATCGCAGCGATCAGGCGCTGCTGACAGACTCAGAATATCCATGGCTAAAAGGCGCCTGTGCTGGTCCAGGGGTTACCAGCGGTTAAACATGCCACTGTTGTTTCTTGAAATATTCTTGCCGGATTGCGGTCGACCAATCCGCGTATCTTCGGTTCGCTGCCTGTCACTTACCAACCAGTGAGCCCTGGGTATATGGATAATCAACAAACCGTGCAATACCTCAATACCGATCTGGAACTCATTGCCCCGATCGACCTGACTTTACTCGCACAAGCCCTGGCTCCTGCGCACATTACGACTGCGCCAATCTGCTGTTTACATGTGGGCTACATGGATCCGCTTGGCTATCACGCCAGGTTTGAAGCCTTTGCCCCTGAGGGGAGCTACGGAACTCCGGAACAAAGTATCGATGCCTTGCTCAGCGCCATCGAGCAGCTTGACCCGCAATGCCACGCCCTGTGGCAGGCATGTTCCAGAAAGACCCTGGATATCGGTTATCGCAGCGCGATTGCACCCGGCAGTCTTTCTCATCAGCTATCCCTGCAGACCCTGGCCCGAATGCAGGTTTGGGGGATTGACCTGTCCATCACCCTGTACCCGGTGGACGAATGAAAGGCAGTAAAGTTACGCCATCGGGCGCCCTGCCCGGCTGGCACCCGTGCCGCAGAGCTCCCTGCAATCGGCTAAAAGCTCCTGAGCCGACCATCGGCACAGCGAGTGCTCAGGCAAATTCGTATACCATATCTGCTTCTCCAGAAAACGATGACCACCGTGGCCCACCCTAAACTCAATGTCCCCGACCTGGGCAATTCGCCTTCCACTTCGGAAATCATCACCCTGCATCTGCGTGACGCTATTGTCGCCGGGCATTTCGCTGAAGATGAACCGATTCGCCAGGACGATATTGCCCGCCAGTTCAACGTCAGCAAAATCCCGGTACGCGAAGCCCTCAAGCGTCTCGAAGCCGAAGGCCTGGTGATGTTCCAGCGCAATCGCGGGGCCATGGTCACGCGTATTTCCGATGCAGAACTGGCACAGATGTTCGAGGTGCGCATGCTTCTGGAAGACAAGTTGCTGCGCCTGGCCATCCCCAACATGACCGAAGCCACCTTCGCCCGCGCCGAGCTGATTTGTCAGGAGTTTGTTGGCGAGGACGATGTTGGCCGCTGGGCCGAGCTCAACTGGGAGTTGCATGCCTGCCTCTACGAACCGGCGCAACGGCCCTTCCTGATCAGCATGGTGCGCTCGGTCAACGACAAGCTGGAGCGTTACCTGCGCATGCAGATGAGCCTGTCGGCGGGCAAGGACCGCGCCGATCATGAGCACCGGGAAATCATCGAGGCCTGCCGCGGCGGCGACGTGGAACTGGCGGTCAAACTGCTGGACGAGCACATTGCCGGGGTCTGCAAGACCTTGTTCGAGCACCTGCCGCAAAGCCACTGACCGGCAACAGCCCTGTACCGATCTGGTCATTGGCGCAGGGTGCCCCGCTTAAGACCTCCCCCGGATTCACCCGGCTGAACCGGCCTGGCCCCTCCATGACCGGCAATTGCGCGCCCTGCGCAATCTGCGCCCCGGCAAGCATCACGACTGCATGACCCAACGGCACGCCTGACTGGCGTAAAGCCGGGTGCAGCAACCTGTTTCATACAAGTCATCGTCGCTATCGGTGATTTCGGCAGTCTCTGCCCAACCGTCCACTTCAACTCTTGTTATCAAGAGCGCACGTACCGAGTGCGAACAAGGTGTGGGGGGGTACAGGCAACTCGCCATTCCAGTGACTTTATTGTAAAGCCCCGACTTACATCCCCCGCAGATTGTTCCATCGAACAATAGCGCTTATTTTTTAGACCGCATCTAACAGCAATAGATGACGAGGCTTACTGGTTTGTTTTAACGCCGTTTACCCCCCTTGCTTATCTCCAGTTAAAGAGGGGTTTTAATGGCTGGCACCGTCTGTCAAACGCCCGGACTACTCACTGTAAACACTGTCCGTACAGCGTTCTGACGGTTCTACCCATTCACAAACACACAGGCTTTAACCGCCATAACTTGGCCCCTGGAGCGCGCCCTCTTTCGAGGACGCTGCTTTATTCAATAGCGCCTGCGCGTCAGGTGCACTTATCAGGAATATAAAGCATGACTACTTATATGGACCCGTACTGGTATATCAATGATATGGAGGTGCACACCGACACCACGCCACATATCTACGCCAATGGCCTGCAACAGGTAAAGGTAACTTTGGGCGTCAAGGCACTGGATGGTCGTGGTGCTGAAGTTGGCCTGACCCAGAGTGAAAAAGACAATCTGCGGATTGTTATGTACCGCAATGCCAACCAGGTACTTCCCTTTGATGAATTCGATTCCCTGGGCTGGTCTGCCTCCTCTCGGTACAAGGGTTATGAGTACTTTCCCAACACCCAGATCAAGGCTTCGATCGGGCCAAAGGCCGGCTTTGAATACTTTGAGTTTTATGTGTCGTGTCAGTCTTTGGCCGCTGCCGGGCAGACCATCGGACTGGCCTTTATGGTGACGGGCGATAATGGTCGGCGTTTCTGCTCCAATGGCTCGAGCTGGTACGAGGACGGCACGCCGGATCGTGGGACCAGCCACGATAAACCGGATGCCAATATCACGGTTCATCGTCCGCCCCGCTATTCACAGGATAACTTCATCCTCTCCGAGTTTTTTGACCTGCCCTCCATGCATCTGAAAGCCGGGATTTTCAATCGCCGTTGCACATTGACCCTGCAAACGGCCCCGAGCCAGACCATTGCACTCAAGAGTATGAGCATGCTGCCCAAGGGCATGATCATGTGGGAGAGCAATCTGCCCGATGACCAGATGAGCAGCTTTGTCGGCTATGTCGAGCCAGGCAAGACCCAGATTCAGTGGAACTCCGCGCTCCCGCAAAGTGTGATCCCGTTGCCGACCCTACCGGCTGCCGTTCGGGACAAGGGCAGCCTGGTGCTCTGTGGCCGGGTCGACATCAAACAATCCCAGGGCGGCTTTCGCGGCCCGTGCGATATGAGTCTGGTGGATGTTTATGGCAATGAGCACCACTTGACCCTGCGTTTCGACCCCAAGGACCGTGAGCGTCTGGAATTGACGCTGGCCTGATAAGCACTGAAAAGGCCCCACCTTTCTGGATGGGGCTTTTTCAGCTCCTTCTTGTAAGTTGCCAATAACAAGAGATAGCCATAGTGATCGACCCTTCTAACAAATTTTCCACCCCCCAGATCAAATCCGCCGTCAGCCTGCTCAACGCCGGTGACCTGTATTCCGGTGCCTACAACTTTATGAGCAGCATCAGTGCCGGCGTCGATCCGCGCACCGGTGCGTTCTCTGCCTCGATAACCCTGCCCACCGGCGCCGCCAACGATTTGCGCGGGCCCATCAGCCAGTTGCGCCTGAGCCATAGTCCGCTGATGACTGCCGACCAAGGCTTTGGTCAGGGCTGGATGCTCGGCACCACTTCCTGGGATGGAGCCAGCCAGCAGTTGCAACTCAATTCCGGCGAGCGCTTTCGCGGTGAAATTGTCGGCCAGAGCATGCGCTTTCCCGATGTGCGTTTGCCGGTAATCGCCGTGACCGTTCAGCGTCAGGAAATGTGGGTCCGGCATAACGATGGCAGCTGTGAACGCCTGATCCCGCTGGCCGGACACTCCAGCCTGTGGGTGGTCAGCACCCTGGTGGGGGCCGATGGCAGCGCCCTGAATTTTGACTGGCGTTCAGTCGGCAACGCGGCTTACCTGCAAAAGGTCAGCGATGCTCGTGGCCGAACTGTGCTGGCTCTGGCCTACGAGGGCGTGACAACCCGTCTGACGTTGCAGCCGGATACCCCCGCACAGGTGGTGATGTCTTTTCACCGGGTCTCCGGGCAGTTGCGCCGGGTAACGGTGGACGGCCTGCCCAACAGTGGCTGGCAGTTTGAGTACACCCGCAGTGATTCAGGCCTGTTGCTGCTGAGCAAATGCACCCAGCCCACCGGCAGCACCGAGGAAGTGACCTATAGCGAGGCAAACGGCCTCAACCTGCCTGCAGGGGCGCCGTTTGCGCGGATGCCGGTGGTCAGTCAGACCCGCAAAGACCCGGGGGACGGCCAGCCGGTGCAACTGGTTCGCTATGACTATGGCCTGTATGGCAGCAACAACTATTTTGGCTGGCCGGCAGTGCGCCAGTGGCGCAACCGCGAAGACAACCTCTATCACCTGACCGGTGCCGGGGATTTCCTTTATGGCTCCACCGAAACCCTGATGGATGCTAGGGGCACACTCCTGCAAACCATCAGCCGCACCTTTAACCGCTTCCACCTGCTGACCCGTGAACGCACCTTGCAGGGCCAGACCCTGCAGGAAACCGAGACCACCTATTACGACGAGCCGTGGTTGCCCATTGCCCGGCAGGTGCCTTACTTCCAGTTCCCGCATAAAGTCATTACCCGCAAGGCGCAGCTGGATGGCCAACGGGTGCTGCGAGAGCTTGTTACCGAGGAAGAAACCCGCTACGACGAGCTGGGCAACCCGGTGTGGCACCGCAATGCCCTGGGTGGAATAGAAGAGTCCGAGTACTACCCGGTGAGCGGCGAGACCGACAACTGCCCGGCCGACCCTCTGGGCCGCATCACCCGTCTGAAAAGTCGTACGGTCAGCCCGCCACCCGGCACCGAAGGCCCGGTCAAACAGACCCGATACCGTTATCAGGCGCTACCGGTGCGTCAGGATGCTCCGGCGTTTGCCTTGCCTACCTTTGTTCAAAGCAGCGAGGAACAGCTACTGCTGGTCGAAGGTGAAAAATTTAGTGAACTGGGCCGCTCGACGCAAAATTTCATTAACGATCCGGCCTCGCCCCATCACGCTCGCATGCTCAGCGAAACCCAGACGGTAGAGGGTAAAAGCACTACCCGGGTTTACAGCTACAGCCTGACCCAAGCCCCAAACGCCCGCGCACTTGAGCGCGCAGTCCTGCAGGAAAAGGTCACCATTACAGGTCACGATGGCCAGTCAACTGTTGCGCAATCATCGCAGGATCTGTACTCCGGCCTGATGGTCACCGAGCAGACCGATGAGCAGACGCGCCTGGCCTTTGCCCACGATCCCCTGGGCCGTGTGACTCAGGAAGTCGCGGCTCCGGATTCAGCCTTCGAGGCCAAGGTCAACTGGGTCTATTCGTTGTCAGCGAACGAGCGCTGCCAGACCCGAATCGGCGCTTCCGGACGTAAGGAAACTGTCTGGCTCGATGGCATGGCCCGGGAAATCCGTCGGGAAAAACAGACCGACAGCGGTGAGACCTATACCGCCTGGACCGCCGAATATGACCTGCTGGGTCGAGTATTCCGTGAAACGGCTTACGATCCCGGTAACGAAGACGTTCCTGCCCTGAGCCTGACCACTGAACGCACCTTTGATGACTGGGGCAATGTGCTGACTGAAACCGGCGCAGACGGTATCACCCAACACACCCTAGCCGACCCGGTAGCCCTGACCGGAACCCGCTGGCAGACCGACGCCGATGGCGTGGCCGGGGCCAAAACCGTGACCAGCCATAGCCTCGATGGACGCCCCCTTAAAGAACAACTCTATTGCGCCGATGGCGTACTTCAGCACGAACTGAGCTGGACCTATGACGGCCTTGGCCGCTGCATCAGCCAGTCCGATGCCATGGGCCTGGAGACCCGCCAAAAATGGGATGTGCGGGACCGGCTAGTATCCACCACCCTGCCCGACGGCAGTGTCATCAAGCGCACCTATGCTGAAGGGCACGATGGTGAATTACCGGCCACGGTCTCGATCACTCATCCGTCTTTGGGCACTAATGAAGTCCTGCTGGGCGAGCGGAAATACGATGGCCTGGGCCGACTGGTGTGGGAAAAGGTCGGGCAGAGTGTCTCTGAATGGGAATATGCCGAAGGAGAAATCCACGCCCATACCCAGGTTCTGCCCGACGGTACCCGGGTGCAGAGTGAACACCAACCGGAACTGGGCGGCGCGTTGCTGTCGCTGCAAGCGCCCGGGATCAGCGTATTCAATAAATACGATCCGTTAAGTGGCCGTTTGCTGGAAGCCCAAGGCAATCTGGGTCTGCAAAAAGATCACTGGTCACCGTCCGGCCAACTGAACAAAGCCGACTACGCCTGGCAAGGCGATCAGCCGCGCTCGCAACAACAAAGCACCACACCGGCGGGCAAAGTCACGCGCCTGACCGATGCCGACGGTGCCGAGCAGCGCTGCCAGTACGACGAATTGGGTCGCTTGATTCAACAGCAAGGCCCTGACGTCACGGTCAGCGTGACCTACGATGCGGCCTCGCGGATTCACCAGCAGCGAACCCAATCAAACGATGGCTCGCGGGACATGACCGTAACCCTGGGCTACGACAGCCTGGGCCGTCCGGCCCGTCGAGAAACCTCTACCCGAACGCCGAATGCACAGCATGTAGAAGTGCAAACCCAGCAATGGCGCAAAGACGGCAAGCTGACCCGGCGCGAACTGACCCGTGACGGCACACTGGTGCGCGGTGAAAACTTCGACTACGACAACCGCGCACGGATGATTACCCATCGTCTGAGCGGTCATGACTTACCGAAGGATGCCCACGGCCACCCTTACCGCGAGCAGCATTTTCAGTACGACGCCCTCGACAACGTCCTGCGTCTGGAAACGGTGTTTGCCGACGCCAGCGCCAGCAATATCAGTACATTTACCTATAACCCCGCCGACCTTACCCAGTTACTCAGCGTCAGCCACAGTCGCGCCGATTATCCGGCACCGGTAACCCTGGAGTACGACGCCCTCGGCAATCTCAAACGCGACGAGAAAGGCAATCCACTGCACTACGATGCCCTGGGCCGACTGATCGGGGTAACTCTGCCTACCGGCGAACGCCGCTGGCACTACGGCCCGGCGGGCAACATCATCAAGACCGAGGATCTGCGCGGCCCGCGCTGGCGTTACCACACCGGCGGCCAGCTCAGCTGCGAGCTGGGTGAAGACACTCAAACCCGCTGGGTACGGGCCGGCGCTGTTCCCGTGGCAGAAAGTCGACTGGCATCGGCAGTGCGCGAAGTCATGCTGCTGGGCACCGACGCCCAAGGTTCAGTGACCACAGAAGCCCAGGACGCTATCCACACCCCCGTCTACAGTGCCTACGGCGCGAGCGCACCGGGCATTGGCAGCCTCGGCTACGCCGGTGCCTTGCGCGAACAGGACAGCGGCTGGTATTTCCTGGGTGATTACCGCATCTATAACCCCGCACTGATGCGCTTCCACAGCCGTGACAGCCTCAGCCCCTTCGGCGAAGGCGGGCTCAATGGCTATGCCTATTGCGCCGGGGATCCGGTCAACCGCATCGACCCGTCGGGCCATTCGTGGCTGGACTGGCTGTTGCCGGCGGCCGGTCTCGCGCTGGCACTGGTCGGCACCGTGGCCTCCCTGGGTGCGTTGGCGGCGCCTACAGCGGCACTGACCGCCAGCTATGTAACGGCCGTCACCACCGCGACCCTGAGCGTGGTGTCGCTGGCAGCGGACGTGGCCTCGATAGCCTTGCTGGCCACCGGCAATGAAAACGCCGGGCGGATTCTGGGCTGGGTGGGCATGGCAACCGGGCTGGCTTCGGCGGCCCCGTCCATGGCCGGGGCTGCGGCCAAGGGGGTTAAAAGTGCCGGCAAGTTCGTGGGCAGCTGGCAGCATAAATTGCAGCATGCAGGGGGCGTTCCCGGGGGGAACCGAGCACTTCAAGGAGGAGCCAGTGCAAGTCCACGACTGGGTCAAGAGGCTCGTCATGCGTTAACTGCGGATGACTTGCGATATGTCCGACAGCACTTTGATATGCCCCAGGAGTTGACAGGCGTACGTCTGAACGAAATGCCGGACCTGGTGATGCAAAATATTATCGGCCGCTTGCCTGGCTCGGACCTGGTCTCGTTGTCACAGACATCCAGCACTATGCGTGCATCGGTGCAAAGAAATACGCACGCCATCCAGGGGCAGCTACCCACTCTCCACAGTGCCCCCCAGGAAGCCAATCGAGCCTACGTCAACTACGTACAAGAGACATGGCTGGGCAGGACTAATGGTGTGTTGCCGGAGCAAATCCCCCAGGCAGGTATTTCACCCTTCGCAACCACTCATATCAGTCGTATCTCAAATAATGGATACGCCGCAATTCCTGACATCCAGAGCAGCATTCAATACAAGAATCTGCTGCGGGTCAGAAATGCCCAGGCACAACAGCGGGAATGGGAGGCGGCGCTGCGCTCGATCCGACTGGAATAACCCCATGTGCAGTGCACATTGAACAGGTCAGACACAAGCAATCGCTGGCTAGCCAGCTCCCACAGAGAAAGCACGAGCGAAATCTTGCCGGCTAACCAGGCTCCCACAGATGGTTTGCAGCACTTCGTCTGAAGGACATCCACGGGCTTTTGCCGGATACAAGGCAAAAGCCCGTGCCATCAGGCGGCAGGTGTTCCTTTATGGGGCAATCCCCCCACTGTTGCTCCCTTCTGTAACACCCCTCCCACCCCACACGCCCTGCACCACTGCCCAGTGCAATCACGCACACCATCAAAACCGGACGCGGCACTTAATTGTGGCACCCAGGAAAAATCGGCACACGAATTGCTAAATAAATATCGTATACGAAATCCATAATCCATTATTCAACAGCATTCCTACACTTGCGAGGCGTCCATGAAAAACCCCGTATTTGCCGTAGCTCTCAGCGCTGTTATCAGTAGTTCCTTCATCGCCACCGCCCAGGCCGACAAACTCGACGACATTATTGGCTCGGGCAAACTGCGCTGCGCCGTAACCCTGGACTTCCCGCCCATGGGCTCCCGGGATGAAGCCAACAAGCCGGTGGGCTTTGACGTGGACTACTGCAACGATCTGGCGAAAGTGCTGGGCGTGGATGCCGAAATTGTCGAAACCCCGTTTCCGGACCGGATTCCGGCGCTGGTCTCCGGGCGCGCCGACATCATCGTGGCCTCCACCTCCGACACCCTGGAGCGGGCTAAAACCGTCGGCCTGAGCATTCCTTACTTTGCCTTCCAGATGGTGGTGCTGACCCGCGACGACACCGGGATCAACAGTTTCGCCGACCTCAAGGGCAAGGCCCTGGGCAATACCAGTGGCACCTATGAAGCCATTGCCCTGGAAAAAGACGTGAAAAGCTGGGGCAGCGGCTCGTTCCGGGCCTACCAGTCGCAGAACGACACCCTGCTGGCCGTTGCCCAGGGCCATATCGAAGCCACTGTGGTCACTAATACTGTGGCCGCCGCCACCCTCAAGTCAGGCAAATACAAAAATCTGAAAGTCGCGGGTAACGCGCCCTACGTGGTCGATTACGTGTCCCTGGGGGCCAAGCGCAACGAGTACGGCCTGCTCAACTACCTCAACCTGTTCGTCAACCAGCAAGTGCGCACCGGGCGTTACAAGGAGCTGTGGGTGAAATGGGTCGGCACCGAGATCCCGCCGGCGAACCTGACCGTACCTGACGTGTACTACTGAGGTCGGCCAGCATGTCGAGGATCACTTCTCTCAACGGCCGCAGTCTGATCAGCGGCGCGGCCCAGGGCCCATTGTTGTTCGCTGATGTGGGGCTGAGCTTCTGGGGCGGGGTCGAGCCGTTCACCGGGGAGGTGATTGACCGTCACCACCCCCTCAGCGGCGAGCACCTGGGCGGGCAGATACTGGCGATTCCCAGTGGTCGCGGCTCCTGTACCGGCAGCAGTGTGCTGATGGAGCTGATCAGCAATGGCCACGCCCCCGCGGCTCTGGTGCTGGCCGAGGCCGATGAGATTCTGACCCTTGGCGTGCTGGTGGCGCAGACCCTGTTCGAACGCTCCCTGCCGGTGCTGTGCATCGGCAACGAGGCCTTCGCCCGCTTGCGCGCAGGGGCATTTGCCCGGGTCGAGGGAGACCGGGTCAGCCTGTTCGATGCTCCGCCGGACGATGGCTGGTCGCCAGCGCTCAACGAGGCACAACACCAGGAGCCGGTCTGCTCGATCGAGCTGACCCGACACGACCGCGCCCTGCTCGACGGTGAGCATGGCAAGGCCGCTCAGGTGGCCATGCAGATTGTGCTGCGCATGGCACAGCTACAGGGCGCTGAACAGCTGCTGGACATTAGCCAGGCGCATATCGACGGCTGCATTTATACCGGGCCTGCCAGTCTGCGCTTTGCCCGACAACTGGTGGAATGGGGCGCCAAAGTACGGGTGCCCACTACCCTCAACTCAATCTCTGTCGACCAGCGCCGCTGGCGCGAACTGGGGGTCGACCCGGCTCTGGGTGTGCCCGCCAGTGCCCTGGGCGATGCCTATATGGCCATGGGCGCACAATTGAGTTTTACCTGCGCCCCCTATCTGCTGGACAGCGCACCCAAGGTCGGCGAACAGATCGTCTGGGCCGAATCCAACGCAGTGGTCTACGCCAACAGCGTGCTAGGCGCGCGCACCCTTAAATACCCCGATTATCTGGACATTTGCATCGCCCTCACCGGCCGCGCGCCCTTGATTGGCTGCCACCTGGAGGATCAGCGCAAAGCCCGGCTGCAAGTCGAGCTGCCCGCCCTGGGCGAGCTGGACGATGCCTTCTACCCGCTGCTGGGCTACCACATCGGCGCCCTGGCCGGCAGCCGTATTCCCTTGATCCTCGGGCTGCAAGACAGGCAGCCGGATCTGGACGATCTCAAGGCGTTCGGTGCGGCCTTTGCCACCACCAGCGCCGCCCCGCTGTTCCATATCGCCGGGGTCACACCCGAGGCCCTCGACCCGGCACAGGTACTGGATGGCCCGGTGCCGGTGGTCACCATCAGCCTGACGGACCTGTTGCACAGCTGGCACGAACTCAACAGTGCCAGTGACCCCGGGGTGGACGTGGTGTCCCTGGGCAATCCGCACTTCTCCCTCAGCGAGTTCGCGCGTCTGGCCGGCCTGTGCCAGGGGCGGCACAAACACCCCGAGGTAGCCGTGGTCATCACCTGTGGCCGCGCGGTGCTGGAGCAGGCCCGCGCAGCCGGGCATATCGCGGTGATCGAAGGCTTCGGCGCGACCCTGATCAGCGATACCTGCTGGTGCATGCTGGGTGAACCGGTGATTCCCTGCGCGGCCACCACCCTGATGACCAATTCAGCCAAGTACGCCCACTACGCACCGGGACTGGTGGGGCGCAAGGTGCACTTCGCCAGCCTCGCCGAATGCGTGAATGCCGCCTGCAGCGCCAGGGCCGACGGCGGTCTGCCGCAATGGCTGCCAGCGGCGGCCTCACAGGAGATACCCGCCCATGTTTGATTACACCTTTCAATGGCGCTCAGCCCTGCGCGCCTTGCCGGACATGCTGGCCGGGGCCCTGGTGACCTTTGAGACCGCAGCACTGTCGATGATCTTCGGGGTGTTGATCGCCCTCGCGCTGACGGTCATGCGCGAAACCAAAAACCCGCTGTTGCGCGGCATCGGCAACGGCTGGGTCTCCATCGCCCGCAACACTCCGTCGCTGTTCCAGATCTATGTCCTGTACTTCGGGCTCGGCTCCCTCGGCCTGCATGTCAGCTCATGGATCGCGCTGCTGGCCGGGATCACTTTCAACAATGCCGGTTACCTGGCCGAAAACTTTCGCGGCGGTCTCAAGGCCGTGCCCGAAACCCAGGTGCGGGCTGCGCGCTCGCTGGGCATGAGTGCCTTCCAGACCTACCGCATGATCGTGGTCCCGCAGCTGTTGCGCATCGTGTTCTACCCGCTGACCAACCAGATGGTGTGGGCGGTGCTGATGACCTCGCTGGGGGTCATCGTCGGATTGAACAACGACCTCACCGGCGTCACCCAGGACTACAACGTCAAAACCTTTCGCACCTTCGAATACTTCGCCATTGCTGCGGTGCTGTATTACCTGATTGCCAAGGCGATCGTTGCGGTAGCCCGGCTGATGGCCTGGCGTCTGTTCCGTTACTGAGGACGTGAGCATGTTTTCCACCAGCTTTACCTGGAATGACTTTTTATTTTTGCTGGAGGGCGCCTGGGTCACCTTGCAACTGACCGCCTGGGCGATCCTGCTGGGCACCCTCGCCGGGCTGCTCTTCGGCCTGTTGCGGGCCCTGTTGCCAAGGGCCAGCCTGCCGCTGGCCTGGGTCCTGGACGTGTTTCGCAGCGTGCCATTGCTGATCCAGTTCGTATTGTTCAACTCGCTCAAGAGCATCATCGGCCTGAACATCAGTGCCTTCAGCGTCGGCTGCATTGTGCTGGGGGTATACGCCGCCGCGTACTTCACCGAGATCGTGCGCAGCGGCGTCCTGGCGGTGCCCTTCACCACGCGCCGGGCCAGCCGCTCGCTGGGGCTGAGTTACCTGCAGGACCTGCGCTACATCGTGCTGCCGATCGCCATGCGGGTAGCGTTTCCCGGCTGGCTCAATCTGGTACTCAGCGTGATGAAAGACACCGCGCTGGTGATGTGGATCGGCATCGTTGAACTGCTGCGCGCCTCGCAAACCATCGTTACCCGTATCCAGGAACCGATGCTGGTGTTGTGCATCGCGGGGCTTATCTATTACGTCATGAGCCTGGTGGTCGCCCGCCTTGGCGCTCGTGTGGAAAGAAGGTGGCAAGAAAATGATTGAAATCGACAACGTCTACAAATCCTTCGGCGATCTGGAAGTGGTCAAGGGCGTCAGCCTGACGGTCAACAAGGGCGAAGTGGTTTCGATAATCGGCGGCTCCGGCTCCGGCAAGTCGACCCTGTTGATGTGCATCAACGGCCTGGAGCCGATCCAGAAAGGCCATATTCGCGTAGACGGGATCGAGGTGCACGACAAGGCCACCGACCTCAACCGGCTGCGGCAAAAAATCGGCATCGTGTTCCAGCAATGGAACGCCTTCCCGCATCTGACCGTGCTGGAGAATGTGATGCTGGCCCCGCGCAAGGTACTGGGTAAAAGCAAGGCTGAAGCCGAAGCCCTGGCGGTGCAACAACTGACCCATGTCGGCCTTGGCGACAAGCTCAAGACCTTCCCCGGCAAACTGTCCGGCGGCCAGCAGCAGCGCATGGCCATCGCCCGCGCCCTGGCCATGTCTCCGGACTATATGTTGTTCGACGAAGCGACCTCGGCCCTCGATCCGCAACTGGTGGGCGAGGTGCTGGACACCATGCGCATGCTGGCCGAAGACGGCATGACCATGGTCCTGGTGACTCACGAAATCCGCTTTGCCCGTGATGTCTCCGACCGGGTGGCGTTCTTTCGCAATGGCCTGGTGCACGAGATCGGCTCCCCCGATCAAGTCATCGGCAACCCCCTGCATCCTGAAACTGCAGCATTCCTCAAATCTGTGAAATAGGAGAAAACCATGCGCTCATCCAAAGTCATTCATGTGGTCAGCTGTCACGCCGAGGGCGAGGTCGGGGACGTGATTGTCGGCGGCGTCGCGCCGCCACCCGGTGCCACGGTGTGGGAACAGTCACGCTGGATCGCCCAGGATCAGACACTGCGCAATTTTGTCCTCAATGAGCCCCGCGGCGGGGTGTTCCGCCACGTCAATCTGCTGGTCCCGGCCAAGGACCCGCGGGCGCAAATGGCCTGGATTATCATGGAGCCTGCCGACACCCCGCCGATGTCGGGCTCCAACTCGATCTGCGTGTCCACGGTGTTGCTCGACAGCGGCATTTTGCCCATGACCGAACCCCAGACCAGGCTGATACTCGAAGCCCCGGGCGGGCTGATCGAAGCCGTGGCCGATTGCCGCGACGGCAAGGTTGAGCGGGTCGAAATCAAAAACGTGCCCTCCTTCGCCGACCGGCTGGATGCCTGGATCGAAGTTCCGGGGCTGGGCTCGATCAAGGTCGACACCGCCTATGGTGGCGACAGTTTTGTCATCGCCGATGCCCGGGAGCTGGGTTTCTCCATCACCCCGGACGAAGCGGCAGAGCTGGTGGCGGTGGGGCTGAAAATCACCCATGCGGCCAATGAGCAATTGGGCTTCGTGCACCCGCTGAACCCTGACTGGTCGCATATTTCTTTTTGCCAGATCGCCGCACCTGTGGTGTACGAGCAAGGCATCGCCACTGGCGCCAACGCCGTGGTCATCCGTCCCGGCAAGATCGACCGTTCGCCCTGCGGCACCGGGTGCTCGGCACGCATGGCGGTATTGCAGGCCAAAGGGCTGTTGCAGGTCGGGGAGCGTTTTATCGGTCGCTCGCTCATAGGTTCCGAATTTCATTGCCGTATCGACTCCATGACCGAAGTCGCCGGGCGTGCAGCGATCTATCCGTGCATTTCCGGGCGGGCCTGGATTACCGGCACCCACCAGCATCTGCTGGACCCGAGCGACCCTTGGCCACAGGGCTATCGTCTGTCCGATACCTGGCCAGGCGCCTGACCCTCCCCCGGTAACCCTTCTGTAGGCGCAAGCTTTTCACAGCACAGCTCCCGAGCGAGCGCCTGCAGAGAGCAAAAAGTACCGACGCTTTAAATCGTATACGAAATACAATTACAACAGCAGAGGCAACAGACAATGAGCAAACCCATAAACTGGAGTGGTGTCTTTCCAGCGGTAACCACTCAATTCAACGATGACTTCACAATCAACCTGGACAAGACCCACCAGGTGATTTCCAACGTCATCCGTGACGGCGTATCTGGTCTGGTGGTGTGCGGCTCGGTGGGGGAAAACACCTCGCTGAGCGCCGAAGAAAAAATCGCCGTGACCGAGGTTGCAGTGGCCGCCTCCGGCGGTCGGGTGCCGGTTATCTGTGGCGTTGCCGAGTTCACAAGCGTGCAAGCCGCCAAAGTGGCCAACGCGGTGCGCAAGGTCGGCGTTGACGGTGTGATGTTGATGCCGGCCCTGGTCTACGGTTCCAAGCCGTTCGAAACCGCCGAGCATTATCGCTACGTGGCCAAAAACGCCGACATTCCGCTGATGGTGTACAACAACCCGCCCATCTACAAAAACGACGTGACCCCGGAAATTCTTATCTCCCTGTCCGACTGCGACAACGTGGTGTGCTTCAAGGACTCGTCCGGCGACACCCGTCGTTTTATCGACATCCGCAATCAGGTGGGCGACCGCTTTGTGTTGTTCGCCGGTCTTGATGACGTGGTACTGGAAAGCCTTGCCGTGGGGGCTGAAGGCTGGGTCTCGGGGATGTCCAACGTGTTCCCCAAGGAAGGCGAGACGATTTTCCGCCTGGCCAAGGCCGGACGCTTTGCCGAAGCCATGCCGATCTATGAGTGGCTGATGCCGATTCTGCACCTGGATGCCCGTGCCGATCTGGTGCAGTGCATCAAGCTGTGCGAAGCGATTGCCGGGCGCGGCAGTGCGCTGACCCGCCCGCCGCGTCTGGCCCTGCCACAGGCTGATCGCGAGTATGTGGAACAGATCATGGCCAAGGCCCTGGCCAACCGTCCGCATCTGCCGGACGTCGGTCTTTAAGTGATTGCCGGGGGGCACTGACTGCCCGCCCGGCTGCCCGTTTTAGCGCACCTACAGGAAGTGCCAGCATGTCCACTCAATCCTCTCACGCAACCACCAGCCCTGCGGGACTCAAACGTGTCGTGGCCGCAGCCATGGCCGGTACCGTCGCCGAATGGTATGAATTTTTTCTGTATGGCACCGCCTCGGCACTGGTCTTCGGCCAGTTGTTTTTCCGCCAGACCGACAGCCCGATCGACGGCATCATCGCGGCCTTTGCCCTGTATGCAGTGGGCTTTCTCGCCCGGCCGATCGGCGGCCTGGTGTTCGGTCACTATGGTGACAAGTTCGGCCGCAAACGCCTGTTGCAACTGAGCCTGGTGGTGGTCGGCATCACCACCTTCCTGATGGGCTGCCTGCCCGGCTTCGATACCATTGGCTACGCCGCACCGGTGCTGCTGGTGTTGCTGCGGCTGATCCAGGGCTTCGCCTTTGGCGGGGAATGGGGCGGCGCCATTCTGCTGGTTTCAGAGCACTGCCCGGATAACCGCCGGGGCTTTTGGGCCAGTTGGCCGCAAGCCGGAGTTCCCGCCGGCAACCTGGTGGCTACCGTGGCGTTGCTGCTGTTGTCGACCACGCTTTCGGAGGAGCAATTCCTCTCCTGGGGCTGGCGTGTAGCCTTCTGGTTCTCGGCGGTGGTGGTGCTGATCGGCTACTGGATTCGTACCAGCGTCGACGATGCGCCCATCTTCAAGGAAGCCCAGGCCCGTCAGGCCCAAAACAAACAGCAGGAACTCGGGGTGATTGAAGTGCTGCGTCACCACTGGCGCTCCGTGCTGGTGGGTATCGGTGCACGGTTTGCAGAAAACATTCTGTACTACACCGTCGTGACCTTCTCGATCACCTACCTCAAGCTGGTGGTGCACAAGGACACCTCCGAGATTCTGTTTTTGATGTTCGGCGCGCACCTGCTGCACTTTTTCATGATCCCGCTGATGGGTTACCTGTCTGACCTGGTGGGACGTAAACCGGTGTATCTGGTCGGAGCGGTGCTCACCGGGTTCTGGGGCTTTGTCGGATTTCCGATGATGGACACCGGCAATAACTGGCTGATCATGGCGGCCATCACATTGGGCCTGGCGATAGAGTCGATGACCTATGCCCCCTATTCGGCGTTGATGGCCGAGATGTTCCCGACCCATGTGCGCTACACCGCGCTTTCGCTGTGCTATCAGGTGGCGCCGATTTTCGCCGGTTCACTGGCACCGCTGATCGCGATCACCCTGCTCAACAAGTACCACAGCTCGACGCCGATCGCCTGGTACCTGGTGGGAGCGGCGCTGATCTCGATTGTGGCTGTGGGCCTGACCCGTGAAACCCGGGGCAAGTCGCTGCATCAAGTGGATGCGGAATCGGCGGCGCGCATATCCGCGCTGGATGGCAATGCACAGACCGCAGCCCGTCGTGGAGACTCACTGGCCTGAAGTACGGCGGTGAAACCTTTGAAATCCTGAAACATTTGAAACCCTGAACTGTAGGAGCGAGCTTGTCTCGCGAGCTTTTCATCGCAATGACAAAAAGCTCGCGAGGCAAGCTCGCTCCTACAGACAAGCTCGCTCCTGCAGAAGACGAGCTCGTTTGGGTTGATGGGGCAAGTCGCTGCATCAAGTGGATGCGGAATCGGCGGCGCGCATATCCGCGCTGGATGGCAATGCACAGACCGCAGCCCGTCGTGGAGACTCACTGGCCTGAAGTACGGCGGTGAAACCTTTGAAATCCTGAAACATTTGAAACCCTGAACTGTAGGAGCGAGCTTGTCTCGCGAGCTTTTCATCGCAATGACAAAAAGCTCGCGAGGCAAGCTCGCTCCTACAGACAAGCTCGCTCCTGCAGAATACGAGCTCGTTTGGGTTGATGGGGCAAGTCGCTGCATCAGGTGGATGCGGAATCGGCGGCGCGCATATCCGCGCTGGATGGCAATGCACAGACCACAGCCCGTCGTGGAGACTCACTGGCCTGAAGTACTGCGGTGAAACCTTTGAAATCCTGAAACATTTGAAACCTTGAACTGTAGGAGCGAGCTTGTCTCGCGAGCTTTTCATCGAAATGACAAAAAGCTCGCGAGACAAGCTCGCTCCTACAGACAAGCTCGCTCCTGCAGAAGACGAGCTCGTTTGGGTTGATTGGGCAAGTCGCTGCATCAGGTAGATGCGGAATCGGCTGCACGCATATCCGCGCTGGATGGCAATGCACAGACCGCAGCCCGTCGTGGAGACTCACTGGCCTGAAGTACAGCGTTGAAACCGTTGAACCGTTGAACTGTAGGAGCGAGCTTGTCTCGCGAGCTTTTCATCGCAATGACAAAAAGCTCGCGAGGCAAGCTCGCTCCTGCAGACAAGCTCGTTCCTGCAGAAGACGAGCTCGTTAGGAGTGATGGCTCAGGATTTCAGCGCCAGCAGGTCGTGGTACAGGGCTTCGGGAATCTGTACCCCTTCCACCAGGCTGCGCGCCCGGGCTTCATAACGGCGCTGCGACGGCAATCGTGCTCCCTGCCCTTCGATACTTTCGAACAACACCTCGGCCCGGGCCAGATGCTGCTCGGTGGCGGCCCCCAGAAAACGCTGCGGATCCAATGCGATGATCAATTCACCATGGTACGGCGACGACTTGCTCCCCGCGTCCCAGGCCAGTGACTCGGCACTGGTCAGGTCACCGATCAAGGGCCCGGCGATCAGTTCCACCATCGCCGCCAGCGCCGAGCCCTTGTGCCCGCCAAACGTGAGCATCGCTCCCGTGTCCAGTACCACATTGGCATCAGTGCTGGACTGGCCATGGGCATCAACCCCCCAGCCCTCGGGAATCGCCTTGCCCGCCCGTCGGTGCAGCTCGATATCGCCACGGGCGATGGCGCTGGTGGCGAAGTCGAATACAAACGGATCCTTGCCCGCACGTGGCCAGCCGAAGGCAATCGGGTTGGTGCCGAATACCGGCTGGCTCCCGCCCGCCGGCGCAACCCAGGCATGGCTCGGGTTACAGGCCAGCGCCACCAGACCGGCAGCGGTCAATTGTTCGATCTCCACCCACAATGCGGAAAAATGCACACAACGATTGATCGCCAGTGCGGCAATCCCGTTGGCCCGGGTCTTCTCTTGCAGTAACGGCAAACCCGCCTGAAACGCCAGCTGGGAAAAACCGCCCGCTGCATCCACCCGAACAATGGAAGGTGCCTGGTCGATCACCCGGGGTTCGGCATCGGCCGAGACCTTGCCCGCACGCAGTGAATTGACACAGCCCAGCACCCGATACAGGCCGTGGGAAGCGCAACCATCGCGCTCCCCGGCAAGTACCGTGTCACTCACTGCGCGGGCATGGGCCGGATTGAAACCGTTATGCAACAGGATGGATTCGGCCAGCTCTTTGGCTTGGACCAGGGACAGTCGGATCATGATCATCTCCTTGAACAGACCCACCAGACTGGCCCATTCAAGGCGTTGCGCGCTTGATTGCTTTAGGCCTGGGCCATGACGAATTCAGCACAGTCCGGTTCCATGGCCGCCAGGCTCCGGAAATGCCCGGAGATGGCCTCGATCAGTTCAGCGTCCTTGACCGGATCCAGCCCCGGATACGGTCGGCCGTTGTAATTTGCACTGTAGGTCAGCACCGTCTCGACACTGCCGCTGTCTTGATACAGGGTGCGCATCAACTGGCTTTCCTGATCCTTGCTGTCTGTGGAACGCAGCGCGTAATGAAGCGCCAGGGCGCTGCCAAACTCCAGGGCGCTGCAGTCGATGCCATGTTTCTTGGCCAGATCGATGCTGCGGAAAATCCGCTCGTTGCGCTGCAGTTTACGCAGCGGATCACGGCCGACGCGGGTACAGGGGTCCTTGAACGAGGTGTTGCAGCGCGCGAGAAATGTGTTCGAGAAACTCTCGACAGCTTGCGCCATGTGCGGGTATTCGGCCACCAGGGCCGGGCCCACTTCCTGACGAATCAAGCGCTCGGCCAGAGCACTGACCCGCGGGTCGCCCATGGCCTGCCCCAACCACGAATAGCCCAGGCGGCTGGCGTACCAGGCAATGATGGCGTGGGGGCCGTTCCACAACAGGTTTTTCATCACCTGGGTCTGGGTGATGTCGTCGACTGTCCTGACCTGGCGCAGACGCTCCAGCAGGTTACTGCAGCGTTCGGCATACAACGGCATGTCCGACTCGCTGTTGAACAGGATCAAATGCAACTGGCTCAGTGCATTGCTGGACTGGGCAAATGGCCGAAAGCGGCTGATCAGGCGTTCGTATTCCGGCACCGGGGTTTTCGGGCTTGCCGTGGGTACGACGGTGTCGTCAGTCAGGCTGTTCTGGAAGATTTTCGACTTGATACGCAACTGGCGCACCAGCGACTCGTTGGACAGCTTGGAGACAATGCGACTGACCACGGTTTCTGCAAAGTGGGTGTTATCCAGAATTTTCTGGCACAGGTGCGGTGCAACCAGCAGTTCGAGCTGGGCTCGCACATGGCGGCGGACAAAGTCCGCGCCGCCGACCTTGTTCAACACAATCAGAATCGTCAACTCACGCCCGCGTCGCTCAAAGCGCCGGATCAAACCCCTGGCAATGACGTCCGCCTGTTTGCGGATCGCGGTTTCGGGCAGGCTCAGCCCGACTATTTCAGCTTCGTCGTACATGCGGATCACCTCTTGGGCGTCATCCATGTCGATCATTCTGAGGTTTTCAATGGTCTGGTCGAACGAGGTCGCACCATAGCGCACGCTGAAGCGGCCAAAGGCCTGGATGGTGTCGCGCAGCATCCGCGAACGGGTGGCCGCGATAATCTCGCAAGGCCGGGTGTAGCCATCCCAGTGGGAGAAAATCTGCGTCAGGTAGCCACCGCCCATGGCCCCGAAACCGTGGATGCCGACACTGAATTGATTGAGGGCCTGGGGGAAACTCTCGTTCAGTTCGGGGGTGCCCAGATCCGGCATGCATTGGTTGAGGTCGCCCAGAAACCCGTGCATGTTCTGGTACGCCTTCAGCGCACCGGCCTTCACTTCGGCTGCCGGAGGCTTGATGTCTTCGATCAGGATCGGCTGCCCTTCGGCACGAATCGCCGACAACAGGCCGTTCTCGGAGTCTTCGAGCATCAGGCAGTGGCCCGGCAGGCAATTGAGCGCACTGGCGGCCTTGAGGAAAATCTCGGGGTGGGGCTTGCCCTGCTCCACTTCATCGCCGCAAACGGTGACGTCGAAGTACTTCAGTACGTTGGCATTGATCAGGTATTCCTCGGCGATGGCGCGGCGGCTCGAGGTGGCCACGGCCATGGTCAGGCCATACTTGCGCAAGCGCTCGAGCACTTCGAGCAAACCGTCCTTGATCGGCACGCCATGGTTACGCACATGGGCCAGTTCAAGTTCATCGGCGCGCTGGCGGACCGCAGCGTAAGGGAAATCTTCACCATGATTGGCCTTGGCCAGCGCTTCGGCCTTGCGGGCACTCAGGCCCAGAGAACCGATCAGGGTTTCTTCGCTCAATGGCGTGCCGTAAATCTCGAGCGCGGCCTGTTTGAGGGTCTTGAAGCGCAGGCGTTCGGTGTCAAACATGGTGCCGTCCATATCGAAGATGGCACTGAAAATTCTTTTACCCTGGAAATAAATCATGGCTCGTGAGTCCTTGTAGCGCGGCGCCTGGTCATGGGTAACCAAACGCTGTCGTGACCTGCAGCTGGCTGGTGCCAGGGATGTCGGGTCAGAAAGTGAGGGGATCAGATAAAAATGCCGGGCAACAGCGCATCCCGTTAAAAACGGATGCAAACACGCCGGGTCGGCTGGCGATCAGAAAAAATCTGGAGGGGGGACGTAGCAGTGGCGCCAGTCAGCACAGCTGGCGGGCAAACAACGGGGTGGAATCAAGAGTGCATAGAGGCGGGAGACAAACCCTGTCGCTGCAAGAATGCAGCCTTTGACGTGAGGCCCACACTGCGCAATCAGGGATGCGTAATGTGAGCCGGACTGGCGATTGATACGTGTGATTCCATCCATAGGGAGCTGTAATTTCCTGTAATACGATTGGATACCCTTTTAGCTATAACGCACTTGGAGGCTCTAAATCAAGGAGTGATCCTGGATTGATCACTCGCTTGATCCTGATTTGATCCTCGTTTGATCATGGGCAGTCGCTAACCAGGCACTAAGGCTGCGAGCCTTTGGCACAGCTCCGGGTTTGGGGTCAACCCTGGAGGTTCAACTGCTCCACCAGCACCTTGTTGAAGGCCGCCGGGTCTTCCATTTGCGGGGCGTGGCCCATGCCCGGGAATTCAATCAGCCTGGCCCCGGGAATCAGTTTGGCCGCCTGTTTGCCCAGCACTTTGTAGTCACCGATTCTGGCCTTCACTTGCGCTGAGGCAATATCACTGCCGATGGCGGTGGTGTCAGCATCGCCGATCAATAACAGGGTTGGCACCTTGAGTTCCGGCAGTTCGTAAAACACCGGCTGGGTGAAAATCATGTCGTAGATCAACGCCGAGTTCCACGCCACCCGTTTGTGCCCCGGCCCCTTGTTCAGACCCGCCAGCATGTCCACCCAACGATCGTACTCGGGCTTCCAGTGCCCGGCGTAATAGGTACTTTGCTCGTACTGGCGAATACCTTCGGCACTGAGTTTCAGTTCCCGTGCGTACCACTGGTCAACACTGCGCCATGGCACGCCGAGGGCTTTCCAGTCCTCCAGACCGATTGGATTGACCAGCACCAGCTGCTCGGTTTGCGGGGCGTACTGCAGTGCATAGCGGGTACCCAGCATGCCGCCGGTGGAGTGGCCAATGATGCTGGCCTTGTCCACCCCGAGGCTGTCGAGCAAGGCATGGGTATTAGCCGACAATTGCTGAAAGCTGTATTGATAACTGGCCGGTTTGCTCGAGGTGCAAAAACCGATCTGGTCCGGCGCCACGACCCGGTAACCCGCCGCGCTCAGGGCCTTGATGCTGTCGCCCCAGGTGGCTGCGCAGAAGTTTTTGCCGTGCAGCAGCACCGCCGTATGGCCATTGGCAGGCCCCGTGGGGGCAACGTCCATGTAGCCCATCTGCAGGGTCTGGCCCTGGGAATCAAAGTTGAAGTGATGCAGCGGGTACGGGTACTCGAAGCCTTGCAGTTGCTCGCCATAAACCGGGGCGGAAGCGGAAGGCGCCGCCAGCGCCTGCAAGGGCAAGCTGCAGGCCAGTACCAGGCATGAGCGTAGAAAAAATGGCATGCGCAATTCCTCAAAAAGACCGGAGCGTCACATTGCACCATTAACCCAAGGTTAAGTAGCGTCTGTATGATGGAGCGCCTGTGAACAGGCCCTGCACCCAAGGCCGCCCATCATTCAGGAGTTTTGCATGAACAGGCTTCACCGGACTTTCAACCAGGGAGAGTCCGCCCCGCGGTTCACGCTCAACCTGCTGACCCTTGGCCTGTTACTGTCCAGCGCAGTGCCGGTGGCCCACGGCGCCAATACCGAGTTGCCGGCGACCGCCGTGACCGCTGAAGACAACGCCGGCTATCAGGCCGACAGCGCCTGGGTCGACGGTTTCGAAGCGGCACCCCTGCTGGATACCCCGGCGGCGATTTCAGTCTTTACCGACGCGCTGATCAAGGATCAACAAGCCCGCCTGCTCAGCGATGTATTGAGCAACGACGCTTCGGTGGGTGAAAGCTATGCGCCCATTGGTTATTACCAGAATTTCGTGGTCCGCGGCTTCTCGTTGAATTCGGCCAGCAGCTACAAGATCAATGGCCGCACCATCACCGGCGAGCAAAACGTCGGCCTGGAAAACAAGCAGCAGGTGGAGTTGCTCAAGGGGCTGTCCGGCCTGCAAAGCGGCGTGTCCGAGCCAGGTGGCGTAGTCAATTACGTGACCAAGCGTGCCGCTGATGTACGCTCCGTCACGGTCTCCACCGATGATCGCGGCAGTGGTTATCTGGCCACCGATGTGGGGGGCTGGTTCGGCAGCGAGCAGCAGTTCGGACTGCGTGCCAATTTCGCCCATGAGGACATCCACTCCTACGTCGAACATGCCAATGGCCAGCGTGATTTCGCCGCTGTGGCTTTCGACTGGAACATCAGCCCCGACGCCCTGCTGCAACTGGATGTGGAGTACCAAAACAAGGAGCAGCGTTCGGTGCCGGGCTATCAATTGCTCGGCGGCACCGAACTGCCGCACCACGCTTCACCGAAAAAGCTGCTGGCTCACCAGAGCGGCTCCAAACCTGTAACCATTGATTCGCTGAACATCAACGGCAACTTTGAGTACCGCTTCACCGATAACTGGAAAGGCAGCCTGAGCGCCTCACGCAGCAAAGTGGTGATCGATGATTACAGTTCATTTGCCTGGGGTTGTTATGGCGCCGCCAGTTGTGCCGGCAGCGCAGTACCCAACTACTTCAGCCCCGAAGGCAATTACGATATCTATGACTTCCGCAGCCCCGACGACACCCGGCGCAATGATGAAGTGCAGGCAGCACTCAGTGGTGTGTTTGATACCGGCGGCATCGGCCATGAACTGACAGTGGGCAGCAGCGCGTTCCGCCGTGTGGTGGATCAGCGCGAGCTGATCAACGAGATGATCGGCAGCGGCAATATCGACAGTGAACCCGAGAACTTTGCGCGCTATGACGGGCCGGTCGAGGACAGCTATCGACGTCTGGACAGCCGCCAGTACGGGCTGTTCTTCAACGACCGGATCAGTTTTAACCAACAATGGCAGACCGTGCTCGGTGGCCGTGAAGTGCTGCTGGACGAACGCACCTTCGACGACCAGGGCGACACCAGCCGCCATACCCGGCGCTATGAATTCCTGCCCCAGGCCGCACTGATCTACAAACCCGTGCCGAACCTGTCGCTGTATACCCGTTACAGCAAGGGCCTGGCCCTGGGTGGCACGGCGCCCTGGTTTGCCAGCAATGCTTTTGAAACCCTCGCCCCCACCCTGTCACGGCAAATTGAAGCAGGGGTCAAGTACAACTGGCGGCGTATCAGCCTGAGCGCGACGCTGTTCCAGATCCGTCAGGACTACCAATATGCCCGCCCCGACGCCACTGCGGGTGCATTCACCTATGTGCAGCAGGGCGAACAGAAAAATACCGGCCTGGAGCTGGCGGCCAACGGTTGGGCCAGTGAGCGCTTGCAGGTATCGGCCAGTGTGACGGCGATCCGCGCCCGGGTGACAGGCAGCGGTACGCCCGAGTATGAAGGCCATCAAACCATCAACGTGCCGACCCTGCGCGCCAGTCTTTATGGTGATTACGCCCTGCCCTGGGTCGATGGCCTGGCCCTGCTCGGCGGGATGCAATACAGCGGCAAAAAATACGCCAGCCAACAGGGCGGTGTGCAGGCTGGCAGTTACGCCATCTTCAATATCGGCAGCCGCTACAGCACCCGTATCGAGGGTTATGACACCGTGTTCCGGCTCACCGTCGACAACCTGTTCGACAAGCGCTACTGGCGCGATGTGGGTGAGTACATGGGCGACAACTATGTATTCCAGGGCGCGCCGCTGACCGCCCGCCTGAGTGCTTCGATCAACTTCTGAAGCATTGACCGCACCTGTAGGAGCGAGCCTGCTCGCGAGCTCTTCGCTGGCATTTTGGAGAGCTCGCGAGCAAGCTCGCTCCTACAGGTGGTTCAGGCCCATGACGAAGAATTTAATTGATAGCTCCCTAACAAAAGGCGCAAGCTAGAGGGCTTGGCCGGGCTTTGTATCATTCTGAATGATATTGATCTTCGCTGGGTTCGATTCGTTCCCCGGCCCTCGCGCCAGCATTATCCGCCCATCTCAATAGATTGGCGGACTCCCCCCATGGAACAGTCACTTAAACATTTGCGCTTCCCACTCGCGGCCCTGGCCATCGTGGTGATGAGCGCATGCGGCAAAACTCCACAAGCGACTGCTCCTGCTCCCGCTGCCAAAGTCAGTGTGGCCAAAGTGCTGGAACAGCCGGTCAATGAATGGGACGAGTTCACCGGGCGCCTTGAAGCTCCGGAGACCGTTGAAATTCGTCCACGGGTGTCGGGCCAGATTGATCAGGTCGCCTTCACTGAGGGCGCCCTGGTGAAAAAGGGCGACCTGTTGTTCCAGATCGATCCGCGTCCGTTCCAGGCCGAAGTGCGTCGTCTTGAAGCCGAGGTGCAACAGGCCCGCGCCAACGCCACCCGTACCGACAACGAAGCCCAGCGCGGCGAACGCCTGCGCCAGAGCAATGCGATTTCCGCAGAACTGGCCGACTCGCGCACCACCGCCTCCCAGGCCGCCCGCGCCGGAGTCTCGGCCATTCAGGCGCAACTGGACCTGGCCAAACTCAACCTCAGCTTCACCCGTGTGACTTCGCCAATCAGTGGCCGGGTCAGCCGTGCCGAAATCACTGCGGGCAACATCGTCACCGCTGATGTCACGCCGCTGACCAGTGTGGTCTCCACCGACAAGGTGTATGCCTACTTCGACGCTGACGAACGGGTATTCCTCAAATACGCGCAACTTGCCCGCCAGGGCCAGCGCGGTCAGAGCACCCCGGTTTACCTGGGCCTGTCCAACGAAGACGGCAACCCGCACCTGGGCCAGATGAACTTCGTCGACAACCAGGTCAACCCGAAGACCGGCACCATCCGCGGCCGTGCCGTGTTCGATAACGCCGACGGCAGCTTCACCCCGGGCCTGTATGCGCGCCTCAAACTGGTGGGCAGCGGCACCTACGAAGCGGTGTTGATCAATGACGAAGCCGTCGGTACCGACCTGGGCAAGAAATTCGTGCTGGTCATGGACGGCGCCAATAACACTACCTACCGCTCCGTTGACCTGGGACCGAAAATCGAAGGCCTGCGCATTGTTCGCAGCGGCCTGAACAAGGGCGACACCATCATCGTCAAGGGCCTGCAACGGGTGCGCCCGGGTTCACCGGTCACCCCTGAAGTGATTCCGATGGCCAGCGAACAGACCCTCGCCGCACTGGCACAACAACGACAAGCCCTGGAAGCCAGCAACCTGTCCCCAGCCAAGCCCGCCAATGGCGCGCCGAAGCTGGCCAGCGTCGCGACTCCTCGCGGTTAAGGGACGATAACTCCGATGAATTTTTCCCAGTTCTTCATACAACGGCCGATTTTCGCCGCCGTGCTTTCCTTGCTGATCCTGATTGCGGGCAGCATTTCGCTGTTCCAGTTGCCCATCAGTGAATACCCCGAAGTGGTGCCGCCGACCGTTGTGGTACGGGCCAACTTCCCCGGGGCCAACCCCAAAGTGATAGGTGAAACCGTCGCCGCGCCGCTGGAACAGGCGATTACCGGTGTCGAGAACATGCTCTACATGTCGTCTCAGTCCACCGCTGACGGCAAGATCACCCTGACCATCACCTTTGCCCTGGGTACCGACCTGGACAACGCTCAGGTGCAGGTGCAGAACCGTGTGACCCGTACCGAGCCCAAGCTTCCCGAAGAAGTGACACGCATCGGGATCACGGTGGACAAGGCTTCGCCCGACCTGACCATGGTTGTGCACTTGACCTCGCCGGACCAGCGCTACGACATGCTGTACCTGTCCAACTACGCCATCCTCAACATCAAGGATGAACTGGCCCGCCTCGGCGGGGTTGGCGACGTGCAGTTGTTCGGCATGGGCGATTACTCGTTGCGGGTGTGGCTCGATCCGAACAAGACCGCTTCGCGCAATCTGACGGCCACCGATGTGGTCAACGCGATCCGCGAGCAAAACCGTCAGGTGGCTGCCGGCGCCCTGGGTGCACCCCCTGCCCCGAATGCCACCAGCTTCCAGCTGTCGGTCAATACCCAGGGCCGTCTGGTGTCCGAAGAAGAGTTCGAGAACATCATCATTCGCGCTGGCGATGACGGTGAAATCACTCGTCTCAAGGACATTGCCCGGGTTGAACTGGGCTCAAGCCAATACGCCCTGCGCTCCCTGCTGAACAATCAACCGGCGGTGGCGATCCCGATTTTCCAGCGTCCGGGTTCCAACGCCATCGATATTTCCAATGAAGTTCGGGCCAAGATGGCCGAGCTGAAGAAGAACTTCCCGCAAGGCATGGACTTCAGCATCGTTTATGACCCGACGATCTTTGTTCGCGGCTCCATCGAGGCGGTGGTTCACACCCTGTTCGAAGCGCTGATTCTGGTGGTGCTGGTGGTGATCCTGTTCCTGCAGACCTGGCGGGCGTCGATCATTCCGCTGGTGGCGGTGCCGGTATCGCTGATCGGTACCTTTGCCGTGATGCACATGTTCGGCTTCTCACTCAACGCCCTGTCGCTGTTCGGACTGGTGCTGGCGATCGGGATCGTGGTCGACGATGCGATTGTGGTGGTGGAGAACGTCGAGCGAAATATCGGCCTGGGGCTGACCCCGGTGGAAGCCACCAAGCGCGCCATGCGTGAAGTGACCGGGCCCATCATCGCCACTGCGCTGGTGCTGTGTGCGGTGTTTATCCCGGCCGCCTTTATCTCCGGGCTGACCGGGCAGTTCTACAAGCAGTTCGCCCTGACCATCGCGATTTCGACGGTGATCTCGGCCTTCAACTCGCTGACCCTGTCGCCAGCCCTTGCCGCGGTATTGCTCAAGAGCCACGACGCGCCGAAAGACCGCTTCTCCAGAGTGCTCGACACGCTGTTCGGCGGCTGGCTGTTCCGCCCGTTCAACCGCTTCTTTGACCGTGCCAGCCATACCTATGTCGGTACCGTGGCACGGGTGATCCGCAGCAGTGGCATTGCCCTGATCCTGTACGCCGGTTTGATGGTGCTGACCTTCTTCGGTTTCTCCAACACCCCGACCGGGTTCGTCCCCGGCCAGGACAAGCAATACCTGGTGGCCTTCGCCCAACTGCCGGATGCGGCGAGCCTGGACCGCACCGAAGACGTGATCAAACGCATGTCCGACCTGGCCCTGAAACAGCCCGGGGTAGAAAGTGCAGTGGCGTTCCCGGGGCTGTCGATCAACGGTTTCACCAACAGCCCCAACGCCGGCATCGTCTTCGTAACCCTTAAACCGTTCAACGAACGCAAAGACCCGAGCATGTCTGCCGGTGCCATTGCCGGTGCACTGAACGGCAAGTTCAGCGGCATTGAAGAAGCCTATATGGCGATCTTCCCGCCGCCGCCGGTACAGGGCCTGGGCACCATCGGTGGTTTCCGTCTGCAAATCGAAGACCGGGGCAACCTGGGCTATGACGAGCTGTACAAAGAAACCATGAACATCATCAACAAAAGCCACAACGTGCCGGAACTGGCCGGGCTGTTCACCAGCTACACGGTGAACGTGCCACAGGTCGATGCCGCCATCGACCGGGAAAAAGCCAAGACCCACGGCGTGGCCGTCAGCGACATCTTCGATACCCTGCAGATCTACCTGGGCTCGCTGTATGCCAACGACTTCAACCGTTTCGGCCGTACTTATCAGGTCAACGTTCAGGCCGAGCAGCAGTTCCGCCTGGAGCCGGATCAGATCGGTCAGTTGAAAGTGCGTAACAACAAGGGCGAGATGATCCCGCTGGCCACCTTTATCAAGGTCAGCGACACCTCGGGCCCGGATCGGGTGATGCACTACAACGGCTTTATCACCGCTGAAATCAACGGTGCCGCGGCACCCGGCTACAGCTCCGGCCAGGCCGAAAAAGCCATCGAGAAACTGCTCAAGGAAGAACTGCCCAACGGCATGACCTACGAATGGACCGACCTGACCTACCAGCAGATTCTGTCCGGTAACACAGCGCTGTTCGTGTTCCCGCTCTGCGTATTGCTGGCGTTCCTGGTACTCGCGGCCCAGTACGAAAGCTGGAGCCTGCCGCTGGCGGTGATCCTGATCGTGCCCATGACCCTGTTGTCGGCCATTACCGGGGTGATTGCTTCGGGGGGTGACAACAACATCTTCACCCAGATCGGATTGATCGTACTGGTGGGTCTGGCGTGCAAAAACGCGATTCTGATTGTCGAGTTTGCCAAGGACAAGCAGGAAGAAGGCATGAGCCCGCTGGATGCGGTACTGGAAGCCTGCCGTCTGCGGTTGCGGCCGATCCTGATGACCTCCTTCGCCTTCATCATGGGTGTGGTGCCACTGGTGTTCTCCAGCGGTGCCGGTGCTGAAATGCGCCACGCCATGGGTGTCGCGGTGTTCTCCGGGATGCTGGGTGTGACCTTCTTCGGCCTGCTGCTGACGCCGGTGTTTTATGTATTGATCCGCCGCTATGTGGAGCGCAGTGAAGCGCGCAAGGCGGCCAGGCACCTCAAGCTGGAGTCGCAACAATGAGCCTGAAAGTCTTTATACCAAGTCTGCTGGTGCTGGCCTTGAGTGCCTGCGCCGTAGGCCCGGACTACAAAACCCCGGTCACTGAGCCGGCACAGATCAGTGCCGACAACCTCAAGGGGTTTGACCGGGCCCATTATGAAGGCATCTGGTGGCAGCAATTCGACGATCCGACCCTCAACCAGTTGGTGACGCAGTCGCTCAACGGTAACCGCGAGCTGCGCGTGGCTTTTGCCCGCCTGCGCGCGGCCCGGGCCATTCGCGATGACGTCAGCAATGACGCCATGCCGACCATTACCAGCCGCGCCAGCAGCGATGTGGGCAAAGGCCAGATACCTGGCCAGACCGAAAAACGGGTCAACAGTGAGCGGTATGACCTGGGGCTGGACATGGCCTGGGAGATCGACCTGTTTGGCCGTATCCAGCGCGAACTGGAAGCCAGTGACGCCGACGAACAGGCCGCAGCGGCGGACTTGTATCAACTGCAAGTGACCATGATTGCCGAGCTGGTGGATGCCTACGGTGAACTGCGCGGCGCGCAACTGCGTGAGCGGATCGCCCTGGACAACCTGAAAAACCAGCAAGACTCCAAAGCCATCACCCAAAGCCTGCGTGATGCCGGGGTCGGTGATGAACTGGACGTGATGCGGGCTGATGCGCGTCTGGCCGCAGTTGAGGCCAGCGTGCCGCAACTGCAGGCCGAGCAGGTGCGCGAGCGCAACCGTATCGCCACCTTGCTGGGCCAACGGCCCGAGCAACTGAGCGTGGACCTGGGGCCCAAGCAGCTGCCGGCCATTGCCAAGGCGCTGAATATCGGCAACCCCGGCGACCTGCTGCAGCGTCGGCCCGACATCATGAGTGCCGAGCGCAAGCTGGCGGCGGCCACTGCCCGGATCGGCGTGGCCAAGGCTGATTTGTTCCCTCGGGTCAGCCTCAGCGGTTTCCTCGGTTTCACCGCCGGGCGTGGTTCGCAGATCGGTTCGGCGGCGGCCAATGCCTGGGCACTGGGCCCGCGCATCACCTGGCCGGCGTTTGATCTGGGCAGCGTGCGGGCTCGTCTGCGAGGGGCCGATGCTGAGGCCGATGGCGCACTGGCCAGTTACGAGCAGCAAGTGCTGCTGGCGCTGGAAGAGTCAGAGAATGCCTTCAGCGACTATGGCAAACGTCAGCAGCGCCTGGTTTCGCTGATTCGCCAAAGCGAGTCCAGCCGCGCGGCGGCCGACCTGGCGGCGATACGTTATCGCGAAGGGACGGTGGACTTTCTGGTGTTGCTCGATGCCCAGCGCGAGCGTCTGGCGGCCGAAGACAGCCAGGCCCAGGCCGAGGTTGAGTTGTATCGCGGTGTAGTGGCCATTTACAAAGCCCTGGGCGGCGGCTGGCAAGCAGAGACCGTCGCCAGCGCCCATTGATTTAACAGCAGTTTCAAGAGCTCCTTTGGTTGGTCGCATCCAGCCATTTTTAGCCCCGTGGTCATTCGGTCACGGGGCTTTTTTTGGTTCTGGTTTTTACTGTTCGCGACTTCGTAGTCGCTGCCCGGGGCTGCGATCTGCAGCGTAGCGCCAGGGCGGCTTGCCGGATCAGGGTTTGACTCCAACCGGCTACTGTCCCAATCTTGTCCCTCAACCGCACGCCTGTTTCTGGATATTGCATGACCCAGCCTCGCCGTTACCTCGCTATCAGTCTTCTGTCAGCGCTTATCGCAGCCGGTCTCTGGTATTGGATGCGCCCCGCGCCAGCCACAAAAGCGCCTTCTACAAGCAGCAGTTATTCGGTTGCCCTTGCCCAGGCGCACAACGGTCAACCCGGTGCGGCCCGGGTGCTCTATCAGCAATTGGCCCGCACCGACCTGTCGGACATCCGCCGTGCCAGCCTGCATGCAGAATTACCCAACTACCCCAGCCCCCAGGCACTGAAACTGGCGGACGCCGACTTGCTGCACCCTTCACCGCTGGTCCGTCAGGCGGCGATCCAGAGCATTGCCGGGCTGGTGCCCAACGCCCAGCGCACGCTATTGCTGGGGCCGTTGCTGGATGATCCCGAACAAAGCGTACGCTTTACCGCCGCCAGTGCACTGCTGGGCTTGTCTCCTGATGAGCAAGGCCTGTATTTCGCCCCCTTGCAGCAGGTAATCGACGAATACGAACGCGATCTCAAAACCCGCCCCGACGATCCCCAGGCCCAGGGCCAGCTCGCCCGTCTGTATCTGCATGAAGGTCAGCTGGATGAAGCCCAGGCCGCTCTGGAAAAAGTCACCGCCCTGGACCCGGAAAATCTCAAGGCCGTGGTTGCTCAGGTGGAGTTGCTGGATAAGCGCGGGCAAACCGACCGGGCGCGTGAATTGCTGGCCAGGCAGCTGGAGGAGCATCCCGAGTCTGCTTATTTGCAGCATGCGCTGGGTATCTGGCTGCTTAACCACGGGCAGACTGAATACGCCCTGCTGGGTCTGGCCAAAGCCGTAGAGCTGGAGCCTGATAACAGTGATTACCGTTACAAACTGGCGATTGCCCTGCACGATCTTGATCAACTGGAAGCCGCGCAACGCCAGCTTGAGGAGCTGTTGCAACGCCAGCCGGCCAATCGCAAGGCGCGCGTGCTGTTGATTCGCTACTGGAAAGAGTCCGGGCAAATACAGAACGTTCAGGTACTGCTGGCGCAGATGGAACAGCTGAACCCGGATGACCCGGCGCTGCAGCAGGGGCTATGACCCCTTTTGCCTGTCTGTACCTGTAGGAACGAGCTAGCTCGCGAGCTTTTAACCGCTCGCGAGGCAAGCTCGCTCCTACAGTCAGGCCAGCAGTTTCTGGATCTGTTCCTGCAGGGTGTCGAGGTCGAACGGCTTGGCCAGGATCGGCGCCGTCAGGGTGATCGGGCTACCGGTGTCGCGGATTTCTGCCGGGTAACCACTGATAAAAATGACCTTGAGGTCCGGCCGCAGCTTGAGAGCTGGCTCGGCAATCTGAACCCCCGATATGCCACCGGGCAGACGAAAATCAGTCACCATCAGGTCCAGATGCGGTTTGCTCGCCAGAATCTCGAACGCCTGCTCGCCGTTTTCAGCCTGCAGCACTCTATAACCTTCACCGGACAGGTAGGCGCTGAGAACCATCAGGATCGAGGGATCGTCTTCGACAATCAGAACTACATCTTGCGCATCTTCACTCATGGGAAACCTTATTCCGGGCAATTGCTGCAATTTCGACCGCAGGCCACGCCATAGGTTGCGGCTAATTCAAGTCTTTTGTTACAGAGGCAGACAAACCCTGAACGTGGCACCTTCACCCAATGCACTGTGAACCGAGATTTGCCCGTCGTGGGCGGCAACGATCTGCTCCGAGATGTACAGCCCCAAGCCAAGGCCGGTAACCACGTGACTGCCGGCTATGCGCTCAAACTGGTGGAAAATCCGCTGCTGGTTTTCTTCGCTGATGCCAATGCCCTGGTCACTGACTTCGATCACGGCCCAGGCACTGCGGGTATACACAGATACATCAATCGGTTTTTTGGCCCCATAACGCAGGGCATTGGTCAGTAAATTGGAGACCACCTGTTCAATTCTGAATTCGTCCCACTGCCCGACCACCGGCTGCTCTGACCTGTAGTTGACGCTCGAGCCCGCCGCGCTGATTTGCGCAGCAAAGCTCTCCAGCAAATTGCCCACCGCGGCTGACAAATCAAATTCTGACGGCCGGATCGACAGTTTTCCGGTGCGGATGCGCGACACATCAAGCATGTCCTCGATGAGACGGATCAGGCTCTGGATCTGACGCTCATCGCGCTCGACCATGGCCTTCATCTTGTCCAGCGTAAAGGCTGACGCGTTGTCGCGGGCCAGGTGCATCTTGCGCAGCTGGGTTTCCAGGATCAGCCCGTTAAGCGGCGTGCGTACCTCATGGGAGACAATCGACATGAAGTCGTCGCGCATGCGCACTGCATGTTCGAGCTCGACCTGGGTCAGTTGCAACTGTGCCAGCAATACTTCCTGCTCGCGGCGGCTTTGCTCAAGGGCTTCGACCTGCTGCTTGACCGCCTTGCGCTGGCGATAAAGATCGACAAACACATTGACCTTGCTCTTCACCGCATGGATATCCAGCGGTTTGTGCAAAAAGTCCACGGCCCCGCTTTCATAGCCCTTGAAGGCGTAGTTCATCTCGCGCCCGGCGGCACTGACAAAGACGATCGGGATACTTTTGGTTTTCTCCGTACCGCGCATCAACTCGGCCAGTTCAAAACCGTTCATGCCGGGCATTTGCACATCCAGAATGGCGATGGCGAATTCATGCTGCAGCAACAATGACAATGCTTCGTCCGCAGACAACGCTTTGTAGACGGTGCGATCCTCGCCTTTGATCAACGCTTCCAGCGCCAGCAAATTTTCCGGCAGATCATCAACGATCAGCAACTTGGCTTGAATATCACTTTTCAGCATTCGATTCGTTCCAGCTCGCATAGCAAACGGCCGATGCCGCGCAAAGGGAGGATGTAGTCAGGTTTTATCCGGTCCAGTGCCGCTTGGGGCATGGTCGCAACCAGGGCCTCTTGCGGGTCCTGGACAATGGTCACGCCGCCGCGCTGTTTGACGGTGTACAGCCCCTGAGCGCCGTCCTGATTGGCACCCGTCAGTAATATGGCGGCCAGCCGGTGTTGATACGCATCGGCCGCCGACTCAAACAGGTAATCGATCGCCGGCCGCGAGTAATGCACCCGCGCCTCCTGGCTGAACGAGAAGCTATAGTCGCCCTCCACCGACAGGTGATAGCCGGGAGCCGCGAAATACACGGTTCCCGGGCTGATCGGTTCCTTGTCGGTCGCTTCCTTGACCCTGAGCGCCAGACGCCGGGCAAACACCTCGGCCAGCTGGCTACGGTGGGCATCGGGCAAGTGCAGGACCACAATGATGGGCAGGCCGAAGTCGGGGCCCAGGCCTTCAAAAATAGCCAACAAGGCTTCAACACCCCCGGCCGATGCCCCGACTACCACGGCATCCACAGGTCTCAAGGGCGAAGACGCTACGGTTATGTCATTCATAGCTTGCGGTAGATCCGTTCTTGTTTGAGCAGGGGCGCAAACTGTTTGTTGTAGTCCGAAAAATCCAGGGTTTCCTTGCTGCCCAACATCAGGAAACCACGGTGGCACAGCGACTCATGAAACAATCCGAATGCTCTGTTTTGAAGATTCTTATTAAAGTAGATCAGTACGTTGCGACACGAAATCAAATGGGTTTCGGAAAATACGCTGTCGGTCGCCAGGCTGTGATCGGCAAATGTCACGTTTTCACGCAGTGTCTTGTCAAAAATCGCATAGTCGTAGGCGGCAGTGTAGTACTCGGCAAACGAACGCTGCCCCCCGGATTTTTGGTAATTCTGGGTATAGGCGCGAACGTTCTCCAACGAGAAAATCCCTTGTCGGGCCTTTTCCAGGGAGCGCGGATTGATATCGGTGGCGTAGATGATGGTGCGATCCAGCAGGCCCTCTTCACGCAGCAAGATGGCCATCGAGTAAACCTCTTCTCCGGTACTGCAACCTGCAATCCAGATTTTCAGTGAGGGATAGGTCTTGAGCACCGGCACCACTTCCTGGCGAATGGCCAGAAAGTGCTCCGGGTCGCGAAACATCTCGCTCACCGGAATGGTCAGGAACTGCAGCAACTGCATAAAGGCCGTCGGGTCATGCAGTACCCGTTCTTGCAGGGCCGATATGGTCTTGCATTCGAACTGACGCAACGCATGATGTACCCGGCGCTTGATGGACGCGCCGGAGTAGTCGCGGAAGTCATAGCTGTATTTGAGATAGATCGCTTCGATCAGAAGGCGTAACTCTATGTCGTCGTTTCGTTGCGTTTGTGGCACTTAGAGTCGTTCCATTTTCGGTAGCCAGACACGGATCAACGAAAAGAGTCGGTCCAGATCAATAGGTTTGGCCAGGTAATCATTGGAGCCTGCCTGCAGGCACCGATCCTGATCGTCTTTCATTGCCTTGGCCGTCACTGCAATGATCGGCAGCTTGCGCCAGCGCGGGTCCTTGCGAATTTCTACGGTGGCTTCGTAGCCGTCCATCTCCGGCATCATCACGTCCATCAATACCAGATCGATATCATCGGTCTCGTTAAGACGCTCGATGGCTTCACGGCCATTACGGCCAATGACCACGATAGCGCCCTTATGCTCAAGGGCACTGGTCAGGGCGAAGATGTTGCGCACATCGTCATCCACCAGCAAAATCTTGCGCCCTTCGAACACCCTGTCGCGGCTACGGGCGGTCTTGAGCATGCTTTGCCGCTCATGGGACAACTGCGATTCAACTTTGTGCAAAAACAATGTCACTTCATCGAGCAAACGCTCCGGCGAACGCGCGCCCTTGATGATGATCGAGCGGGAATACTTGCGCAGCTCTGCCTCTTCATCCCGGGTCAGGTTGCGCCCGGTATAGACGATGACCGGCGGGAACGAGCAGATGTCCTCGGTAGACATGCGCTTGAGCAGGTCGTTGCCCAGCATGTCCGGTAATTTGAGGTCGATGATCATGCAGTCATAGATGTTGCTGCGCAGCAGTTCAAGCGCCTCATGGGCGAAGCCTACGGCGGTGATTTCGATGTCATCGTCGCCGATCAGGCGGGCAATGCTGTGGCGCTGCAAATCATCATCTTCCACCAGCAGAACCTTTTTCACCTTCTGCGTAAGCTTGGCTTCCAGGCGCGCGAATACGTTTTTGAGCTCTTCGCGGCTGGTCGGCTTGACCGCATAGCCCACGGCGCCCATGTGCATCGCAGCTTCGACCCGATCTTCCACGGATATGACGTGAACCGGGATATGCCGGGTCGGCGCCAGCGCCTTCAGGCGCTGCAGCACCGTCAGCCCGGAATGATCAGGCAGGCGCATATCCAGCAGAATCGCATCAGGAATAAATTGTGTCGCCAGGCTGAAGCCTTCATCTGCGCCGTGGGCCACCAGGCAGTGATACCCCAATTCATGCGCCAGATCGAAGAGGATACCGGCAAAGTTAGGCTCATCTTCGATCACCAGGATACAACGTCCGGTAAAGGGACCTTTTTCCCGGTCATCCATGAACCGCGGGATGTGCAGGGGCGCAACAATAGCCGCGGGCGCTGCTGGCTTGGGTACGACAGCAACCACTGGCACCACAGCGCTGACAGGCACCCGGGCTGGTGGCTCGGCGTTTTCCACAAACTGTTCGGGCATGACCAGGGTAAATACGCTGCCCTGCCCCGGCACGCTACTGACACTGATGGAGCCACCGAGCAATGTCGCCAGATCCCGGGAAATCGACAGGCCCAGCCCCGTCCCGCCATAACTGCGGTTGGTGGTGCCATCGGCCTGGCGGAAGGCTTCGAAAATGCTTTCCAGCTCTTCGGCGGCGATCCCGATCCCGGAATCCGCGACGCTGAACGCTATGGCGGCATCCGGCAGAGCCGACACGGTCAGGCTGACCTGGCCCTTGGCGGTGAACTTGATCGCGTTGGACAACAGGTTTTTGAGCACTTGCTCCAGACGCTGGCTGTCGGTGTAGATCATGGCCGGCGTGCCGGGCTGTACCTCAACCCGGAACTGCAGGGACTTATCCCCCGCCAGCGGCTCGAACATACCGCGCAAACCTTCGACTACACGGCTGACACTGGTGTTTTCGGGACGCACTTCGAGCTTGCCGGCCTCAACTTTGGAGATATCCAGAATGTCGTTGATCAGGTTGAGCAAGTCATTGCCCGCCGAGTAGATAGACTCGGCGAACTTGACCTGTTCGGCGCTCAGGTTCTCCTGGGGGTTTTCCGCGAGCAGCTTGGCCAGAATCAACGAGCTGTTGAGCGGGGTCCGCAGTTCATGGGACATGTTGGCGAGGAACTCGGACTTGTACTTGCTGGAGCGCTGCAGCTCCAGAGCGCGCTCTTCAAGCTGCACCTGGGCCTGATTCAGTTCGGTATTCTTGAGGTCCATCGCGTCGCGCTGACCGGCCAGGGCCAGTGCCTGTTCCGCCAGCTGTTCGTTGGTTTGCTCAAGCTCCGCCTGCTGGGTTTCAAGATGCGTCTGGGATTCCTTGAGAATCTGCGATTGCTCTTCGAGCTCTTCGTTCGCGGTCTTCAGCTCTTCCTGCTGCACTTGCAGCTCTTCGTTGAGCTGCTGGGTTTCGGCCAGCACTTCCTGCAGGCGCTGACGGTAACGGGCGGCTTCAATCGACATGCCGATATTGTCGGCAATCAACTCAAACAGTTCGACATCACGCTCCGTCAGTGGCCGCAGGAAGCCCAGTTCAATGACGCCATTGACCCGGTCATCGTCGCTGGTAGGCACCACCAGCACGCTGCGCGGGGTGCCTTGCCCAAGACCTGAGCTGACTTTCAGGAAGTAGTCCTCGGGCACATCGTCCAGGCGTATCAGCTGGTCTTGCCGGGCCGCCTGCCCGACCAGGCCTTCGTCATTGTGTATCAACTGATCCCGGGCTTCTTCCTCTCGGGAAAAACCATAACTGGCCACCCGTTTGAGGCCGCCGTGGTCTTCCCGCACATACACGGCGGCAACCACTGTGCCGAGGTACTGGGCGCAAAATTGCAGAATGTTGCGCCCCAGCATATTCAGGGTCAGCCGGCCCAATACCTGCTCCGCCAGTTCGGTTTGACCGTTACGCAACCAGGCCTGCTGTTCCAGGCGCTGCGCAGTCTTAATTTGTAGCTCGAGGTTGTCGCTGTAACTCTTTGAAAGATCGAGCAAATCGCGACGACCTCTGTAGGCCAGAAAACCACTCAAGCCGAGTACAAACACCAGGTAAAGGCCAATACTGACGAGGGTGGTTTTACTCACATCTTCATTGCGGGCAACTCGCAGTTGCTGCTCCATGGCAACGAAGTCTTCGAATTCCTTGCGGATTTCATCGCTCAGGCGCTTGCCACGTCCGGCCTGCACTGCCGCCCTGTAGTCGCCGCTCTGGCGGCGCATATCGATCATCGACTGGGCGTAGTTACTCCAGTCGGATTGCAGGGCTTCGAGACGCTTGAGGCGATCAATTTGCTGCGGGTTGTCGCCGACCAGCTCTTTCAGCCCGTTGAGTTGGGCCATGATTTGAGGCTTTGCCACTTCATAGGGGTCAAGAAAATGCTCATCACCGGTAATCAGGAAGCCGCGCATGCCGGTTTCAAGATCCACTGACAGCTTTACCGCCTCGTTGGCGTTGTTAATCACCCGGTCGGTGTGCTCGACCCACTGAATGACCGACAGCAGGTAGCTGATCATGGCTACAAACAACACGGCGCTGAGCACACCCACACCCAAGGGCAAACCGACGTTGCGGCTCAGGAGCTTGCGAAAGCTCTGCTCATCTACCGAAGCTGGTGCATTCATATTTCAGTCCCGTGTACGGTGGTCAAAATTGAGAGTTTGACGGATTCTCGAGTAAAAATTCTATTTTTCTTATGAAGTGGTAGCCAATTCCTACAGTGAAAAAGGATTTAGCTGCTTGCAACAGCTATCCTAACAAAACTTGTACAGGCATTTTTTTTGTACAACGGCGGAACTAGGTTGGGGTTCCAGCTTACTGATAGAGCAAGCAAATTCAGGTTTGCCCCCACCCGCGCTCAATTTCATTCGGGATAACCATTATGTCTGCAACACCCTCTACCATTCTGGTGGTCGAAGACGACGCCATTGTTCGTATGTTGATCGTTGACGTACTGGAAGAGTTGAAATTCAACGTGCTCGAAGCCGAGGATGGCGAGAGCGCCATGGAACTGCTCGAAGACCGGGGCAACAGGATCGATTTGCTGATGAGCGATGTGGGGATGCCGGGGATGGATGGCAAGACCCTTGCCAATAAAGCCCGCGAGCTGCGACCACAGTTACCTGTGCTGTTTGCCAGCGGCTATGCCGAGAACATCGATGTACCAGCCGGCATGTTTGTGATCGGCAAACCCTTTTCCATCGACCAACTGCGCAACAAGGTCAAAAGCATCCTCGCCGTCTGAAGTTGACTCTGCAGGCAATCCATTGCATGGGCAGCTGATTTGACGGCTCCCGCGTAGCTGTGCTCTCCTACACATCTTGTATCAGGTGCCCTTCACAGGGTGAAACGGGAAACCGGTGCGTCAGGCGTTAATTGTCCGACCAGTCCGGTGCTGCCCCCGCAACGGTAAGCGAGAGAAACATCACAACCACTGTGCACCCTGCATGGGAAGGAGATGTTTGCAGGCCCACACCACGTGAGCCCCTCGCAAGCCCGGAGACCGGCCTGGTCATTACCAATAACAAACCCGCGGTGGGCGGGCGCTGTTAAACCCTGCGAGCTTCGTTCGCGGGGTTTTCTTGCGCTCTTGTGCCCGCTGTCTGACCAGAGGGAAGCGCCATGTCCATCAGCACCAGCCGTACTCACTCCGCTGCCACCAGCGCCACACGAAGCCAACGTATCGTTGCTGCCGTCGGCGCTGCGGTGCTGGGGGCTTTGCTCGTCTACTTCGCCGGTTTCTCGCATATTGCAGCCGTACACAATGCAGCCCATGACACCCGTCATAGCTCAGCCTTTCCGTGCCATTGAGGTTGCCTGCCATGATTAAGCGTATAGCTCAGACCGCAGGCTTCACCGGCTTGCTGGGCGCTTTGCTGCTCACCCTGCTGCAAAGCTTTTGGGTCGCCCCGCTGATTCTGCAGGCGGAAACCTACGAAAAACCCGCCGCCAGTGAAGTGCACGAGCACGACGCAGGCAGCATGGCCGGCCATAGCCACGACGACGAAGCCTGGGAGCCTGAAGACGGTTGGCAGCGGGTGCTGTCGACCACCGGCGGTAATCTTGTGGTGGCGGTCGGTTTTGCCCTGATGCTGGCGGGCCTGTATACCCTGCGCGCACCGACCCGCACCTCCCAGGGCCTGCTGTGGGGGCTGGCCGGCTATGCGGTGTTCTGCCTGGCGCCAACCCTTGGCCTGCCGCCCGAGTTGCCGGGCACTGCCGCCGCCGATTTGCTGCAACGCCAGCTCTGGTGGGTCACCACTGCCGCATCCACTGCAGTGGCCATCGCGCTGTTAGTGTTTGGCAAGCACTGGGCCCTGAAAGTGCTGGGGGTTGCGATTGTGCTGGTACCGCATATTTTTGGTGCGCCCCAGCCCCTGGTGCATTCCAGCCTGGCTCCGCAAGAGCTGGAAGCGCAGTTCAAGATCGCTTCGCAACTGACCAACTTCGCCTTCTGGCTGGCATTGGGCGTGATCAGCGCCTGGTTGTTCCGCCGCAAGCCTGAAGCTCAGTACTCGGCATGATTGCTGCCGGCACCGCGCCAATCCTGGTGATTGGCCTGGGCTGCCGTCAGGGTTGCAGTGTCGATGACCTGCTGGCCCTGATTGAACAATCCCTGAGCCAGGCGGGAATCGCTCTGCAGGCGGTTCACGCCCTGGCCAGTATTGATCTCAAGCGTGATGAGGCGGGACTCATCCGGTTGGCGGCGCAGTTGAATCTTGCGTATGAGGTTCTAAGCGCGCAGCAACTGGCCCCGTTTGCGCCGCAATTGAGTCAGCGGTCAGCCCGGGCGTTTGCCCTTACCGGCTGCTTTGGCGTGGCCGAAAGTGCTGCACTGGCCCTGGCCGAACAGCTGGGTGGCGCGCCGGCCAGACTGCTGATTACCCGCCAGAACTCGTCTGTGGCCACCTTTGCATTGGCCTGTGCCGGGTAAAACCCGCGATAATCCCCTGCTTCACTATGAGCGTTGTTCACGAACAGCTCTATCCAGCCCCTTTCAAGAGACTGCCATGACTGTTTATTTCATCGGTGCCGGGCCCGGCGATCCAGAGTTGATTACCGTCAAGGGCCAGCGCTTGATCCGCAGCTGCCCGGTGATTATTTACGCCGGTTCACTGGTGCCGGAGGCAGTCCTTGAAGGCCATCAGGCTGAGCAAGTGATCAACAGTGCAGAGCTGCACCTTGAGCAAATTATCAGCCTGATCAAGACCGCCGATGCCAAAGGCCAGGATGTGGCCCGCGTGCACTCGGGTGATCCGAGCCTGTATGGCGCCATTGGCGAGCAAATCCGCTGTTTGCGCGAGCTGGGCATTGCATTTGAAATCATTCCGGGGGTGACCGCCACAGCCGCCTGCGCTGCCATTTTAGGCGCAGAACTGACCCTGCCGGACATCTCGCAAACCGTGATCCTGACCCGTTACGCGGACAAGACCCGGATGCCTGCAGGCGAAGAGCTGGAGAGCCTGGCGCAACACAAGGCGACCATGGCGATTCATCTGGGGGTCAAGAACCTTGAGCGAATCATCGAGGAGCTACGCCCCCATTACGGCAGTGACTGCCCTGTTGCAGTCATTCACCGGGCCAGCTGGCCGGACCAGGACTGGGTGCAAGGCACCCTGGATGACATTCTGGACAAGGTCCGGGCCAAGGGCTTCAAGCGTACGGCACTGATTCTGGTGGGCCGGGTACTGGCCAGTGACAGTTTTTCCGATTCATCGCTGTACCGTGCCGGGCATGCGCATCTGTATCGTCCATAAGTATCTGGCTGCCACAGATTCCGGACATAAAAAAACGGTGCTCACGGGGCACCGTTTTTTCATCAGCTACGCAGCGTACACCCTGTTACCGATGACTCAGTAGTAGGCGTTTTCTTTCTGCGAGTGGTCGGTCACATCACGTACGCCTTTGAGCTCGGGCACTCGCTCCAGCAGCGTGCGCTCGATGCCTTCACGCAGGGTGACGTCAGCCTGGCCGCAGCCCTGGCAACCGCCACCGAACTTGAGGACCGCAATACCGTCTTCAACCACTTCAATCAGGCTGACCTGACCGCCGTGGCTGGCCAGACCGGGATTGATCTCGGTCTGCAGGTAGTAGTTGATACGCTCGTTGATCGGGCTATCGGCGTTAACTGTTGGCACCTTGGCGTTTGGCGCCTTGATGGTCAGCTGGCCGCCCATGCGATCGGTGGCGTAGTCCACCACGGCATCGTCAAGAAACGGTTCGCTGACCGAGTCAATCCAGGCCGTGAAGGTTTTCAGGCCCAGTGCGGTATCTTCGGGTTTCACTTCATTGGGCTTGCAGTAGGCAATGCAGGTTTCAGCGTACTGGGTGCCGGGCTGGGTGATGAAGACGCGGATGCCGATACCCGGGGTGTTCTGCTTGGATAGCAGATCAGCCAGGTAATCGTGGGCGGCGTCGGTAATCGTTATGGCGCTCATGGAATCTCCTCGCAGACATGTGGGGCAGTTTACGCCAATCGGCGCGCCTGACAAAGTCCTAGTATTTTTGTCAGGAAAGCAGCCCCGTCCAGTTCAAAATAATCGGTACGACTACAGGTTCTCGTAACGGTTCATATCCAGCACGCCCGCCTCTACCGGGTCGGTTTCATTGATGTACTGGCCAATATCGTGGAAGTAATGCCAGAACTGCGGATTGCTGCGACGTATCCCCCAGCGCTCGACAATGGTGTCGAAGGTCGACTGATCCTTGCATTGCTCCATCGCCTTGACAAAGGCTGGCACCTCATCCGCCGGGATGTTGAACATAAAGTTCGGATAGCTGCTGAGTACCCCGGGGTAAATGGTCAGGGTGTCCAGGCCCGGTTGCAGCCGGTATTCCTCACCGAGCATGAACGCCACGTTGGTGTGCGCGCGGTTGCGCAGCATGCTGTACATTTCGCGCTTGCCGTCGGCGCCCTCGATACGCAGCATGGTGGCTTCGGGCAACTGGTTGATCACCGCCAGCCCCGCTGCAGGACGTGAGGTCAAACTGCTCAGGGATTGCTCTGCGTACTGGAACTCCCGGGCGATGCCGGGCCGTGAGCAGTACGCCCCGGTGCAGCGGTTGATCGGGTCTGGCCGCGCATTGAGGGTGCCTGTGCGCTCGATCAATTTGAGCGCGAAATCGCGCTTGGGGTCGACCGGGTCCAGCTTGATGCCCGTCGGGGTGTCGGCATCGATTTTTTGATAGTCGAGCCACATCTTCAGCTTGCCGCTGTTCTGGTACCAGTCACTCAAGATGCCCGCCCGGGAATCGGCCGGCATCAGACGCAGGAAGTTGACCTCGGCACCATTGCGGATGAGGTCGAAGTACAAACGCGTCTGCGCCTGATGGGAGACATTGCCGAACACATCGAAGTTGACTGCCAGCTGGTAGTAGGTGCGCTCCAGCAACGGGTAGTCGAACAACCACAGGGTTTGCGGCACGTCACCGATCAGGCCCTTGCTCACGCTGGCGCTGTCAAAGTGCCGAAAAATGGTCAGCAACGCGTTGTCGTTGCCCGCCCACAGGGTCGACCAGCTGGGCGGCGTCATTTCGGCATAGGCTTGTTGGCGCAACTTCTCATAGTCGTTGCGCTTGTCGCGATAGTTGTGCCACAGCGAAATCACACTGCCCACATCATCGATTTGCCCCGGCATCGCCAGCAACGGCGTGGCCTTGCCCCGATAAGCGGCATCGGTGACATAGCGATCGTGGGCAGGCTCCTGGAACACGGTCCAGAAGTTGTCGCGAATCACGTCCGTGGCAATTTGCCCACGGCACACCGGGCCGCGGATAAAGGTGCGCACGAAATATTCCGAGTTATCGAGCATGAACTGGTAACGCGCAACTGCCGGTATGGCCTCGAAGGTTTCAAACGGATTGGCCCGGCCGCGCGGCCCGTAACCCGGCAATGATGTGGCGTGCCAGTCACCGCTGTAGAACAGCTGTTTGACCCGTGCCAGCTTGTGCGCGCCCATCGGGTAGGTGATGTGGGTCTTGTGCACGATCACGCCCTGGACCGGCATCAAGCGATAGAAAAACTCGGTGCCCGGATCGTCATTCGGCCGGCGTGTGGCAATCAGGTCAACCGGCACGCCGCTGGGCGTACGCGAGCGCACCCATTGAAAGTAATGCCCCGGCACACCGTTATCGAAATAGGCGTGGGCCAAAAACAAATGCTCATACAACCAGCGCGCGACCAGGGCTTCGGTTGAACCCGGGCGATTGAGCAACTCTTCCCATTCGGCGATCTGTTGCGCTTCCTCGACGCTCGGCCGGATTGCGTTTTGATCCACCGGCGCGCCCTGGGCCAGCCAGGTTTGCACGGTTTGATATTGCTGATCGGTAAGCCCGGTCACGGCCAACGGCATCCCTTCCTTGGGGTGCTTTTGCGCATAGGCATTGAACTCCCCCGGGGCCGGGCAGGCGTTTTGACGGTTCAGGCCCAGCACAATCTCTTCAGGCAACTTGGCATTGGGGGTCAGCGGTGCGCTGTGGCCCAGTTCCAGCATCCGCGCCATTAATGCTGCTTGCGCGCCCTGGGCATCGAGAACCGAGTAAAAGCCCTTGTTGCGCCATTCAATAGGGCCACTGGCATCGTAGAAGATCCGGGTCGGGGCTACGGCGGTGGTTCTGTCGCCCTGGTACACCGGGACTTTGCTTGCTCCGCGGGTCGAGCCTTCGGCGCTGCCAAGGTTCAGCTGGCAGGCGGCATCGTTGCAGGCGTGACAGGCAACGCATTTCTCAGTGAGGATCGGCTGTATGTCCCGGGTATAGGAAATAGCCGGACTTACCAGCGGGGTTTGTCCCAGCGCTGTACTGCAGACCACCAGCGTCACGGCGCCGGCGAGTAGGCGAAAAAACATGTGCCATTGTCCTGATATCAATAGATGTCGCAATTCTACCCATGGAACACCCGCACCAACATGAATCAAATTCATGTAAATTAGCGAACGCTCAAATCCCACGCAGGTTTGTTATGATTTCGCATCTTTTGCATGGCTCTTACAGGTAGTCCTATGTCTGACCGCAGCGCTCGTCTCCAAGCACTTCAGCAAGCCCTCAAAGAGCGCATTCTGATTCTCGATGGCGGCATGGGCACTATGATCCAAAGCTACCGCCTAGAGGAACACGACTATCGTGGCACACGCTTCGCCGACTGGCCGAGTGATGTCAAAGGCAACAACGACCTTTTGATCCTCAGCCGCCCCGATGTGATCGGGGCCATTGAGAAGGCGTATCTGGATGCCGGTGCCGATATTCTCGAAACCAACACCTTCAACGCCACCCAGGTATCCCAGGCCGACTACGGCATGCAGGCCCTGGCCTACGAGCTGAACGTAGAAGGCGCACGCCTGGCGCGCAAAGTGGCCGACGCCAAAACCCTGGAAACCCCGGACAAACCACGTTTTGTCGCGGGCGTGCTCGGCCCTACCAGCCGTACCTGCTCCCTGTCGCCAGACGTGAACAACCCCGGCTATCGCAACGTGACCTTCGATGAACTGGTGGAAAACTACACCGAGGCCACCAAAGGCCTGATCGAAGGCGGTGCCGACCTGATCCTGATCGAGACCATTTTCGACACCCTCAACGCCAAAGCCGCGATCTTTGCCGTACAGGGCGTGTTTGAAGAGCTGGGTGTCGAACTGCCGATCATGATTTCCGGCACCATCACCGATGCTTCCGGGCGTACCCTGTCCGGCCAGACCACCGAGGCATTCTGGAACTCCATCAGCCATGCCAAGCCGATTTCGGTCGGTTTGAACTGCGCCCTGGGTGCCCGCGAGTTGCGCCCGTATCTCGAAGAGCTGTCGAACAAGGCCGACACCTATGTTTCCGCTCACCCCAACGCAGGCCTGCCCAACGAGTTCGGTGAATACGACGAACTGCCGGCCGAAACCGCCAAGGTCATTGAAGAGTTTGCCCAGAGCGGCTTCCTGAACATTGTCGGTGGCTGCTGCGGCACCACCCCGGGCCATATCGAAGCCATCGCCAAAGCCGTGGCCGGTTACGCCCCGCGCCAGATTCCGGACATTCCCAAAGCCTGCCGCCTCTCGGGTCTTGAGCCCTTCACCATCGATCGCAGCTCGCTGTTCGTCAACGTCGGCGAACGTACCAACATCACCGGCTCTGCGCGCTTCGCCCGACTGATCCGTGAAGACAATTACACCGAAGCCCTGGAAGTGGCGCTGCAGCAGGTTGAAGCCGGTGCGCAAATCATCGACATCAACATGGACGAGGGGATGCTGGACTCGAAGAAGGCGATGGTGACCTTCCTCAACCTGATTGCCGGTGAACCGGACATCTCCCGGGTGCCGATCATGATCGACTCCTCCAAGTGGGAAGTCATCGAAGCGGGCCTCAAGTGCATTCAGGGCAAGGGCATCGTCAACTCCATCAGCATGAAAGAAGGCGTGGAGCAGTTCATCCATCACGCCAAACTGTGCAAACGCTACGGCGCCGCCGTGGTGGTGATGGCGTTTGACGAAGCCGGCCAGGCCGACACCGAAGCGCGCAAAAAAGAAATCTGCAAACGCTCCTACGACATCCTGGTCAATGAAGTCGGCTTCCCGCCACAAGACATCATTTTCGACCCGAACATCTTTGCCGTGGCCACCGGTATCGAAGAACACAACAACTACGCTGTGGACTTTATCAACGCCTGTGCCTACATCCGCGACGAGCTGCCGTATGCACTGACTTCCGGCGGTGTGTCCAACGTGTCCTTCTCGTTCCGCGGCAACAACCCGGTGCGTGAAGCCATCCACTCGGTGTTTTTGCTGTATGCGATCCGCAACGGCCTGACCATGGGTATCGTCAACGCCGGACAGCTGGAGATCTACGACCAGATCCCGGCTGAATTGCGCGACGCCGTGGAAGACGTGGTGCTCAACCGCACCCCGGACGGCACCGACAACCTGCTGGCCATTGCCGACAAGTACAAGGGCGACGGCAGCGTCAAAGAGGCCGAAACCGAAGAGTGGCGTGGCTGGGAAGTCAACAAGCGTCTTGAGCACGCGCTGGTCAAGGGCATCACCACCCATATCGTCGAAGACACCGAGGAATCGCGCCAGTCGTTCAAGCGTCCGATCGAAGTCATCGAAGGGCCGCTGATGTCCGGCATGAATATCGTTGGTGATCTGTTTGGCGCCGGCAAAATGTTCCTGCCCCAGGTGGTGAAATCCGCCCGCGTGATGAAACAGGCGGTGGCGCACCTGATTCCCTTTATTGAACTGGAAAAGGGCGACAAACCGGAAGCCAAGGGCAAGATCCTGATGGCCACGGTTAAAGGCGACGTGCACGACATCGGCAAGAATATCGTCGGCGTGGTCCTGGGCTGTAATGGCTACGACATCGTTGACCTCGGGGTGATGGTGCCGGCAGAGAAAATCCTGCAGGTAGCCAAGGAGCAGAAATGCGACATCATCGGCCTGTCGGGCCTGATTACACCGTCGCTGGATGAAATGGTCCACGTGGCCCGTGAGATGCAGCGCCAGGACTTCCATCTGCCGCTGATGATTGGCGGCGCGACCACCTCCAAGGCTCACACGGCGGTCAAGATCGAGCCCAAGTATCAGAATGATGCGGTGATTTACGTCACCGACGCCTCCCGCGCCGTAGGTGTCGCGACACAGTTGCTGTCCAAGGAACTGAAGCCCGGTTTCGTTGAGAAAACCCGCCTCGAATACATTGAAGTGCGTGAACGCACCGCGAACCGCAGCGCCCGTACCGAGCGCCTGAGCTACCCCGCTGCAATTGCCAAGAAGCCACAGTTCGACTGGAGCGACTACCAGCCGGTCAAGCCGACGTTTACCGGGGCCAAGGTGCTGGACAACATCGACCTCAAAGTGCTGGCCGAATACATCGACTGGACGCCGTTCTTTATTTCCTGGGATCTGGCAGGCAAGTTCCCGCGCATCCTGACCGATGAAGTGGTCGGCGAAGCGGCCACCGCGCTGTATGCCGACGCTCAGGAAATGCTGGCCAAGCTGATCGATGAAAAGCTGATCAGCGCCCGTGCGGTGTTTGGTTTCTGGCCGGCCAACCAGGTCAACGATGATGATCTGGAGCTCTACGGCGACGATGGCCAGCCATTGGCAAAACTGCATCACCTGCGCCAGCAAATCATCAAGACCGACGGCAAGCCGAACTTCTCGCTGGCCGACTTTGTCGCGCCCAAAGACAGCGGCGTCACCGATTACGTGGGGGGCTTCATCACCACCGCCGGTATTGGTGCCGAAGAAGTGGCCAAGGCCTATCAGGATGCGGGCGACGATTACAACTCGATCATGGTCAAGGCCCTGGCTGACCGTCTGGCCGAAGCCTGCGCCGAATGGCTGCACCAGCAGGTACGGACCAAATACTGGGGGTATGCCAAGGACGAACAACTGGCCAATGACGAACTGATCAAGGAGCAGTACAGCGGTATCCGCCCTGCCCCGGGCTATCCGGCCTGCCCTGATCACACAGAAAAAGGCACCCTGTTTGCCCTGCTGGACCCTGAAGCACAAGAGATGCGCGCAGGCCAGAGCGGTGTATTCCTGACCGAGCACTACGCCATGTTCCCGGCGGCGGCGGTCAGCGGCTGGTACTTTGCTCACCCGCAGGCGCAGTACTTTGCCGTGGGCAAGGTCGACAAGGACCAGATTGAAAGCTACACGGCGCGTAAAGGTCAGGACCTGAGCGTGACGGAGCGCTGGCTGGCGCCGAACCTGGGCTACGACAACTAAACAACCTCTGCCTCTACAGGAGCGAGCCGTTAAAGCTCGCTCCTGCAGTCAAGTGGTATGCATCCCTTGAACTATGCTGTGTTCACAGCAACTCAATAGTGGGGGATATATGGACGATCCAGCCAACAACAAGCCGCCTACCTTATGGCAAGTGTTGCACAGCGTATTGGCTGCAGCCTTTGGCGTGCAAAGCGCAAAAAACCGCTCTCGCGATTTCACCCACGGCAAACCCGCTCAGTTTCTGATCCTGGGCCTGTTGTTTACCCTGTGTTTTGCGCTCACCCTGTTCGGCATCGTCAATCTGGTGCTGTATCTGGCCGGGGTTTGATTACTGGTGACTCACCCAGAAGACGGCCGTTGAGACCACCAGGATGACAAGAAAGAAAATGGCCCATGCATCGACCTTGCTGTCGCTTTTACGCACTTTGACTGGAGTACTCATCGCATCGCCTTTTTTCGGTTTTATGGGTGAATGCTTGAAGACTTGGGCTCAGTTAAGTTCAGTAATGCCCTTCCCACAAGTAAGGCATTGAGAATCAGACTCTTATAGTCGTTTTGGTTCTTTGCATATGCTTAAACATCACTTTTGCGCATAACTACAAGCTGGTATCGTGCCTTGCTCCTTGGGGAGTGCGCGGCCGTGCGCGCAGATAAGCTGTTAGCAGCCTGAGAACAGGACCTATATGTACGTATATGACGAGTACGATCAGCGGATCATCGAGGACCGCGTCAAGCAGTTCCGGGATCAGACCCGACGCTATCTGGCAGGTGAGCTGAGCGAAGAAGAGTTCCGCCCCCTGCGCCTGCAAAATGGCCTTTATGTCCAGCGTTTTGCCCCGATGTTGCGGGTCGCCGTGCCCTATGGCCAGCTGACTTCGCGTCAAGCCCGAATGATGGCCAAGATTGCCCGCGACTATGACAAGGGCTATGCCCACATCAGTACCCGCCAGAACGTGCAATTCAACTGGCCGGCGCTGGAAGACGTGCCGGACATTCTGCAAGAACTGGCGACAGTGCAAATGCACGCCATTCAAACCAGCGGCAACTGCCTGCGCAACGTCACCACCGACCAGTTTGCCGGTGTGGCTGCCGATGAACTGATCGATTCGCGCCCTTGGTGCGAGATCGTTCGTCAATGGACCACGTTCCACCCGGAATTCGCTTACCTGCCGCGCAAATTCAAAATCGCCATCAATGGTTCGGCCTCTGACCGTGCCGCCATTGAAGTCCACGATATCGGCCTCGAGCCGGTGTTCAACGACGCCGGTGAACTGGGCTTCCGCGTGCTGGTGGGCGGCGGTCTGGGCCGTACTCCGGTGATCGGCGCCTTCATCAATGAATTCCTGCCGTGGCAAGACTTGCTGAGCTACCTCGAAGCCATCCTGCGGGTTTACAACCGCTACGGCCGTCGTGACAACAAGTACAAGGCCCGGATCAAGATCCTGGTCAAAGCCCTGACCCCGGAAGTGTTCGCCGAACGCGTTGAAGCCGAGATGGTTCACCTGCGCGGTGGTTCCAATACCCTGACCGAGGCTGAAGTCCAGCGCATCGCCAGGCACTTCGTCGACCCTGACTACAAAGTACTGCCCGACTTCAGCGCCGAACTGGCTGAACTCGACCAGCAGCACCCGGGTTTCGCCCGCTGGCGTACCCGCAACACCCTGGCCCACAAGAAGCCGGGCTATGTCGCCGTTACCCTGTCGCTCAAGCCTACAGGCGTAGCGCCGGGCGACGTGACGGACAAGCAGTGGGATGGCATCGCCGACATGGCTGATCGCTACAGCTTCGGTCAACTGCGTACTTCCCACGAACAGAACATCATCCTGGCCGACGTCGAAGAAAACCAGTTGTTCGCCATGTGGGGCGAGCTGCGTGAACAAGGCTTCGCCACCCCTAACATTGGCTTGCTGACCGACATGATCTGCTGCCCGGGCGGCGACTTCTGCTCCCTGGCCAACGCCAAGTCGATCCCGATTGCCGAATCGATCCAGCGTCGCTTTGACAACCTGGATTACCTGTTCGACATCGGCGAGCTTGACCTCAACATCTCCGGTTGCATGAACGCCTGTGGTCACCACCACGTCGGTCACATCGGGATTCTGGGCGTCGACAAAAAAGGCGCCGAGTTCTACCAGGTATCCCTGGGTGGCAGCGCCAGCCGCGATGCCAGCCTGGGCAAGATTCTCGGCCCCTCGTTCGCCCAGGACGCCATGCCGGACGTGATCGAAAAGCTGATCGATGTGTACGTTGAAAGACGTACCGAAGATGAGCGCTTCATCGACACCTACCAACGTATCGGCATCGACCCTTTCAAGGAGCGCGTCTATGCAGCGAATAATTAAAAACAACGAAGTGATCGACGAAACCTGGCACTTGCTGCCAAAGGACGTCAGCTTTGATGACATCTCCAACTGCGACGACCTGATCGTGCCGCTGGCGCTGTGGCGCGAACATGGCCCGGCACTCAAGGCCCGTGATGGCGGCCTGGGTGTGTGGCTGGACAGCGATGAGGAAGCCGAGGAACTGGGCGATGACGCGGCGAATTTCCAGGTCATTGCCCTGAACTTCCCCGCTTTCACCGATGGTCGCAGCTATTCCAACGCCCGCTTGCTGCGTGACCGTTATGGTTACAAAGGCGAATTGCGCGCGATTGGCGATGTTCTGCGCGACCAGCTGTTTTACCTGCACCGCTGTGGCTTCGATGCATTTGCCATCCGTGCCGACAAAGACCCCTATGAAGCACTGCAGGGCCTGAAAGATTTTTCAGTCACCTATCAGTCTTCTACAGATGAACCGATGCCGCTGTTCCGACGTCGTTAATCATCTGAGGAACCCGTGTCACATGGCATGCCTGTGACACGGGCCACTCCTGAGCCCTTGCGTGGCTCAAAGAGTGCCCAAAGACAGCAGCTTTACCAGAAACGCTGCTGCGTCAAACGGCTCCACAGAGAGTCAACCACCCGCTCTGCCGAACTGCTGGCCGCCAGGCCAACGCGCTCCTGCAAGCTTTTACGCTGTGCATAGTGCAAGTGGTAAAGATGAGCGTCCCTGGCACGCTCCGACAAATACTCGTCGCTGGTTTTAAGTTCATCCACCAGCAGCTTGTCGACTGCAGCAACCCCCAGCCAGACTTCACCGGTGGCCACTTCATCGATCGCCAGCTGCGGGCGGTACTTGGCGACAAAGTTCTTGAACAGCTGATGGGTGATGTCCAGATCCTGCTGGAACTTCTCCCGGCCCTTTTCAGTGTTTTCGCCAAACACGGTCAGAGTGCGTTTGTACTCGCCGGCGGTCAGCACTTCGTAATCGATGTCGTGCTTTTTCAGCAGGCGATTGACGTTGGGCAACTGCGCCACAACCCCGATCGAACCCAAAATCGCAAAGGGCGCGCTGATAATTTTCTGACCGATACACGCCATCATATAGCCGCCGCTTGCCGCGACCTTGTCGATACAGATGGTCAGCGGAATCCCCGCCTGACGAATACGCGCCAGTTGCGACGACGCCAGGCCGTAGCTGTGAACCATGCCGCCACCACTTTCCAGACGCAGTACCACCTCATCGGCAGGGGTAGCCAGGGCCAGCAGAGCAGTGATTTCGTGACGCAGGCTTTCAGTGGCCGATGCCTTGATATCGCCGTCGAAATCCAGCACGAACACCCGAGGTTTTTCTTCAGGCTGCTTTTTCAACTTCTTGTCGATTTTGGCCTGCTGTTTACGCAGCGACTTGAGCTGATCCTTGGGCAACAACGACTGCTCCAGCGTGTCCCGCAGTCCTTTATAAAACTCGTTCATCTTGTTGACCTGCAACTGCCCTGCAGAGCGGCGGCGACCTTTGCCGCGCAATGCCGCAATCACCACCAGCACTACCACAATGGCAATCACCAGGGTCACGGTCTTGGCCAGAAAACTGGCGTAATCGGCAAAAAATTCCACAGACTCTCCTTAATTAGCATGCGACCCTCGGGTCAGGGCCGCGTAATGCCCCCAGCATACCGGCGTGACCCTCGCCCTGCCAGCCGCGATACAGCCTTGTCGGCAGGCCCATACAGGCGATTCAAACGAGCGTATGTTTTTTCATTGACAGGTTCCTGCCTTCCTCCTAACCTCGCCAGACTTTCAACCGAGCGGGATGACGCGAAAGTGGGCAGCATCTACTTGATAAGACATGGCCAGGCCTCGTTTGGCGCCGACGACTACGACATGCTGTCGTCCTTGGGTGTGCGCCAGGCAGAGATCGTGGGCCAGCATCTGGTTGATCTGGATCTGCGCTTTGATCGCTGCATCTCCGGCGACCTGCTGCGCCAGCAAGACACCGCTCGCCATGCACTGGCACAGTTCACGGCTGCCGGGTTGCCCGTTCCCGCCCATGACATTGACTCTGCCTTCAACGAATTTGATGCTTTCGCCGTGCTCGGTGCCCTGCTTCCTGGCCTGTTGCCAGACGAACCTGACGCCATAACAGCCATGAACAATGCCGCCCACAACCCGGCAGAGTTCCAGCGTATCTTTGAACTGATCATCGCGCGCTGGCTCAGCGGTACCTACGACACTCCCGGGCTGGAAACCTGGCTGGGCTTCGTTGAACGGGTTCAGGCAGGCCTGAACCGGATTCTCGACCTGGCCCGCAACGACCAGACCATCGCCGTGTTCACCTCCGGCGGCACCATCACTGCCTTGCTGCACATACTGACCCAGATTCCGGCCAGCGACGCCTTCAAGCTGACCTGGCAAATTGCTAACACCTCGCTCAGCCAGCTCAAGTTCCATGGCCGCGAGGTCATTCTGGCTTCCTTCAACAGCCAGGTGCATCTGCAACTGTTGAAGACGCCGTCACTCATCACCTATCGTTGAGCGTCGGCAACCGCGACCTGAGGGTCGCAGTAACCCAACCTAAAAGGATCGAACCATGACTTCTGTAGCTGATGCCGTTCAAGCAATGAAAGCCAAATTCAACCCAGCCGCTGCTGCCGGTCTGGACCTGGTATTCGGTTTTCGCATTGATGACACCAAAAACTTCTCGCTGATCATTAAAGACAGCACTTGCGAACTCCAGGAAGGCGAGAACCCGGATGCACAGGTAACGCTGGTCATGGACGGCGAAACCCTGGAAGGCATCGTCAGCGGCGAAACCGATGGCATGCAGGCGTTCATGGGCGGCAAACTGCGCGCTGAAGGCGACATGATGCTGGCCATGAAGCTGAGCGAACTGTTCCCTTCGTAAGCCACACGCAACACCGAAAAACCGAAGACCACGCGCTTCGGTTTTTTTTCGCCTGTGCTTCACTCAACGCTTATCCATCACGCTGATCGCTCACTAACACCCGCACCTATTAAGGCCATCCCCGCCTTGTCCCGGGCCCGGGCGCCCATTAGATTAGCGAATGTTGCCCAGCCACAAATATAAGCAGAAGAGATAAACATGGCGCTTACCGACTCGTCGACCCGCATCCGCGCGGGTGAAGAACTCGACATCAGCCGCATCGATCCTTACCTCAAGGCTCATGTCCCCGGGCTTGCGGGGCACCCTGTGGTCAGCCAGTTCCCGGGCGGCGCGTCCAACCTCACCTATTTGATTGAATACCCCGACCGGGAGCTGGTACTGCGCCGCCCGCCCTTTGGCCACAAAGCCAAATCAGCCCACGACATGGGCCGCGAGTTCCGCATTCTCAATCAGCTCAAGGACGCCTTTGCTTACTGCCCCAAAGCCTATGCCCACTGCACCGACCAAAGCCTGATCGGCTCGGAGTTCTACGTGATGGAGCGGGTCAAGGGCATCATCCTGCGCTCGGACATACCCGATGAACTGGGGCTGACTGCCGCCACCACACAAACCCTGTGCCACAGCTTTATCGACAAGCTGGTGCAATTGCATCAGGTCGACTACAACGCCTGCGGGCTGGGCGACCTGGGCAAGCCCCAAGGCTATGTGCAACGCCAGATCAGCGGCTGGAGTGAACGTTACGAAAAGGCCCTGACCCCGGATGCCCCGCGCTGGGAAGCAGTAAAACTGTGGCTGCAGAACAAAATGCCGGCTGACCACCCGACCCCGGCCATCGTGCATAACGACTACCGCTTCGACAATGTGATCCTCGCCCCCTCCAACCCGATGCAAATCATCGGCGTCCTGGACTGGGAACTGACCACCCTAGGTGACCCCCTGATGGATCTGGGCAACACCCTGGCCTACTGGATTGAAGCCAACGACCCGGCACCGGTACAACTGATGCGGCGCCAGCCCAGCAACGCCCCGGGCATGTTGACCCGCCGCCAATTCGTCGATTACTACGCCGAGCGTTCGGGCATTCAGATAGACAATTACGATTTTTACTACGCCTACGGACTGTTCCGTCTGGCGGGTATTGTCCAGCAGATCTATTACCGCTATTACCACGGCCAGACGCAGGACAAGCGCTTCGCATCCTTTGTGCAGATGAATGCGCTGCTCGAGCAGATGAGCCTCAAGCTCATTCGCACATCCAGCCTCTAAACCCGCGACAACCAGGGAATCAACATGTCCAGGACTCAACTGTTCAACCTTGATGGAAAAATTGCCTTTGTTTCCGGTGCCAGTCGCGGCATTGGTGAAGCCATCGCCAGGCTGCTGGCCCAACAGGGCGCCCATGTAATTGTGTCCAGCCGCAGGCTTGAAGGCTGCCAGCCGGTGGTTGACGGGATCATCGCCGAAGGCGGCAAGGCCACTGCCATCGCCTGTCATATCGGCGAAATGGAGCAGATCACCCGGACTTTTGCCCGCATTCGCGAAGAATTTGGCCACATCGATATCCTGGTCAACAACGCGGCGACCAACCCGCAGTTCTGCAACGTCCTGGACACGGACCTGAGTGCGTTCCAGAAAACCGTGGACGTGAACATTCGCGGTTACTTCTTCATGTCGGTAGAAGCCGGCAAACTGATGCGCGACCACGGCGGCGGCAGCATCATCAACGTGGCTTCGATCAACGGCGTATCGCCCGGCGTGTTCCAGGGGGTCTACTCGATGACCAAGGCCGCGGTGATCAACATGACCAAGGTATTTGCCAAGGAGTGTGCCGAGTACGGGATACGCTGCAACGCCCTGCTCCCGGGCCTGACCGACACCAAATTTGCATCGGCGCTGGTCAGCAACGACGCCATCCTCAAGACCGCACTGCAACAGATCCCGTTGAAACGCGTGGCCCGGCCCGAAGAAATGGCCGGTGCAGTGCTGTATTTGGCCAGCGACGCCTCGACCTACACCACTGGCGTTTCGTTAAACGTCGACGGCGGATACCTCTCATAACCCGCCCAAGCCCCCCCTGTAGGAGCGAGCTTGTCTCGCGAGCTGTTGGCGGTTTTAAAAGCTCGCGAGACAAGCTCGCTCCTACAGAACCTGGCTCACATGCCAATAAGTTAATTCCAATAGTTGATATTTCGGAATATTTATTCCATTAATAGCCCTCCCTGAAAATAACAATTCAAAGGATCCAGGCTATGCGTGCACTTGGTATTGGTTTGATCGGCACCGGATTCATGGGCCGGGCCCATGCGCTGGCGTTTCGTAATGTCAGTTCTGCGTTTGAACTGCCGGTGCACTTGCACCTTGCAGCACTGGCTGATGCCGACGCCGAGCGCGCGCAGCACTGTGCAAACGCCTGGGGCTTTGCCCGCGCCCATGGCGACTGGCAACAGCTGATCAGCGACCCGGCAGTGGATGTGGTCGCTATTACCACCCCCAACCACTTGCACTTCCCCATGGCCATGGCCGCCATCGCAGCGGGTAAAGCGGTGTATTGCGAAAAACCCCTGGCCGTCAGCCTGCAACAGGCCGAGCAAATGCATCTCGCCGCCAGGGTCGCCGGCGTGGTCACGCGGGTGGGTTACAACTATCAACACAACCCGATGCTGGTGTTGGCCAAACAGATGATTGAGCGTGGTGACCTGGGACGCATCATCAGTTTCCAGGGCGAGTTCAGCGAAGACTTCATGGCCGATCCGGCGCTGCCCTGGTCATGGCGCTGCGAACCCGGGCATGCCGGCGGTGCCCTGGCCGATCTGGGCAGCCATCTGCTGGCCATGGCGCGCTATCTGGTGGGGGATGTCCAAGCCGTGTGCGCCGACAGCCAGACCGTTCACCCGCAACGCCCGGCCAGCCGCAACAGCAGCGAGCTGCGCGACATCCTGATCGACGACCAGACCCACGCCCTCGTGCGTTTCAGCAATGGCGCCCGGGGCACCCTGAGCAGCAGCTGGCTCAAGCACGGTTATAAAAACCACCTCAGCTTCGAGATCAGCGGTACCGGCGGCACCCTTAAATTCGATCAGGAGCGGCTGAATGAACTGCACCTGTGCAAAGCCGGCCAGGCCGGCTTCGAACGCCTGCTGGCGGGCCCGGAACTACCCGGCTACGCCGCGTTCAGCCCTGCGGGCGGGCATCAGCTGGGGTACAACGAACTGAAAACCCTGGAGGTACACGGGCTGATCCAGGCCTGCGCCGGCAACCCTGCGCCGGGCCCCGACTTCGAAGAAGCCTGGCAGGTAGAACGTCTGGCTGCGGCCATTCGCGAAGCCGCCGAACAACAGCGCTGGATAACCCTCTGACCCCCCTATACCTGTAGGAGCGAGCTTGCTCGCGAGCTCTTTCAACCGCCAACAGCTCGCGAGACAAGCTCCCTCCTACACAGTTCTATGCAATCGGCCCAAACACCGCTCTGCCTCGAGCACCATCTCCTGAATCAGCTCCTCGCAACTTTTCAGCTCGCTGATCGCTGCTGCAACTTGCCCGCTGGGCAAAATCCCTTCATCCGGAATGCCGTCAACCATGGAGCGCTGCAGCAGCACCGGCTGGTTGGCCGCCATTACGGTTTGCGACAAGGCACCCGGGTCTTCCTTCACCGACTGGGCGAACACACTGAACATATGCCCCAGGCTCATGCCGGTCTGTTGCTTCCACTGCCAGGCACTGCCCAGGGCAATGCGCAAGCGGCCAAAGGCACCGGCCTTTTCCAGACGATTGATAAAGGCATTTTCGATCATCCGGTGGCGCATCCCGTCCACCGCCAGGGTCACGCGAATCTGCTGCGGATCTTTGACTTTCACATAGCGTTCCAGGGTCGCCAAAGGGGTGGGCGATTCCCGGGTCATCAAAAACCGCGTGCCCATGGCAATCCCGGCCGCCCCGCTGGCCAATGCCCCGGCCAGACCGCGACCGGTGGAATAGCCACCGGCGGCAATCACCGGGACCTGTACCGCATCCAGCACCTGGGGCAGCAAAATGGTGCTCGGCACCCCGCCGGTATGCCCGCCGCCTTCACCACCCTGTACCGTGACCATGTCAGCGCCCAGCTCCACCGCCTTGAGCGCATGCTTGAGTGCGCCCACCGTGGGTATACACAGCACCCCGGCCCGCTTGAAGCGCTCGATGGTCTGGCGATCCGGCCCGCGACCATAACTGACGGCACGCAAGCGGTACTCGATCGCCAGGTCCACGCACTGCGCAGCGTTCTCCTGGAACATATGAAAGTTGAGGCCGAAATTACTGCCGCCGGTGGCCTCGATCACCCGCTGGATTTCAGCTTCAAGCTGGTCCGCGGCGATGGTCGCCCCGGCGAGAAATCCGAACGCCCCGGCCCGGGTGCTGGCAATCACCAGATTGGCATCCGCCACCCAGCCCATCGCGGTCTGCACTATGGGGTAACGACAGCCCAATGCATCGGTCAGCGCCGTTTGCAGATAGCCACTCATCCACGCTCTCCCGCAGCCGTCTTGTTTGCCTGAATCATGGCCTTGGCGTCATAACCACCGAGCTTGTCGCCCGACAGCAGTTCGTTATGACTATGGGCGAAGTGATGCCAGGCAAACACCGCGTCCATGGCTGTGCGCTTACCCTGCAAATCTTCAACGTGATTGATCGCCTGCTTGGTCAGCGCCAGCCCCATGCGCGGCTGTTTGGCAATGGCCGCTGCCAGCGCATAAGTGCCTGCCTCCAGTTCTTCGCGACTGAACAGGCGATTGACCATGCCCATCTGATAGGCGCGCTCGGCACTCATACGGTCGCCGGTAAACAGAAATTCCTTGGCAATGCGCGGGTTCAATTCGTAAGGGTGGGCAAAGTACTCCACCCCCGGAATGCCCATGCGCACCACCGGGTCCTGGAAAAACGCATCATCACTGGCCACGATCAAGTCACACACCCAGGCCAGCATCAGCCCGCCGGCAATGCACGCGCCCTGCACCATCGCGATGGTCGGCTTGGGCAGCTCGCGCCAGCGCCGGCACATGCCCAGATACACCTCCTGCTCCCGGGCGTACAGATATTCGCCGCCAGGCTTGTTGGTGTGATCCCACCACAGGTGCGCACGCTCAAACGACTTGTTGATGTCGCGCCCGGGGGTGCCAATGTCATGCCCGGCCGAGAAATGCTTGCCATTAGCGCGCAACACTATGACTTTCACCAGGTCATCATTCACCGCCCGACGAAACGCATCGTCCAGGGCATAGGTCATCTGCGAGTTTTGCGCGTTGTTGACTGTCGGCCGATTCAGGGTCAGGGTGGCAATCCCGTCCGCCACCCCGTACAGCACCGATTCTTCGGTTTCATACACAGCGGTATCAGCCCGCTGCACAAATTCGCTGTCGCTGTTCATCTGGATTCCTTGCCTTCAGGCCTGGCGAATGCCGGGTGGATTGCCCTTCAGCGCGGCTGCGCGATAGTCATGCGGGTCCAGACGACGGATCAGCTCCAATTGCTGCGCAGTAGGCGCCACGGTCTGCTTGATATCGGCTGCCTTGAGCAGCGGGAAGCCGGTATTGTCCTGCACCTGTTCAAAGCTCACACCCGGGTGCAGCGAGCGCACCTGAACCGCGCGGTCCGGGCCGCCGAAGTCCATCACACACAGATCGGTGACGATCAGGCGGATGTCCATCAGGTCGCGGCGCATGCCTTCTTCCCAACGCTCTGACTTGAACCCGACACCTGAAACCATGTCCACTTCACCGGACACAAATGCCCGGGTGTTATGGCTCGGCACAAAGAACGAGTTGATATGGTTGATGCTGTTGCCCGGCAAACCGCGCACCCCCAGCATTGCCACCTTGGGCTTGTGATAGTCGCCAATGCACGACAGATTGGTCTGGCCCCAGCGGTCGATCTGGGTCGGGCCGATCATCGCGTGACGACGGCCGCCCCACACGCACTCAAACACCCGTTCAAACGACAGGTAACCCGAGTAACGCGGCTCATAGTCACCGCGCGGCCCCAAAGGGATCGGCTCTTCCACCAGAAAGGCCTCGCTGTCGGTCATCAACAGTTCCGGGCTGTGGCTCAGTTTGGCCAGGCTCGCGCCCAGGCGCGGGATCACCCCCAGGCCGGAAGCAATCACTTCGCCGTTATCGCGCCAGGCTTCGCAAGCAGCCACGATCAACAGTTCGGCCAGGGTAAATTCGCAAGTCGCAGTCATGTCCATACTCCTCAAAACACTGGCAGCGGCAAAGCGCCCAGCCGGTCGGCACCGCCATTGCTGGCCTGGTAGGCTGATTCGCCCGGTGTCACAAACTCTGCTACATAGCCTTGCCAGCCGTCGGCTTCGCCGGCACTGGCGCTATAACGCTTGAGATGGCTCATGTCCCAGCCGTAATCGGACGGGCACGAGGTCGGGTGTGCACCAAAGGGGGCGTGCACCACGCCACTGACCAGATAGCGCTCAAAGGTATTGAAGCGGGCCTGGGCGGCATCCAGGCTCAGGCGCTCTTCGATCCGTTCGCAGGACACAAAGCACTGCTTGGCGGCACGGGCGAACAGATGATCAAAATACGGATCGGGACCGGTGATCAGGGTGTTACCCAGGCGGTCAGCGACGTTGACATGCAAAAAGGCCATATCCAGGTTCAGCGCAGGCATCGCCAGCAACACTTCACCGTCGTCATAGGGCGACTGCACCTGCTTGATGTCCGGGTTCAGACGGCTGACATCGGTTGCCAGGCCGCAGCGGGTCGGCAAAAAAGGCAACCGCATACCGGCGGCGCGCAGGCCCCATTGCAACATGCCCTCATCCAGCTCCATCAATTCCAGCTCACCGGCCTCCCGCGCCTTGCGAAAGTAGGCTTCCAGCGGGATCGCATCGAGGGTGGCAAAACCGAACACCAGTTTCTTGACCTTGCCGGCCGCGCAAAGCATGCCGACTTCAGGGCCGCCATACGCCACCACGGTCAGGTCCTTGACCTCCGAGCGCAGGATCTCGCGCACGATCGCCATCGGCTTGCGCCGTGGCCCCCAGCCGCCAAAACCTATGGTCATGCCGTCACGCAATTGGCCGACCACGTCTGCCGCTGTCATTTGCTTGTTCATGGGTTACTCCTTTACCGGTCTGTTACTGCTGGCCGACTGAAAAATCGTGGCCCCACAGGCTGACCCGGGTGAATTCAAAAGCGCTGTGGTCTTGCCAATCCACCAGCAAGCCGCCATAGCCGTACTCCAGGTCAAAGCCCGAAGGGGTTTTCATATAGAAAGAGGTCATCTGGTCGTTCAGGTGCTGGCCCAAAGTGGCCGACAACGGCACGTTATGCGCCAGGCGCCGGTCATGGGCGCGGCCCACTTCGGTCATCGTTTCGACCTCGACCATCACATGCACGCAGCCGGACGGCACCGGGTACTCGGCCAGGGCCAGGCTGTGGTGACGGCTGTTTTTGCAATGCAGGAAGTGAATGCGGATCGGTGCGGCCGACGGGTCGGGCCGGAAATTGAATATGTCCGACAACTCGAAGCCCAGTACATCCTTGGCAAAGGCCAGGGTGGCATCGAAGTTGGGAGCGGGCAGAACGGTGTGCCCCAGGCCCATCTCACCGGTGACGAACCCCGGAACACCTTGCGGCGAAACAAAGGGCTGGCAATCGGAGCGATGGCCCCAGCTCAGTTCATGGCGGTTGCCCGAAGGATCGGTGACGTGCAGCAACGCCTGTACACCGCGCTGATCGCACTGCTCGGGAGTACCCGGGCGCCAGCTGACATCGGCCTGATCCAGGGTTTCGATGGCGGCATTGAACGCCTTCTCACTGGCCAGCTCCCAGCCCGATGCCAGATAGCGTGACTCACCGCCAGGCACGATCAACATCCGGAACGGGCGTTGGTCCATCTTCACATACAACCCGCCGGCGGGTGCCGCAGTGACCATCATCCCGAGTACATCTTCGGCATAACGCTGCCACTGCACCGGGTCGGTGGACTCTGCAACGAAGTAGCTCAAACCACGAATGTCGATCATGTGCCTGCTCCTCAATGCCTGTATTTATTGGCTTGGGGCAGTATGGGAAGGAAGGTTGCCGGGCTCATCGTCCGTTGAGACTAAAGCCATTGAGGACACTGAATAACCTCAACGCTTCATACCTCATAACTGTAGGAGCGAGCTTCTGTAGGAGCGAGCTTCTGTAGGAGCGAGCTTGCCTCGCGAGCTTTTAGCGATAGAAAAGCTCGCGAGGCAAGCTCGCTCCTACAGATGACAGGTCACAGGTCACAGGTAACGCGAGGATTACATATAGAGAATCACCAGCTCATTGATCACTGAAGGCCGCTCGCTGCCCAGCACGTGGATGTTGAGCTCCAGGGTCAGCTGGGTACCGCTTTTAACCCGTTCCACACGCTTTACCCGGGCCCGCGAATGGATGGTCGAACCGGCCGGTACCGGCGCCGGAAAGCGCAAACGGTCCGAACCGTAATTGACCATATTGCTGAAACCGGTGATCTCGTAATCCAGGTTCAACTGCATGCGCGACTGCAGGATCTGCACCAGCGCACCATGGGCAATGGTGCCGCCAAAGGGGCTTTGTTTACGGGCCCGTTCCGGATCGGTGTGAATCCAGTAATCATCCCCCGACAACGCGGCAAAAGCGTCGATCAGGCCCTGATCAACCACAATCCGGTTGCTCCAGGGGCTGAACGTGTCGCTGACCAGCGACTGCAACGCGGCCTCGTCATCCAGTGCAATCTGGCGTACCCGGGGCGCTGTAACCGCCGGCTGCTGCACTGCTGCCGGCAAGCTCTTCAAAGCCTGCGGGTCCTTGTCCATCCCGGTAAAACGCAACAGCCGCGTACCCTTTGCGTCCACCTCGGCAAACACCGGCTGCAGGCGCATCCCGACCTTGACCTCGGACTCGTCCAGGCCCACCAGATTGCTGTTGATCCGTACCCCTTGATCCAGCTCGATCACCGCCAGCATCTGCGGCATTTCATCGGCAAAATCCGGCATGGTGGCAATCCGGGTCACAGTGAAGCTGTACAAGCTCGCCCCGCCGCTGACTTCACGCCAGGCAAGCTCGTGGGCCAGGCAGCCGGGGCAATGCCGACGCGGGTAAAACACCCAGTGACTGCATTGATTGCACTGCTGGATCAGCAGGCGCTCGGCCTTCAGGCCTTCCCAGAACGGTGCAGAAATCTCGGTCGGGACCGGCATTGGTTTGTTGTTCGACATCGGATTCATGCTCCCTGAAGTATCAATGCGCCCTGCTCACTCATCACCCCACCGGTGCCTGACACATACACCGTGTCGCACTGCGCAAGCTGACGCTCGCCCGCCTCGCCGGCGATCTGGGTTACTGCCTCGATCACCTGCGACATGCCGCCGGCGGAACCGGCCTGGCCAAAGCTGAGCTGGCCGCCATGGGTGTTCATCGGGAAATCGCCACGCCAGGTCAGGTCGTGTTCACGGACAAAACTCATGCCTTCACCCTTGGCGCAGAAGCCTGCGTCTTCCAGGGTCAGCAAGGCAGTAATGGTGTAGCAATCGTAGATTTGTGCAGCATCCACATCCCCGGGCTTGAGCCCGGCCATGTCGAACGCCCGGCGCGAAGCAGGACCAATCGGGGTTTGCACCATGTCGGCGGCATAGGACGGCGACTTGAACGCCAGATGCTCACCGAAACCGGTGATATACGACGGCCGCTTGCGGGCACGGGCAGCCACTTCCTTCGAAGCAATAATCAGCGCTGCACCGCCGGCCACCGGCATCACGATCTCCAGTACATGCAACGGATCGGCAACTTTTTTGCTCGCCAGCACTTGCTCGATGGTCAACGGCTGGCCGTAAAACATCGCTTGGGGGTTGTACTGCGCGTTAGTGCGCTGATCCACAGCGATTTTCGCCAGTGCCCGCGGGTCATAGCCGTATTGCGCAGCGTAACGCTGGGCAATCATGGCGTAGCCGGTGTTCTGGCCCATGTGGCCGTAGGGCAAATCGAATTCGGCTTCGGGTGCCCCGAAGGCGGTGCTGTGGCCGCCGAAGCGCATGGCCCGGGCCATCCAGCTCGGGTCTTCGTCCGGCCCCAGCGGCGCCATGCGTGCAGGCAATACGCAGAGCACCGCCTGGCACAGACCCAGCTCGATGGCTGCCGCCGCGCGCCAGACCATGCCCACCGAGGTACAGCCGCCAAGGTCGACCACTTCGGCAAAGTTCAGGCGCAAGCCCAGGTATTCGGCGGCCATGGCAGGCACGAACACCGAAGCTTCATGAAATTGCGGGCCGTTGATTACCAGCCCGTCCAGGTCCGAGGCTTGCAAACCGGCATCGCGCAAAGCTTGCGCGGCCAGATCTGCAACCTGCTCCAGATGGAACATGCGCGGCGCCGTTGCGTATTTTTCCGGTTTGTACTGAGCGCTGCCGACAATGGCCGCGTGACCTTTAAGACCCATAGGTTTCTCTCTTTTATCGGTTCACATTTGCCCCGTTGGGGGAGCCGGCTTGCCAGCGATGCAGACCCTGCGCCCTGCCATACATGCTGCAGCGATCCAATCGCGGGCAAGCCCGCTCCCACAGGGGCATACCTTGATTAGAACGTGTACTTCATCGAGAACGTGGCGTAGTCACGGTCTGCCAGCGGACGGTAGATCGGGTCCGGCGAGCCCAGGTACGCGATGTACTTGAACGACATTTCCAGGTTGCTCAGGTACTTGAACGTAGTGCCCGCACTCAGACGGCGGTCACCGGCCACCCCGGCGATGGTCCCGGACATCGGTGCAGCACCGCTGAACACGTTGGAGAAGGTAAACGGCACCTCAAGGTCCCAGCCCTGAAACACACCCGGGTAACTGAACGATGCACCCACGGTATAAGCGCTTGAAGAACGGGTTCTCCAGGCCGAGGAGGTTTTGTAGGTGTAATCATTGGACGGCTGAATCGCCCCGGCATACGGAGGAGCAACAGGCAGGCCCAACAGATTCGGCGCACCTGACACATCGTCCACATCATCCACGCGTACGGTGACGATCTCACCGGTCAGCGTGGTCTGGCTGGCCCATGGCCTGTCACCCAGGATTCGCATGGCCGAGAGCTGCAACTGCTGGCCTTTGCCGCGGGTCGGCACCGGACCCAGACCGGTATTGACCATCACCGGGGCTCCGTCGCGGTAAGACCATTCAGCCCCCAGCTGGTATTCACCCAACTTGGTGGCGGCACTGATACCGGTCAGCTTGATGTCTTCGAAATACTCAACCTTGTAGCCGTTGGTGGTGTAGGCATACTGCCCATTGCCCAGGGCCAGGGGTTGATAGCCAACCAGCGCTGTGGCCGGGTTTTTATCGTGGTACACCACATGGAACAGCGACAGTTCCAGGTCGGTAGTCGGGCGGTAGCGGATTTGCGCACCCCACTGGCCGCTGTCACGGGGTTCGTCGGTGCCCATGTAATTGATCCGCGAGCCGTTGGCCCCGAGAATGAATTCGCGTCCAGGGCCGATCACGTCAGAGGTCGACAGATAGCTGCCCACTGGCGGCAGCTCGGTGCCCTTCCACTCGTACTGCACGTAGCCGCCCAGGGTAATTTCCGGGTTGATGCGGTAAGACGCCGAGAACTGGCCCACCGGCAACAGCACTTCCTTGACCTCAACCCCGGGCTGCGCAGCCTTGACCGCATCGGACGGGTTCTGTACCCCGTTCACGCCCGGGTAGTAAAGGCTTTCGCCCCAGGACTCGATATGCCGACCGGCCTTGACGTCGAGCATGGTGTCATTGTCAAAGCGCCAGCCGCCAAACACATAGGCGTCGAGCAAGCGGGTGCGGCCACCGCTGTAATACTTGGTGTCGCTGGTGAACTCATCGTTGCTCCCGGTCTTGTTGACCGTCGACGGCGAGTTGTTGTCGTTTGAGCGGTGGTAAACATCGTCATAGAAGGTACTGGCACGGACCACAGCGCCGTAGTTGTCCTTGCGCAAAATCATTTCGCCCAGGGCACCCACGCGGTTGGTGGTGAGACTGTGCTGATCGAAGTTGCGGTTCGGATCATCGACGTTGATGCCCATCAACCTGTTACTGGGGTCACCCAGGCGCATACCGATGCCGTAACTGGTGGTCACCGACCAATCGATGGTGGTGCCGTCATCAAACTCAATAGTGTCCCCCGCCCACACCGGGCTGGTTACCAGCGCAACGGCGACTGCCAGGCCCGTGACCTGAAAGTTGTGCCCAAGACATTTATTGTTGTTTTTATTGATCACTCTGCCTCTCCTGATTAGCGACCCTCTGGCCGCCTCGATGGGTTCAAGCGTCATTGCGTTCTGCAGCGCATATACCCTGCTCATGACAACTGAAGCGGGTCGAACTTCACGACTCCTGTCCCGGCCTGCGAATAGCGATGCAGCCCTCCCTGAACCTCACGAACGAGCGCCCCCTCGGCCATGAGGTAATTGGCGTGAGCCAACGTCTCCCCAACCGCCATCAGCTCGTCAAAACGACCTGACAGTTTTTTAAACAACACCGCCATCATCTCCAGCGCCGTGAGCGGTTGCGCACAGGCCTGGTGCAGTTGCTGCAAATGGTTCAGATGGTGGTCACGCAACTGGTCCAGGCGCAGATGCAAATTGCAGAACGGCCGTTCATGGGCCGGCAGCACCAACACGCTGTCGGGAATGACCCGCAGCCGCTCGATGGATGCCAGCCAGTCGCGCAATGGATTGGCCTCGGGCTCAGTGACGTAGACGGCGATGGTTGAAGTGATGCGCGGCAACACTTGATCGCCAGAAATCAGCAAGCCGTCATCAGCGGCATACAGACATGCATGCTCCGGTGAATGACCATTGCCCATCACCACCTGCCAGCGCCTGCCGCCAATGGTCAGCTCGCTGCCATGCTGCAACCGGATAAACCCGGCCACCAACTGCGGCCGAAAATGCTCACCCTGGATCAGCGGCAACAAGGCTGCCGTGCGCTCGGGACTGAAACCGGCTTTCTGATAAAAATCGACAAAGGCCCAATCAGGTGTCTTCGCCATCGGCGGGCCATGGTGCAGAGCTTCAAACTCACCATGGGTCATCAGCACCGGACACCGAAAACGCTCGGCCAGCCACCCCACCACACCGGTGTGATCGCTGTGGAAATGGGTACAGATCACCGCTTTGAGCGCCAGGCCCTGGAACACGTCGACAAATACCTGCTCCCATACCTCACGACACTGGTCACTGTTGAGGCCCGTATCCACCGCCACCCAGCCGTCGCCATGGCGCAGCAGGTACAGGTTGATATGGTCCAGGCCAAAGGGCAGCGGCATGCGCAGCCACAACACACCCTCGGCCACCTCTTGCACCTGCCCGCTGGCCGGCGCCTGAGGCCACGGGTAGCGCAGGCCGTCACGCCATTCATGGCCCCGGGCGTCGATTTCACTCATGACTGCTGCCCACAAAAGGTGCCAGCCCGGCCCGGGCCAGTACTTGCAGCGAGTACGGCTGATAGGTACGGGTGCTTTCGTCACGCACGAACAGCGGATCGGCAAACAGGCCCGGGGCGTAGCCCTGACGCTGCAAATCGACCTTGCGCAACTTGAAGGTGCTGGTCATGTCAGCCGTCGCCGACACCCGCACAAACATCGGCGCCGCATAACGTGGCAAGCGCGCTTCGGTCAGGTCATAGAACGCCTGGGGATCAAAGGTGTGGCCGGCCTGCATCAGGATCGCCGCCATGCCCGCCCGGCCTTCGTGTTCCGGCACTTGCACGCCATACACATTGATCAGTTCCAGTCCCGGCAAGTCACTGAGGGTATCGGCGACTTCCAGGGTGGAAACGTTTTCGCTTTTCCAGCGAAAGGTATCGCCGATACGGTCGACGAAATAGAAATAACCGTCGTCGTCATAGCGCAACAGATCGCCGGAACTCCAGTACGCATCTCCGGCCTGGAACACGTTGCGGCGGATCTTGCTTTCGCTGGCAGCGGCGCTGGTATAGCCCTCGAAACGCCCCCCGCCGATCTGCGGATGATTGACGATGAAACCCATCGCTTCACCCACTTCACCCGGCTGACAGAGCTGATAGAAACCCTGTTCGTCCCGTGGATGGGTGTCACTTTCAACGTCGTAGCGCACCAGCCGCAGATTGGTCCGGCTCCAGTCCGGTACCCGGCCGCACGAGCCCACATAGTTGTCGACGTTGATCAGATTCGCGTTGGCCTCGGTGGCGCCCCAGCCTTCGAACACCTGGATCGGGCCGAAGCGCTCAAGCCAGCGCTGCCACGACTCGGACGTCAGGCCGGCGCCGAGCATGTAACGCAAACTGTGCTCCCGCTCCCCGGCCACTACGGGCTGGTTGAGCAAGTAGCGGCATATTTCACCGATGTACTGGAACACCGTGATGTTATTGCGGCGTACGTCCTGCCAGAACTCACGCACACTGAACTTGCGCCGCACCACAATGCTGGCACCGACACGCAATGCGGTAGAGGTCACCGAAGTCGCGGCAGCTCCGTGGTACAGCGGCAGGCAGCAATAAAAAACGTCCTGGGCAGTGGCCCCCATGGTGACTTCCATCACGTCACCCGAAGACATCCAGCGCATATGGCTGTAGCGCGCAGCCTTGGGCAAACCGGTGGTGCCCGAGGTGAAAATCAGCAAAGTGGTGCTTTCAGCCGTAATGGCAGCGCGCACTTCACGGGCAAAAGCTGTGTCCGCAGCGCGGGCAATCTGCTCGCTAAAGCTCTGGTCGACACAGGCCGGCAACACGCGGTCGTGGGGGTTTTCCGGATCTTCAATCAACCACCACGGCACATCCGGCAAGCCTTCGGTGGACAACAGGTTGTCCAGGCATTCCTCACCGACCACCACGGCCTTGGCCTCAGTGGTCTGCAGTGCGTGCACCAGCGGCTTGCCATTGACCTGGGTATTGATAAACGCCACCACGGCGCCAAGCTTGACCAGGCCAAACCAGCAGAAAAAGAACTGCGGGCGGTTTTCCATGGCAATCGCGCACACATCACCGGGGCGCAGACCCTTGTCGTAAAACACCCGGGCCATGCGATTGGCCTGGGCGTCGACCTGGGCATAGCTATATACATCAGTGCCGTAGATCAAAAATGGTCGTTGGGGAAAGCTGCGGGCCTGCGCCTCAAGACGATCGGCCAGGGTGTACAGGTCCGCCGGCTTGATCTGCGCGCTGGCTGCCGAACGCAGGTCCAGCAGCTCCTGAGTCTGCTCGCGGGGCACTGGCTGTTGCCGGGGTGCCACGGGCGTGCTGAAACGCGACATATCGTTCATGGCGTCACCGTCTCGCTCTGCGGGTAATCGCTGTAGCCTTCAGGACCTGGCGAATACAGGGTTTTGCGATCGAAGCGGGCCAGAGGCAAGCCCCGGCGCAGGCGCTCCACCAGATCCGGGTTAGCAATAAAATGCCGGGCGAACGACACTGCCTCGCCCTGACCGGCCTGCAAGGCAACCTCGGCCGATGCGCCGTCAAAACCGTCGTTCAAAATAAGTCCGCTGCTGCAATGGCGCTGCGCCAGGGCGAAGGCATCCAGCTCGGCCAGGGGCGAGCGCATGATATGCACGTAGGCCAGACCCAACGGCTCGGCGGCCCGGCACAGGGCTTCGGCGGTGGCCAGCGGATCTTCGTCGCTGATGTCATTGAACGGGTTGCCCGGGCACAGGCGCAACGCCACACGCCCGGCACCGATGGCCGCAGCCATGGCGGCCAGTACTTCAGCAGGGAAACGCACGCGGTTTTCGACACTGCCGCCATAGCGGTCTTCACGCAGGTTGCTGCCCGAAGCCATGAACTGCATGGGCAGGTAACCGCTGGTGCAGTGCAACTCAACCCCGTCAAAACCCGCTTCACGGGCATTCAGGGCCGCCTGGCGATACTCTTCGATCACCCCGGCAATGTCTTGCAGCGACAAAGCCTGTGGCTCGTCGCTGTCCACCAGCCCGGCCTGATCGGTAAACAACTGGGTGCGCGCGCGCAACGCCGAAGGAGCAACGGTTGCAGCGCCTGCGGGTTTGTTCTGGGCGCAGGAAGCACGGCCTACGTGCATCAACTGCAGCACGATCAGGCCGCCTTCGGCGTGCACCGCATCGGTCACGGCCTTCCAGGCGCGAATCTGTTCGGCGTTGTAGATGGCCGGGGTCCGGCAATAGCCCAGACCATTGGCCGAAGGTGAAGTGCCTTCGGCCACAATCAGACCGGCCGAGGCCCGCTGACGGTAGTACTCGACCATTTCCGCGGTAGGTACCCCGTGCTGATCGGCACGGCTGCGGGTCATGGGCGCCATGACGATCCGGTTGGCCAGTTCAAGGTCACCCAGGCGTACGGGTTCAAACAAAATGCTCATAACGGGCTCCTTAGCGCACGCGTATTTTCGGTGCGCCAGCCCCACGGCGCAGGGTGGCAAGAAAGTGTTCCACCGGAGCGGCGCTGGCCACTTGCGGCAACTGATCCTTGTCCGGGCGTCTGGCCCAGAATTCGGTCCAGGACGGGAACAGATCGTGGAAGGTCCCGGCATAGGGTTCGCGCCCCGGCCAACGCATTTTTTGCGTGCCGATCGGCGGCTTGTTGAGGTCGCTGGCGTACCAGTAGCACGGCAAGCGACGACGGAAATACCAGCGCCCCTGCATGCGCTCGTAGTCATCCCAATAGAGCATTTGCATGGTCACCCACTCGGGACCGGTCTCGTGCTCGTTCTTGGAATACACCACGCCCACCGCATGGTCCGGATCGGTGAACTCGATCAGGTGCTGACCCAGGTGGTGCGAGGTGCCATGGAACTGGTCGCGCAGGGTGTCATCTACCCAGGCTTTAAGGTGCGCGCGTCCGGTTTTTTCGCGACCGACGCGGATGTCTTCGGCAAACAGATTGACGTGGGCATCGAGGTCGCGCATGTCCAGCGACAACGAATATTTACCGGCCAGCTGACGGATTTCTTCAATCGATTCCAGGCGGTCAAGCCGGGCAAGCAAGGCGTTCTGTTCCATAAAAAGTCCTTATTCCAGTACCGTGTACAACTCGCTGCTGCGCCCGCCATCTACCGGCAAGCTGGCACCGGTGATGTACGAGGCTTCGTCGCTGGCCAGAAACAGAATGGCGTTGGCCACTTCCAGGGGCTGGCCGACGCGCTTGAGCGGGATCAGTTTTTCGGTATTGAGCCGGGTCTTGTCGTCGGTCAGCATGCCGGCGGTGGCCGGGGTCTCGACGATGCCGGGGATCACCACGTTGCAGCGGATGTTGTGGCTGGCACCTTCACTGGCGGCCGCGCGGCTGAAGTTGATCACCGCCGCCTTGGCAGCGGAATATCCGGCCATCCACGGCGTGCCGAACAGCCCGCAGATCGAGGCAATATTGATGATCGAACCGCTGCCCTGGACCCGCATCAGGCCCATTGCCGTGCGGGTGCCCCAGAACGTGCCGTCGACCGTGGTTGAAAAGTTGGAATGCCAGTCGGCGGTGCTAGTGCTGTCAATTGCGCCCCAGCTGTAGGCCATGGCGTTATTCACCAGAATGTCGAGGCGGCCATTGCGCTCAGCGGCAGCGCCGATGGCACCGACATAGGCGGCTTCATTGCTGACATCGGCCACCGCACATTCAGCACGGCCACCGGCATCGCGAATCTGTGCCGCTACGGCTTCCAGCGGCTCGATGCGGCGACCGCAGAGCACCACCAACGCACCCTCCTGGGCAAACCGCAGGGCGGTAGCCGCGCCAATGCCCGAGCCTGCGCCGGTGATAAATGCAACCTTGCCTTGTAAACGAGTACCCATGCTCTGCTCTCTCCTGTCGGTGCCCCGGGGTCAGATAAACGCCATGCCGCCGTTGACCGCGAGGTTTTGCCCGGTGATGAAGCCGGCGTCTTCGCTGGCCAGAAAGGCAGCGACGCGGGCGATTTCTTCGGTTTCACCCATGCGTCCCAGAGGGATGGCCTTGAGCATGCTTTGCATCCAGTCATCCGGGATGTCGGCCATCATCGGAGTGTTGGTCGGGCCCGGAACAATGGTGTTGACGCGAATGCCGTTGGCGGCCAGCTCACGGGCCATGCTGCGGGTCAGCCCCATTACGCCGGCCTTGGCCGCGCAGTAGTGGCTTGGACCTTCGCCGGTCAGGGCCGAGGTGCTGGAAATATTGATCACCACACCCGGGGTGGCGGCCTTGAGCATCAACTTCACGGCTTCACGGCTACAGAAAAAAGTGCCGGTGAGATTCACCCCGATCACCCGCTGCCAGTTCTCGTCCGGTGTCTCGGCGAATGCATCAATGGAGCCGATGCCGGCGTTGTTGACCAGAATGTCGAGGCTGCCGAAGCGCGCCTGTACAGCGGCCATGGCGGTCGCCACCGAATCACTGTCGGCGACGTTGCAGATCACGGCCAGCGCCTTGTCGCCCAGCCCTTCAATGGTCTGGTTGGCCGCATCGAGGTTGATATCGGCCGCCACTACCACTGCGCCCTGCTCGGCGAAATGGCGCACAATCGCCCGGCCCATGCCTTGCCCTGCACCGGTCACAAACGCAACTTTATTCAGCAACTTCATGGTGTTTCTCCCACCTGCCAGATGTCGGCCGCCCGTAAGCCGTGGGCGGTGCATGGGGACAATCATTGACTGGAGGAAAAAGCTGAACATCGTCCGATGGGACTAAGCACCGAACCGCAGGCAGCAAGCTTGTCCGGGATGGCAGCAATGGACTGCAACAAATACCGCTTCAGTGATCAGGCCCCCTGAGCCACAGCTGGTCTGAATGGACGATGTCCATGGCGCAGGGTTCGTGGAATAAATCGCTCACTAGAACAAAACCGGGAGAACCCGTCGTGTCGATAACTTTACGTCCCACCTGGCGAACTCACTACGCGTTAGGCGTACTGGCTGCCATCTATGTTTTCAACTATATCGATCGGTTGCTGATGGCGATTCTGATCGAGCCGGTAAAGGCTGAATTCGGTATTTCCGATACCGGTATCGGCCTGCTTTCAGGCGTGACCTTTGCGGTTTTCTACACCCTGTTCGGCTTTCCTTTGGGGCGATTGTCTGACCGTATCGGACGCAAGAAAGTCATCGCATTCAGTTGTATTGCCTGGAGCGTGATGACCATTTTCTGCGGTTTCGCGGCCAGCTTTGCGATGCTGGTGGTGGCCCGGATCGGCGTGGCCATCGGCGAAGCCGGCGGCACTGCCCCGTCGATGGCCATGGTCTCGGATCTGTACCCGCCGGAACGCCGCTCCACCGCACTCTCGGTGCTGATGCTGGGCTCAAGCCTGGGGGCGATTTTCGGCCTCGGCCTGGGCGGCTGGATCGCCCAGCATTACGGCTGGCGTTTTGCATTCGTGGTGATCGGTGCGCCGGGGATTTTTCTCGGTCTGCTATTACTGCTCACCGTACGGGCACCGAAACCTGCAATGCTGGTCAGCCCCAATCAAGTGGCGCAAGCCCACTGGGCGGTGACGGTACGCGAACTGTTCCAGACCCCGTCCTTCCTCTGGATCGTGCTCACCGGCGGTTCCGCGGCCATTGCCGGCTACGCCATCGGCACCTGGAGCCCCAGCTTTCTGATCCGCTCCCACGGCCTCAGCCTGCAGGACGCCGGGTTGCTGGCGGGCGTCGCCGGCGGTGTCGGGGCTACCTTGGGCACCCTGACCTGCGGCATCCTGTGCGACCGCCTGGCGCGTCGTGACAAAGGCTGGCAAATCGGAGTGCCGCTGCTCGGCACCCTGATCAGTATCCCCTTTGGCCTGGCCTATTTTCTCTGGCCAACCGGCACGGCATTCCATGTCGGCAGCACCCCGGTACCCAGCGCATTCCTGTTCTATTGCGTGTTCAGCTTCTTCGGCACCTGGTGGGCAACACCCTGCCTGGGCGCCATCTCGCACCTGTTCCCGGCCACCCGCCTGGCCCAGGCCACAGCGATTTTCGTGATGGCCATGACCCTGCTCGGGGTGGGTGTCGGCCCGCTGCTGATCGGCATGCTCAGCGACGGCTTTGCCCACACCCTGGGTAACGAAGGCCTGCGCTACGCACTGGCGTCCTGTATCTCGCTGCTGGTGCTGGCCTCGGTATTTTTGGCCATGGCCTTGCCGCGCTATCGCAACCATTTGAACAACACCCCTGCCCCAGCGCCCCTGGCTGAAGCGGTCAGTGCCTGATATTCCGGAGATTGAGTGATGACTGAACAAGACCTTCCGCTGCCCGTCGGCCATTTCGTGACACTGGACTGCGGCCTGCGCCTGCACTTTCTCGATGAAGGCAGCGGCCCGGTAGTCCTGTGGCTGCACGGCAGCGGCCCGGGTGCCAGCGGCTACAGCAACTTCAAAGGCAACTACCCGCAGTTCGTCGCCGCCGGCTTTCGCAATCTGGTGGTGGATCTGCCGGGCTTCGGTCGCTCCGACAAACCCGAAGACACGCAGTACAACCTGGACTTCTTCGTTAACGCCATGTCCGGGTTTCTCAAGGCCGTGGGGGTCAAGCGCGCCACCCTGCTGGGCAACTCCCTGGGCGGCGCCATTGCCCTGGGGCTGGCACTGGCCGAGCCCGAGCGCGTGGAGAAGCTGATTCTGATGGCCCCCGGCGGCGTTGAAGATCGCGAAACCTACTTCAAGATGGTTGGCATTCAGCGCATGGTCGAGCTGTACAACGCCGGGCCCCTGGGCATCGAGCAGATGCGCCGGATCATGAGCCTGCAACTGTTCGACAGCTCCCAGCTCGAAGACAGCCTGCTGGCCGAGCGAGTGGCGGTGGCCGTGCACCAACCGCGCAATCTGTTCACCACCATGATGGTGCCGAACATGACCGAGCGCCTTGAAGAGCTGCAAGTACCGATCCTCGGTTTCTGGGGCACCGACGACAACTTCAACCCGGCCAGCGGCGCCCTCAAAGTGCTCAAGCATGCACCGGATGCGCGTTTTATCATGCTCAACCGCTGCGGCCACTGGGTCCAGGTTGAACACCGGGAGCTGTTCAACAAGGCGTGCCTGGACTTCCTCAAAAACTGAACAGGCAACATTGACGGCGGCCTGCGGGTCGCCCTCAGCCCTTCTTATCCTGCTCGGACTGAAAAACAACAATGACAAAATTCTCTCAGTTGCTGGCACCCGGTCGCATTGGCTCAATCGAGCTGCGCAACCGCATCATCATGGCGCCCATGGGCTCCAACTTTGCCGAAGCCGATGGCCACTGTGGCGAACGGATTCAAGCCTATTACGAAGCCCGCGCCCGTGGCGGCGCCGGGCTGCTGATCATGGGGGTCTGTTCAGTGGCGTTCCCGGCGGGCACCGCCGAGCCGTTCCAGGTCGGCGTGTCCAGCGATGACTTTATCCCGGGCCTGAGCCAGCTCGCCGAGCGCGTTCACCGCCACGGTGCAAAAATTGCCATGCAGCTGCAACACGCGGGCAAGACCTCGGTACGGGATATGGCTGAAGGACGGCAACTGTGGGTACCGTCAGTGCCCCCGGTACTGCAAAGCGACATGATGGCGGCCCTGACCCCTGAGGAACTGGCCAACTTCGTCAGCTCCATGAAGCGCCGCGCCGAAGGCTCGCCCATCCGCGTGATGGACAGTGCCGACATCGGGCAAATGATCGACTGGTTTGCCTGCGCCGCCGAGCGTGCCCAGCGCGCCGGTTTCGACGGTGTCGAACTGCACGCCGCCCACGGCTATATCATTGCCGGTTTTCTGTCCGGCTATTACAACCAGCGTGAGGATGAGTACGGCGGTTCGCTGGAAAACCGCGCCCGCCTGCTGCTGCAGATCATCGCTGCCGTGCGGGCCAAAGTCGGCTCGCAATTTGCCGTATGGCTGCGTCTGGACGCCGAAGAACTGCATACCCCCGGCGGCATCAGCCTGGACGACGCCAAGGCGGTGGCACGCATGGCCGAAGCGGCAGGCGTGGATGCGGTCAGTGTGTCGGCCAGTGCGCGGATCACCAGCGGCGTGGTGTTTACCGAAGCACCGCTGGTGCATCAAGCCGGCGGCTTCATGGAATGGACTGCGGCGATCAAGCGCAGCGTGCAGGTGCCGGTAATCGCCGTAGGCCGTATCGAACCCCAGGCCGGTGAAGCCGCCCTGAAGCGTGGTGATTGCGACTTTATCGCCATGGCCCGCAAGCTGCTGGCCGATCCCGAACTGCCGAACAAATTGCTCAACGATCAGGAAAGCAGCATCCGCCCGTGCATCTACTGCTACGTGTGCGTGAGCCAGATCTTCGTCAACGAGCGGGTCAAGTGTGCGGTCAACCCCATGACCGGCCACGAATTCGAATACGTCATCAGCCCCACCGCCAGCCCCAGACATATTGCGGTCATCGGTGCCGGGCCTGCCGGCATGGAGGCCGCAAGAATAGCTGCCCTGCGCGGGCATCGGGTGACCCTGATCGAACGCAGCGACCGCCTCGGCGGGACCCTGTTCTTTGCCGGGCTGGCCTATGCCGAAAACGCCCGCTTGCTGGACAACCTCAAGGTCCAGGTGCAGCAATCTTCGATTGATCTGCGCCTCAATACTGAGGCCAGCCCTGCCCTGCTCCGCGACCTGGGCGCAGACCAGGTGCTGGTTGCCGTCGGTGCCGAGCGTGCGGCCCCCGACATCCCCGGTGCAGATCAGGACCATGTCTGGAGCGGTGATGAACTGCGGCGCCTGATGACCGGCGACCGGGCGGAGGAAATTGCCAAGCGTAAATTGTCCTTCACCCAGCGCACCCTGATGAAAGCCGGCAACCTGGCGGGGGTCACCGACAGCAGCGAGGCCATGCAAAAACTGTCACGGGTATGGATGCCCCTGGGCAAGCGCGTGACCATCATCGGTGGCGGCCTGGTTGGCCTGGAACTGGCGGAGTTCCTGATCGCCCGCGGGCGCCAGGTGACCGTACTGGAAAGCGGTAGCCATCTTGGCCGCGAACTGGCCATCGTGCGCCGCTGGCGGGTGCTGCATGAAATACGCGTGCATGGCGGACAGCTGATCACCGGTGCCAGTGTGATAGCCATTGAAGGCAATCGCGTGCGCTATCAACTGGCAGATGGCAGTTCAGGACAGAGCGAAGCAGACTCCGTGGTACTGGCCATTGGCGCGCAACCCGACACCCGTTTGCTGGATGAACTGACCCGCGCAGGGTTATCGGCCAGCAGCATTGGTGACTGTCAGAGCATTGGCTACATCGAAGGGGCAATCAGCGCCGGCCACAAAGCCGGACGCGAGGCCTGAACCCGCCGGGGGCGGCATCCCGCCCCCGGCGTTGACCTGTGTTACTTCCTGAGTGCAGCTATAGTGCTGAGTTTCAAGGAGATAACCATGACTACCGACCCCCGCCATTATCGAATCGACAACATCGAATTCAACGTCCACGACATAGCGCGCAGCAAAGCCTTCTATGGCGCCGTGTTTGGCTGGACGTTCACCGACTATGGCCCTGCCTACACCGAATTCAGCGACGGCCGTTTGAGCGGCGGCTTCACCACTGGCGAGCCGGTGCGCCCGGGTGGCCCGCTGATCATTCTGTACGCCGACGACCTGGCCCTTGCCCGACAGGCCATCCTCCAGGCCGGAGGCAGCATCTCCCGCCCCGAATTCTCCTTCCCGGGCGGCAGCCGCCTGCATTTCACCGACCCGGATGGCTATGAACTGGCGGTCTGGACCCAGGGCTAGAATATAAAACTGCGCCATGAGCATCGCTGGCAAGCCAGCTCCCACAGGTTCTGTAACCCCGATCACATATTTCATCTGTAGGAGCGAGCTTGCTCGCGAGCTTCTCAAGCAGTCCACAGTCACCCGGTTTTCAATATAAGGCCGCTAAAAAGCTCGCGAGCAAGCTCGCTCCCACAGGTTCTGCAACCCCGATCACATCCCATTGTGGGAGCTGGCTTGCCAGCGATAAAGACAACCCGGCAACCCGTTACAGCGGTAAAAACAAAAAGCCCCGTCGTTAACCGACAGGGCTCTTGCTGTTACTTGCAGCTGCTAGCTTATGACCACTTGCTTAACGCCCCATCGCCCGCGCAGCATCGGCGGTGTATTGGTCGGGAGTGAATTTGCCTTCATTGAGAATCGGGCCTTTCTTGGCTTCGTTGGTCATGCCGTAGCCGGTGTATTGCCCCGAATTCAAGTCCATGAAGAACTGGGAACCCGCCTGCCAGCCACTCATGTCAGGGTGGTAGTAGTAGTTGACCATCGCGTGCTTCCACAATTGCCCACGGGCATCGTAGTTGTCCGCCATCACCGCGTTCCAGGTGTCTTCGTCGATGAACAGCACGCGCTTGCCGTACAGGTGGCGATAGCCTTCTTTCAGATCGGCTTCCACCACCCACACACGACGCAGTTCATAACGCATCAGGTCCGGGTTGGGATGGTTGGGGGTCAGCATGTCGGCGTATTTCACCGTCCCCGCGTTCGGCTTGTAGGCGTTGGCCGGGCTGTAGATTTCACGCTTGCCCAGCAGCTTCCAGGTGTAGCGCTCCGGCGAGCCGTTGAACAGGCGGTCTTCATCCACTGTCATGGTGCCGTTGGTGCCGATCATCGGCTGGTCATAGCCATAGCCGGGCAGCAAGCGCACGCGGCGGGTCGAGGGGCTGTAGCTCCAGGCCTGACGCGGGTTGGTCTGAAAGTCGTAGGGTTCGTGGGAGATGCTGATCACACCGTTGTCACGCGCCGGTTTAAGGGTGGTGTTGTTGCCCATGGCCTGAATTTTGTCTTCGGTTTTGGGTTCAACAATCGGTGAGTTGGCCTGCGACAGGCCCCGGGCATAGGCACGCCCCCAGCCAATGCTGCCATTGGGCAGAACCGAGGCCAGATCACTGGTTTTTTCTTCGGTCCAGGCACGGGCCGGCAACTGGTGGTTCCACAACACTTCCATACCGCTTTTAGGGATAGGGAACGGGACCTGGCCCAAACCTTCAATGCCCATGCCATCGTTCACCAGCTTGGCGTTCAGGGCGTTGCTCATGGCGCGCCGGCACACGTAGTCCGGGTAGCGGAAATCACGGTGGCCCGGGTAGATGTTCATCTTGTAAGTGGTCGGATAACGCTTGAACAGCGCTTTCTGGCCTTCGGTGAGTTTGTCTTCGTACTGGGCCATGTTTTGCGCAGTGATCACCACAATCGGCTTTTCAGCGGCATAGGGATCCACTGGCTGGTCACCGGAGAATTTAACGTGGTTCCAACCCGGTACTTCGCCCAGGTATTTGCCGGTGTACGGCGGGATGGTGCCCGCCGCATTACCGGCCTGCTCAGCACCGACACAGGTCAGCTCCTTGCCCAGTTTGGCTGCCTCTGCGCCAGACACCTGGGCAAAAGCCGGACCGATGGCCAGTACGTTGACGGACATGGCGGCTGCGAGCATTACGCCTGTTCTTGTTATTTTCATGTATTGCCTCCTACGCGTAAAAGCTTGCTAAGGGGTATGCGTCCATTCTTCGCCATTTGCCGGCGACTACATCGTCCACAAAGACTACTCAGGGCGTTACCAACAACTCTTTAAGCAAACCTTTGAGCATCTTGCCCGACGCATTGCGGGCAAAAGGGGTGTGCTGGACATGGATCTGCGCCGGCACTTTGAAACTCGCCAGACGCTGGGCGATAAAGCTGCGCACCGCCTCGCTGTCCGGGGTGTCGGACGGGTCACCGCGCACCACCAGGAACACCACTTCCCCCAGCAAATCGTCCGGCACCGAAAAGGCGGCGGCTTCGATCACGCCAGGCATTTCACAGGCGCAGGACTCCACTTCGGCTGCGGATATTTTCTCCCCTCCACGGTTGATCAAGTCCTTGGCCCGGTCGGTGATATAGAGAAATCCTTCGTCATCCAGCAGGCCGATGTCACCGGTGTCGAGCCAGCCATCGCGCAAGGTCTGGGCGCTGGCCTGGGGCAGGTTCCAGTAACCGCTCATCAAGGTCGGTGAACGGATCCAGATCAGCCCGCTGACGCCATTGGGCAGTGGCCGGTCCGGACTGTCACCGATACGCACATCGACGATCGGCAATGGCCAGCCGGCAGCAGCCGGTTTGTAAACAAACTGATCACCGCCGATGGCCGCGCAAATCCCGTTGCTTTCGGTCAGGCCGTAACCACTGCCACCCACCGCTTCCGGTTTGCGCTGGGTCAGATGCGCCAACAGACTGCTGGACGGCGCCGCGCCCCCCAGCCCCAGGCCGAACAGGCTCTTGGTATCGGCCGTGCCGAAACGTGGCGAGGTCAGCAGTTGTTGCATCATCACCGGCGCGCCGTTGAACTGGGTGCAATGTTCATCGCGGATCAGGTCCAGAGCCTTTTCCACGTCCCACTTGTACATCAGCAACAAGCGGCGACCGCTGCGCAAGGCCAGCAGGAATTGCGCATGCAGGCCGCTGACATGGAACAACGGCACTGCCATCAAGGTGGTTGGGGCATAGCCGCAGTTGATCACCACGCTGATACGCTCCGGCGAGCTCAGGGCACAGAACGCCCCCTGAAACTCCAGTGCCACCAGGGCCTGGCACACCGCGCCATGGGTCGACAGCACGCCCTTGGCCAAGCTGGTGGTGCCTGAGGTATAGAGGATCATGGCCGGGTCATCGGCCGTCACTTTCAGGGCCGGTGCAGTCAGCACCGGGGCCGCCAGCAGATCTTCCAGACGCTGGCAGTGTTCAGCCAGCAACTGGCCGGCGGACAGACCGACCACAATCGTCGCCAACCCCTGTTCGCGCAAGTCGCCATCGAGCAAGTGCAGGCGCGGCTCGTCACACAGCAACAGCCGTGCACCGCTGTCCTGCAGACCATGAAACAGCTCGTCGCGCAGGCCCCAGCTGTTGAGGGGGACGCACACCCCGCCGCAACGCTGAATGGCCGCAAACGCCACCAGCCACGCGGGCTGATTGCGCATGGCAATCGCCACCCGGTCGCCCTGACGCACGCCGAAACGATGCACCAGCTGGCCGGCCAGCCGGTCCACCTGATCGAAAAACTGGCTGAAGGTCAGACGCTGTTGTTCCCACACCAGAAACTCGCGCTCGCCATGCACCCGGCCACTGTCGATTGCAGCCCAGACGTGGGCAGCGGTATGCCGAAAATGCTTCGATCCGCTCCCCGGCTGGGTGACCACTTCAAAAGGTGAGCCGGCACCAGTCAATTGCTGCCAGGCGCTCTGCCACTGTTCAAGCTTCATCTTATTATTCTCCTGACTGGCAATCGGCCTAGGCGTGCGCGGGCATCAGATCTGCGTAGCGCTCGCAGTGGTAATCGGCATCCCCCAGACTCGCCTGGGCTACCCGTATGCGTTTCAGAAACAGCCCCACGTCCAGCTCATCGGTTACGCCAATCCCGCCGTGCATTTGCACCGCTTCATTGGCGACATTGAGGGCCATCTGCCCCGCTTTCCACTTCGCCAGACTGGCAAAGCGCTGGCGCTCGGCGGCGCTCAGACGGCTGTCGTCCAGCGCCGCAAGCCCGGCCATCACCGCACTGCGCGCCAGTTGTATCTGCACGTACAGCTCGGCAGAGCGATGCTGCAGTGACTGAAAGGAGCCGATCTTGACGTCAAACTGAACCCGGGTTTTCAGGTAGTCGAGGGTCATGGCGAAGAGCTTCTCGGCCATGCCCAGCATTTCGCCAGCCAGGCACACGCGGCCGCGGTCCAGGGCAATCTCGAGCGCCGGGCCTGCGGATCCGGGTTCACCCAGCAGCGCGTCATGCCCGACCTGGACCTGGTCCAGCTGCAGTCGCGCATGATTGCGCGAGTCGATCAGCGGCAGCGCCTGGACGCTCAGGCCCGGGGCATCAGCGGCCACCAGAAACAGACTAAGGCCCGCTCCTGCGCCCTTGGCGACCACCAGGTAGGCATCCGCACCCACGCCGTCGATGACAAAATATTTGTTGCCGCTCAAGCTGTAGCCGTTTGCATTCGGCACCGCCTGCAACGCCACGTTCGCCGGGTTGTGGCGTGAGCCTTCGTCCAGGACCAGCGCCAGGCGGCGCTCGCCGCTGATAGACGCCGATAACCAGCGATCCTGTTGCCCGGCGTTACCCTGCAGGTGCAGCAACGAGCCGCTGAGCACCACGCTTGAAAGCAGCGGCGAGGCACTGAGGTTGCTGCCAATGGACTCAAATATCGGCCCCAGGCCCATGCAGCCGAAATCCAGGCCGCCGAGATTTTCCGGGAACGGAATCGCGCTCCAGCCCAGCGCCACAGCGTCCTGCCACAGTTGCGGGTCAAAACCGTTGACACCGCCCTCATCGCGCAGTGCGCGCTGGCGCGATACGGGGCTGCGCGCGGCCAGGAACTCTCGGGCGCTGTCGGCCAACAACCGGTGATCTTCGCTATAAACCAGGTTCATGCTGAGTTCCTTACTTCACGTCAGGCAGGCCAAGGACCCGCTTGGCGATAACATTGAGCTGGATTTCCGACGCACCGCCGGAAATCGTCAGGGCAAAGCTGTTTAACCAGCCGCGGGTGATGGCCTGTTCCTGGGGGCTGAAAGCGCCCTTGTCCCAGCCCAGAGCGTGATACCCCATCACGTCCAGCAACACCTCGAACTTGTCGCGTTCCTGTTCGGTGTGCACCAGCTTCATGATCGACATCAGCCCGCTGACGTCCTGCCCGGCACGGGCCTCCTGGCCCATGCGCTGGACTGTCAGGTTGTAGCTTTGCTCGTTCATGGCGCAGGCCACGGCACGGGCTGCAAGGGCCAACTCGCCCTGGCCGGATGGCTCGGGCAAGTACTCGTTGACCAGTGGCAGCAAGTGGAAATGCGTCGGCAGGCTGAACTCGCCGAATTTGGACATGGCTTTGCGTTCGTGTTGCAACAGGCGCTTGGCCAGGTTCCAGCCACCGTGCAACGGACCGATGAGCTGGCTTTTAGGCACTTTGACGGAGTCGAAAAACACCTGGCAGAACGCCGATTTTCCGCTGATCAAATCAATGGGCGCAACGCTGACCCCGGGGCTCTTCATGTCCAGAACAATCAGGCTGATCCCCGTGTGCTTGCTGGCCGCAGGATCAGTGCGCACCAGGGCGTACATCCAGTCCGACTTGTCACCATAGGAGGTCCAGATCTTGCTGCCATCCACCACGAAGTGATCGCCGGCATCCCGGGCCGAGGTTTTCAGGCTCGCCAGATCCGAGCCGGCATTGGGCTCGGAAAAACCCTGACACCAGCGCACTTCGCCACGGGTCATCGGGGTCAGGAGGTTTTTCTTTTGTTCTTCAGTGCCGAATTCCAGCAATACCGGGCCGAGCATCCAGATGCCCAGATTGATTTGCGGCGGCCGGCATTTAAGACGGCGCAGCTCGCTTTCCAGCACCGCGTTGTATTCCTCGCTCAGCCCGGCGCCGCCATACGCCTGTGGCCAGTCCGGACAGAACCAGCCCTTGTCGCGCATGCGTTCGAACCACAGCCGGGCGTCGGCATTGGGAAACTCGACCTCGTTCGCACCCCACACCAGCTCGCCTTCAGGAATGGCTTTACGCTGCGAGGGCGGACAGTTGGCCTCAAGCCAGCTGCGGGTTTGCTCTCTGAACTGATCAATGGCGTTCATGGGTTTCACCTGTAAATGGTCACCTGCTGACACAACACATGCAGGAACGAGCTATTTGTCGAGCACAGCTCGCTCCTGCGGTTAGGTGATGGGTGTCAGCGTTGGGTACGCGGCATGCCCAGGCCGAACTGGGCAATCAACTCGCGCTGGATCTCGTTGGTGCCGCCACCAAAGGTCAGGGTCACCGAGGCACGTACTTCGTACTCCAGCTCGCCTTGCAACAACGACGCCGCCGAGCCGCCTTGAATCAGTCCGTTGGCCCCGACGATGTTGCTCAGCAGCCGCAGAATCTCGATCGCCGACTCCGAGCCGTAAACCTTGGTGGTCGACGCCAGCGCAACGTCCATGCGCTCGCGCTCCAGGTCAGCGGCAATCCGCAGGTTGATCAGGCGCATGGCTTCAAGCCGCGCATAACATTGCGCCAGACCGGCCCGCACCCACGCTTTGTCGGTGGCGCGAACACCTTGCTCGTCGGCCTCACGGGCCCACATGAAGACCTTGCGAAACAGCCCTGCCACCTTGTCGGACCATGCCCCCAGCCCCAGCCGCTCATGGTTGAGCTGCGCCGTGATCAACTTCCAGCCACCGTGCAACTCGCCCACCAGCATGTCCCGGGGCACCTGCACGTTGTCGTAGTAAGTGGCGGCGGTCGGGTTGCTGGTGGTCGGGATCACAGTGGTCGTAAAACCTTCAGCCGCAGTGTCCAGAATCAGGATCGATACGCCCTTGTGCCGTGGGCGCTCAGGGTCGGTACGGGCCGCCAGCCAGATGTAATCGGCCGACTCGGCGCCCGAGGTCCAGAGCTTGGTGCCATTGACCACAAACTCGTCGCCTTGCAGCCGGGCGGTGGTTTTCAGCACCGCCAGGTCGCTGCCGGCATCCGGCTCGGAATAGCCGATGGCAAAAATGATTTCGCCCGCGGCGATGCCCGGCAGGAATTTGGCTTTTTGCAGCTCGGTACCGTGGGCCATCAACGCCGGCCCCACCGTGCTGATGGTCACGAACGGCAGCGGCGCACCGGCAATATTGGCTTCTTCAAAGAAGATGAATTGCTCGGTAGGACCATAACCCTGGCCGCCGTGTTCCTTGGGCCAGCCCACCGCCAGCCAGCCGTCACGGCCCATCTGGCGGATGGTGTCGCGGTATAGCTCGCCGCCCTCTTTGCCGCGCAATTGTTCACGCAGCTGCGGGGTCATCAGGTTCTGGAAATAGTCCCGCACCTTGAGGCGCAGGGCGTGTTGTTCGGGTGTGAGGTCGACGAACATGTGAGCTCCTTAGGCCGTACCAAGAATCAGGCCGCTGGTGGGTACGCCGGTACCGGCGGTCACCAGCACGTTCTCCACGCTGTCGACCTGGTTGACCGCAGTGCCACGCACCTGGCGTACGGCTTCAGCCACGCCGTTCATGCCGTGGATGTAGGCCTCGCCCAATTGTCCGCCGTGGGTATTGATCGGAAACTTGCCGCCGCGGGCATGGTGCCCGGCGCGGATGAATTCCTTGGCTTCGCCGCGTTCGCACAGGCCGAACTCTTCGAGCTGGGGCAGTACAAACGGCGTGAAATGATCGTAAATGATCGCCGTTTGCAGCGCCTCGGGCCCTAGACCCGACTGGCGATACAACTCTTTGGCAACCACGCCCATTTCCGGCAGGCCGGTAATGTCGTCGCGGTAGAACGAGGTCATGATTTGCTGGCCCGAGGTAATCCCCTGCGAACCGGCCTTGATCGTCACCGGCTTCTGGCGCAGGTCTTTGGCCCGCTCGGCCGAGGTGATCACCATGGCCACGGCACCGTCGGATTCCTGGCAGCAGTCGAGCAAATGCAGCGGCTCGCAAATCCAGCGTGAAGCCTGGTGTTCTTCAAGGGTGATCGGCTTGCCGTAAAAGAATGCGGCCGGGTTGGTCGCGGCAAAATCACGTACCGCCACCGCAACCCGACCGAAGTCTTCGGAGGTGGCGCCATAGGTGTGCATGTAGCGCTGGGCAAACATGCCCACCCATGACGCCGGGGTGTGCAGGCCGTGGGGCATGTACCAGCCGTAGTTGACGTTTTCGAAAATCGGCGTCGAGGCGAAACCGTAGCTGCCGCTGCCGAAGCGATACCACGAACGCTCGTTCATGGCGCGGTACACCACCACAACCTTGGCCACACCGGTGGCCACGGCCATGGCCGCGTGCATGATCGGCGCACAGGCGGCCCCCCCGCCATGGGGCACCTGGGAGAAGAACTTGACGTCCTTGCAGCCCAGCAAGCGGGCGATTTCGTATTCCGGGACTTTATCCACCGAGTAAGAGCTGAAACCTTCAACTTCGGACGGGTCGATTCCGGCGTCTTTAAGGGCGGCCAGGGTCGCTTCAAGTGCCAGGCGCAGCTCGGTGCGCCCTGAATTTTTCGAGAACTCGGTCGCACCCAGGCCAACAATGGCGGCGCTACCGGAAAGTGACGATTGCGTCATGTGTGCTGTCTCCCGCTATCAGGGCAGAACCAGCGTGACCGTTCCGGTCACGTGGTTGCCCATCGAATTTTTGCCGCCAAGGGTTATTTCCACCGTGCGGGTGGCAGCATCCAGTCCGGTGACTGCGCCATTGAAGGTCATGCTGTCGCCGGGGTAATTCGGCGCGCCGAGCTTGATCTTCAGCGAGGCAAAACGCGCCTCGGGGCCCGCCCACTCTTCGACATAACGCTGCACCAGACCGTTGGTGGTAAGGATGTTCATAAAAATGTGCGGCGAGCCCAGGGCCTGGGCAGCGTTCAAATCATGGTGACCCGGGAAATAGTCACGGGTGGCAATGGCGCCGCCGGTAACCAGACCCACGGTGATCGGGATCGCCAGGGCCGGCAAGGTTTCGCCGGGGCGCACATCGTCAAAGCGCTTGGTGTTCTGCAAGGTCATATTTCCATCCCAGCTTGTCGTTATGGCTCAGCCAGTCGCCGAGGCGTTCCAGGCATGCTGCCGATCCACCCAGGGCACAGCCCAAAGCGCGGCTCCAGTAGAGAAAGCGATGCATCGGGTACGTCAGATCGACGCCAATGCCGCCGTGTACGTGCTGGGCGTTGTGCCCGATCAGATGACCTGCTTCGCAGGCATGCCAGGCGGTGGCCAGGGCCTCGGACGGCGCGGGCAAGCCGGCATCCAGGCGATAGCACAACTGCCACAGATTGCTGCGCAACGCCTCAAGGGCGATGTGCGCGTTGGCCATGCTCATTTGCACCGCCTGAAAACTGCCGATGCTGCGTTCGAACTGACGTCGCTCGCTGACATACTCCACGGTGCGACGGATCTGCTCGGCGCTGACCCCCAGCTGCAATGCCGCCAGTGCCGCGATGCTGCGTGGTTCCAGCCAGTCCAGGGCGCAGGCCGGCAGCAACTGTTGCGAAGTGATAAACAGCCCGTCGATGGACAAATCAGCCACCGCTTCGCCATGGGTCATACGGCCCGGCACATGGCTGATCGCCGCAGCGCCCAGCTCGACAAATGCCAGCCGCGGCTGACCCTCGACGCTCACCAGCAGCAACGCCGCCTGTGACTGTCCGGCCAGAGCCAGGCCGGCCACCCGACCGTCAAGGCTCCAGCCCTGGCCCTGCGCAGTGGCCTGTAATTGCAGGCCCCGGGCACCGCTCAAGCCCCCAAGGTCGAGGGTCAACAAGACGCGACCGGCAGCCGCATCCGTGGCCCATGCCTGCAAGACCGGATCAGCCCAAGCGGCCAGGGTTGCTGCGGCCAGTTGATGGCGCCACAACGGCACCTGCCCCAGAGCCCTGCCCTGGGCCTCGAGCACCGTCAGCAACTCGGTCATGCCCAGCCCGCTGCCGCCGTGGCTTTCAGGGATGGCCAAAGCCTGCAGCCCGGTCTCTGTGCACAGTTGCCACAGCGGCTCCATAAAGGCATGTTCGCTGGTGTCGAACTGACGCAAGCGGTCATCGGTGCAGTAGTCGGCAAATACGCTACCGGCCATTTCGGCGATAGCGTGTTGATCTTCGGTGAATTCGAAATCCATGCTCGCTCCTTACTCGGCTGCCGGTAAAGAAAGTGCCCGGAACAACGGCAACGTCAGTTCGCCGTCGAAGGTCTTGAACTCAAGTTGCAAGGGCATGCCGATGCTCAGCTCTTCGCGCTTGACCCCCACCAGTCCGGCCACCAGGCGTACGCCCTCTTCCAGCTCGATCAAGCCGATCGGGTTGGGATGGTCGAACGGCGCGACTTCGGGGTAATGCATGATCACGAACGAATACAGGCTGGCGCGGCCGCTGGCCTGCACGCTGTCCCAGTCGAACGAATGGCACTCGATGCATACCGGCGCCGGTGGATGGCGCAGGGTCTGGCACTGGGTACAGCGCTGGATCAACAACTTGCCCGCGTCGCAGCCTTCCCAGAAAAACCGCGTGTCATCGCTCATGCCCGGCTTGGGGCGCTTGACCACAGGGGCGGTTTCAACTTTTGCCGGGGCCGCTTCAGCCGCCTTGGGGTTGGCCGGACGGAATTTGAATACCCGGAACAGCAACTCGCCGACTTCCTCGTCACCGCTTTTGTGCTCAACGAAGTAGCTCATCACCAGGGTGACAAAAAATCCGGTACCAAGACCGGTGGTTTTTTCGTCGCCCACCGAGTCCAGCCGGGTGGTGTAGTAGAGCTTTTCCCCCGGACGGACGTTGCGCTTGAACGTCAGTTCGGAGTTGACCGCCACCACCGAGCCATAGCCATACGACTCAATCAGCTTGAGCACTTCGTAGGGGTTTTCGGTGGTCGAGCCCGGTGCATAGTTGTTCAGGTGAAAGCCTTCCATGCACCACACCTGCAGCATTGCAGGCGGCGCCACCAGCCCGTCCTGCACGCTGTTGGCGGCAAACAGCGGGTCGGTATAAAGCGGGTTGTCCACGCCCATGATCTCGCACCACTGGCGGATCATCGGGGCGTTGACTTCGTCCCAGGCGTAGACGCGACCATATTCACGCCCCACCAGGGCGCGCACGTCGGTTAGCAATTGAGAATCAGCCAAGTTCGTCTCCTGCAAATTGAGAGCGGCAACCCACTGGCCGCCGCTGAAGGTCGATCAGTGAGCAGCGCTTTGCGCCGCACCCAAAAATGCCGGACGTTCGCCGCCGCCGTGCAGCAGCAGATTGCAGCCGCTGGCATACCCCGCCATGGGCGAGGCGATAAACAGACAGGCGTTACCGATGTCCTCGGGCAGCGCCATGCGCCCTGCCGGGATCCCGGCGCTGACTGCGGCAATGCCGTGTTCATCGCCGTAATGCAGATGCGCCTGCTCGGTGCGTACCAGCCCCGGGCTGACCGCCACCACGCGCACTTTGGGCGCCCACTCCACCGCCAGCGATTGCACCAGTGCCAGTATCCCGGCCTTGGCCGCGCCATAGGCCGCGGTCCCCGGGGAAGCGCGCAAGGCGCTGATACTGCCGATAAACACAATGCAACCGCCGCCATCCTGTTGCTGCATCAAGGCATTGGCCTGTTGCGCGACATTCAGCGGGGCGATCAGGTTGAGGCGGATAATGCCTTCGTGAAAACGTGGCGAAGCGCTGCCGGCATCGGCGGACGGACTGCCACCGGCGTTGTTGATGACCACATCGAGGCGACCGAAGTCGGCAGCAATCCCCGCAAACATGGCTTTAAGCGAATCCACATCACGCACGTCGCAAGCCATGAACAGCGCTTGCGCAGAACCTGCCTGCGGCAACGCCTCAGGTGCAGTCCTGCCGCACACGATCACCTGCGCCCCGGCCTCCAGAAAGCTGCGGGCAATGCCTGCACCGATGCCTTTGGTACCGCCGGTGACCAGCACCACTTTGCCGCTGTAGTCCAGCCCTGAGAGTTGGCCCATGACGAGCTCCTTTTTCTACTGATGGAGCCACTCTAGGGGCAATCCGGGGGCTGCTCGTCGTCTGAACGGACGATGAAGCGCCCTCTTGCGAACGCAACAATCCAGCGCACGCTGTGGTGACAGCCCCTGTTAATGAGGAACCCCATGTCAGACCCATCTGCCGCGCCGGTACTGCTTGAATTCCCGGCCCCGGGCGTCGCTTTGCTGCGGCTTAATCGCCCCCAGGCCACTAACGCCCTGAGCCTTGAGCTGCAAGCCTTGCTGTCACGCTATTTCACAGAGCTGGCCGAAAACCCCGAAGTGCGCTGCATCCTGCTGACTGGCGGCGACAAGGTGTTTGCTGCGGGCGGCGATATCAACAGCATGGCCGGTGTCGGCCCGATCGATATTTACCAGCGCCATACCGAGCGGGTCTGGGCCCCCATCCAGCACTGCCCCAAGCCGGTGATCGCGGCGGTGTGCGGTTACGCCTACGGCGGCGGCTGTGAACTGGCGATGCTGGCCGACATTATTGTGGCCGGGCGCAGCGCGAAATTTTGCCAGCCGGAAATCCGCATCGGGATCATGCCGGGAATCGGTGGCACCCAGCGTCTGGTGCGCGCCGTGGGCAAGGCCAAAGCCATGCGCATGGCATTGACCGGGCAGCCGATCACCGCCGAGGAAGCCTGGATCTCCGGGCTGGTCAGCGACCTCGTGGATGATGACCAGGTGCAGGCCCAGGCACTGAAGATGGCGACGTTGATCGCTGCGATGCCGCCACTGGCTGCCGAGCAAATCAAGGAAGTGATTCTGGCCGGGGTCGATGCCCCGCTGGAGACCGGCCTGGCCCTGGAGCGTAAAGCCAATGCGTTGCTGTTTGCTTCGCGGGACCAGAAGGAAGGCATGCAGGCGTTTATTGAAAAACGTGCGGCGGTGTTTGAAGGCAAGTAAGGGCGCGCGCGCTTCGAAGACAATGCTGGCGATGATCCACGCAATCAGCAAGGTCGCTGCAGGAAACCCGCCGCAGTCTCATGAACTGCGGCAGGTTAGCCCGGCACGCACCAGCCGCTTTATTCCAGAGCTGACCTAACGTCGTACATTCATGAAACTATTAAAGTAATTTGTCCTGAACGCTCCGCCTATGGTCCAGGCGACTTCGTCTGCAGCAACAGGAACCACATAATCAAAAAACGCTCTGTTGACCGGATTCTGCATAGTTTGAAAACTGATACCTGCTGCATGCCTTCTGAATTCCGGGGTGAAGGTTCTCAAGCTCTCAGGATCGATCCCGTTGATGTACAAATCCACTGGCAGGTTTCTGGCCCGGCCATGGGTTGCGATTACCCTGACCTCACGGACATAAGATGGATTGTTGGCGAACACAGGGAAATTGACACCGCCGCTGGTAACGGTGTGACCGGGTACAGTATTGAGTGGCAAGGGTAATGTTGGCCTTGGATGTGCGCCTTGATAGTAGGCTCGCACTTCGTTGAATGCCTCCATGCTGCTGATACTGTGGTTATAGGCCGAAACAGGAGCCGCACGGCTCAATGGGTCTGCTGATCCGGCAATGTCCATATGGCGAATTGCGCGCCATGCCTCGCCCTGATCCACGGCTTGGAAGGCCAGAGTTCGCAGGCTCAAGGGCTGGAATCTGCCGGGTGGAAACCCCTGACCCCTGCCCCCTGCATGTTGCAGTTTGTACTGCCAGCTGCCCACGAACTTGCCGGCCTTTTTGACTCCCTTGGCCGCAGCCCCGGCCATCGACGGGGCCGCCGAGGCCAGCCCCGTTGCCATGCCCACCCAGCCCAGAATCCGTCCGGCGTTTTCATTGCCACTGGCCAGCAAGGCTATCGAGGCCACGTCCGCTGCCAGCGATACCACGCTCAGGGTCGCGGTGGTGACCGCCGTTACATAGCTGGCGGTCAGCGCCGCAGTGGGCGCTGCCAACGCACCCAGGGAGGCCACGGTGCCGATCACGGCCAGGGCGATGCCGGCCGCCGGCAACAGCCAGTCCAGCCACGAATGGCCCGACGGGTCGATGCGGTTGACCGGGTCGCCGGCGCAATAGGCATAGCCATTGAGCCCGCCTTCGCCGAAGGGGCTGAGGCTGTCACGGCTGTGGAAACGCATCAGCACCGGGTTATAGATGCGGTAATCACCCAGGAAGTACCAGCCGCTGTCCTGTTCGCGCAAGGCGCCGGCGTAGCCGAGGCTGCCAATGCCCGGTGCGCTCGCGCCGTAGGCACTGTAGACGGGGGTGTGGATAGCGTCCTGGGCTTCTGTGGTCACTGAACCTTGGGCGTCGGTGCCCAGCAGCATCACTTCGCGCACTGCCGATGCCAGTCGGCTTTCTGCCACCGGGACGTCACCGGCCCGTACCCAGCGGGTCTGGGTGTTTTCACCCAGCTCGCAGCTGAGCTGGCCGCCGGTGTGGTAGCGCCAGCGCGGGCCGGTAGAGTCTTCGGTCTTGATGATGTTGCCCGCCGGGCCGTAGTGCCAGCGGCGTTCGCCGGTAGGCAGGCTGACGCCAATGAGTCGGCCCAAGGCGTCGTAGTGCAGCGGATTACCGCGCTCGTCGCGTTTGAGATTGCCCAGCGCGTCGTACTCCAGGGTTACCGGTGCTGGGTAATCGGCGCGACTGTGGCTGACGCTGAGCAGCTGGGTGAGATCGGCGGGGTTGTAGCCGAATACGCTGACATTGTTGGCGCTGGCGTCGGCAAAGACCGTTTCCAGACGCAGGACGTTGTCGAGGGCGTCGTATTGAAAGTGCTGCTCGCGGTAGGTTTTGCCGTGGGCATCGTCGGGCAACGACGGGCCTGCAAGGCGATGGGCAATCACCCGTCCGCGCAGGTCGTAGTCGAAGCTTTCACTACGCACCAGAACACCGTCACGGGTCAGTTCACGCTGGGTCAGCTTGCCGTCTTTACGCCATTGCTGGGTCTGAACTTCAAGGGAAAGCTGGGTGGGCGTGCGGGTAGCCGTTTCACGACGGGCCGGGCGACCCAGGCTGTCGTAGCCCAGGGTTACGGTCATGTCCCGCGAGCCATCGTTTGATTGGGTTCGCTGCTGGTGAATCCGCGAAGCCACATCGTAGGTCACGCTGACGGTTACATCGGGGCCTTGCTGTTGAATCAAGCGACCCAATTCGTCGTACTGGCAGCGCTGTTCGGCACCGTCGGCATCGGTCAGGCGCGTGACTTTTCCCGCAGGGGTGGTGCTTTGCTGTTGCGAGCGTGGTTGGTCGCCATACCAGGCGTAGTCGGCTTTGGTCAGTTGGCCTGAGGGAGACCAGTGATCTTTTTGCAGACCCAGATTGCCCCGGGATTCCAGCAAACGGCCGCTTAGCGGATCGTATTTATTGAATACGCTGATCCCGGGCGCTTGCAGCGACAGCAATGCGTCGCCCAGTTCCGGTTGGCGCTCACTCTGCACTCGGGTTCCATCTGGCAGAATCCGGGTATGGGCGTGGATTTGTCCTTCGGCATATTCCCATTTGGAGACACCCTGCCCGACCTTTTCCCACACCAGTCGGCCCAGGCCGTCATATTTGCGCTCGCCCAGCAGGACTTCATTAGTGCCCAACGACGGATGAGTGATCGATACCGTGGCCGGTAAATCGCCGTCATGGCCTTCGGCGTAGGTGCGTTTAATAAGCGACCCATCAGGCAGCGTTGTCGATACCAGCCGATCCCGCACATCCCACTGCTGTCGGGTCTCCCGGCCCATGGCATCGAACTGGCTGACGCAACGGCCAAGGCCGTCATAGCTCCAGCGCAAGGTGTGTTGCAACTCCCCTTGGGCGCAAAATAATTGCTCGGTCAGCGGCTTGCCATCCAGAGTATGGGTGGTCACGGTTCTGGCCCCGGCCACGCCATTGGCGTCGGTCTGCCAGCTGCTGCCGGTCAGGGCCACCGGGTCGGCCAGAGTGTGTTGGGTGACACCGTCCGCGCCGGTTTCGGTCAGCACATTGCCCCAGTCATCAAAGGTGCGTTCAGTGGTCAGGCTCAGGGCCGGAACGTCTTCGTTACCCGGGTCGTAGCTTGTTTCACGGAACACCCGGCCCAGCACGTCATATTCCGCGGTCCAGGCGGTATAGGTCGTACCGCTGTCGGTTTGTTTTTCACGGCGGATTTCCCGGGCCATGCCATCGAGCCAGACAGTTTCCTTACGCCCGGAAGCGCCGATTCGGGTCTGGCAGCGCTCGCTGGCCGACAACGAATAGGCCCAATTGACCTCAGCCTCGAACGCCGAATCCGGGGCTGCGACTTCCTGAGTCACACGCCCCAGGGCATCGTGGGCAAAGGCCATGCGCAGCTGCTCGTCGGTCTGTTCGGTGACCATTAGCCCCGAGTACAGATCCTGTGAGGATTGGGAGCTGGATTTATGTCCGTCGTGGCTGGTGATCGTGACGTTTTCCTGCAGTACCGCCCGCTCCTTTGATCGAGTGTTGCGGGCCAGACTCAGGGTATAGCTGTAGGCCCGGGTGGTGCCTTTACCCTCTACGGTTCTGGTTTCGCTAAGCATGCGAGCGTGATGGGGCGAGGCCGGAGCATTGATAAAGGTCTGGCTGGAACGGCCCAATTCAGTGCGTTTCTCGCCCTCAACCAGCAACAAACGTTCTTCACTGCTCTGGACAAAAGTCGGCAATGCAAACCCCGGGGCATCCCCACGCACCGGTAGCGCCTGATAACGGTAGCGGGTCTGTTTGACCGGGCCTTCGGTACCGGGTGGCGGGCTGACCGTACGACTTTTCAGACGGGTGATGCGGCCCAGTGGGTCGGCCGGGCAGTTGTCGGTCTCGCCGCTCACCGGGTAGTACTCGGACTCTTCAATTGCGCCCAGAGCATTGCGATGCCACACCGGGTTACCCAGCTCGTCGTAGCGGGTTTCTTCTTCGGTAACAAGTTCTCGCAGCACCCGTTGGCCATCCAGCTGCGCCTTGCGGGTAATGACCTTGTGCGGGAACTGGAAGTAAGGCAGTTGCCGGGCAATGGGCAGCCAGGGCTCGTCGTAATAGGTGGTCTCGGTTTCCTGCAGGATCTGGCCCTGCAAGGTGCGTTCGCGGGTCAGCAGGTGGAAGCGGTTAAAGGTGCGGCTGATGGTTTGCAGGGGCGTGCCCCGGGCATCCATCAGGGTTTCGGTGGAGCCATAAAGGAAATCGCCGCCCCCGGTCAGGTGGTAGAGATTGTCTTCGCGGTTGCGCCATTGACGCACTGCCGGCCAGCCGAAGTAATTGTTGCTGCCATACAGCCCATAGTCATAACGAACCAGTTGCACCGGCTGACCATCTCCCGGGTCCTTGCGGGTCTGGATCACAACCGGCATCCGCGCAAACGGCGCCCCTGCAGGCAGGTTGAGGCCGTTGGCCTCGCTGTAAGTCACTTCCTCGGTGCTGCCGGTGGGCTGGGTGCATTTGTTCAGCAGCAACAGACCTGAATCACCGCGGGTGTATTCAAACTGCCAGCCATTATCGGGCAGGCCGTCCACCGTCACCCGGCGCAACTGCCCGGAGACCCGGTGAAAAGACATCACCACCTGTGCGGGGGTATCCGGCTGTAAGGTCAGATGGGTTGTCACGCCCTCGTAGGCCAGAGCCAGCACAGTGCGGCCTTGGGCATCACTGACTTTTTGCAGGTACGCCGCGTTGCCGACCGAACGCCAGTCAAAGGTCAAGGCGCTGCCATCGGCGCCCACCAGGGTGCTGACCACCCACAGGCTGGCATGCCCCGGCAAAGGAATCAGGCGCTCACAGCTGCCGTCGTTATGCCGGACCCACATTTCCTGACGCTGAACGGCCACTGCGACTACCGGCAAACGCACATCGGGAAAGCGCATGTTCTGGCCAACAATCTCACCGCGAAAACGCTCGCCGGAATTGAGTTGCAACTGCTGGCTGGCGCCATCCCAGGAGGTGGTGCCGAGCATCCAGCCCAGACCGAAGCCCTGATCTTCGCCCATCAGCGGGCTATGGCTCAGGCGCAACTGGCTGATGGGCCCGCGCAAATCGTTGGCGGCGCCGGTGGGCAGGGTTATCGAGGCCGAGAACGCACCGGTGCGCGGATCGACGCCGGCACTGATGCTGCTCATAAAGTTGTAGGCCCCGGAATATACGTCGCCACTGCTGAGCAGGCTGGCGGCGGACTGGATATCGGGGGTGTGCTCAGATAAATCAGGCATGTTCGCTACTCCTTGGTTCGCTGAAAGGAGTCGCAAAATAGAATCTCTGACTTGAGGGTAACAATGAGCAAGGGCTGTAAGTGATGCCGCTACAGAAAGAAATGAGAGCCGGATCAGTTCCTCAACGACAGCAGAGTTCAGAACGCTGCACCCACACAAACTTTGAGAGTAATCCTATATAAGCACATTTCCTTACTCGCTAACTTACCAGGCTGCAGACTTGCTACATTGAACAGCAACCGTTCATTTATAGACTTGCCAATAACCCTATTGAAATTTGCCCATGGCATCCAATGAACGGCCACCTGCCACTCACCACAACTAAACAATGACCGATATATTACCCAGGGAGACGGGGATGGGCGGCATCATTTACAGGCATAAATTTGTTTTCATCAAGTCGATCAACCCTGCGGCGGAGCATGCCATTCTCTTCGCTCACGGAGGCATCAGACGCTCTCAGAAGGCCTATGCGACACCGGTGATTGTGCCTAAAGGAAGAAAACTGGTTTATTACGCCTACCACTCTGAAGATACAAACACCGACGTGGGGTGGCGCCTGCTATTGAATAACAGTACTTACAACCCCGCACGCGAACCTAAAAACATTAATCCTAAAGAATTCATCCACGCAGACAACACCACGTTTAACTACACACTGAGCAACGCATTCGAATCAGAGCTGGCATTACCCACTGCTCATCATGATGTGATCGGTGTCATCACAAGAACCTATATGCAAGAGGTTTTTGAAGCGATATCAATTTACCGGCCAGCCATTAAATATATTCACTGCATACATTGCAGGGCCGTTTACAGGCACCGTGGCAGTGAGCGACTGTATTTCGAACAACCTCAGATTTATGACGAGGTGGTTCGAAGTACTCAAACGCAAAAAGGGTATTACGACCGAGCCTGGGAGTACCTGTTCGGTTAATAAAAACCGATCGAAGGTTCTGCTGCCATGACCCGGACATGTATTTCTGCCAGAGCTGATTATTGACCCTGCGGTTTCAAGCGGGGGGACAGGCGCTTGGGAGCAGAGCGCAGGTGCTGTGGTGGTTAGCCCCAAACACCTGCCTGCCAACCGGCCCGGCAGTTGCACGCAACAGCGTAACGGGCAATCGAAATGCGGTTCCTAAACAATCAGGGACCGCAGCTCATTCTTCGCCACCTTGTTCGATGCATTGACCGGCAACGCCTCGTAGAACCTCACCATGCGCGGCACTTTGTAGTTGGCCATGTGTTCCCGGGCCCACAGAATCAGACCCGCTTCGTCCAGCCGCTGCTCATGGCGCAGCACCACACAGGCACAGCCCACTTCGCCCATGCGCTCGTCCGGCACGCCAATCACCGCCACCTGGGCGATGGCCGGGTGTTCGATCAGGCCCGCTTCAATTTCCGCCGGGTAGCAGTTGAAACCCCCGACGATAAACATGTCCTTGAGGCGATCGGTGATGCGCAAGTTGCCCGCAGTATCCAGCTGGCCAATGTCGCCGGTGTGCAACCAGCCTTCACTGTCGATGGTTTCGGCTGTGGCCCGGGGATCTTCAAAGTAACCCTGCATCACGTGAAAACCTCGCAGGCAGATTTCTCCGGTATCCCCCGCTGCCAGGGCCCGGTTTTGCGGATCACGGATGCTCACTTCGGTGCCGGCAATGGCCCGCCCGCTGGTGCTGGCAATGGTCTGCGCCGGGTCATCCGGGTTGCAAATGGTGGCCAGGCCGCCGCACTCGGTGAGGCCGTAGGCCGTGGTGACCACCGCAAAGCCCAGTTCGCGACGCATCCGTTCGATCAGGCTCGGGGCAATGGTCGCCGCCCCTGTGACGGCAATGCGCAAGCTCGAGAGGTCGGTTTGCGCCAGTTTGGGGTGCGCCAGCATCGACAGATACAGGGTCGGCGGCCCCGGCAGTACGTTGATATTCTCGGCCGCAATGCGCTGGAAGACGGCTTCGGCGTCAAACACCGGGTGCGGCAAAATGGTTGCCCCGGCCAGCAGGCACGTCAACCAGCCCGCCTTGTAGCCGAAAGCATGGAAAAACGGGTTGATCACCAAATAACGGTCACCGGCCCGCAAACCAATCACCTTCACGTATTCGCTGAATGCCCGGATGTTCTGCCCGTGGGCACTCATTACCCCTTTGGGTTTACCGGTGGTGCCCGAGGTAAACAGCAGGTCGCTCAAATCATCGGCACTGACCCCGGCGGCCCGCTGCCTGGCGTCGGTTTCGCTGACGCCGGCCCCCGATGCCAGAAATTCATTCCAGGCCGGGGCATCTCCCAGCAGCACCAGCCCCTCAAGGCTGTCCGGGCGATGCGGGGCGAGCAAGGCCAGGTAGTCGGTGCCTAAAAACTTCGGCTGGACGAATAACAGCCGGCTGGAACTGCGCTGCAGAATATCCGCTGCCTCGTTGCCTTTCATCCGGGTGTTGACCGGCACCATTACCGCCCCTGCGCAATGAATGCCCAGTGCCGCAATGATCCAGTCCCGGCCATTGGGGGCCCAGATGGCCACCCGGTCACCCTTGCCGATGCCCCGGGCCATCAGGCTGCGGGTCACGGCCAGGGCCAGGCGCGGCAAATCGCGGTAGTCGGTGCACACGCCGTTTTCTTCAATGGCGGTACGTCCTGCGTGTTGCTGCGCGGCGCCAAGCAGTAACTCGGGAATAGTCGTAGGGCTGAAAGTCATCGATCACTCGTCCGGCTGATTATTCGGGGAAGCACACCCGCAGGTGTTCGCTGTTGGGCACGGACTGGCATGCCAGGACCCAGCCGTCATTGAGTTCCTGTTGGTCAAGGGCATCGTTGCGCAGCATCTCGACACTGCCCCGCTCCACGGTGCACATGCAGGTGGCGCAGGACCCCACCAGACAGGAACTGGGGGGTTTCAACCCGGCGCGCAGCATGGCATTGAGCACCGTTTCGCCTTCGGCGCAGGGCACTTCGAACTCCTCGCCATCCAGGCGCACCGAGAGCTGGCTGCCGATTACATCAGTGTTGACCGGGGCCGGGGCTGCGATGCTGCCCTCTTGCGGCAACGAAACAAAACGTTCGACGTGGATGCGCCCATGTTCCATGCCGATGTCATGCAAAGCACTGACAGCGGCATCCATGAACGGCCCCGGACCACAGATAAAGGCCTGGGCATGCACAAACGGCCTGGCCATTTGCGCCAGTTGCGCAACCGAAGGAATCCCTTGTACCGAGTCCAGCCAGTGGATCACCTGCAGGCGCTGCGGGTAGGCGCTGGCCAGGGCCTTGAGTTCGTCGGCAAAAATCACCGAGGCCTCGTCGCGGTTGGCATAGATCAGCAGGACCCGACCGCTGCCGGCGATCAACGCCGAACGCAAAATCGACAGCACCGGGGTTACCCCGCTACCGCCGCCAAACAACAGGAAATCATCATCGAAATGGCGCGGCACAAAGACCCCGGCCGGAACCAGCACCTGCAGTTGGTCGCCTTCGCGCAACTGCTGGCATAACCAGTTGGAAGCGCGACCGTCACGCACCTGCTTGATCGTGACCCGCAGCGGTTCATCCACCAGCGGCGTGCTCGACAACGAATAGCAGCGCGGCAACCAGCCGCCTTCAAACGGCACCCGCAGGGTCAGAAACTGGCCGCTCTTATAGGCAAACTGCTCGCGCAAGTCCTGGGGCACCTCAAACACCAGCGATCTGGAGTCCGCGGTTTCAGTGACGATTTGTGCCACGCGCAGAGAAATATAGGCAGGTGAATTCATATCAAATACTCATTACAAACTGGCCACTGTCGATCCGCAGTTCGATACCGTTGATTGCACGTGACTCGTCGCTGGCAAGAAACAGCACACTGGCAGCGACATCTTCAGGCAGGCACATGCGTCCCATGGGGTCGGCATCGATGGTCAGGCTCCAGGGGTCCAGGCCCGCCGGCAGGGTGGCCGTGGTCATGGGGGTGAGAATGCCGTCCGGGTGCAGGGAGTTGCAGCGGATGCGATATTTGCGACGCCGGCACATCACCGCCACGGTGCGCGACAGCGCTGCTACGGCACCTTTGGAGGCGCTATAGGCGGCGTAGTCATCACGCCCGGCCACACCGGCGATGGAGGACATATTGATGATCGAACCGCCGGCCCCCTGTTTCATCAGGCCAATGGCGGCGCGACACCCCAGAAATACGCTGTCGGAGTTGATCCGCTGCACCCGCTGCCAGTCGCTCAGGCTGGTGTTTTCAATGTCGCCCTTGAGCAGGATTCCGGCATTGTTGAACAGGATGTCCAGCTGGCCATGGCGCTGGCCAATGGTTTCGATGACCCGCGTCCACTGCACTTCACAGGCCGCATCGTGCTCGATGAACAGCGCCTGGGGGCCGATTTCTTCAGCCAGGGCCAGGCCTGACGCCACATCGATATCACTGATCACCACGCGCGCGCCTTCGCGGGCCAGGAGCAGCGCGCTGGCCCTGCCCACACCACTGGCGCCGCCAGTGATCAGGGCAACCTTGCCTTCAACTCGTGTGCTCATGCTGCAATCCTTGTTGGATAGAAGTGCCGGTGGACGCCCGCTGGCCCGCCACCGGTTCATCGCGTTCGAGATCACTGCCAGCGGTGCTGGCCCGCCCTGCCCGGCGTCCCGAAAACACGCAGTCGGCAAGGGACAGGCCACTGATATACAGGTGTGAGGCCACGCCTATTGCGGTACGCCCGGCGCTGTACAACCCGGCAATCGGCTGGCTGTTGTCATCCAGCACCGCGCCCGTGTTTTCATCGACTTTAAGCCCGCCCAGGGTCAAGGCCCCCAGCGGAAATACCGGGTTGTCGACGCTGATATTGCAGGCGTAGAAGGGTCCTTTATCCAGCACCTGGCGACTGCCTTCAGACTTGCCGAAGGGGTCCGCCACTTCGCCCCGGGCAGCGGCGTTATACCCCCGCAGCGAGCTGCTCAATTCACCGGACTGCATGCCGCAGACCTGGGCCAGCCGGTCAGGGTTATCGCCCTTGCGCACCCGCAGCAGCATCAGGGCCAGTGCCGGCAGGCTCTGAAACCACCAGTAACCACCGAACAGGGCCTGGCGGATCGCCTGCTTGCGCAAGCGCGCATCCAGCACCAGCCATGCCTGACCGCCCTGCTCTTCGCACAACGGCTGGCCCAGGGTGGCGCCATAAACTTCCTCATTGCAGAAACGCTGCCCCTGGGCGTTGACCACAATCCCCTTGGGCCAGCAAAACGGCGGGTTGATAAAGCGCCAGGCCGATACCCGGCTCAGGCGTTCGCTTTTGCCCCCCACTGACTGTCCGAGGCGCAGGCCGCTACCATCGCAACCGGTGGCACCGACCTTGAAATTACGGCGGAATTTGGGGGCATGTTCACGGATCAAATCGCGATTGAAGATAAAACCGCCGGTGCTCAGAATCACTCCGCGCCGGGCCCGGACCAGCACAGGATGCCCATGGTCACGTTCAAGGCGGCTGATCTTTTGCCGCAGGCGATCGCAATAACCGGGGGCAAAGTTTTGCCAGCGCTCGGCACGGGCTGCCAGACGTGCATGTACACGGGCTTCGCGGGTGCCCTCGGGCAAACGCCAAAGCTCGGCACCCAGCACGCGCCCGTTGTCATCCACCACCAGGCGGCGCGCCGCCGATTGCAACAAGGGCTGTACCCCGGCGCGCAGGCAGGCGGCTTGCAAATGGCCATAGAGCACGGCACCGCATTGCCCCTTGCCAACGGTGCGATGCCCGCGGGGTGCCGCGGGGTGCTCGCCACTATGGGACGGCACCAGTTCGTTGCCGGAGTAATACAGAAAATAGCCATCGGCCGGATATGAGGTTTTGCCACCCGGTGGCAGGCTGTGGGCATAGCGTGCGCCATGGCTTTCGAGCCAGCGCAGGTTGTCGGCACTGTCATCGCAAAACTTGCGCAGGGTGTCGTCGCTGATCACGCCCCGGGTTTCGTGCTTGAGGTAGTCAAACATCGCTTGCGGGGTATCGCTGAACCCGGCGTCCTGCTGTTGGCGGGTACCGCCACCGGCATACACCACCCCGCCACTTTTGGCGCTGGCACCGCCGCCGGTAAAACGGTCGGCAACAATCACTTCAGCCCCCTGGCTGCGCGCTTCCAGCGCAGCACAGGCACCGGCGGCGCCCCAACCGATAACCAGGACATCGCAGCTGTAGTCCCAGCCCCGGCCATCCAGGCGGTCGGCCTGTAACGGGGCCAGGATTTTGGTATTGCTGCCGGAACGGGGCCGGCTCATGACAGCGCCTCGGCGATGGCGCCCGCCGCCACCGGTACGTTGCTGCTGGCAATATGGTTGGCGGCGATATAGCCAAAGGTCATGGCCGGGCCAAGGGTGCCGCCGGCACCGGGGTAGCTGGTACCCATGACCGAAGCGGAGCAGTTGCCAATGGCATACAGGCCGCTGATGGGCTGGCCGTCCTCACGTACCACCTGGGCGTAGCGGTTGGTCAGCAATCCGCCCTTGGTGCCAATGTCTCCGGCATCCAGGCGCATGGCGTAATACGGACCTTTGCGCAGCGGCGCCAGGCACGGATTGGGCTTGATATTGCTGTCACCGTAGTAACGGTCAAACACATTGGCGCCGCGCTCGAAGTCAAGGTCGACACCGGTTTTCGCGTATTCATTGACCTTGTTTACGGTGCTGGTCAAGCCGGCACCATCAACGCCAATCTGCAAGGCCAGTTGCTCAAGGCTGTCGGCCTTCCAGTACAGGGTATTGAGCCATTCTTTGCGCAGACGGCTGTCTGGCATCACCTGGGCCGGCATCAGCGGGCCCATGGCGTAATGGAAACGGAAATGGCCATCAAAGATCACCCATGACGGCACCGTGCGGCCGCCGGTTTTCTGGTTGTCCTTGTACATGGCATCAACGAATTCAAGATACGGCGCAGCTTCGTTCACAAAGCGATGGCCCAGGCTGTTGACCACAATGGCCCCCGGAAACGCACGCTCGGCAAACACGCCGCGGGGTTTTTCTTCACCGGGCACGGCAATGGTCGGCGCCCACCACGCCCAGTCCATCAACGCCGTGGCCGCGCCGATATTGAGCCCCGCTTCCAGTGCGGCACCGGTGTTGTTGCCCGGTGGCGTGGCACTCCAGCCGGCCTTGGTGGGTTGCGGCAGGAATTTTTCCCGCAGGGTCTGATTCTGCTCGAAACCACCCGAGCCAAAGATCACCCCACGCCGGGCCTTGAGTTCGAGAATCTTGCCCCCCGTGGCGACCTTGATCCCGCAAACGCGATCACCGTCCAGCAGCACGTCCTGGAAATCGGTGTTGAGCCACAACGGCACATTGCGATCCATCAGCGAGCGACGCAGGGACGCCACCAGGGAACTGCCCAGTGCCGCACGACGGTCGTACTTGCTCTTGCGCCGCCACTTGAAGTCCATCTTGTAGCGGGCCATCAGCCTGAAGATCAGCCATTGCCAACCGAAGCTGCGGGCCATGGCCTTGTGCGCATCGCGGGCAGTCCAGGCAATACGCCCCATCAGCAGGGTCGAGGGCGAAGGCTTGCGCAGGTTGGGCAGTTCTTCTTCGAGCAAACTGGTGTCGAACAGCTCGGGGTCAAGGGTCCGCCCGCCCGGCAAGGCGCCGGGCAGTTGCGGGTAATAATCCGGATATTTGTCGGCCACGGCATAGCGCACCCGGCTATTGGCGGTGAGCTTTTTGATCATCGGCGCAGCGTTATCCAGATACGCCTGCAGGCGCACCGGATCGCCGTGTTCGCCGGTAGCGGCCTTGAGGTATTGCATTGACAGCTCAGCGCTGTCCCGCCCGCCGATGGCAGCGAAGTAATGGTTGTTCGGAATCCAGATACCGCCGCCGGAAATTGCCGATGTACCGCCGTATTTGTCGCTCTTCTCGACAATCAGAACTGAAAGGCCCTGATCGGCAGCAAACAGGGCCGAGGTCATCGCCCCCGCACCGGAGCCGACCACGATTACGTCATAGCTGGACTGAGACTGAACTTGAGCCGTCATTATTGTTATGCCATCCGCTGAGGTCAGAAAGTCATTACTCGATCAAACAAAAGGGTCCGAGTTGGGTAAACCCAATTGCACCACGCCATAGCTGCGGCGATAGGCCGCCTCGTTGTTGGCGATATGCCCGCGCGCCTGATGCAGGTCGCGGAAATAACGGGCCACCGGGTTGGTGTTGTACAAACCCGAGGCTGCCATGCAACGCAGCAGGTCGCTGACCCGGTCGGCGCAGACATTGGTCACATGGGATGACTGGTAGCGATACAACAGGCGGGTTTCAACGTCCGGATACTCGCCTGCAGCAGCCAGCGCCATGAGGTGTGCGTAATTGCGCATCAGCACCAGCTTGAGCGAATCAACGGTGATGGTGGCCTCGGCGACTGCCGCCTGGGCTGCCGGGTCTTCGGCGGTTTTGGCGCCATGCTTGCCGATATGCGCAGCGGCGTTGGTCCGGAACTCGTTGATCGCCCCTTGCAATGCACCCAGCGCCGAGGTGGATACCGCGCGGGCAAATACCTGGGCAAACGGGATGGAGTACATCGGGTTGGTGTTGACCAGCCGTCCCGGGGTGGCTTCGATGCTGTAGTTGTTGGTGCGTTGCACCCGGTGTGCAGGGACAAAGGCATCTTCAACGATGATGTCGTGACTGCCGCTGCCGCGCAGGCCCAGTACGTCCCAGTTCTGTTCGATCCGATAGTCAGAAGCCGGGATCAGGAAGGTGCCGTGTTCGGTCGGGCCGGTTTCATCTTGCGGCACGATGCCGCCCAGCAGGCACCATTGCGCATGCTGGCTGCCACTGGAGAAACCCCAGCGCCCGCTGACCCGGTATCCGCCCTTGACCGGAGTCACTTTGGCCACAGGCATATAGGTCGAAGCCACCAGCGTGGAGCTGTCTTCGCCCCAGACATCGCGTTGTGCTTCTACCGGGTAACGCGCCAGTTGCCACGGGTGAACACCGACCACACCAAAGACCCAGGCAGTGGACATGCAGCCCTCGGCCAGGATCATCTGAATTTCAAAGAAGGTGCGCAGATCCACTTCATGACCGCCCCACATCTTCGGCTGCAGGGCACGAAACAAGCCGGCCTCCTGCATGTCGCGAACGGTATCGTCGGGCAGTTTGCAATCCTTGTCCGCCTGGGCTGAACGGCTTTTTAGCGCAGGTATCAGATTGCGCGCGCGTTCCAGCAGCTCAAGCTCTATCGGACTTTTCTCTCGTATCTGATCCATCCGTCTGTTCTCCGTCAGTCTCTCGCTGCGCGAATGCGCGGGCGCTGTATGACGAATAATCCGGCCTGGCGCGCTGCTGATCATCGTCAAAGCGGACTAGGCGTTACGCCACCAACCCCCGCAGGGGTTGAAGAGCTGCGCGAGGCTGCGATCGATTGCGCAGCGCTGGTGGACCTTGCCAGCCTGGGTTACCGATCGCAGCCTCGCGCTGCTTGTCAGCGACTACAGACGCTGCAATGGGTTATCAAACAGTGGGCAATTTCGCCCACGGCCGGTCCTGCTCGATTTGTGCGCTCAGACGCAACAGCACGTCTTCGCCGCCCAATGGCCCGGTAAACATCATGCCGATCGGCAAGCCGTTGTCGCTCATGCCCACCGGCAACGAGATCGCCGGCTGCCCGCTGACGTTGGCCAGTACGGTAAACGCCGCGCTGCCCATGGCGTTGTGGGCGTAGCTTTCCCAGGGCTGGTTGAGGCTGAGCAGGCCCAGTTCCGGGGTGACGTTGGCAGTGACCGGCGACAGGATCACGTCGTAGGTGTCGAACTGCTGCTCCATGTAGCCACCAATGCTTTCAAACGACTGCCGGGCCCGGTACAGGCCCTCGCCCGTGACTTTCTTGCCATTGTCCAGCACCACCTGGGTGATGCGTTCAAAGTCATCGGCAGTGGCCGGCCGGCCCATCGCCTGTTCGCGGTCGTGAACCAGGGTCAGCAAGGCGTCGCCGATCACCGATCCGTGGGCACCGAACAACTGGCGCGGGTCGATATTCAAGCGCAACTCTTCAACGTTGTGCCCCATCGCGCTCAGGCGTCTGGCCGTATCGTCCAGCACCTTTGCAACTGCAGGGTCCAGTGGCGAACCGGTCAGTGAATCCCGTACCAGGCCGATGCGCAAACGCCCGGGGGCGGTGCGCAGCTCTTCGATATACGGGCGTACCAGCGGCTTTGCCCAGTACGGGCTGCCTGGCTCATGACCCTGACCGACATCCAGAAACAATGCCATGTCGCGGATATTGCGCGATACCACGTTGCCGACGCTGGCACCGAACCAGCCTTCATATTTGCCCGGGCCGCTGGGGGTACGGTAACGGGTGGGCTTGAGGCCAACCACACCGCAATAGGAGGCCGGAATACGGATCGAGCCACCGCCGTCAGTGGCATGGGCCACCGGCACAATGCCGGCCGCCACTGCCGAAGCCGCACCACCGGAGGAGCCCCCTGCGCTTCTGCCCAGGTTCCACGGGTTGCGGGTTTGCCCCCAGAGCAGGGATTCGGTGGTGGTGGTAAGACCAAACTCCGGGCACGCGGTTTTGCCGAAGGGTACAGCGCCAGCCGCCTGATAGCGGGCAATCAGGGTGCTGGTTTGTGGCGCCGGCGGTGCATCCTTGAACAGACGGCAACCATTGGTGGTGCGGGTGCCTTCAAGGTAGGTGTTGAGGTCCTTGATCAGGATGGGCACGCCAGCCAGCGCGCCGGTGGCGGGTGCCCCTGCGGCGCGACGGGTCTGGAGCAGCGCCCGGGCGTACTCATCGTGACGCATGTTGACCGCATTGACCTTGGGGTTGACCGCATCACAACGGGCCATGGCCGCAGCCAGCAGGTGCTCGGGAGTGAGCTCACCCTTTTGCACGGCCCGGGCCATGTCGGTGGCGTCCATCGCCAGATATTCGTTGGATGATACGGCGCTCGAACCCGCCGCACCGGCATAGCGGCCGAGCAGACCGGCGCCTGCGGCCAGGACACCGGCCTTGAGTACGTGGCGGCGTTGCCAGCCGGCCGGGGTCTGGGTGTCTTCTGGGGTAGCAGCAGGGATTGGCAAAATATCTCTCCGGATCACATCTTGTTGTTATGGGCAGGAGCAACCGCTCGACACTGGATTGCCCGCGATTGCGACACCCCGACCGGTCTGAACCGCCGGGTTGCCGGCATCGCGAGCAAGCACGCTCCTGCAGGGTTGATTTATTTCTGGGTGGAATCAGTCAGGGGTGACCATCGACTGCATGGTCGCCTGGAAGTGTTCGCCATAGGGCGGCAACATGCCCCACTCGCGGCGCGGATCATGGGCCGCAGCCTTGAAAACGGTGCGCATGTGGCTGAACTCGAGGAAGCCTTCACGGCCGTGGTAATGCCCCATGCCGGAGGCACCAATGCCACCAAACGGCGCGTCGTGCATGGCCGCGTGCATCATCACGTCGTTGATGGTCACGCCGCCCGAGATAGTGCGCTGCAGTACATGACGCCGCTCTTCTTCGCTCTGGCCAAAGTAATACAGGGCCAACGGTCGATCCCGTGAATTGATGTCCGCCAGCGCCCGGTCGATCTCATCGTAGGGCAGCACCACCAGCGCCGGCCCAAAGATTTCTTCCTGCATGATCAGGCTGTCACGGGGCGGATCGATCACCACTTGCAGGGGGCGACGCCGCGCCTGGGGATCAGCCTCCAGCTCCCGCGGGAAGCTCTCCACCCGGGCGCCCCGCTGTCGGGCGTCCTGCACGTAGCTTTCTATGCGCTGCAAGTGCCGGGCGTTGACCACGGCCACCACATCCGGATTGTCGGCCACGGTCGGCAACAGCTCGTTGTAAGCCGCACCAAGGGCGCCGATAAAGTCTCCCAATTGCTCTCGGGGCACGTACACCACGTCCGGATTGATACAAATCTGCCCGCCGTTGTTGGCTTTGGCCACGGCAATGCTGAATGCAGCCTTGGCCAGATCGGCGCTGCGGGAAATGATCACCGGCGATTTGCCCCCGAGCTCCAGGGTCAGCGGCACCAGATTTTCGGCCGCGTTGCGCATCACCGAGCGCGCCACGGCAGTGCTGCCGGTAAATACCAGATGGTCAAACGGCTGCGAAGTAAACGCCTGGGCCAGGTCTGCATCACCGAGCACCACCGCGACTTCCAGCGTATCGAACAATTCACCGAAGGCCCGGGCCAGCACCTCGGCTGTGCGCGGTACCACTTCCGAGGGTTTGAGAATGGCCCGGTTACCCGCGGCCAGCACGCAGGCCAGCGGACTGAGCAAGGTGAACAGCGGCGCGTTCCAGGTGCCCATGATCCCGATCGAGCCCTTGGGCTGATGCATCACCCAGGCCTTGGCGCCCAACTGGTCATAGGGGGCGAATACCTCGCGCGGCTCGTCCTGCACCCAGTGCGCAACATGGTCGCGGGCATATTTGAGCGATGCCAGTGAACCCAGCACATCATTCATCAACGAAAAACCCTGGGGCCGGCCACCAAAGTCCGCATCCATGGCTTCAACCAACGGCTGCTGATAACGCACCAGCAGCTCTATCACCCGCTGGATCCGTTGCTGACGCTGTTCAACGCTGACCGGACCGGCCTCGATAAAGGCTTTTTTTTGCGCTGCCAACAGGCTGGACAGCTGTTCTGGGGCCGTACTGCTGCATGTCATGGATCAGTCCTCTTGGCATCGTTTTAATGCGCCGACGCTAGACAATTACGACCCTCCACGCCTCGTCCGATCGGACGATAATCGGCTGTATTCGTTAGTCCATTAAGACGATGTAGGGCCCCACTGCGAGGGGAATACTGCAAGCACGAAAATTCAATCCATGAGGTTCGTCATGGCAATGCAAAGCAGTTTCGATCCCCAGGCATTCCGTACCGCACTCGGTACCTTCACCACCGGGGTGACCATCATCACCACCCAGGCTGAAGACGGATCACCTATCGGGATCACCGCCAACAGCTTCAACTCGGTGTCGCTCAATCCGCCGCTGGTGCTGTGGAGCCTGGCCAAGTCCGCCCGCAGCCTGCCGGTATTCAGCTCGGGCAAACACTGGAACGTGCACGTGCTGTCGACCGAACAGGAACCTCTGTCCGGGCGCTTTGCCATGCAGGGCGAAAACAAGTTCGCCGAAATCGAACTCGACAGCGGTATCAGCGAAGCCCCGCTGCTACAGGATTGCACTGCTCGCTTTCAGTGCCGTACAGCCTTTCAATATGAAGGCGGCGACCATGTGATTTTTGTCGGTGAGGTGCTCGCCTTTGATCACAGCGACCGCGCGCCGCTGGCGTTCCAGAGCGGCCAGTACGCACTGGCAACCCGCAAGCCCCGTAGCGAGCTGCGCCTGGCAACCACCCCGCCACCTCCGGAATGCAGCTACACCGAGGATTTGCTGGGGTATTTGCTGGGCCGCGCCCACTACCAGCTGCTGGACGCCCTGCATCGCCTGTTGAGCAACCAGCAACTGGACGAACATGCGTTTTTCATCCTTTCCGTGCTGTGCATTCGCGACAACCTGACCCTGAACGAGATCAACACCTTCGTCAGCTACACCGGGCACGTGGTCACGCTGGCCAGCATGCGCTTCCTGGAAAAACAGAATCTGGTGGCACTGGAGGGCAGCAACCATGAACCGCGCTACGTCCTGACCGCCACCGGCCGTGAAGCCTCTTTGCAACAGCTGGCCCTGGCCAAGGCAGTTGAGGAGAACGTCTCGGCCAAACTAGGCCCCGGCGATGCCCAGGCGCTCAAGGTGCTCCTCAAGCGACTGATCAGTGTCAGCGACCCGGGACTGCCTGACCTGTGGGCTCCCCGTTAATAAAGGATTATGTATGAGCATTATTTCGCGATTTGACCTGACCGGCAGTGTGGCGGTGATTACCGGCGGCGGCCGCGGCATTGGCCGGGCCATTGCCCTGGCCTACGCCGAAGCCGGCGCCGATGTGGTGCTGGCGGCACGTACCCTGGGCGACGTTGAAGCGGTTGCCCAAGAGGTCCGCCTTTTAGGACGCCGGGCCCTGGCCCTGAGCTGTGACGTGAATGACAGCGAGCAGCGCAGCGCCCTGGTGACCCAGGCGCGTGAACACATGGGCAGCATCACCCACCTGGTGAATAACGCTGGCGGCGCCGGTCCGAACGATCCGCTGACCCTGAGCGTCGAGCGTTTTGAAGAGATCATGCGCTTTAACGTGTCCTCGGCTTATCACCTGTGCCAGCTCTGCGTGCCCCATATGCGCGCTGCAGGCGCGGGCAACATTATCAATATCACCTCGGGGGCGGCGCGCTACGCGCAAACCCAGTTCAGCGCCTACGGCACGGCCAAAGCCGCTCTGAGCCACATGACCCGTCTGCTGGCCCAGGATTTCGCGCCGCTGGTGCGGGTCAACGGGATTGCCCCCGGACCGATCCTGACCGACGCCCTGAACCGCGTCCTGCCGGTGGCCATGCGCGACGTCATGATCAAGGCCACGCCGCTGCAAAGTCTGGGCGAGGTGGAAGATATTGGTGCCGCCGCACTGTACCTGGCCACCCCGGCGTCGCGCTGGGTGACCGGCAAGATTCTGGAAGTGGACGGCGGTGCCGAGTCCAGCGTCTGGCCGGGCTGACGCTGTACCCATGAACCTGTGGGAGCTGGCTTGCCAGTGCTGCACACGATTGGGTTTTGCAGTCAGAGCGTGCGCAATCCATCGCTGGCAAGCCAGCCCCCACAGTGACTCATATTTTCCGGATTTTAGAGAGAGTGTTTATGGACCCGAAGTTGATTGAAGCCCTGGGCGATGAACTGTTTCACGCGCTGCTCGAACGCCGCAGCCTGCAGCCGCTGACCCAGCGTTACCCGGACCTGACGCTGGAAACGGCCTATCAGATTTCATTGCGCTTCCTGCAACGGCGCGAAGCCCTCGGTGAACAGGTGATCGGCAAGAAGATCGGGGTCACCAGCCGTGCCGTGCAGGACATGCTCGATGTGCATCAGCCCGACTTCGGCTTTTTGACCAACCGTATGCAGGTCGCCGATAACAGCGATGTCAGCTTCAGCGCCAATCTGCTGGTGCAGCCCCGGGCCGAAGGTGAAATCGCCTTTATTCTCGGCGAGGATCTGCACGGGCCCGGCATTACCGCCGAGGACGTGATGGCGGCCAGCCAATGGGTGGTGCCGTGTTTCGAGATTGTCGATTCGCGCATCGCCGACTGGAAAATCCGCATTCAGGACACCGTGGCCGACAACGCCTCATGTGGCGTGTTTGCCCTGGGCGAGCAGCGCATCGATCCCCGTGATCTGGACCTGGCCAAGGTCGAACTGCACCTGCTGAAAAACGGCCAGCCGGCCGGCAACGGCTTCGGTTCGGCGGTGCAGGGTCACCCCTGCGCGGCAGTGGCCTGGCTGGCCAACACCCTGGGCAAATTCGATATTCCGTTTCGCAAAGGCGAAATCATTCTGTCCGGGGCCCTAGCGCCGCTGGTACCGGTGCTGCCCGGCGACGAGGTCAGCCTGACCCTCAGCGGCCTGGGTTCTGCACGCCTGCGCTTTGTGTCTTAAACCCAGTTCGAGAGGCTTACCATGAGCAATAAAATCAAGTGTGCCCTGATCGGGCCGGGCAACATTGGCACCGACCTGCTGTACAAACTGCTGCGCAGCGAGGTGCTGGAGCCTGTGTGGATGGTCGGTATCGATGCCACCTCCGAAGGCCTGACCCGCGCCCGCGAGTTAGGTCTCAAGACCACCAGTGACGGCGTCGACGGCCTGTTGCCCCACGTCCTGGCGGACAATATCCAGATTGCCTTCGATGCCACTTCCGCTTACGTGCATGCCGAAAACAGCCGCAAGCTCAATGAGCTGGGGGTGCTGATGATCGACCTGACACCTGCGGCCATCGGCCCGTATTGCGTGCCACCGGTCAATCTGCAAGCCAATCTCAAACGCGGCGTGATGAACGTCAATATGGTCACTTGCGGCGGCCAGGCGACAATTCCGCTGGTGGCTGCAGTATCCAGCGTGCAGCCCGTGGCGTATGCCGAGATCGTGGCCACGGCGGCGTCCAAATCGGTCGGCCCGGGCACGCGCAAGAATATCGACGAATTCACCCGCACCACCGCCAGTGCCATCGAGCAGGTCGGCGGCGCGAAAAAAGGCAAGGCGATCATTATCGTCAACCCTGCCGAGCCACCGCTGATCATGCGCGACACCGTGCATTGCCTGACCGAAACCGCGCCGGACAAGACGGCGATTACCCTGGCAATTACCGACATGATCCAGCAGGTACAGAAGTACGTACCGGGCTACAAACTGGTGAACGGCCCGGTATTTGACGGCAATCGGGTCTCGATCTTCATGGAGGTCGAAGGCCTCGGTGACTACCTGCCCAAGTACGCCGGCAACCTCGACATCATGACCGCTGCGGCGGCGCGTACGGCCGAGATGTTTGCCGAGCAAATGCTCAACGGCGAGCTGCAACTCAAGGCCACCGCCCCTCAACCTGCCCTCGCTTAAGGAGCTATCCATGGATCTTCGCGGCAAAAAAATCACCGTGCATGACATGTGCCTGCGCGACGGCATGCACCCCAAGCGTCACCAGATCTCCCTGCAACAAATGAAAGACATCGCCTGCGGCCTGGATGCTGCCGGTGTGCCTTTGATCGAGGTGACCCACGGCGATGGCCTGGGCGGCAGTTCGGTGAACTACGGTTTTCCGGCGCATACCGACGAGCAATACCTGTCGGCGGTAATCCCGATGATGAAGCAGGCCAAGGTTTCAGCCTTGCTGTTGCCGGGTATCGGAACCGTGGATCACCTGCAAATGGCCTACGAGCTGGGGGTCAACACAATCCGGGTCGCCACCCATTGCACCGAGGCAGACGTCTCCGAACAGCACATTTCCTATGCCCGCAAGCTGGGCATGGACACCGTGGGCTTTCTGATGATGGCGCACATGAACAGCCCCGAAGGGCTGGTCAAGCAAGGCAAGCTGATGGAGAGCTTCGGGGCCAACTGCATCTACCTCACCGACTCCGCAGGCTACATGCTGCCCCATGACATAAAGGCCCGGGTAGCGGCCATGCGGGCCGCGTTGCACCCGGACACCGAGATCGGTTTTCACGGCCATCACAACCTGTCGATGGGGGTCTCCAACTCCATCGCCGCAATCGAAGCCGGGGCTACCCGGATCGATGCGGCCGCCGCAGGTCTGGGCGCCGGCGCGGGCAATACGCCGATGGAAATCCTGGTGGCGGTCTGTGACCGCATGGGCATTGAAACCGGGGTCAGCGTGTTTGGCATCCAGGACGTGGCTGAAGACCTGGTCGTGCCGATCATGGACTTCCCGATCCGCAGCGATCGCGACGCCCTGACCATGGGCTATGCCGGTGTGTATGGCTCGTTCCTGCTGTTCGCCAAGCGCGCCGAGAAGAAGTACGGCGTACCGGCACGGGAAATTCTGGTGGAGATGGGCCGACGCGGCATGGTCGGCGGCCAGGAAGACATGATCGAAGATACCGCCATGACCCTGGCTCGCCGCCGGGGCTGAGGCAGGGGTTTGGCAAAGGCGCTGACGCAATGTGGGTCAGCGCCTTTGGCGTTTTTATCTGACAGGAAAACCGATTATGTCCAACCCTAACGTCGGCTGGCGCAGCCATGCTTTGCTGTTGTTGCTGGCTGCGGTGTTTGCCGACAACTTTGTCGGCCGGCAGATCCTGGCGGTCATGATTGAACCGATCAAGCTCGAATTCGGCGTCAGTGACACGGCCATGGGGCTGATTTCCGGGCTGGCATTTGCCGGGGTCTACGCCCTGCTCGGCTTGCCTGCCGGGCGTCTGGCCGATCGCATGTCGCGCACCCGCCTGCTGGCCATGGCGTGCCTGCTGTGGGCCGTGGCGACCATGGTCTGCGGCCTGGCCGTGAGTTTCTGGATGCTGGCCCTGGCGCGCATGGCGGTTGCGGTGAGCGAGTCGCCCACCACCTCGGCGTCGATGTCGATCATTGCCGATTTGTACCCGCCCCAGCGCCGTTCGTTTGCCATCAGTTGTTTCACCGCTGCACCGACCTTCTCGGCGGTGATCGGCTTGAGCCTCGGCGCCTGGGTGGTCGAGCAGTATGGCTGGCGCATGGCGTTTATCGTAATTGGCATGCCGGCGCTGCTGTTTTCCCTGGTGCTGGCCTTCGTGGTCAAGGACCCGGCCCGTGGCCGTTGGGATCTGGCCAGCGCCCATGCCGCGCATCCCCTGCAAAGCCTGAGCCGCGAAGCCCGCGCACTCTGGGCCCTGCCCGCTTACCGCTGCCTGATCATGGCCGGGGGCCTGACCACCCTCAGCTCCTATGCCATCGGCATGTGGAACACCAGTTTTCTGGTGCGCTCCCATGGCTTGTCGTTGCAGCACGCCGGACTCCTGGCCGGGTTTATTTGTGGCGGCTTTGCCGGTATCGGGGCGTTGTTCAGCGGCTGGTTGAGCGACCACCTGACGCCGCGCAATCCGCACTGGCAAGTGGGTATTCCGGTGATCGGGCACGTGGCCGCGATCAGCGCACTGTTCGCCTATTTGTTGTGGCCCGACACGGTCTGGACCCAGGTTGCAGGCGTGCCGATCCCCAGCGCCATGCTGTGGTGCGCGCTGTACAGTTTTTTTGTGGTGTGGTGGGTGGCGCCGTCCTACAACCTGGTCACGCAACTGGTGCCGGCCAATCGCCGGGGCACGGCGATGGCCTTGCAAACCATTATTTCGACACTGCTGGGGGTCGGGGTCGGGCCTTTGCTCGCCGGTTTGTTCAGCGATGCCCTGCTGCCACGTTTTGGCATTGAATCGTTGCGCTACGGCTTGCTGCTGGTGAGCCTGCCGGTGGTCGGTTCGATCATACTTTTAATTCGCACCTCCACCCACGCCGCGCAGACCCGCTATTTGCATGTGGAACGCGCGGCGTAGTCAGCGACCAACTTGCGGGTCAGTTCCTCGGACGACAATTGGGCGCTGCGTCCCGGACTCAGTGCGAAGGCCTGGCCCGCCCACAGGTTGATGAAATCCCCGGAACCGGCAGGCTCGGTTTTGGCCTTGAGCGGTAGTAGTACGCCGCCCGCCAACGGGAACTCCGGGGCCTGGGAGTTCATCGGCCCCAGCTCTCGCATCACCCGATTGAGGATGCCGCGAGCCGGTCGACCGGTGAACAGGTTGGTCAGGGCGGTGCTGCCGGGGGCGGCTTCGCGCAAGGCGCGGTAATGGGGCTGGGCAAGTTTGGCCTGCTGGCAGAACAGGTAGGCCGTGCCGATTTGCACGGCACAGGCACCCAGAGCAAAAGCCGCGGCGATACCCCGGGCATCGGCCACGCCACCTGCGGCAATCACCGGCACGGATACCGCATCGACAATTTGCGGCACCAGGGCAAAGGTACCGATCTGGGTCGCCAGCTCATTGCTCAAAAACATCGCGCGGTGGCCACCGGCTTCGTAGCCCATGGCAATGATCGCGTCACAGCCGTTGCGCTCCAGCCACTGCGCTTCTTCAACGGTGGTGGCGGAACTTAAAATCTTCGCCCCGCAGGCTTTGACCCGGGCCAACAGGTGCGGAGCCGGCAGGCCGAAGTGAAAGCTGACCACCGGTGCACGCAGCTCTTCAACCAGGGCGCAGGCGGCCTCATCAAAAGGCGCACGGCTCGACACCGGGGTCGGCGCGTCATAGTCCACTCCCAGTTCGCGGTAATAATCCTTGAACAACGACTTCCACTGCCGGGCCCGGGCCTCGTCGGGTTCCGGGGCCTGATGGCAGAAGAAGTTCAGATTGAACGGTTGATCGCAGGCTTCACGAAAGGCCGCCACTTCGGCGCGTACCCCCTCCAGGGTCAGGGTGGCACAGGCCAGGGAGCCCAGCCCTCCGGCCCTGGCCACGCCAATCATCATTGCTGCCCCCGCCCCCAGCATCGGAGCCTGGATGATCGGATGGGCAATGCCCACCAGGTCGGTAAAACGGGATTGAGTCATTGCAGGTCTCGCAGATCAGTTCAAGGTTGAAACGGACATCAGCGCTTGGCGGCCAGGGCCGATATCAATGCCGGGTCACGATTATAAATGTCCGGTGAGTACACCACCTTGCCGTTCTTGTCGGCATGGGCGGTCCAGTACGTCATGAGGATAGGCACCGGGTTGGACAGCCTGAACTCGGTGGTGCGCCCGGTGGCCAGCAATTCCTCGGTGCGGGCCTTCTCCGCCGGGGTCACCAGCAGGTCGCGCAACTGGAACACCGACTCGACCCGCACGCAGCCTGAACTGAAGGCACGGGGGCCTTTACTGAACAGGGCCTGGCTGGGGGTGTCGTGCAGGTACACGGCAAACGGGTTAGGGAAACGGATGACGATACGCCCCAGCGGGTTGCGCGGCCCGGCACCCTGACGCAGCAGGATGTTGCCCGGACGGTCCCAGTCGATGCTCTGTACCGCCAGCGGCTGCCCGCTGCTGTCGAGTACCTGCAGGTCATGCTTGCTGAGGAAAGACGGATCGCGGCGAATCTGCGGCAGTTTGTCTTCCTTGAAGATGGTCGGCGGGATGGTCCAGGTCGGGTTCAGGGTCAGGCGCGTCACCCGGGACTTGAGCAACGGCGTCTGCCGGTCGGCCCGCCCGACCTGGGTGCGGGTCTGCCATACCGGCTGGCCGTTCTGGAACACGGTCAACTGTGCAGCCGGAACATTGACCAGCAGGCTGGTGGGTTCGAAGTCCCGGGCCATCCAGCGAAAACGCTCCAGATTGATCCGCAGTTGCTCGCGGCGGGTTGCCGGACTGACGTTCAACTCTTTAACAGTGCCCGGCCCGACAACGCCATCGGCCTGTAGCGAGTGATCGAGCTGGAAGCTCTTGACCGCCGAGGCCAGCTCATTGGAGTAGGTGTTGTTGACGATCTGCGGCTCACCGCTCAGGTAACCCTCGCTGGCCAGACGCCTGGCCAGTGCCGGTACCCGCGCATCCTGCATGCCGGGGCGCAGCAAGGGGCCATCCGCGATCGGCTGCCACTGGGGCAGCGGCTGCTGGCGCTCCCGGGCATAGACCCGGCGCAAGTCTTGATATTGCTCAAGGGCGGGACGGGCCTGTGCAAAAGCAGCTGCCACGTTCTGCACCCCGGGCCCGGCGATTGCCAGCAGTTCGGCCTGGGGATCTACCTCTACAGCGTTGGCGTGCCAGACCGGTTCAAAGCGGCTTTGCGTCAGGCGACCAAAATGCAAATCGTGCAGGGCTTGCAGATATTGACGGCTGGTGTCGATGTCGGCACACAGGTCCTGGCCCTCGGGCAAGGGGTAATTGAGCGGGTCGAGCCCGTCGTCGGCCAGCTGTGGCAAGGCGGCCTGCAGAGCGGCCAGACGCCCTTCTTGTGCCCATACCGGCTGGTAGTTCTGGCCTTCATAAAAGGCCTGCAAAAGTGCCTGGGTCTGAGGCGTCAGGCCGGACGCCAGGGTCGGACAGGCCTGGGGCAGTTGTAGCAGGGTCTGCTGCAGGGGGTTGTCAGGCTGGTCGGGGGGCATGTCGGCCCATGCGACCAATGGCGACGCGAGCAAGGCAATGCTCAAGTAAAATGCCTGTTTTTTGATCAACTGCTTTACTCCAATCCATGGCCGTCACGTTGGCGGTCACCGTAACAGCCGTCACGGCAACCCTGAAGGCTAGCAGTAAATAAAGGATCGCCATTAACTCGATGGAGTGTCAGGAGCCAATTCAACAGTGGAAACTCTTAATCTATGCTGATTTCTTTGCGACGACTTTTTCTGGTCGCCGCGACCCTGGGAGCCTTGTGCAGCCCAGCGTTCGCCGCCAATACTTCTTCACCAGGGCTTTACAACAGCCTCGCCCAGGCCGCTCCGGAACTCAATCCCCAGGTACTTAAAAGCGCCCTCAGTGCCATGCAATGCGCCGTCAGCAGTGGCGCCAGCCCCGCACAAAACCTTGCAGTCATCGACTATTCGCAACCTTCCACGGCCCGCCGCCTGTGGATCTTCGACTTGCGCAAGAAGACCCTGGTGCTGCGTGACCTGGTGGCCCACGGGCAAAAATCCGGGGAAAACTTCGCCACTCAATTCTCCAATAACGAAGGCAGCCATCAATCCAGCCTTGGCCTGTTCCGCACCCAGGAAAGCTACCAGGGTGCCAACGGTTACTCACTGCGCATGGACGGCCTGGAGCCGGGTATCAATGACAGTGCCCGTGAGCGGGCCATCGTGATTCACCCTGCCAGCTATGTGAACCCGTTGTGGAGCCAGACCCAGGGCCGCATCGGCCGCAGTCAGGGCTGCCCTGCCGTACGCCCGCAAGTGGCGCGCCAGGTGGTAGACAAACTCAAGGACGGTCAGTTCATGTTTGCCTGGTACCCCGATCAGCATTGGCTGCAATCGTCGGCTTATCTGAACTGCAAGCCCCGCCTGGTGGCGAGTATCGTCTCCACCAAAGGCGGCTGAGAGGCAGGACGTCGGTGCTGACTACGCCGATGACACTTTTGAAGCGAACCCTTTCACTGACTGCCTCGATAATCGAAAGCATTCTGATGAAATGTCGAGGTTCAGCATGACGAGTGCCATCACCGGGCAGGTCAGCCCCAAAACCCTGAGAAAAGTCATTGCCGCCGCGGCCATCGGGAACTTCGTCGAATGGTTCGACTTCGCGGTTTATGGCTTTCTGGCCACCACCATCGCCCAGCAGTTTTTCCCCAGCAGTGATGCCAGTGCCGCGCTGCTCAAGACCTTCGCCGTATTCGCCGTAGCCTTTGCGTTCCGTCCCCTTGGCGGCATTTTCTTCGGCATGCTGGGTGACCGCATCGGTCGCAAAAGAACCCTGGCGATGACCATTCTGTTGATGGCGGGTGCCACCACACTGATCGGGGTGCTGCCTGTCTATGCCGCCATTGGCGTGATGGCGCCGATCCTGTTGACCCTGATCCGTTGCGCCCAGGGCTTTAGCGCCGGGGGTGAATACGCCGGTGCCTGCGCCTACCTCATGGAACACGCTCCTGATGATAAAAGGGCCTGGTATGGCAGCTTCCTGCCGGTATCGACCTTCTGTGCCTTCGCTGCGGCGGCCGTGGTGGCCTATGCCCTCGAGGCGTCGCTATCGGCACAGGCCATGGCCGATTGGGGCTGGCGCCTGCCGTTCCTGATTGCGGCACCACTGGGTCTGGTGGGGCTTTACATGCGTCTGAAGCTGGATGAAACCCCGGCATTCCAGGCGGTGGCCGAGGAACATGCGGTGGCCCACTCCCCGCTCAAGGAAACCCTGCGCAACCATGGCGCGGCCATCTGCTGCCTGGGCGCCTTTGTGTCGCTGACGGCGTTGTCCTTCTATATGTTCACCACCTACTTCGCGACCTACCTGCAAGTAGCCGGGGGCCTGAGTCGGGCAACGGCGTTGCTGGTTTCACTGATTGCCTTGCTGTTTGCCGCCGCGATCTGCCCGCTGGCAGGACTGTATTCAGACCGCGTCGGGCGCAGGGTTACGGTGATGACGGCCTGTGCACTGCTGATGGTTGTGGTCTATCCATCGTTCCTGATGGCCAGTTCCGGCGGCTTCGCAGCGTCCATCATCGGTGTCATGCTGCTGGCGGTGGGCGCGGTGCTGTGCGGGGTAGTAACCGCCGCCCTGCTCTCGGAAACCTTTCCGACCCGCACTCGCTACACCGCCTCGGCCATTACCTACAACATGGCCTACACCCTCTTCGGCGGTACCGCACCGCTGGTGGCGACATGGCTGATCAGCACCACCGGCAGCAACCTGTCGCCAGCCTTCTACCTGATAGCCGTTGCACTGCTGGCATTGCTCGGTGGCCTGGCGTTGCCGGAGACCTCAAGGATTTCCCTGCATGAGGCCGGGGCCGGAACCCCGGGCGCAACAGATCCGCGCAGTAAAATGGCCATTCACTGCGGGATAGGTGACGGGTAGTCAGCACCGGAAAAATGCGCAGCCAGATTGGCCAGGGTCAGGTCGGACATCGCCCTGCGGGTATCCCAGGTGGCACTGGCCATATGTGGCGCCAACAGCACATTGTCCAGCCCCAACAAGCCGGGATGAGGCCGTGGTTCATCCTCGAACACATCCAGCCCGGCCCCCAAAAGACGACCCTCGGCCAGTGCGCTGGCGAGCGCGGCCTCATCAACCACGCTGCCACGCCCCACGTTGATGAGGATGCCTTCACTGCCCAGTGCCGCGAGCACCGTGGCATCCACCAGGTGCCGGGTCGATTCCCCGCCGCCCACGGCAATCACCAGAAAATCCACAGCTGCAGCCAGCTCGGTCAGCGATGAAGAGTAAGGATACTCAACCGCCAACGGACGCCGCCCGTGGTAGCTGATGCGCATGTCAAACGCCGCCGCGCGCCGGGCAATCGCCATGCCGATGCGCCCCAGCCCGACGATGCCCAGACGCGCGCCGCTGACCTTGCGGGTAAAGCCGAACGGACCTTGCTGCCATTGCCCGGACCGCACGAACTGATCGGCCCTGGCAATGCGCCTGGCGGTGCCGAGCATCAAGGTAATGGCGAAATCGGCAACGTCTTCGGTCAGCACGTCCGGGGTGTGGGTCACCACAATGCCCCGGGCCCGGGCGAACTCGACATCGATACCGTCGTAACCGACACCGAACACCACTATCACTTGCAGATCAGGCAGGCGCCCGATCAGTTCGGCCCCCACCCGCGACTCACCATTGGCGACCATGGCACGGATTCCCCGCGCCTTCAGTGCATCGAGTCCGGCACCGCTCTCGCTGCATTCCAGCACCTCATATCGGGCATGTAAACGTTCGCTGAGCATGTCCGGCAGACGCGCCACTTTAAGCACTGTGAACATTTTCGCGGCCCTCCCGTATAGCATCACGTACGACCTGGCGCTTGCGTTGCCCCCCCAGGTACAGCCCCAGCACGCCACCGGCCAGCAAGGCGACGGCGACCATCAACAAGGCGTAGTCATAGCTGAGGGTGGTGTCCTTGATCCAGCCCATGACCGGTGGCAGACCAAGCCCGGCGATGTTGGCAATGGAGTTGATCAAGGCAATCGAAACAGCGGCCGCTGGCCCGGACAGGTACTCGGTAGTCGTGGCCCAGAACACCGGGGTCGCCGCCCAGTTCAGGCCGACCGCCACCACCAGCATCACGTAGGCCAGCCACTGATTGCCGGTAAACACCGCCAACCCCAGCATGCCCCCGGCCAGCAACAGTGGCCCGCCCAGGTGCCAGCCCCGCTCACCGGTGCGGTCGGAATGGCGGCCGTTGGCGTACATGAATACACAGGCCAGGAAAAACGGCATCGCCGACAGCAGGCTGACCACAAACGAACCTTGCTTTGATACCGACTGCACGATCAGCGGCAAAAACAGCGTCACCCCGATAGTGCCGAAAGCCTGTAGCAACCAGAACAGACTCAGCAACCACACCTGGCGACTGCGAAATGCCACATGCCAGGCATCCTTGTGCGAGATGACCGTGGTCGCCTGTTCGGCCTCGATGGTGCGGCTGAGCCAGGCTTTTTGCGCACTGTCCAGCCAGTTGGTAGTGGCGGGAGAATCTGGCATGTAGCGCAGGACCACGATGCCCAGCGCCACCGCAGGAATGCCCTGGAGAAAGAACAGCCAGCGCCAGCCGTTGATGCCCAGCAAACCGTCCAGGTGCAGGAAGGCACCCGACAGCGGCAAGCCGATCACCGACGCCAGCGCCGCGCCGATGTAGAACCATGACATGGCCCGGGCGCGGTCACTGCGCGGATACCACTGGGACAGGTAGTAGATGATCCCGGGGGTGAAACCGGCTTCGGCTGCACCCAGCAACAGGCGCATCACGTAGAGCTGGTTGGCGCTCTGGATCAGGCTCATGCCGGCGGCGATGATGCCCCAGGTGATCATGATCCGCGCAATCCAACGCCGTGCACCGACCCGGGTCAGGATGATGCTGCTGGGCACTTCGAACAGAATGTAGGTGAGGAAGAACAGACCCACGCCGATGCCGTACATGCGCGCGCTGAGCCCGAGGTCGGCGTTCATGGTTAACGCCGCCACCGAAATGTTCGACTTATCAATGTAAGCCACCATGTACAACAACATCAGGAAGGGAATCAGCTTCAGGTTGAGCTTCTTCATGGTGCTGGCATGCAGACAACTGTCCAGCGAAGGACCTGTCATGGGGAAAACCTCTTGTTGTATTTATTTTAGGAACCCGACAGCCGCCTGATCCCTTGGTTATGGCCAGACGATAAACCAGTCGCGACAACAGTTCAATATATGATTCCGCGTCCCTTTATATGGGATTAATCATTGCCCAGTTCGACCCGCTGCCGACATTTGCTTGCCGGTGCCGCGGCTCGGGGGTGGCGGCCAAAGGCCATCGCTGGCAAGCCAGCTCCCACAGGGGAATGGCAACTTTTCAGATGACAGCAAATCTGTGGGAGCCTGGCTTGCCAGCGATGCGGTGGACTGGGTATCTCTGTTCAATCGCTGGCAAGCCAGCTCCCACAGTGGGAGTGGCAACTTTTCAGATGACAGCACATCTGTAGGAGCTGGCTTGCCAGCGATGCGGGGGACCGGGTGTCTGTGTTCAATCGCTGGCAAGCCAGCTCCCACAGGGGGAGTGGCAACTTTTCAGCACACAGCAAATCTGTAGGAGCTGGCTCGCCAGCGATGAGGGCGACTGGGTATCTCTGTTCAATCGCTGGCAAGCCAGCTGCCACAGGGGAGTGGCAGTGCACACCACTGTTCAGCACACAGCTCCCACAGGGGAGTGGCAACTTTTCAGCACACAGCAAATCTGTAGGAGCCTGGCTTGCCAGCGATGCGGGGGACCGGGTGTCTTTGTTCAATCGCTGGCAAGCCAGCTCCCACAGGGGGAGTGGCAACTTTTCAGATCACAGTAAATCTGTGGGAGCCTGGCTTGCCAGCGATGAGGGCGACTGGGTGTCTGTGTTCAATCGCTGGCAAGCCAGCTCCCACAAAACACAGTGCCCAAAAGGGATTTTCGGGCGGCTTTCAGATCAGAAGTTGGCGGGGGTGTTGGCACTGATGATTTCAGCCTCGTCCGCCCCGATATTTCTGAAGCGATGGGGTAGCGTGGTCGGGAAGTAATAGCCGTCCCCGGCATTCAAGATGCTGCTCATTCCATCTACGGTGAGCTCAACCACTCCCCGCGTGACCAGCCCGCACTCCTCCCCTTCGGCGTGCACTATCGCTTCTTCACCCGAGCTTGCGCCAGGCGCATATTGCTCGCGCAACAAACGCATCTGCCGGCCCGGCACCGAAGCTCCAATCAGCAACAGGCGCAAGCCGTCACGGCCCAGATCCGGCTGTTCATTGGCCCGGAACACGTACTGGTGAGCACGGGGCGGCTGGTCGAAGGTGAAGAAGTCGGCCAAAGACATGGGGATGCCTTCCAGCAGTTTCTTCAGAGAGCTGACTGAAGGACTGACGCGATTCTGCTCGATCAGGGAGATGGTGGCATTGGTGACGCCGCTACGTCGGGCCAGCTCGCGCTGGGACATTTTGTAGCTTTCGCGTACTAGTTTGAGTCGTGAGCCCGTGTCCATGACAGCCTTATGTGTGAACTACTTAAGGGTAATGGGGGGGCGACGGATGGCGTAGATCGCACCGTACCCCTGTACCACAAACGTGAAAGGCGGCTATTAAATCACGTTTGCGGGTGTTGCTCAGCAGGTTCGCCAAATGACCGCTAAATATAAGACCTCCGGGAGCGGACTTGCCCGGGATCAAGCCGCTTGCCAGGTGTTATCAGATACCGAAACGGTCGCGCATTGCGTAGTACGCCGCGCCCATGGCTGTAAGCGGCGCCTGGAAGGTACGGCCGCCAATCATCGGCATGTGCGGCAAGGAGGCAAAAGCGTCGAAACGCTCGGCATCGCCACGGATCATTTCCGAGATCAATTTGCCGGCCAGGTGCGAACAGGTCACCCCGTGGCCGCTGTAACCCTGCATGTAGTAGGCGTTTTTCTCGATACGACCGAATTGCGGCATGCGTGACATGGTCAGCAGGAAGTTGCCGGTCCAGCGATAGTCGATTTTGACGTTCTTCAATTGCGGGAAGGTCTTGAGGATTTTCGGCTTGATCAGTTTTTCGATGTCGTCCGGTTCGCGGGCGCCATAGACCACGCCGCCGCCATACAGCAAACGATTGTCGGCAGTCAGGCGGTAGTAATCCAGCAGGTAGTTGCAGTCTTCAACGCAGTAGTTGTTGGTGATCAGGCTGCGGGCAACCTCTTCGGGCAGCGGTTCGGTCACGGCAATTTGCGACCCGCAAGGCATGCTTTTGGCGGTCACTCGATTGTCGAGGTTCTGCGGCAGATAGGCGTTACCGGCGATCAGCAGGTACTTGGCCCGTACTACACCCTTGGCGGTGCGCACTGTGATCGGCTCGCCGTAAGTGATGTCCACGGCAGCCGACTGTTCGTAAATTTTACCGCCCAGGCCAATGAACGCCATGGCTTCACCCAGTGCCAGATTCAGCGGATGGATGTGCCCGCCCTGCATGTCCAGCAGACCACCAACGTAGTTGGCACAGCCTACTTCGCGCTTGATGTCCGCGGCGTCGAGCATTGTCAGTTTCTGGTTGCCATAACCCTCCCAGCTGCTTTTCTGCTCGGCCAGGGCTTTGAGCTGCTTGCTGTTCAGCGCGGCAAAAATTCCGCCTGGACGGTAATCACACTGGATGTCGTACTGGTCGATGCGCTGGCGAATGATATCGGCGCCTTCGAACATCATGCTGCCCAGCACCCGGGCCGTCTTTTCACCGTAACGGGCCTCGATGACATCGACGTCCCGGCTATAGGAGTTGACCAGCTGACCGCCGTTGCGACCGCTGGCACCGAAACCGACCCGGGCCGCTTCAAGTACGGTCACGCTGTAGCCCGCCTCGGCAAGGAACAGGGCCGAGGATAGGCCGGTGTAGCCGGCGCCGATCACACAGACATCGCACTCCACCGATTCCTCGAGCACCGGGAATTCGGCCCTGTGGTTTCGGGTCGCGGCGTAATAGCTGTTTACATGGGTTTGTTTCATGAAATTCTCCGATGGGCACCGCCGGCGTACCGGCAGGTCCGGACGCCGGCGGCACGCATTCGTGGGGGACGCAGGCTCTGCGTCCCCCACCAACTGCGCAATTGTTCTATCTGTGAATGACAGCCGTTGGCCAATCAGACGGTGTGCAAGTACCAGTTGTACTCCAGGTCCGAGATGGAGTTCTCGAACTCGGCCAGCTCGCTTTCCTTGCAGGCGACGAAGACGTCGATGTACATGGGATCGATATATTTGGCCATGACTTCGCTGTCATCCAGCTCGCGCAGGGCATCGCGCAAGTTGTTCGGCAAGCTCTGTTCATTTTGCTCGTAGCTGTTGCCTTCCACCGGTGGGCCCGGTTCGATTTCGTTGGTCAGACCGTGGTGAATACCGGCCAGTACCGAAGCCATCAGCAAGTACGGGTTGGCATCGGCGCCGGCAACCCGGTGTTCGATGCGTACCGAATCGGCAGAGCCTGTGGGGACGCGAACCGCTACGGTGCGGTTGTCGATGCCCCAGCTCGGTGAGTTAGGCACATAGAACTGGGCACCGAAACGGCGGTACGAGTTGACGTTCGGGCAGAGAAAGGCCATCTGCGCCGGCAGGGTCTCGAGCACACCGCCGATCGCGTGACGCAGTGCGGCGTTCTGCTCGGGATCCTCGCTGGCAAAGATGTTATTGCCCTGCTTGTCGAGAATCGAAATGTGCACGTGCAGACCATTGCCCGCCTGGCCCGGGTACGGCTTGGCCATGAAGGTGGTGTCCATCTCATGGTCGTAGGCAATGTTCTTCACCAGACGCTTGAGCAACACCGCGTAATCGCACGCCTTGATCGGGTCGTTGACGTGATGCAGGTTGACTTCGAACTGCGCCGGGGCGCTTTCCTTGACGATCGCATCAGCCGGGATGCCCTGCTCTTTTGCACCTTCCAGAATGTCCTGCAGGCAGTCGACGTATTCGTCGAGATCATCAATCAGGTACACCTGGGTCGACATCGGGCGCTTGCCGGACACCGGCGAACGCGGGGACTGCGGACGACCGTTTACGTTGTCCTGATCGATCAGGTAGAACTCGAGTTCAAAGGCGGCGCAAATGGTCAGGCCCATGTCATCGAACTTGCTGACCACCTGACGCAACACTTCCCTCGGGTCAGCGAAGAACGGCTGGCCTTCAAGTTCGTGCATGGTCATTAACAGCTGGGCCGTCGGGCGCTTCTGCCAGGGCTCGATGCACAGCGTATCGGGGATGGGGTAGCAGATGCGGTCCGAATCACCGATGTCCAGGCCCAGGCCGGTGCTTTCCACCGTAGAACCATTGATGTCCAGTGCAAACAATGATGCCGGCAGGTTTATGCCTTTTTCGTAGACCTTGTGCAGACTGGTGCGTTCGATGCGCTTGCCGCGCACCACGCCGTTCATATCCGCAATGAGAAGGTCGACGTACAAAACCTCAGGATATTTCTTAAGGAATGCGTTCGCTTCATTGAGCTGAATGGCACGCAGGGGGACCGACATGAGGCACCTATTATGTTAATTATTATGTTCACAGCCGTTTCTGAAACCCAGTCAATCCGAAAGGCAAAGTGAAGTCAATAGCGAACACCCGGGCCTTCATCGTTATTTTTCAGGCAAAAATTAGCTCATATTGTGCCAACGGAGCTTTGGCATAGCGGCGAATTATGACGATCCGAAGCTACGTGTTTAGAATTTTTTACATAGAAGTTGTTAATTAAAATCAACAAGGCTAAGCTCCGAAAAAGCTCTTCAAGTGTCAAACTTCGAGGTGATAAAAATGGCAATCAAGCCATTGATCGGCGTTACAGCGTGCGTCAAACAGATTGGCCTGCACCCCTACCACGTCAGCGGCGACAAGTACCTGCGGGCTGTCAGTGTCGCGGCGCAAGGGCTCCCGGTGATCATTCCCAGCCTGGCCGAACTGACAGAAACAGATGAACTGCTAGCCCGTCTGGACGGCCTGCTGCTCACCGGCTCACCGTCGAACGTACAACCAGTCCACTATGATGGCCCCGCCAGTGCACCCGGCACGGAGCACGATCCGGCGCGCGATGCCACCACCCTCCCTCTATTGCAAGCAGCCATTGCGGCGGGGATTCCGGTGCTCGGCATTTGCCGAGGCTTTCAGGAAATGAACGTGGCGTTTGGTGGCAGCCTGCATCAGAAGGTGCATGAGCTCCCCGGTGCCCTCGACCACCGCGAAGCGGATCACCCGGATCTGTCCGTGCAGTACGCCCCGGCCCATGCCGTTCACGTGCAACCGGGTGGTGTATTCCAGGCGCTGGATCTGCCCACGGTGTTTGAGGTCAACTCGATCCACGCCCAGGGCATCGACCGCCTGGCCCCGGGTCTGCGCGCCGAAGCCATTGCACCGGACGGCTTGATCGAGGCGATTTCTGTCGAGCACAGCGAGGCGTTTGCCGTCGGCGTGCAATGGCACCCGGAATGGCAGGTCATGAACAACCCTGTCTACTTGAGTATTTTCCAGGCGTTTGGCGATGCATGCCGACAACGTGCAGCGCTTCGTGAGAGCCGCTGACTGACAAGTCCGATACCTGTTTGAACACTGAACTGCCCCCGTGAATCAGGAGGGCGTGTCTTGGCACGCCCGTCCTTCACTACAACAACAAACCGCAATAACAACAAGTACTACCGACAGCCCGTCCACAGCTGTCTTGCAATCAACTCTTATGTCGGGCCCTTCTGGCCTGACGACTGAAATCTGTTGGGAGTTTCACATGGCAAACGCCTCCAGCCTTTACAGGAAGGTTCTTGAAGGCCAGCAGACACCGAAAAAGGTGCTGGTAAAATTCGATCGGGTCACGAAAAAATTCGACGAGACGATTGCCGTGGACGATGTGTCCCTGGAGATCCATCAGGGCGAAATCTTTGCCCTTCTCGGCGGTTCCGGTTCCGGCAAGTCGACCCTGCTGCGCATGCTGGCCGGCTTCGAGCGACCGACTGAAGGACGGATTTATCTCGACGGGGTCGACATCACCGACATGCCGCCCTACGAGCGGCCGATCAACATGATGTTCCAGTCCTACGCCCTGTTTCCGCACATGACCGTAGCCCAGAACATTGCCTTCGGCCTCAAGCAGGACCGTTTGCCTGCCAGCGAAATCGACGCCCGGGTTGAAGAAATGCTCAAGCTGGTGCACATGACCCCGTACGCCAGGCGCAAGCCCCATCAATTGTCCGGCGGTCAGCGTCAGCGTGTGGCCCTGGCCCGTTCGCTGGCCAAGCGTCCGAAGCTGCTGCTGCTCGATGAGCCGATGGGCGCACTGGACAAAAAACTGCGTTCGCAAATGCAGCTCGAGCTGGTGGAGATCATCGAGCGCGTCGGCGTGACCTGCGTCATGGTGACCCACGACCAGGAAGAGGCCATGACCATGGCCCAGCGCATCGCAATCATGCACCTGGGCTGGATCGCCCAGATCGGCAGCCCGGTGGATATCTATGAAGCACCGGTCAGCCGCATGGTGTGTGAGTTCATCGGTAACGTGAACGCCTTTGACGGCGATGTGATCGAAGACGAAGAAGGTTTCGCGATCATTCACTGCCCGGAACTGGAGCGTAATATCTACGTCGGCCACGGGGTCACTACGTCACTGGAAGACAAGTCGACCACCTACGCTATTCGCCCGGAAAAAATGCTGGTCACCACAGTCAAGCCGGACTTCGAGTACAACTGGTCCCGGGGCAAGGTGCATGACATTGCCTACCTGGGTGGCCATTCGGTGTTCTACGTCGAACTGCCCGGCGGCAAGATCGTGCAGTCGTTCATGGCCAACGCCGAGCGCCGTGGTGCACGACCGACCTGGGACGACGAAGTTTACGTCTGGTGGGAAGACGACAGCGGCGTGGTACTGCGCTCATGAACCTTCGAAAA
>NZ_VBWF01000001.1:0-183463 GCF_009910445.1 Pseudomonas sp. 9.1(2019) | reverse complement strand
CCCAAGCAATTTGCGTTCTTGGTGACAAGAACAGACAAGTTGCGGTGTGTGAAGACGATACAAACCGAAAGTTTGCACAACACACAAATCTATTACATACCCATTCGCTGGAACGTTAACCGTAAGGTAAACGCGCTGGCTACCGAATTTCTTGACGACCATAGAGCATTGGAACCACCTGATCCCATCCCGAACTCAGAAGTGAAACGATGCATCGCCGATGGTAGTGTGGGGTTTCCCCATGTGAGAGTAGGTCATCGTCAAGATTAAATTCCAAACCCCCTGTCTGCTCACGCAGACAGGGGGTTTGTTTTTGTGCCGAGAAAAGTTGCAGCCCGCGATACGCTGCAACAACTCTTCCGCTGCTGCAGTCGCCGAATGCGCAAGGCAGCAGGTGGCACAGGGCTTCTCTTGCGCAAGACTTACTGTCTATCGCAGCCTTCGGTAGCGACTGCAGGGCCCGACCGGTCTTGCAATACTCCACCAATGCTCCCGGGCAATGATAAGGTTCGCCTTTGGATTTGCTCTCTCCTAAGGATGCCGTCATGCCGGTTGCTACGTCCCTCAATGCGGGTTTTATGGTGGTTCACGGTAACCGCCTTGATGAGTTGCGCAGCCTGGTTGTGAGCTGGATGCGCCGCTACCCTCTGGCTCCTTTGGAGAACGAAATTGCTTTGGTGCAGAGCAACGGTATCGCCCAATGGCTGAAGCTGGCTCTGGCGGAAGATGCCCGGGACGATGACCTTGGCGGCTGTGGTATTGCCGCCGCGGTAGACGTGCAGTTGCCCGGCAGTTTCATGTGGCAACTTTATAGAGTCGTCCTGGGCAGTGAACAAATCCCTGCAACGTCCCTGCTCGATAAGGCCCCGCTGACCTGGCGCCTGATGCGCTTGCTCCCGGCGCTTATCGATCAGCCGCACTTCGAACCCTTGCAGCGCTTCCTTACCCATGACAGCGATCTGCGCAAACGCTATCAGCTGTCAGAGCGGCTGGCTGACCTGTTCGACCAATATCAGGTTTACCGGGCCGACTGGCTGGAAGATTGGGCCGCAGGCCGCCATCAATTGCGCAACGCCCGGGGTGAAAGTCCGGCCCTGAGCCCGGCTAACTGCTGGCAGGCCGAACTCTGGCGTGCGTTATTGCTCGATGTGGGTGAGGAGGGCATGTCCCAGAGTCGGGCCGGTGTTCACCAGCGCTTCATGGATAAGATCAACAGCCTTGAGCAAGCGCCGCCCGGTTTACCGGCCAGGGTGATTGTATTCGGGATTTCTTCACTGCCCGCCCAGGCGCTCGAAGCCCTGGCCGGACTTTCCCGTTTCAGCCAGGTGCTGCTGTGCGTACACAACCCTTGTCGCCATCACTGGTCTGACATCGTTGCGGATAAAGACCTGCTGCGTCACCAGTACAAACGTCAGGCGCGCAAAGCGGGAATGCCTGCAGCCCTGGACCTGGATATCCTGCATCAACACGCCCACCCGTTGCTTGCTGCCTGGGGCAAACAAGGGCGTGACTACATCAATCTGCTCGACAGCTACGATGACCCCAATAGTTATCGCGCTGCTTTTCGTGATGGCCGTATCGACCTGTTCAGTGAGGTGCAACCGCTGAACCAGCTGAACCAGTTGCAGGATGACATCCTCGAACTGCGCCCCCTCAGCGAAACCCGCGAGTTATGGCCCGCCGTCGATTTGGAACAGGATCAATCAATCCGCTTCCAGGTTGCCCACAGTGCGCAGCGCGAAGTCGAGATCCTTCACGACCAGTTGCTCGCCCGATTCGCAAAATATCCTCAGTTGCAGCCGCGGGATGTGATCGTGATGGTGCCGGATATCGACAGCTACGCGCCCCATATCCGTGCCGTATTTGGCCAGATCGAGCGAGACGACCGCCGGTTCATCCCCTACACCCTGGCAGACCAGGGCCAGCGTGGCCGTGATCCGCTGCTGATCGCCATCGAGCATCTGCTCAAGTTGCCGGACAGCCGTTTTCCCGTCAGTGAAATTCTCGACTTGCTGGATGTTCCGGCCCTGCGCGCACGCTTCAACGTACAAGAGCGCGACTTGCCGACCCTGCATCGCTGGATTGAAGGTGCGGGGATTCGTTGGGGACTGAATGCAGAGCAACGGGCCGGCCTCGGTTTGCCGGCTCATCTGGAACAAAACAGTTGGCGCTTTGGCCTGCGCCGCATGTTGCTCGGTTATGCCGTCGGTAGCGCCGAAGCCTGCGATGGAATTGAGCCTTATGATGAAATTGGCGGTCTCGATGCGGTACTGATCGGTCCCCTCGTGGCATTGCTGGACGCTCTGGAAATTGCCCACCAGGAGCTGTCCCGACCGGCTTTGCCGGGGCAATGGGGCGAGCGCCTGCAGGCATTGGTGCAACTGTTTTTCCAGGCAGAAACCGAACATGACGATTACCTGCTGGCCCAGCTCGAAGAGCTTCGCGAAACCTGGCTCGAGACCTGTGAGCTGGTAGGTCTGCAAGACGAGTTACCGCTAACCGTAGTACGTGAAGCCTGGTTGGCCGGGCTTGATCAAGGCAAGCTGTCGCAGCGCTTTTTGGCCGGGGCGGTGAATTTTTGCACCCTGATGCCGATGCGGGCCATTCCGTTCAAGCTGGTATGCCTGTTGGGCATGAACGATGGCGACTACCCGCGTGCGCAACCACCGCTTGATTTCGACCTGATGGGCAGTGACTACCGCCCGGGTGACAGATCCCGCCGGGAAGATGACCGCTACCTGCTGCTCGAAGCGCTGCTTTCTGCACGGGATCAGCTCTATATCAGCTGGGTCGGGCGCAGTATTCGCGACAACAGCGAGCGTCCTGCCTGCGTATTGATCGGGCAACTGCGCGACCACCTGGCCAGCGGCTGGCAACTGGCGGGCGGGGGCGACTTGCTGCAAGCCATGACCCAGGAACATCCGCTTCAACCCTTCAGTACCCGCTATTTCCATGAAGGTAATTCCAACCTGTTCAGCTATGCCCGGGAATGGCAGCGTTTGCACGAGCCCCAACCGGCACCTGTTGCGCCGGGCATCCTGACCGCGCACGAACAAGAAGAACCTTTGAACCTGACCCAACTGCAGGACTTCTTGCGTAATCCTGTACGGCACTTCTTTAGCCAACGTTTGAAAGTGTTCTTTGAGGCGGCCGAAGTGCCTCTGGCAGACGAGGAACCCTTCGTACTCGACGCGTTACAGCGCTACACCCTGAGCGACAGCTTGCTCGAAGCCGCATTGGCACAGCCAGACCAGCCTGAACAGGCCTTGCACACCCGAGCCCTGCGTTTACAGGGCAGCGGTCTGCTGCCCATGGCCGGTTTTGGTGAGAGTCTGCAGCAAGAACTGATAGAGCCACTTCCAGATGTACTACAGCGCTATCAGCAATTACTTGCCCTTTGGCCTACGCCGCTCAATAGCGCGCTTCCCGTCAGCTTTGAGGCAAACGGCCTGACTCTGGAAGGCTGGCTGAGCAATCTGCATCAACGCAGTGACAAGGGCCTACTGTCCGTCACGACTATTCCTAACAGTATTGGCGCGATCAAAACCCGTAAATGGCATCGCTTGACCCGGCCCTGGGTCAACCACCTGGTCGCTTGCGCCAGTGGCCTGGACATGTCCACTGCGTTGGTAGCCAGCGATGACACCTTGCTGCTCGCGCCTCTGGAGGCCAAGCACGCCAGTGAAATTCTTGGCAACTTGCTGATGGCCTGGAAAGTCGGCATGGGCCGCCCGTTACCCATTGCCGTCAAAACAGCCTTCGCCTGGCTGGCCCAGACCGATCCGGCCAAAGCCGATGCCGCGGCGCAAAAAGCCTACGAAGGCGACGGCCAGACCAGCGATGGCGAGCGTCGCGAAAGTGCCGCACTCGCACGCCAGTTCCCTGATTACCCGGCCCTGATGGCCAGTGAAGAATTTGCAGAGTGGTGCGATGCCCTCTATCGACCACTCTTTGATGCGCCATGGCGTTCATTGAACAGCGAGGCGTCCCGCTAATGAACGAGCAAAAAATACCTCTGGCCCTGGCCTTTCCCCTGCGCGGCAGTCAACTGATCGAGGCCAGCGCGGGCACCGGCAAAACCTTCACCATCTCGGCACTCTATTTGCGTTTGATTCTGGGGCATGGCGCCGGGGAGTCGGGCTTCGGCCGCGAGTTGCTACCCCCGCAAATCCTGGTGGTGACCTTCACCGATGCCGCGACCAAAGAGCTGCGTGACCGTATCCGCACCCGGCTCGCTGAAGCCGCGCGGTTCTTCCGTGACGAGATCGAAGCCCCGGACGCCCTGGTTGCACAACTGCGGGACCAGTTCGCGCCCGGGCAATGGGCCGCCTGTGCCGGGCGCCTCGATATCGCAGCACAGTGGATGGACGAAGCTGCCGTTTCGACCATCCACAGTTGGTGCCAGCGGATGCTGCGTGAACATGCCTTCGACAGTGGCAGCCTGTTTACCCAGACCCTGGAAACCGACCACAGCGATTTGCTCGGCGAAGTACTGCGCGATTACTGGCGACTGTTTTGTTACCCCATGCATGGCGATGCCTTGAACTGGGTGCGCGCCAACTGGAGTGGCCCGGCCGCCTTGTTACCGCGGGTTCGAGCCTTGTTCGGCAGCTCAAGGGCGCCTGAAAATGTGGAGCAAACACCGGCCTCGATGATCGAAGCCTGTTTGCTGGAACGTCGCCAGGCCCTTGCACAGCTGAAAACCCCCTGGTTGCAATGGGCCCAGCAGCTGCGTGAAATCTGCCTGCAGGCCGTGGCCGCCAAAGCGGTGGACGGCAGGAAAATGCAGGCCCGTTATTTTGAACCCTGGTTTGAAAAGCTCAGTGCCTGGGCGGCTGACGAATCTCTGGAGCAGCTGGATCTGGGCACAGGTTTCACCCGCCTGACCCCCGATGGCTTCGCAGAAGCCTGGAAAGGCGAGCCCCCGCAGCATCCAGCGCTGGACGCCATGCACGGCCTGAAAGCCGCGCTTGATGCCTTGCCGACGCCGGATGCCGCAGTTCTTGAACACGCCGCTTATTGGGTGAGCAAACGTTTTGAAGAAGAAAAGCGTCGGCGTGCCGAGATGGGCTTTGACGACATGCTGCTGCGGCTCGACGCGGCGTTGCAGGCCGACGGCGGCGAGCGTCTGGCGACCCTGATTCGCGAGCAGTTTCCGGTGGCCCTGATTGACGAGTTCCAGGACACCGACCCGGTGCAGTACCGCATCTTCGAGACCATCTACCGTATCGAAGACAACAGTCCCGATACCGGCCTGTTCCTGATCGGCGACCCGAAACAGGCGATCTATGCCTTTCGCGGCGCCGACATCTACACCTATTTGCGTGCCCGTCACGCCACCAGTGGCCGACTGCATACCCTTGATACCAACTTCCGCTCCAGCCATGTAATGGTCGAAGCGGTGAACCACGTATTTGCCCGGGCCGAGCAGCGGGACAGCGGGCGGGGGGCATTTTTGTTCCGCGAAGGTCCGGAGAATCCGGTGCCCTTTGTGTCGGTCAAATCCCAGGGCCGTAAAGAAGTCCTGCAACTGGATGGCCAGCCCGCCACTGCATTGACCCTTTGGCAACTGCCCTCCGAGCAGCCGCTGTCAGGTGTCATTTATCGTCAGCAACTGGCAGCGGCCTGTGCCAGCCAAATTGTTGAGTTGCTCAATGGCGGTCAGCAAGGTCGGTGCGGTTTTGCCCAGCCGGGCAAAGCCCTGCGCGGTGTATTGCCGGCAGACATTGCCATTCTGGTGCGTGACGGTAAGGAAGCTCAGGCGGTCAGGCGTGAATTGTCGACACGGGGCGTACGTAGCGTTTACCTGTCTGATAAGGATTCGGTCTACGCCGCCCAGGAAGCCCACGATGTACTGGCCTGGCTCAAAGCCTGTGCCGAGCCGGACGTTGAACGCCCGCTGCGGGCCGCCCTGGCCTGCATCACCCTCGACCTGCCGCTGATTGAACTCGAACGTCTGAATCAGGACGAACTGGCCTGGGAATCCCGGGTCATGCAATTCCGGGGCTACCGCGAGATCTGGCGCAAGCAGGGTGTGCTGGCCATGTTGCGCCGACTGCTGCATGACTTCCAATTGCCTCAGGCGCTGATTGCCCGTGTCGATGGCGAACGGATATTGACCAACGTCCTGCACCTGTCCGAACTGCTGCAGCAGGCCGCCACCGAACTGGATGGCGAACAGGCGCTGATCCGGCATCTGGCCGAGCACCTGGCGCTATCCGGGCAGGCCGGGGAAGAACAAATCCTGCGCCTTGAAAGTGACGAGCAACTGGTCAAAGTGGTGACCATTCACAAGTCCAAAGGCCTGGAATACCCCTTGGTATTCCTGCCGTTTATTTGCTCCACCAAACCTGTGGATGGCAGCCGTTTGCCGCTGCATTATCACGATGATGCGGGCAACCCGCGGGTGAGTTTAAAGGCCACGCCAGAGCTGATAACCCAGGCCGATGACGAGCGTCTGGCCGAAGACCTGCGCCTGCTCTATGTGGCCCTGACCCGGGCCCAGCATGCTTGCTGGCTGGGGGTGGCCGACCTCAAGCGCGGTAACAACAATCGTTCGGTGCTGCATCTTTCAGCACTGGGCTATTTGCTCGGAGGTGGTGCGCTGCTGGCCGAGTCCGCAGGATTGCAGGGTTGGCTGACTGACTTGCAACAAGACTGCGCGGCGATCCGCTACTTGCCCGTGCCGACGGCCAGCGAGGCGAAATTTTATCCACCGCTCAATCAGGCGACCCTGCTCAAGCCGCTGCTACCGGCACGTCGGGCAGCGGAAAACTGGTGGATCGCGTCCTACAGTGCCTTGCGCATTGGTGACAGCCTCAGCCCCGCTGAAGCCCCTGAAAGCGCCCTGGCGCAAAAACTCTCGGACGATGAGCGACTTGATCCGGATGCGCCGCGTGAAGTGCTGCTCAGTGGCGGCGACATTCACCGGTTTCCCCGCGGGCCCAATCCCGGAACCTTCCTCCATGGTCTGCTCGAATGGGCGGGCAGCGAAGGCTTCAAGGCAGACCCGCAGGCCATCCAGGATGCCGTGGCCCGGCGTTGCAACCGTCGCGGCTGGCAAGGCTGGATCGAGACCCTGAGCGACTGGTTGCAGCATCTGCAAGATGAGCCGCTGCGCCTCAATAACGGTCAGCCGGCGGTGGTCCTCAGCGAGCTGAGCCAGTATCAGATCGAAATGGAATTCTGGTTTGCCAGCCACAAGGTTGATGTCCTGCAACTGGACAGGCTGGTACGCCAGCACACCCATGGCGGTGCCGCACGTGCGGCAGCGGAACCGAGCCTGCTCAATGGCATGTTCAAAGGCTTTATTGACCTGACGTTTGAACACCAGGGGCGTTACTACGTGGCGGACTACAAATCCAACTGGCTGGGTGCCGACGACTCGGCCTACACCGAGCAAGCGATGACGGCCTCCATTCTGGATAACCGCTACGACCTGCAATACGTGTTGTACCTGCTGGCCCTGCATCGCCAGCTAAAGGCCAGGTTGCCCGATTACGACTATGACCGGCATATGGGCGGCGCGCTCTACCTGTTCTTGCGCGGTACCCGGTCCCAGGGGCAGGGCGTGTTCTTCACCCGTCCGCCCAGACTATTGATCGAAAGCCTGGACCTGATGTTCCAGGGCAAACCTGCGGCACAACAGGCAGAGCCGGCGTGGGAACAGGGAGTGTTGTTATGAGTCGTTCATTTGCCGAGCTGTTGCCTACCCCGCTGACGGCCGAGAGCCTGGCCCGGCTGCAACCCTTGCACCGGGCCGAAGATTTACTGCTATTGCTGGAGCGCTGGGTGGAGCGCGGCTGGCTGCGCGCTCTGGATAAAGCCTTTGTCGCATTTCTGCATGAGCGCGACCCCCATGGCGATCCATTGGTGCTGCTGGCGGCGGCGTTGACCAGCCACCAGCTGGGGCACGGGCACGTCTGCCTGGACCTGTTTGAAACCCTGAAAGAGCCCGATTTCGCGCTGTCCCTGCCGCCTGAGGGTGATGTGCAGACCGGTGCCATGTTGCTGCCCTCACAATTACTCGAAGCGCTGGATGGCGACGCCTGGTGCAAGGCTTTGCAAGCCAGCCAGCTGGTAGAGCATGCCGGCCAGTCGCTGGCCGATGCCGCCAGCCGGCCATTGGTGCTGAGTGACCGGCGTCTGTATCTGCGTCGTTACTGGGCGTATGAGCGGCGCATCGACAGCGCATTGCGCCAACGGCTGGCAGCCACTCAAGTGACCTCTGCGGATTTGCCTGCGCGCCTCGACAGCCTGTTCGGCAGCCCCGCCGCGAATGCGCCGATTGACTGGCAGAAGCTGGCCTGCGCCCTGGCCACCCGGGGCGCGTTCAGCATTGTCACCGGCGGTCCCGGTACGGGTAAAACCACCACGGTGGTACGTTTGCTGGCACTGCTTCAAGCCCCGGCCGTTGAAGTGGGGACCCCGTTGCGGATCCGTCTTGCCGCGCCGACCGGCAAGGCAGCGGCACGCTTGACCGAGTCCATCAGTCTGCAAGTCAAGTCACTGGAAGTGGACGACAAGGTCCGGCAAAAAATCCCCAGTGATGTGACCACCGTTCACCGCCTGCTTGGCAGTCGCCCCGGCACCCGGCACTTCCGCCATCACGCGGGCAACCGTTTGCCGCTGGACGTGCTGGTGGTTGACGAGGCCTCGATGATCGACCTGGAAATGATGGCCAACCTGCTCGATGCACTGCCCGCCCATGCCCGGCTGGTGCTGCTGGGGGACAAGGACCAGCTGGCGTCGGTTGAAGCCGGTGCCGTGCTGGGGGATTTGTGTCGCGATGCCGAAGCGGGTTGGTACACCCCGCAAACCCGGGAGTGGCTGGAGCACGTCAGCGGCGAAAGCCTGGCCGCCAGTGAATTGCAGCAAGATCTCGACGGTTCTCATCCGTTAGCCCAGCAAGTGGTCATGCTCCGCCATTCGCGGCGCTTTGGCGAAGGCAGCGGCATCGGCCAGCTCTCGCGCCTGGTCAATCGTCAGCAATCCGATGCTGCGCGGGCGCTATTGGCGGCCGGCAGCCATGCCGACCTTTTTGCCCTGTCCCTCAAGGGTGAACAGGACCGTGCCTTTGAGCGCCTGGCGCTGGAAGGGCGAGGGGCGCAGGCCAAAGGCTATCGACACTATCTCGAGGTGTTGCGCGAGCAGCGCCCGGCAGCCGAGGCGGGGCTCGAAGATCCCTGCTGGGGCGCGTGGGCCGGCAAGGTGCTGGAGGCGTTCGAAGCGTTTCAAGTACTGTGTGCGGTGCGCAAAGGCCCCTGGGGTGTCGAAGGTCTGAATGAACGCATCACCCGTGCCCTGTTCGGCCACAAGCTGATTGACAGCGATCAGCACTGGTACGAAGGTCGCCCGGTGCTGATGACCCGCAATGATTACGGCCTGGGGTTGATGAACGGCGATATCGGCATTGCTCTCAAACTCCCTGAGCGTGACGGACTGACACCAAAGTACGTGTTGCGCGTGGCTTTCGCTCGCAACGACGGGCAGGGCGGCATTCGCTTTGTGCTGCCAAGCCGCCTCAATGATGTGGAAACGGTGTACGCCATGACCGTGCACAAATCCCAGGGCTCGGAGTTCTCCCACACCGCGCTGGTGCTGCCGGAAGCGCTGAACCCTGTATTGACCAAGGAGCTGATTTACACTGGTATCACCCGGGCCAAACACTGGTTCAGCCTGGTCGAACCGCGTGCCGGTGTCTTCGAAGAAGCGGTACAGCGCAAGGTTAAGCGCTTGAGCGGCTTGATGCTGGGGCTGAAGTAGCCGTGGTCAAAGAGGATTTGCCCCCTGCTTATGGCCCTGGCCGCAACTTGCGGCAGAACCTCGGGGCATGAGTCCTGCGCAAACCGTTGCGGGCCGGGCATAATGTGACGCGCATCACGTTTTGATGCGCGCCGTGCTATCGTTGCGACATCACTCACCTAATGAATACAGAGATTTCAGGCATGGACGTGGCTGTCCCACCGACAGGACAAGGGGCTGGATGGCGGCTACGGCGGCTATCACTTTGCCTGTTACTGTTGAGCACTCCCTGCCTGGCCCAGCCTGAAGCGTCCAGCAACCTGGCAGATCAGCGAGCGAAGGCTGTGACCCAAGTGGTCCTGGGCATCCTCAGCTATGCACGCTGGCCCATCGAGCCGGCTCAAATGCAGTTGTGCGTGGTGGGCCCCACTGAATACACCGATGACTTGCTTCAAGGTGCTACCCAGTCCAGTGGTCGGCAGGTGCAAGTGCGGCGCATGCTGGTGAGTAACCCGGCCATAGCCCGCGAGTGCAACGCGGTGTATCTGGGCAAGCTAAGCACTGCAGAGCGCAGCAGCCTGTTCAGTTCCCTGAGCGGACAAGCCGTCCTGAGCATCAGCGAATACGGTGATCAATGCACCGTCGGCAGTCTGTTCTGCCTGCGGGTGACCGATGAGCAAGTGACATTTGAGGTCAACCTCGACTCTGTTGCCCGCAGCGGTGTGCGTATTCACCCCAGCGTGTTGCAACTGTCACGGCGTCGGGCGGTTCAACCATGAGCCTGTTCAAAGCTCCTGAACAGCGGCGCAGCCTGCGCTCTGTGCTGCGGCGCGGGCATCTGGGAGTTGCGCTGGTAGCAGTGATCCTGGCCAGCGCGTCCATGACCCTGCTGGGCGTGCTGGCGCTCAAGGTTTATGCGGACCACAACCTGCACTTGATTGCCCGCTCCATCAACTACACCGTGGAAGCTGCCGTGGTGTTTGATGATCAGGTGGCGGCAACCGAAGCGCTGGACATGATCGCTTCCACCGAAGCCGTCGCCGAGGCTGAGGTCTACACCGCCAATGGTGAATTGCTCGCCCATTGGCGGCGCCCGGAAACCGGCTTGCTGTCGAAGGTCGAAATGCTGCTGGCCGACAGTTTGCTGCAACAGCCGATCAAGGTCCCGATTGAGCATCAGGGGCGGGAAGTCGGGGTGGTGGTGGTCAGCGGGCACGGCGCCAACATGTTGCGCTTTTTACTCAGCGGCTTGCTTGGCGTGCTTCTGTGTACGGCGCTCAGTGCCTGGAGCGCGTTGTACCTGTCGCGGCGTCTGCTTGGCGGCATCACCGGCCCCTTGCAGCAGTTGGCCGAAGTTGCCCACGCCGCGCGCATCGATCGGGCGTTTGACCGTCGCGTGCCGCCTGCCCATATCGCCGAGCTGGACAGCCTGGGCAACGACTTCAATGCCTTGCTTGATGAGCTGGAGTCATGGCAAAGCCACTTGCAAAATGAAAATCAGAGTCTGGCGCACCAGGCCAGCCACGACTCGCTGACCAATCTGCCCAACCGAGCCTATTTTGCCGCGCGGCTGGCGCTGACCTTGCGCACGCTGAACAAGCCTGGAGATAAGGTTGCCGTGCTGTTTCTCGACAGCGACCGCTTTAAAGACATCAACGATACCCATGGCCATGCCGCAGGAGACGCGGTGCTGGTCGCCGTGGCAACGCGGATCCGCGCCCAGTTGCGCGAAAACGATGTGGTGGCGCGTCTGGGCGGCGACGAATTCGCCATATCCCTGACCCCGCTGCACCGCATCGAAGATGCCCAGCGTATTGCAGACAAAATCATCGCCAGCATGCTTGAGCCGATCCGGTTACCGGATGACAGCCATGTCGTGACGTCGCTCAGTATTGGAATCGCCGTTTACCCCGAACATGGTGCAACCCCGGATACGCTGCTCTGTGCAGCGGATTCGGCGATGTACCAGGCCAAACGCCTCGCCCGAGGCGGGCAACAGGTTGCGGAGTTGGAGTACCCCGCAGCCCAGTGATAATCAGGAGCTTGTCCCCCCATGCGTGTATTGACCCAGCGTTACCTGCAATTTTTTAGTGCTGTCTTGTTGTTGGCCATGTTGTCATTGACCGGCTGTCAGACCGCCCCGCCCAAAGGGCTGACGCCGGCGCAGATTGCCGTACTCAAGCAACAGGGGTTTGAACTGACCGATGAAGGCTGGGCATTTGGCTTGTCAGGCAAAGTGCTGTTCGGCAGCGACCTGGAAGTGCTCAACCCCCAGAGCCAGGAAATCGTGGAACGCATCGGTAAAGCATTGCTTGCCGCCGACATCCAGCGCGTACGGGTTGACGGCCATACCGACTCGTCCGGTAGCAACGCTTACAACGAGCAGCTGTCCGTACGGCGTGCCAACAGCGTGGTCAAAGTGCTGACCAAAGTCGGCATGCAGCCTGAAAATGTTGAGGTCCGCGGGCTGGGTAGCCGGGTGCCGGTAGCGTCCAACAGCACCCGCTCCGGACGTACTGAAAATCGGCGGGTGGCGATTGTGGTGATTGCCGAATAAAGGCCCGCGTTATGGCTACGGCCTCTCCTGGCATCGCTATCAAATCAGTGTGCGAGTGTCAGGAGGGGCCGGGGCTTTTATTCACTCTTCTTCAGCCGCTTGCTGATGGGTTCGAATTCAGCTGTGGCAGATCGTTTGACCGGGTCCGGCTGCCCGTCCTCAGCCGCTTTCCAGTAAGCCCAGGGAACGTTGGCGCTTCCCAGCTCGTAATCCATACCGTCCCAGCTGTCCTCGCGAAAGCTGTAAAACGCCCAGTGCACCCTGGCTGCTTCCAGTGCGCTGAGCACATCCTCCAGATACTGCTGACAACCGGGCAGTTTACGCATGCATCCGAACTCTCCCGCGACCATCCGGTTGGCCGGTATGGCGTGCTGTGCGGCCCAGTCGAGGGGCAGCTGAAGATAGCTGCGAACCCGGTTCGGGTCCCACTTCTGCATGCCCGCAGCAAATGGCACCAGGCCCGGGTAGGTATAGGGTCTGGCCCGTTGCAAATTGGGGGCACTGGTTGCCGCATAGGGCTCGTACATGTGAAAGCTGTACAGCACGCGGCTGTCGGCCAACGGGGCTGGCCAGTATGAGAATGCATCGGCCGCACCGTACCAGCCGGCGTCCACCATGATCGGTGTGAGTGAATCAACTTCGCGGATGGCGCTGATGAGGGTTTGGTAAAACCCGGGTAAATCCCGTGCGCTGCCGACCTGTTTTTCGTACCAGTCCCGCATCTTTGCAGCATCGGCGTGCTCGGCCAGCCCCGCCTGTTTTTCCGGTGCCGGCTCGTTGATCAAGTTGTAAGCGGCAACCGCGGGGTGCTCTTTGAGCACTGCGGCGAGATCACGCCAAAAGGCAGCACTTTGGGTCCAGAATCGCTTGTCTTGCCACAAGCGGTCATCGAAGCGGTCGCCATTGTTTTGCGCCCAGCGCATACCCGGCAGCGAAAGGGGCGTGATCACCACTTTGAGCCCTGCGGCATGTGCCCGGTCCAGGGTGGTTTTCAGCTGTTGCAGATCCTTGGCAACCAGTCCTTGGTACTGGTCTGCATTGCCAATCAGGTAGTCCCGTTCTGCCGGCTGCCACTTGTCATAGGACAGGCGCACCCAGCTCGCGCCATAGTCCTGCAGAGCATCGAAATAGGCTTGATCGGGAGGCAGTCGATTGAAACTGTTTCCTCCACGTTCAGGCTTGTCCCAAAAGGCAATCATGTCCGCGGCACCAGCTGCGCCAGACAGTACACCCAGTAACAAAAGGGCGGGCATCGTCCTGAGTTTCATGGCGGTTTTTCCTCGGATGCTGAGGGACGGGGAGCGGATTGTTCATCAGCAGCAAGCAGGGCTTTTAACAGCGGGGTGCATGTCCCGGGCGCCGGTCCCCTGCGTAAAGCACGCAAAGGCTGCAGCCCGGGCACATGTTCAGGGTTCTAGGCGATCAACTCGACTTTGCCACTGTCGAGTTTATAGATGCCACCCACGATGTTCAGCTTTCCCTTGGCCAGCGCATCCGACAACAGGCTTGATTCACTTTTGAGGCGGGCCACTGTGTCTTTGACGTTTTGCGCGATGGCGTTGTCCAGCAGGTTTCCGGGCCGGGTTAACACCTTGGCCACCGAGGGCTTGATCGCATCCGCCAGCCCCTGAATCTGCCCGGGAAACTTCGCGCCGTCTTTCTGCGCCTTGACCCCGGCCGAGACCGCACCACAACTGTCGTGGCCCAGCACCATGATCAAAGGTGTTTCCAGTACGGCCACGGCATATTCCAGGCTTGCCAGGCCGTCGGACGTCACGAAATTACCCGCCACCCGCACCGCAAACAGGTCGCCGCGCGCGGTATCGAATGCATACTCCGGGGCGATTCTCGAGTCGGCGCAACCCAGCACGGCGGCATAGGGGTTTTGCCCGTTGACCAGGGCCTCACGCTCGGTCAGGAAGTCATGGCGCCGGGTCACGCCCTGGGCGTAACGGGCATTGCCTGCCATCAACCGCGTCAAAGCCTGTTGCGGGTCAAGCCGGTTTTGCGGTTTGGGGACCGGGCCGTCGCTGGCGGCTTGGGCCAGTTGCGCGGGCAGCGCGCCGGCCAGCATCAAAGCGCCGGCAGCGCCCCCCGCCAGGCGGAGGAAATTACGGCGATGATTGATGGTGGGTGCAGGTGACGGTTCGCAGGAAATGCACATGGGAGGGAACACTCTTGATGGATGAGGGCATGGAAGCCATGGCACCTCGGCTAATCGGAGGTCGGGGGCTGACAGTCGGTGCCCGGAGCCGCAGAGTAAGAGTGGTGAAAATTGGCGCCTATGGGATTTGTCCTAAATTTCTTAAGGCCGGCGGCGCGCAGCGCAGTACGCAGGTGCGGCTCTCCTGTGTCGGCTGCGCGTTAAGGACTGTTAATCGGCGAAACGCATCTCGCGACTTTCCCCCAGCAACAACGGTGCATTCAGCTCCGTCACTTCGCGGATGTAATCCCACAACAGGGTGATCCGCTTGAGCTTCCTCAAATCCTCCCGGCAGTACATCCAGAACTGGCGTGTGAGGTTGATCTCGTCCGGCAGTACCGGCAGCAAACGCGGGTCCTGTGCCGCCAGAAAGCACGGCAGGATTGCCAACGAGCGGCCCTGCTGCGCCGCCACGAACTGCGCGATCACGCTGGTGCTGCGCAGGTTGGCGCTGGCGCCGGGCAGCACATTGGCCAGGTACAGCAACTCGGAACTGAACGCCAGATCGTCGACGTAACTGATAAACGGGTGATCCACCAGGTCGGCCGCCCGGCGAATCGGCGGGTGCTGGTCCAGGTATTCCTGGGTAGCAAATAACTGCAACTGGTAGTCACACAGCTTGCAGCACACATACGGCCCGTGTTCCGGGCGCTCCAGGGCAATCACGATGTCGGCTTCGCGCTTGGACAGGCTGATGAAGTGCGGTAACGGCAAGATGTCCACGGAAATGGCCGGGTAGGCATCCACGAAGTGGCTCAGCTGCGGGGTGATAAAAAAACTTCCGAAGCCCTCGGTGCAGCCCATTCGCACATGCCCCGACAGCGCCACGCCCGAGCCCGAAACCTGCTCGCAGGCCATGTGCAGCGTGCTCTCGATTGACTCGGCATAGCCCAGCAGACGCTGGCCTTCAGGGGTCAGGGTGAAGCCATTGGTACGGGATTTTTCGAACAGCAAGGTACCCAGCGCGGCTTCCAGCGAACTGATACGCCGTGACACGGTGGTGTAGTCCACCGCCAGGCGCTTGGCGGCGCTGCTGGCCTTGCGGGTGCGGGCCACCTCGAGAAAAAACTTCAGGTCGTCCCAGTTCAGTGCGCTTAACGATGTGATGTTTTTTTGCATGTTAGACCGGCTTTTATGTGCGTTCTTATTAGAAGAACGCACACCTATACTCCAAAAACAGTCCTGCGACCAATCCGGGCGCACCGGTGCACGACTTAATCTGTAGAAGCGAGCTTGCTTGCGAGCAAGCTCGCTTCTACAGATTGGCGTGACCGGACATAACAATAATTTCGGAGACTTCCATGAACGTTTCTACTACCCCGTACCAAAATGCCCGACTGCTGATCGATGGCGAGTGGGTCGAGTCCCAGACCACCGAGTGGCACGACATCGTCAACCCGGCGACTCAGCAAGTACTGGCCAAAGTCCCTTTCGCTACCCCCGATGAAGTCAACGCCGCTATCGCCGCAGCGCAACGCGCCTTCCAGACCTGGAAGCTGACGCCGATCGGCGCGCGGATGCGCATCATGCTCAAGTTGCAGGTGCTGATTCGTGAACACTCCAAGCGTATCGCCACGGTGCTCAGTGCCGAGCAGGGCAAAACCATTGCCGACGCCGAGGGCGATATTTTTCGCGGCCTGGAAGTCGTGGAGCACGCGTGCTCTATCGGTACCCTGCAGATGGGTGAGTTCGCAGAAAACGTTGCGAGCGGGGTGGATACCTACACCTTGCGTCAACCTATCGGCGTTTGTGCAGGCATCACGCCTTTCAACTTCCCGGCAATGATTCCGCTGTGGATGTTCCCGATGGCCATCGCCTGCGGCAACACCTTCGTCCTCAAACCGTCAGAACAAGACCCGCTGTCGACCCTGATGCTGGTGGAGCTGGCTCTTGAAGCCGGGGTTCCACCAGGCGTGCTCAACGTGGTCCATGGCGGCAAGGACGTGGTGGATGCCCTGTGCACCCACGCCGATATCAAGGCTGTATCGTTCGTCGGCTCAACCGCCGTGGGCACCCACGTGTATGACCTGGCAGGCCGCCACGGCAAGCGCGTGCAATCGATGATGGGCGCCAAAAACCACGCCGTGGTACTGCCCGATGCCAATCGCCAGCAAACCCTGAATGCTCTGGTCGGTGCCGGTTTCGGTGCTGCCGGGCAACGCTGCATGGCCACCTCGGTGGTGGTGCTGGTGGGCGCGGCCAAACAATGGTTGCCGGACCTCAAGGCGCTGGCACAAAAGCTCAAGGTCAATGCCGGCAGCGAGGCGGGTACCGATGTCGGCCCGGTGATTTCCAAGCGTGCGAAAGAGCGCGTGCTGGGGCTGATTGAAAGCGGGATCAAGGAAGGCGCGGTACTGGAGCTGGATGGCCGCGATATCAAGGTCCCGGGCTTCGAGCACGGCAACTTTGTGGGGCCAACCCTGTTCTCGGGTGTCACCACCGACATGCAGATCTACACCCAGGAAATCTTCGGCCCGGTCCTGGTGGTGATTGAAGTCGATACCCTTGACCAGGCCATTGCGCTGGTCAACGCCAACCCTTTCGGCAATGGCACCGGCCTGTTCACCCAAAGCGGTGCGGCGGCGCGTAAATTCCAGAACGAAATCGACGTGGGCCAGGTCGGCATCAACATCCCGATTCCGGTGCCGGTCCCGTTCTTCAGCTTCACCGGTTCCCGTGGTTCCAAGCTGGGCGATCTGGGGCCGTACGGCAAGCAAGTGGTGCAGTTCTATACTCAGACCAAGACCGTCACCAGTCGCTGGTTCGACGATGACAGCGTGAATGATGGCGTCAACACCACCATCAATCTTCGTTGAGGGCACAGACCATGAATATTGCATTTATCGGCTTGGGCAACATGGGCGCACCGATGGCGCGCAACCTGCTCAAGGCCGGGCACTCGTTGAACCTTTTTGATCTGAACAAGGACATTCTGGCTGAACTGGCGGCCCTGGGCGGCCATGTCAGCGCTTCGCCCCGTGAGGCGGCCAAAGGTACTGAACTGGTGATCACCATGCTGCCGGCTGCCGCCCATGTGCGCAGCGTATGGCTGGGTGAAGACGGGGTGCTGGCCGGCATCGGCGAAGGTGTCCCTGCGGTGGATTGCAGCACCATTGACCCGCAGACCGCTCGCGATGTAGCGGGCGCGGCGGCCAGACAAGGCGTGCAAATGGCCGATGCCCCGGTGTCCGGCGGCACCGGCGGGGCGCAGGCAGGCACCCTGACCTTTATGGTCGGTGCCAGCCAGGCCCTGTTCGATACGCTGCACCCGGTCCTTTCGCAAATGGGCCGCAACATAGTCCATTGTGGGGATGTGGGCACCGGCCAGGTGGCTAAAATCTGCAACAACCTGCTGCTGGGTATCTCCATGGTCGGGGTCAGTGAAGCCATGGCTCTGGGCGCGGCATTGGGTATCGACAGCGAAGTGCTGGCCGGGGTGATCAACAGTTCCACCGGACGCTGCTGGAGTTCCGAAATCTACAACCCGTGGCCGGGCATTGTGCCAACGGCACCCGCTTCGCGCGGCTACACCGGCGGTTTTGGTGCCGAGCTGATGCTCAAGGATCTGGGGCTGGCCACCGAAGCTGCACGTCAGGCGCATCAGCCCGTGGTCATGGGCGCAGTGGCGCAACAGTTGTACCAGGCAATGAGTTTGCGCGGAGAGGGCGGTAAGGACTTCTCGGCCATCATCAATAGCTATCGCAAGCCCGAATAGGGCATTTACGGGAGTCCGCGTCGGGCGGACTCCCGGTTTTTTGCGTGGTGCCAATCAGGCAAAGACAAAATACTTGCGCACTGTTTCAACCACTTCCCATGTGCCCTTCATCCCCGGCTCCACGATAAAGATATCCCCGGCCCGCAGATGAATCGGTTGTTTGCCCTCGGGGGTGATGATGCAGTAGCCCTCGCGGAAATCGCAGTACTCCCACTTCACGTATTCCACGTACCACTTGCCGGGCGTGCAAATCCAGGTGCCCATGATTTTGCTGCCATCATCGCTGGTGTAGGCATTGAGGTTCACGGTGTGCGGATCGCCTTCGAGCTTTTCCCATTTGCAGGCATCAAGCACGGGCAGGGGGTGGGTGTCGCGAAGTACGGTAATTGGCGCAGACATAAGGACTCCGGTAGATGGATCAAGGCACGGATTTCAGCCTAACCGGCGGCAGTTTCCGGCAGATGTCTGGTTCCGACCCCCAGTGACCCGAATACGCAGCCTGCGGATACGAAAAAGCCCCGATCCTTGATACAAGGACCGGGGCTTTGTTGTGTCAGGCAAGGATCAGCGCGGGTTTGCCAATGCTTTGCCCGTACGCAGGCGTACTTGATAGAACCCGTAAAGGATCAGCAGCCACACCGGGATCGCATACACCGACGCACGTACATCGGGGATCATCCAGATCACCGAGACGATGGTGGCCATGAACACCAGGCACAGGATGTTGCTGAACGGGAACCAGAACGCTTTGAACGAAGGCTTCACGCCCTGTACCGCCATGGCCTTGCGGAACTTGATATGGGTCAGGCTGATCAGCGCCCAGTTGATCATCAACGAAGCCACCACCAGCGCGAACAGCAACTCCAGTGCCTTGTGCGGCGCCAGGTAGTTGACCACTACACACAGCAAGGTCACCAGCGCCGACACCCCCAGTGCCCGCAATGGCACACCATTTTTGGTCAGCTTCATCAGCGCCTTGGGTGCATCGCCCTGTTCGGCCAGACCGAAGAGCATGCGGCTGTTGCAGTAAACGCCGCTGTTATAGACCGACAGGGCGGCCGTCAGCACCACAAAGTTGAGGATCTGGGCGGCGGTATTGCTGCCGATCAAGGCAAAAATCTGCACGAACGGGCTGCTGCCGTATGCATCCCCGCCGGCGCCAAGGGTCACCAGCAACTGGTCCCAGGGGTACAGCGCCAACAGAACAGTCAGGGCGCCGACGTAGAAAATCAGAATCCGGTACACCACCTGGTTGATGGCTTTGGGGATCACTTTTTTCGGTTCGCTGGCTTCGGCGGCGGTGATACCCACCAGCTCCAGGCCACCGAAGGAGAACATGATAAAGGCCATGGCCATCAGCAAACCGGTGCCGCCATTGGGGAAGAATCCGCCATGGCTCCACAGGTTACTGAATGAGGCTTGGGAGCCGCCGGTGCCGCTGATCAGCAGATAGCAACCCAGCACTATCATGCCGACAATCGCCACCACCTTGATGATCGCGAACCAGAACTCCATCTCGCCGAAGACCTTCACGTTCAGGGTATTGATCAGGTTGACCAGCACAAAGAACACCACGGCACTGACCCAGGTCGGAACCTCGGGCCACCAGAACTGGATGTATTTGCCGACCGCAGTCAGTTCGGCCATGCCCACCAGCACGTACAGCACCCAATAGTTCCAGCCCGACAGAAAGCCCGCATAGCCGCCCCAGTACTTATGGGCAAAGTGGCTGAACGAGCCGGCCACGGGTTCTTCGACGATCATCTCGCCGAGCTGGCGCATGATCAGAAACGCGATAAAGCCGGCAATCGCATAACCGAGAATCATCGACGGCCCTGCGGACTTGAGCACGCCCGCCGAGCCCAGAAACAGCCCGGTACCGATAGCGCCGCCCAGGGCAATCAGCTGGATATGACGATTTTTCAAACCGCGTTTGAGTGTGACCGGGGGGGAGTTAGCGTCAGCCATCGGGTGCCTTGTGGGTGGTTATTCTCAATGATGATGAAATCAACGGGACGACAGGCGCCGCGTTGGGTCAGCAAGCCCCGGATATTACTCTTGGTAAAAATTCAGGCATACAGGCGAACAGCACTCTAGGAAGTTTCTTATCGGTTATCCGGGGTCGATAGCGCCCCAAGCAGGGTTTGCGCACAGGCCGGTAATTGTTCGAAGGAGCGGGCGCACAGCAGCAGTTTGCGGTCTGCCCAGGGCTCATTCAGGGGCACTGCCTTGAAGGTGCGCGGTGCCTGCCAGCGTTCGATGGTGGCCTTGGGCACTATGCCCAGCCCGGCGCCCCGGGCGACCATGCGCAAGACCCCATCAAAGCCCTCGGCCCGGATGCGCACCTGCATGCGGCAACCGCTGTGCAGCGCCTGCTCTTCCAGATACACGGCCAGTGCACTGCTGGCTGACAGTCCAACATAGTCATGGCTCAAGGTGTCGCTGAACCTGAGCTGCGGCAGACTGGAGAGTGGATGCTCCTGGGGTAGCACCAGCACCAGCGGATCATCGCGAAAGGGCCGGGTTTGCAGATCCCGGGTATCGACTGCATTGGAAACTATCCCGATATCGGCGGCGTCCTGGCGCAGGGCATGGGTGATACGCAGGCTGGTCAATTCGTGCTGGTCGACGCTGATATGGGGATGCTGGCGTACAAAATCGGCCAGCAACTCGGGCAGATATTCGGTAAGGGCTGCGGTATTGCACAGCAACCGTACCTGGCCTTTAAAGCCCTGGGCGTATTCGGCCAGATCGTGATTCATGCGTTCCATCTGTCGCAGCAGCAGCCGGGCATGTTGCGCCAGCGCCTGGCCCGCAGGTGTCGGGCTGATGCCCCGCCGGCTGCGTTGCAAGAATGCCACCCCCAGCGCCGCTTCCATCGCCCTGATGCGCGCACTGGCGGCGGCCAGCGACAAATGGCTGAGACCGGCGCCCGCGGTGATGCTGCCGGTCTGCAGGCAATTGAGATACAGCCGTAAATCCACCAGATCGAAGTGCATAAGCCTCCATGTCACCTGCCTTGTGGCAGCGGGCCTGGCCGCGATACAGCCCCCGGTCTTGCTGGCGCGCTGCATTGATAAATCAGCCTCTTGTCATGCAAGAGGCTGGCTCAGTATATGACGCATTTCCAACCTCGGCACCGTGGCCCAGCATAGGGCCATGAAAACACTCTTCGAGTTCTACCAAAACCTTGGCTGGTCCCTGTCACTGCTGGTGCTGCTGACTTTTCTGGTGGCCGGAACGGTCAAGGGGGTGATTGGCCTCGGCTTGCCGACGGTAGCCATGGGCTTGTTGGGTCTGGCTATTGCCCCGGCACAGGCAGCGGCATTGCTGATCATCCCGTCCATCGTCACCAATACCTGGCAACTGGCTGCGGGCGGCCGGCTACGCGGGCTGATAAAGCGGCTGTGGCCGATGCAACTGGGGATTTTGCTGGGCACCGGCCTTGGCATGCTGTGGCTCAGCAGTGATGGCGGCAGCTGGGTGGTACGGGCTTTGGGCATGGCCTTGTTGCTGTATGCCTTGAGCGGGCTGTTTCTGCCCGTGCTGCGGGTCGCGCCACGGATGGAGAACTGGCTGGGGCCAACCTGCGGGTTGATCACCGGGATCATTACCTCGGCCACCGGTGTGTTTGTAATCCCTGCCGTGCCGTATCTGCAGGCCCTGGGCTTAAGCAAAAATCAGCTGGTACAGGCCTTGGGATTGTCCTTCAGCGTCTCCACCTTGGCCCTGGCTGCCGGGCTTTACTGGCGCGGTAGTCTGGGTGGCGGCGAGCTCAATGGGTCATTGCTGGCGCTGCTGCCCGCCATGCTCGGCATGTGGCTGGGTCAATGGCTGCGTCAGCGCATCAGCGGCGCATTATTCAAATCCGTATTTTTTATCGGTATGGCGCTATTGGGTATGCATCTGCTAGTCGCTAGTTAAAGGTTTTGGCAACAATATGGCAGCTATTCGTGATTGATAAGCAAAGGTGATTTGCTCCGATGCGGGTTTTTCCCGAGGGCAGTGATCGATACCCTGCCAGGTATTAAATCTTTAACACCCGAAGGCCGCTCAACAGCGCTGAGGGTTAATCCCGAATGAGGCTGATGATGAAAAAAATACTCTTGCTTAACGGTGCCAAAAAATTTGCCCACTCCGATGGTCGCTACAACCTGACCATGCACGACACTGCGCTGGCTTTTTTCGATCGCCAGGGCTTCGAAGTCAAAGTCACCCACATCGATGAAGGCTATGACGTGGCCGAGGAAGTCGAGAAATTCCTGTGGGCCGACGTGATCATTTATCAAATGCCGGGCTGGTGGATGGGCGCCCCCTGGATCGTTAAAAAGTACATCGACGAAGTCTTCACCGAAGGTCACGGCAAACTCTACGCCAGTGACGGCCGTACCCGTTCCGACGCTTCGCAGCGCTATGGCAGCGGTGGTTTGATTCACGGCAAAAAGTACATGCTGTCGCTGACCTGGAACGCACCGCAGCAAGCCTTTGATGATCCGGCCGACTTCTTCGAAGGCAAAGGCGTGGACGCGGTGTACTTCCCGTTCCACAAGGCCAATGAGTTCCTTGGCATGAGCGCCTTGCCGACCTTCCTGTGTGTCGACGTGATGAAACGTCCACAACCCCAGGACGATGCCGCCCGTTACGAGCAACACCTGAAACAAGTGTTCGCCATCTAACGCCTGCAATTGCGGTAGTCGCTGACTCGCGGAGCGCGGCTGCGAGCCGTTTGATTGCGCACCGCGGGACTGCGATCAGTGTGAAATTGCTACCCTGATCGCAGCCTCGCTTCGCGAGTCAGCGACTACGCTGCAGGCAGTTACCAATGAGGGGCACGTGTGAAAGCCAGATCCGATGAGCTGCAAATCTTTGTTTCAGTGATTGAGTGCGGCTCCATTTCCGCGGCTGCCGAACAGGCCGGACAAACCCCTTCGGCGGTCAGCCGTACCTTGTCACGGCTGGAGGCCAAGCTCGAAACCACCTTGATCAACCGCACCACGCGGCGCATGGACCTGACCGAGGAGGGCAAGTTTTTCTTCGAGCGGGCCAAGCTGATCCTGGAGCAAATGGATGAGCTTGAAGACCGTTTGATTTCCCACCAGCGCACGCCTTCCGGGCGTCTGCGGATCAATGCCGCCTCGCCGTTCATGCTGCATGCCATCGTGCCGTATATCAGCGAGTTCCGTGAGCTCTACCCCGAGATCCAGCTGGAGCTCAACAGTAATGATCTGATCATCGACTTGCTGGAGCAAAGCACTGACATCGCGATCCGCATCGGTACCCTGGCCGATTCCACCTTGCACGCCCGCTCATTGGGCTGCAGCCCCTTGAGCATCCTCGCCAGCCCCGACTACATCGCCCGCCACGGCGCCCCCGGCAGCGTCGCCGATCTGGCCAGTCACACCCTGATCGGTTTTACCCAAAATGACGGTTTGAACCAATGGCCGTTGCGTTATGCACAAGGCGATCGCTGGGCCATCGAGCCGCACATCAGTGCTTCCAGTGGCGAGACGGTCCGCCATCTGGCGCTGCAAGGGCAGGGCATCGCCTGCCTGTCGCATTTCATGACCCATGAAGACGTCAAGACCGGGCGCCTGCAAGTGCTGCTGGGCGAATTCAACAGCGGCTACCGCCAGCCGATCCACGCGGTGTACTACCGCAACTCGCAGCTGGCGCTACGCATTCAGTGCTTTCTGGACTTCATCCAGGACAAGCTCGCCAGCTATGCGGTGCCGTACTTCAAAGGGTAAATCCCCGCGCATTAGTGATCTGTACGCAAGACTGAATTGGCCCGCGGCGGGTTTTTCCACTGCCCTCACTCTTCGATACTGGCGGCATCACTTATTTCACGCGGGAGTCACTCCATGAAGGTTTTCGTTACCGGCGCAGCAGGATTTATCGGCGGTTCAATTGCCAGCGCTTTGGTCAAGGCCGGGCATCAGGTCACGGGTCTGGTGCGCAACACGGATCAGCAACAGGAAATGCTCGCCCTTGGCATCACCCCGGTACTGGGCGCCCTGGATGACAGCGACCTGCTCACCAAGCAGGCCAGCCAGGCGGATGCGGTGATCAATGCGGCCAGCAGCGACCATCGGGGCGCCGTCGAAGCCTTGCTCAAGGCCCTGCGCGGCAGCGGCAAAGTGTTTTTGCACACCAGCGGTTCGAGCATTGTTGGCGACGCCTCGGGTGGCAAGGCCAGCGACGTTGTCTACTACGAAGGTCAGTTGCCCGAGCCGAGCGTCGACAAGGCGGCGCGGGTTGCCATCGACAATCTGGTACTGGCGGCGGCCAACGACAATGTACGTTCAGCGGTCATCTGCAACACCCTGATTTACGGCCACAGCCTGGGGGTAAAACGCGACAGCGTGCAACTGCCGCGCCTGCTCAAACAGGCCCGCAAGAGCGGAGTCGTGCGTCATGTCGGCAGCGGGCAAAACATCTGGTCCAACGTGCATATCGACGACGTCGTGGCCCTGTACCTGCTGGCACTGGAAAACACCCCGGCCGGGACTTTCTACTTTGTTGAAAGTGGCGAAGCGGCGTTTGCCGACATGAGCAACGCCATCGCCCGGGTGCTGGGGCTGGGTGAAGCCCACGACTGGCCGCTGGCCGATGCTGAAGCTGAATGGGGCTATGAAATGGCCAACTACGGCCTGGGTTCCAACAGCCGGGTACGCGGCAAAAACGCCCGCGAACTGCTGGGCTGGACGCCGCAACGCAGCAGCGTGGTGGAGTGGATCAAAAACCAAATGCTGTAACCCCTGATCTCTGCCCCCCGCAGGAGCGAGCTCTTTTGCGCCCAAGCTCGCTCCTGCTGTTCTTGGATAGCTTTTCGGTTTGTGCACAGGCCCGCATTTTTACTTTTGTTGTTTGTAAACGTTTCTGAAATCAGACAATGTTCGGCATCGTTATACAAAAATAAAAGGAAGTTCCAATGCGTGTTGTATGGTTCAAAACCCTGGCCTTGACGGCTGCCATCGCAGCCAGCTGTTCAGCCTATGCCGTTACGCTGGAAGGCGGGGCAGTCGCCGCCCCGGATCAGTACGGCGCTGAAGTCGCGGCGCAAATTCTCAAAAAAGGCGGCAACGCAGTCGATGCCGCAGTCGCAACCGCCTTCACCCTGGCCGTGACTTACCCCGAAGCCGGTAACATTGGTGGCGGTGGTTTCATGACCCTGTTTATCGATGGCAAACCCTACTTCCTCGATTATCGCGAAACGGCGCCCAAGGCTGCCAGCCGCGATATGTACCTCAATGACAAAGGCGAAATCATCGAGAACCTGAGCCTGGTCGGCTCGCGCGCCGCTGGCGTGCCGGGTACGGTGATGGGCCTGTGGGAAGTCCATCAGCGCTTTGGCAAATTGCCATGGAGCGAGTTGTTGACCCCCGCCGTGGGCTACGCGAAAAACGGCTTCAAGGTGGCCGATCAGCAATACCAGTACCGCGAAGATGCGTTGGCGCTGTTCAAGGGCACCACCAATTTCAGCGACTATTTCGGCAGCATGAAACCTGGCGAAACCTTCAAGCAGCCTGAACTGGCCGCCACCCTGGAACGTATTGCCGACCAGGGCGCCAAAGAGTTTTACCACGGCCAGACCGCCGACCTGCTGATTGCCCAGATGCAGCAGGACAAGGGCCTGATCACCAAAGAAGATCTGAATGACTATAAGGTCAACTGGCGTGAGCCGATGCGGGTCGATTTCCGCGGCAACAGCTTGTACACAGCACCGCTGCCAAGTTCTGGCGGTATCGCACTGGCGCAACTGATCGGCATCAAGGAAGACCGCGCCGCGGACTTCAAAGGTGTCGAACTGAACTCGGCACCTTACATCCACCTGTTGTCCGAAATTGAAAAGCGCGTGTTTGCCGACCGTGCCGATTACCTCGGTGATCCGGACTTCGGCAAGATGCCGGTGGCCGAGTTGACCGACCCGGCCTACATCGCCAAGCGGGCAAAAGAAGTGAACCCGAAAGCGATTTCGCCGACGGCCAATATCAAGCCCGGACTTGAGCCGCATCAGACCACGCACTTCTCCATTGTCGATAAAGACGGCAACGCCGTCAGCAACACCTACACCCTGAATTGGGATTACGGCAGTGGCGTCGTGGTCAAAGGCGCGGGCTTCCTGCTCAACGATGAAATGGACGACTTCAGCTCCAAGCCGGGCGTGGCCAACGCCTTTGGTGTGGTGGGGGGCAATGCCAACGCCATCGAGCCGGGCAAGCGCATGTTGTCGTCGATGAGCCCGAGCCTGGTGACCCGTGATGGTCAGGTCACCCTGGTGCTCGGTACGCCGGGCGGTTCGCGGATCTTCACCTCGATCTTCCAGGTGCTGAACAATATCTACGACTACAACCTGCCGCTGGAAAAAGCCGTGGCCGCCCAGCGGGTACATCACCAGTTGCTGCCTAAAGACACGATCTACTACGACGCCTACGCGCCGCTCACCGGCAAAGTTGCCGACGAGCTCAAAGCCATGGGCTACACCCTGGAGGATCAGGGCTGGAACATGGGTGATATACAGGCGATCCGGGTTAACGGCACCCAGCTGGAAACCGCCTCTGACCCCCGTGGTCGCGGGGTTGGCAAGGTTGTGAAGTAAGAACACCCTGAAAAACCTGTAGGAGCGAGCTTGCTCGCGAGCTCTGCGCTGAAAAGCTCGCGAGCAAGCTCGCTCCTACGGTTATCCCGCATCTTCGCAATTTGTTACCATTCTTTTTTCGATACCCCCTCCGCTTTTCCCGCCCCGAATTTTAGGTACGCCATGAAACTCACACGTCTGCGCGCTGATGCCCTGGCCGGACTCACGACGTCGTTTGCCCTGCTGCCCGAGTGCATCGCTTTCGCGCTGGTAGCCCACCTCAATCCGTTGATGGGGCTGTATGGCGCGTTCATCATTTGCACCCTTACCGCGCTCTTCGGCGGCCGGCCGGGCATGGTCTCCGGTGCTGCCGGCTCCATGGCCGTGGTGATTGTCGCGCTGGTGGTGCAACACGGCGTGCAATACCTGCTGGCCACTGTGCTGCTGGGCGGTCTGATCATGCTGGCGTTCGGGCTGCTCAGGCTCGGCAAGCTGGTGCGCATGGTGCCGCACCCGGTGATGCTTGGCTTCGTCAACGGCCTGGCGATCATCATTGCCATGGCCCAGCTGGATCATTTCAAGGATGGCGCAACCTGGCTGAGCGGCGCGCCGTTGTACCTGATGATCGGGCTGGTGGCGCTGACCATGGCCATCGTTTATTTACTGCCCCGGGTGACCCGGGCCGCGCCGCCGGCCCTGGTGGCAATCCTCGGGGTCGGGCTGGCGGTTTATCTGCTGGGTTTGCCGACCCGCACCCTGGGTGACATGGCGCATATTGCCGGCGGCTTGCCGACGTTCAGCCTGCCCGATATCCCGTGGAACCTGGAAAGCCTGGGCATCATTGCGCCCTACGCCATCGTCATGGCGCTGGTGGGCCTGCTGGAAACCCTGCTGACCCTGAACCTGACCGATGAAATCACCGAAAGCCGTGGTTATCCGGACCGCGAGTGCGTGGCGCTGGGCGCCGCGAACATGGTATCGGGCGTGTTTGGCGGCATGGGTGGCTGCGCCATGATCGGCCAGACCGTGGTCAACCTCAGCTCTGGCGGACGCGGTCGCCTGTCCGGGGTAACGGCCGGGATCATGATCTTGCTGTTCGTATTGTTTCTGTCGCCGTTTATCGAGCGCATTCCATTGGCGGCGCTGGTGGGCGTGATGTTTGTGGTCGCGCAACAAACCTTTGCCTGGGCCTCATTGCGGGTGCTGAACAAGGTGCCGTTGAACGATGTTCTGGTGATTGTCGCGGTAACGGTGATCACCGTGTTCACCGATCTGGCCGTTGCGGTGTTGTGCGGGGTCATCATCGCGGCCCTCAATTTCGCCTGGCAGCAGGCGCGCCAGCTGTACGCCGACACCTATCTGGAAACTGATGGCAGCAAGCTTTACCGGGTCCACGGCACCTTGTTTTTTGCCTCGACGGCGGCCTTTCTCAAACAGTTCGATCCTGCTGGCGACCCGGCCAGAGTGACCCTGGATTGCAGCCATCTGAGCTTTGTCGACTACTCGGCCATTGCCGCGCTGGACACCCTGCGCGAGCGTTACACAAAAGCGGGCAAACACCTGCGGGTCCTGCATTTGTCCGAGCGCAGCAAAAAACTGCTCAAGCGCGCCCGCGTCCACCACGAGTAACCCCCCGCCTATTTGTAGGAGCGAGCTTGCTCGCGAGCTTTTCAGACAGCTCGCGAGCAAGCCGCTCCTACAGCCCCAGCCCTAGCCCCGATCGATGAAAATACACCCCCGTGATTTTCATTTCGGCCTGTCGTCCATGCCTGATCGCGACAACACATATCGTTGCGCGAAAATTACTTTCACAAAGATTGTTAATTCACCCCGGTAATGCTTTTTAAGTTTCAGAAGAACTCAAAAAATATTGCCGGGGGAACATCGCATGACGCCATCTTCGGGCTATGGGCTGCTGTTATATGCGGCCATTGCCATCATTGCGCTGATCGTTTTGATTGCGCGCTACAAGATCAATCCGTTTATCGTCATTACCCTGGTGGCCATCGGTCTGGGCCTGATGGCGGGCATGCCTGCGGGCAGTGTGATCGGGGCGTACGAGGGCGGTGTCGGTAAAACCCTGGGGCATATTGCGCTGGTGGTGGCATTGGGCACCATGCTTGGCAAGATGATGGCCGAGTCGGGGGGCGCGGAGCAGGTAGCACGGACGATGATCGATCGCTTCGGTGAGCGCAACGCGCATTGGGCCATGGTCTGTATCGCCTTCCTGGTTGGCTTGCCGCTGTTTTTCGAGGTCGGTTTTGTACTGCTGGTGCCGATCGCCTTTACCGTTGCCCGGCGGGTCGGGGTGTCGGTACTGATGGTGGGCTTGCCGATGGTGGCCGGGCTGTCGGTGGTGCATGCACTGGTGCCACCGCACCCGGCAGCGATGCTGGCAGTACAGGCCTACCAGGCGTCGGTCGGGCAAACTCTGATGTACGCGATTCTGATCGGCATCCCCACTGCGATCATCGCCGGTCCGGTTTTTGCCAAATTCATCGTGCCGCGTATTCAGTTGCCCGATATCAACCCGCTGGAACAGCAGTTCATCAATCGTGAACCGCGGGCCCGGTTACCCAGTTGCAGCATCACTCTGGCGACGATTCTGTTGCCGGTCGTGCTGATGCTGATAGGCGGCTGGGCCGACCTGATCTCTACCCCCGGCAGCGGGTTTAATCAGTTTCTGCAATTTATCGGCAACTCGGTAATGGCTTTGCTGATTGCGACGGTTGTCAGCTTCTGGACCCTGGGGCTGGCCCAGGGCTTCAACCGTGAATCTATCCTCAAATTCACCAACGAATGTCTCGCGCCTACGGCCAGCATCACACTGCTGGTGGGGGCCGGGGGCGGCCTGAACCGGATTCTGATCGACTCGGGGGTGACCACCGAAATTGTCGGTCTGGCCCAGGACTTTCAGCTGTCACCGCTGTTCATGGGCTGGGTATTTGCGGCCTTGATGCGCATCGCCACGGGCTCGGCCACCGTCGCCATGACCACGGCTTCGGGGATTGTGGCGCCAGTGGCGCTGGGCCTGGGGTATCCGCACCCGGAATTACTGGTGCTGGCCACGGGCGCGGGCTCGGTGATTTTTTCCCACGTCAACGACGGCGGCTTCTGGCTGGTGAAGGAATACTTCAATATGACTGTCGCCCAAACCTTCAAAACCTGGACCGTGCTGGAAACCTTGATTTCAGTCGTGGCGTTCGGTTTTACCCTGATCCTTTCAGAGCTGATTTAAATGGACATCCTGTATCAAATCCGGGTTCGCCAGGACACCTTCAGCGCTGCCGAGGCCCGCATTGCCCGGTTGATACTCAGCGATACCGGTTTTGCCGCCAGTGCCAGCCTCGATGAGCTGGCGCTGCGGGCCGAGGTCAGCAGCGCCACGCTGTCGCGCTTTGCGCGCAGTGTCGGCTGCCGTGATTTGCGTGACTTGCGCCTGCAACTGGCCCAGGCCAGCGGGGTGGGCAGTCGTTTTCTCGATACCGGCAGCATGCCTGAGCAGTCGGCTTTTTTCCGTCAGATTGTGAGTGATATTGAATCGACGCTGCACGAGCATCTGGCCGGCTTCAATGGCGTGCATTTCGCCGATGCGGTCAAGCTGCTGGGCGAAGCGAAGATGATTCATGCGTTCGGGATGGGCGGCTGTTCCAGTGTCTACAGCGATGAATTGCAGGTGCGTCTGGTGCGCCTGGGGTACCCGGTCGCGGCCTGTCGCGACGTCGTGATGATGCGGGTCACGGCGGCGACCCTGGGACCGGAGCATGCCGTTATTGTGTGCTCGCTGACCGGCCTGACCCCCGAGCTGATCGAGGTGGTAAAGCTGGCGCATAACTATGGCGCCAAAGTGATTGCCATCACCCGGCCCGCTACGCCGCTGGCGCAACTGGCCGATGTGGTGCTGGCGCTGCAAGGGGTGGAAACCAGCTTTATCTACAAACCAACGGCGGCCCGCTACGGGATGCTGCTGGCCATTGACGTGCTTGCCACCGAGCTGGCGCTGTCGATGCCTGAAGCCAACCAGGAGCGCTTGCGCCGGATCAAACTGGCACTGGATGACTATCGCGGCGGTGATGATTGCCTGCCATTGGGGGATTGAAATGAACTACGACACAGTGATCCGCAATGCCCGGGTTATAGATGGCAGCAACGCGCCGGCCTATAGCGCTGACGTGGCGGTACGCGCAGGGCGTATCGAGCGTATTGGCAACCTCGGTGATGTGCGCGGCACCTGGGAAATAGACGCGGTGGGCCGGGTGCTGGCGCCGGGTTTTATTGACGTGCACACCCACGACGACACGGTGGTGATCCGCCAGCCGCAGATGCTGCCCAAACTCAGTCAGGGCGTGACCACAGTGATTGTCGGCAACTGCGGGATCAGCGCGTCGCCGGTGACCTTGCGCGATGAGCCACCGGACCCGATGAACCTGCTGGGCAACAAGGCCGCGTTTGCCTACCCGCGTTTCAGCGACTACCGCGCCGCCGTTGCGGCGGCCGGTCCCGCGTTGAACGTTGGTGCGCTGATCGGTCATACGGCGTTGCGCAGCAATCACATGGACGATCTGCAGCGCACCGCCACCCCCGGCGAAATTCGCGGCATGCGTCAGCAGCTGCGGGAAAGCCTGGAAGCGGGGGCGCTGGGGTTATCCACAGGGCTGGCGTATGCCAGTGCGTTTAATGCCGAGACCGACGAGGTGCTGCAGCTGGCCGCAGAACTGACCGCGTTCGGCGCGCTCTACACCACGCATTTGCGCAGCGAATTCGAGCCGGTGCTGGAGGCCATGGATGAAGCGTTTTTGATCGGTCGCCAGGCCCGGGTGCCGGTGATTATTTCCCATCTCAAATGTGCCGGGGCGGGTAACTGGGGGCGCAGTCCGCACTTGCTGGCAGCTCTGGAGCAGGCAGCGAAAACCCATCCTGTGGGGTGCGACTGTTATCCCTACGCCGCCAGTTCTTCGACTCTGGACCTCAAGCAAGTGACTGACGCGTTCCGGATCACCATTACCTGGTCGACCCCGCATCCTGAAATGGGCGGGCGTGACTTGCAGGACATAGCAGGGCTTTGGGGCGTATCGCTGATGGATGCAGCGCAGCGCCTGCAACCGGCGGGCGCGGTGTATTACGGGATGGATGAAAGCGACGTTCGCAGGATTCTGGCGCACCCGCTGTCAATGATCGGCTCCGACGGCCTGCCTGACGACCCGTTTCCGCATCCACGCTTGTGGGGGGCTTTTCCACGGGTGCTGGGGCATTTCAGTCGTGACCTGGGGTTGTTCCCGCTGCACACCGCGGTGCACAAAATGAGCGGGTTGTCGGCGGCTCGTTTTGGTCTTGAGGGGCGGGGAGAAATACGCGAAGGCAACTGGGCGGATCTGGTGCTGTTCGATGCCGCGAAAGTACGTGATGTCGCCGACTTCAACTCCCCGCAACAAGCGGCACAAGGGATTGACGGGGTGTGGGTCAACGGGGTGTTGAGTTATGAAAACGGCGTGGCCAACGGTAACCGCGCCGGTGTGTTTCTGCCCCGATAGAGAGGAGGCTCAATGGTCCCGGTGCAGGAGCGAGCAGGCTCGCTCCTGCAGTGAGGGTCAGACTTTAAAGTGGCTCACCATCTCTTGTAGCTGATTGCCCAGACGCGCCAGTTCAACGCTGGACTTGGCCGTCTCGTCGCTGGCGGCTGCGGTTTGCTCGGAAACGTCGCGCACATTGACGATGCTGCGGCTGATCTCTTCAGCCACTGCACTTTGCTGTTCGGCGGCGGCGGCAATCTGCTGGTTCATTGACTGAATGTTCGACACGGTACGGGTAATGCCCTGCAGCGAGGTGCCCGCCTGGCGGGTCAGGGTCACGCTGCTGTCAGTCAGGGAGCGACTGTTGTTCATCACGTTGGCCACGTGCTGGGTACCGCTTTGCAAGGCTGCAACCAGGGTCTGGATCTCTTCGGTGGATTTTTGCGTACGCTGGGCCAGGCCACGCACTTCGTCGGCCACCACGGCAAAACCGCGTCCGGCGTCACCGGCACGGGCGGCTTCGATGGCGGCGTTAAGGGCCAGCAAATTGGTTTGCTCGGCGACGGCCTTGATCACGTCCATGACGCTGCCGATCTTGTCGCTTTCCTGTTGCAACACGGCCATGGCTTCGGTCGAGCGACCGACTTCAACTGCCAGACGCTCGATCTGGTCAATGGCTTCATTGACCACCTTGTCGCCCTCACGGGCTTCGCCGTCGGCGGCTGCGGCGGCTTGCGAAGCCTGCTCGGCATTGCGTGCAACTTCCTGCACGGTCGCCGTCATTTCATGCATGGCAGTGGCCACCTGATCGGTCTCGATCTTCTGGCTGTTGACCCCGGCACTGGTTTGCTCGGTGACCGCTGACAGCTCTTCGGCGGCGCTGGCGATTTGCGTAACCCCGTCGCGAATACCGCCGATCAGGTCGCGCAGGGTGGTGCCCATGCGCGCAATACCTTGCTGCAACACACCCAGTTCATCGCGACGGGTCACCTGCAGGTTGTGGCTCAGGTCGCCACTGGCAATGCGCTCGACCACATCCAGGGTTTCACGCAACGGGCGGGTAATCTGGCGGGTGATGATCACCGCAGCAGCGATGCCGAACAGCAGCACCAGCAGGGTGGTGATCGCTTGCATGCTGTTGGCGGTGGCACTTTCGATGTCGCGTCGCTGCAACTGGAGTTTGTACAGCTCATCGCTGCGGCTCAGAACGCTGGCGCCGTACTCGGTCATCTTCTTGCGCACGTCGATGATGGTGTTGTCGGTGCTGCTGTACACCTGCAGCGCCTGTTGGTACTGCTCCATGGTCCGGGTCAGGGTACGCAGGGTCTCTGCGGCGCTCGTCGCGAAATAAGGATTGAGCTTTTCAAGACTGTCGACGGTCTTTTCCAGTTGCTGGCTGGCGGCCTTTTCGGTCGCCGGCGTTGGCGCAGCAATATAGGCACGGACCTGATAACGCGAGAGCAGGAATTGTTCGCGGACTTCAGACACGGTCTGGTACATCGCGAAACGGGACTCTTCAGCGGCAGGCAGTTGCAGGGTGCTGGCCAGCAGCGTGGCGATGGCGTCCTGGGCCAGTTTGGCATTGCGGTCCATGGCGGCCCGCGCTTCGGCAGACTCGACATATGCCTTGCGCATGGTCACCAGTGCGCGCTCGTAGTCGCCGATGATGGCTTGCTGCTCCTTGAGCAGTACGAGGTTTTCCTGGCTCTTGAAGGTGTCGATCAACTTTTTCTGCTGTTCCTGAAAGGCATCGATACTGCCTTGCACTGCTTGCGCGGCGGTCTCGTCGCCGTCAGTCAGCATGTACTGCAAGCGTGTCACCCGCAGGTTGGTAAACGCGGTATTGAGCCGGGTGATATCGCTCATCCAGTTACTGCGATCAACCATTTTGTCCAGGCTGAGCCAGTCAAAGATCGCCATTACGCAAGTGAGGAGCAGTACCAGGCCAAAGCCAAGGGTCAGTTTCAGGTTGACGCTGATGTTGCTCAGCCAGCTGTTCATAAAGTTCTCCAGGAACGGTGCACGCAGGATCGAATTTCGCTGGAGGGTTTTAGTTATTGGCCCAGCAGAATGCTTGTGTTGGGGTGTATCGGCGGCAGTTCTCAGAGCTGAAATGTTTTCTTGATAACAATGAATATTCGGCGAAAAGCCCTTGCAAGCATGTGGGCAAGGGGCGGCTTTACGTTTTTTTTCACATTCGTTTCACCTGTCCCTGACGTGGGGATTTTTAGAATCTGGTTCAGCTAACCGATATCCGTCGTGTGCAATCTTTGCTCTTACAAAAAGAGGCGCGCATCGACCCATTGTCATATTCGCGTTTTAGGGTAACGGCCAGTGTCGTCCACTGACTGCCATAGAGGGTATTTCTTCCGTGATTTTGAGTCTTCGTCTGGCTGGAGCCACACGTGCCATGCTGCGCGGTGTGCTGGCGCGTTACAGAAATGCATTGGTGATAGTCGCCGCAAGCCTGCTCACCGGTGCGGTCACGTGGAACCTTCTGGCGCCAGTGCCGGCGCCCAATCTGGCGCAGTCAAAACATGCCGGACAGGTACTGACCCTGACCCAGAGCTGGGCCAGAGGTGATGTGATTGCACTGGTGCGCCATGGCGAGCGCTGCGATCGCTCGTCGACCCCATGCCTGGGCCTGCCTGACGGGATCACGGTGCATGGCGAAGAGGTGGTTCAGGGGCTGGGCGCCAATTTCAGGCAGTTGGGGCTGAAGAACGTCGATATTTACAGCAGTGAGTTGACCCGGGCGCGGCAAACCGCCGATGCCATGTTCATTCGCCCGGTGCCGGCGCAGGACTGGTTATTCAACTGCCGCGGCACGATGTTGCGTGATGCCCTCAAGCACAAGGTGCCGGGGCGCAACCTGGTGCTGGTGACCCACAGCGAATGCATGGACGCGCTGGAAGCGGACATGCATGTGCCAACGGATACAACGTTCGGCTACGGGGCTTCATTGTTCATCCAGGACGATGGCACCCATGACCCGCAGATGCTGGGGTATGTCGAGACCAACGACTGGTCGGCCATCCTGCCGGAGGCAGCACCAGAGCATCACGTGTTCGAAGCCTCGCAATTCTGAGCCAATTCCACTGCAGGTGCCGGCTTGTCTGCAGTGCAGACAAGCCGGTGCTAACGCGGGCAAGCCATGCTTGCACAGGGTTTGCCCTGACTGACAACCTCTCCAGGCCTGTGTGCAGCTCAAGCCCGATTAAGCAGGCGGTTCCAGTTTTGCTCTTCGGGCAACGGCAGGTCGCTGAGTTCACGGGCCACAACATTTTCGATATCGCCGGCGCTCAGGACTTTTTCGTCCAGCCATGGCCACGTCGCATCCGCATCGCGAAAATTCAGCTGATCGTTTAATTGATGGCAGGCAAGTGCGAGTAAATGCATCAGCACCCACTGACTGGTGATGTATTGCTTCTGCCCGGCCGGGATACGACTGAGCAGGGCCGCCACGTCGGCCAGTTGCGGGCTTGGCGAGGTCGCGGTGTGCAGGTTCCATAAAATCACCCCGTTGTTTGAAGCATCCTTTTGCGCCAGCGCCGGGTCGCTGCTGACGTCAATGCTGAGTTTTACGTCTTGCTGTTCAAGCTGATCAATCAAATAGTTGGCAAGATCGGACTTGCGCAGAAACGCGGTGGCCGTATTGAACGCCAGATGAGCGTCATAGTCGCTCAGGGTCTTGCTGGTGATGTTGATGGTCATGACAGGCTCCTTGGCTGGGAATCGTCCAGCACAGGGAGCGTAGTCAATGCAGGGTAATCGGCCACGCTAACCGGCTTTGTATTGCCCGGGATCAAGTCCGGGGCCCGGGCGTTGCCAGGCTGATGAAGTAATAGTGGTGACGTCCGACGCTGACCTTGTCCACTATGTTCAAGGCTAACCCGGGTATAACCGGTTGTTCGACGATGGCGACGTTATCGGGCGAGGCGCGGAGAAAGGCCTGCAGTTCGGCTGTGGAGTCCAGCGTCTGCTGCAGTTGCTGGCTGTAGAACACCAATGCGCCCAGGCGTTCGTCCGGTTGCATCAACGCGATGTGTTTGCCGGCGGCTTGCAGGTTGAGTGCATGGGCCGCTACCGGTTGGAATGACTCCTCCTTGTCGGCCCGTGGCGCCCACAGCGCCGCCAGCAGGTAGCTGGCCACGATGCAGGCTAAAACCACTCCCGCCAGGGCACGATGATGCTCGCTCAGGAATCTGGCCAGGGTCGAGGTCCGGCTTTTCTTGTACAGCCAGTCCAGCACCACCCGGGCATATTCGGCGGCAATGACAGCAGCGGCCGGGGTCAGTGACATGAGGTACACCGCACGTTTGCTTGAGGCCAGGTTCAGCAGCAGAAACTGCGCCAGTAGCCAGACACAGAAGAACAGCAGATACGGGTTGCTTCGCAGTTGCCGGCGAAAGTGCCAGAGCCCCAGATAGGTCAGCAGGTTCCACGGCAGGAAGGCTTCGGGCAGCTTCCTCAGGTAGTAGTAAAACGGTTCGTAATGCCCGGCATCAACAAAGGAGCCGCTGAAACGTCCGACGCTGTTGGTCCACAGCACTTCGCCCACAGCCTGGAGCCCGCCGCGCTGATACAGCACCCACAACCAGATCATCAGCGGAATCAGTCCCAGCAGGGTCAACAGTGCCGGCCGTAGCCAGTCTCGCAGGACAAAGCGCTTCTCTATCAGGCTTTCGCACAGCAGAAATGTAAAGATCACCACCCCTGGCAGCGCCAGCCCCAATACTCCTTTGCTCAGGGTTGCAATGGCGATCCCGGCAGCAAACAGCAGCCAGCTGCCCCGTGCAAAGCCCGGCTGGCGGCTGGCGTGAAAAAACGCCAGCAGCGCCATGCTCACGCCCAATGTCAGCAGGGCATCTTCCCCCACTTGACGGGTATTGCCCCAAAAACTGCCCATGGTCGCCAGCATGGCGGCAGCCGTCCAGGCCAGTGCCGTGGGGCGTCCAAGTTTGCGCAGCATGGCGTATAGCAACATGACGCAAAATAATCCGGCGAAGGCTGATGCCAGGCGCACGGCGAACAGTTCACCCCCGAACAGGCGAATGGCGCCCGTATCCAGCCACAGGCTTAGCGGCGGTTTTTCGAGGAAGGGCTGGTTGAGCAGGGACGGCGTCACCCAATCGTTGCTCAGGTGCATCTGCATGGCGATGCCCGCTACCCGGGACTCGGTCGAGCCTTGCAGTTGGTGGTTGCCCAGGGCAAAAAAGAACAGCAGACAACCGAGCAGCAATAACAGCAGAGCAGGGCGGGTCAGGCGCATTTGGCTACCAGGGCAGAGTCGGAAGTAATGGTGCGCTGGAGTATAGGAGGGCAATTCTTAACAAAATGTGAAACCTGAGACCTCCGGGCTGCAAAGGGTGTGCGGGCTGCGGGAGGTACTCATCCGGGCGCCGGCCTGCCAGCTCCGGCAGGCACACCGGTCAATCACTGGGGCATCTGCCGGCCCCATCCGCTAGACTCCCGCGCTCAACGTGTGTCTCCTCCCTCTGCAGCAAAGGATGTTCATGATCTGGTTTCTTGAAGGGCAATCCAGCCAGCGCGATGTGATTGCCGGCGCGCGCGCGGCGCTGCCCGATACAGTTCGGATTTTCGCCTCGCACCGTCAAAATCGCCCTGAAATAACCGGACTGGCGGATGTCGCCTGGCGCGAGCCGCTGGACAATCAAGAGCGTATTGCCTGGGTCATTGAGCAGGCCTTGAGCCATCAGATCAAGCTGGTGCTGGCCGGGCGTGTGGGGCAGGTCTATGAAGCCCATCGTGGCCAATTCGAGGCCGCAGGCTTGCAACTGGTCACGGGCGCCCTGGACCTGAACACCTTTGAGCGGGTCGACGACAAGTCGGTATTCACCCGTCAGGCGCTGGCCGCAGGGCTTGCCTGCATTCCGGCGGTGACCGTGCACAACCAGGCCGAGCTGCAAGAGGCCTACGCGCGGCTGTCCCGTGAAGGGCAGGTGTGTGTGAAACCGACCCGCGGTATTTATGGTCAGGGCTTCTGGCGCCTGGGGGATGATGTCGATCCGTTTCGCAGCTTTGCCAATGCCGATGCCCATGAGGTGAATGCCGAGGTATTTGCCCGGGCCTACGGCCAGTCCATTGAGCCCAAACCGTTGCTGGTCATGCCGTACATGCCCGGTAGCGAGGTGTCGGTGGACATGGTGTGCGAAGCGGGCAACGCGGTGGCATATGTCGGGCGGCGCAAACAGGGGCTGATGCAGTCATTCGAATGCGACGGTGCCGCCGTCGAACTGGCACTCAGGGCCGCGCGGCATTTTTGCTGCGACGGCATCGTCAACGTGCAAACCCGCGATGATGCCGAAGGCAATCCGCATCTGCTGGAGATCAATCTGCGTTACTCCGGTGGTATCGGCTATACCCGGGAAGCGGGGGTTAACCTGCCCGGTATTTTCGCCGCCCGTCGCCTGGGAATGCCCGCGCCGGCCAGTGTCTGGCGCGAGAATGTTCAGGTAAAGGCGATCACTGTCGTGGTTCCGGTTTGCGGCGAAGCGCTTTTGGATCGGCAGAATTGATTTTGGCCATCTTTGGTAACCATTTTTAACTTGTCCTAAAACCCGGGCTCCCAGATCGTCCCTCACTTTTTAAGTCTTTCCAGGTAGTAAAACATTGATGAACAGCGGTAACCCCATGACCGGATCCAAGGCTTTGCACGCAAACCTTAAGCGCGGTCGACTGGATGTTGAGGTCAATGCATCGACCTTTGATCCCCAGGCACTTTTCAGTTTTGCCGAGCGCCGCAATCCCAAGCGCGCTTTTTTGTTTGTTTCCCGTGTACTCGGCCGGCATATCCCGGCTCGTCCGTCGCTGATGGCCGCAAGTTTTAACGCGCTGGCGGCGAAAATCCCTGCCGACCTGCCTGGCCCGGTGCTGGTGATCGGCATGGCAGAAACCGCCGTGGGCCTGGGTGCAGGTGTGCATCGCGCCCTGAGCCGGACCCGTGATGACAGCCTGTACCTGTGCAGCAGTCGCCACCCCACCGGCGGCGAACTGTTCACCCGTTTTGAAGAAGAACACAGCCACGCCAGCTCGCATTTGCTGCACCTGCCGCAAGATGCCAGGACCCGGGAGATGATGCTGACTGCCCGTTCGCTGGTTCTGGTGGACGACGAAGCCTCGACCGGCAATACCTTCATCAACCTGAGCAAGGCGCTTGCCGAAGCCGGGCTGGATTCCATTCAACGGATAGTCACGGCAACCCTGACCGACTGGTCCGGGGACGCGGTGCGCAAGGCCATGGGCGATCACGTCAGCAGCGTGTCGTTGCTCGACGGTCGCTACACCTTCACCGAAGACCCCGCCGCAGAACTGCCCGACATGCCTGAAGTCGGCAGTGTGGCCCGGGGCGACTGGCCCCTGGACCCGAATCGCGACTGGGCCCGTATGGGGGTGCGTGAACACCTCGATACCCTGGCGCCCGGCTTGCAGGTTTTGCCAGGGGAGCGGGTGTTGGTCATTGGTACCAGCGAGTATGTATGGCGCCCGTTCCTGCTGGCCGAGCGCCTTGAGCGAGCCGGTGCCGATGTGCACTTCAGCTCCACCAGCCGTTCGCCGATTGCGCTGGGGCATGCCATCGATCATGCACTGTCGTTCTGCGACAACTACGGTCTGGGTATTCCCAACTTCTTGTACAACGTCGCTCCCGGCCAGTTCGACCGGGTGCTGATCTGTACTGAAACTCCGGCAGCGGCGGTGGATCCGGCGCTGGTCAGCGCATTGAATGCACAGGTGATCGTTGATGAGCGTTAATCGTCCACTGGTGTTCGTTGATCTGGACGACACCCTGTTTCAGACCGCCCGCAAAATGGGGGATGAGCCACGCTTCCCGGCGACCCTGGATGTGGACGGTCAGCCCAACGGCTTTATGAGCGCGACGCAGAAAAGCTTCGTCGAATGGCTGCTGGCCACCGCCGATGTGGTCCCGGTGACCGCCCGCAGCATCGAGGCCTATCAACGGGTGCAACTGCCTTTTGTGCATGGCGCGGTGTGCGCCCATGGCGGGGTGATCCTCAATCCTGACGGTTCGCTGGACCCGGTCTGGCATGCGCACATGGGTACTGAGCTGGCGCTGGAGCAAACCCGCCTGCATCAGTTGAGTGAGCAAACCCTGGCCATTGGCGCCGAGCTGGGTTTCTCCCTGCGTGGCTGGGTGGTTGAGGAGCAAGGCCTGGCCAATTACGTGGTCACCAAGCACAACAACGAAACTGACGATGCACTGCTCACCGTGCTGGCCGTGGTCAAGGCGCGCGGTTTGCTGGACGGGTTGTACGTGCACGGCAACGGCAACAACCTGGCGTTCCTGCCGGTGGCCCTGCAAAAGCGCGCCGCAGTGCGCGAATGGGTACGTCGCGATCAGGCGATCAACGGTAAACGACCGTTGCTGGGCTTTGGCGACAGTGTCTCGGACATGGGCTTCATGACCGAGTGCGATTGGTGGGGGACGCCCAAGCGTGGTCAGCTGGCCAGTCATGTGCTGGCGAGCGTCAGCCATGAGTAATGCTTTCGAAGGCCTGCAAACCGTCGGCAGTGGCAGTTATGCCACCGATGATGTGCATTTTTTGCTGCGCACCATGCAGATTGAAGTCACCGATGTGCAGGAAAAAGAGCGCCTGATCCAGACCCGTCAGCGTCACTACTCGGAGATGATCAGCCAGGAGCATCCGCCGTCCGACACCCATAAAAGCCTGTACCGCCTGGCGCTGGCGCAGAACGGCGCGCGCATGGCCGCAGATGTACAGGCGCTGGCCCGGGCCCTGGACCAGCGTTACAACGGCCCGACCATTGCGCTGGTGTCGTTCGTGCGTGCCGGGTTGCCGCTGGGTGTGTTGTTGCGTCGTGCGCTGGTCGAATCGGGCCGTGACGCCCGGCATTACGGGATCAGCATTATTCGTGATCGTGGAATCGACAACGTCGCACTCGAAGCTATCATCAAGACCCACGGCGCCGAGAACATCGTGTTTGTGGATGGCTGGACCGGCAAAGGTGCAATCAGCGGGCAGATCCGCGACAGCCTGGCCGGCGATTCGCGTTTCCCGGCCGACCCGCGCCTGGTGGTGCTGGCCGACCCCTGCGGAAGGGCCTGGCTGGCGGCTTCGGCAGAAGACTGGCTGATTCCTTCGGGCATCCTGGGGGCGACAGTGTCGGGCCTTGTTTCCCGTTCGATCTGGCCGCAAGACCCCGGCCTGCATGGTTGCGTGGTGTATTCGCATCTGGCCGGGCACGACGTGACACAAGACTTTATCCGCAGTATCGAAGCCGAGCGTGCGCAATTGGCGCCCCAGGCAGCCGCCCAACCCTGGACTGCGGAGCAGGCGCAAATATTGCAACGCTCAGCCGTGGCTGCGGTCGAACGTATCTCGACACGGTTTGCAGTGAGCAACCCGAACCGCGTCAAACCGGGCATCGCCGAGGCCACGCGCGCAGTCATGCGCCGGGTGCCGGACCACGTGCTGGTGCGCAACCGCGACGATCAGGATGTTCAATTGCTGCTGCACCTTACCCGGCAGGCGAATATCGAGGTCGAAGAAGTCGGTGAAGAGTTGGGGCCGTATCGCGCCGTGACTGTAATCAGGAGTGTTCGCTGATGATCAAGCATTCCGCCTTTGCCTTGGGCGCCACTCTTTATATGCCGGCCACCCGTCCCGACATTATGGACGTGGTCATGGGCGAGAAAATCCAGGGCCTGCGTTCGCTGGTGGTGTGCCTTGAAGACGCAGTGGCCGAGACGGACGTGCAGCAGGGGCTCAGCAACCTGAAAAATCTGTTGCTGGGCATCGAGGCGCGCGGCGGTCGACCGTCCGGCGGGCCGATCCTGTTTGTTCGGCCCCGGGATGCGGCAATGGCAGCGGTGCTTAATGAGTGGTCGTTGATGCGTCACGTCGACGGTTTTGTGGTGCCCAAACTGCGTCTTGGCAATATCCGCGAGTGGCAGCAGGCGGTGACCCGCAACGAATTGATGCTGATGCCGACCCTGGAAACTCCCGAGGTGTATGACCCGGGGGCCATGGTTGAATTGCGCAGTGCGATGCTCGAGCAACTGCCGGGGCGGATTATCGCCTTGCGCATCGGCGGCAACGATTTGATGGGTTGCCTGGGCTTGCGTCGCAGCCCGGCGATGACCCTGTACAGCACGCCCATGAGCTATGTTATTCCGATGCTGTGCGGCGTGATGGGCTCTGCCGGTTTCGCCCTTACGGCCCCGGTGTTTGAACAGCTCAATAGCCCGCAGTTGCTGGAGCAGGAACTGGCGCTGGACATGGCCCACGGGCTGGTGGGTAAAACCGCTATCCATCCGTCGCAAATTGCAGTTATCCACAGGGCGTTGCAAGTCAGCCTTGAAGATCTCAATAGCGCACGCCACATACTGAGTGAGGCGGCGCCTGCGGTGTTCAAGTTCAACGACGCCATGTGCGAGCCTGCGACCCATTACAAATGGGCGCAAACAATTATTGAGCGAGCGCACTGGCAGGGGGTTCGCCCTGAAACCGGCGGCTCGTCGGACACTTTTGGAGGCAGCCTGCGATTGGCTGAATTAGTGGGTTGAACGACGTTTTGAATACACCAGTTAAAGGCAAGCAGGTTCTGTCAGCATTTGATTTCGATGGCACGCTGACCTATCACGATACCTTTGTGCCGTTTTTGCGCTTTGCTTTTGGCAACCGGCTGTTCGCCATGCGCTTGATGCGGATGATTCCATCAACAGTTTGTTACCTGCTGGGTCAGATATCGCGTAATGATTTGAAGGAAAAGCTGATCACGGTCTATCTGACAGGTGCCAAAGAAGCCTGGGTCAAGGAACGTGCAGAAGCATTTTGTGACGTTTCGTGGCAGCGCCTAATGCGCCCTTTGGGCTTAACATCTGTCGCCAACCAGCTGGAGCAGGGCGCCACGGTCACCATTTGCTCGGCGTCCCCCGAACTGGTGCTCACGCCTTTCGCCAAAAAGCTTGGTATCGGCCTGATCGGTACCCGGCTGGCATCAGTCGACGGCGTACTGACGGGAGAGATCGACGGTACCAACTGTCGCTGTGAACAAAAAGTCATCCGGTTAGAGGCCAAGTATGGGCCTCTGGACCGCTACACATTGCGCGCCTGGGGTGACACCCGGGGTGATGAACAAATGCTCGGAGCCGCCGAGGAGCCACATTGGCGCGAATTTCACGCGCTGTGGCGCCGCAAGCGGCCACTTGATGTGTGCTTGCGCGAAGAGTTGTAAGCAAGGCGTAAGCAAAGCACGTCAATAATCAGCACCAACCTATCGTGCTTCAGTGCAGACAAGGAGACGCTTCATGGCCATTTCGCTATCCAAGAACCAAACCATTTCTCTCGAGAAAGAAGCCGGAACCGGTCTTAAGAAAATTCGCATGGGCCTGGGATGGGACCCGGTCAAGCCGAGCGGTTTTTTTGCCAAATTGCTCAACAGTGATACCGCCATCGATCTGGACGCTTCATGCATCCTGCTCGACAGTGCCGGCCAACCCCAGGATCTGGTGTGGTTCCGCCAGCTCAAATCCACTGACGGCTCCATCGTTCACTCCGGCGACAACCGTACGGGTGAAGGCGATGGAGACGATGAGTCGATACAGGTCAATCTTGAGCAACTGCCCGCCAGCGTGAAACACCTGGTGTTTACCGTTAACTCGTTTACCGGGCAAAACTTTGAAGCGGTAGAGAATGCCTACTGCCGTATCGTCGATGAACTGAGCGGTAAGGAACTGGCGCGCTTCAACCTGTCCGACAAGGGCCGCCACACCGGTGTAGTAATGGCCTACCTGAGCCGTACTGCGGCGGGTTGGGACCTGACCGCAGTGGGTACCGTTGCCAATGGCCGTACGGCACAGGACCTGAGCAGCGAGGCCGCCAAGGCGGTGCGCCCATGAGTACTCTGACTCCCGGCGCCAACACTGCGGTGACCACCGGCACCCTCAGTGTCACCATCAGCTACAGCCCTGTGCCGGGGGCTGATCTGGACGTGTCGGCCTTCCTGCTCAATGAGTCGGGCAAGGTTCGCGGTGACAACGACATGTGTTTCTTCGGCCAGCAAAGCGTCAACAATGGCGCGGTAAAGCTGGCGGAATCTGCGCCCGGTCGCAGCGTGTTCAGCCTCAATCTGGACGCCATAGACGCGGCTATCGATAAAGTCGCACTGACCGCGACCATTTATGAGAACAAGGCCAGATTCGACGCGTTCCCGCAGCTCAATGTGTCTGTGAGCGGCGGTATTGAAGCGCCGATTCCGACCGTGGGCATGCAGGAAACCGCATTGATCCTCGGCGAGTTTTACCGCCGCCAGGGCGCGTGGAAGTTCCGTTGCGTGGCCCAGGGTTTTGCCGGTGGTCTGGCGCCTTTGGCCCAGCACTTCGGGGTTGATATTGCGGCACCTGCACCTGCACCGACCCCGGCAGCACCGCCAGCAGCGCCTGCGCCAGTTGTTGCTCCGGCGGCTGCACCAGCCCCGGCATCGAAGGTCAACCTGTCGAAAATCACCCTCGACAAGCAGCGTCCCTCGATCAGCCTGGACAAAAAGGACGGTGATTTTGGCGAGATCAAAATCAACCTCAACTGGAACCGCGCCACGCCGAGCGGCGGCGGTGGTTTCTTTGCCTCGCTGCGCGGCAAGTCGGGCGGTATCGACCTTGATGTCGGCTGCCTGTACGAAATGGAAAACGGCCGCAAGGGTGCCGTTCAGGCCCTGGGCAACGCGTTTGGCGATTTCCGTGACGAGCCGTTCATTCAATTGATGGGTGACGACCGCACCGGCTCCGTGAGCGACGGCGAGTGGCTGCGCATCAACGGCAAGGAGTGGCGCAAGATGCGTCGCGTACTGGTGTACGCATTCATCTACGAAGGCGCCCCGAACTGGCAGGCCACCGATGGCGTGATTACCTTGTATATTCCGGGCGAGCCCCCAATTGAAGTGCGTCTGAGTGAAGAGGGCGGCACCAAAGGCATGTGCGCCATTGCCTTGCTCGAAAACGTCGGTGGCAGCGTCAAGGTCAACCGCAGGGTCGAGTTCTTCAAAGGGCACTCGGACATGGACAAAGCATTTGGCTGGGGCATGCGCTGGGCTGCCGGCTCCAAATGAGCGTTATGTAATTGGCCGCCAGCCGAGGCTGGCGGCATTCACTCAATTTCTGACAAGGTGACCCCAATGCTTGAATGGCTGAAAACCAACGCAACCGCCGCCCGTGACAAGCTTTCGGCGGAAGTCAGCAAATTTAAAAACCGTGAGTTCATGGAAGCCGTGGTTTCCGGATGCGCACTGGTGGCGGCAGCTGATGGCAACATCAGCAGCGACGAAAAGCAGAAGATGGTCGGGTTCATCCAGAACTCAAACGAATTGAAGGCCTTTGACGTTAAAGACGTGATCAAGTCCTTCAACGAGGTCTGCGACAAGTTTGAATTCGATCAGCAGATCGGTCGCGCAGAAGCCCTGAAGTCGATCGGTCAGTTACGAAAAAAAGAAGATGCTGCCCGTCTGCTGGTGCGTGTTTGCTGCGCAATCGGTAGCGCCGACGGCAACTTCGATGAAAGTGAGCGGGCTGCTTGCCGCACTATCTGCAATGAGCTGGGGTTGAACCCTGGCGATTTTGATCTCTGAGGACATCATGGAAAACACGGCAATTGGCTTTCCGCCAACTACCATCGCTGTATTTGTGGCGCTAGCGGTCATTGCTCTGGCAGTCGACCTGTTTACCCACAAAAGCGATAAACCGGTCACGCTGACCAACGCCGCCGTCTGGTCGGTGTTCTGGGTGCTGATCTCGCTCGCGTTCGCGGGTTACCTGTACTACGCCCACGGTCCGAGCGTGGCCAGTCTGTTCGTTACCGGTTATGCGCTGGAAAAAGTGCTCAGCGTCGACAACCTGTTCGTGTTCATGGCCATCTTTGCCTGGTTCAAGGTGCCTGACGCGCTGCGTCACCGCGTTCTGTACTGGGGCATCATCGGTGCCATCGTCTTCCGCCTGATCTTTGTGGCAATCGGTACCGGCCTGCTGGCGTTCGGTCCCTGGGTCGAAGTGCTGTTCGCGGTGGTTGTGGCCTGGACCGCAATCATGATGCTGCGCAGCAAGGAAGAGGATGAGGAGGAGGATTACTCCAAGCACATGGCCTACCGCTTTGCGCAAAAACTGTTCCCGGTCTGGCCGAAGCTGCACGGACATAATTTCTTTGTTTCGCGCAAAGAGCTTGAAAAAGAGATCACGAAGCCGCAGAACAAGGGAATGACCTTGGCTGCCAAAGGCACCTTGTTCGCGACACCGCTGTTTCTGTGTGTGGTAGTGGTCGAGGTTTCGGACATTTTGTTCGCCTTCGACTCCGTACCTGCAGTGATCGCAGTGAGCCGTGAACCGTTGATCGTGTACTCGGCCATGATGTTCGCCATTCTTGGCCTGCGGACCATGTACTTTGTCCTCGAAGCGCTGAAGCGCTACCTGGTTCACCTGGAGAAATCGGTTATCGCGCTGTTGTTCTTTATCGCCGGCAAGCTGGCCTTGAACGCAACCGATCACCTGTTTGGCCATGGTTATGAAATTGATCCAAACACCAGCCTGATCGTGGTGTTGGTGGTACTGGCCATCGGTGTTGTGGCCAGCATCATGTTTCCCGGTAAAGAAGAGCAGTCCGACGTTAAAAACGACACGAACGCTTGATCGCACATTACTAAGGAGAATTACACATGGCACTTTCCCTTTCCAAAGGCGGCAACCTGTCCCTGTCCAAAGAAGCTCCGGGGATGACTAAAGTCCTCGTGGGCCTGGGCTGGGACGCTCGTTCCACCGATGGTCAAGACTTCGACCTGGATGCGAGCGCTTTCTTGCTCAAGGCTGACGGCAAAGTACGCGCTGACTCCGATTTCATTTTTTACAACCAGCTCAAAAGCACCGACGGCTCGGTTGAGCACACCGGCGATAACCGTACCGGTGAAGGCGACGGCGACGACGAGGCGATCAAGATCGACCTGTCCAAAGTCCCTGCCGAGATCGACAAGATCGCGATCACTGTGACCATCCACGAAGCTGACGCCCGCAAGCAGAACTTCGGTCAGGTGCGCAATGCCTTCATCCGTCTGGTCAACCAGGACAACAACAACGAAGTTGTTCGCTATGACCTCGCGGAAGATGCCAGCACCGAAACCGCAATGATCTTTGCCGAGCTGTATCGCAATGGCGCCGAATGGAAATTCCGCGCTGTAGGCCAGGGCTTCAACGGTGGCCTCAAGCCATTGGCTGAAAGCTTCGGTCTGAAGTTTTAATCGACCCATCCATCTTTCTATATAAGGGTTCACGAACATGGCAGTAAGTCTGAGCAAGGGCGGCAACGTCTCCCTGACCAAAGAAGCACCTGGCCTGACAGAAGTAATTGTTGGCCTGGGTTGGGATCCACGTGTCACCGACGGCACCGAGTTCGACCTGGACGCCTCGGTATTTATTGTTGGCGAGAGCGGCAAAGTGCTGAACGACGGCAGCTTTGTGTTCTACAACAATAAAACCTCACCGGACGGCAACGTCGTGCACCAGGGCGACAACCGTTCGGGCGCTGGCGAAGGCGACGATGAGCAAATCAACGTCAACCTGGCTGGTCTGGCACAAGAAGCCAAGAAACTGGCTTTCGCCGTGACCATCCACGACGCTGATGGCCGCAAGCAGAACTTCGGCCAGGTGTCGAACGCTTACATCCGCGTACTGAACAAAGCGGATAACAAAGAGCTGGCACGTTTTGACCTGAGCGAAGACGCATCCACCGAGACCGCCATGGTCTTCGGCGAGCTGTATCGCAATGGCGAAGAGTGGAAGTTCAAGGCAATCGGCCAGGGCTTTGCAGGCGGTCTGGCACCGTTGGCATCGAACTTTGGGGTTAACCTGGGCTAAGCCCGGCGTTACACAAAAGGCCCTCCCCGGTAACGGGGAGGGCCTTTTTTATGCCTGCCTGATCCTGCAGGAGCGAGCGGGTTAACAAAGCTCGCTCCTGCCGGTTTTTACAAAATGATGTATCTGAATACAACCTGAACCTCTGTATCGTGTTGGCACTTGTAAGTTTTTCACCTTTTTCGGCGCCTTCAGGTTTTTTCAGTCACTACCGCGCCCTCTTATCGAAGTGGTTCAGCCCCGACATGGATACAGTACGTGCACGTCTCGCCAGTCTGATTGAGTTCGTCAAACAGACCGCGCTCATGCAAAAGCGCCCCGCATTAACCGTCAGCCAGCACAACACATTCAGTGCCAGCGAAGAAAAACTGCGCTCAGTACCGGGTGTCAGCCTGGATGTTCACGTGGGCGATGAAGATGAAATCTGGCTTCGGCTCGAGCGTTTGCACGAGACCCGGCCACCTGTGCCGCTCAGCCCGTTGCTGGGGCTGTGGATCGAGCTCAAGGGCACGCCGCAAATCGAGCCCGGGCTCAAGCAGCGGGTAGCACGCGAGGCGTTGCGCGCCAGTGGCGTCCTGAATGAACCGGCATCGCTCACCGCCCCCCCCGGCAGTGAAGAGTCCGCCGAGGATGAATGGGTCAATCTGGAAGACTGCCTGGATGCCGGTGAAATCAAGGCTCAGCTCAAGTCCTACAGCCAGACTGCCTGGCGACTGTGGGCGCAAGAGGAAAAGCAGCGGCGCAAAAGTATCGAGCTCTACGCCGAGCTGTTTTTGCTGGTGCAACAGATGCAGGGCAACCTGGGAGACGCACAGCTGGAACTGGTGTGGGGTATGGGCGTTTCGACGTGGGAGCATCCCGAGATCGGCGTCATCCACTATCCGCTGATCAGTCAACTGGTCGAGATCGATATCAACCCGGACAGCATGGCCCTCGAAGTGCGCCCGCGGGTCGCCGAGCCGCGTCTGGAAGTGGACGCCTATGTGGCCGCGGATATCGCCGGTGTCGGTGCCCTGGACAAGCTGGCCAAGGATTTCTTCAAGAAGGATCAGGCGGGAATCAGCCCGTTCAATCCTTCCAGCTACGACCCGGTGATCCGTTCGGCATCGTCATTGCTCGATGCCCAGGGGCAGTTCCTGCCGGTGACGATTGCCGCCGGGGACCGCTCTGTGCCCAAGGCTGCCGAGCACTTGTGCGTCACTGATACCTGGACCCTGTTTGCCCGCGCCCGCGACAGCAATATGTTTATTGAGGACCTGGGCCGCTTTGACGCCGGGATCGAGGACCTGGAGCATTTGCCGCCGGCATTGCAGGCGATTTTGACCGAGCCTTCAAACGTGCTTGAGGATGTGGTTCTGCCGCCGTTTCGCGGCTTGTCCTATGTCAGCGGCACCCAGGGTGCGGACGCTGGCGCGTCAAAAGTGCACGAGCTGTACTTCCCCAAGCCTTACAACGACGAGCAAGTGCAAATCATCCAGTTGCTGGAGGTGCACGACGGGGTTGTGGTGCAAGGGCCGCCCGGCACCGGCAAGACCCACACCATCGCCAACGTCATCAGTCATTACCTGGCCAATGGCAAGCGGGTACTGGTGACGTCCATGAAGGATCCGGCGCTGGCGGTGTTGCAGGAGAAACTCCCCGAAGACATTCGCCCGCTGGCGATCAGCTTGCTGAGCAGCGAAGCGGACGGCATGAAGCAGTTCGAGTTCGCGATCCAGAAGATTTCGGCTGAGGTGCAACGAATTGACCGCGCGCTGTACAAGCGCGAAATCGGCCAGATTGATGATGAAATCAACACGCTCCACGGTCAGATATCCGCCGTTGATCGTGAGATCACCCAGTGGGCCGAGTGTAATCTTTCAGAGCTGGAAATCGACGGTGAACGGCTGAGCCCCACCCACGCCGCGTTACAGGTGGCCGCTGCCCAGGACCAAATAAACAGCTTTGCTGACCGGCTCGGCATTGGCGCAGAACATCGTGCGCTGTTCACCCTGCAAGACATCATCGCCGTGCGCGAGGCGCGGCTTGAGCTCAAGGACGGGCTGTCTTATCTGGGGCACAAGGTGCCGCAACTGGCCGATTTCCCGGATGCGCAGACATTGATTCAGGTCCATCAGGATCTGGCGCAGGAAAGCCAGCTGCAACACAAGGAAAGCATCGGCGAAGTGCCGCGACTGCTGGACAGCAGTGGGCCGACCCTGGAGCAGGCGCAGGCCTTGCTCGAACACATCTGCCACTTGCAGGCCTTGCGCATCACTATCACGGCTGCGCAACAGGGCTGGGTGCCAACCATGCAGGCCTGGTTGATGCGCAACGCCAACAATGATGTGCTGGCGCTTTTCGACAACCTGAAGGTCGAAATCGAGGACACCCTCGCGGGGCGCAAAGCATTTGTGGCACGGCCGGTGAGCCTGCCGTTCGAGCTGCACACGCAGCCCGAGGTACTGGCCGCCATCGATAAGCTGGCCCAGGGGCGCCGTCCGTTCGGGTTGTCCGGCCTGATCGGCAAGGGCAGCCAAAGGCAGTTGCTGGACACCATTGTGGTGCTCGGCAGCAAGCCGCAAAGCGATCAGGACTGGGCCCATGTGCAAGGGTTCGTGCACTTTCAGCAGCACAGTCGCACCTTGCTGCTGCGCTGGAATGCGCTGGCCGCCGAAATGCCGCTTCCGCTGTTCGAGGCCGATGCCGAGCAACTGCCGGCGGCTGCCCGGGCGATTGAGCAGTTTGACGATATTGTGCGCGCCGAACGTTGGGAGACCCGTGCTCAGACCGAACTGCGCCAGCTGCTCCCGGAGTGGCCACAGGTGAACAACCTGCGCACTGACGAGGCGGTACTGGGCCAGGGTGAAAGCATTTTGCGTCATCACCTGATGCGCCAGCGGCTGGCAGCCACCTGGGTAATCAAGGAAACCTTTAACAAGGCACTGGCCGGTTGTGGCGGTGCCGTGAGCGAACGCTTGCAAGGGTTCCTGGACCTGAGCCTTGGCCAGCCGGACGTACAGGTGGCTGAGATACAGGTGCAGTGGTCGGAATTGATGGATCAGTTGCGCGGCGTCCTGGCGCTCACGGACGCCCTCGATACGGTGCAGCAGGTGACCACGGTTATTGCCCAAAGCGGTGGCCTGATCTGGGCGGCCCGGTTACGAGAAGAGCCGTGCACCGGGCCGGTGGATGCCTTGCTCCCGGACAACTGCCTGGAGATATGGCGCCTGAGCCGGCTGGCCAGTTACCTGGACAGCATCGACGGGCGCGAAGATCTCAAGCGGCTGTTTAAATTGCGCGCAGAGCTGGAGCTGAGCCTGTCGCGCCTGTATCAGGATGCGGTGGTCAAGCGGACCTGGCTGCGACTGTCAGAAAACGCTACCCCGAGTGTCCGGGCCGCGCTGGAGCTGTACCGCACGGCAATTCGCAAAATTGGCAAGGGCACCGGCGTCCGGGCCGGACGTTATCGACAGGATGCGCGACTGGCTGCCGATGTGGCCATTTCGGCGATTCCTTGCTGGATCATGCCGCACTACCGGATCTGCGAGAGCCTGCCAGCGCAGTACGGCGCGTTCGACCTGGTGATTATCGACGAAGCTTCGCAATCCGACCTGAGCGCGCTACCGGCCTTGTTGCGGGCCAGGAAAGTGCTGGTGGTGGGCGACGACAAGCAGGTTTCCCCTGACGGTATCGGCATGGAAGAGGAGCGGGTGCAGAACATGATGACGCGCTTTCTGGGCAATCAAGTCGGGCTCTACCGACCGTTGATGTCACCCGAGCGCTCATTGTACGACCTGTTCAAAGTGGTGTTTGCCAAGAGCGGCACCATGTTGCGCGAGCACTTTCGCTGCGTGGCGCCGATCATCGAGTACTCCAAGCGCGAGTTCTATAACCACGAACTCAAACCTCTGCGCCTGCCGCTGATGACCGAGCGTCTGGACCCGCCGCTCATTGATCTGCTGGTCATGGACGGGGTGAAAAAGGGCAAGTTGAACCTCGGTGAAGCCAATGTGATTGTCGAGGAGATCCGCCGTTTGATCGCACTGCCGCAGATCGCCGGGCGCAGCATCGGCGTGGTCTCGCTACTGGGGGCCGAGCAAGCGCAAACCATCATGCAAATCCTGACCCGGGAACTGGGCGAAGAAGTCATCACCCGGTTCCAGATCAGCTGTGGCGATGCACGTACTTTCCAGGGCAAGGAGCGCGACGTGATGTTCCTTTCGCTGGTCGCTTCCCCCGGCGACTGCTTTGCCAACAGCCGCGACTCGATTGCCCAGCGCTTCAACGTGGCGGCGTCCCGGGCGCGGGACCGCATGTACCTGGTGCGCAGTGTCGAGCTCACCGACCTCAGCGCGGTCGATACTTTGCGCCGTGGTCTGATTGAGCACTTCGAAACCCCCTTTACTCAGGATGCCGAACAGGTCAGCGATTTGCGCGAGTTGTGCGAGTCCGGTTTTGAACGTGACATGTACGATGAACTGACCCGGCGCGGCTACCGGGTGATTCCGCAGGTCGGCGTGGGCGCTTACCGCATAGACATGGTGGTCGAAGGCGACAACGACAGTCGCCTGGCAATCGAGTGTGACGGCGACCGCTTCCACGGCCCCGACCGCTGGGACAGCGACATGCGCCGCCAGCGCATTCTGGAACGTGCCGGGTGGCGTTTCTGGCGCTGTTTTGCATCGGCCTTCACCCTCAATCGGCAGCTGATTATTGACGACCTGCTAAGCACCTTGAAGGCCATGAATATCGAACCGTGCAGTGGTGAAGGTGCGGCCCCGAGCATTCATGTCGAGCGGCGTCAGGTGTATGGATTCAAGCGCGCCGGCGGGGAGGGTGCAGTGCGCCCTTACGACCATCGTCCGGCCAAAGATCCGTTCCTGTTCTGGGTGCCGGATGGCCCGGCAACCAGTGATCCCCAACCGGACTTGTCTGCCCCGCAGATGGCCTGAGCGAAGCGGTGCGCGCCCGGCGTCAGGCGGCCTGAACCAGCATGGCCGCTGCGGCGCCGAGCATGATGATCGCCGCCCCCCTGAACAGCCCCCGTTGGGCCCGGGGGCTGGCGAGCACATGGCGGATGCGCACCGCGCCCAGCACAAACAGGCCGCCGACCATAAATAAAACAGCAATGGTCAGCGGCACCAGCATGACGCCCCAGACTTGCAGGGACACCGACTCCAGGTTGATCACCAGCGGCAGTAGCGCCAGATAGAAGGCAATGGTTTTCGGGTTGCCCAGGGTGATGGTCAGGCCTGAGAGCCAGGCGCTGAACAGCTCTTGTCTGTTCAGCGGCTTGCCCACGTTGACGGGCTGGGGTTGCGCCCTCCAGAACTGCCAGGCCAGATAGGCCAGATACAGCGCAGCACATATTCGTACCAGTACAAACAAGGTATCGAAGTGTTGGGCGACCAGGCTCAGGCCAAATACTGCGAACGATAAATAAATCAAATCCCCCAGAATCAAGCCAAGCAGCAAACTGAAGCCGGGCAAGGCACCGCCGCTCACGCTGCGGGCCACCAGTGCCGCCATACCGGGCCCGGGGATAGCGGCGGCAACAGCGAGGGCGGCGGTGTACGTGAGTACCTGAGAAAATTCCAGCATGATTCGAAGGCATCCTTGGGAGAGAGTTTGTGCAAATAAGCATATCTCCCGGACCCAGGATAAATTGGTCTATTCAAGTTGTCGGCTGCTGGATTTTGGGTCAGATTTACCCTGAACAAACCATGGGAAGGTATTTATGACCGAGCAGGCTTTAAGCGCAATCGACGCCAGAATTCTCGCGGCCTTGCAGCAGGATGGGCGCACGACCAACCAGACCCTGGCCGATGGCATTGGCATGTCGGCCTCGCCTTGCTGGCGCCGGGTGCGCCAGCTTGAAGAGCACAAAGTGATTCAGGGTTATCGCGCGGTACTGGACCGCCGCAAGATCGGGCTGGGGGTGCTGGTGTTTGTGCGGGTCACCATTGATCGTCACAGCGAAGTCGAAGCCCGCAAGTTCGAGCAGGAAGTCATGGCCCTCGAAGACGTGGTGGCTTGCTACAGCATTGGTGGCGACGCGGACTTTCTGTTGCAAGTGGTCTCGCGGGACCTGGACACCTTTGCCGACTTTGCCATGTCGGTGATCCGGCGCCTGACAGGGATCAAAGAGATGCAGAGCATGTTTGTACTCAAGGAAATCAAGCCGTTCATGGCCTGGCCGGTCAAAGGCCCAAAAGCGTGACCGCAATGCCGGCGAGCCAATCGCTGGCAAGCCAGCTCCCACAAAAAGCTTTCAGCTTCACAAGCCCCCTGTGGGAGAAGGCATGCCCACACAGCCAATCCCTGGCAAGCCAGCTCCCACAAAAAGCTTTCAGCTTCACAAGCCCCCTGTGGGAGAAGGCTTGCCCGCACAGCCAATCGCTGGCAAGCCAGCTCCCACAAGAAGCTTTCAGTTTCACAAGTCCCTGTGGGAGAAGGCATGCCCACACAGCCAATCGCTGGCAAGCCAGCTCCCACAAGAAGCTTTCAGTTTCACAAGTCCCTGTGGGAGAAGGCATGTCCACACAGCCAATCCCTGGCAAGCCAGCTCCCACAAGAAGCTTTCAGCTTCACAAGTCCCCTGTGGGAGAAGGCATGCCCACACAGCCAATCGCTGGCAAGCCAGCTCCCACAAGAAGCTTTCAGCTTCACAAGTCCCTGTGGGAGAAGGCATGCCCACACAGCCAATCCCTGGCAAGCCAGCTCCCACAAGAAGCTTTCAGCTTCACAAGTCCCCTGTGGGAGAAGGCATGCCCACACAGCCAATCGCTGGCAAGCCAGCTCCCACAAGATGCTTTCAGCCTCACAAGCCCCCTGTGGGAGAAGGCATGCCCACACAGCCAATCCCTGGCAAGCCAGCTCCTACAAAAAGCTTTCAGCTTCACAAGTCCCCTGTGGGAGAAGGCATGCCCACACAGCCAATCGCTGGCAAGCCAGCTCCCACAAGAAGCTTTCAGTTTCACAAGTCTCAGTGGGAGAAGGCTTGCCCACACAGCCAATCGCTGGCAAGCCAGCTCCCACAGGAAGCTTTCAGTTTCACAAGTCCCAGTGGGAGAAGGCATGCCCACACAGCTAATCGCTGGCAAGCCAGCTCCCACAAAAAGCTTTCAGCTTCACAAGCCCCTCTGTGGGAGCTGGCTTGCCAGCGATGCAGGCGACGCGGTTTTACTCTTGGCCCCGTACAGGCAATCCCGGGCAAGCCAGACCCGCCCATGACCCTTTTGGGTGTTTCTTTACTGGTGGGCATTAGGCTAAGGTGCGCCAATAATAATTATTACTGGCAGTGTCCCGTTGGCTTGGACCCGGGCACAAGGAAGGGCAGCCGTATGCAGATTCAATCCCATGACACGGCGGATGTGGATCAGCAATTAGTCATCGCGGGCTGGCATGAGCATTACCAGCAAATGTCCGCGGGCTGTTTCCACGGTGCAGTGGTGCACATGCAGCTCAATGGCATTGAAGCCTATGAAGAACGCATGAACACGCGCATCGAGCAGCATTTTCAAGCGCCGGCAGACTCACTGGTCTTCAGTTTCGATACGCGTAACGGCTCCCTGTATCTGCTCAATGAAGACACGCAAAACACCTGGATCACCCCCGAGAACTATCAGGAAGTCGGAGTCGTGATCGGCCCCCGCTATTTAAGCCGGCTCGATAACCTGAGCCACATGGACGGCCTGTTCCTGACGCAGTTGGTGTCTCAGCAAAGCCAGGTTTTTGGCCGCTGGTTGAGCCGTACATTGCAGCAGCTGGCCACCCAGCACTCGCCCCTGATCGAGGAAAGCCTGGCGCAGCAACTGGTCGACGATTGCCTGTATATCCTCGACTGCCCCAGCCAGGCGCCGGACCGCACCAGCCAGAAACACCTTGCCCATGACCGGCGGCTGATACAGCGGGTATTTGATCTGGTCATGGCCAGCCCCCAGGAACACCTGGATGTATTGCACCTGGCCAAGGGGGTCGGCGTTTCCGTTCGCCAGTTGCAGCACAGCTTCACTTCTTTCGCCGGGGTTTCGCCGAGCCAGTGGCAGCGCTTGCGGCGGTTGAATTTCGCCCGCCGGGATTTGCTGCGCTGCACCCCCGGCGATACCCGGGTGGCGGAAATCGCCATGCGCTGGTCATTCTGGCACCTGGGGCGTTTCTCCCAGACCTACCGCAGCCTGTTTGGCGAACTGCCCAGCCAGACCTTGCTGCGCCCTCGCTGACGCCGCCTGAGTTCCTCTGACGCCCCAAAATGGGGCGTTAATAAAAGCGCAAATCGGATAGAAGCCCTCCTGCCCACGATTGCACTATCGCCTTGCAGCATGGAACCGGGTCGTCATGTGGCGCCCAGTCAAATTCCTGTAAGAGGCGTTATGAAAGGCAATCTGGATCGACTCAGCCATTGGCTAAAAGAAAACAAAATCACCGAAGTTGAGTGCCTCATCTCTGATTTAAGCGGCATCGCACGGGGCAAAATATCGCCGACCAACAAGTTCCTCAACGAGCAGGGCATGCGCCTGCCGGAGAGCGTTCTGTTGCAGACCGTTACCGGGGATTACGTCGAAGACGATATTTACTACGAGTTGCTGGATGCCGCAGATATCGACATGCATTGCCGTCCGGATCAGGACGCCGTGTTTATCGTGCCTTGGGCCTCCGAGCCCACCGCCCAGGTGATTCACGACACCTATGACAAGCAGGGCAACGCCATCGAGCTGTCGCCGCGCAACCTGCTGAAAAAAGTCCTGAGCCTCTATACCGCCCGTGGCTGGAAGCCGATCGTGGCGCCGGAAATGGAGTTCTACCTGACCCAGCGCAGCCCTGACCCGGACTATCCGTTGAAACCCCCGGTCGGCCGTTCGGGGCGCCAGGAGACCGGGCGCCAGTCATATTCAATCGAGGCCACCAACGAATTCGATCCGCTGTTTGAAGACATGTATGACTGGAGCGAAGCCCAGGGGCTGGATCTGGACACCCTGATTCACGAGGAAGGCACTGCCCAGATGGAAATCAACTTCCGTCACGGTGGCGCGCTGTCCCTGGCCGACCAGATCATTATTTTCAAAAGAACCATGCGCGAAGCGGCGCTCAAACATGACGTCAGCGCCACCTTCATGGCCAAGCCGATGACCGGTGAACCGGGCAGCGCCATGCATGTCCACCAGAGCGTGGTCGATCTGGAGACCGGAGTTTCGGTGTTCTCCAATCCCGATGGCAGCATGAGCGAGCTGTTCATGCATCACATTGGCGGCCTGCAAAAATACATCCCTGAAACCCTGCCGCTGTTCGCCCCCAACGTGAACTCGTTCCGCCGCTTCCTGCCCGATACCTCGGCCCCGGTGAACGTGGAATGGGGCGAAGAAAACCGTACCGTCGGCCTGCGCGTGCCGGACTCCGATCCGCAGAACCGCCGGGTGGAAAACCGCCTGGCCGGTGCCGATGCCAACCCCTATCTGGCCCTGGCCGCCAGTCTGCTCTGCGGTTATGCCGGTATGGTCGAGGGTATCGAACCGAGCGCGCCAGTGGTCGGCCGCGGCTATGAACGGCGCAACCTGCGCCTGCCGCTGACCCTGGAAGCTGCGCTGGAATGCATGGAGCAGTCGGACATGGCGAAAAAATATCTGGGTGAGCGTTTCACCAAGGGCTTTGTCGCGGTCAAGCGCGTCGAGCACGAGAACTACAAACAGGTCATCAGTTCCTGGGAACGCGAGTTCCTGCTGTTCAGCGTGTAGGCCGTACCTGCGGCCAAAGCATTGCAAAATGTACTCAGAGAAAGGACATGTGGATGAAACGTATCGCCCTGAAACTGACGCTCGCGGCACTTTGCGGCCTTGCTGGCCAGGCGTCGGCGCAAGACGTGGTCAATATCTATAACTGGACGGACTACATTGCCGAAGACACGTTGGTGAACTTTGAGCATCAGACCGGGATCAAGCCGGTTTATGACGTGTTTGACTCCAACGAAACCCTGGAAGGCAAGTTGCTGGCCGGGCGCACCGGCTACGACGTGGTCGTGCCGAGCAACCACTTCCTGGGGCGTCAGATCAAGGCCGGGGTGTTCCAGAAACTCGACAAGTCCCAGATTCCCAACTGGAAGAATCTTGACCCGGTGTTGCTGGCGCGCCTGGAAGCCAACGACCCGGGCAATGAGTACGCGGTGCCTTATCTGTGGGGCACCAATGGCATTGGCTACAACGTCGACAAGGTCAAGCAGGTGCTTGGCATCGACAAAATAGACTCCTGGAGCGTGCTGTTCGAGCCTGAAAACCTGAAGAAACTCAAAAGCTGCGGTGTTGCCTTTATGGACTCCGCCGACGAAGTGATGCCGTCGATGCTCAACTATCTGGGGCTCGACGCCCGCAGCCTGAAGCCTGAGGACTACAAGGTCGCCGAGAAAAAACTGCAGCCACTGCGGCCTTACATCAGCTACTTCCATTCCTCCAAATACGTGACCGACCTGGCCAACGGTGACATTTGTATCGCCTTCGGTTATTCCGGCGACGTGTACCAGGCCATCCATCGTGCGCAAGAGGCGGGCAACGGGGTGAACATTGCCTACGTGGTGCCCAAAGAGGGGGGCAACCTGTGGTTCGACATGCTGACCATCCCGGCCGATGCCAAGAACCCCAAGCAGGCCCACGCGTTTATCAATTACCTGCTGCAACCCGAGGTGATTGCCAAAATCAGCGAGTACGTGGGGTATGCCAATGCCAACACCCAGGCCACGGCCCTGATGAGTGATGAAATTACCCACAACCCGTCGATCTACCCGCCCGAGTCGGTGCAGGCCAAGCTCTATGTGTCATCGGAGCTGCCACCTGACCTTATGCGCTGGATGACGCGCTCGTGGAACAAGTTCAAGTCCGGTCGTTAATCCTGTGCCGGGCACCCAGGGGTGCCCGGTCACTGAGCAGGCAAATTCTTTATGACGTCCATGCTGTCTTTACCGCATACCTATTACAGCGCCACCCGCAATCAGCAGCTCACTTGCCCGGTACTTGAGGGGCAGGCCCAGGCGGACGTGTGCATCATCGGCGCGGGTTTTACCGGGTTGAATACCGCGATTGAACTGGCGGAGCGCGGCCATTCGGTGATCGTGCTCGAGGCGCATCAAGTCGCCTGGGGTGCCAGTGGCCGTAACGGCGGGCAGTTGATTCGCGGGGTGGGTCACGATCTGGATGCGCACGAAAAAACCATCGGCCGTGAAGGCGTCAGAGTGCTGGAACATTTGGGCCTGGACGCAGTGGATCTGGTGCGTCAGCGCATCGAAAAACATGCCATCGACTGCGACTTGCGCTGGGGGTTCTGCGAGCTGGCCAATACCCCGCGCCATGTTGAAAACCTGATCGCCGAGCAAGAGTCGCTGCACAGGCTGGGCTACAGGCACAAGGTCGAGCTGATCGGGCGCGCTGACATGCACCGGGTGGTGGGTTCCGATCGCTACCTCGGCGGGCTGACTGATGAAGGCTCGGGGCACTTGCATCCGCTCAATCTGGCACTGGGCGAAGCCCGGGTAGCTCAGCAACTGGGCGTCAGGTTGTACCAGAACAGTGCCGCCACCCGTATCGAATATGGCCCGCAGATCCGGGTCCATACCGCCAGCGGCGTGGTCAGGGCCAAAACCCTGGTACTCGCCGGCAATGCCCATCTGGGCGAGCTGGAGCCGGCACTAAGTGGCAAGGTGCTGGCCGCCGCCAGCTATGTCATCGCCACCGAACCCTTGAGCGAGGAGCTGGCCAGTGCGCTGATTCCGGACAATCGCGCTTTGTGCGATCAGCGGGTAGGGCTTGATTACTATCGGTTGTCGGCTGACCGACGACTGTTGTTCGGGGGCGCGTGCCATTACTCGGGGCGCACCTTGCAGGACATCGCCGGTTACATGCGCCCGAAAATGCTGGAGGTCTTCCCGCAGCTGGCGGGCAAGCGCATCGACTTCCAGTGGAGCGGCATGATCGGCATCGGTGCCAACCGGCTGCCGCAGATCGGCCGGTTGCAGGCCCATCCCAACGTGTTTTATGCCCAGGCGTATGCCGGGCACGGGATCAACACCACGCATATGGCGGCGCGCCTGGTCGCGCAAGCGATCAGCCTTGAACAGAGCAATGGTTTCGAACTGTTCAGTCGCGTGCCACACATGACATTCCCGGGGGGCAAGCACCTGCGTTCACCGCTGCTGGCGCTGGGCATGTTGTGGTACCGGCTCAAGGAAATAGCAGGGCATTAATCACCCTTCGGGAGCTGGTTGCCAGCTCCCGAAGGGTGTGTCTGACAACAACAAGAAAATCCTCAAAGGACCTTCACATGAAGCGATTTACCCCCTGTGTGCTGGCCGCGCTGTTCGCGTTGCCGTCTTTGCCAGCTCTGGCCGCTGCCGACCTGGTGTTCATCAATGGCAAGGTATTCACCGGCGTGCCGGGTCAGCCCTTGGTCAGCGCCGTGGCGGTGGAAAACGGCAAAATCAGCAAGGTGGGCAGTGATGCCGAAATCCAGGCACTGGCCGACAGCGGCACCCAGCGTGTCGACCTGGCAGGCAAGGTGCTGATGCCCGGGATGATTGATACCCACAGTCATCCGGTGAGCGCCGGTCTGAACAGTCTGGGGGCGAATTTGCTCGACGAAGAAAAACCGCTGCCCGAACTTGAGCAATGGATCATCGAGCAGGACAAGGCGGGCACCGCGCGGTCGGGCGACGTGATCAATATTGCCGGGGTCAGTTCTGCTTATTGGGAGCAGGCGCGGGAGCTGGGGAAAATTTTCAATCAGGGCCGTTGGGCCGATCAGCCGCTGGTATTGAGCGGCATCGACGGGCACACCGGCTGGGCCAATAACGCGATGCTCAAGCGTGCGAAAATTGATGCCGCCCTGGTCAAAAGCCTGCCAGCCAACGAGCAGGGCTATGTGGGCCACGAAGCAGACTTCACTCCAACCGGTTTTTTTGCCGAGTCGCGCTGGGACCAGGTCCGGGGCCAGATTCCTCCGGCAAGTCCTGAGGTCATGCTCAAAGCTGCCCGCGAAGCGGTAAAGGTCAATAATCAATACGGGGTGACGGCCTGGATGGACGCGGCCTCCAACGCTGGCCCCGATGACGCGCTGTTTGATTTCACGGCTACCGAGCAAACCCTGGGGGTGCTGCCGCTTTATCGCCAGCTTGCAGAAAATGGCGAGCTCACCGCCCACGTCGCGGCGCTGATGCTCACCAACTCCCAAAGCAAGCCTGCCGATCTTGAAGTGCTGGCCCGGGTCATGAAGCAGTTCGAAGGCGTGCCCAACCTCACATTCCCCGGGATCAAGGTGTTTGCCGACGGCATTCTGGAGTACCCGGGGCAAACCGCAGCGGTGATCGTGCCGTATAAAAACAGCAACAAAAATGGCGAGCTGTTGATCGACCCGGCGCACTTCGGTGAGCTGGTGGTCGCGGCAGAAAAGCGCGGCTGGATCGTGCACATGCACGCAGTCGGTGACCGCGCGGTACGTGAGTCACTCAACGGCTTTGAGTATGCGCGCAAGCTCAATCCGACCCCGGTGGCCCATAGCATCAGCCACCTGCAACTGGTCAATCCCAAAGAGTTTCCACGCTTTGCCCAGCTCGGTGTGATTGCCTCGATGCAACTGCTGTGGGCCATCGAGGAGAGCTACACCATTGACCTGGTCAAGCCTTATATCAGTGCCTTCGCTTATGGCTATCAGTACCCGGCCAAATCCCTGCAGGACGCGGGTGCGATGATTTCGGGTGCCAGTGACTGGCCGGTATCGAGCCCTAACCCGTGGAACGCCATCGGCCAGGCCGTTACTCGCGATGGCCCCATGGGCGTGCTCAATGCCAAAGAACGAGTCGATCGCCAGACCATGTTTTACGCCTACACCATCAACGCAGCCAAAACCCTGGGGCTGGCTGAACAGATCGGTTCCCTGGCACCGGGCAAGCAGGCTGACCTGATCATCCTCGATCGTGATGTGTTCAACGTCGGCGACCACGAGTTGTACGATACCAAAGTGCTGAAAACCTACTTCGCCGGTAAGCCGGTAAACGCCCCCGAAGCCTGATTGAAAAACCCTGCCTCTGGCGCCACGACCCCGTGGCGTCCGGCGCAGCCGTGGGTGAGTTTCCATGCAGCTCTATAAAAACAAGAGAAACCCTATGAACGCAGCCTCAGTCTTCATGCTTGCCGGTCTCGCCCTGTCGCCATTGCTCAGCGCCCAGGCGGTGGAACTCAATGACCAGTTTTCCCTGCTGATCACCCCCACGCTGGTCAGTGATTACCGGGCCAACGGGCTTTCACAAACCAAGGGCGATCCTGCCGCGCAACTGGCCGTCACACTCAGCCACGCCAGTGGTTTGTACGCCGGTATCTGGACCTCCAATGTCAATTTCGGCTATGGCTCAAAAGCGCGCCAGGAAATCGAGTACTACGCCGGATATGCCTGGCAAATCAACGACAACATCAGCCTGGATACTTTCTACACCCGTTATGAATATCCCCGTGAAAGCGGCTACAACCAGAGCGACGTGCAGACCGTGCTGGATGTGTACGGTGTATTACTGGGGGGCAAATATGTCACCAACATGCAGGGGCCGGAATACGAGGACGAGAACGGCGAATTTCATGAAGGTAAAAAAGACGAGGACTTGTCGACGTTTTTTGTCGGCTACCGCACGCTGTTGCCTGCAGAGTTCGGTTTAGAGCTGCGTTATGAATATGTGGACTACAAGGACAAGGTTTTTTTCAGCGACAGCGGCAAGGGGCGGGCGGACTACACCGATTGGGAAATCAAGCTTACTCGCGACTTTGTCGGCGTCAGCTGGGGCTTGAGTTACATCGACACCAGCCTGTCGAAAGCCGAGTGCCAGAGCTACACCGGTTATGACGATGTGTGTGGTGCGACCCTGCTGGCCAGCGCCAGCAAAACCTTCTAAACCGGGGTTGCAAGGGTGTCGGCAAGCTCAGCATGTGATCGTACAACCCGCTTGAGCTATCATGCGTGGATGTTTTGCCCCGATGCCCTTGAATCCGAGAAAGATTTTCACCATGGAAAACCCAAACGACGTCCCCCGCCTTCCGCGCAAACGCCGCAGCCTCGCGCAGGAGTTGGTGACGGTGCTGTCCGAACAGATTCGTGACGGCTTGCTCAAACGAGGTGACAAACTACCCACCGAGTCCGCGATCATGGAAGTGCACGGGGTCAGCCGCACGGTGGTACGTGAGGCGATTTCTCGTTTGCAGGCAGCAGGCCAGGTCGAGACCCGGCATGGCATCGGCACTTTTGTGCTGGACACACCGAGCCCGAGCGGTTTTCGCATCGACCCGGCCACCGTGGTCACTTTGCGTGATGTGTTGGCGATTCTTGAACTGCGTATCAGCCTCGAAGTCGAGTCTGCCGGGCTGGCCGCCCAGCGGCGCAGCGACGAGCAACTGGCCGCGATGCGGGCGGCACTGGATGCGTTGAACGAAAATACCGCCCGTGACGGTGATGCGGTGGCTTCGGATTTCCAGTTTCATCTACAGATTGCGTTGTCGACGGGCAACCGCTACTTCACCGATATCATGACCCACCTGGGTACCAGCATCATTCCCCGTACCCGGCTCAACTCTGCGCACCTGGCCCATGATGACCAGCAGCAGTACATGCATCGCCTGAGCCGGGAGCACGAAGAAATCTACACCGCCATTGCCCGCCAGGACTCGGACGCCGCCCGAGCCGCCATGCGCCTGCACCTGACCAACAGTCGCGAACGACTGCGCCATGCCCACGAAGAAGCCGAAGCAAGGGGTTGATCGAACCCCCGCGAACCCCTAGTCGCTGACGAGGCTCGGGGCTGCGATCGGCTGCGAAGCAGTCGTAGCCTGGAAGCAGGGCTTCCCTCGAAAAGCTCGCAGCCTGGTGCCTCGTCAGCGACTACGGTTGCGGTTGTGGCGTCTTCTCGTACAACCTGCATCCGTCCTTGAATTAATTTTCATCCATCCGCCAACCTTCAGAAACCCTTGTGCCACGGGCCTTTGCTCTGGTTTGTGGCTCGGCAACGGAACCCCTGTGCAGGCAATTTGAAGAATTTGGATTGACGATTATATTTATAGTTGTACGATGACGTACGACACGGCGAAAGCGCTGCCGTTTTTATCATTACTACAAGCTCCCAGGGTGTTCGAATAATGAATCCACAAGAACTGAAGTCCATCCTCTCTTCCGGTCTGCTGTCTTTCCCGATTACCGATTTCAATGCCCAGGGTGATTTCCACCGTGAGGGCTACATCAAGCGTCTGGAATGGCTGGCCCCGTATGGCGCTTCTGCTTTGTTCGCCGCAGGCGGCACCGGTGAGTTCTTCTCCCTGGCGGCCAGCGAATATTCGCAAGTGATCAAAACCGCAGTCGATACCTGTGCCAACAGCGTGCCGATTCTCGCCGGTGTCGGCGGCTCGACCCGTCAGGCCATCGAATACGCACAAGAAGCTGAACGTCTGGGGGCCAAAGGTTTGCTGCTGCTGCCGCACTACCTGACTGAAGCCAGCCAGGACGGGGTTGCCGCCCACGTTGAAGCCGTGTGCAAGTCGGTCAAGATCGGGGTGATCGTTTATAACCGTAACGTCTGCCGCCTGACCGCGCCGCTGCTGGAGCGTCTGGCCGAGCGCTGCCCGAACCTGATCGGTTACAAAGATGGCCTGGGTGATATCGAGTTGATGGTTTCGATCCGCCGCCGTCTGGGCGATCGCTTCAGCTACCTCGGTGGCCTGCCAACCGCAGAAGTCTATGCCGCCGCCTACAAGGCGCTGGGCGTGCCGGTTTACTCCTCGGCAGTGTTCAACTTCATTCCCAAGACCGCGATGGATTTCTACCACGCCATCGCCCGTGAAGATCACACCACCGTGGGCAAGATCATTGATGACTTCTTCTTGCCGTACCTGGATATCCGTAACCGCAAGGCCGGTTACGCAGTGAGCATCGTCAAGGCCGGCGCCACCATTTCCGGTTACACCGCAGGTCCGGTGCGTACGCCACTGACCGATTTGTTGCCGGAAGAATACGAAGCACTGGCCGCCTTGATCGACAAGCAAGGTCCGCAGTAACCCATAATCAAGGCCGCTGAGAAATCAGCGGCCTTTTGCGTTGTAGACACACCGATCCACCCTGTAGGAGCGAGCTGTCCGGGTTTAAAAGCTCGCGCCTGCAGGATGAAAAATAGTTACCCGCGCATAAAAATAATCAGTGGGAGTACATCTACATGCCAGCGACCAAGCCGACGCATGTCCGTTATTTGATTCTGCTCATGCTGTTTGTGGTGACCACGATCAATTATGCCGACCGCGCCACCATCGCTATCGCAGGTTCAAGCCTGCAAAAAGACCTCGGTATCGACGCCGTTACCCTGGGTTTCATTTTTTCTGCCTTTGGCTGGGCCTACGTGGCCGGACAAATCCCCGGCGGCTGGCTGCTCGACCGTTTCGGCTCGAAAAAAGTCTATGCCCTGAGCATCTTCACCTGGTCGCTGTTCACCGTGCTGCAAGGCTATGTCGGGGAATTCGGCATCTCCACCGCCGTGGTGGCGCTGTTTATGCTGCGTTTTCTGGTGGGCCTGGCGGAAGCGCCTTCCTTTCCCGGTAATGCCCGTATTGTCGCCGCGTGGTTTCCCACCGCCGAACGCGGCACCGCGTCTGCGATCTTCAATTCGGCGCAGTACTTCGCCACGGTGATTTTTGCTCCGCTGATGGGCTGGATCGTTTACACCTTCGGCTGGCAGCACGTGTTTATCGTGATGGGCGGCATCGGCATTGTGTTCTCGCTGATCTGGCTCAAAGTTATCCACAGCCCGCGCCAGCATCCAATGATCAACGAGGCCGAGTTCAGGCATATCGCCGACAACGGCGGGCTGGTGGACATGGATCAGGACAAGGGCACAGGTAAAAAAGTCGACGGTCCGAAGTGGGATTACATCCGCCAGTTGTTGACCAACCGCATGATGCTCGGCGTGTACCTGGGCCAGTACTGCATCAACGGCATTACCTATTTCTTCCTGACCTGGTTCCCGGTGTATCTGGTCCAGGAGCGCGGCATGACCATTCTCAAAGCCGGCTTCATTGCCTCGCTTCCGGCGATCTGCGGCTTTATCGGGGGTGTGCTGGGCGGTGTGATTTCCGATTACCTGCTGCGTAAAGGCCACTCCCTGACCTTCGCCCGCAAGGCCCCGATCATTGGCGGCCTGTTGCTGTCCACCAGCATCGTGGCCTGCAACTATGTCGATATTGAATGGATGGTGGTGGGCTTCATGGCTCTGGCCTTCTTCGGCAAAGGCGTTGGCGCTCTGGGTTGGGCGGTGGTGTCTGACACCTCGCCGAAACAAATCGCCGGTCTGAGTGGCGGTCTGTTCAACATGTTCGGCAACATTGCCTCGATCACCACGCCGATCGTCATCGGCTACATCATCAGCACCACTGGCTCGTTCAAGTGGGCACTGGTGTTTGTCGGCTGCAATGCGCTGGTGGCGGTGTTCAGCTATCTGGTTATCGTTGGCCCGATCAAACGGGTGGTGCTCAAAGAGCCACCGGTAAGCGGGCCACAACTGACCAAACTTGTTTCAGCACATCCTTGAAGGGCGGCGCCATGACTTTGATTGAACACTCCGACTCGCCGCGCACTATCCGTCTGCATGCACTGGACAACGTCGCGGTGGTGGTCAACGACCAGGGCGTACCGGCCGGGACCGAGCTTGCCGATGGCCTGGTGACCCTGGATTTTGTGCCGCAGAGCCACAAGGTCACGCTGGTGGACATTGCCCGGGGCGGCGCAGTCATTCGATACGGCCAGACCATCGGCTACGCCTTGCAGGCCATCGCCCGCGGCAGCTGGGTCAATGAAGACCAACTGCGCATGCCCACTGCTCCACCCCTGGACAGCCTGCCGCTGGCCACCGAGGTGCCGGTGGCCCAGGCGCCTCTTGAAGGCTTCACCTTCGAGGGTTATCGCAATGCCGACGGCACCGTCGGCACGCGTAACATTCTGGGGATTACCACCACTGTGCAGTGCGTGACCGGGGTGTTGAACCACGCGGTCAAGCGTATCCGTGATGAACTGTTGCCCCGATACCCCCATGTCGATGATGTGGTCGCGTTAACCCACAGCTACGGCTGCGGCGTGGCCATCAGCGCCACCGATGCCTACATCCCGATCCGCACGGTGCGTAATCTGGCACGCAACCCCAACCTGGGCGGCGAAGCGCTGGTCATCAGTCTGGGCTGTGAAAAACTTCAGGCCGGCCAGGTGATGCACGACAACGACAGTTCGGTGGACCTCAGCGAACCGTGGTTGTACCGCTTGCAGGATTCCAGCCACGGCTTCGGCGAAATGGTCGAACAGATCATGGCGCTGGCAGAGACCCGTCTGAAGAAACTCGATCTGCGCCGCCGTGAAACCGTGCCCGCGTCCGAGCTGATTCTGGGCATGCAGTGTGGTGGCAGCGATGCGTTTTCCGGGATCACCGCCAACCCGGCGCTGGGCTATGCCTCGGACTTGCTGCTCAGGGCCGGAGCGACGGTGATGTTTTCTGAAGTCACTGAAGTGCGCGATGCCATCTACCTGCTGACCTCCCGTGCCGAAAGCCGCAGCGTCGCCCAGGAACTGGTGCGGGAAATGGACTGGTACGACCGCTATCTGGCCAAAGGCGAAGCGGATCGCAGCGCCAATACCACACCGGGCAACAAGAAAGGCGGGCTGTCGAACATCGTCGAAAAATCCCTGGGTTCCATCGTCAAGTCCGGCAGCAGCGCGATCAATGCTGTGCTCGGCCCTGGTGAGCGTTTCACGGGCAAAGGGCTGATTTTCTGTGCAACGCCGGCCAGCGATTTTGTCTGCGGCACCTTGCAACTGGCCGCGGGGATGAACCTGCACGTGTTCACCACGGGGCGCGGCACCCCTTATGGTCTGGCCATGGCACCGGTGGTCAAGGTCTCGACCCGTACCGAGCTGGCGCAGCGCTGGCCGGACCTGATCGATATCGACGCCGGGCGCATTGCCACCGGCCGCGCGACCATAGAAGAGCTGGGCTGGGAGCTGTTCCACTACTACCTGGATGTGGCCAGTGGCAAAAAACACACCTGGGCCGAACAGCACAAATTGCACAACGACATTACCTTGTTCAACCCGGCACCCATTACCTGAGGTTCCCTGTTCAATCCGGGCGCATGTCTCAAGAGTTAAGTCCATTGGGCAGCCCGCCGAAGGCCGGCATCGGCCGGTTCGCGGTCAGCAGTGACAGTTTGCTGATCCCTGCACGCACATCTCGGGGCAGTGCGCCGCAGAGGTGCTGAATCAATAAATTGTCCTGCGCTGCCCGGGCTTTACAGGGTTTCTTCGGTCTGGGTCCTTTCCAGGTAATTCACCAGCAGCCACCATAAATGCTCTGACGCCGGGTGTAGTCGTCGATCGGAGCTACGCAGAATATGACACTGCGAGGCCCTTGCTATGGGGTGATCCAGGGGGATGGCCAGCAGTTTTGAATCTTTGCCCTGTTGCCCCAGAGACTGAGCGGTCATGAACGCTACGCCAAGACCTGCCTGGCACAGGGTGATCGCCACAGACTGTTGGTTGCAGCGATAGGCGGGGGTGAATACCTGATTTTCAGACTCGAATATTTTATTGATATAGCGCTGTACGCCATAGGCGTTAGACAGGCCAATCAACCTGTGGTTGGCCAGTTCACTGACAGCAATGACAGTGAATTCTTTTAAGGGATGATCTTCAGGAACAATTGCGCAAATAGGGCCTCTGGTGAAACTGCGACGCTGCAGCGATACGTTGTCGATGGGGCCGAATGACAGCGCCATATCGACCTCTCCGCGTACCAGCATCATCAGTGTGGCGCTCATATCCCCGGAACTGATGTCCACAAAAACGTCGGGATAGACTTTGGAGAATTCACGCAATTCGTTGGCGACAAAGTCGGCAACCATCCCCGGCCCGATTCTCAGGGAGACGGTTCCGCCGCGCATATATCGCAGGTCATTCAATTGTTTGCTCAGGACTTCCCGACGTTTTTGCGTTTCACTGAAATGATCAGACAGGAGTTTGCCTGCTTCAGTCAGCACTACATTGCGTCCGCGACGTTCAAGCAAGGGTAAATGCAGGCTGCGCTCGAGGAGGGCGATCTGTCGGCTGATGACGGAGGGGTTTACGTCAAGTACGTCGGCTGCTTTGCGAATGCCACCTTGAAACCCGACTTCGTGCAGGTAGCCAAGGCGCTTTTCCTGGAAACTGTTCTCCATCTCTTAGCCTTCTGGTCGTCAACTGTTGCTCTGTGGGCAACAATCTAGTGTTCACCCTCGTATTTTTCAACCCACAAGAGCATTCCATACTCGGGGCCTACTCCTCCAGGACAGGCCCAAAATATGAGCGCCGTACAAGAATACCTTCGCCTGCACTCCGATGTTCTGCTCGCCGATTTAAAGCGACTGGTACTTGCCGAGTCCCCCTCTACAGACAAGCGGGCTGTTGATGCCTGTGGTGAAGTGCTGCAAGACATCATGGCGCAGCGCATCGGCGCTACCGTGGAGGTTGTCGCGCGCGAGGAGTACGGAAATCATCTGATGTTCACGGTGGGTAAAGGGCCAAAGCGCACGGCTGTGCTCGGGCATTTTGATACCGTTTGGGACATCGGCCGTCTTTCACTGCGGGTCGAAGAAGGCAAACTTTACGGCCCGGGTATTCTGGATATGAAGGGTGGGCTCATTCAGGCCATTTGGGCTACCAAGGCCCTGATTGACCTTGGCTTGCTGGGGGATCGGCAAATCCGCTTTTTATGTTCCAGTGATGAAGAAATCGGCAGCCCGAGTTCTCGTGAGTGGATTGAAAGTGAAGCGCGTCTGTGCGAACAAGTGCTGGTGGTTGAGCCGGCCACCTCGCATAGCAATGAACTGAAGATCGAGCGCAAAGGCACAGGCCGTTTCGATATCAAGATCAAAGGTCGGGCAGCTCACGCAGGTAACAACCCCGAAGACGGAATCAGCGCAGTACATGAAATGGCTGAACAGATTCTTTTCCTCCATGGACTGAATGCGCCTGAATTGGGCACAACCATTAATGTCGGGATTGCCAACGGCGGGCAGCGTACCAATGTGATCGCCGACAGTGCAGAGTTGAGTGTTGACCTGCGTGTCAGCAGTTTGGCAGAGGCCCGGCGGATTGAATCCATCGTCAAAGACATGAAACCATGCCTGGCTGGCGCGCAGATCGCTGTCAGCGGTGGTCTGGTGCGTCCTCCCCTTGAATACACCCCGTTAAACCAGAAACTTTTTGCCGTAGCCCAAGAGGCTGCAGAGGCACTGGGCATTCAAATCAAAGGTGCCTCGGTGGGAGGAGGAAGTGACGGCAACTTCACCTCTGCCATCGGTATCCCGACCCTGGACGGACTTGGGGCTACGGGGGTAGGGCCGCACTCTACCCATGAACACATCATTATCTCGGATTTACCAGTACGGGCCGCACTTCTGGCTGAACTGATCCAGAGACTTTAAACCGGCTGAGAAACCTGAGGTAAAAGCTATGATAAATATAAAATCGGCTTCTGAGGGCGTAAGTACGGCCTCTAAATCTTCAAAGCAAGAAATCAAAAGTCCCTATGTTTTTCTTTTTATTATCTTGCTGATTGCGGCGGCCGCTACATGGATTATTCCCGCGGGTGTGTTTGATCGTGAAATGCGCGATGGCATCTCATTTGTCGTGAATGGCAGTCTTCATGCCGTTCCGCAAAATGGCGTGCATCCGCTAGGGGTTTTTACGGCGATTGCTTCCGGGTTGCAGAGTTCTGCACCTATCATCTTTCTGATCCTCTTTACCGGCGGCGCTTTGGCGGTACTGGAAAGTACCGGAGCCATTCACCAGGCACTCAATGGCATTGCACGCAGTACAAAGCTTAATGATTACGTGGTCGTGGCAATCTTTGGACTGATCTTTGGAGTGCTTGGAACCACGGGCGTTGTGGTCAATGCGGTTGTTGCTTTCGTTCCGATTGGTTTGCTGGTTGCCAGGTCTCTGGGGTTGAACCCTTTCTTCGGGGTCTCGCTGGTGTATTTGACGTGCGCGTCCGGTTTCAATGTGGCGCTCACTAACCCGGTGACTACCGGGCTTACTCAGAGACTGGCCCAACTGCCATTATTTTCCGGCTTCGGGTTGCGCGGCATTACCTCAGCACTGTTCATATTGGCCTGTATCGCTTTTTTGATGATTTACATGCGCAAATGCCGCAAAAATGGTGAAAAACGTCCTGAACTGACTGATTCCATCGCGGCAGACGAAAAGGCAACAACCCGCCACTGGCTGATTCTGGCGTTCGCTTCCGGCACTCTGGTGACCTTCATTTATGGCGCCATGACCATGAAGTGGGGAGAGCTCGAGATGACCGCCATGTTTGTGTTCATGGCGATAGTCGCAGGCATGATTGGCAAACTGTCGGCGTCTGAAATTGCCAACAGTTTTCTGGGTGGTTGTTCCCGGATTGTCTCCGGGGCACTGATTGTCGGCATGGCCCGGGCAATATCAATCGTTCTGGATAACGGTCATATCCTTGATCCGATTGTCGGGCATCTGGCTGACTTGCTGGCGCCGCTGCATCCCGCCATGGCCGCCATCGGTATGTACGTGAGTGCAGCGCTGATGCACTTTGCTATTTCTTCCGGTTCCGGAGAATCGGCATTGCTGATACCCATCTATGTGCCTATCGGCGACATGATCGGGCTGACACGGCAAGTAGTGGTGCATGCCGTATTGTTTGGCGAAGGTATCGTTAACTGTATTAACCCGACCTCCGGTGTCTTGATGGGCGTTCTTGCCGTGGCCGGTATTCCTTTCGGCAAGTGGGTGAAGTTTGTAGCGCCGCTGATTGCCGTATGGATGGTGATTTGTGTGGTTGTACTGATTGTCGGCGTAGAAATGAAGTGGGGCCCGTTTTGAAGTTCTCATCCCGCCCTGGCTGTAGTGATCAAGTCATTAAACCCTGATGTAGCAGGCGCGAACTTGTCTTGGGATGTTTGTTAGCGATAACCCGTGATTACAGTTTAAACACGGCGCTCTCTAAACCATCGCGAGACAAGCTCGTGCCAGCAGTTGCGATAGCAATGGTTCAAGTAAACAGCCTTGGGGCAGCGGGCGGGTTTGCCTGTGGATTGAGCAAATTAAAATAATAAATCGGAGCGCTGTAAGTGACCGTAAACAATATAGCTGCAACTTTTCTTCTGGGCGGTATTGCCCTGAGTACTCAGGCACAGGCTGATTTTCTGCGTGACGGTAAAGCCACGCTGGGGTTGAAGAACTTCTACTTCAACAATGACAGTCGTGAGGGCGCCGCGAAGCCTTCAAAAACCGAAGAGTGGGCGCAGGGCTTTATGCTGGATTACAAGTCGGGCTATACCGACGGCGTTTTCGGCTTTGGGGTCGATGCCTTGGGGTTGCTGGGTGTGACCCTGGATGGCGGCAAGGGGCGGTCTGTGGGTAGCACCATGATTCCAGTCGGCAGTGATGACAGGCCCGTCAGTCAGTGGGGGCGCCTGGGGCTGACGGGGAAAGTCAAAGTTTCCAGGACCGAACTTCGCTACGGAACACTTCTGCCCAGACTTCCGGTGCTGGTTGCCAACGATGGACGGCTGCTTCCCCAAACCTTCGAGGGGGGCCAGGTAGTCTCACGGGAGTTGGCTAATGTGACCTTCAATGGCGGGCGGATTGAGCATGCAACTGGCCGTGGATCTACTGACCGGACCGGTCTGGCCGCTGTGGGTGGTCAGCGCGAAAGCAACCAGTTCAATTTTGCCGGGGCTGACTGGAGAGTTTCCAGGGACCTGCTCGCACAGTATTACTACGGTCACCTTGAAGACTATTACAGCCAGCAGTTTTTTGGATTGGTTCACACCCTTGAGTTTTCGAATGACCAGTCTTTAAAAACCGACCTGCGTTATTTCCGAACTGAATCTTCGGGTAAAAACAGTTCGGGAGCTGCGGGCTACCGCATCAGTGGTTACACCAAAGAGGGCGATGGCGAGATCGACAACCGTACCTGGAGTGCTGCATTTATTTACAGCATTGGCAGCCATGGGGTCACCGCCGGCTATCAAAGTGTTTCCGACGGCAGTAATTTCACTCAGCTCAATCAGGGCGGGCTGGAAGGCAAAGGTGCTGGCGGCGCGAGCTTGTACCTGTACACCGACCGCCTGACCCAAAGTTTCACCCGGGCCGGGGAGCGCACAGCATTTGGCCAGTATGCCTATGACTTTACTGCCCTCGGCGTGCCGGGCCTGAAAGCCTCGGTGATGTACCTGCGGGGGGACAATATCAAGACTGTCAGCGGCGACAGGCTGAAGGAATGGGAGCGGGATTTCAGCCTGGATTACGTCGTGCAATCCGGCGCGCTTAAAGGTGTGGGGCTGGGTTGGCGCAATGGTAAGTCCCATAGCCAGGCTGCCCGCAATCAAGATCAGAACCGGGTGTTTCTGAGCTACAGCATTGCGCTTTTCTAAGGCCGCTGGGTACTAGTCCTCAAGTGCGCTGAACAGGCGCATCGAGCCTTTTCTCCCAAGGCCAGCGGGCTGCCAGGTAATACCTGGCAGCCCGTTTTTTTGCCTGAAGCTTCTATTGTGAATCGTTGCTCCCGCAGGGGCATGGCCTGCCGGCGTCGGGCCCGCAGCCAGCCATTTCCCGCGATTGCCTCAGAAGCGATCCAGCCGGTACGGTTCGAGCCCCGGCAACGGATGAGACGGGGTCGCGGTCGCCGGTGCAACCATCCGCGCAATCAGCTCGGCAGTGACTGCGGCCTGGGTCAGGCCCAGGTGCTGGTGGCCGAAGGCAAGCAGTACCTTGCCGTTGCATACCCGGTCGATGATCGGCAGAGAGTCCGGCAGGGACGGGCGGAAACCCATCCAGGGAGTGGCACCCTCGGCGCTCAAGTCCTGGCGGAACAGACCTTTGCTCAACCGGTGCAACTGCCAGGCGCGCTCCATGGTCGGGGGGCGCTCCAGGCCGGCGAACTCGACAGTGCCGGCCAACCGTAGCCCATCGGTCATGGGGGTCATGATGAACTTGCGTTCCAGCGAGGTGACTGCGAAAGGCAGCCGCTCGTGTTCATGGGGCAGCATCAGGTGATAACCGCGCTCGGTATCCAGGGGGACCTTCTTGCCCGTCAGCTTTGCGGTGAGCCTGGCTGAGTGGGCGCCACAGGCGATCAGTACCTGGCGGGCAGTCAAACTGCCCTGGTCGGTGTGCAGCGAAACGCCGTTCTGATGCAGGTGTCCGTCCTGCACCCGTTGCTTGATGAAGCGCACACCGCAGGCCTTGGCGGCCTCGACCAGTTCGCAGACCACCTGGTAGGGGTCCAGAAAATGCCCTGTGCTGGGGAAGAACAACCCGCCCTGGATCTGCTCGCTCAATTGCGGGGCGACGTCGCGGATGGCCTGGGCCTGCCACATATCGACCGGTACTGCTTGTTGACGCATGCGTGCCTGTAGCGCTTCGATCGCCTGGCGCGACTCGGCGCGTTCGAACACCAGCAACGAGCCGTCTTCCTTCATCAGGTTCGGCCGTTCGATCGACTCCAGCAGCCGGTGCCAGGCACCCAGGCTGCTTTCGTTGAGCGCACGTATGCCGGCCACGGTGCGCTGGTAAGGCGCCGGTCGCAGGTTCAACAACAAGCGCGTGAACCAGGGCATGGCACGGGGCAGGTATTTCCAGTCCAGGCGCAGCGGGCCCATGGGGTCCATGAGCATGGCGGGCAAGCGCTTGAGGATCGACACATCGGCGATGGGAAACACCTGCTCGGTCGCCAGATGCCCGGCGTTGCCGAATGAGGCGCCGTGGCCGGGGTCCTGCTGGTCGATAACCACTACGCGCTGGCCCTGGCGTGCCAGTTGCAGGGCACAGGCAACGCCGATGATCCCGGCGCCGACCACGGCAATGTCAACGCTGTCGTCAGGGTTGCTGGAATTGAAGGGGTTCGACATTTCCTAGGCTTCTCTCTGGCCGTCGAACAGGCGGCGCAGCAGCAGCGGGTTGCTGTGCTTGAGCGCGGCTGGCAACAAGGTATCGGGGAAGTCCTGGTAGCAGACCGGCCGCAGGAAACGCAGGATGGCGGCGGTGCCGACCGAGGTTGTGCGCGTGTCGGAGGTGGCCGGGAAAGGACCGCCATGGACCATGGCATCGCACACTTCAACACCGGTTGGCCAGCCGTTGACCAGCAGGCGACCGGCCTTGCGCTCCAGGATTGGCAGCAGCGCCCTGGCGCTTTCCAGGTCGGCGTCATCCAGGTGCAGGGTGATGGTTAGCTGGCCTTCCAGGTGCTCGGTGACCTGGCGGATTTCGTCGTCATTGGCACATTGCACGATCAGCGACGCGGCACCGAACACTTCGCCTTGCAGGGACGGGTCGGCGAGGAAATCTTCTGCCCGGGTGACGAACAGTCGGGCCTGGCACTGGTTAGGAGTTTCGCCCTGCAGGCCGGCAGCCGCTGCCCGGGCGTGGGGGTTTTCGGCCAGAGCGCCGACACCGGCTTGATAGGCGCTGAAGATGCCGGGGGTGAGCATGGTCTGCGCAGGGCTGCGCTGCACGAAGTCCCCTGCCACGCGGATGAAACTGTCCAGGGCCGGGCCTTGACGGGCAATTACCAGGCCCGGGTTGGTGCAAAACTGGCCGGCGCCCTGGGTCAGGGAAGCGACAAAGCCTTGTGCCAGCGCTTCGCCACGATTGTGCAGTGCCGCCGGGAAAAGCAGTACCGGGTTGATCGAGCTCATTTCCGCATACACCGGGATCGGCTCCGGGCGTGCCTGGGCCGCCTTGCACAAGGCCATGCCGCCACTGCGCGAGCCGGTGAAGCCGACGGCCTTGATCCGCCAGTCGCTGACCAGGGCGATCCCCACTTCGCGACCCGAGCCGAACAACAGCGAGAACACGCCTTCAGGCAGAGCGCATTTTTCCACGGCGCGGCCAATTGCGCGGCCTACCAGTTCGCTGGTGCCCGGGTGCGCGCTGTGGGCCTTGACGACGACCGGGCAACCGGCAGCCAGGGCCGAGGCGGTATCGCCGCCGGCAACGGAGAAGGCCAGGGGGAAATTGCTGGCGCCGAACACGGCCACCGGACCCAGCGGCACCTGACGCTGGCGCAGGTCAGAGCGGGGCAGAGGTTGACGTTCCGGTAGTGCCGGGTCGACCCGTACATCCAGCCATTCGCCGGCACGTACCGTGCGGGCGAAGGTGCGCAGCTGGTGGCAGGTGCGGCCACGTTCACCCTGGATACGCGGGCGTGGCAGGCCGCTCTCGGCCGTGGCGCGGTCGATCAGTTCATCGCCAAGGGCTTCGATTTCATCGGCAATGGTTTCGAGGAATTCGGCGCGTGCCGCCAGTGATGTCTCGCGATAGCGGTCCAGGGCTGCCCATGCCAGGGCGCAGGCCTGTTCTACATGCTCAGCGGTACCGCCGGGATAGGCCGGTTCGAGCGGTTGGTCGGTGGCGGGATTGATCGCCCGGATCGCTTCGCGGCTGCCGGTAATGGCGTGGGTGCCGATCAGCATTTGGCCTGTCAGAGTCATGGCGGTTCCTGGAGCAGTAGGGGAGTCCGGTTGCCAAACACGGGGCTTGGCAGCCGGGCATAAATAGAGGGCGGCGCGCATCGGGGCGCCGCCGTGCAGGCAGGTGGAGGGCGAAACGTCAGGCGACGTTCTGCTCTGCCGACCAGTTGGCGTACCACTGGCGGAACAACGTGTACTGGTTCTCGGCGTAATTGCGCTGGGCATCGCTGAGCACATCAGTCTCGTTGAAGTGCAGGGTGTATTCCTTGTCACCGTTGAGCACCATCAGGTGCTTGTAGTACAGCACCAGGTCGCAGCCTTCGTCGAAGGACGAGAGCACGGCCAGAGCAGCTTCCAGTTCGCGGGCCAGGCGGCGAGCCTTGGCGTCGCCTTTGGCGGCTTTTTTGCTCAGGGCTACCAGTTGCAGCACTTCGCGCGGCAGGGCGTTGCCGATGCCGGTGATGGCGCCGGTGGCGTTGCAGTTGACGAAGCCATGCACCACCTGGGTGTCGACACCGACCATCAGGGTAACGTCATCGTCCTTGGAGGTGATGTTCTCGGCGGCGTAGCGCATGTCTGCAGCACCACCGAACTCCTTGAAGCCGATCAGGTTCGGGTACTCGCGACGCAGTTCGAAGAACAGGTCGGCGCGGGTGGCAAAGCCGTAGTAAGGGCTGTTGTAGATGACTGCCGGCAAACCCGGAGCGGCTTCCAGGATCGCGGCGAAGTGAGCTTTTTGCGCGGCGGCAGAGGCGCCACGGGACATCACGCGCGGGATAACCATCAGGCCCTGGGCGCCAACTTTGGCTGCATGGGCTGCGTGGGAAACCGCTTCACGGCTGTTGACCGCACCGGTACCGACGATGGTCGGAATGCCTGCGGCCACCAGGCGCGCGACGCCTTCCTGGCGCTGGGCTTCGGTCAGCAGTGGCCAGTCGCCCATGGAGCCGCAGTACACCACGGCGCTCATGCCGATATCGATCAGTTCCTGGCCCTTGGCTACCAGCGCGTCAAAATCCGGCTGGCGGTCAGCGGTGCAAGGGGTCATCAGGGCCGGCATGCAGCCAGTGAAAATGTTATCGGTCATTGCTGTAACTCCTGGAAAATTTATTGTTGTCTATTGAAGCTATAAGGGGCCGTCTGAACGGCATCCGGCGGGGTGGCTCAAATGCCCCACGCGAAGGGATCCTGTTCGTCGATCAGCAGCGTGCTGTCGGCGGTCATGTAGGCGCGGCCAGTAATGGAAGGGCGGATACGCTCGCCTTCCCATTCGTAGCTGCCGATGAACTGGCTGCCAGTGATGCTGGCCTGGACCCAGCGCTCGCCTGCGGCCAGTTTTTCATCGGCTGCCAGGCAAGCCAGCTTGGCGCAGGTGCCGGTGCCGCAGGGCGAGCGGTCGTAGGCTTTGCCCGGGCACATGACGAAGTTGCGGCTGTTGGCCTGGGGGTCCTCGGCAAACAGCTCGACATGGTCGATCAGGGCGCCGTCTTCGCCGTGGATGCCTTGGGCTTCCAGAGCTTTGAGCATCGCCCAGGTGTACTCGGTGAGGGCTTCGACGTTGTCGAGTTGCAATGCTTTGCCGTGATCGGAAACCAGGAAGAACCAGTTGCCACCCCAGGCGATATCGCCGTACACAAGGCCGTGGCCGGGGACGTCCACCGGCACCTGTTTGCGGTAGCGGTAGGCGGGTACGTTGCGCAGGGTCACAGCGCCATCTTCATGCAGCGTGGCGCTGACCGGACCCACTGGCGTATCGATTTTGTGCACGCCCGGGCTGATGTGCCCCAGATGATGCAACGAGGCCACCAGGCCGATGGTGCCGTGACCACACATGCCGAGGTAGCCGGCATTGTTGAAGAAGATCACGCCACAGGTGGCATCCGGCGAGACCGGCTCGCAGTACAGGGCGCCTACCAGCACATCGTTGCCGCGGGGCTCCAGCAGGCAGGCACGACGCCATTGGTCATGCTGGTCGCGCAGGGCATTGAGCTTCTCGGCCATGGTGTTGCCGGCCAGTTGCGGAAAGCCTTTCATGACCAGGCGCGTGGGTTCGCCGCCGGTGTGGGAATCAATGATATGTACTTGTTTCATATACCTGTCCTTTAGACGCGCAAAGAGGCCTGGAATCCCGGGATCAAGCCCCGGCGTATGCCCCGGCGGGATGCGCAGAGTGGGCTGCTGCCTGATGGACTACCTGTTCATCGTCTTCGTCCTCATCTTCCAGGCGCACCAGATGCGCCGGTACACCGGTGGCCGCGCCCCAGTAGTAGATGCCCAGAGCGCAGGTCGCCACCACCAGGTTGTCGAAGGGGTGAGTGAGCACGCCCATGCCACCGAAACTGCCGAGCTTGGAGAGCACGATGGTCACGGCGTAGAAGCCGATCAACCACATGGAAGAGCGGACTTGCTGGGCCAGATTCAGGTGCCAGGTGGGTACAAAGCGACCACACATCAGGTACACCACGAACATCGCGATCTGCAGGCCAAGCAACCAGGACACGGTGTTCCAGCCTGACCAGTAGACAATCAGTGCCGCGATGACGAATGACAGCGGGCCCAGTACCGCCATCCACTTGACCCGGAACGGGCGCGGCATGTCGGGGGCGTTGCGGCGCAGTGCGGCCACAGACACCGGAGCCACGGCGTAGCTGAGCACCAGTGCTGCGGAGACGACGTTGATCAGGGCTTCCCAGGAAGGGAAGGGCATGGTCCAGAACACCGACAGGGCGAAGGTCAGCCACAGCGCAGGGCGCGGGATGCCGGACTTTTCGTCAATGCGGGTGAAAATCTTGAAGAAGGTACCGGTCTTTGCCCAGCCGTAGACCACCCGCGGGGTAGCGTTCATATAGATATTGCCGCAACCGCTGGGCGAGATCACCGCATCAGCCACCACCAGGTAGGCCAGCCAGCCCACACCCAGGGCCAGGGCGATGTCGCGATAAGGCAGCGCCAGTTCCTTGGACACACTCGCCCAGCCGTTGACCAGCATCTCGGTGGGCACACCGCCGAGAAAGGCCGTCTGCAACAGCACATAAATGGCGGTGGACAGCAGCACCGACAGGATCAGTGCAATCGGGATGGTGCGTTGCGGGTTCTGTACTTCGCTGGCCACCGAGATGATGGGGGTCAGCCCCAGGAAAGCGAAGATCACACCGCCAGCGGAAACGGCCATCTCGATGCCCGCCATGCCGAATGGCGCGAAGCCATGGACCTCGAAGTTTGCCGGTTTGAAGAAGGTGAACAGCACTCCGATCACCAGCAGCGGAACGATGAACTTGAATACGCTGACCAGGTTATTGAACTTGGCGAAGGTCTTCACACTGCGATAGTTGAGCATGAAGAACAGGCAGAGCAGACCGAACTGCATCAGCCAGCCAATCACCGTAGGGGAGTTGGAGCCGGCCTGGGTCAGCCCGGGGAACCAGGCGGCAGCATACTGGCGAGAGGCAACCACTTCGATTGCCACCAGGCTGGAGAAGGCGATCAGGGTGATAAAGCCCATCAAGTAGCCGAGCAACGGGCCGTGGGAGTACACCGGGTAGCGAACCACACCGCCGGCCCGCGGCAGTGCTGCCCCCAGTTCACAGTAAACGATGCCCAGCAGCAGCACGGCAAACCCGCCCAGCAGCCAGGAAAAGATGCCTGCGGGGCCCGCAATGGCGGAAACGTGGCTGGCGGCAAACAGCCAGCCAGAACCGAAAATGGCTCCCAGCCCGATAAACGTAAGGTCTATCAATGAAAGTTGCTTTTTGAACTTACCTTTGCCTGACATGGCGGTGCCTTCTTGTGAGTTATTGGATAGGCAGGAGTGATGTCATTTGAAAACGTTATGCTCGGGATCGCCGTAGATAACGTTGCGGCTGCTAACAACCGCGCACTTATAAAAACCGGGTTCAGGAATCCTTCACTTCCATAGGTCGTGCCGTGTAATCGCCTATACCTTCCTGGATGCGGGCTGACGCTTGCTTGCCAATCCGTCAGAGTTTTTCAAGGGGCATGCAATGGCTCTAGAGTGGACTTTTCAGCAGTTGCTCGATTGATGTTTTTCACTTGGGTCGATGACGAAATCAGCACAATTCCAAATTGCCGACGAGGTGCGGCACGGGTAGACTTTTGCCTGTCCGAACCCTGAGAGAGTGAGAGTCATGCCGCTAAGCGCGTTTGCGATCCTGGGGCAGGGCAGCGACCGGAGCCGCCCTGACAGCCTCGATGAACTACTGGCGGGGGTGGCGTTGCTGTTGCCGCTGCTGGATGTGATTCCGAATGCCGCGATCTTTATCAAAGATATCCACGCGCGCTACGTGATGGCCAACCGCACCCTGGTTCAGCGCTGCGGGTTGAAACAGTTGCAACCCTTGCTTGGCAAAACCAGTGCCGAAGTATTCCCCGCGCAACTGGGCCCCGGTTACACCGAACAGGACCGCCGGGTTCTGGAACAGGGCCTGGTCCTGGAAGACCAACTGGAGCTGCATTTATACGGCAGCCGGGAGCCCGGCTGGTGCCTGACCCACAAACGGCCGCTATATAACCGCAACGGAGAAATCATCGGCCTGGCGGGGATTTCGGTTGACCTGCAATCGGCCGCCGACACGCACCCGGCCTACCAGCGCCTGGCCGCGGTCGACGAATACATACGCGCGCATTTCAATCGCCGCGTCACCTTGGGCGAGCTGACGCGAATCGCCGGCATTTCCGTGGCGCAGCTGGAAAGATACTGCAAGCGAGTGTTCCACCTGACGCCGCGGCAGATGATCCAGAAGGTTCGCCTGGAGCACGCCCATCGCCTGCTGCATACCGACATGCCCATCACCGAAGTGGCACTGCAGTGCGGCTATACCGACCACAGCGCTTTCACCCGACAGTTCAAGGCATTGACCGGCTTTACCCCACGTCAGTATCGGCAGGCTACCGGGCATTGAGGGCCGAGGTGACAGGCAGCACCTGAGGCGTTTTCCTGCGCAATGTCATGGATCACACCCCGTCAGCAGCGCTGAAAGCCCTGAATTCCAGGCACAAAAAAAGACGTCCGAGGACGTCTTTTTTTGTTGAGTTGGTGGGCCGGGGTAATTTGAATTCGTTCGATAACATATTGATCTATAACATTAATATAAAATTTTATTTTTATATGGAATACCAATTGGAATACCGGCCAGTTCGGTTGTTTTACTATCGCCGTGTGCCGCTTTGACGATTTCTATGGTCGTGAGTCTGTCTTGTACGTCCACTCATAGTTGCTGGGAAAACAGAGGCTGATCACGCGGAGGCTGCGATGATTTCCGCCAATTTAATCAAGCCATCGCGAAGCTAATAGAACGAGTTTTCGGGCGGCTCCAGTCGAAATCGGAACGAAAATCGTATTCCTACGTAAATTTCAAGTCTGGTTGACTAACCAATCGCCGACAGATTTTGCGTAGCCACGCAGCCTTCAAATCGGCGCATGCGTTTTCACACAGTCTGAACCCGAAGCGGGCAGTTAAAATCCGCTATTTAAATCGGGCCGGTTCCTCCCTACCGCACGCTGTTACACTTCTAAAAAAGCAGGGAGCAATACATGGTCGATGTAACTGTTAGCAAGGAAGAGCGGCCCCAGAACCAATCGGGGTCACCTTACAGAATCCTCTCGTTGGATGGCGGCGGGGCCAAGGGCTTCTACACGCTCGGTGTACTGAGAGAAATCGAAGCCATGATAGGTTGCCCGCTCTCTGAGCGCTTCGATCTCATCTTTGGAACAAGCACTGGGGCTATCATTGCTTCGCTCCTCGCCTTGGGGTATCGAGTCGAGGAAATCCATGAGCTTTACAAGAAGCATGTACCGACCGTCATGTCTAAGCGGTCACCGTCTGAGAAAACTGATGCTCTTGCCAAACTTGCCAAGGACGTATTTGGAGACCGTACCTTTGACGAGGTGAAAACGGGCATTGGCGTGGTTGCCACCCGCTGGCTGACCGAGAAGCCGATGATCTTCAAGGCCAACATAGCTCAAGCGCACGGACGCAAGAGCTCTTTCATTCCCGGTTTCGGAGTAAAGATGGCTGATGCTGTTCAAGCCTCTTGCTCCGCATACCCTTTCTTCAATCGGAAGGTTGTGATCACGTCAACGGGAGACCAAGTCGAACTCGTTGATGGCGGATACTGTGCCAACAACCCCACTCTGTATGCGATTGCCGATGCGCTGGTTGCAATGGAGCGACCGCATCAGGATTTGCGCGTCGTTAGCATTGGAGTGGGAATCTATCCGGATCCGAAACCTGGTCTGAAAATGTGGCTAGCCAAGAAATACTTGCTTAGCGTGCAGCTCCTCCAAAAGACACTGGAAATCAATACTCAGTCGATGGATCAGTTACGAGAAATTCTATTTAAGGACGTGCCAACCATCCGTATCAGCGACACGTTCGAGCGTCCGGAAATGGCAACAGATCTCATGGAGCACAATTTGGGTAAGCTGAACATTTTACGGCAACGGGGAAGTGAGTCTTTCGCCTCTCGTGAGGCTCAACTGCGTGATTTTTTGCTATAGGAGTGAATGTAGATGGCTATACCTGAGGCGCAGCTCGAAACTTGGTCCCATCAGGGAGCTATCCAAGGGTCTAGCACTACCTATAACGCAGTTAAAAGTGTGCTCGAAGCGAAGAGCACCCCCTATGCCGACAGGAACTACCAAATTTTTCTGCAGGGGTCGTATGGCAACGACACCAATATTTATGCTGAAAGCGACGTTGATGTAGTCATCCTTATGAAGGACTGCTTTTACAGTGACCTTGAAGCGTTATCTGACGCGGAAAAGGAGGCATGGAAGAGCGTCCATAGCGATGCAACTTACACGTATACGACCTTCAAGAAGGATGTGCTTTCGGTATTGACTGCTGCATATGGAAAAGATGTGGAGGCCGGAGATAAGGCAATCATGATTGATGCCAGCAGTAGTAGGAGGAAAACTGACGTAATTGCGTCAATGCAGTTTCGACGCTACTACAAATTCAATGGATTCCAGGATCAGTCGTATGAAGAAGGCATTTGTTTCTTCAATTCTGCAGGTGAACGGATAGCCAATTATCCAAAACAACATTCCGCAAATCTTACGAAAATGCATCAAGGCTCCAGCAACTGGCTAAAGCCTATGGTGCGTATATGGAAGAATATGCGTACTAAACTTGTCAATGATGGAGTTATCAAGGCCGGGCTTGCACCGTCCTACTACATTGAGGGGTTGCTTTATAATGTTCCCGCTGAAAAGTTCGGAGGTAGCTACGCAGACTCATTTGTCAACGTCTTCAACTGGATTCAAAAGGAGGCGGATAAAAGTAAGTTGGTCTGTGCAAATGAGCAGTACTATCTGTTGCGGGACAATGCTCACACTTGCTGGTCTCAGGCTAATTGCAATGAGTTTCTTGAGGCAGCTGCTCAGCTATGGAAAGGGTGGGGTAGCTAGTCCGTGAAATAAAGCTGCCCAGACAAATTTAATCTCGAACTAACTGCGGTGCCAAGGAAGTTTTATCCAATAGCTGTCCTGGCTCAAGAGAGCGAGCCAAGATTTCGGCGCTTCTCCTGATGTGTGCCACTGCACCCTCGGCCGAAATCACCCATTCGGGTCATCGTTTAGGTAGCCCTAAACTGGGGGGGAAAGCAGACAGCTTTCGACCATAATAAAATATCACTCGCGGTTTCTAAATATGTCTGGTAGAGGGCTGCGCAAGCTGTAAAAATATGTAGTTGCCATAGTTTTTATTTAGACGAATTTTAAGGTCCTGTTTGCTGGACCCTTTTTTGCACGTCTTGGAACGATGCGACGCCTTCACAGTTGCGGGTGACGTGTTCCAAATATATTTCGCCATGTGTCGGTGTGTTTGTCCAGTAAGTTCCTCTAAATGTAAGTTGATCGCCAGCCAACTTTAGTTCGCCCGCGCCGCTTGTTAAAGAGTTTGCGCCAGAGAATAGCTTGCGCAACTCGAAAACGTAACAAAGACGAGCTGTATCTGTTTTTGAGCTTTTCAACAGAGCCTCGAGGCGTGACTCACCTTCTTGGTGCTCGGTAAAGGATTGGACAGAAAGAGTTAGGTAAGTTTGGCGAATCACAAAGAAAATGGGGATGGTCAATCGGTTGCCATCAACTGCTCCGAAGTCGGACCGCAGTTCCCCCTTCCAAATGCCGTGAACGATCGGGCGGCTCATCCACTTTGCAAGTCGTTCCCAGCGCCAAGCGACCTTCGTAAATACACCAAATAATAGAACTCCCAATCCGAGTGCCGAACTGAATGCTTTCCAGGCCGCAGAGGCAACGGGTGTGTGGAAGCACTTCCATTGAACTAGGAAGCATGCAAGGCAGAGCAGGCCAAGCAGGTAGCCAAAAACCTTTAGAAGGCGTTCGAATTCTGCGGTTGTTAGACTGAGATGGTTCACTTATGCACTCCACTTATCGTTTGTGCACCGTTCTCATAGAGTTGTACATCCCCATCGGCGGATACCACTGCCGCAATTTCAACCTGAGGTAGAGTCGAGATTAAAAGTGCGGTCATTTGGCGAGCGCCATGCGGCCAGTCAGCGTGCGGATTGGCGAGTGCTGCGTCTAAAGGTGGCGAAACGAACTGCGCGACGTGAGTGAGGTTTCCACTATTTGCTTCTATAAGGTGGAAGCCATCGTGTCTAGTGCTTCGTCGTGTGGCCAACGAGGCGAGAGTGAGCATGACATTATTCTCACCAGAAACCGGCAGGTCAGGCTGTGCATTTGGTACCGATCCAAGAGGGACTACAGGCAAGCCCTTTATTGTCGAGTAAGCGATAACCCCAAGCCCAACGAAATCGGCAGGTCGATCTGCTGCAAGCTTCAAGAGCAGTTTGCGAAAGCATGCTCGGTCTATCAACTAAATCCCCTACATTTATGTGTGCGCCCTGAGGGAGCGGAGCATCCCACCTTTCTCCATCTTGTCGCAAGCGTGAGCTTTTAACGTTCATCTCCGGTCCGGACACTTCTGGATACATCTTCAGTGAGAGCAAACAAATCAGCGACAAACGACCCACTCTTTGTTCAATCGAATGAGCTAGGTCGGTTATTTCGAATGGTAACTCTCAGCCTTTTTTGCCGTTGTGGGGGTGTGCTCCGAAAAGTTTGCTCAGCAAGAGAATGCCACGCTGAGATAGATGAATGCGGACAAGCGAGCCTGGAAGGCTGCCTACCCACGACTCGAGCGTTAGATCAGCATTTCTCGGTCATTCCCTAATCGTTTCCAGATCAATAGGGCGGTGAGTCGATAGTAATACCGGGTGGCGTCGGAGTGGTCTTTCAGGTGCTGAGTGAGAAACCAGCGCACATGCTTGAGCTGCCATGTCCAGGGATTGTCTCGCTGCCATCGTTGTTGAATGGCCGCTTGCATGACTCGGGCTTGGCGTAGGTGGCGTTGCTGCGTGACCTTAGAGCCATTCAGTACGCCGCTCAGGAACAGCGCCATATCGAACAGCTTGGTCATGCTCGACCTCCAATATAGGCCGAAACCACATCGATCCGGTTATGCCCGAGTTCATTGCTGATCTGCTGGCGCGCCTGCTGATCAAGGTCGCGATCAATGCGATAGCAGTGGCCACCATTGACCGGTGCCGCGTGGCCAGTGAGCTGCTCATAACGTTCGCAGGCGTAGGCCGCTCGCAGTTCATGGAAACCCTTCAGCCCGTGTTCATGCAGCGTTTCGCGGGCAGGGAGCACGGTCTGTTGCAGGAACGCGGCGTAGCTTTCGTCTCGGACCAGCAAGTTGCGGCTATGGGGCGGCGACGCATGACGGGCCAACTGCAGGGCCGTTTTCACCGCTTCATTGGCCACAATCCATCGCGGCGCTGATGCCCCCGAGCGGCCGCCTTTGGTGCCGTCCTGGATGTTGATACGACCCAAGTGTTCGGCTTCGCGTTGCAGTCGTGGCAGGTCAGCCAGGATCGCTTCGCGCAGACGCATACCGGTTGCTCGGGCCAACAGGACAATCGCGGCCACCCGCTCGCGGTGCTGTTCGCCAAGCGCCTCAATCACTCGCCGGATCTGTTGACGGTCTTGGCCATCCGGTGCGCGGGTGCGTACGCTCGAACGCTGCTGTCCCAACGCCTGACTCGGGCTGGCGATCCTCACGTCCTGATCACCGCGCAGCGCAGCGAGGGTACGGTTGACGCTGCTCAGGCGGTTCTGCGCGGTAGCGATGCAGAGCTCGCCTTGCTGGATCTGCTGACGCAGGTAAGCGGCGTACTCTTGCAGTGTCCGGCGATCGATCTGGCGCGCATCGTTGTAACCGGGACCGTCCTCTGACCGACACCAGCGCACGAACGCTTGCCAGCGATCGCTATGCGCTTTGACCGTGGCGAAGTGGCCGCCGGCAAACAGATCCTTGAGCGCTTGCGGGCCGGCGTAGCTCAGCTGGCGGCCATAGCCAAAGTTGCGACCCTCACGCCGACCGACCAAGGCCATCGTCATCAACGCTTTCGTTTGTTTGCAGAAAAAGCAGCAGGGCTTTCCAGTGGGGGCCGAGTCTGTCCACCTGCCCCCACTGTGTCGGGCGGATCAGGAGGGCGTTCTCCTGGTGTTGCAGCAGAGCCCCTTCCTCACGCAGTTGCTCGATCAGCAGGGCGAGGTGGGCAGGCTCCAGGGGTGGTGTGGCGACAGCGGCGACAGTGGCGACAACCCGCGTCGTTTCTGACCTGGCGCGTGGCGACAGGGTGGCGACAGAGGCGGCGACACGCCGCGATTCTGGCTGTGGTGGATGTTGCGCCTGGTAGCGGCGCACGGCGTCATTGAGGCGAAACATGGCGGACCTCGAAAGTTTTTCCGTCGCGGCAGCTCAGCCAGCGATGAGTGATCAGCACGACCAATAAAGAGGCGGTATGGTCAGCGCTCTTGCGGGCAAAGCGAGGGCCGTTGCGATTGACGTCGCGGATGCTGAAGTGGGTCCAGCCTTTCTGTACCAGCCAGCGCAGCAGCCGATCCGCCTCTTCGCATAGGCTATTGACCGGCTTCTGTTCGGTCAGGCGCTGGATCTCGGCCAGGTAGTAATCCATTAACGTTGAGGCGCGCTGGATGTGTGCTTCGTCCAACGCACTGGCCTCTTCAACCATGGCCAGCACGCCCGCAATACGCAGTACATTCGCAGCCGCCTTACCCGCGACAGGCTGGATACCAGCTAGCTCGCCGAACTCGCCAGACTGGCACTCGATGGTGTCGTGAATATCAATCCAGGTACGACGGGCACGGGAAGTTAGCTCCAGTGTGGCGGGATTGAGAGAGCCATCCTGGTGAAGTGACCAGGGCTTTTGCAGCAAGGCGGTGATCCGTTGCTGGTAGCGCTGTACTCGGGCATCTCGGGTCAGGTCAATTGCCTTGTAGAGTCGCTGGCCGGCCAGACGCTCGGGCCAACTGATCAGGCAACGGCCCAGGATGCCTTGGCCATTGATCACCGGGTCTTTGAACAGCTGGTTGGCCAGGTAGGGCTGCAGCATCAGATGCAGGCTGAGGCGACGGTCATAGGCGCGCAGACTTTCTCCGGCCATGGATCGCGCCCGGTCGATCGGGCTGCCATCCCACAGTGTCGACAAGGTGGTGATCGCCTTGAGCAGATTCTCTTTGCTCATGGTGCTGCTGCCCAAGAACTGGCCACCTTCATCATTGAACAAACCCATGCTGGGTAAGCCATGGCACAGACTTTTGACCAGGGCCTCAATGGTGGGCTCGGCAATGATCAGTCTCGGTGGTACCGGCTCGGACAGCTCACCGCCTTTCGCCTCAGTACGCACTGTTGAGGTTTTGGGTTTGGCCATGATGCTGGTAGCGGCGCGATAGGCTTTGAGCTTTTCCGCATACAGGGTCCACTGCTGCCGCTCCCAGTCGCGAGCCGCCCTTAATGCCAGGTGATCCACCGCGCTTTTGCGATCCCCCGAGGACGCCACAGTCAGTAGGTAGAGGGACAGCGGATAGATTCGGCCGTCGAGTTGGACATTGGCATGACCCTGGCTCACCAGAGCAGCGCTGGCCAGCACCGATTGCGCGGCCATGGCGCAGGGCACGCCGATCACCTCGGCCAGTCGTTCGACCGCAGGGCCCAACAATTCCCCCAGTGCTTCGACCGGGTAGGACAGTGGCGCCTGCTGATATTCCAGCAACGGTTGTGGTGGCTCGAACGCTTCGCACAGTTGCATCGCAATTCTCCTGAGATTATCGACTTCGTCCTCACTCATCCCGCCACGGTTGTTGAGTGTTATCAGGGATTAAGGCCCCTGCGACCTGTGAGGTTTTTCCACTAACGCGGGACTGACGGCTCCTTACGACCGGGAGCTTGGGCATCTCATGATCTGACCTCCTGAGCACCGATAGCGGTGGGCGGGTGGAGGCTGCACTGGCTGACGAGTCCGGTGCCGCGAGATCCTGAGTCCGGTAAAGGCTGCTGGGTGACAACCGGGGCATGCCTGACTGTCAGTCAGGTGCAGTCCATTCCATGGGCTGCGGCACCATCATCTGCATCGCTGTTGCTGGTGATGTCGGTGTTTGTCACGCCGATTGTCACGAGGGGGAAAGCCGCAAAAGCCCGTGCGAGCAGGGCTGCAGCAGTGGTAGGAGCGCCCGTCTCTTTAGGGGGCAAAGAGACGGGCAACAGGTTGGCGCAAGAAATGGCCAAGCGGATAAGTTGCTGCAGAGCAGCAATGAAGGGGGTATGAGTTGCCGCAGTGGGCGCTCTGAGAGAAGTGGCATCCATCACATCGCTGTGACCGTGCGAGCCGCCGGACGCTAATCGCACTTGGGGAGAACCACCACCATGTGGCGTAGCCTCAAAGGTTCTGGCTACCTGGGTGCTGTCGAGGACAGCGCTGGTACGGTTCTGGTTTAGCGCTTGTTTTGCTCGCGGTCAACCGTATTTTTGGGGTGACTCTTGCGCCCATTGGTAGCGCTGGAAGGCCTTGGCGGCCGGTGGTTTTCCATGGCCGGGTGATCGTTCGTCGGTTTTTAATGTGAGCCCATGCGAGTGGGAATGCGGAGCCTTCCCGCTCGCGTGGGCTTGGTCGAACAAGCCCCCAAGAGCGAGACTTGAAACGGCGACAGTCGCCACCTCTGTCACCATGCTGCAGGCCAGGTATTACACGGGGTGTCGCCGGTGTCGCCGCTGTCGCCGCTGTCGCCAAATCAACCATCACTCCACCTGGGGAGTCATTTTCGGTTACCTGCGGCGTTCGGTGAGCGCTTACCGTATCGGCACGACATTGCAGTTCCTGGTGTCATTGATGGCAGCTACCAACAGACTGCCCATTGCTGCTTTTTGGATGTGCTCACTCCACCAAGCCATCATCGGACGCCGGCGTTCGATGTAATCCGCTCGGTTGTAAGCGCTTCGGACTTCGTCCTTGTCGACATGCGCCAGCGCGATTTCGATCAGCTCCGGATCCCACCCATGCTCGTTCAGGATGGTGCTGGTCATGGAGCGCATGCCACGGCTGACCAACCGGCCCTCGAAGCCCATGCGTTTCAACGCCATGTTGGCGGTCTGGCTATTGCTGCTCTGGCGATCTACGAGTGGAACAGTTGTCAGTCGAATGTCGGTAGCTCAACTCCGGAAGTAATTTCCCTCTGCGTGCCCTTGAACACTGCAGTAAACGGCGCGCCGCCCGGAACCAAAAGCTGGCGTGACTTCAGGCAAAAGGGCAGCACCCATAATCGCAGACCCTCTATTTTAGGGAACTCGAATACTGATAGCGGCCGGTCGAATGCGGCCGTCTTGGGGTAAATCAACACCACATCCCCCGTTCCATTCAGGTAGCTCTGGCCGTAGGCCTGCAACTGGTAGAAGTCGCCTTGCGCGAGGCCGTACTTGCTCGTGCCGTTGGCCTTCAGTCCATCCAGCAGTTTCCACTTTGCGTCCAGGACCAGCAGATCCTTGTTGGTATCCCGGATCAAAAGATCTGGCTTTAGACAAAACCAGCTCTGCTCTCGATGGCGAACCATGTGATGACTGCGTGCTTGGGTTTTCAGGACAAGCGGCCGCGCCAGTTGTTTCGCGAGATGCTTGGATACAAACGCTTCGAATACTGCCTCCATCGGGAACAGCAGCGACGGAGCATTGTTACCGCCGCTGCCAGTCAGAGGGGACTGCTCGTCTAGGATCAACTTCGCCCAAGCCAACGCATCGCCGTAGTAACCCATGCCCCGATCGAGACGCACCTGCTGGAAATCGATCCGTGGCTGCGCTGATACCGGGACTTCTGCAAACACGAACTCCAACTCACGGGCCAGTTGCTGATGGGCCTGAGACGTCGACAGCATCAGCACTCGTCGCAAGGCGGCGTGTAGCAAACGGTTTTCAGGGCGATCGATCGAAAACTCGTCGTGTTCTGTAAAGAATCGGTCCGCCCTATGTAGGTTTTGCCGCAGATGCGATGCCATCATCAGCTTGCCGCGAAGCGCAAACAGGTTGTCCTGCCGACAGGAATAGTTGCTGCGCAACCCTCGTTTGACGATATTCCCTACCGCAAGCAGAAATTCGGCAATAAAGACCTCCAGCAAGGGCATTCGTGCAGCCGAGAGCTTGGCGCTGTCGGATTGAATGTGGCGGAAGCCTTGAAGACAGCAGAGCATCTCGATTAGAAGCTGGCGCGCCTCGATTGCACCACCACCTATCGCTTTGCCGACCTTGGGAAGCACCTCGATCTGGTAACCGTCCGGTGCACGGATCACTCCGACAAAACTGGTGACCTGAACGACACGATGCCCACGCCGCTGAGTCAGGCGCAGCCATTGCGCACCACTTTCATTGGTGGCCCGCAGACATTGGCGCTCAAGCCATCCGTATACCTGGTCCGGGATTGTGTGCAAACCCTCGGAAGACGCGTCCCCAGATGTCTCTGCTATCAGTACGTCAAATTCGTAGATCGAGATACCACTCACGCGCCCCCTCACGATTCAGGTCGACAACGTATGGTAGATGCCAATGTAGGCATCCGTATTAGAGAACGCAGCCTCCTGCACAGCGTAATGGCGCTTGGTGGAGTAGCTGTCCATGCCATGGTCGCTGCCGAACAGACGAGCCAAATCGTCCTCCTGATCTTGACCCTCTACAACAAAACGCGCAGCGAGGGATTTCTGGTTGTCCGCCAATACAAGACGGATCTTTTGCCAGTCCTCAAAAAAGTACTCTTCGAGCAGGGGCAGAATGCGGGTGCTGAATACTTGTTGCAATGCTACAAATCGTTCGTCCCCATCAGGCACCTGCGCCAACGGTGTGAAGTACGCATGGCCGATACAATGGTCGCGGTCGTAGAGCACCTCGATGCGCTGGTTTATGGCATCAAGCATGCGAGGCACATCGACCACCTGCTCGCCCAGGCTGACCCGAAGGCCTGCGAGCGGCGCACCTGGCTCATCGCGAGCGTCCGGCATCACCGACACAAACTCGAACCGGCGACGCAGCGCGGTATCCAGCAACGCAAGGGATCGGTCTGCCGTGTTCATTGTGCCGATAATATCGACATTGGCTGGCACCGAAAAACTTTCGCCGGAATACGGCAAAGCCACAGAAACGGCGTTCACAGCCCCTTCGCGTTTATCAGATTCGATCAAGGTGATCAGCTCGCCAAAGATTTTGCTGATGTTGCCTCGGTTGATCTCGTCAATCACCATCGCGAATTTCTGATCCGGTGCCAATCGTGCCTTCCTGCACAGATCCTTGAAGGCCCCCGCGCGGATCTCGTATTGGATTTCACCGGACTCTGCATCGCCATCGAGAACCGGTCGGAGCCCCTCCACGAACTCTTCGTAACCGTAAGATTGGTGGAAGGTGACGAAACTGTAGCGTTTGATGTATTCGGCTGAGGGTGGACCGGCATCGTACTCGTCCACTAGCCTTTTCAGGTCGGCTGCTGCGTCCTCCCAATCCCCAGCAAGTATCCAGGACGAATCCGGTAGTTTGTCGAACACTGCCGGCGCCATCCGTTTGCTCATCTTGACGGTTTTAGATGATTCAATCGTATGGTACTGCAGAGCGCCCCAAACGGTATTTCGCACATTCTTGTTCGCACTCTTCACGGCGGCAATAGCTTTCATGAAAGGGTGATCAAGCAGTGTGTCGACACTCGCTTTTCCCCCCAGATGGTAGAGAGCCGCCGCAGCCGCCTCCCACCAGGTAAGGCCCACTGTTTTTTCGCCCACGAACTGATTTTGCCACTCTTCCTTGGATACGGAAGTCATGGCCTGCTCATACTCTCGCTTAAGCAGCTTCGATAACTCGTAGGTCTTCCCCGTGCCGGGCGGACCGTAGTAGATACGATTAATCGGGAACCTTACGGCATCAGAATCGACCGTTTCGTCTTCGTCGGAATCATCGCCGTGCTCCACTGGATCGTCACGCAGTTGATCTGGCCACAGTCCCGGTCGCTCCGTTTCAAGTACCATCCAGTCGTCGAGTAAGCCACGATCGGCTGAAAGGGCTGCTTCAATCTTCGAGACGAGTTCCTCCGTCAACGGTTCGCGGTGGAGCTTGGGTAGCGCACCCACCTCCCGCGTCCATGAGAGCTTCCGGGCCCGAGTGCCCCGAATGACGCCAAGCACACCGACCGCGCGCTCACTTCCGGGGTTTTTGCGGCCAAAGCGCACTTGGACGCCTTTGTTCATGTGCCACCAGTCCAGACCTGCCATGTGGACAGCCCGCGCTAATCGACAGAACAGCGCCTTGTCTTGTGGCGACCACGAGGCGCGGAAAGTCTGGAATGCGGGTTTACTATCGAAGTGCTTGAGGAGATCCTCGTCGCTCAGTGTCATGCCCAGGTCCAGCTTGGTCACTACCTCGTCGTAGCGCAGCTTGAAGCTGCGGATCGCTTCAATACTCCACGTAATGAGCTGGTCCAGCGATTTTCCCAGACCATCGCCTGCGGGCAGTTTGGTAACAAAGGGGGATGAGTTGTTATAGGTGCCGCGCAGCGTTAGATAGGCTCTTCGCGTCGCATCCGATTCGTCCAGTCCGACGGTATCGATCTTGACCACGAAGCCGTCGTTGGCATCGATGCCTACGGTGTAGGCCAACTCCTTCGGCGCTTCGGGCGAAGGGTAGATTTTTGCCCAATTGTAGCCCGCGAAATTATTGCCTTGGTTGGTAGGGCGTTTGCGAATCTCTACGCGGCCCACAGGAAACAACTCAGCCTTAAGCTTGTTGGCCCACTCCTCTGTTACCTCATAGGCCTTTTTCAGATCATCGTAGGCGCGGTTTTGCTCGGGGTTTGATTCGTCACGCTTTTGTCCCATCCACTTGTTCAGCAGCTTGAAGTGGTCAGTGGTGAAATATCCCGCCATGATTCTCAGATCCCTTCGACATCAATTCCGTGTTCTGCCAACCAAGTCTTTCGCTGCGCGAAATCAGGCATGGCGCGCTCCACGCGTAACCAGAACGCGGGAGTATGGTGCGGCTCGTGCAGGTGAGCCATTTCGTGTACTACCACGTATTCAGCAATACGTGTCGGTAATAGGATCGCCTTCCAGTGGAAGTACAGCCAGTCGCCCTTGCCACAGGAACCCCACCGATAACCCAGGTCTTGCACCTTCACGCCCGCTGGCCGCACCTCCATCCGCGATTGGCAGTCGGCCACGCGGCTCGATAGCCAGGCCTTCGCACGTGTGCTGTACCACCGGATGAAGTGCTCGCGCGCGGTGTGTATGGCGTCATGGCGTATACAGAAGCGGCCACCCGCGAGCTTCAGCGGTACGTTCTGCTCCTCGACCACTTTCAACCGGTGGCTGCGCCCGAGGTATAGGAAACCCTCGCCGCCAACGAATTCCTTGCGCGGAATCTGGCGCTGCAAACGCTCCTTCTCTGCCATCTTGGTGTAGATCCAGAAGCGCTTCTCCAAGACGAACTCGCGCAGCTGAGCTTCGCCAACCTCTGGTGGGGCAGACAGAACCAAGTCACCACTACGTTCTATTGTGATCTCCATCGTTCTGCGACGTGCACTGCGTCGGATGGAGAACAGTAAGTCGTCTACCTGTAGTATTGGTGATCTCATAGAGACGAGCATCGGATTACGCCTGCACCAGCTTGTCGTGGTTGGCGCGGGCCTGTTCTATTAGTTTGTCGGCCAGCACACCGGCTTTATCCGCATCCACCAGAGGAGGACGAAGGCGCATTAGCTGATCGAATAACTGGCCGTTCAGCTCGTCCTGTGCGGCGCGTTTGTGCGGACTCCAGATATTGCGGTTGCTCTGCAGTTCCTGAGCCAGAGATTCGACCAGCTCAACCGTCACATCCTTCAGGCGCAGCAACTCGGCTCCAGTTGGCGTCTGGCCAGCACAAACGACATCAAGGACTGTTCGGAGGAACGGCGCGTAGTGTTCGGGCAAGTCGCTCGGCGTATCGGCACTTCCCACCTTGCCAGTGCGCAACTCGTCGATAATCTTCTGCAGCTGCGAGATCACCTCGTTCCACTTTTCACCTAGTGTTTTGAGAATGTCGTTCAAGTGCTCCGAGAGCTTGCGGTACAGCACCGGGTCTTCATCAGTGTGCTTACGGATATGCGAGCGAATCGCGTGCTCCATCTCGGAAGCCTTGGCGCGGTCGTTTACGGCACGCGCAAGGTGTGTATCGAACTCGGCATCGGACAACTGAATCGGCGGGATCTTTGGATCGATACCCAGCGAGATCACATGGTCGTCGATCAGCTTACGAACCTTGGCACCGACATCCTTGCCCAGAACCGGCGTGTCCTTGTAGCGATTGCGGGCGCGGGCGTGGATGTATGCCAGGCGCTTGGCGTCGCCGGAATAAGGCAACCCTTCCGGTCGCGGCAGCACCGTGTCCAGTGACCCCAAGAAAGCCTTGAGCTTGACAGTGAACTCGGCGCGCAACCTCTCGTTGCCCAATGCCTCAACGCAAGCTTCGGTGTCGTCCAGCGACTCGATACCGTGCTGGCGGAACAGGTCCACCACGCGCAGGTGCCTGTCGCGCAGCACCGGTACTTCGTCCTTCAGGCTAGCCAGTGCGCCGTCCACGTCCTCATCAGCATAGGCTGCCAGCGCCTCTTTCAAATGCTGTGCCACGCCGTAGTAGTCAACCACGATGCCGCAGCGCTTGCCGAAGCCGGTACGGTTGACGCGGGCAATCGCCTGTAGCAACTCCGCCTCGCGAATCGGGCGATCTAGGTACATCACGCCTTCGATCGGCGCATCAAAGCCAGTTAGAAGCATCGACTTTACGATTAGGAAGGCCAGCGGGTCAGTCTTCTCTGGCTTGGCATTGAACAGCGGTTTTTTGAAACGCTTGATCAGTTGCTGATGCGCCGCGCCGTCTGTCCATTGTTTCCACGCAGGGTCGTCGTTGTTGCTGCCCGAAATGATGGGCGCGAATTCAATGCGCGCCAGCGTATCGCGGTACCGCCAGGCCTGCACCACAGCCTGCACGCTCAAAGGACGCTGGCACAAGGCCTCGTCGTCCAGGACCTTGTCTTCGGATGAGAGTGCCTGCGCCTCGGCCAGCAACTCATCGCGGGCTGACCTGAGCGCTTCAAAATAACGAATCGCGGCCAACCGGCTGTAAGCCACTACCTGCGCCTTGTAGCCGTTGGGCAGGATGTTGGTCACGTAGTGACGAATGATGTCGCGGGCCTTGTCGGCGATCAGCGCCGGGGCATCGAAGATGTGGCCTTTGGTTGCGTACTTTTTTTTGATCGCCTCCAGCTCTTCCGGGGAGTGCTGGCGGAACAGGTCTTCAAACAGTTCGTCCAGGCTGGTGCCGTCTTTGATCGCTCCATTGGCCGTGCGGCCCTCGTAGAGCACCGGGACCGTCGCGCCGTCGGCCTCGGCTTCCTTGATGGTGTAGCGGTCAATGAACTCGCCAAAGATCTCATGAGTACGCTTCTTGTCACCCATAATGATTGGAGTGCCGGTAAAGCCGATGCGTACGCAGTTGGGCAGACCCGCCAACAGGTTGGCTTGCAGGTCGCCAGCCTGGGTGCGGTGCGCCTCGTCCACCAGCACAAGGATGCTGTCGTCTTCGTTCAGTACCTCAAACTTTTCGTCAGCCTTGTAGATGGCGTTGGACTCTTCCACTTTCAGTAAATCGTCCGCTGTCAGCGGCGCATCCCCGGCGCTATCTGGATCACGGTATTTCTGGATCGTGGCAAAGATCAGCCCCGGGCCCTTGCGCCGTGCCAGCGCCTTTACTCCCGCAGTGCTCTCTGCTACGTCCACCATTTCGCCGGTCAGCGTGGCGGTCGCGGATAATTGGCCCTGCAAGTCTTTGCGGTCGGTGACGACGACGACCTTGAAGCGACGTAGTTGCGCGTCTGTGCGCATCTTGCGAATCAGGAACACCATTGTCAGACTTTTGCCGGAACCCTGAGTGTGCCAAATGATACCGCCGCGCTTGTCGTGTTCGCCGTGTTGCAGCCGCGTCTGTCCGGTTTTGAGGCGGGCAATTGCCCTGTTTACTGCCCGGTACTGCTGGTATCGGCATACTGTTTTGATGGTCTGGCCGCCTGTCTGCATGAACAACATGAAGTTCTTCACAACATCCAGTAGATGCGAAGGCGAAAGCAGACCAGCGATCAAACGCTCTTGCTCGGATAGAGCCGCCTTGCCTAGCAGTTGAGCCGCCTCGATCTCGCTACCTGCGCCATTCGGGCCGACCACCGTCTTCCATTGAGCATAGTGCTCGAAGGCTGCACCCACGCAGCCCACGCGTGCCTCGTCAAAGCTGGTGGCCACCAGCAGTTGGTTGGTAGCAAATAGCGCCTCGTTGCCCTCGTTATTGTCCACCTCAAATGCGTCTTGCCGTTGGTTGGAGTAGCGTCGTAGTTGGTCCACTGCCTCGGCCAGCGGCTCAGGGGAGGACGGGCTCTTGCATTCCACCACCACCAGCGGAATACCGTTCACCAGCAGCACCAGGTCGGGCACGATGAAGGCCTTGCCGCTGTTGAAGCCCGGAGGGCAATCGACGCGGTACTGGTTGATCAGCGTGAAGCTGTTGTTGGCAGGGGTATCCCAATCGATGTAGCGAATTGTCTGGCCTCGCCCGCCGTCCCAGCCGAGCAGACCCTCCACGGTCAAGCCTTTGATCAAGAGTCCAGTGGCTTTCTCGTTGGCCTCCATCAGCTTGTGCGTTCCCAGCCGGGTGATGGCCGTCACGGCTTCCGACAATCGCGCATCGTCCAGCCAAGGAGCGCCGTCAGCGCCGGGGTTCAACGCGCGCAGTTGTTCGCGCAGCGACTCTTCCTGAATCACCTCGGCAAAATTGGTTCGACCTGAGACTGCCGGGTTGTCGAGACTTCCTTGGTTATAGGTCCAACCGAGCGCCTGCAACTGGGCCACGAACGGTTTTTCGACGTCATCGAGTTCCCAGCCCATTAGGCGCTCCCTTCCTGGTGAACGTTTTCGGCCAGCAGTGGTGTGGCGCGGACGCGGCCGGTGAGAAGGTCGTCAGCGAGACCGGACTTCAAAACTACAAACTTCTGTAGTTCGCCAATCTCACACCGAATACGTGATTCAAGCGATCGCATTCGATCCGCAATGAAATGCTGCTCGTCAAAAGTAGGGAGGGGGATTTCAAAGTCTCTAACTTCAGAGACGTTGAGGTGTGGGTTTGTTGTCCCAGATGTCAGCGATGCGATTCGATCTTTCACAGCTCCAGAGTAGATTTGAGCAAGTAAGTAATCTGCGACCAACCTGCCATTCTTTGGCCTTAACAACATCACCCGTTGACCGAGACAAATCCTCATCTCAGAAGGAACAACAAATGCTTCGCCCACTGGCGCCTCGCGAGTGAAGATCAGATCGCCTGGTTGTGGCTCCAACCTCGCGATTCGGTCGAGGTACTGGAGTTCAGAAACACGAGAAGCCAGCGATTCGAGAAAGCCACCCTCCTTAATGTGCATCGTTCTAGCTACGAGAACTCCTTGGTCCTGGAAATGTGGGGTTGTATGGGGACAATCGACTACATCAGAGCATGCGTTGGCAATAGTCTCGACATCCCACTCCTTTGGTATCCACCCCAGCGGCGACTCCTTGTAAAGATGCGGCGCTTCGCCTTGGGGCGGGCGCACGTCGCCATTTGCGTCGATGCCGCGTGTTAGTAGGTCGTACAGCAGACCTTGTTTGACTGCCTTTAGCTTTGTAATGATCGCTACGGTTTCGTGAATGGCAGTATCTAGGGTGTCCAGGACTTCGGTGATCAGACGCTTCTCATCCGGACTGGGCGATGGCACCTCGATGCCGGCGAATTCGGAGCCGGAGATCTCTAGGAACGTAGTGCCCGATGCGCGCCGAACAAGTTCTGGTTGCACCTTTTCGAAGAGATGAAAGTAGAAGTCTGAGTCGGCCGCTTGTTTGAAGACAATTGATTTAAAACCCTGGTTCGTGGCCATAGGCACGCCATTGATCGCACGAGCGCCGAGGGTCGCACGGGTCGTCACCATCAGCGAACCGGGCGGGAGTATGTTGGCACCGCTTCCTGCCAGTCCAGATGCACTGATGTGCTCATCGGTGTCGTATAAGAACTTCACTGCGATCTTGCTTATTTCACCCGGAGTGACCCATGGATTGGTCCCTCGCCAAAAAGAGGGAACATCGCGGGACGGCGTACCGCCGCCAACTACTGTGCCAAGTTGTCGAATCTCCTTGTGCTCCCAGTCCTCCGGAAGACTTTGAAGGAAGCGCTGGTATCTGTGCGTCGGCTGCTTTGCTGTTTTTTCAGACATACCGCAACCCCTTCAAGAACCCCTGCAGCGCCTTTGCGGCTTCATCACGATTGGCTTCGATTTCGGTCAACGTCACGCGATACTTGTCCCACCAGTTTTCAAACGAGGCCACGATCTGCTTGCGTTGCGCGGCCATGTAGCCCTCAACGATGGCCTTCATATCATTGTGCATGATGGTCAGTAGCAGGTCGTCGGCGGCTTCCGGTGTTAGCCCCTCAACGGCGGCACCGATATGCTCCTTGAAGCTGTTGCTCTTGGCTTTGAGTTGCTTCTTGACTGCGGTGAGCTCCTTCTTCCAGGCTTTGAGCTGGGCATCGTCCACGGTGTTTTCTGCGCTGGCATCTTCCTCCGCAGCTTCGGTTACTTCGCCATCTTCTCCTTCAGCATCTTTAGGGCTAGCGGCCTTGATCTGGCTGTCCAGCTCGGCCTTTTTGGCCTCCAGTTCGGTGATGGCCTCGACGAAATCACCCATCAGAAACTTAACCAGCTTGTGCTCCAGTGGGCTTTCTTTGCTGGCCTTATCTTCCAGCGCGGTGACGATGCTAGTGCGCCAGGCGTCGGCCACGCCCTTGGAACCGCGCGCCATCAGGGTGAGGAAGTCGTACTTTGTCTGGTACCAAAAACCGGCAACGATGCCGCGCACTTGGAAGGGGTCGAGCAGGCCGATGGCCTCCAGGCTTTGGCTGAAGCTGGCCAGCAGGTCGTTGCGCAGGGCGACGAGGCTGGCAGCGTTGTCCATTTGCCCAGAGAGTGCCGTGATGCGGGCGCTGTGGTCTTGCCACCATTGCTCGAAAGCGGCGCGGATGGCCGCTTCCTTGGCAACCAGGCCTGCGTTGTTTTCGATTGTCGGTTTGAGAGCCTGTCGTTTGTCGAGCTCAGACGCGAAGTCGAGATACTTGGCTTCACGCTCCACCAGCAGGTCCATCGGATTCAGTCCGTGGGCGCTGAACAATCCGGCTTTGTCGGCTACCTCGGCCTTTGGGATGCCGCCGACCAAATGGGCGCGCACGTCATGTGGCTCGGGCGGAGGGGAATTGTCGGCATAGCGACGAATGTTGAGGCTGTAGTCGTTCGCTTTAAGTGTGGTGTTGTCGACAATGGCCGAGAAACCGTCGATGGCACGAAACTCGTCGAAGGTGGTGACTATCTTTTCGATGTGCTCCGGCAGCAGGTAGTTCTGTGCCCGGCCTTCGAAGAGTTCGCGGTCGGCATTAATGAACAATACCTTGCCTCGGCGCTCGGCGGGTTTGCCGCTGACGCGGTTGGCACCTTTCTGCACCCGCTGGCGCAGTAGCAGAATACAGGCAGGAATACCGGTGCCGTAGAACAGATTGGGGGCGACGCCGATGACGGCTTCGAGCAAGTCGTCCTCAATGATGCCTTTTCTGATGGTTCTTTCCTCACCACCCCGGAACAGTACGCCGTGGGGCAGAACAGTGGCCACCATGCCACCGTCGCTCGTGACGGCCAGCATGTGTTGCAGGAACATCATGTCGGCCTTCTTGGCACCCAGCGGCACCTGGCCATAGGAGAAGCGCTCGGCTTCAAACTTGGGCTTCCAGGCGGGCTTGCCGTCAGCATCCTTTTCGGTATTGCCCCACTGGATGGAAAACGGCGGATTGGTGAGGACGCGGTCGAAGTGCTTCAACTCGCCACCCTCAACGTGCTGGGGCTCGGCTAAGGTGTCCTCGTTTTGTAGATCGGCGTTGCTGATGCCGTGCAGCAGCATGTTCATCTTGGCGATGGACCACACTGTGCCGTTGAATTCCTGGCCGAACAGGTTCGCCTTGCGGCCATCTTCTCCATGCTCGTCGATGTATTCCTTTGCAGCGATCAGCATGCCGCCGGACCCACAGCAGGGGTCGTAGATGTCGTGCTTGAGCTCGGGTTTGATGAGTCGCACCATCATCCGCACCACCGAGCGCGGCGTATAGAACTCGCCACCTTTTTTGCCCGCCGAATCGGCGAATTCGCCAATTAGGTATTCGTAAGCAGCACCCAGCAAGTCAGGGAACTCGAAGTCTTCGTTGCGCAGGCGGAACACACCAAAGTGTGTGATGAGCTGGCGCAGCTTGATGTCGGAGATCTTGCTCTGGCCGACCTTGCGCGTGAAGTCTATATGCTCGAGTACGTCGTACAGACTGGTATTAGCTGTCTCGATACCGGTCAGCGCCTTATTCAGGAAGTCGCCCACGTTCTGGTGTGCATCATTCAGTAAAAAATCGTAGCGCGACTGCGGCGGCACCCAGAACGAGCCCTCTATTTTGTACCAGCGCGAGATCTCGGAAGAGACCTGCGCCTGAACCTTGCTTTTACCACCTTCCATTTCAAGGCGAATCACTTCCTCGCGACGTTGCTCAAACATATCCGAGCAGCGCTTGAGGAACAGCATCCCGAAGATGTATTCCTTGAATTCTGAGGCGTCCATCTTGCCGCGCAGAATGTCAGCGGCCTTAAACAGGTGGCGCTCTAGTTGGGGTAGGGTCAGAGGCATTGGTCGATATCCAGACAGATCGTTGCTAGCCATCACACTGAGGCCATTTTCAGGTCGACAGTGTATTCGCAAAGGCAATTGCAATTCATGTCTAAACGAGACTTTGAGAAAAGTCACCTATTTCTCTGATGCGTAATTTTTCGGCCATCTGCGAGTAGGGTGAGCCCTTAGCGTATCTGCACGACGTTGGAGTCCTTGATTTGATTGATCGCAGATGCCGACAGGCTACCCGTTGCGGCCTTCTGAATATGCTCACTCCACCAGGCCATCATCGGGCGTCTTCGCTCAATGTAGTCCGCACGGTTATAGGCGCTTCGAACTTCATCCTTGTCGACATGTGCCAGGGCGACTTCGATCAGTTCGGGATCCCAGCCATGCTCATTCAGGATGGTGCTGGCCATGGAGCGCATGCCGTGGCTGACCAAGCGGTCCTGGAAGCCCATGCGTTTCAACGCCATGTTGGCGGTCTGGCTGTTGGCATGGGTACGCGGATTTCTATCTGCTGGAAACACGTATTCCCTGTGGCCGCTGTGGGGCTTGAGCGCCTCCAGTAACGCGAGTGCCTGTTCGGTCAGCGGGATGGTATGCGGACGACGCTTTTTCATGCGCTCCGGGGGGATGGTCCAGATACGTCTATCGAAGTCGATGTCTGCCCATCGTGTGGTTGCCGCTTCGGCAGGACGGGTCATGGTGTGCAATTGCCATTCGATTAGGCAGCGGGTCGTTCTTTTGATGGCGGCGTTGGCAATTTCCAGCATGAGCTCCGGAAGCTCATCAGGTGGTAGGGCGGCCATATTCTCTTTCTTGGGCTTTTTGAAGACCGCTCGAATACCGCTGAGGGGGTTGGCAAAGATCAGTCCCGAATTTACACCGTAGGTCATGATCTCGTTGAGCCTTTGGCTCAACCGTTTCACAGTCTCGAGACTGCCTTTCGCCTCGATTGGCCGAAGCAGTCCGATGATCATCGGTGCGGTAATTTTCGAAAGCGGCGTTGTTTTCAGGTCCGGAAATACATGCAGTGTGAGCGACCGCCAAATGTCCTCGGCGTACGCTGCGGTGACGGAGTCCTTCTTCAGCTCAAACCAAGCGGTAGCGACGTTCTCAAATGTGTGTTCTGTCTCCGCTCGTTTGGCTTCGTTCTGAATGTTGCGTTGCACCTTGGGATCTATGCCTTGTGCAAGTAGCTCACGTGCTTCAACGACTTTCTTTCGAGCGTTCGCCAACGAGAGCTCTGGATAAGTGCCCAGTCCCATGTTGATACGGTTCTTGGTTATCGGATCGCGATAGTTGAAGTTCCACAGCATCGAGCCATTGCTCCTGACTCGGAGCTGAAGACCGTCACCATCGCTGAGGACGTAATCCTTGTCTTTTGCCTTGACTGCCTTGAGCAGGCGGTCGGAAAGGCGAAGGGCTGGAGCAGGCATGAGAGCTACCTCTGACACCGTTTTGGTATTCCAAAAAATAGCACCGGATGGCTTGGAATACCATTTGGAATACCCAAACGGCTAGAACTCAAAAATCCTCTGCAAAGCCCAGTAGCGCTGAAACCCTTGATTTCACTGGAGTTCAGGCACAAAAAAAGACGTCCGTGGACGTCTTTAGATGTTGAAGTGGTGGAGCCGGGGGGATTTGAACCCCCGTCCGCCAGTACTCCGCTGTCGGTACTACATGCTTAGCCGTATCTATTAAGTTAACCCTCAGCGACCCGAAGGGCAGGGTGCTTTGGGCGAGTTGTGTAAGTTTTAGCCGATTCGTCCACAACGTACTGCACGGCGATCCTGTTCTATATGACAATCACTTCAGGTTTACAGGCATCCCCTAGTGATTGCTGGACCCGAAGGTACCAGGAGGATGGCTAAGGCAGCTTACGCTGCGAGAGCTTGACCCTCGTAGGTTTCGTCATTGGCAACTATAAGTAGTTGCAACAGTGGATTTACGAGTTCTGTTACCAACTCGGCATGCACCTAGAGTTTCGCAACCGGCGTCGAATCCTAAACGGCCCCGATGCTTGCTGTGTATTACCAGCAAGCTAGCGGAGTGTACGCCTTTGCGGCGCAGAAGGCCAACCCCATCAAGGGCTTACTTGCCGTCATCACCACCTTTGTTGTTATCCTGGATACGCTGGAGCAATTGAGTGGTGGTTGAAATGCAGGCTTTGTCATCGCCGCTGGCCTGTTCTTTCTTGGCCTTTTCGTAACCAGCCTTGATGTCGTCGGCGGTGTTTTCACTGGTCTGACCAGAAGTAGCCATGGCGTTTTCAATGCTTTGCAGGTTGATGGCGCACAAATCATCCTTTGCAGGAACGGTTTCAGCCGCAAACACCGGGGAGGCCAACATCACAGCGGAAATAAACAGACCAGCAAGAGCGGTACGCTTCATGGGGAAAACTCCTTGTGTACAGGGTAGGCCCGGTGTCTCCGGACTCGGTTATATGCCCCAAACATTGGGGCCTTAAGCCAATTGACTATAGCTGTGCTCAGGAGTTCTGCCTGTATTTGGCCGCCATGGAATGAGTTTTTTTATGCCCAAAAGTGGGGCGTTTTTTTGAGTGTTCGGCAGGGCGTCCGGGGCGAGCCAGCCTGCATGCCGTCGACGTAAAAAGCTCACTCCTACAGGGTGGTGGTCACCCGGTCCACCAGATACACCAGCCCGTGGTAATCGATTCCGCCATGTTGGCTCAGGCCGATTTCGCAGGTGCGACTGGTGGATATCCCTTCACTGCAATGCTGCACGGCGTCTTTCAGGGTGCGCAGCGAGTGGGCGTTCAGCTCCGGTGTGGTGAAGCCTTTGTCGCCGGCAAATCCGCAGCAATGAATCCCTTCGGGAATCACTACCTGGGTGCTGCACAGCCGTGCAATGTCGATCAGCGCCTGGCTTTCGCCCAGGTGCTGGGTGCTGCAAGTGACATGCACGGCAATCGGCGCGGTCTGCGGGGTGAAGTTCAACTTGTGCACAAGGTGGGTGCGGATAAAACGCACCGGGTCGTACAGGTCCAGGCGCGACTGGTTCAGGTCCTGCACCAGGCGCAAGGTACAAGGGCTGGTGTCGCAGTAGATCGGATCAAGCCCGCCACGGCTGGCATGCAGCAGGGCGCCGATGAGTTCCTGGCGTTTGTGTTCGGCCTGTTCGGCATAGCCTTTGGAGGCAAACGGCTGGCCGCAACACAGGCTGTCCATGTTGTCGGGGAACACTACCTGGTAACCGGCTTTTTCCAGCAGGCCGCGGGTTTTATCCAGAAGCGACATTTGCTCGCTGTCGCCTGCCGCCGGCCCCATCACCCGTGAAACGCACGCGGCCAGATACACCACGCGCGGCCGTGCATCATTGACCGGCGGGCTGAAGCGAATCGGCCGTTCGGGTTGCGGCATGGCGTTGGTCCACAAGGGTACCCGGCCTTTGCTTGCCTTGGTCAGCGCGGCCGAGATTTTGCCCAGCCGCGGCGCACCCAGCAGCATGCGTGCGCCATTGGCGGCGTGCAGCATGAAGCGGGCGCCTTGCAGCGTGGTTGTAAAGTGATTTCCCAGCCAGTCGGCGGTTTTCACGCTGTGGGCGCTGCGGGCCCGGAGTTTTTTCACCAGCTCGCCGGTATTGATACCCACCGGGCAACGCTGCGCGCATAAACCGGTAGCGGCGCAGGTGTCGATGCCCTGGTAGGCGTAAGCTTTTTCCAGTTCTAGGGTGTCGATACCTGCGCGCTTTTTGGCCTGAATGTCGCGCCAGATCACAATCCGCTGGCGCGGGCTGAGGGTCAGGCCTTTTGATGGGCATACCGGCTCGCAGAAGCCGCACTCGATGCATTTATCCACAATCTCGTCAGCGGCGGGCATCGGTTTCAGATGCTTTAGATGGATGTGCGGGTCTTCGCTGAGGACCACGTCAGGGTTGAGAATGCCCTGGGGGTCCAGCAAACGCTTGAGCTGCCACATCAACTGGTAGGCATCGCTGCCCCATTCCAGTTCTACGAAAGGCGCCATGTTGCGCCCGGTGCCGTGCTCGGCTTTGAGCGAGCCGCCAAATTCCACGGCCACCAGTTGCGCCACGTCATCCATAAATGCCTGGTAACGCGCCACTTCTTCGGGGTTGTTGAAACCCTGGGTGAAGACGAAGTGCAGGTTGCCCTCCAGGGCATGGCCAAACAGGATCGCTTCGTCGTAGTGGTGTTTGTCGAACAGCTCGATCAGGCGATTGACGCCGATGGCCAGTTGTTCGACCGGGAAGGTCACGTCTTCGATGATGACCGTGGTCCCGGTTTTGCGCACGGCGCCGACTGCAGGGAAGGTGTCTTTGCGGATCGCCCACAGTTTTGCGTTTTCCACCGGGTCCTCGGTGAAGTCGACTTGTTTCTCGACCGGGAACGCCGCCATCGACGCCATGATTTGCGCCAGTTGTTCGTGCAGTAAGGTCGAGGTTGCGGCACGGGACTCGATCAACAGGGCGCAGGCATTGGCCGACAGCTGTTGTACGAAAGCCGGCATGCCGGGCTTGTCCTGTACCGAGCGCAGGCTGCGACGATCCAGTAGCTCCACGGCGGACACAGGTTGGCTTTTCAGTACGGTGACTGCGTTGCAACAGGTTTCAACGTCGGGGAACACGATCAGCGCCGAGGCTTTATTCGGATGGTCGATTACCGTGTCGTAGGTCACCGAGCTGATGAAGCCCAGCGTGCCTTCGCTGCCCACCAGCAAGTGGCTGAGGATATCCAGCGGGTCATCGAAATCCACCAGGGCGTTGAGCGACAGGCCAGTGGTATTTTTCAGACGGTATTTATGGCGAATTTTGGCAGCCAGTTCGGGATTGGCGCGGGTCTCGCGGGCCAATGTCGCCAGCTGTTCGAGCAATGGAGCATGGCTTTGGCGGAAGTCGGCGACGTTGTTCGCGTCTTCGGTATCGACCCGGGTACCGTCGGCCAGCACCACGCGCAGGCCAGCCAGGGTGTGGTAGGTGTTTTGCGCGGTGCCGCAACACATGCCGCTGGCATTGTTGGCGACGATGCCGCCGATTTTGCAGGCGTTGATCGAGGCCGGGTCGGGGCCGATCTTGCGCCCGAACGGTGCCAGCCAGGCGTTGGCCTGGGCGCCGATAACCCCGGGTTGCAGGCGGATTTGTGTGCCCTGGCCGCGTATTTCCTTGGCGTTCCAGTTATCCCCAAGCACGATCAGCACCGAGTCGCTGATGGCCTGCCCCGACAGGCTGGTGCCGGCGGCGCGAAAAGTCACCGGCACCTGATCGCGACGGGCGAGACGCAGCAGTTCGACCACTTCGTCTTCGGACTCGACGCGGATCACCAGCTTTGGGATCAGCCGATAGAAGCTGGCGTCAGTGCCAAAGGCCAGGGTGGACAGCGGGTCGCTGAAACGGCGGTCCTGCGCGATCAGTTGTTCGACATCACGCACAAAGGCAGCGGGCAGGCTCATGCATCCTCCAGGATCAACACCACCAGGTCTTTCGGGCCGTGGGCGCCGTAGGCCAGCACTTGCTCGATATCGGCGGTTTTCGACGGGCCGGATACCAGTAATGCGTTGGTTGGCATCCCGGCGGCCCAGTTCATCTCTTGCTGCACCTGATAGAAGTTGTCGCGGATTTCGCTGGCCTTGAGCAGGGCGAAATGCACCGGCGGTACCAGGCTCATCAGGCGCGGTTCTTCAGGGGTTGGCCACATGATCAGACTGCCGGTGGCGGCAATTGCGCCCAGGGTCGTGGTCAGGCTGGCCGGGGTGTCATTGAACAGTTCGGCTTTCCATTCTTCCACCGGACGGTTGTAGGCCTTGAGCGGCGCCAACCCGGGATTTCGTTCCCAGTGCGCCGTCACTTTTTGCCCGTGGGCCGTGGTCGGGGCAATCAGCAGGCTCGGCAGTTGACGGTCGGTGACCAATTGCGCCAACAGTGCGGGCCAGTCCTGTTCGGTGCTGAGATGGATTTCGGTGTGCACCGCTTCCATCAGTTTGCGCAGCTGAGGGATGCGTTGTTCCGGGGTATAAGTCCAGGGTTGTGTCACCAGCACTTCGTCGAAGTTGTCAGGCACCGGTGTGGTCCCTGTCAGACTGTTACGCAGTTTGTTGAGGATGTTTTGTCTAGCGCTCATCGCGGGTCTCCCGATTTTTTCGCCAGGTGCTCGCGGGCCATATCGTGCAGGGAGCGGGCTGCGGGTTTGGGGGCACTGTGGTTTTGCGTCCACGGCCCGACATTGCTCGGCGTGAGCCCGCGCAGGCGGGTGGCAGCCTTGAGGAACACGCGGTAGAGGGTGGGAGAGCTATTGAGTCTGGCCCACATGTTCCAGACCAGGCGCTCTTTGCGCGAGTACTTGCTGCCTTGGCCGCGCATGATTCGGGGCGAAGCATCCGGCGCTTTGACGTTCTCTTCGCGCAGGCGGCGCAGCAGGGCCGGGATCGGAATTTTTACCGGGCACACTTCGCCGCAGGCACCGCACAGCGACGACGCGCTGGGGTGATCCGGAACTTTGGCCAGGCCCACCATGTGCGGCGTGATGATTGCACCAATCGGCCCCGGGTAAACCTCGCCGTAGGCATGGCCGCCGATGCGCGTGTATACCGGGCAGTGGTTCATGCAGGCACCACAGCGGATGCAGTTAAGAGTCTGGCGTAACTCGCTGTCGGCAAATGCCTGGCTGCGGCCATTGTCGAGCAGTACCAGATGCACTTCTTCGGGGCCGTCCAGTTCGCCGGGTTTGCGCGGGCCGGAGATCATATTGACGTAGGTGGTGATCGGCTGGCCGAGGGCCGAGCGGGTCAGCAGTGACAGCAGTGGCACCACATCGCGCAGGTTTTCGACGACTTTTTCGATACCGGTGACGGCGATATGCACCGGTGGCACTGTGGTGGACATGCGGCCATTGCCTTCGTTTTCCACCAGCAACAGAGTGCCGGTTTCGGCGACTGCGAAGTTGACGCCGGACACGCCGATGTCAGCTTCAAAGAATTTCTGGCGCAGCACGCGTCGGCCGATCTGGATCAACTGGTCGACGTCTTTGGTGTAGTCCACACCGAGTTTTTCGTGGAACAAGTCAGCCACTTGCCCGGCATTCTTGTGGATCGCCGGCATGATGATGTGGGACGGCTTCTCGTTGTCGAGTTGAACGATGTACTCGCCCATGTCGGACTCAAGACATTCAATGCCCTGGGCGCCGAGCACGTGGTTCATCTCCATCTCTTCGCTGACCATGGACTTGCCTTTGATCACTTGCCTGGCTGAGCGCCGGCGAGCAATGGACATCACGATTTCATTGGCCTGGTCGACGGTTTCGGCCCAATGCACCTGCACGCCGTTGCGAGTCAGGTTGGCTTCCAGTTGTTGCAGCAGGTCGGGCAGTTTGGACAAGGCGCGTGCGCGCACTGCATTGCCCAGGGCTCGCAAGTGTTCGCGTTCATGGGCGTCGCTGAAGGACGCCGCACGTTTGGTCATCAAAGAGTCCATGGCACTGCGAAAGTTGTTTCGCAGTTGCGTGTCGGCCAAGGCTTCGTGGGCGCGCTCGCGAAAGTCTTCTTCAATCGCGACGGTGGGGATCAGTGTGCTGGCGCTCATTGCTGGCCTCCGGTGCGTTGCCACAAGAAGCTGGCAAGATGCTGGCCGCGCAGGGCCTGCTTCTGTTTTTCCAGCGAGCCATTGATATTCATCAGGCAGCCGCAGTCGGCAGTCAGTACCTGATGGGCGCCGGTTTCAATCAAGGAACGGGTCTTGTCGGCGACCATGGCCCCGGAAATATCCGGCATGCGTACGCTGAATGTCCCACCAAAACCGCAGCATTCACTTTCGTGGCTGTGGTCGATACGTTCGACATTACTCAGTTGCGCGAGCATTTCGCGGCCATGCAGGTGGGTGTTCATTTCGCGCCGTGCGGAGCATGAGGTGTGCAGCGCTACTTTGACCGGAGCACCGCTGTCCTTGAATTGCACCTTGCACACAAACAGCAGGAATTCGGTGAGTTCGAAGGTGCGTTCGGCCAGGGCGTGGACCTTGAGCAGGGTTTCGGGTTCGTCCTTGAACAGGTCTTCGTAGTGCTCGCGCAGCATCCCGGCGCAAGAGCCGGACGGCACGACCACGGGATAGTCTTCGGCGAACAATGCCAACTGCGACCGTGCGACTTCGCGGGCCTGATCGGTGTAGCCGGAGGTATAGGCCGGTTGTCCGCAGCAGCTTTGGCCCTGGGGGTAGTCGACTGCGATACCTTCGCGTTCGATCAGGTGAATGGCGTCCATTCCGGCTTCGGGGAAGAACAGGTCCACTACGCAGGTGCCAAACAGATAGACCTTGCGTGGCTTGTGCGAGGGGTATTGGCGAGGTGTCGGGAGGGGCGGGGCGACGCGGGTCGCATTCGGCACGGCGTTGTAAAAAAGCTCGCTCATCAGGCGTCTCCGGGTGGTCCCGGTTATGTGTCCGCGTCAGCAGCTGAAACCGTCTTCAGCCGCCAGGCAGACCGGGTTTGGAATGAATGACGCCGGCGTGCAGGCCGGCGCCTTTTATCGTGCAGTAACCATAGTCTTATTAGTGCACCAGCATGCCGGTGAACCAGTAGGCCTGCGCCAGTGTGATCAGGCCAACGATGGTGGCGAAGAACAGGCTGTGCTTGAGGGTGAAGCGGAACAGGTCGGACTCTTTGCCCACCAGGCCGGTGGCCGCACAGGCTACGGCGATTGATTGCGGGGAAATCATTTTGCCGGTCACGCCGCCGCTGGTATTGGCCGCAACCATCAACACGTCGCTGACGCCGATCTGGTGCGCGGTGGTGGCTTGCAGCGAGCTGAACAGCGCGTTCGAGGAGGTGTCGGAACCGGTCAGGAATACGCCCAGCCAGCCGAGGAACGGCGAGAAGAACGGGAACGCCGCGCCAGTCCCCGCCAGCACCAGAGCCATGGTGGAAGACATGCCCGAGTAGTTGGTGACGAAGGCAAAGGCCAGCACCATGCCGATGGACAGGATCGGCCAGCGCAGTTCGTAGAGGGTCTCTTTGAAAGTGGTAAGACCAGTCTTGATGTCAATTTTCAGGATCAGCATCGAGATCAATGCAGAGAAGAAAATCGCTGTGCCGGTTGCTGAAATCGGGTCCAGTTTGAACACGGCAGCAATGGCGGTCGGTGCGTTTACGATGGGTGCGGTTTTGATCACTAGTTGATCAAGGTGCGGAATGGCGAAGTTGAACACCCAGCCATACATCGCGCCGCCCGGGGAGAACAGGGCCTTGAACGGTTTGAGGGTCCAGATGGTGACCAGAACGGTGAGGATCAGGAACGGCGACCAGGCTTTGAGAATCTGCATCAGGCTGTAAGGCGAAGCCATGAGGTTGCTCGGTTTGCCGAAACCTCCTGCGCTGGCGGTCACGATTACATCAGAGGAGACGCCTGCGATCTGTGCGCCTGCAGTCCGTTTTGGCTGCCAGACTTTCAGGAACAAGGTCAGGCTGACCAGGCTGGCGAGGGCCGAGGTAATGTCCGGCAGCTCAGGGCCAATGAAGTTCGAGGTGAAGTACTGGGTGACGGCGAAGCTCAAGCCGGCCACCAGGGCTGCCGGCCAGGTTTCACGCACGCCGCGCAGGCCGTCCATCATGAATACCAGCCAGAAGGGTACGAACAGCGACAGCAATGGCAACTGACGGCCAGCCATGGCGCCGATCTTGAACGAGTCGATGCCCGTCACCTGGCCCGCCACGATGATCGGAATGCCCAGTGCGCCGAACGCTACGGGGGCGGTGTTGGCAATCAGGCACAGGCCCGCCGCGTACAGCGGGTTGAAGCCCAGGCCTACGAGCAGTGCGGCAGTAATGGCTACCGGCGCGCCGAAACCGGCTGCACCTTCGAGGAAGGCACCGAAGCAGAAGCCAATCAGCAGCACTTGCAGGCGCTGGTCATCGGTGATCGACAGTACCGAACTGCGGATGATTTCGAACTGACCACTTTTAACCGTCAGTTTGTAGAGGAACACCGCGGCAACGATGATCCAGGCAATTGGCCAGAGGCCATAGGCAAATCCATAGCCGGCAGCTGCGAAGGCCATGTCGACAGGCATCTGGAAGGCAAAGATGGCCACCACAATGGACAGGGCAAGGGTAATGCTCCCGGCGACGTGTCCTTTGAGACGGAACACGGCCAGAGCCAGGAAGAAAAACACGATCGGAATGACAGCCGCGAGAGCGGACAGGCCGAGGCTGCCGAGCGGGCTATAGAGCTGTTGCCAGGTTTGCATATGGGGTGGCCCCTAATTGTTATTGGTCGAGCGTGCTTGGATAATTGGTATTACCAATTTACAACCGCTACCGGCTAGGGTAAAAGCCTTATGCGGTATGTGTCAATTTGCCGCTCTTAAATCTTTTGTCGGGGTGTTCGTGTTCAGTGCATCTGATGGGGCCGGAGCGGCGCTTCTGATGGGTGTGCGGATTGCGCCAATCGGCGAGAATAGCGGCCCCCGGCGCTCGGTCGGGAGGGTGGAGAGCAGTTATGGGGTTTGATCAAATTCGTCAGCGCCGTTTGTCGGACGATATTGTCGAGCAGCTTGAGGGCATGATCCTTGAGGGAACGTTGAAGTCAGGCGAGCGCTTGCCGGCTGAGCGTGCGCTGGCGGAGCAGTTTGGTGTGTCGCGCCCGTCGTTGCGCGAGGCCATTCAAAAGCTGTCGGCCAAAGGTTTGCTGGTCAGTCGCCAGGGCGGCGGCAATTATGTGGCGACTGCGCTGGGTTCGACCTTTAGTGATCCGTTGTTGCAATTGCTGGAGAGCAATCCCGAAGCGCAGCGCGATTTACTGGAGTTTCGCCATACCCTTGAGGCCTCATGTGCCTTTTACGCGGCATCGCGCGCCACCGAGATGGATCGCGAGCGTCTGCGCCTGGCCTTTGAGCAGTTGCAGGATTGTTATGCGCGGGTCGATGAAGTGAGTCGCGCCGAGGAGGGCGAGGCGGATGCCAACTTCCATCTGGCTATTGCCGAAGCCAGTCATAACGCAGTGTTGCTGCACACCATTCGGGGCTTGTTCGACCTGCTCAAGCGCAACGTGGTGACCAACATCGGGGGTATGTACAAGCAGCGCAGTGAAACGCGCGACATGCTGATCAGTCAGCATCGCGAGTTGTATCTGGCGATTATCGAGGGGCGTGCAGAGGATGCCCGGGAAGTGGCGAGCCGGCACCTGGTGTACGTGCAGGAAGTGCTGGAAGAAGTGCGTCAGGAAGTTCAGCGCATGGCGCGGGCTGAGCGGCGTAACGGGTTGTAAGGGGCCAAACCTGCAGGAGCGAGGCAAGCTCGCTCCTGCAGATAATAGGGGCAGGGAGGTTTAGTCTTCCTTGCCCTTGTTGCGCACTGCACGCTGCAGTTCGCGATCGGAGTCGCGCTCACGCTCGGTATGGCGCTTGTCGTATTCCTTCTTGCCTTTACCCAGGGCAATTTCGCACTTGATCAAGTGCTTGCTCCAGTAAAGCGAGAGGCAGACGCAGGCGTAACCCTTCTGCTGCACCGCGGCAAACAGCTTTTCCAGCTCGCGCTGGTTAAGCAGCAGTTTGCGGCTGCGCGTCGGGTCGGCAATAACGTGGGTGCTGGCTGTCGTCAGGGGGGCAATATGGCTGCCAAGCAGCCAGGCTTCACCGTCCTTGAGTAGCACATAGCTGTCGACCAGCTGTGCCTTGCCTGCACGCAGACTTTTTACTTCCCAGCCGGCCAGGACCAGACCAGCCTCGAACCGATGTTCGATGAAGTAATCGTGTCGCGCTTTTTTATTCTGCGCGATGGTCCCTGTGGGGTGTTTCTTCTGTTTAGCCATAGGGCCGGCATTATAGGCAGTTGCTAGCGTGTCGGCTACGGCCAACCTGCGAGTTTGTGCGTGCAGGACTGCGTGCTTGAGCGCGTAGGGTGATTCCCGGACAATGCGCCCTCTTTTTTTAGTGGTTGGGCGTAGTAACGATGTCGACAGACAAGGTTTCTGTCCACGGCAGTTGGGCAAGCCGTTGGGTCTTTATTTTCGCTGCGACCGGTTCTGCCGTGGGTCTGGGCAGTATCTGGAAATTCCCTTACATGGTGGGCGTCTACGGTGGCGGTGCTTTTGTATTGGTGTTTCTGGCCTGTATCGCGCTGATTGGTGTGCCGGTGATGCTGGCTGAAACCCTGATCGGTCGGCGGGCGCGACTGAGTCCGGCAAATGCCTTGAAGGTATTGGCGGTGGAGGCCGGGCATTCCGGGCGTTGGTCCTGGGGGGCTTTTGCCGGGATGATCACGGCACTGCTGATCCTGTCTTTTTATAGTGTGGTCGGCGGCTGGTCGCTGGATTACATCATCAATATGGGCAAGGGCGACTTTCAGGGCGCGACGGCTGATCAGGTGGGTGCTTACTTCGGTGGCGTGATAGCCGACCCATGGCGCCTTACGTTCTGGCATACAGCGTTCATGCTTCTGTCAGCGTTTGTGATCGCCAGGGGGGTGGTAGCGGGTCTTGAGCGCAGTTTGCGGATCATGATGCCTATTCTGTTTGTACTGTTGCTGGTGCTGCTGGGTTACAGCATGACCACGGGGCACTTCATGGAGGGCGTGCATTTCATGTTCGACTTCAACCCCGACCGGGTGCTCGACGGCTTGCTGGCGGCAATGGGGCATGCGTTCTTTTCGCTCAGTGTTGGCGTGGGTTCTATCATGATCTACGGTGCATATATGCCGAAAAACGCATCGATTTCCGGGACGGTTGTCGGTGTGGCGCTGATCGATACCTTTGTCTCATTGCTGGCCGGACTGGCATTGTTTCCAATTGTATTCGCTTCGGGTTTGAACCCGAGCGAAGGCCCAGGGCTGATGTTTGTGACCTTGCCGTTTGCCTTTGGCAACGTAGCGTTCGGTCAGTTGATGGGGGTGGTGTTCTTTGTTCTGGTGGCCGTGGCAGCCTGGAGTTCGGCTATCTCACTGCTGGAGCCGATGGTGGCTTACCTCGTTGAGCGGACCCGGGTCAGGCGCCTTTGGGTCACGTTCTGGCTGGCCTTTACCTGCTGGTTCGTCGGTCTGGGTACGGTGTTTTCGTTCAATATCTGGAAGCAGGCCAAGTTTTTCGTGAGCGAAGAATCAGGTTTTCACCTGTACCAATGGGGGGCTGCCAGCGGTCTGGACTTCTTTGGTGTCGTTGATTTCTTCACCTCGCGTATCATGCTGCCTTTAGGCGGGCTGTGCTTTGTGGTCTTTGCAGGCTGGATCATGGGGCGTGGCGCGGTACGCGACGAGTTGTCGATGCGCAGCCCGGCGATGTTCACCCTGACTCTTTTCTTGATGCGCTATGTGGCGCCACTCGGCATTCTGATTGTGTTTGCCGCCCAGCTGTGGAAGTAACGCTGACATGACTACCCATATCCAACGCTCCGCCTTGCTGCCTTATCCGGCGCAGGCTCTTTATGACCTGGTTAACGATGTTGCGAGTTATCCGGAGTTCTTGCCGTGGTGTTCATCGGCCGAAATTCTTGAAAGCACCGAGGTGCTGATGCGCGCCAGCCTGGGTGTGGCCAAGGGCGGTTTGAGCCAGCACTTTGTGACGCGTAACACGCTGGTGCCGGGGCAATCCATTGAGATGAATCTGGAAGAGGGGCCATTCACCAAGTTGCACGGCCTCTGGGTGTTCAAGCCATTGGGCGAGAAAGCCTGCAAGATCAGCCTGGATATGACGTTTGATTACGCCGGGGCGATTGTGAAGGCGACCTTGGGGCCGTTGTTCAATCAGGCCGCCAATACGCTGGTAGATGCGTTTTGCCAGCGCGCCAAGCAGTTGTATGGCTGACTCTGATGATTGATGTTGAGGTTGTCTACGCGGCTGTCGATCGTCAGCGCTTGCTGGTTTTGGCGGTGCCGCAAGGCACTACTTTACGGGCGGCGGTGCTGGCGTCGGGTATGGATAGCGAGTTTGCGGAGCTGGATCTGCTGAATTGCCCTGTGGGGATTTTCGGCAAGCAGGTCGCAGCGCCAGACAGCCATGTATTGCAGGCCGGTGATCGGGTTGAAATTTATCGTCCTTTGCTGGCCGACCCTAAAGAAATCCGGCGCCAGCGTGCAGCCAAAGCGGCTGAAGCCAAGCGCCTGAGCCAGCTGTAAGCACTTTAGACAGACAACAAAAAGCCCGGCATGCCGGGCTTTTTTGTGCCGAACCTTTATTGTTCGGTTGTATCCAGAGGCGCTGGAGTCGGTACAGGTACCGCTTTGACTCCATCGACGTCTTTCTGGATCTGATCGAGCAGCGAGCCAGGTTTAGGTGGCTCATCGCTATTCTCGCTCGGGGCAGTCTCAGGCACTGGCGGGGTGGTTTCACCCGGGGCAGTGTCTTTGCCGAGAATTGCCTCGTCGCGGCTCACGCCAGGCTTGAAATCGCCTGACAAGCTGATGAGCTGGTCGTTTTCGTTGAAGAACACGCTCACGCGTTCTTGTTGGCGTTCACCGCCACCGGGTTGCAGGCTATACAAATAATCCCAACGATCCGGATGGAATGTATCGGTCAGCAGGGCGTTGCCCATGATAAACCGCACTTGCCGGCGGGTCATTCCCGGGCGTAACTGGTTTATCATGTCCTGCGTGACGACATTGCCCTGCTGGATGTCGATTTTGTAAACCCCGGGGAATGAACAACCGGCGAGTGCGAGCAGTCCCACAAAGGTGAAACTGGTTAGCAAGAGCTTGGTGTTTTGCATCGGTGGGCGACTTCCACTATCTTGGCTGGGACAACGTAAACGCCGATCATACCCGTATTAAGAGAAGCTGCGAAGCGCTTCCGCGAGAAAGCTAACCATGGTTGAAAATAGCGAACTACGTAAGGCCGGACTTAAGGTGACTCTGCCACGAGTCAAGATTCTACAAATGCTTGACTCTGCCGAGCAGCGTCACATGAGTGCCGAGGATGTTTACAAGGCATTGATGCAAGCTGGCGAAGACGTCGGTCTGGCCACGGTCTACCGTGTACTGACGCAGTTTGAGTCCGCAGGGCTGGTGATTCGCCATAATTTTGATGGCGGTCATGCAGTCTTTGAATTGGCCGATGCCGACGGCGGACACCACGACCACATGGTCAACGTGGACAGTGGTGAAGTGATCGAGTTTTTCGACGAAGACATCGAAAAACTGCAACATGCCATCGCCGCCAAACATGGCGTCGAGCTGGTAGATCACAATCTGGTGCTGTACGTACGCAAGAAAACTAAATAAGCATGTCGCGCGAACCCCGGTTCGCGAAACCAACGAAGGCGACCCCAGGGTCGCCTTCGTGCTGTCTGAATCTTGGTGTTTGTTGACCGTTCGTCGTTAAGCTGCCAGGTTTTTTGCTGTGACCACCATTTTCTTGGCATGAGCCAATGATTCTTTGGTCAGATCGATGCCGCCGAGCATGCGCGCGACTTCTTCTACTCGCTCTTTTTGACTGAGTTTCGACACAGCGGTGCGTGTGGTTTCGCGCTCGCGAACCTTGTGTACGAAAAGGTGTTGGTGGCATTGGGCTGCCACTTGCGGCAGGTGGGTGACCGTCAGCACCTGGCCGCGCTCGCCAAGCCTGCGCAGCAACTGGCCAACGATTTCAGCAGTTGGGCCGCCGATGCCCACGTCGACTTCGTCGAATACCAGGGTGGGTACGCGTGAGGTTTGTGCGGTGATGACCTGGATGGCCAGGCTGATGCGTGACAGTTCGCCGCCAGAGGCCACCTTGGCCAGGGCTTTAAGAGGCTGGCCGGGGTTGGCGCTGACCAGCAGTTCAACTTGCTCCAGACCGTGGGGCATCGGGTCGGTGCTGTTTTGTGGGCGCAACTCGATGACGAAGCGGCCGCCTGGCATGCCCAGGCGCTGGATTTCTTCTTCTACTGCACTGCTCAGCTGTGTTGCCGCATGGGCACGCAAACCGCTGAGTTCGCGTGCGCACTCCTGATAGTGGCGGGTGTACGCGGTCAGTTCATTGTTCAGGCGTTCAATGGACTCATCGTTGGCGTTGAGGGTTTCGATCTCTTCCAGTAGCCGTTGCTGCAGGGCGGCAACGTCATTTGGCTGGACGCGGTGTTTGCGTGCCAGGGTGTAGATGGTGTCCAGTCGCTCTTCGAGGTACTGCAGGCGGCCCGGGTCAGCATCAAAATGATCGAGGAAACGGTTAAGTTCGCCCACGGCCTCTTCGACTTGAATTTGTGCGCTGGCCAGCAGGTCGGTTGCTTCGCTCAGCGAGCCGGAGTTGTTGTTGATGCTCGACAGGCGATTCAGGCTCACGGTCAGCGCGTTGAGTACGTTGCCGGAATCGTTTTCGCTGCACTGTTCAACCACCTGGCGGCAGATAGTCAGCAGGGTTTCGGCGTTGGTCAGGTTCTTGTGTTCCTGCTCCAGCTCTTCCAGTTCGTTTTCGCCCAGCGAGAGGGTTTCGAGTTCTTCGAGCTGGTAGCTCAGCAGTTGGTGGCGTGCGCGCTGTTCGTCACCCGAGTTGGACAGGTGCTCGAGTTCCTGGCGGGTCTGGCGCCAGCGTTGTGCTGCCAGATGGACCTGGCGGGCCAGATCGGTGGCACCCGCATACTCGTCCAGCAAGCGGCGATGGGTGTCGGGTTTGAGCAGCGACTGGTGTTCGTGCTGGCTGTGGATATCGATCAACAACTCGCCCAGGGCTTTCAGGTCGCCTTGAGGGCAGGGTGTGCCATTGATGTAGCCGCGTGAGCGTCCTTCGGCGGTGATCACTCGGCGCAGGATGCACGGGCCTTCAGCCTCGAGATCGCGTGCGGCAAGCCATGCCCGGGCTTCGGGGATATCCTGCAGGTCGAAGGTGGCCAGGATGTCGGCCTTTTCGGCTCCGGGGCGAACTACGCCACTGTCGGCGCGGTCACCCAGGGTAAGGCCGAGCGCATCGAGCATGATCGATTTACCGGCACCGGTCTCGCCAGTGATTACACTCATCCCGCGATCCAGTTCAAGATCGAGATGTTCAACGATGGCGTAGTTATGTACGGACAGGTGCACCAGCATAGGAGCTGCTCCAAAACGTAATGTCTGGTTATTTATACAGTGTTTTGTTTCGTGCTGACAATGCCTTCGTTTAGTTCGATTTGCTTGGTCATTTTGCTTTTTTAGGTCGTTTCGATTGTCCAGCCGGGGCTTTTGCTCGAGGGGAAAGACCACACTTACTGCTTTTTGGCTCTTGAACCTGAAAATTGCGACCCCATATACCTTGGCAGAAGCGCGAGTCGAGCTCGCGGACAAAGTTTGAAAGGAGAAATCTATGGCAGACGAACAGACTATGGATACGCAGAATCAAGACGCTAATCAGGCTGCTGATGCAGGAAGCGAAGATCTGGTATCCCGCGTGCAAGTGCTTGAAGAGCAGCTGGCGGCCGCTAATGATCAGGCTTTGCGCGTAGCTGCCGATCTACAGAACGTTCGCCGCCGTGCAGAACAGGATGTTGAAAAAGCACACAAATTTGCACTGGAAAAATTTGCTGGCGACCTGTTGCCGGTAATCGACAGTCTGGAACGCGGCCTTGAGCTGTCGAACCCGGACGACGAAAGCATTCGTCCAATGCGTGAAGGGATCGAGCTGACCCTGAAAATGTTCCAGGACACCCTGAAACGTTATCACCTGGAAGCTATCGATCCACACGGCGAGCCCTTCAATGCCGAGCATCACCAGGCGATGGCAATGCAGGAAAGCGCTGACCTGGAGCCAAACAGTGTGCTCAAGGTGTTTCAAAAAGGTTATCAGCTCAATGGTCGCTTGCTGCGCCCGGCTATGGTCGTAGTCAGCAAGGCTCCAGCGCCGGTTTCGCCATCGATTGACGAGCAGGCTTGAAATCGGCCGCAAGGCCCCCATTTAGAAGTCAAGCGTTAAGTAATGCCGCAGTTGGTCATTACTGCTGCGGCAAAAAAATTCAAATTTAGGGAGAGTTAACATGGGCAGAATTATCGGTATTGACCTCGGGACCACCAACTCGTGTGTTTCGGTTCTGGAAAACGGTAAAGCAAAAGTTATCGAAAACGCTGAAGGCGCGCGTACTACGCCGTCGATCGTTGCGTATGCCAACGATGGCGAAATTCTCGTTGGCCAGTCGGCCAAGCGTCAGGCAGTGACCAATCCGCATAACACCCTGTACGCGGTGAAGCGTCTGATCGGTCGTCGTTTTGACGAAGAAGTTGTGCAGAAAGACATTCAGATGGTTCCGTACAAGATCGCCAAGGCTGACAACGGCGACGCTTGGGTTGAAGTGAACGGCCAGAAAATGGCTCCGCCACAAATCTCGGCTGAAATTCTGAAGAAAATGAAGAAGACCGCCGAAGACTACCTCGGCGAGCCAGTGACTGAAGCGGTTATCACCGTTCCGGCCTACTTCAACGACAGCCAGCGTCAGGCGACCAAAGACGCCGGCCGTATCGCGGGTCTGGACGTAAAACGCATCATCAACGAACCAACCGCTGCTGCTCTGGCTTACGGTATGGACAAAGCGAAAGGCGACCACACTGTCATCGTTTATGACCTGGGTGGCGGTACTTTCGACGTGTCGGTAATTGAAATTGCCGAAGTGGATGGCGAGCACCAGTTTGAAGTGCTGGCGACCAACGGTGACACGTTCCTGGGTGGTGAAGACTTTGACATCCGTCTGATCGACTACCTGGTTGACGAGTTCAAGAAAGAAAGCGGCATGAACCTCAAAGGTGACCCGCTGGCGATGCAGCGTCTGAAAGAAGCTGCTGAAAAAGCCAAGATCGAACTGTCTTCGAGCCAGTCGACCGACGTGAATCTGCCGTACATCACTGCAGATGCCACCGGTCCTAAGCACTTGAACGTTAAGATTTCCCGCGCCAAGCTGGAATCGCTGGTTGAAGACCTGGTTCAGCGCACCATCGAGCCTTGCCGCACTGCACTGAAAGACGCCGGTATCGACGTTGGCGCGATCAACGACGTGATCCTGGTCGGTGGTCAGACTCGCATGCCGCTGGTACAGAAGCTGGTAACCGAGTTCTTCGGCAAGGAAGCACGTAAAGACGTGAACCCGGACGAAGCTGTTGCAATGGGTGCTGCTATCCAGGGCGCAGTATTGGCCGGTGATGTGAAAGACGTTCTGTTGCTGGACGTGAGCCCGCTGACTTTGGGTATCGAAACCATGGGTGGCGTAATGACTGCCCTGATCGAGAAAAACACCACGATTCCTACCAAGAAATCGCAAGTGTTCTCGACTGCTGACGATAACCAGGGCGCAGTGACCATTCACGTGCTGCAAGGCGAGCGCAAGCAAGCCGCTCAGAACAAGTCGTTGGGCAAGTTCGACCTGGCTGACATTCCACCAGCTCCACGTGGCGTGCCTCAGATCGAAGTAACCTTCGACATCGATGCCAACGGCATCCTGCACGTAAGTGCAAAAGACAAGGCGACTGGCAAGTCTCAGTCCATCGTGATCAAGGCTAACTCGGGTCTGTCCGAGGAAGAAATTGCTCAGATGGTTCGTGACGCTGAAGTCAACGCTGAAGAAGACCGCAAGTTCGAAGAGCTGGCAGCTGCACGTAACCAGGGCGACGCACTGGTTCACTCGACTCGTAAAATGATCGCTGATGCTGGCGATAAAGTGACCGCAGAAGAGAAAGTTGCAATCGAAGCTGCAGTAGTTGCACTTGAAGCCGCTGTTAAAGGCGATGACAAGGCTGCTATCGAAGCCAAGGTTGAAGAGCTGTCCAAGGTGTCTGCTCCGGTCGCACAGAAAATGTACGCCGAGCAAGCGAACCCGGCAGACGCAGCGGCCAAGCCTGCTGAAGAAGCCAAGGCTGACGACGTTGTCGACGCCGAGTTCGAAGAAGTAAAAGACAACAAGTAATTAGCTTGTTGGTCGGCCGGTTGACCGTGCATTAGCGGTGACTGGTAGGATGTCGCCGCGCGGGAGCTTGCTCCCGCGTTGGCGTGTCTGGAGTAGAGGAATTTTTACAGCATGCGACATGGTCGAATGCTTGCGGTTGGGTCCGGATCTTTTTTATTTCCGCTTGGCTGTAACCGCTCCTGTTGGCCGATGCATTGGCTGTTAATCAGAAACCAATATCGTTGAAAAAGACGTGAGTCGGGCTTGGTCTTTACTGGGGTCCGGCGGGTTTGGTGAGGCTCGGGAGGGTTTTGCCGAACGTCCTTGAGAGTGCAAAGAATTATGGCAAAGCGCGATTATTACGAAATATTGGGTGTTGAACGTACTACCACTGAAGTGGAGTTGAAGAAGGCATATCGTCGCCTCGCAATGAAGCATCACCCGGATCGCAATCCGGATGACAAGGCTTCCGAAGAGTTGTTCAAGGAAGCCAACGAGGCTTACGAAGTTCTGTCGGACTCCAGTAAGCGTGCCGCCTATGATCAATACGGCCATGCCGGTGTTGATCCGCAAATGGGTGGCGGCGGTGCCGGTTTTGGCGGGCAGAACTTCTCCGATATTTTCGGCGATGTGTTCAGTGATTTCTTCGGCGGTGGTCGCGGTGGCTCCCGGGGCGGCGCTCAGCGGGGCAGCGATTTGCGCTACACGCTGGAGCTGGATCTGGAAGAGGCCGTACGCGGTACCACGGTCAATATTCGTGTGCCGACGCTGGTCAACTGCAAACCATGCGATGGTTCGGGTGCCAAGAAAGGTTCTTCGCCGGTTACCTGTACGACCTGTGGCGGTATTGGCCAGGTGCGCATGCAGCAGGGCTTTTTTGCTGTGCAGCAGACCTGTCCGCGTTGCCACGGTCAGGGCAAGATCATTTCTGATCCGTGCGACAGCTGCCGTGGCGAAGGCCGCGTAGAGGAATACAAAACCCTTTCCGTAAAAGTGCCTGCGGGCGTAGATACGGGCGACCGGATTCGTCTTTCGGGCGAAGGCGAGGCGGGTGTGCAGGGCGGGCCGACCGGCGATCTGTACGTGGTGATCGAGGTGCGTGAGCACGCGATCTTCCAGCGCGACGGCAAGCATCTGTTCTGTGAAGTACCGATCAACTTTGCCGATGCTTCGCTGGGTGCCGAGATTGAAGTGCCGACCCTGGATGGCCGGGTCAAGCTGAAGATTCCGGAAGGCACGCAAACCGGCAAGCAGTTCCGTCTGCGTGGCAAGGGTGTTGCTCCGGTACGTGGCGGCGGCGCTGGTGACTTGATGTGCCGTGTGGTGATCGAGACGCCGGTGAAACTGAGCCGTCGTCAGCGTGAGCTGATGGAAGAGTTCCGTTCGACACTCGAAGGCGATAGTAGTCATTCGCCGAACGCAACCGGCTGGTTCGAAGGCGTGAAGCGCTTCTTCGGCGATTTGTAAGGAGCGGGACATGCGACGTATGGCTGTGATGGGCGCTGCTGGGCGCATGGGTAAGAGCTTGGTCGATGCGGTGCAGCAGCGCTCACCAGTGTGCGGGCTGACGGCGGCCATCGTGCGCCCGGGCAGCTCCCTGGTGGGGGCGGATGCCGGTGAGCTGGCCTCTATCGGGCGTATCGGTGTGCCGTTGTCGGAAAACCTGCAAGTGGTCGCGGCTGATTTCGACGTACTGATCGATTTCACCCTGCCTGAGGTAATGCTGGCCAACCTGGCCGTGTGTCGCCAGTTGGGCAAGGCCATGGTGATCGGTACTACGGGGTTGAATGCCGAACAAAAGCAGTTGCTGGTTGAAGCTGGCCAGGATATTGCGATTGTTTTTGCCTCCAACTTCAGTGTGGGCGTCAACCTGTCGTTCAAGCTGCTGGATATGGCGGCACGGGTGATGGGTGAAGATGCTGATATCGAAATCATCGAAGCTCATCACCGGCACAAGGTCGACGCGCCTTCGGGAACCGCGATGCGCATGGGTGAGGTCATTGCCAGTGCATTGGGGCGTGACCTGCAGCAGGTGGCGGTCTATGGTCGCGAAGGTCACACCGGCGCCCGCGAGCGCGAAACCATCGGTTTTGCGACAGTTCGGGGCGGTGATGTGGTGGGGGATCATACGGTTCTGTTTGCGACCGAGGGCGAGCGTCTTGAGATCACCCACAAGGCATCCAGCCGCATGACCTTCGCCAAGGGTGCCGTTCGTGCTGCGCTGTGGCTCGACGGGCGTGAGCCCGGGCTGTATGACATGCAGGATGTGCTCGACCTGCGTTGAGTTGTCTCTGTAAAATCAGGCTGTTGGCGCGCCGGCAGCCTGACTTTTAACCGCTAAGCGATGTTCTGTCGCATTCCTCTGCCTTTTAGGCTCTTTAGCGGTAGACCAAAAAAGCCTTTTTCTGTAAGCTACAGCTTTAGTGTGTCCACTAAAAGCGCGCAGATAATTCGATGAAGAAGCGGGGTGACGTGTCCATACGTCACTCCGCTTTTTTACAACCTGCGATCGCCCTTTCAGGCTTTATTTACGGGAGGTCTTCTTGACTAAGCAAGCCATACTCGCCCTCGCTGATGGCAGCATTTTTCGCGGCGAAGCCATTGGAGCCGACGGTCAGACCGTTGGAGAGGTGGTGTTTAACACCGCAATGACTGGCTACCAGGAGATCTTGACGGATCCATCCTACGCTCAGCAAATCGTTACCCTGACTTACCCGCATGTTGGCAATACCGGTACTACGCCGGAAGATGCCGAGTCTGATCGTGTCTGGTCCGCAGGTCTGGTTATTCGTGATCTGCCACTGGTTGCCAGCAACTGGCGCAACACGATGTCGCTTTCCGATTACCTGAAAGCCAACAATGTTGTCGCTATCGCAGGTATCGATACCCGTCGCCTGACCCGCATTTTGCGTGAGAAAGGTGCACAGAACGGCTGCATCATGGCCGGCGACAACATTTCTGACGAAGCTGCCATTGCTGCTGCGCGCGGCTTCCCGGGCCTGAAAGGCATGGATCTGGCGAAAGTTGTCAGCACCGAGAAGGCTTACGAGTGGCGCTCCAGTGTCTGGAACCTGGCCACCGATAGCCATCCGACAATTGAAGCTTCCGAGCTGCCTTATCACGTAGTTGCCTACGACTACGGCGTAAAGTGGAACATCCTGCGCATGCTGGTTGAGCGTGGCTGCCGCGTCACTGTTGTGCCGGCACAAACTCCGGCCAGCGACGTACTGGCACTGAATCCGGATGGTGTGTTCCTGTCCAACGGCCCGGGTGATCCGGAGCCATGCGACTACGCAATCACGGCTATTCAGGAAGTGCTGAAAACCGAAATTCCGGTGTTCGGTATCTGCCTGGGACACCAGTTGCTGGCTCTGGCGTCCGGCGCCAAGACGGTGAAAATGGGTCACGGCCACCACGGTGCGAACCACCCGGTTCAGGATCTGGACACGGGCGTTGTGATGATCACCAGTCAGAACCACGGTTTTGCGGTTGATGAAGCGACTTTGCCGGCCAACGTGCGCGCAATCCACAAGTCGCTGTTTGACGGCACCTTGCAAGGTATCGAGCTGACCGACAAGAGCGCTTTCAGCTTCCAGGGTCACCCTGAAGCCAGCCCTGGCCCGAACGACGTAGCGCCGCTGTTCGATCGTTTCATCAATGAGATGGCCAAGCGCCGCTGATCATACCCTTGTGCTAGTACCCAGTGCCGGCCCCGGACTCCGGCGGCCCCTTGGGTGCTTCACAGACTTGATCGACGGCTTGCCGACTGACCTGCGGATTTGAGTGACAAACCCATGCCAAAACGTACAGACATTAAAAGCATCCTGATTCTCGGCGCTGGCCCGATCGTTATCGGCCAGGCCTGTGAATTCGACTACTCCGGCGCCCAGGCTTGTAAAGCTCTGCGCGAGGAAGGCTATCGCGTCATCCTGGTGAACTCCAACCCGGCCACCATCATGACCGATCCGGACATGGCCGACGCAACGTACATCGAGCCGATCAAGTGGCAGACTGTTGCCAAGATCATCGAAAAAGAGCGTCCGGACGCTCTGTTGCCGACCATGGGCGGCCAGACTGCTCTGAACTGCGCACTGGACCTGGAGCGTGAAGGCGTTCTGGAGAAGTTCGGCGTAGAAATGATCGGCGCCAATGCCGACACCATCGACAAGGCTGAAGACCGTTCGCGTTTTGACAAGGCGATGAAGTCCATCGGTCTGGATTGCCCGCGCTCCGGTATCGCCCACAGCATGGAAGAGGCCAATGCGGTCCTCGAAAAGCTGGGCTTCCCGTGCATCATCCGTCCATCGTTCACCATGGGCGGCACCGGTGGCGGTATCGCTTACAACCGTGAAGAGTTCGAAGAAATCTGCGCTCGTGGTCTGGACCTGTCGCCGACCAAAGAGCTGCTGATCGACGAATCCCTGATCGGCTGGAAAGAGTACGAAATGGAGGTTGTCCGCGACAAAAAGGACAACTGCATCATCGTTTGCTCGATCGAAAACTTTGACCCGATGGGCGTGCACACCGGTGACTCGATCACTGTTGCTCCGGCACAGACCCTGACGGACAAGGAATACCAGATCATGCGTAACGCCTCGCTGGCGGTACTGCGTGAGATCGGCGTTGAGACCGGTGGTTCCAACGTGCAGTTCGGCATTTGCCCGGACACTGGCCGTATGGTTGTGATCGAAATGAACCCGCGTGTTTCGCGTTCTTCGGCGCTGGCTTCGAAAGCCACCGGTTTCCCGATTGCGCGTATCGCTGCCAAGCTGGCGATCGGTTACACCCTGGACGAGTTGCAGAACGAAATCACCGGTGGCGCTACTCCGGCGTCCTTCGAGCCGTCCATCGACTATGTCGTGACCAAGCTGCCGCGCTTTGCTTTCGAAAAATTCCCTAAAGCCGATGCGCGCCTGACAACTCAGATGAAGTCGGTTGGTGAAGTCATGGCCATTGGCCGGACTTTCCAGGAATCCTTGCAGAAAGCCCTTCGCGGTCTGGAAGTGGGTGTCAGTGGTCTTGATCCAAAGCTGGACCTGAGCAACCCGGAAAGCATGGCGGTGCTCAAGCGCGAGCTGACTGTGCCGGGTGCCGAGCGTATCTGGTACGTGGCTGACGCATTCCGTGCGGGCATGACCGTAGAAGACATCTTCGGCATGAACATGATTGACCCTTGGTTCCTGGTGCAGATCGAAGATCTGATCAAGGACGAAGAGAAGATCAAGACCATGGCGCTGTCTTCGATTGATCGCGATGCCATGTATCGCCTCAAGCGCAAAGGCTTCTCCGACGCACGTCTGGCTGTACTGCTGGGTGTGACCGAGAAGAACCTGCGTCGCCATCGTCACAAGCTGGAAGTGTTCCCGGTTTACAAGCGCGTTGACACCTGCGCAGCCGAGTTTGCTACCGACACGGCTTACATGTACTCGACCTATGAGGAAGAGTGCGAGGCCAACCCTTCGGATCGTGACAAGATCATGATTCTGGGTGGTGGTCCGAACCGTATCGGTCAGGGTATCGAGTTCGACTACTGCTGCGTTCACGCGGCTCTGGCGTTGCGTGCCGATGGTTACGAAACCATCATGGTCAACTGCAACCCGGAAACTGTTTCCACTGACTACGACACCTCGGATCGTCTGTACTTCGAATCCGTGACCCTGGAAGACGTGCTGGAAATCGTACGTGTCGAGAAGCCGAAGGGCGTGATCGTCCAGTACGGCGGCCAGACCCCGTTGAAACTGGCCCGTGCGCTGGAAGAAGCAGGCGTGCCGATCATTGGTACCAGCCCTGATGCTATCGACCGTGCAGAAGACCGTGAGCGCTTCCAGCAAATGGTTGAGCGTCTGAACCTGCGTCAGCCGCCAAACGCCACCGTGCGCAGCGAAGACGAAGCCATTCGTGCTGCCTCCAAAATCGGTTACCCGCTGGTGGTTCGTCCTTCCTACGTGTTGGGCGGCCGGGCGATGGAAATCGTTTACGAAGAAGACGAGCTCAAGCGTTACCTGCGCGATGCGGTGAAAGTGTCCAACGACAGCCCGGTGCTGCTGGATCACTTCCTGAACTGTGCAATCGAAATGGACGTTGATGCCGTCTGCGACGGAACTGACGTAGTGATCGGCGCGATCATGCAGCACATTGAGCAGGCAGGTGTTCACTCCGGTGACTCCGCATGCTCGCTGCCACCGTACTCGCTGCCGTTGCATATCCAGGACGAGATGCGTGAACAGGTCAAGAAAATGGCTCTGGAGTTGGGCGTTGTCGGCCTGATGAACGTGCAGCTTGCTCTGCAGGGCGAAGATATCTACGTGATCGAAGTGAACCCGCGTGCTTCGCGTACAGTTCCTTTCGTATCCAAGTGCATCGGTGTTTCCCTGGCGATGATCGCGGCGCGGGTGATGGCTGGTAAAACCCTGAAGGAAATCGGTTTCACTAAAGAAATCATTCCAAACTTCTACAGCGTGAAAGAGGCGGTCTTCCCGTTCGCCAAATTCCCTGGTGTTGACCCGATTCTCGGCCCTGAGATGAAGTCCACCGGTGAAGTGATGGGCGTGGGCGATACCTTCGGTGAAGCTTTTGCCAAGGCTCAAATGGGTGCCAGCGAAGTTCTGCCTACCGGCGGTACTGCGTTCATCAGCGTACGTGACGACGACAAGCCTTTGGTGGCGGGTGTTGCACGTGATCTGATCAGCCTGGGCTTCGAGATTGTTTCGACCGTTGGCACTGCCAAGTTCATCGAGGCGGCGGGTCTGAAAGTGCGCCGGGTGAACAAGGTGACCGAAGGTCGTCCGCACGTTGTCGATATGATCAAAAATGATGAAGTCAGCCTGATCATCAATACGACCGAAGGTCGTCAGTCGATTGCTGACTCTTACTCCATTCGCCGCAACGCTCTGCAGCACAAAATCTACTGCACCACGACTATTGCTGCTGGCGAAGCGATCTGCGAAGCGCTTAAATTCGGTCCTGAAAAAACCGTACGCAGCTTGCAGGATCTACACGCAGGATTGAAGGCATGATCAAATACCCAATGACGGTCCAGGGCCATAAAGCCCTGGAAGAAGAGCTTGCACACCTGACCAAGGTTGTTCGGCCAAAGCTGAGCAAGGAAATCGGTACGGCGCGCGAACTGGGCGACCTCAAGGAAAATGCTGAGTACCATGCCGCTCGTGAGCTGCAGGGTATGTCTGAGGCGCGTATCCGTGATATCGAGGGCCGTCTGCAGAACGCAGTGGTTATTGATGTGGCGGCGATTCCTCATACCGGCAAGGTGATTTTCGGCACGACGGTCGAGATCGCGAACGTTGAAACTGACGAGCGCGTGACTTATCAGATCGTTGGTGAGGATGAGGCTGACTTCAAACTCGGAAAAATCTCCGTAGGTTCGCCACTTGCTCGTGCCTTGATTGCCAAGGAAGAAGGTGATGTGGTTGCGGTGAAAACACCGGGCGGCGTCATTGAGTACGAGATTGTCGAAGTACGTCACATCTGAGAAAAGGCGCCCGCTTCGTGCGGGCGCACTGCTTTGGCGGCCGGCCCGGATATCCGGGTTGGCGGCTGATGCTTGTTGCACACAGAATTTTTTGGCGGTGCCGGGCTGTATGCTGTGGTGTCGCTGTTGATCAATGTATCGCGTAGTGTGGCCGATAAGCGGCGAGCACTATTTGATGCAGTCTGCTGGCGGGATGTGTTGCGATGGCTGGTTCTGGCTGCCTGATGCGTTGCGCGGGCAGTTTTTGCTATTGGCCAGGCAAGAGTGTCAGGGCGCGCAAAGCGCACCCTTGACCCTTGTCGGCATCACTTGAAACGATGGATGTTCGACAGTTGCTTGTTAACATTGACGTTCTTGCGGTAAAGAAGCGCCATTTTGCCGATAACCTGCACCAATTCCGCTTTGCCTGCCTTGCACAGTTCTGCAATGGCCTCCAGGCGGGATTCGCGATCCAGGATGTTGACTTTGATTTTAATCAACTCGTGATCGCCCAATGCGCGTTCGAGTTCGGCTAAAACACCCTCAGTCAAACCATTATCAGCCACAGTCAATACTGGTTTCAGATGGTGGCCAATGGATTTGTACTGTTTCTTCTGCTCTTGAGTGAGCGGCATAATCTGACCCCTGTGTCTGATCTTGTAAAAAGCGGCGGCCAGTTTACCCGAGGGAGTCCGGGACCGCCCAGTTAATCACGACCCGTTTATTTTTTTGAGGTGGCCCGTGGCCCGTTCCAAGACTAGCCTTAACTGGCTGAAAGAGCATTTCAACGACCCATACGTCAAAATGGCGCAAAAAGACGGGTATCGTTCGCGTGCCAGCTACAAGTTGCTGGAGATCCAGGAACGTGACCGCATTATTCGCCCGGGCATGACTGTTATTGACCTGGGGGCCGCCCCGGGTGGCTGGTCGCAGGTCACCAGCCGTCTGATCGGCGGTCAGGGGCGACTGATCGCTTCGGACATCCTGGAGATGGACAGCATTCCTGATGTGACCTTTATCCAGGGTGACTTTACCGAAGATCACGTACTTGCCCAGATTCTTGAAGCTGTCGGAAATACGCAGGTAGACCTTGTGATTTCGGATATGGCCCCCAATATGAGTGGATTGGCAGCTGTTGACATGCCTCGGGCGATGTTCTTGTGCGAATTGGCACTGGATCTTGCCGGACGTGTCTTGCGGCCCGGTGGTGATTTTTTGATCAAGGTCTTCCAGGGTGAAGGCTTCGACGAATACCACAAAGACATTCGCAAGCTGTTTGATAAGGTGCAGATGCGCAAGCCGTCTTCTTCGCGAGACAGGTCCCGTGAGCAATATTTGCTGGGCCGCGGCTTTCGTGGAATCGCCGGATCTGCCAGTGATGAGCGTCTCTGAATAGGGTGATAGGTTTTTTTGTATCGCTTTACAGATCCCACATAAAGAATATTGTGTAGTCAAAGTTTCACAAAGGGTTACAGACGGAGCCTGCAAGGGTTGTAGGCAATGTAGTAAGTTATGCCGGTGAATATCATGCGAAGCACGCTTCAGTAGCGGGGCTTGCTTCAGAGGGTAGCTAATTGAACGATATGGCAAAGAATCTGATCCTGTGGTTGATCATCGCAGCTGTCCTGGTGACAGTGATGAACAACTTCTCCAGTCCAAACGAGCCACAAACCCTCAACTATTCCGACTTCATCCAGCAAGTTAAGGATGGCAAGGTCGAACGCGTTGCCGTGGACGGCTACGTGATTACCGGCAAACGCAGCGATGGCGATTCCTTCAAAACCATCCGTCCGGCTATTCAGGACAACGGTTTGATCGGTGATCTGGTTGATAACCATGTGACCGTTGAGGGCAAGCTGCCTGAGCAGCAAAGCATCTGGACTCAATTGCTCGTTGCGAGCTTCCCGATTCTGGTGATCATCGCTGTCTTCATGTTCTTCATGCGTCAGATGCAGGGCGGTGCCGGCGGTAAAGGCGGGCCGATGAGCTTTGGCAAGAGCAAGGCACGGCTGCTATCGGAAGACCAGGTCAAAACGACCCTGGCTGACGTAGCCGGTTGTGACGAAGCGAAAGAAGAAGTAGGCGAGCTGGTCGAATTCCTTCGCGATCCGGGCAAGTTCCAGCGTCTGGGCGGTCGAATTCCCCGTGGTGTGCTGATGGTTGGCCCGCCGGGTACCGGTAAAACCTTGATCGCCAAGGCGATTGCTGGCGAAGCCAAGGTGCCGTTCTTCACGATTTCCGGTTCGGACTTCGTTGAAATGTTCGTCGGTGTTGGTGCCAGCCGTGTTCGTGACATGTTCGAACAGGCGAAAAAGCACGCACCTTGCATCATCTTTATCGATGAAATCGATGCTGTCGGCCGTCACCGTGGTAACGGTATGGGCGGCGGTCATGATGAGCGTGAGCAAACCCTTAACCAGTTGCTGGTTGAGATGGACGGCTTTGAGATGAATGACGGTATCATTGTGATTGCCGCCACCAACCGTCCGGACGTGCTCGACCCTGCGCTGTTGCGTCCAGGCCGCTTTGACCGTCAGGTCGTGGTTGGCTTGCCGGACATTCGTGGCCGTGAGCAGATTCTCAAGGTGCACATGCGCAAAGTTCCGATGGGCGATGATGTCCAGCCAGGCGTGATTGCGCGTGGTACTCCGGGCTTCTCGGGTGCTGACCTGGCCAACCTGGTGAACGAAGCTTCCCTGTTTGCAGCGCGCACCGGTAAGCGTGTTGTGGAAATGAAAGAATTCGAGCTGGCTAAAGACAAGATCATGATGGGCGCAGAGCGCAAATCGATGGTCATGTCGGACAAAGAAAAGCGCAACACGGCTTATCACGAAGCGGGTCATGCCATTGTTGGTCGCGTTGTGCCTGAGCACGACCCGGTTTACAAGGTTTCGATCATTCCTCGTGGTCGCGCCCTGGGCGTCACCATGTTCCTGCCGGAAGAGGATCGTTATAGCCTGTCCAAGCGTGCTCTGATCAGCCAGATCTGCTCGCTCTATGGCGGCCGTATTGCTGAAGAGATGACCCTGGGCTTTGACGGCGTGACTACCGGTGCGTCCAACGACATCATGCGTGCGAGCCAGATTGCCCGGAACATGGTCACCAAATGGGGCCTGTCCGAGAAATTGGGCCCGCTGATGTATGCCGAAGACGAAGAGTCGTATCTGGGGCGTGGCGGTGGTCAGAGCTCGAGCGTTTCGGGCGAGACAGCCAAGCTGATCGACTCCGAAGTGCGCAGCATCATTGATCAGTGCTATGGCACTGCCAAGCAGATCCTGACCGACAATCGTGACAAGCTGGAAGCCATGGCTGATGCCTTGATGAAGTACGAAACGATCGATGCCGATCAGATCGACGACATCATGGCGGGGCGCCCGCCACGGGAGCCGCGTGACTGGGAAGGTGGTGGCTCGGGTACCCCGACTGCTCCAACCCTGGACAAGACCGAGCGCCCGGAAACACCTATCGGCGGCCCAGCTGCTGATCAATAAGGCTTGAAATGACTTTTGTTCAGCCCTCAACCCGGTTGCCTTGCGGCAACCGGGTTCTTGATTTGGCCCATCCGCACGTGATGGGCATTCTCAATGTCACCCCTGATTCCTTTTCTGATGGCGGTCGCTTTGCTGCGGTGGATGCGGCAATGCGCCATGCGCAGGCAATGGTTCTTGCGGGGGCAACCCTGATTGATGTCGGCGGTGAGTCAACTCGCCCCGGTGCTCCGGTGGTTTCGCCACAGGAAGAGCTTGATCGGGTGGCGCCTGTTGTCGAGCGCATCAGTCGTGAACTTGATGTGATCATTTCGGTCGATACCTCCGCGCCCATCGTCATGACTGAGGTTGCGCGCCTTGGCGCCGGCCTGATTAATGATGTGCGCTCATTGCGCCGCGAAGGTGCTCTGCAGGCTGCTGCAGCCACAGGTCTTCCGGTATGCCTGATGCATATGCTCGGCGAGCCCGGGGATATGCAGGACAACCCGCATTACACTGATCTGGTCGGTGAGGTGTCGGCATTTCTTGCTGAACGCATGGCGCAATGCGCCGCTGCCGGGATTGCGTCTGAGCGCATAGTGCTGGATCCGGGATTTGGTTTCGCCAAGACGTTGCAGCACAACCTGAGTTTGTTTAAGCACATGGAGGCCCTGCATGCACTGGGTCGACCATTGCTGGTAGGTGTTTCGCGTAAAAGCATGATTGGGCAGGCGCTGAATCGGCCGGTTACAGAGCGACTGTATGGCAGTTTGGCTCTGGCAGCGCTGGCCGTGACCAAGGGTGCGCGAATATTGCGTGTCCATGACGTTGCCGAAACAGTTGATGTGGTGCGGATGATCGCAGCGGTAGAGTCCGCCGACTAAGAATGATGGAGCACTTATGACTAAGAAATATTTTGGCACCGACGGTATTCGTGGTCGGGTCGGCGTTTATCCAATTACCCCTGACTTCATGCTCAAGCTGGGTTGGGCGGCGGGTATGGCGTTCCGCAGCAAGGGTGCATGTCGCATCCTGGTAGGCAAGGACACGCGCATTTCCGGTTATATGTTCGAGTCCGCGCTAGAGGCCGGTCTGTCTGCGGCCGGTGCCGATGTGATGCTGTTGGGGCCAATGCCTACTCCGGCCATTGCTTATCTGACGCGCACCTTTCATGCGGAAGCGGGCATTGTGATCAGTGCTTCGCACAATCCCCACGACGATAACGGTATCAAGTTCTTCTCGGGGGATGGCACCAAGTTGCCTGATGACGTCGAGTTGATGATTGAGGAGTTGCTGGACACTCCGATGACCGTCGTTGACTCCGACAAGCTGGGTAAGGTGTCGCGTATCAATGATGCGCCGGGTCGCTATATCGAATTCTGCAAGAGCAGTGTGCCGAGCAGTACCAACTTCAGCGATCTGAAGATCGTTATTGATTGCGCCCATGGTGCGACCTACAAGGTTGCGCCAAGTGTTTTCAAGGAGCTGGGTGCACAAGTCACTGTGTTGTCGGCTCAGCCTAATGGTTTGAACATCAACCATGATTGCGGCTCGACCCATATGGGGCAGTTGCAGGCTGCAGTCCTGGCTGAGGGCGCGGACCTGGGTATCGCGTTTGATGGCGACGGTGACCGGGTGCTGATGGTTGATCACACGGGCGCGATTGTTGATGGTGATGAGTTGCTGTTCATCATTGCCCGCGACTTGCATGAGCGTGGCAAATTGCAAGGTGGTGTCGTCGGCACGCTGATGAGTAATCTCGGGCTTGAATTGGCGCTGGATGACCTGGGCATTCCCTTCGTTCGGGCCAATGTCGGGGATCGCTATGTGATTGCAGGCCTGCAAGAGCGCGACTGGCAGGTGGGCGGTGAGAACTCGGGGCATATCGTGTGCTTCCAGCATACGACCACCGGTGATGCGATTATCGCTGCCCTGCAGGTGCTGCTGGCGTTGCGTCGCCGTGGCGACAGTCTGGCCCAGGCGCGTCAGGCGTTGCGTAAATGTCCGCAGGTGCTGGTAAATGTGCGGTTTGGTGGTGGTGTTGACCCGGTCGAGCACCCGGCCGTCAAAGAGGCCTGCGCACGGGTCACTGAAGCCATGAAAGGGCGTGGGCGTGTATTGCTGCGCAAGTCGGGTACCGAGCCTCTGGTGCGCGTAATGGTCGAAGGTGATGATGAAAATATGGTTCGCGGCTATGCCGATGAGCTGGCAAAACTAGTAAGTGAAGTTTGTGCCTGAATTCGACTTGCCAGCGCGGATGTGGTTGGGTAACATCTGCGCCCACTTTGACCGACGAGGTAAAGCATGCGTCGCATGATGGTAGCTGGTAACTGGAAGATGCACGGTACCTGCGCCAGCGTCGCTGAGCTGATCGTTGGTCTGCGTGATCTGTCCTTGCCTGGCAGTGTTGATGTTGCAGTATTCCCGCCTGACCTGTTCATTGATCGTGTGATCAAAGGCTTACAAGGCGCGCCAATTTCGGTTGGTGCTCAGAATGCTGCGGTTGAAGCAAAGCAGGGCGCTCTGACCGGGGAGATTTCTTCGAGTCAGTTGCAGGATGCGGGTTGCGCATTGGTGCTTGTAGGTCACTCCGAGCGTCGCCTGATTCTGGGTGAGTCGGATGAGACCCTCAATCGCAAGTTTGCAGCAGTTCAGGCTTCTGGTCTGACGCCGGTGTTGTGTATAGGGGAAACCCTGGAGCAGCGCGAAGCCGGGCAAACCCTTGAAGTGGTAGGGCGTCAACTGGATGTCGTGATTGACGCATTTGGTATTGAGGCTTTTGTAAATGCAGTGATTGCATATGAGCCGGTCTGGGCCATTGGTACCGGGCTGACTGCATCACCGCAGCAAGCGCAAGATGTGCATGCGGCCATTCGCGCACAGTTGGCGCAAAAGAATTCTGAAGTCGCGCAAGGTGTGCGGCTTCTATACGGCGGCAGCGTGAAGGCGGCCAATGCGGTCGAACTGTTCAGCATGCCGGATATCGATGGGGGACTCATTGGCGGGGCTTCCCTGAATGCAGATGAGTTCGGTGCGATTATTCGTGCCGCAGGAAACTGAAAATGCTGGATAACGTCGTAACTGTTTTTCATCTGCTGACAGCTTTGGGTGTAATTGCCCTGGTTTTGCTGCAACAGGGTAAGGGAGCGGATGCTGGAGCTTCTTTTGGCGCAGGTGCATCAAATACTGTGTTCGGAAGCCAAGGTTCCTCTACCTTTCTTAGTAAGTTTACTGCTATACTTGCCGCAGGTTTTTTCATAACCAGCTTGGGGTTAGGTTACTTTGCTAAAGAGAAAGCTGAACAGCTGACTCAAGTAGGTTTGCCAAATCCAGCGGTTTTGGAAGTTCCAGTGCAAAAGCCGGCTTCAGATGATGTTCCGGTGCTTCAAGAGCAAAAGTCGGCAACTCCTGCGACTGACGTACCTCCAGCTCAAGAGCAAAAGTAAAACGGGTTTCATGATGTAACTGTAGTATTGCCGAGGTGGTGGAATTGGTAGACACGCAACCTTGAGGTGGTTGTGCCCATAGGGTGTAGGGGTTCGAGTCCCCTTCTCGGTACCAATTATCAAGAATGCCCGCAGTAGCGGGCTTTCTTGTATGTGGAAGGTTGGATTGACCCTGAAAAGGATCAACCGTATACTTCCGCTCCAGCTTTGTCGCGGGATGGAGCAGTCTGGTAGCTCGTCGGGCTCATAACCCGAAGGTCGTCGGTTCAAATCCGGCTCCCGCAACCAGTTTTAGCGGAGCCCCTTATTAGGGGCTTTTTGTTAACTGGACACTTTATAGCGTCGGTATTCAACGACGTTTCAGAGATGGGCGCTTCGCCCATTTTTTCATTTTGCACAGCATGCACAAACATGCACTAGGGGGTTCAAGTGTCGAGCAAGCTAGAAGAGTTGCAGGCCTTGCTGGCCCCGGTGATCGTGGCCCTTGGCTATGAATGCTGGGGTATTGAATTTTCGGCTCAAGGCCGCCATTCAATGTTGCGTGTGTATATCGACAAGGAAGGCGGCGTATTGGTGGATGACTGTGCAATTGTCAGTCGTCAGATCAGCGGTGTTCTGGATGTCGAAGATCCTATCGCTGTTGAATACACCCTTGAAGTCTCTTCTCCTGGCATGGAACGCCCGCTGTTCACTCTTGAACAGTTCGCGAAATATGTCGGTGAGCAAGTGAAGATCAAGCTGCGCTCGCCTTTTGAAGGGCGACGTAACTTTCAGGGCCTTCTGCGCGGCGTAGAGGAGCAGGACATCGTGGTGCAAGTTGAAGACCATGAATTCCTGTTGCCGATCGATATGATCGACAAGGCCAACATTATTCCCAGTTTTGACTGAGACGCGGATCCCGCGGATCCAATGGCTTGCGAAAGGCGAGGCGTACGATGAGCAAAGAAGTACTGCTGGTTGTTGAGTCGGTGTCCAATGAAAAGGGCGTACCGGCAAACGTTATTTTTGAAGCGCTGGAGCTGGCTCTGGCCACCGCTACTAAAAAGCGTTTTGAAGACGAAGTCGATCTGCGTGTGGAAATCAATCGCCACACCGGTAATTATGAGACTTTCCGTCGCTGGACTGTGGTCGAAGACGAAGATCTGGATGATCCAGCAATCGAGTTGGCGGTAGACCAGGCCCAGGCGAAACAGCCAGGCGCTGTAGCCGGCGATATTATCGAAGAAAAAATCGATTCTATCGAATTCGGTCGGATTGCTGCACAGACTGCCAAACAGGTAATCGTGCAGAAAGTCCGCGAAGCCGAGCGTGCTCAAGTAGTCGATGCCTATCGTGAGCGTCTGGGCGAAATTATTTCGGGTACCGTTAAAAAGGTGACACGTGACAATGTGATCGTCGATCTGGGTAACAACGCAGAAGCGTTGCTGGCTCGTGAAGACATCATTTCGCGTGAAACTTTCCGTGTTGGCGTACGCCTTCGCGCACTGCTGAAAGAAATTCGTACCGAGAACCGCGGTCCTCAACTGATCCTGTCGCGTACCGCGCCGGAGATGTTGATCGAGCTGTTCCGTATTGAAGTTCCAGAAATCTCCGAAGGCCTGATCGAAGTGATGGCGGCCTCCCGCGATCCTGGATCTCGCGCTAAAATAGCCGTTCGCTCCAAAGACAAACGCATTGATCCGCAAGGTGCCTGCATTGGTATGCGCGGTTCGCGCGTCCAGGCAGTGTCCGGCGAATTGGGCGGAGAGCGAGTGGATATCGTCCTTTGGGATGACAACCCGGCGCAGTTCGTGATCAACGCAATGTCGCCAGCAGAAGTAGCGGCGATTATCGTCGACGAAGATGCCCATGCCATGGACATCGCCGTTGGCGCAGACAATCTGGCCCAGGCGATTGGTCGCGGCGGTCAGAACGTACGTTTGGCCAGCCAGTTGACCGGCTGGACCCTGAACGTGATGACCGAATCGGACATCCAGGCTAAGCAGCAAGCAGAAACCGGCGACATCCTGCGCAACTTCATCGAAGAGCTTGAAGTTGATGAAGACCTGGCGCAGGTACTGGTAGATGAAGGCTTTACTAGCCTGGAAGAGATTGCCTACGTACCGGTGGAGGAAATGCTCAACATCGATGGCTTTGACGAAGATACCGTCAACGAGCTTCGCGCTCGAGCCAAGGATCGTTTGTTGACTAAAGCCATCGCTACTGAGGAAAAGCTGGCAGACGCCCATCCGGCCGAAGACCTGCTCTCGCTTGAGGGTATGGACAAGGATTTGGCGATGGAACTGGCGGTGCGCGGCGTAATTACCCGCGAAGACCTGGCCGAGCAGTCTATTGACGACCTGCTCGACATCGACGGCATTGACTCTGATCGTGCCGGCAAGTTGATCATGGCCGCCCGAGCCCATTGGTTCGAGTAATTAGGCGCGGCCTGAGGAGAGAAATGCATGACGCAAGTCACGGTGAAACAACTGGCCGATGAGGTCAAAACACCGGTTGAGCGCCTGTTGCAGCAGATGCGTGAGGCAGGTCTGCCGCACAACGCCGCCGAGCAGAATGTGACCGACAGTGAGAAGCAGGCTCTGCTGACTCACCTGAAAAGCAGCCACAAGGCTAAAGTGGAAGAACCGCGCAAGATCACTTTGCAGCGTAAAACCACCAGTACCCTGCGTGTAGCTGGCAGCAAAAGCATTAGTGTTGAAGTACGCAAGAAGAAAGTTTTCGTACAACGCAGCCCGGAAGAAATTGAAGCCGAGCGCAAGCGTGAGATGGATGAGCGTCGTGCAGTAGAAAATGCCGCACGTCAGAAGGCTGAAGAAGAATCCAAGCGTCGCGCCGAAGAAGACGCGCGCCGTCAGCCTGCATCTACCTCTGCTCCTGCAGCAGCTCCGGCTGTCGCTGCTCCTGCACCTGTGCAGGCTGCACCGGCTGCAGCACCTGCGCCAGCCGCTGATGCACGTAAACGTGACGAACAGCGTCGCCCGGACAAACCACGCGCAGACGATAACAATCGTCGCGGCAGTGGTGACGGCGATCGCAAGAACGCACCGCATCGCGCATCGGTTAAAGAAAAAGCACCGACTCCACGTGTTGCTCCGCGCTCTTCCGATGAAGAAAGCGATAGCTTCCGTCGCGGTGGTCGTGGCAAGGGCAAGCTGAAGAAGCGTAACGCTCACGGTTTCCAGAGCCCAACCGGCCCTGTAGTTCGTGACGTTCAGATTGGCGAGACCATCACTGTCGGCGATTTGGCTGCACAGATGTCGGTCAAGGCTGCTGAAGTCATCAAGTTCATGTTCAAGTTGGGTACTCCGGCAACCATCAACCAGGTACTTGATCAGGAAACTGCTCAACTGGTTGCTGAAGAACTGGGCCACAAAGTGACTCTGGTAAGTGACAACGCCCTGGAAGATTCCCTGGCCGAGTCCCTGAAGTTCGAAGGCGAGTCGTTCTCCCGTGCTCCGGTTGTGACCGTAATGGGTCACGTTGACCACGGTAAAACGTCCCTGCTCGACTACATCCGTCGTGCCAAGGTAGCTGCTGGCGAAGCCGGTGGTATTACTCAGCACATCGGTGCATACCACGTTGAAACCGAACGCGGCATGGTCACGTTCCTCGATACCCCGGGTCACGCTGCGTTTACCGCAATGCGTGCTCGTGGTGCCAAGGCGACTGACATCGTGATTCTGGTTGTTGCTGCAGATGACGGCGTAATGCCGCAGACCATCGAAGCTGTTCAGCATGCGAAAGCTGCTGGCGTGCCGCTGGTTGTTGCAGTGAACAAAATCGACAAGCCGGGCGCTGATCTCGATCGCATCCGCAGCGAGTTGTCCGTTCACGGCGTAACGTCGGAAGAATGGGGTGGCGACACTCCGTTTGTTTCGGTTTCGGCGAAAATGGGTACCGGCGTTGACGACTTGCTCGAAGCCGTATTGCTGCAAGCTGAAGTCCTGGAACTCAAGGCAACTCCATCGGCTCCTGGCCGTGGCGTAGTAGTTGAGTCCCGTCTGGACAAAGGCCGCGGTCCGGTTGCGACTGTTCTGGTTCAAGACGGTACCCTGCGCCAAGGCGACATGGTTCTGGTCGGTTCCAACTACGGCCGCATCCGCGCCATGCTCGACGAGAACGGCAAATCCATCAAGGAAGCCGGTCCATCCATCCCTGTCGAGATTCTCGGCCTGGACGGTACGCCAGATGCTGGCGACGAGATGAGCGTAATGACTGACGAGAAGAAGGCGCGTGAAGTTGCCCTGTTCCGTCAAGGCAAGTTCCGCGAAGTGAAACTGGCTCGTGCTCACGCAGGCAAGCTGGAAAACATCTTCGAGAACATGGGCCAGGAAGAGAAGAAGACGCTTAACATCGTCCTCAAATCTGACGTCCGTGGTTCGTTGGAAGCTCTGCAGGGCGCTCTGAGCGGCCTGGGTAACGACGAAGTGCAAGTGCGCGTAGTGGGCGGCGGTGTCGGTGGTATCACCGAGAGCGACGCTAACCTGGCACTGGCATCCAACGCTGTACTGTTCGGCTTTAACGTTCGTGCTGATGCTGGCGCGCGCAAGATTGTCGAGCAAGAAGGCCTGGACATGCGTTACTACAACGTCATCTACGACATCATCGAAGACGTCAAGAAAGCCCTTACCGGCATGCTTGGCAGCGACGTTCGCGAGAACATCCTGGGTATCGCTGAAGTGCGTGACGTATTCCGTTCGCCTAAGTTCGGTGCTATCGCAGGTTGTATGGTGCTGGAAGGTGTTGTTCACCGTAACCGTCCAATCCGCGTACTGCGTGATGACATCGTTATCTTCGAAGGCGAGCTGGAATCCCTGCGCCGCTTCAAGGATGACGCTGCCGAAGTACGTGCCGGCATGGAATGCGGTATCGGCGTCAAGAGCTACAACGACGTTAAAGTCGGTGACAAGATCGAAGTGTTCGAGAAGGTCCAGGTTGCTCGCAGCCTCTAAATCGCGAGCCTCAAGAGCGAGGACGAGCCAGGGCATGCAAATGCCTTGTGCCCGGCCTGGACTCTAAACGCAACGCCCGGTCCGGCTTCTGTCTGGCCGGGCGTTTGCCGCTTTCAGACCGCATGGGTTTCCCATGGGTGAGTAACAGGTAACAAGACATGGCAAAAGAATATAGCCGTACCCAACGAATTGGCGATCAGATGCAGCGCGAGCTGGCACAGCTGATCCGTCGTGAAGTCAAAGATCCACGCGTGGGTCTGGTTACAATTACCGCTGTTGAAGTCAGCCGTGACGTCGGTCACGCCAAGATCTTCATCACCGTGATGGGCCAGGACAACGCTGAAGACATCGCCCAGACCGTCAAGGTGCTGAACTCGGCAGCGGGTTTCCTGCGCATGCAACTGGCGCGTGAAATGAAACTGCGCAGCGTTCCGCAACTGCACTTCCACTACGATGAAAGTGTCGTGCGTGGTGCGCACCTGTCCGCCTTGATTGAGCGTGCAGTGGCTGAAGACAATCAGCATCCTGAAGGCACCGCTCCCGAAGACACCAAGGAGTAACCGGTGGCTCAGGTCAAGCGTATCCGTCGTAACGTCAGCGGTATCATCCTGCTCGACAAGCCGCTTGGATTCACCTCCAATGCGGCCCTGCAGAAAGTCCGCTGGCTGCTCAATGCCGAGAAGGCAGGGCACACCGGTAGCCTCGATCCATTGGCCAGTGGCGTATTGCCGCTGTGCTTTGGCGAAGCCACCAAGTTTTCGCAATACCTGCTCGATTCCGACAAGGGTTATGAAACCCTGATGCAATTGGGCAAGACCACGACCACAGCGGATGCCGAAGGCGATGTTTTGCTGACGCGTCCGGTGACCGTTGGTCGCGCCGATATTGAAGCTGTTTTACCCAAATTCCGTGGGCAAATCAGTCAGATACCGCCGATGTACTCTGCACTCAAGCGTGACGGCCAGCCGCTTTACAAGTTGGCTCGTGCAGGCGAAGTGGTGGAGCGCGAACCGCGTTCTGTTACTATTACCCGCCTCGAATTACTGGCCAGCGAAGGCGACACTGCGCGCTTGTCCGTCGACTGCACCAAAGGCACCTATATCCGTACCCTGGTGGAAGATATTGGTGAGCAACTGGGTTGCGGTGCATACGTTGCAGAGCTGCGTCGTACACACGCCGGACCTTTCAGCCTGGCCCAAACGGTCACTCTGGAAGAGTTGGAAGCTGTGCATGCCGAAGGCGGAAACGAAGCGGTTGACCGCTTCCTGATGCCATCGGACAGCGGTTTGCTGGACTGGCCTTTGCTGCACTTCTCGGAACACAGCGCATTCTATTGGCTTAATGGCCAACCGGTACGCGCTCCGGATGCTCCGAAGTTCGGCATGGTGCGGGTACAAGATCACAACGGTCGCTTTATCGGTATCGGTGAAGTGAGCGAAGACGGGCGCATCGCGCCGCGTCGACTGATTCGGTCAGAATGACCGGAACAGGCTGGCTCGAGATGTAATACTCTTTGGCCAGACTGGAACGAGGGTGGCTGTTATTAGGCACGGTCACTCCTCACTTATAAATACGAGGATTTGTCCTCGGCCTATTGGATCTGTCTTGTTCGCAAGCAGAACCCTAATGAAAGGAAATGCCCCATGGCACTGACAATCGAACATAAAGCAGAAATCGTAGCTGACTACCAGCAAGCTCCAGGTGATACAGGTTCTCCAGAAGTGCAGGTTGCACTGCTGACCTTTAACATCAACACGCTGCAAGGTCACTTCAAAGAAAACAAAAAAGACCACCACTCCCGTCGTGGTCTGATCCGCATGGTAAACCAGCGTCGCAAGCTGCTGGACTACCTCAAAGGCAAGAACGTTGAGCGTTACAAAACGCTGATCGCTCGCCTGGGTCTGCGTCGCTAATAGCGATGTTGCTAGAGGCTGGTCGTTTGTCGTGTATCTGCGGGTTTCCCGCAGGTGTACGGCAGGCTTCCAGCCTCAAGTTTTATCTGGGCCAGCCGGATTCTTACGAAAGCTCACCGTGCCGTCCGCTTTCGTAAGCATCTGAGTCGGGTCAATACCCGACATTGCGTCAGTATTTCGCAAGAAACCCGTTCCCCAAGAGCCACAAAGAAGGTAGGACACCGTGAACCCGGTTATCAAAAAATTCCAGTTCGGTCAGTCGACCGTCACCCTCGAGACTGGCCGTATCGCCCGTCAGGCCTCCGGCGCAGTATTGGTCACCGTTGACGACGACGTCAGCGTGTTGGTGACTGTTGTCGGCTCCAAGCAAGCTGATCCAGGCAAGGGCTTCTTCCCTCTGTCTGTTCACTACCAAGAAAAAACCTACGCCGCGGGTAAAATCCCGGGCGGTTTCTTCAAGCGTGAAGGTCGCCCTTCCGAGAAAGAAACCCTGACTTCGCGTCTGATCGACCGTCCGATCCGTCCGCTGTTCCCAGAAGGCTTCATGAACGAAGTGCAGGTTGTCTGCACCGTTCTGTCCACCAGCAAGAAAACCGATCCGGACGTCGCTGCGATGATCGGTACCTCGGCTGCTCTGGCAATCTCCGGTATTCCTTTTGATGGTCCGATCGGCGCCGCCCGCGTTGCTTACCACGAAAGCACTGGCTACCTGCTGAACCCGACTTACGAGCAACTGGCTGCTTCCAGCCTGGACATGGTTGTTGCCGGTACTTCGGAAGCTGTATTGATGGTTGAATCGGAAGCCAAAGAGCTGACCGAAGACCAGATGCTGGGCGCGGTACTGTTCGCCCACGACGAATTCCAGGTAGTGATCCAGGCTGTTAAAGAGCTGGCTGCCGAAGCTGCAAAACCGACTTGGGACTGGGCTCCTGCTCCAGAAGCCACCGCTCTGCTGGCCGCTATCCGCGCCGAGTTCGGCGAAGCGATCTCCCAGGCTTACACCCTGACCGTCAAGCACGAGCGTTATGCACGTCTGGGCGAACTGAAAGACCAGGTTGTTGCCAAGCTGTCCGGTGAAGAAGGCCAGCCGACTTCTGCTGAAGTCAAAGCTGCATTCGGCGAAATCGAATACCGCACCGTTCGCGAAAACATCGTTAACGGCAAGCCGCGTATCGATGGCCGTGACACCAAAACCGTTCGCCCTTTGAACATCGAAGTTGGCGTTCTGCCAAAGACCCACGGTTCGGCTCTGTTCACCCGTGGTGAAACTCAGGCTCTGGTCGTTGCAACTCTGGGTACTGCCCGTGATGCACAACTGCTGGACACCCTGGAAGGCGAGAAGAAAGACCCGTTCATGCTGCACTACAACTTCCCGCCGTTCTCGGTAGGTGAGTGTGGTCGCATGGGTGGCGCCGGTCGTCGCGAAATCGGTCACGGCCGTCTGGCCCGTCGTTCGGTTCAGGCCATGCTGCCTGCTGCCGACGTGTTCCCGTACACCATCCGTGTTGTATCGGAAATCACCGAGTCCAACGGTTCCAGCTCCATGGCTTCGGTCTGCGGCGCTTCCCTGGCACTGATGGACGCTGGTGTGCCGATGAAAGCACCGGTTGCCGGTATCGCCATGGGTCTGGTTAAAGAAGGCGAGAAATTCGCAGTTCTGACCGACATCCTGGGTGACGAAGATCACCTCGGCGACATGGACTTCAAAGTAGCAGGTACCGCTAAAGGTGTTACCGCGCTGCAGATGGACATCAAGATCAAAGGCATCACCGAAGAAATCATGGAGATCGCACTGGGCCAGGCCCTGGACGCTCGCCTGAACATCTTGGGTCAGATGAACCAGATCATTGCCGTATCGCGCAACGAATTGTCGGCCAACGCTCCGACCATGATTGCGATGAAGATCGACACCGACAAAATCCGTGATGTCATCGGTAAAGGCGGCGCGACCATCCGTGCAATCTGCGAAGAAACCAAGGCTTCGATCGATATCGAAGACGACGGTTCGATCAAGATCTTCGGCGAAACCAAGGAAGCAGCAGAAGCGGCGCGTCAGCGCGTTCTGGGCATCACCGCAGAAGCCGAAATCGGCAAGATCTACACCGGCAAGGTTGAGCGCATCGTCGACTTCGGCGCATTCGTAAACATCCTGCCAGGCAAAGACGGCCTGGTGCACATCTCCATGCTGAGCGATGCTCGTGTCGAGAAAGTGACTGACATTCTGAAAGAAGGTCAGGAAGTGGAAGTACTGGTACTGGACGTGGACAACCGCGGCCGTATCAAGCTCTCCATCAAGGACGTAGCAGCTGCCAAGGCTTCGGAAGCTTAATAGCCCCCGAAACCGGCGTTGAAAAAAGGATCCTTCGGGATCCTTTTTTTATGCCTGCAAGAAAGCTGGCAGATTCAAGGCCAACTGCCATTAAGCAAAAAGCCGCAACTTGCATGCAGATTGACGGGCAGTCATGCAAACTGCACGATCCTTGGTTTTTTGATTGATTATAAGTTATTGATTTATAAGGTTTTTTTAATTTCAGAAAGTTGGCATAAGCCCTGCAACAGTATAGGTAACCCTGCTGCCATGAGATGGCGCAGATTTTAAAGAAGACAGGAGTTACTCGTATGAAGAAGTTTGCTATCGCTGCTGCAACTGCTACCGCTCTGACCCTGACCATGGCCAACGCCGCATTTGCTGCTCAATCGACTGCACAGACCCCTATGGTTGTCGCTGCTGGCGAAATGACTAAAGCCAAAGAAGCTACTTCTGACACCTGGATCACAACCAAAGTTAAATCTGACCTGCTGACTGAAAAAGGCATTCCAGGTACTGACATCAAAGTAGAAACCAATAAAGGCGTGGTTTCGCTATCCTCGACTGTAGCGGTAACCGACGCACAGAAAGAGATGGCAGTTGCGATTGCCAAGAAAGTTAAAGGTGTTCAGGCAGTTTCGGCCGATGGCCTGAAAGCTGAGTAAGACACCCCAATTCGTGGAACCGGGGGAAAGCCGGAGCAGGTGATTGAAAGATCACCTGCTGGCTTTGAATACAGGTTCATGCGACGACCACACGGATGTGGTCATTACAGCCCTCGGCGCTTGCGTCGGGGGCTGTTCTATTTGGGCGAAGGAATAGTGCGCAAACCTAGTAGGAGCGAGCTTGCCCGCGATCCGGCCTGTGCGGTACCTCATCCAGGCCGCAGAGCCGCCATCGCGAGCAAGCCAGGTGAGGGCTTTACTCGCTGTCCAGATGCAGCGGGGTGATTACCCGGCCATCGCTCTCTGCCTGACCCAGGGTGGCATCGATAAAGTACACGCGGTCATCCGCCAGTTGGCCGTGGTCCACCAGATAGTCCTTGATGGTACTGGCACGATCCTGCCCCAGTTGGCGGAGCAGAACTTCACTTTTGCTCCAGAAGTCCACCAGCGCTGCACTCATCTTGGCCGCACGTTCATCACGACTTAGATCAGCCCACTCGGCAGGCGGCTGCTGTTTCAGGCGGGCCCGGTAAATCCCTTCCAGTAATGGACCTTTTTCATCATCCGGGACCTTGAGCTGCGAAGCCTGAGCCGGCACCTTTTCTCCCTTGCGCTGGAGAATCTTGTAGTAGGTGTACTGGTATTCGCGCTCAAGACGATCCTGGGCAATATGCGGACCGTCACTGCTTTGCGCGGCGGTGCCTTCGATTTCCAGGCGCAGGCCCGGACGTTTTTTCAGCGCCTGGGCCAGGGTGTCCAGGGCTTTTTGCGCTTCAGGGCTCAGCTCGCTTGATCCTGGCGCGAATGACACCGTGCCCAGGTCTTCGGCGCCACCGCCGCTGACCAGCCCGCCAATGAACTTGAAGGGCGCTGTAGCGGCTCGGACCACAAGGTTGCGCAAGGTTTGCCAGACTATGGGCATTACGCTGAATTGCGGGTTGTTCAGGTCTCCGGTCACCGGCAACTCGATGGAGATGGTGCCGTCTGAATCCTTGAGCAAGGCAATCGCCAGTTTCAGGGGCAGGTTCACCGCATCCGGGCTGTCGACTTTCTCCCCCAGCTGCAATTGCTCGATGACAACCTTGTTTTCAGCCTTGAGCTGACCCTTGGTGATCAGGTAATGCAGATCAAGATTGAGGCGGCCCTTGCGGATCCGGTAACCGGCAAACTTGCCGGAGTAGGGGGTCAGCGTAGTCAGCTCGACGCGTTTGAAGCTGGTGGCAATGTCCAGGCTGGCCATTGGATCGAATGGATTGACACTGCCCTTGATCGTAACCGGTGCATAGCGGTCAACCTTGCCCGAGATATCAACCCTGGCAGGTTTGGCATCACGGCTGTCAATGGTGCCGATCTGGCCGTTGAGTTGCTGAATGGCCGTGGCGAAGTTGGGGGTCAGACTGAAGTCGGCGAAATTTGCCGAACCATCATTGATCGCGATACCGCCGACATAGATGCCCAGCGGCTTATCCTGTTTCGCCGCGGGCCCGGCAGCGCTTTTTGCGCCACTGCTGGCCGGTTGCGGGATCAACAGGTCGTCCACGTTGGTGGTGCGATCATCGTTGATCATGAAGCGCACATAGGGCTGTGTCAGATTGACCTTGCTGATCGACAGGCTGTCGCCGTGCCGGTATTTGACATCTTCCAGCACCAGCCGCTGCCACTTGAGGAAGTCCCGGTTTTTCAGGGTGTCCAGAGTGTGCAGTTGATCGACCTGGGCACGACCCTCAACGGTGAAAGCCAGCGGTTCTGTGCTTTTGAGGTTGACTGCCAGGTCGCTGCCGAGCATGCCGCTACGCAGTTCAAGGCGCATGAACGGGTCGATATAGGCCTGGGCCACCCGCAGATCGATGTCTTTGGTGGTGACCTTGAGTGCGGCGCTGACCGGATTCAGGTTCACATCACCGATGGCAGTGAGCTGGCCTTGTTTGCCAACGCCGGTGTCGAGCCTGAGGTTAAACGGCGACCGGTTCAGGCTGTCGAAGTTTTTCAGGTCCAGGTTCAGGGGGCCGATATCCAGTGCTACCGGGGTACTTGGCTGCTTGTCGGCCAGGTGCACCCGATAGTCGCGCAGTTCAACATCCTTGAGCAGCACCTGCCATGGTTTGCTCGGCGCAGCCGGGCCTGGTTTTGGGGCTTCAACAGTGACAGGGTCACTGGTTTTAGGTGCGGTTTTTGCGGGTTGCTCGGCAAACAGTTTTTGCCAGTCAAGCTGACCATCCTTCTCGCGAGCGGCCCAGGTTTCCAGGTTCTTGCTCTGGATCTTGCCGACAACCACTTTCTGTTTAGCCAGGTCCACCGTGGTGTCGCTCACATCAAGTCGCTCCAGACGCGCCAGCGGGCGGCCATCCGGGGCATTGATCCTGAACGGCGCGATGCTGGCCGAGGCATTGCTCAACACCATCTCGGTGTCTTTGGCCAGATCCAGGGTGTAGTCGGTGCTGAAATTCAGAATGCCGTCTTCGAGTACCAGCGGCACCGAATCGCGGACATAGGGCCACCAGGCTTTCATTTTGGCGTCGGTGACTTTGAGTTTGCCCTGGGACGTAATCGGCACCAGGCTCAGCTTGCCGCTCCAGTCGACTCTGCCGCCCTCGGGGCCGGCAGCCACCAGCGTCATTTCAGCGTTGTCGTCGGGTAGGGTGCTGAGGTTTTTCAACTCAAAGTTCATTGAGTCGTAGAGAAACTCTATGGGCTCACTGGGACGCATATCGACGAAGTGCAGATAGCCGTCAGCCAGTTTTATATTGTCGATGCGCAGCGGGAAGGGTTTGCTTTGCGGCTCGTCGGGCTTGGGCTCGCTGGCAGGCAATTTGAACAGCTGGCTCAGATTGAGCGTGCCGTCCTTGTTGAACAGCACCTCGGTTTTGGGCTTGTCCAGCTGCACGTCGGCCAGGTGCAAGGCTTTGGTCCACACGCTGTCTGATTGCAGATTGACATAGAGTCGGTCAAACCCGGCTTGCTGCTTGCCCGGCTCGCCGACTTGCAACCCCCACAGTGTGAGCTCAAGGGTAAATGGATTGAACTCCAGACGGTCGAGTCTGGCCGGTACTGTGGCGTAGTTGGCCAGTTGCTGGTTGACGATACGCAGACCGATACCGGGTAAAATCAGGAAGCCCAGCAGGCTATAGAGTGCAATCGCTACCAGCACTGCGCCAATGGCGCGGATCAATCCTTTGGTCATGTGGGGCTTCGTCTATTGGTGGCCAAGGTGCCTTGGAGTATGGCACGCGTTTCTGGTTCCGAGACAAGCACCATATTTTAAGCGGGGTCTGGCTTTTTGGGTTCTGGTTAAAACTGCAAAATCAGGGTTTTGAGCGGCGGCTGCTGGTCCAGTGACGGGAAGTCGCTGGCCGGGCTCAGTACTTGCCAGTCGCGTACCGGGCGGCCGGCTTTTTCGGCACAGCGCAATACCTGCTCGCGCCAGTCGTCCATGCTGACTTTTGCCAGATTGTTGCAGCAGATCAGCACGCCATCTGGCGCAGTGGCCAGTACGGCGGGTTTTAGCAGGCTCTGGTAGTCACGCAACAGATCGACTGTACCGAAAGCGCTCTTGGCCCAAGCTGGTGGGTCCAGTAGCACCAGGTCGTATTCCCGCTGATCCAGACGCGGGTAGGACGGCAGCTTGTGACGACGCTGAATGATCGGCAACCCGGCCAGTTGGCGGATGGCGGCAAAGTAGTCGGACTGGACGAACTTCATCTTTTTCAGTTCAGGGTTCAGCAGGCCATTTTCACGACCCACCGCCAGGTTGCCTTCGGCAAAATCCAGATTGCAGACTTCACTGGCACCGCCGGCTGCGGCGCTCAGACCCACGCCACAGGTGTAGGCGAACAGGTTGAGCACGCTTTTGCCGGCGCTATGTTGTTTGACCCAGCCGCGAGCATTGCGCAGGTCTAGAAACAGCAGCGGGTCCTGGCCGGCATGGCGGCCACGCACGCGGTAGTTCAGCCCCCATTCATGGCCCACCAGATCTGCAAGAGCGGCGTCTTCGGCGCGGTACAGGGTATCTTCGCGATCGATGCGCGAGTTGCCCCGGGAACGGTCGTTGTAAACCAGCAGTAACTCCAGCCCCAGGTGCTGGTTGATTGCCCCGTGCAGTTGCAGCAAATCATCGCGCTCAAGACTCTGGTGGAAGCTTTGCACCAGTAGCTGCGGGCCGTAGCGGTCAATAGTCAAGCCGCCGGCGCCTTCCTGACTGCCGTGGAACAGGCGATAGCAATCAGTGCCCTGAGCATGCAGCTCGGCCAATAAGTCCTGACGGTTATCGAGGGCGGCGCGCAGCGCCTGATTCAAGGAAGACATGCGAAGCGCCTTGGGGGGATAGATAAGGCGCGGCAGTTTAACAGAACGGGCATTTGTAGTCGCTGCCGCAGGCAGCCAAGGGTTGCACCGCAACCCTTGGCAACGCTCACCGCGAGCCCATTCAGGCTGTTGGTTATTCGCGTTCGATTGCCAGGGCTACACCCTGGCCGCCACCGATGCACAGCGTGGCGAGCCCTTTTTTAGCGTCACGCTTGAGCATTTCGTGGAGCAGGGTGACCAGAATGCGGCAGCCTGACGCGCCAATCGGGTGGCCAATGGCAATTGCGCCACCGTTAACGTTGACCTTGTCTGCATCCCAGTTCAGCTCTTTGCCGACTGACAGTGCCTGTGCCGCGAATGCTTCGTTGGCCTCGATCAGGTCCAGCTGCTCAAGACTCCAGCCGGCTTTGCTCAGGCAACGTTGAGTGGCGCTCACCGGGCCGATGCCCATGATTGCCGGGTCAACACCCGCGTTGGCGTAGGCGGCGATTTTGGCCAGCACAGGCAAACCCAGGGCTTTGGCTTTGGTTGCGCTCATCAGCAACACCGCTGCAGCGCCGTCATTGAGGGAGGAGGCGTTGCCCGCGGTGACCGAGCCGTCTTTTTTGAAGGCCGGCTTGAGCTTGGCCAGCGACTCGGCGGTGGTGCCGGCGCGTGGCTGTTCATCGGTGGCGAAGGCAATCGGATCACCCTTGCGCTGCGGGATCAGAATCGGCGTGATTTCATCCACAAAACGCCCGGTTTCGATGGCCTCTACGGCTTTCTGCTGAGAGCGGGCGGCAAACCCATCCTGCTCTTCACGGCTGATGCCGTACTTATCCACAAGGTTCTCGGCCGTGATGCCCATGTGGTAATCGTTGAACGCATCCCACAGGCCGTCACTGATCATGGTGTCGATGATCTGGCTGTGGCCCATGCGCAGACCGGTACGTGCGCCGGGCATGATGTAGTTGGACAGGCTCATGTTCTCCTGGCCTCCGGCAATGATCACCTCGGCATCGCCGCAACGAATGGCCTGCGCCGCCAGATGCAAAGCTTTGAGGCCCGAGCCGCAGACCTTGTTGAGGGTCATTGCAGGTACGGCGAACGGCAGTCCGGCCTTGATCGCGGCCTGACGTGCAGGGTTTTGTCCGGCACCGGCGGTCAGTACCTGGCCCATGATCACTTCGTCGACCTGGGCGCCGTCGAGGCCGGTTTTTTCCAGCAGCCGACGAATCACTGCGGCGCCCAGATCAACAGCGGGTACGTGGGCCAGCGAGCCCTGGAAGCTGCCGACGGCAGTGCGGGTGGCGGCAACGATTACGACGTCTTGCATTGCGGGAATCCTCATTATTATTGGAATGTCAGGCCTGGAGACAGGCGGGTTTGGTTATCGCTGGCAAGCCAGCTCCCACAAGATCGGTAGCCAGCCAGTGGGCGCTGGTTTGTCAGCAGACAGGATCTGCATGGTCTTCAACCTAACCCCATACGCCGTCGCGCCCGCTGGACCGAGCCATTACGCACGGCCCAGCGCAGAATCGGCGCAGTACTGCTAACCCCTGCCCGTACCAGCTTTCGCGTCAGGGGCTGTTGCTGCAGGCCCAGTTGATCACTGGCCCAGTCCGGGAGCAAATCAATCCCTGCTTGCATCATCAGTGCACCAAAGGGTTTTGCAAGCAGGCTGGGGGCTGGCGCGTTGAGCAGCAGGCGCATCACCTCGTGACTGCGTTCATCGCACAGCAACTGTGGCCGCACGCGCTCCAGATAGTCGGCAATTTGCTGGCGGGAGCGCGGGACGTTGGTCGCCCCCAGGCGTTCGGCAACCAGGGCAATCTCGTCGTAGTACTGGTCTTGATCCGCGGCGGATAAATGCGGATTGCGGTAACGGATATGGGCCGCAAGGAAGTTGCTGACTTCGGCCACATGCACCCAGGTCAGTAACTCCGGATCACTGGCGGCATATGGCCGGCCATCGAGCCCGGTGCCTGTGACTTGCAGGTGAATGGTGCGTACTTTTTCGATCAGCCAGTTGGCGTCCCTGGTGGAGCCAAACGTGGTGCCAGAAATAAACTGCCCGGTGCGCCGCAGCCGTCCCAGCATGTCCTGGCGAAAATTGGAGTGGTCCCACACCCCGGCCAATGCCAGCGGGTGCAAGGCTTGAAGCATCAGGGCGCTGATACCGCCAATCAGCATGCTGGTGAAGTCACCATGTACTTGCCAGCTGATGGAAGCGGGGCCAAACAGGCCGGGGTCGCCCGGGGGTGTTTCGAGGTCGAGCTGGCCAAGTGAAAGCCCGGTCAGGCTCATGATTTGGCGTTCGATAGGGCGGCGGATAAATTCCATGATACCTCGAGGGTGCCAGGGGCCGTTGACGTCGCCGTGATAGCTATGTGTCAACAGCCCCTGGCCAGTCGGGGAGACTGGCTATCAATCAACCGCGGTGACGACCGCGGAAGTAGTTGATCAGACCTTGGGTCGATGCATCGTCAGCAGGCTCTTCAAGGCTGCCGGTCAGGCGGTTGTAGACGCCTTTGCCGAGCTCTTTGCCCAGCTCCACGCCCCACTGGTCGAAGGCGTTGATGCCCCAGATCACGCTCTGCACGAAGACTTTGTGCTCGTACAGCGCAACCAGTGCGCCCAGACGACGAGGGCTGATGCGCTCAACCACAATGGTGTTGCTCGGACGATTGCCCGGGATCACCTTGTGCGGTGCGAGTTTTTGCACCCCTTCTTCGGACAGGCCCTTGTCGCGCAACTCCGCTTCGGCTTCTTCGCGGGTTTTACCCAGCATCAGCGCCTGGCTTTGCGACAGACAGTTTGCGTACAGCCACTGATGGTGATCGGAAACCGGATTGAAGCTGACGATCGGCACGATAAAGTCGGCCGGAATCAACAAGGTGCCTTGGTGGAGCAACTGGTGGTAGGCATGCTGGCCATTACAGCCAACGCCGCCCCAGATTACCGGGCCGGTGTCGGTCGACACGGGAGTGCCGTCCTGGCGCACGCTCTTGCCGTTGGATTCCATATCCAGTTGCTGCAAGTGCTTGGTGATGTTTCGCAGGTAATGGTCATAGGGAAGGATGGCGTGGCTTTGCGCTCCCCAGAAATTGCCATACCAGACACCCAGCGCTGCCATCAGCACGGGCATGTTTTGCTCGAACGGTGCGTTCTGGAAGTGTTGGTCCATGCTGTAGGCGCCGGACAGTAGCTCTTTGAAGTTGGACATGCCGATGGCCAGGGCAATCGGCAAACCAATGGCCGACCACAGCGAGTAACGACCGCCAACCCAGTCCCACATCGGGAAGATGTTTTCTTCACGAATACCAAATGCTACCGCTGCCGCATTGTTGCTCGACACCGCGATAAAGTGACGGTGCAGCTCGGCTTCCGAACCACCTTGCGCCAGGTACCAGGCACGGGCGGCCTGGGCATTCTTCAGGGTTTCGAGGGTGTTGAAGGATTTCGACGAAACGATGAACAGGGTGGTTTCTGCACGCAGCTTTGCAGTCAGTTCATGGAACTCGCTGCCGTCGATATTCGCCAGATAATGGCAGCGTACGCCTTTTTGGGCGTAGGACAGCAGCGCTTCGGACACCAGTTCCGGGCCGAGGAACGAGCCTCCGATACCGATGTTCACCACATCAGTGATCGGCTTTTCGGTGTAACCGCGCCATAGGCCATCGTGAATCCGGCCGACCAGTTCGGTCATTTGATTCAGAACTTTATGCACCTGGGGCATGATGTTTACGCCACTTACCGACAGTTTGTCGGCCACTGGGCGGCGCAACGCGGTATGCAGGGCAGGCCGGTTTTCGGAGGCGTTGACGATTTCGCCTTCAAACAACGACTTGATCGCGCCTTTGAGATCAACCTCATTGGCCAGGTTAACCAGCAAGTCGCGGGTTTCATCGGTGATCAGGTTTTTCGAGTAGTCCAGAAACAAACCGCAGCTGCTGAGGGTGAAATCCTCGAAGCGCTTCGGGTTGCTATTGAATGCATCGCGCATGCTGAAATTTTGCATGTCGGCACGGTGAAGTTTCAACGCTTGCCAGGCAGGCAGAGCGGTAACGTCTTGAGGAGTGCGGTAGTACGCCATCGCTGCGAATATCCTTTTGCTTGAACTGCCTTTTGGACACTGAGAACACCGAGACCTTCGTTAATGTCGAGGTGCTCGGTCAGTCTGTTTCTGCATCTATGTCAGAAGTCGGGCGATAACAGTAAACCTAGCGCCCGCTTCTGTCTCGGTTTTGTCTGACAACAGGCCGTAACTTTTGTCACCGCTCTGTTATACAAGATGAAACGTTTCAGTGGTGGTGTGGGGGCCACACAGTCGGTGCCGTTAAAGCCCGCTGTCGAGATTGAGATGCACGTTGTCGATCAGGCGCGTGGTGCCCAGGAACGCGGCCACCAAAATCACCAGGTCGCGGTCAGTCGCCAGAGCCGGGAGCAAGGTTTGTCCATGGCGCACTTCCAGGTAGTCCATGCGAAAGCCCGCAGCTTCGATTTGTTCCCGATGCAGGGCGGTCAGCTTTGCAAAGTCGCGTTCGCCTGCGTTGATGGCTTTGCTCATTGCTTTGAGGTGGCGATACAACTCAGGCGCTATGGCACGCTGCTCCGGGCTCAGGTATCCGTTGCGCGAAGACAGGGCCAGGCCGTCGTCGGCCCGTACGGTGGGCTCGCCAATGATCTGGAGCGGCATGTTCAGGTCATGGACCATGGCCCGAATAACCGCCAGCTGCTGGTAGTCCTTCTGCCCGAAGATAGCCAGGTCGGGCTGTACCATGTTGAACAGCTTGCTGACCACTGTGGTCACACCGTCGAAATGCCCCGGGCGGCGGCTGCCACACAGTTCATTGCTCAGCTGTGCCGCGGTAACACGGGTCAGCCCGGTCATGCCATGGGGGTACATTTCTTCAACGGTTGGGGCAAACAGCAAATGGCAGCCCGCCTGCAGGAGTTTTTCCTGATCGGCGGCCAGGGTGCGCGGATAAGTATCCAGGTCTTCGTTGGCACCGAATTGCAGCGGGTTGACGAAAATGCTCGCCACTACAAAGTCCGCCTGTTGAGCGGCGGTGGTGACTAACGCAGCGTGGCCGCTGTGCAGGTTGCCCATGGTTGGAACCAGGCCGATTTGCTTGCCTTCGCGGCGCGCGCGGGCAACAGCCGCGCGCAATTCGCGAACAGTTTTAACAGTGTTCATGCAGAGAATCCGTGCTCGGTGCCAGGGAAGCTGACGGCTTTGACTTCAGTCACGTAAGCGCCAAGTGCTGACTGGATATCGGGTTGGCCGGTCATGAAGTTTTTTACGAACTTGGGGACGCGTCCGGTCAGGGACAGGCCCAGCATGTCGTGCAGTACCAGCACCTGGCCGTCGGTGTCGCTGCCTGCACCAATGCCGATCACCGGGATTTTTACGGCGAGGGTGATTTCTTTTGCCAGCTCGCTGGGTACGCATTCGAGCAGCAGCATGGCCGCTCCTGCCTGTTCCAGGGCGATGGCATCGGCCCGCATCTGCCGCGCCTGGTTTTCGTTGCGGCCCTGGACCTTGTAGCCGCCCAGTACGTTCACTGTCTGCGGGGTCAGGCCCATGTGCGCGCATACCGGAATCCCGCGCTCGGTCATCACGCGAATCGATTCGGCGAGCCACAAAGCGCCTTCTACCTTGACCATATGTGCGCCTGCTTTCATCAGCAGGGCACTGTTGTTCAAGGATTGCTCGAGCGTCGCGTTCGCCATGAAAGGCATGTCCGCGAGTATCAGTGCGTCCTGGTTGCCGCGCTTGACGCAAGCCACGTGGTAGACCATTTCGCCCGTGGTGACTGGCAGAGTGCTGTCATGCCCTTGCAGAACCATGCCCAGGGAATCGCCTACCAGTAACACTTCAACACCTGCCTGATTGCAGGCGTGGGAGAAGGTGGCGTCATAGCACGTCAGCATGGTGATTTTCTCACCTTTTTGCTTAAGGCTTTGCAGGGTGGTCAGGGTGATAGCTGGCATGAAAAGGATCCTCGTCAGGCAGTGTGATAACCACTGCGAGTAACGCGCGTGATTCATCGTTATAGGCAGGTACACCTTTATGGAGGGTGCTTGTTAAGCCTGCTTTTCACATTGCGCCGTCCAGTGGACGGCAGCGGGATGCCTATAGTCGTGACGAGCACACGGGAAGTCAATTCCGGGTGTTACTGGCGGAGTGTTACCGCGCCGGTTGATTCGATTCAGCGATGGGGGGAAGGCGCTCCAGACCGACAAAAGGGCACTCAGCCAATAGTTGGGCGAGGCTACGGCCATCGGCGAGGGTGAGCGTGGCGGGTGCCAGTTCGGCCAGCGGGTAGAGCACGAAAGGACGGGCCTGCATATGGTAGTGCGGGACTTTCAGGCGGGGGGTGTCGATCAGTCGGTCGCCGAACAGCAGGATATCCAGGTCCAGTGTGCGCGGGCCCCAGCGTTCGTGACGCTCGCGGCCCTGGTCGATCTCGATGGCTTGTAGCGCATCGAGTAACTCCAGGGGTTCCAGTTCAGAGTCGATAGCTGCCACCGCATTGGTGTAGCGCGGCTGACCGGGTAACAACGAGTCGCTTTGATAGAACGCTGAGACTCCGGCGAACCGGGAGTCAGGCAATTGCGCCAGCGCTTGTATGGCGCTGCGCAATTGCTCAGCCGGGTCAGCCAGATTGCTGCCCATTCCGATATAGATCCGTTCCATCGCTTACTCGTCCGCGGCGCCGCTGCGTTTGCGCTTGGTTGCGCTGGTGCGGCGGCGCTTGCGCGGGGCGGGCCCGGTGCCGTCTTCCTTGGCGTTGCTCAGGTCGCGGATCATGTCACGACGGCCACTGTCATTGGCGTCCTGATACTCGGTCCACCATTCGCCCAGGCCATGGGTCTCTTCGCCCGCGACTTCGCGCAAGAGCAAGAAATCATAGCCCGCACGGAAGCGCGGGTTGTCGAGCAGCATGTCGGCGCGTTTGCCACTGCGGCGCGGGAGACGCTCCTGCATGTCCCAGATTTCACGAATCGGGATCGTGAAGCGCTTGGGAATGGCGATGCGCTGGCATTGCTCGGCGATCAGTTCGTGTGCGGCTTCCTGCATGGCAGGGATAGGCGGCATGCCACGTTCCTGCAAGTACTCCACGCGAGCCGGCAGGGCAGGCCAGAGCAGGGCTGCAAACAGGAATGCCGGGGTAACCGGCTTGCCTTGCTTGATGCGCAGGTCAGTGTTGCGCAGGGCTTCGCTGATCAGGGTATGGGTGTAAGTCGGGCTATGTTCCAGTGCCTCGGCGCTGGCCGGGAACAAAGGATCGAACAGCTGAAGGTCGACCAGCATTTCGAAGGTGTCGCAAGCGTTACCCGAGAGGAACAGCTTGAGCACTTCCTCAAACAGGCGTGCCGACGGGATCTCGCGCAGCATGGGTGCCAGTTCGCGAATTGGCGCCGCGGTATGCTTTTCGATACCAAAGTTGAGCTTCGCGGCAAACCGCACGGCTCGCAGCATGCGTACAGGGTCTTCCTGGTAACGCTGTTGCGGGTCGCCAATCAGGCGCAGCAAGCGATTGCGAATATCGTGTACGCCGTTGGCGTAATCGAGAATGCGTTCGCTGACCGGGTCGTAGTACAGGGCATTGATCGTGAAGTCACGACGCTGGGCGTCTTCTTCAAGGGTGCCGTATACGTTGTCGCGCAAAATGCGCCCGCTTTCATTACGCGAGGACTGGTTGCTGTCTTCCTCTTCGTCGTTTTGCGGGTGATTGGCACGGAAGGTGGCGACCTCGATGATTTCGCGACCAAAGTGGATATGCACCAATTTAAAGCGGCGACCGATGATTCGCGCATTGCGAAATTCGGCCCGCACTTGTTCGGGCGTCGCGCTGGTGGCGACGTCGAAGTCTTTTGGCGTGATGTTGAGCAGCATGTCGCGTACGCAACCGCCGACCAGATAGGCCTGATAACCGGCGTTCTGCAGGCGTTCGACGATATTGACCGCGTACCTGCTGAACTGGGCACGTTGCAGCGAGTGCTGGCTGCTGTTGAGCACTTCAGGGGTGCTGCGCAGTTGTTGCGTGCGACGCTTGGGGGAACGGAGTGACTGGAACAGCTTCTTCAGCATGGGATGCACTGTTTGAAGGAATGTTCGGCCAAAACGAAGAATGACCGCATGATGGGCGGGGATTCTAGCATTTAGTCAGGGGATGGTGTAGGAAGCTGAGCCGCTCTTGCGAGGGAAGCTGCAAGCAGCAAGTGAAAATAGCTGCAAGAGGCCTGAAGTAGAGCCTGTGAGGAAGTTTTTTCTGAATTGCAGAAACTACAAGGGGAGCCGAAGCTCCCCCAGAAGTAGTTGCGTGCTCTATTTTTATTATTGATTGCGGGCTTTTTGTTTTTGTTGATCGCCCCGGTTACAAAGGTCTTGCCTGTGTAACCCTCCCAATCGGGAGATAAGAGCAAACGGATTGCTTTGGTCGCTGTGTTGATGTGATCCGTGATCCGACTAGTTCAGGCTCTGCTTTTTAAGTGCAGTTTTTGTTGTTCTCTGCCTAGCCATGGGGCAAGCCCCAATCACAACACCTCTCCAAAAGAATCAGTTAGCTGCGCCTCCGCCGTGTTGTTTTTGTTATGCGTGAGCCGATACGTCTTATTTTTATTGTGTGCTGCTGTGATTCTTATTGTTCTTGTACGGATACATATAGCAGGTGTCGTGCCAACTTTTGTACGGGCCAGCAAAATAAGGGGTTTTCGGGGTTTTTGCTTTTTTCAGGGCAAAAAAAAGCCGGGTCTTCGTTACCGTAAGACCCGGCTTTTGTTACGTGATTAAACTGCGGTAACAGTTTTTTCACCTTTGACCCTGTTACCCCTCACTGGCGACGCCGGTTTTCCTGCGCGGGATGCCCAGCCGCTGGCGCCGTTCCCACAGGCATTTGCGACTGACGCCCAGCTTGCGCGCCAGTTCGGTCTCGGTCATGTGATCCTGGTGCTCAAGCACGAAGTGCTGAAAGTAGTCTTCCAGTGACAGATCTTCGGTCGGATCAAGGCTGGTGTTACCGCTGCTGATGCTCTGCTGCGGGCCCAGGCCGATGAAGTCATCGTCATGCAAATCGCTCAGTTCAATATCGATACCCAGCAGTTCGGCAGAGATTTCCGGGCTTTCGCACAGAATGACGGCCCGCTCTACAGCGTTCTCCAGTTCGCGAACGTTACCTGGCCATGAGTAATGGCTGATGGCGCGTTCGGCATCCGGGGCAAACTTCAGGTCGGTGCGGCCGACGCGAGCGCTTTGGCGGGCGAGAAACGCGTGGGCGATTTCGTTGACGTCAGCCCCGCGCTCGCGCAAAGCCGGGAGCTTGAGAGCGATTACGTGCAGGCGGTAGTAGAGGTCTTCGCGGAACTGGCCGACTTTGGCCAGGCTCTTGAGGTCGCGGTGGGTCGCGGCGATAAGGCGTACATCCACTTTTTGCGATTGCACCGAGCCCACACGACGGATCTCGCCTTCCTGCAGTACCCGCAGCAGGCGGGCCTGGGCTTCGAGGGGCAACTCGCCGATTTCATCGAGGAACAGTGTCCCGCCATCGGCAGCTTCTACCAGCCCGGCGCGGCCCGCACTGGCGCCGGTGAAGGCGCCTTTTTCGTGGCCGAACAGTTCGGACTCGATCAATGACTCGGGGATGGCTGCGCAGTTCACCGAAATCATCGGTGCCTTGGCTCGCCTGGACAGGTTGTGCAGGGCGCGGGCGACCAGCTCTTTGCCGGTACCGGACTCACCCTGAATCAATACATTGGAGTCGGTTGGCGCCACTTTGCGGATCTTGCTGTACATGTCCAGCATCGGCGGGCAGGACCCGATGATGCCAATCTCGCCGTTGCTGTTATCCACAGTGCCTTTGTCCGTGCTGCCGGCCTTGGCAGGACGTTCGGCAGACGTGCTCTGGAGGTTTTGGCGATCCCGCAGGATGCGCGCAACAGCTTGCAGCATTTCATCGTGATCAAAGGGTTTGGCGATATAGTCGACGGCACCCATTTTCATCGAATCCACAGCCGAGCGCAGGCTCGCATAGCTGGTCATGATGAGCACCGGCTTGCCTTGCCCGAGTTTTATCAACTCGGTGCCCGGAGCGCCTGGCAGGCGCAGGTCGCTGACAATCAAGTCGAACGAGGGAATGCTGAAGCGCTCCTGCGCTTCCTGTACCGAGCCGGCTTCGCTGACCTGGTACTGGTTACGCTCCAGTAAACGGCGCAATGCGGAACGGATGATGGTTTCATCTTCGACGATCAAAATATGCGGCATTGATTCGGTTCTCTCGACGGTCTCAGTTCACAGCGGACGTCGCTTCGACATGACGCGGAAGTGTCACCCGGATACGGGTTCCGCGTTGGCTTTGAATGTCAGCCGGGCTGTCGATGGTGATTTGTCCATAATGCTCTTCAACGATGGAATAGACCAGTGCAAGGCCCAGACCTGTGCCTTCACCCGGGTCCTTGGTGGTGAAAAAAGGTTCGAACAATCGATCGATGATGTTCTTCGGAATGCCGGTGCCTTCGTCTTCCACGATCAGGTCGACCGTGTGCTCGCTGGCTTCGCTTTTGACTCGCACGGCACTGCCGGCGGGCGAGGCGTCACGGGCGTTTGACAGCAGGTTGATCAACACTTGGGCCAACCGTTGAGGATCGCCATCGACCCAGTGATCGGGGTCGCACAGGTTGTAAAACTGCACTTCGAAATTACGCCGGTTCAAGGCCAGCAATCCAATCGCATCCTGGGCAACCTCGGCCAGGCAGACCGGCTCATCGTTGTGCTGGTGACTGCCGGCGTGGGCAAAGCTCATCAGGGACTGGACGATGCGCGAGATGCGCTTGGTCTGCTCGAGGATCTGGCTGCTGATCTCGGTCAGCTCGCTGTCGTCCTCGCGTTCTTCGCGCAGGTTTTGCGCCAGGCAAGCGATACCCGTGACTGGGTTGCCGATTTCGTGGGCAACGCCCGCAGCCAGTCGGCCGATGCTGGCCAGCCGCTCGGAGTGCACCAGTTTGTCTTCGAGCATCTGGGTTTCAGTCAGGTCTTCGACCAGCAGCACCAGGCCGCTATTGCCCGGGGCCAGCGGTTCATCAATGGCCGCCTTGTGCAGATTCAGCCAGCGGGTCTGGCCGTCGAGGGCCAGATGCTGCTTGTGCAAGTGCTCGTCGGGCAAGTTGATGAACCCTTGCAGCAGCTCGCGCCATGGATCGCCCAGGGTACTCATGCGTGAACCGACCACGCGCTGTGCCGGGATACCGGTCAGCTCTTCCATGGCCTTGTTCCACATCAGGATTTCCTGGTCCTTGGCCAGTGAGCACACTCCCATCGGCAGCTCTTGCAATGTCTGTCGGTGGTAGCGGCGCAGGGCGTCAAGCTCGGCGGCCAGGCCGGTCAGACGGGAGTGGTAATCCTCAAGCCGGCTTTCGATGAAGTGAATGTCTTCAGTGACATAGTTTTCGCCGCCGGACTTGTAGGGCAAGAAGGTTTCGACCATATCCTGGGCCACGCTGGGGCCCATCAGGCCCGAGAGGTTGGCTTCGATCCGGTCGCGCAGGCGGCGCAGGGCATAAGGGCGGCGTTCATCGAAGGGCAGGAACAGGTCGCGCAGCGCTTGCTCGACTTCTTTTTGCGCCGCCTTTGCCCCCAGCGGCTTGGCCAGTTGAGTGGCAAATTCCTGGGGCGAGGCTGCATGCAGTTCACGCCGTTGCGGGCGTCGCACGTTATCGACGGCACAGGCTTCGGCGGCACTGGCTTCTTCCGGGCTGGCATTGGTAAACAGGGAAATCAGGGTAAACATCAGAACGTTGGCCGCCAGCGAGGCAATGGCTGCCATATGCCAGCTGGTGTCATCCAGCACATAGATCATGTTCAGCCACGGGATGTAGAACCCCTGGAAATCGCCGATCAGCGGGAACAGCATACTGGCCATCCACACCAGAATCCCCGCCAGCAAGCCGGCAATAAATCCGCGTCGGTTGGCCGTCGGCCAATACAGTACCGAGAGCACCCCGGGCAGGAACTGCAAGGTGGCAACAAAGGCCACGATGCCGAGGTTGGCCAGATCCTGTTCGGCCCCCAGCAGCAGGTAGAAGCCATAACCGGCCATGATGATGGCCACGATCAGCGCCCGGCGGGTCCATTTCAGCCAGCGATAGATATTGCCTTCGGCGGGGGGCTGGTAGAGCGGCAGGACCAGATGGTTCAAGGCCATGCCCGAGAGTGCCAGGGTGGTGACGATGATCAGGCCGCTTGAGGCTGACAGCCCTCCCACATAGGCCAGTAACGCCAGGGGTTTGCTGTTGGCGGCGATGCCGATACCGAGGGTGAAGTATTCGGGGTTGGTGGTAGCCCCCAGTTTCAGGCCGGCCCACAGGATCAGCGGTACAGCCAGGCTCATCAGCAACAGGAACAGTGGCAGCCCCCAGCTGGCGCTGACCAGTCCGCGAGGGTTGAGATTTTCTGTGAAGGTCATGTGATACATGTGCGGCATCACGATCGCAGAGGCAAAAAACACCAGCAGCAGGGTGCGCCACGGGCCTTCCTGCAGCGGTGTATGCAGGGCTGCGAGGGCCGTCTGGTTCTGCAGCAGCCACACTTCCAGTTGTTGCGGCCCATCGAACACGCCATACAGCGCGTAAAGGCCCACGCCACCGATGGCGATCAGTTTTACTACCGACTCGAAGGCAATGGCGAACACCAGACCTTCATGTTTTTCCCGGGTCGCAATGTGGCGCGAGCCGAAGAAAATCGTGAAGAGGGTGATCAGCGCACAGAAACTCAGGGCCACGCGGTGCTGCACCGGTTCGCGGGTGAGGATGCTGATGGTGTCGGCCACGGCTTGAATTTGCAGGGCCAGCAGCGGTAACACGCCGATCAGCATGAAAATCGTGGTCAGGGCGCCGGCCCAGGTGCTGCGGAAGCGGAACGCAAACAGGTCGGCGAGCGATGAGAGTTGGTAGGTGCGGGTAATCTTGAGGATGGGGTAAAGCAGCACCGGCGCCAGCAGAAATGCCCCGGAGACCCCCAGGTAGCTGGATAAAAAGCCGTAGCCGTACTCGTAAGCCAGCCCGACGGTGCCGTAGAACGCCCATGCGCTGGCGTAGACGCCGAGGGACAAGGTGTAGGTCAGCGGGTGACGAATGATTGCACGCGGGATCATGCCGCGTTCGCTGATCCAGGCAACGCCAAACAGTACCGTCAGGTAGGCGGCGCTGATGAGGATCATCTGGGTCAGGCTAAAGCTCATCGGCATCTTTTTGGCTCTGCAGAATAAAGGTCACAACGATCAGAATCAGCCAAAGCAGATAAGGCCTGTACCAGGCGCCCGTGGCGTCGATCCACCAATCCATGATGGCGGGAGAAAACAGGTAGATCCCGACAACCAGCAACAGGACCAATCGATAGATATACATCCCGCCCTCACTTTTACAGGCCGCATGCCCAAAAACGTGCGGCGATGGTAACGGATGGCTGGCAACCTGCAAGGGCTGTCAGCGTAATTGCGCTTCGGCCAGGGTGAGCGTGCGCGGGATCAGGCTGGCATTCCAGTGCGTGACAGCCCAGTCGAGGACTTCACGGGGGCTGGCATGGCAGAGGCGATCATCGGTGGCCTGGCCCAAGGTACGTAATGCGCGAAGCAGCAGCGGTGTGGCCTGGCTGGCCGTCAGGGGCGGCGAGCGATACGACTTGCCGAGTTTGTGGCCATCAGGTTGCACGATCAGCGGCACATGCAGGTAACGCGGCTGCGACAAGCCCAACAGTTCCTGCAAGTAGAGCTGGCGCGGTGTGGAGTCCAGCAAGTCGGCCCCGCGCACGATGTCAGTCACGCCCTGCCAGGCATCATCGAGCACCACCGCCAATTGGTAAGCATAAAGCCCGTCGCGGCGGCGAATCACAAAATCGCCGACTTCACGGCCCAAGTGCTGGCCGAAGGAGCCCTGCACCCGGTCTTCAAATCCATACACCAGCTCGGGGACGCGCAAGCGTATTGCTGCGTTTTCCATGGAGTGCCCGGCATTGCGGCACAACCCCGGGTAAACCCCGTTGTAGCCTTCGAGTTGTTTGCGCGAGCAGGTGCAGGCATATGCCAGGCCTTGACTGAATAGTCGATCAAGCACCTGAGCGTAGGCGTCGTGACGTTCGCTCTGGCGCACCAGTTCGCCATCCCACTCAAAGCCGTAGCGCTCCAGGGCGTCGAGAATCGCCGCCTGGGCGCCGGGCATTTCCCGTGGCGGATCGAGGTCTTCCATGCGCAGCAGCCAGCGTCCGCCCACAGAACGGGCATCCAGATAGGAGGCGAGGGCGGCAACCAGTGAGCCAAAATGCAGATGGCCACTGGGCGTCGGGGCGAAGCGCCCGATGTAGGAGGGGTTCGAGGAGGCAGTCATGACTTGGATCCTGGGCGCACCCTCTGTGGGAGCGGGCTTGCCTGCGAAGGTATCACCGGGGGGCAGGCAGGCAGAACCGTCCGCACCGCTGGCGCGCCAGCTCCCGCGATGGAGTCGCAAATTACAGAAACAAAAATGGGGCGTTCGCACGCCCCATCTGGTCAGGCCGGCGATTACTTGCCGACTTGTTTTTCCTTGATTTCAGCCAAGGTCTTGCAGTCTACGCACATGTCGGCAGTAGGACGGGCTTCAAGTCGACGAATGCCGATTTCGACGCCGCAGGATTCGCACCAGCCGTATTCTTCGTCTTCGATCAACTGCAACGTCTTGTCGATTTTCTTGATCAGCTTGCGCTCGCGATCGCGGGCACGCAGTTCCAGGCTGAATTCTTCTTCCTGGCTAGCGCGGTCGGCCGGGTCAGGAAAGTTTGCCGCTTCGTCTTTCATATGATCAACGGTGCGGTCAACTTCCTGCATCAAGTCCTGTTTCCACTTTTGCAGAATCTTGGTGAAGTGTTTGCGCATGGGTTCGCCCATGTACTCTTCGCCCTTCTTTTCAACGTACGGTTCGAAACCGCTGAGTTGACTATTCTGTTGCTTAGCTTGTGTGGGCATGAAATGGACCGCCTCTCATTCTTCTAATCCATTGCGCAGGATTGCAACATCACCGACACCTGCCGGCCCTGCGGCTGCAAGCGGGCGAACTTACCAGATCAAATCGGGCCGCGCTACTCCCGGTTGTCTAGCCCGTTGCCAGTGGCCATGTGCAGAGCCTGTGATGCTTGAGATTAGTGGCTGAATATTAATTTTAGCCGAGCTATGACCGATGCTTGCGCTGATTGGTTCTACTGACTGGCAATCTAAGAGCCTATTTAACTCTCCCTTGCGGCGACGCTTGGGTAGAATCGGGCTTTTGCTTACCCAGGAAGGCAGGCTCATGGCTCAGTCTTACAGTGCGCGCAGTCGCGCGATCGAACCGTTTCACGTAATGGCATTGCTGGCGCGTGCCAACGAGTTGCAGGCGGCGGGGCACGATGTGATTCACCTGGAAATAGGTGAGCCGGACTTCACCACTGCTGAGCCGATCATTGCTGCCGGCCAGGCGGCGCTGGCCGCGGGTAAAACCCGCTACACCGCGGCCCGCGGCTTGCCGGAACTGCGCGAAGCCATTTCCGGGTTTTACCAGCAGCGTTACGGTCTGGACATCGACTCTTCACGCATTTTGATTACCCCTGGTGGTTCCGGAGCCTTGCTTTTGGCCAGCAGCCTGCTGGTGGATCCGGGCAAGCACTGGCTGCTTGCCGACCCGGGCTATCCGTGTAACCGACATTTCCTGCGTCTGGTTGAAGGGGCGGCGCAACTCGTACCTGTCGGTCCGGAGGTGCGTTATCAACTGACAGCCGATTTGGTTGAGCGCTATTGGGACCAGGACAGTGTCGGGGCGCTGGTGGCTTCCCCGGCGAACCCCACCGGCACGATTTTGAGCCGTGATGAGCTGGCCTCGTTATCGGCAGCAATCAAGGCGCGTAACGGGCATTTGGTGGTGGATGAGATCTATCACGGCCTGACCTATGGCTGTGATGCGGCCAGCGTGCTGGAAGTTGATGACAGTGCGTTTGTGCTCAACAGTTTCTCCAAGTATTTCGGTATGACCGGCTGGCGGCTGGGGTGGCTGGTCGCGCCGCCGGAAGCTGTGGCTGACCTGGAAAAGCTGGCGCAGAACCTCTACATCAGTGCTCCGAGCATGGCCCAGTATGCTGCGCTGGCCTGCTTTGAGCCGCAAACGCTGGCAATTCTGGAAGAGCGCCGGGCCGAATTCGGGCGTCGTCGCGACTTTTTGCTGCCGGCGCTGCGAGAGCTGGGGTTCGGTATCGCCGTAGAGCCGGAAGGTGCGTTTTACCTGTATGCCGATATCAGCGCGTTTGGTGGGGATGCCTTCGCATTTTGCCGGCACTTCCTTGAAACGGAGCACGTGGCCATTACTCCGGGCCTGGATTTTGGTCGTTTCCAGTCAGGTCACCACGTCCGTTTTGCCTACACCCAAAGCCTGCCGCGCTTGCAGGAAGCCGTTGAGCGGCTGGCTCGTGGCCTGCAGAGCTGGAAAGGCTGATGCGCTTTTCTCCGGCGCTGGAAGAAGGGCGTTTGCTCAAGCGATACAAGCGCTTTCTGGCCGATATCGAAACGGCTGCGGGCGAGTTGATCACCATCCATTGTCCGAATACCGGTTCGATGCTCAATTGCATGGTCGAGGGCGGGCAAGTCTGGTTCAGTCGCTCCAACGATCCCAAGCGCAAGCTTCCCGGGACCTGGGAAATCAGTCAAACCCCGCAAGGACGCCTGGCGTGCGTGAACACCGGGCGCGCCAATCGCTTGATCGAGGAAGCACTGCTGGCGGGGGTGATTACAGAGCTCAACGGCTTCACCGCGCTCAAGCGTGAAGTGGCTTACGGGCAGGAAAACAGCCGGATTGATTTTCGGCTGGAGTACCCCGACGGCTATGCCTTTGTCGAAGTTAAAAGTGTCACCCTGGGATTTGACGACTCGCCGGTAGCGGCTTTTCCGGATGCCGTAACGCAACGTGGCGCCAAGCATTTACGTGAGCTGGCGACTCTGGCCCGCCAGGGCGTACGTGCGGTGCAGCTGTATTGCGTCAATCTCACGGGAATCGACGCGGTACGCCCGGCTCAAGAAATCGACCCGGGCTACGCAGCCGCATTGCGCGAGGCAGTCGCTGCCGGGGTACAGGTGCTGGCTTATGGTGTGAGCCTGACGTCCGATGCCGTGATGGTTGATCGTCGCCTAGAGGTCATCCTCTGAGGCCTGCAGGGTGATCCAGATGCCCTGACTGTCCTCGTGGCAGTCAATGGCAGTCAAGGATTGCCCGGCGCAAGGCCCGGCAACGCATTCACCCGTTTCTATCAAAAACAGTGCGGCGTGGGTGGCGCACTGGATCAGACTGGCACTGGCATCGAGGAATTGGTCCGGTTGCCATTCCAGAGGCACACCGCGATGCGGGCAACGGTTTTTGTAGGCATATACCTGGCCGTCGCGGCGAATTGCGAACAGGCGCGTGCCATTGTGCTCGAAGCCGCGGCTGCTACCTTCAGTCAGCGTCTGCGAGGGGCATAAAAACTTCATGACTATCCTTAATCGCACCTAAACCATTGGTCGATGGCGCGGGTTAGAGCGGGTTAGAGGTTGACGTGCAAATGCAAACAATTATCAAATAGCCCTTTGCTCTGCGATCTACTGTTTCCACGGTGTGGCAATTGTGTTGCCGCCCTAAGCCCTCTTTAGCAAGGAACCCCACTGTATGCGCTTGAGTACCCGCCTGATTACGCTTTGTGCAGGCCTGATGATCAGTCATGCCGGCATGGCTGGCGAGTTGCCACAACGCTGGGTCAGTGCTGGCGGTGCACTCTCTGAGTGGGTCAGTGCATTGGGCGCTGAGTCTAAATTGGTTGGGGTCGATACCACCAGCCAACATCCTGAATCACTTAAATCGCTCCCCAGCATCGGCTATCAACGTCAGCTCTCGGCAGAAGGGATTCTGAGTTTGAAACCGGATGTGTTGATAGGCACCGACGAAATGGGCCCGCCACCCGTTCTGGCGCAGATACGCAGTGCCGGTGTGCCGGTTGAGATGTTCTCGGCGCAGGCCGACCTGGCAAGCCTGGAGGCTACGCTCAAGCACTTGGGGCGCCTGTTGGGTGACGAGGCGCAAGCCGCACACCTGTTCAAGGATTACCAGCAGCAACTGCAGGCGCATCAGCAGCAAGTCACCCGGATCAAAGCGCTTCACGAGGCACCCGGAGTGCTGTTGCTGTTGGGGAATGCGGGCGGCAAGCCTTTGATCGCCGGCAAGGATACGGCCGCGGACTGGCTGCTGACTCAGGCGGGCGGACATAACCTTGCCACCCACACGGGCTACAAGCCGTTTTCGGTCGAGGCGCTGGCCGGGTTGAATCCGCAGGTCCTGGTATTCGCAGACCGTAGCCTGACCGGCGAACAGGCCCGCAAAGCACTGATGAAAGAAAACCCGATTCTGGCTTCGATCCGAGCAGCCAAAAACGGTCGGGTCTACGAGTTGGACCCGACGCTGCTGGTGGGCGGCCTGGGGCCGCGTCTGCCGGCCAGTTTGAAGCAGCTGACGGCTGAGTTTTACCCTGAAGGTGCAGTTAATCCATGAGGACACTGGTCAAGCCTCGCACCTTGTTCATTGGCCTGAGTGCGTTGTGTTTGTTGGCGATCTGGTTATCGCTGGCGCTGGGGCCTGTGAGCCTGCCGTTATTTGACACTTTACGGGCCGCACTGCGATTGGTCGGCCTACCGGTTCAAGGCGAGGGGCTGGAGCAGGCCGAGTTGATTCTGGGGCAGATCCGTCTACCCCGGACGTTATTGGGGCTGGCGGTTGGCGGAGTGCTGGCGCTGTCGGGTGTGGCCATGCAGGGGCTGTTTCGTAACCCGCTGGCTGATCCCGGTTTGGTCGGTGTTTCCAGTGGGGCGGCGCTGGGGGCGGCGATCGCGATTGTCGGTGGTGCTGCTTTTGGCGGCCTGCCGGAATTTTTTGCGCCGTATCTGTTGTCGCTGTGCGCGTTTCTGGGAGGTCTGGGGGTTACGGCGCTGGTGTACCGGTTGGGACGGCGCAACGGTCAGACCAATGTTGCGGTCATGTTGCTGGCGGGTATTGCGCTGACGGCGCTGGCGGGCTCTGCGGTAGGGCTGTTCACCTATCTGGCCGATGATGCGACGTTGCGTACGCTGACATTCTGGAATCTGGGCAGCCTCAATGGCGCCAGTTACACGCGGCTATGGCCATTATTGTTTGTCACCCTGGGGGTTGCCTTGTGGCTGCCGCGCCGGGCCAGTGCGCTCAATGCATTGTTGCTTGGCGAGTCTGAAGCCAGTCATTTGGGGATCAATGTTGAAGGCCTGAAGCGCGAATTGGTGTTTTGCACGGCCCTGGGGGTCGGTGCTGCGGTCGCCGCGGCAGGCATGATCGGCTTTATCGGGTTGGTGGTGCCGCATCTGGTGCGATTGCTGGCCGGCCCCGATCATCGGGTTCTATTGCCCGCGTCCGTGCTGGCGGGAGCGACACTGCTGTTATTCGCCGACCTGATCGCCCGGCTGGCCATGGCCCCCGCAGAGCTGCCAATCGGGATTGTGACTGCGTTTCTCGGGGCTCCTTTCTTTCTTTATCTACTGCTGCGGGGCCGCCACTGATGCTGCGCACAGAAGGTTTGCAGATTCATCGCGCTCAAAAAGTTGTCCTGGCTGATGTCACCCTTGATGTGCGTCCGGGCGAAGTGCTGGGGGTACTAGGGCCCAATGGTGCAGGTAAAAGCACATTGCTGGCGGCGTTGTGTGGTGAGCTGGCGCCAACCGCCGGGCAGGTCTGGCTGGACCGGCAGCACTTGAGTCAATGGAAGGGCGCAGAGCGGGCACAGCGCCTTGCCGTGTTACCGCAAACCTCGACCCTGGACTTTGCTTTTCGTGTCGAAGAGGTGGTGGGCATGGGCCGATTGCCGCATCAGACCGGGCGCGTTCGTGACACCGAGATCATTCTGGCCGCCTTGCACGCCGCGGATGTTGAGCATTTGACGGGGCGCAGTTATCTGGCGTTATCGGGAGGCGAGCGCCAGCGGGTACATCTGGCACGGGTGCTGGCGCAATTATGGCCGGGGCAAAGCGGCCAGACGCTGTTGCTCGATGAGCCGACCTCAATGCTCGACCCCTTGCATCAACACACGACGCTGAAGGCGATTCGTGCCTTTGCCGATCGCGGCGCGGCAGTGTTGATCATCCTGCATGACTTGAATCTGGCCGCGCGTTATTGCGACCGTCTGCTTTTGCTCGAACAGGGGCGGCCGCGTGCGCTGGATTGCCCGCAGGTGGTGTTGCAGCCCGAGTTGCTCAAGGCCGTATTCGGTCTGGAAGTGCTTGTGCAGCCACACCCCGAGCTTGGACACCCGGTCATTATTGCCCGTTGACAGAGGGCGTCAGGAGCCTGGCCAGGCGCTTTTTTACAGGCAAAAAAAGACCCGGCAAGAGCCGGGTCAAATAACCGTGATTAGCCTGATGAGGAGATTTTCTGAGAGTCCGAACCAAGGGCCTTTCAGAAGATCGACTGGTCTCGCGACCAGATGGCGTAATCATAACAATTCTCATTTCCATGTCAACAACTGTTTATTGGCTTTTCTGGAAGTCTTTGTAAATGGTCGTTTCAGCCTTTGTTGCCAGCCGATAAAAGCTCCACCTGCCGATTCAGCGCCTCTTTGCGTTCTGCGGGAATATCGTTCCAGTGAACATCCTGTAATGCCCCTTCTATTGCGTACAGCAGCACTTTTGAGGCTCTGAAGCCCCGGGCCTTGACCGCCCGATAAGCATTGGCAGCACCCAAGCGCTTCAAATCCGAAGCGTTGTGAATGCCCACTGCGTGTAGCCATTGCGACGACGTTTTTCCAAGATTTTTCAAATGCTGGAGTTCATCGTTCATCAGCCCTCCTTGCGACGGCGTGAGCTCAGCGTTTACGGGACGAAACGATTCCTACAGAGTGTAGCGCTAGGCGGAAAAATCGCCGTTCTATAGTCGTTTTTGGAACTAGCAGCCAGAGACGAGGCGTACGGATTGCGCTAAAGGAATGTCTGCACCGACTTGTGAGGCAGAGGGCAGAGCGTTTGAATCGAATGGACTTGCCCGGTCGACAGCTGTGATAGGGCCAGAGGCAGGTGTCGTATTTGCTTTACCTGGTGCGATAGCGCAGGCGGGTGCCGAGCTTAACTGACATCAGAATCTCATCTGCCGTCAGTTCTACCGGAAAGTACGCACCCGAAATTTGTGCGTGCGCCAGGCTGGCCCCTTCAATACAGGCGTTACGCAAATCCAGGCCGCGCAGGTCGGCTGAACGGAAGTAGCCATCGGTAAAATCCACGGCATCGGCATTCAGCTCGCGTAAATCCAGTCCGCGAAAGTCTCCGCCGCGCATGTCGACAGGACCGGCAGGTCGCTGCTGGTTGAAGCCGTCGATGTCGTCTTCGTGGAGCAGCGCATAGAGCGCCGAACTCAGCAATGTAGGGCGGCTCATCAGGTTGCCTCCTGCAGGAATTAAGTGACACTATAGTGCCACTACGGGCGTGCCGTGAAACCTTTATGGATGCACGGCACGCCCGAGCAGTTACAGGCCTGGCAGGCGCTGACGGATGTCAGCAATCAGAGTGTCGAGGCTTTTGCTGTTGTGGGTTTCAACCCGCTTGCTGCGCAGAATTTCATCAGCGCTCAACGCCTCGCGGCTGGCTTGTTGTGCCTTGACCACTTCCAGGGTCGCGTCGGAGGGGTCGGTACCAATGCTTTTACGATGTGCCAGCCAGCCTTCGATCACTGCGTCCGGCGCGGTGCAATCGAGGATCAGGCATGGCACGCCGGTGGCCTCTGCCACTTTGGCGGCGGCATCGCGCTGCTCGCGCTTGAGATAGGTGGCGTCAATGACCACGGGGAAACCTGCCCGCAGCACGGTCCCGGCCAGTTCGTGGAGCTTGTTGTAGGTCGCAACGCTGGCGTCTGCGTTGTAAATACCGTCGCCTACCGCATTTTCGGCGGTTTGCTCGCCGAACAGTTGCTTGCGCACAACGTCAGAACGTAAACGAATAGCCCCCAGGGACTCGACCAGACGCATGGCCACAGAGCTTTTGCCTACAGCGGATACGCCGTGGGTAATAGTCAGGAAGCGAGAAGGAATCGTGCTGTAGCTTTCCGCCAGGTTGGCGTACTTGCGATATTGCTGCAGCGTGGCTTTGCGTTGAACCGGGCTGGCTTCGGCAGGCATGCTGAACAGGCTGACTTTGGCACGAACCAGTGCGCGGTAGGCTTTGTAGAAGTTCAGCAGCTCAAGCCCCTGGTAGTCGCCGGTCAATTCCAGATACTGGCTGACAAAACGTCGAGCCAGGGACTTCAGGCCACGGTCCTCAAGGTCCATCGCCAAAAAAGCGGTATCGGCATACACATCGGTAAAGCGGAAGGGCTCATTGAATTCAATGCAGTCGAAGATCACGACCTTGCCATCAATGATGGTGGCGTTGCCCAGGTGAATATCACCGTGGCATTCACGGATAAAGCCTTCGGTCTTGCGCTGTTCGAAGAGCGGTTTCAGGCGGGTGAAGCTTGCCTCTGCCCAGGCTTGTAGCGCGTCCAGCTGCAGCAAGTCAGCTTTGTCTGAAAGGAATGGGCGAATCTGCTCGAAATTCTGGCGAACCGGATCCATCACTGCTTCTGGCGTGCCCTGGTAGTGTTCCTGGGGAACCAGAGGCGCCTGGCTGTGGAAGCGGGCGATCTGTTGGGCCATTTCGTCGATATGGGCAGCAGTCAGTTCGCTATTGGCTTGCAATGTGCTGAGCAACTGGCTTTGCGGGAACTGGCGCATTTTCAGCACGTATTCCAGCGCCGGACCTTCGCCTCCCAGGACGGGGGCTTCAGGGGTACCGGTAATCGGCAGTACGTCGAGGTACAGGCCTTCAGTCAGGCGCTGGTTAAGACGCAACTCTTCATTACAGAAGTGCTCGCGGGCGCTGAGCTCGGTGAAATCAAGAAAGCCGAAATTGACCGGTTTTTTCATCTTGTAGGCATAAGGTCCGGTGAGGATGACCCAGGAGATGTGCGTCTCGATAACCTGAAATCCATCGACTTCATGCGGGTAGAGGTCCGGGTTCTTCAGGGCGGCAATCAGGTTCTGGCTCACGGTTGATCCTTCAAGGTTTAGAAAATTAATGGTCGCCATTATGGCTGCTGACAGCGGTAGTGCAAACCGCCGGGCTGCGCATGTTGAACATGAACAAAGTGCGTATAATCTCGCGCCATGACTCGTACCCGATCTCCTCGTTCCCGTAAAAAACGTCCTTCTGGCGGCCTGCGCCCTTGGCTGGGCTGGGCTCTCAAGCTCAGTCTGGTTGGCCTGGTGGTGCTGGCAGGTTTTGCCATGTACCTCGATGCTGTCGTGCAGGAGAAGTTCTCCGGCAAGCGCTGGACCATTCCGGCCAAGGTTTATGCCCGCCCGCTGGAGCTGTTCGTCGGCCAGAAGCTGAGCAAGACCGACTTCCTCACAGAGCTCGATGCACTGGGCTATCGCCGCGAAAGCGCGGTCAGTGGCCCCGGTATTGCTGCGGTTAACGGCAATACGGTTGATCTCAACACGCGCGGGTTCCAGTTTTATGAAGGAACCGAGCAAGCCCAGCAGGTTCGGGTGCGGTTCTCTGGCGACTACGTTGCCGGGCTTTCGGCGACCAACGGTTCCAAGTTGCCTGTGGTGCGCCTTGAACCATTGCTGATTGGCGGCCTTTATCCGAAGAATCTTGAAGATCGTATCCTGATCAATATTGATCAAGTGCCACCGTTCCTGCTCGATACGCTGGTAACCGTGGAAGATCGGGACTTCTATCATCACTTTGGTGTGTCGCCGAAATCGATCGCCCGTGCGATGTGGGTGAACACGTCATCCGGTCAAATGCGTCAGGGCGGCAGTACCCTGACTCAACAGCTGGTCAAAAACTTCTACCTGACCAACGAGCGCAGCCTGAGTCGTAAACTGACCGAAGCCATGATGGCGCTGCTGCTGGAGTTGCACTACGACAAGCGTGAGATTCTGGAAGCGTATCTGAACGAAGTATTCGTCGGTCAGGACGGACAGCGCGCAGTGCACGGCTTTGGTCTGGCCAGTCAGTTCTTCTTCAGCCAGCCGCTGGCCGAGCTCAAGTTGCATCAAGTGGCCTTGTTGGTGGGGATGGTCAAAGGGCCTTCAGCCTATAACCCGCGTCGTTACCCTGAGCGTGCGCTGGAGCGGCGCAATCTGGTGCTCGACCTGCTGGAACAGCAGGGCGTGGCGACAGCTGAACAGGTGGCTGCAGCCAAGAAAATGCCACTGGGCGTGACCAAACGCGGCAGCCTTGCAGACAGTTCATTCCCGGGCTTCCTGGATTTGGTCAAGCGTCAGCTGCGCGAGGATTATCGCGACGAAGACTTGACTGAAGAGGGGCTGCGCATTTTCACCAGCTTCGACCCGATCCTGCAAATGAAGTCGGAAGCTGCCGTCGGTGAGACCTTCAAACGTCTTACCGGGCGTAAAGGCTCGGATGAAGTCGAAGCGGCGATGGTGGTGACCAACCCGGAAACCGGCGAAGTTCAGGCACTTATTGGCAGTCGCGTACCTGGCTACGCGGGCTTTAACCGCGCGCTGGATGCTGTGCGTCCCATTGGCTCGCTAATCAAGCCGGCGGTATACCTCACTGCCCTTGAGCGGCCTAGCCAGTACACCCTGACCAGTTGGCTGTCGGATGATCCGCTGTCGATCAAGGGGGCGGATGGGCAGGTATGGAAGCCGCAGAACTATGACCGTCGCTCTCACGGGACGGTTTTTCTGTATCAGTCGATGATGAACTCCTACAACCTGGGCACAGTCCGGTTGGGTCAGGAAGTTGGCGTGCCTAATGTGCTCAAGACCCTGGCGCGACTTGGCGTCGAACGCGAGTTTCCGGCTTTCCCGTCCATGTTGCTGGGAGCTGGCGCGCTGAGTCCGATGGAAGTGGCGACGATGTATCAGACGCTGGCCAACGGCGGCTTCAATACGCCTATGCGCGGGATCCGCAGTGTCCTGACGGCAGAAGGTGAGCCGCTCAAACGCTATCCGTTTCAGATCCAGCAGCGCTTCGATCCGGGTTCGATCTACCTGATCCAGAATGCAATGCAACATGTCATGCGCGAAGGTACGGGGCGCTCGGTTTATAACGTGCTGCCTCGAAGCCTGGCGCTGGCGGGCAAGACCGGTACCAGTAACGATTCCCGTGACAGCTGGTTTGCAGGCTTTAGCCAGGATTTGCTGGCAGTGGTCTGGCTGGGGCGCGATGACAATGGCAAGACGCCGTTCACCGGAGCCACTGGCGCCTTGCAGGTATGGACCAGCTTTATGAATAAAGCCGATCCGTTGCCGCTGGACATGCCGCAGCCCGATAACATTGTTCAGGCCTGGATCGATCCGCATACGGGGCAGGGCTCTGATGCCAGCTGCCCGGGCGCGGTGCAGATGCCGTATATTCGCGGCAGTGAGCCACCTGCGGGGGCCAGTTGTGGCGCCCAGGCGCCTGCGACGGGCGATGCCGTGATGGATTGGGTCAAAGGCTGGTTGAATTAAGCAAAGAGGGTTTGACGTGAATAAGTGGTGGATTCCGGCTGTTTCAGCCCTGGCTTTGCTCAATGGTTGCGCCAGCGTGCCACAGGGTTCGATCCCTGTGGTCGACTCCGGTGTGCCGGTATCGAACAGTGAGCGTGTTTCGTCCCAGCGTACGGCGAATAATTATCCACAGGCTACTGCGCAACGGGCTGCGCAACCGCGGACGATTACCGAGGATTCGGGCGTGGTGGTAATGATCCCGGGTGGCGGGGCTAGCGTCTCGACACCGATCAGCAGCCAGCCCTTTACTCCGGGGCCTATTACCCCGGGCCCGGCTGCCGCGCCCATCAGTACTGGCAGCTATACGCCAAACACTGCGTACAGTGCCCCGGCACCGATCATCCCGAGCGGCGTTCCTTCCGGCATTCCGTCCAGCAGTGGCGCACTGGCTGCCGATGAGCAGCTGGATGGCCCGGTCTTGGCGCTGCTGACCACTGCTCAGCAGCAGCAGGCCAGTGGTGACCTCAATGGCGCTTCGTCGAGTCTGGAGCGGGCGCAACGTGTGGCGCCGCGTGAGCCGCAGGTGCTTTATCGTCTGGCCCAGGTCCGTATGGCCCAGGGCGATGCCGCTCAGGCAGAGCAGTTTGCCCGTCGCGGTCTGACCTTTGCCAATGGACGTCCGGACTTGCAGGCAAGCCTGTGGGGCTTGATTGCCCAGGCCCGTGAGAAGCAGGGCGACGCGGCTGGCGCGGCACTGGCCCGTCAAAAAGCCAAGGTGAGTCTCTGATGGATCCACGTTTCGCGTCGATTGCCGACCAGTTGCTGCTTATTGAACGTGAATTGCGCTTGCAGGGCTGGTGGGATGAAGTGTCCCCCGGCTCCGAAGCCTTGAGCAGCGTTGAGCCATTTTCCGTTGATACCCTGGACTTTCATCAGTGGTTGCAGTGGATTTTCCTGACAAGGATGAAACAAATCCTGGAGCAGGATCTGCCACTGCCAAAGGTGTCGGGGATTCTGGAGATGGCCGAGATGGTTTATGCCGACAGGCCGCAAGAGAGTCTGGGTCTGCGCTCAGCGCTGAAAAAGTTCGACCAACTGATTGTCAGCGCTGGTTAATTGCCTGACTGCCGACTTTTTCGGCAGTCTTGCGCATATTTCTACCACTTTGCGCCATTCAGGCGAGTTTTATCCCTCCTCAAGCCAGATTCTTCTACGTTCTCATGCGCTTTGATGGAAAAAAGCGCAATTACTGCTTGACTTGGGGGGGCTGAAACAGAAGAATCGAAAGTCCGCTGTAGAGGGACTGCCAGAAGCAGGCTCTCTCAGCAGATCATGAGGCGCACACCCGCGCCGACTTGTTACACCCGCAACGCGTTACCTCGCGCTGGGTGGGAAAACCCCGCAACATTTGGGGCGCTCCCAATACTTGCTCAGTCAGTGCTGACGTAGTCGGCGACCACCGTCGCTCATGCTCTGCTGAAAAGTAAACCTATTAAGACCCGTTCGCATTTTTGTGGACGGTATTCTGGCGTTTTAGAGGTGAACAACGTGGAGCTTTTATCTGGCGGTGAGATGCTCGTCCGCTTTTTGCGCGACGAAGGTGTCAAATATATCTACGGGTACCCGGGCGGTGCTCTCCTTCACGTATACGACGCGCTGTTCAAAGAGCCGGACGTTACCCACATCCTGGTTCGCCACGAACAGGCGGCAACCCATATGGCTGACGGCTATGCCCGTGCTACCGGTAAAGCCGGTGTAGTACTGGTGACTTCCGGGCCGGGTGCGACCAACGCCATTACCGGTATTGCAACCGCCTACATGGACTCCATCCCGATGGTGATCATTTCCGGTCAGGTGCCCAGCACCATGGTCGGAACCGATGCCTTCCAGGAAACCGACATGATCGGTATCTCCCGGCCCATCGTGAAGCACAGCTTTATGATCAAGCATGCTTCGGAAATCCCGGAGGTCATGAAAAAGGCGTTCTACCTCGCACAATCCGGCCGTCCTGGCCCGGTCGTGGTCGATATCCCTAAAGATATGACCAACCCGGCTGAAAAGTTTGAATACGTTTTCCCGAAAAAAGCCAAATTGCGTTCTTACAGCCCGGCAGTGCGCGGGCACTCGGGGCAAATCCGCAAGGCAGCCGAGATGCTTCTGGCGGCCAAGCGTCCGATTCTGTACGCAGGCGGCGGCGTTATCCTGGGCGGCGGTTCAGCACCTTTGACCGAACTGGCCAAAATGCTCAACGTGCCGGTGACCAACACGCTGATGGGCCTGGGTGCATACCCTGGCACTGATCGTCAGTTCGTCGGCATGCTCGGCATGCATGGCAGCTACACGGCCAACATGGCGATGCATAACGCTGACGTGATTCTGGCAGTGGGTGCGCGCTTTGACGACCGTGTCATCAACGGCCCTTCCAAGTTCTGCCCGAACGCCAAGATCATCCATGTGGATATCGATCCGGCATCCATCTCCAAGACCATCAAGGCAGACGTGCCGATTGTAGGTCCGGTGGAGAGCGTGATGAGCGAAATGGTCGCGATCCTCAAGGACATTGGCGAGAAACCGGATGCTGAAGCGGTTAACAGCTGGTGGAAACAGATCGACGAGTGGCGCGGTGATAAAGGTTTGTTCCCTTATGACAAGGGCGACGGCAGCAAGATCAAGCCACAAGCTGTGATCGAAATGCTCTGCGAAGTCACCAAGGGCGACGCTTATGTAACGTCCGATGTGGGTCAGCACCAGATGTTCGCTGCTCAGTATTACCGCTTCAACAAGCCTAATCGCTGGATCAACTCCGGCGGCCTGGGCACGATGGGGTTCGGCTTCCCGGCAGCCATGGGTGTGAAACTGAGTTTTCCTGACGCTGACGTTGCTTGCGTGACAGGCGAGGGCAGTATTCAGATGAACATTCAGGAATTGTCGACTTGCCTGCAGTATGACCTGCCAGTAAAAATCATCAGCCTGAACAATGGCGTTCTTGGCATGGTTCGTCAGTGGCAGGACATGAACTACGGCAGTCGCCACTCGCACTCCTATATGGAATCGCTGCCTGACTTCGTCAAGCTGGCTGAAGCGTATGGGCATGTGGGGATCCGCATCACTGATCTGAAAGATCTGAAGCCGAAGATGGAAGAAGCCTTCGCCATGAAAGATCGCCTGGTGTTCCTGGATATCCAGGTCGATACCAGTGAGCACGTTTACCCGATGCAGATCAAAGACGGCTCCATGCGCGACATGTGGCTGAGCAAGACGGAGCGTACTTAATCATGCGGCACATTATTTCCCTGCTTCTTGAAAACGAACCCGGTGCCCTGTCTCGCGTTGTCGGTCTGTTCTCGCAACGTAACTACAACATCGAAAGCCTGACCGTGGCGCCGACTGAAGACCCGACCTTGTCGCGTCTGACGCTGACCACTGTCGGTCACGATGAAGTCATCGAACAAATCACCAAGAACCTGAACAAGCTGATCGAAGTGGTCAAGCTGGTCGATCTGTCGGAGAGCGCTCACATCGAGCGTGAGTTGATGCTGGTCAAGATCAAGGCTACCGGTGCACAGCGCGCAGAGATTAAACGTACGACGGATATTTTCCGTGGCCAGATCGTTGATGTCAGCGCCAGTGTGTATACCGTGCAATTGACCGGTACAAGTGACAAGCTCGACAGCTTCATTCAGTCGATTGGTACCGCGTCGATCCTGGAAACGGTTCGTAGTGGCGTCACGGGCATCGCTCGCGGCGACAAAGTACTCAGCATCTAATAACTAACAATTAGTAAATGGCCTGAATGGCCTGGATATAAGGGAAAATCATGAAAGTTTATTACGACAAAGACTGCGACCTTTCGATCATCCAGGGCAAGAAAGTAGCCATTATCGGTTACGGCTCCCAGGGTCACGCCCAGGCGTGCAACCTGAAAGACTCCGGCGTAGACGTTACTGTTGGTCTGCGTAAAGGTTCGGCCACTGTGGCCAAGGCCGAAGCTCATGGCCTGAAAGTTACTGACGTTGCCAGCGCTGTTGCTGCTGCCGACCTGGTCATGATCCTGACCCCGGACGAGTTCCAGTCGGCGCTGTACAAGGACGAAATCGAGCCGAACATCAAGAAGGGCGCAACACTGGCCTTCTCCCACGGCTTCGCGATCCACTACAACCAGGTTGTTCCGCGTGCTGACCTTGACGTGATCATGATTGCGCCAAAAGCACCGGGCCATACTGTGCGCTCCGAGTTCGTCAAGGGCGGCGGTATTCCCGACCTGATCGCGATCTACCAGGACGCATCCGGCAACGCCAAAAACGTTGCACTGTCTTACGCCGCGGGCGTGGGTGGCGGTCGTACCGGCATCATCGAAACGACCTTCAAGGACGAGACTGAAACCGACCTGTTCGGTGAGCAGGCGGTTCTGTGTGGCGGTACTGTCGAGCTGGTCAAAGCCGGCTTTGAAACCCTGGTTGAAGCGGGCTATGCCCCGGAAATGGCTTACTTCGAGTGCTTGCACGAGTTGAAGTTGATCGTTGACCTCATGTACGAAGGCGGTATCGCCAACATGAACTACTCGATCTCCAACAACGCCGAGTACGGCGAGTACGTCACTGGCCCGGAAATCATCAACGCTGAATCCCGTCAGGCAATGCGCAACGCTCTGAAGCGCATTCAGGATGGTGAATATGCCAAGATGTTCATCAGCGAGGGTGCTACTGGCTACCCGTCGATGACCGCCAAGCGTCGTAACAACGCTGCCCATGGTATCGAAGTCATCGGTGGCCAATTGCGCTCGATGATGCCTTGGATCGGCGCGAACAAAATCGTCGACAAAGACAAGAACTAAGCAAAAAACCTATAGAGAAAACGCGGCCTAGGCCGCGTTTTTTCGTTTAAGCGGCGGCTTCTGGTATAAAGCAGGATAGTTTGCGGGTCGGTCTCGGTCTGCAAGCCTCTACTGAAACTTTCCATATCGTTGCAAGGTAATGTCCATGAGCGAACGTCCCGAAGAGCCAAAACAGGCTTCTGACGCCGATAGCCTGCTGCCTATCGATGAGCATGTCGAAGAAGGGCATGACGCTGAAGGTCGCAAAGTCCGGCATCGTGGTATCTATCTGCTGCCGAACCTGTTCACTACGGCGAACCTTTTCGCCGGCTTTTATTCCATCATCAACTCCATGAGCGCTCAAAGCGCAATGAGTGCAGGTGATGCTGCTGGTGCCAGCAAGTATTTTGCTTTTGCCGCTATCGCGATTTTTGTAGCGATGGTGCTGGATGGTCTTGATGGCCGTGTGGCCCGTATGACGAATACCGAAAGTGCGTTTGGGGCCGAATACGACTCCTTGTCCGACATGGTTGCCTTTGGTGTTGCTCCTGCCTTGCTGGCTTTTGGTTGGGCGCTGGGGGATATGGGCAAGGTCGGCTGGATGGTCGCCTTCATCTATGTAGCTGGTGCCGCGTTGCGTCTGGCGCGTTTCAACACGCAGGTTGGAACGGCTGACAAACGTTACTTCATTGGTCTGGCAAGTCCGGCTGCGGCGGGTGTGGTTGCGGGTATTGTCTGGGCGTTCAGCGATTACGGAATCCAGGGTTCGAAAATGTCGTTCCTGGTGGCCTTGCTGGTAGCTGCCGCGGGCATGCTGATGGTCAGTAATATCAAGTACAACAGCTTTAAAGAGCTGGATTTGAAAGGGCGCGTTCCTTTTGTGGCGATCCTGGCTGTAGTCCTGGTATTCGCTGTTGTGTTCAGCGATCCGCCGCGCATCTTGTTGCTGGCTTTCCTGGCCTATGCGGCCTCGGGACCGATCCAGTATTTGTTGCGTCTGCGCCGTAACAAAGCAGCAGAGTGATGTAATTTCTCCCGAACTCCGTAGTCTATTGGTGCATCAGTCCTCCAATACTACGGAGTTGTCATGCTCATCAAGCTGCCTAAAGCGTCCGACTGCAAAGAGTCGGACGTTACGCCTGAACCCTTCTATTTGTCCCGTCGTGCACTACTGGGTAGCTCCCTTGCCGGATTGGCTGTGGGTGCAATTCCGCGCTGGGCGAATGCAGATGATGCAGGCCGCTATGCCGGTGTAGAACCGGGCAAGGCGCCGGGCTGGTTTGCCGAGAAGCTGCCGCAGACCAAGTGGCAGGCAATCACGGTCAAGGACGAGGCGATCACGCCATTCAAGGATGCAACCCACTACAACAACTTTTACGAGTTCGGCACTGACAAGGGAGATCCTGCTCAGAACGCGGGCGCTTTGAAAACAGAGCCCTGGACGGTGGTGGTGGATGGCGAGGTGGGCAAGCCTGGGCGATACGCCCTTGAAGACTTTATGAAGCCTTATCAGTTGGAGGAGCGGATTTACCGATTACGCTGCGTTGAAGCGTGGTCAATGGTGATCCCGTGGATCGGTTTTCCAATCTCTGCATTGCTCAAGCAAGTGGAGCCGACCTCCAAAGCCAGATACATACGTTTTGAAACCTTGCAGGACCCAAAGGTCATGCCGGGGCAGCGCTCGGGATTTGCGTTGATTGACTGGCCCTATGTTGAAGGCTTGCGGCTGGATGAGGCGATGAATCCGTTGGCGATACTGGCGGTGGGCATGTATGGGCGTGAGTTGCCCAATCAAAATGGCGCACCGCTGCGTTTGGTGGTGCCCTGGAAGTATGGCTTCAAAAGCGTTAAGTCGATTGTGCGGATCAGTCTGGTCGAAGAGCAGCCAAAGACCACATGGCAAAGCATTGCTGCTGATGAATACGGTTTCTATGCCAATGTGAATCCGCAAGTCGATCATCCGCGCTGGACTCAGGCGCGTGAGCGGCGTTTGCCGAGCAGCCTGTTTAGTCCGAATGTGCGTGATACCCGGATGTTCAACGGGTATGCCGATGAAGTTGCTTCTTTATATACCGGTCTCGACCTCAGGAAGAACTATTGATGCGACTAGGTCTGTGGCGTGTAAGTGTCTTTATTGCTGCTGCTGTCTGGCCCCTGTTTTGGCTGTATGAAGCCTGGAGTTTGGCTTTGGGGCCTGATCCGGGGAAGGTGCTGGTCGATCGGCTTGGATTGGGGACGCTGATTCTGCTGTTGGTGACGCTATGCATGACGCCGATGCAGAAGCTCACGGGCTGGGCAGGCTGGATTGCAGTGCGCCGTCAATTGGGTTTGTGGTGTTTTGCGTATGTAGTCTTGCACCTGTGTGCCTATTTGACCTTCGTGTTGGGGTTCGACTGGTCGCAGCTGGGCGTGGAATTGCGCAAGCGGCCTTACATTATTGTCGGGAGTCTGGGGTTTCTGTGTTTGCTGGTATTGGCGGTGACTTCAAATCGCTACAGCCAGAGGCGTTTGGGGGTGCGCTGGAAGAAGCTCCATCGTCTGGTCTATGTGGTTTTGGGGCTTGGTTTGCTGCATATGCTCTGGATTGTGCGGGCTGACCTCAAGGAATGGTCGATCTATGCCTCTATAGGTATATGTCTGCTGCTGCTGCGCATACCTGCAGTGATGCGTCGAATTCCTCGTCTATATAAGAAGAAACCGGTATCGGTGGCCTGAATCTGAATTAGTCCTTGACTCAGAATTCCAACGGCCTATAATTCGCCCACTTCCGGCGCAGTCGAAACGGAAAACTCCTTGAGTTTCAATGAGTTGGACGGTTCTTCGGCAGTGTCAGCTTCAAGTCATCGAAGCAGGAAATGAGGTGTTGACAGCAGCGTGTAACGCTGTAGAATTCGCCTCCCGCTAACGAGAGATCGAAAGCGCAAGTGGTTGATGTTACAAAGGAAACTTTGAAAACATCTGAAAATAACCGCTTGACAGCAACAGAGGCTGCTGT